>JAOARX010000016.1 GCA_025210345.1 Pelagimonas sp. | reverse complement strand
GCGTCACACAGGGTGTCACCGGTGGTGGTGTCTTTCAGACCCGCCAGCGCGATGATGTCGCCTGCAAAGGCTTCTTCGATCTCTTCACGGTTGTTCGAGTGCATCATCATCATACGACCGACGCGCTCTTTCTTACCTTTGGTCGAGTTCAGGACGGTGTCGCCCTTGTTCATTGTACCCGAGTAGATGCGGGTAAAGGTCAGCGAGCCAACGAAGGGGTCGTTCATGATTTTGAACGCCAGACCCGAGAAGGCCATCTCATCGTCCGCACGGCGGGCAATGTCACGAACTTCTTCTTCGTCACCGGGTTTAAAGCCCATGTAATCAACAACGTCCAGCGGGCTGGGCAGATAGTCGATCACAGCGTTCAGCAGCGGCTGAACACCTTTGTTTTTGAACGCCGAGCCACCCAGAACCGGAACGAAGTCCAGATTCAAAGTGCCTTTGCGCAGCAGTTTGCGCAGGGTCTCGACATCGGGCTCTTCGCCTTCGAGATAGGCTTCCATAGCTTCTTCGTCTTGCTCGACGGCCGCTTCGACCATCTTTTCGCGCCACTCATTTGCCATGTCCTGCAGCTCGGGACGGATCTCTGCGTGGATCCAGGATGCGCCCAGATCTTCGCCCTGCCACAGCCATTCTTTCATGGTCACCAGGTCAACCAGGCCTTCCAGCTCGGTTTCTGCACCAATCGGAACACCAACCGGAACAGCGCGTGCGCCGGTGCGGTCTTCGATCATGTGAACGCAGTTGAAGAAGTCCGCGCCGATCTTGTCCATCTTGTTGACGAACACCATGCGCGGAACCTTGTAGCGGTCAGCCTGACGCCACACGGTTTCGGTCTGGGGTTCAACACCAGCGTTGGCGTCCAGAACACAGACGGCACCGTCGAGAACCGCCAGCGAACGCTCAACTTCGATGGTGAAGTCAACGTGGCCGGGGGTGTCGATGATGTTCAGACGGTGCTTGGGGCTGTCAGCGGTTTTGCCATCTTCGGTGCGTTCCCAGAATGTGGTGGTCGCAGCCGAGGTGATGGTGATGCCGCGTTCCTGCTCCTGCTCCATCCAGTCCATGGTGGCCGCACCATCGTGCACCTCACCAATGTTGTGGGATTTACCAGTGTAAAACAGAATGCGTTCCGAGCAGGTGGTTTTACCTGCATCGATGTGCGCCATGATACCGAAGTTACGGTAATGTTCGAGCGTATATTCGCGTGCCATTGTGTTGGTCCTAAGCCAAGATTACCAGCGGTAATGGCTGAACGCTTTGTTCGCGTCTGCCATCTTGTGAGTATCTTCGCGCTTCTTAACAGCAGCACCGCGGGACTGTACAGCGTCCAGCAGTTCACCGGCGAGGCGTTCTTCCATTGTGTTCTCATTGCGCGAGCGAGCCGCAGAAATCAACCAGCGGATGGCCAGCGCTTCGCGACGCTCGGGGCGCACTTCGACGGGCACCTGGTAGGTTGCACCACCCACGCGGCGCGAACGAACTTCGACCGAGGGTTTGATGTTGTCGAGCGCTTCGTGGAACAGCTCAACCGGTGCGCGCTTGACCTTGTTTTCAACACGGTCCAGGGCATTGTAAACAATCTTTTCCGCGGCAGATTTCTTGCCATCGTACATCAGGTTGTTCATGAATTTGGTCAATACGCGATCACCGTATTTGGCGTCGGGCAGGACTTCGCGCTTTTCAGCGGCGTGACGACGGGACATATCAGTATCCTCTTCTTAGTCTTACTTGGGACGCTTCGCGCCGTACTTCGAACGGCGTTGCTTACGGTCTTTGACGCCCTGGGTATCCAGAACACCGCGCAGGATGTGGTAACGCACACCCGGAAGGTCTTTTACACGACCACCGCGGATCAGAACCACCGAGTGCTCCTGAAGGTTGTGGCTTTCACCGGGGATGTACGAGATGACTTCGTAACCGTTGGTCAGGCGAACCTTGGCAACTTTACGCATCGCCGAGTTCGGCTTTTTGGGCGTCGTGGTGTAAACGCGTGTGCAAACGCCGCGTTTTTGCGGGCACTGTTCAAGGTGCTGCGACTTCGAACGTTTGACTTTGGGCTGACGCGGTTTGCGGATCAGCTGCTGGATCGTGGGCATGCGGTTATATTCCCCGTGCTTCTCACAAATGTGCGTGTCCCGAAGGACACAGGTTGATTTCTGGCGCCCTGCCCCGGCCCATTCGGACCAAACAGCTCACCGGCGTGTGCCCTGCGCAATCAGATGCGCAAACGGCGAAAAAGCCGCAACATTTCCGTACCGGGGACAATGTCGCGGCGGGCTTACAGAGGATGCGAGCAAGTATGCGCTCGGATCTTGACCCTTGATATGGGTAAAACGCGTGGATCTCCCCACACGGATTGACGCGCGTATACGAAGAGTCGCGCGACTTGTCAACAGGGCAGAGCTCTTGCCAGCGGGCCGGGGCAATGCCATGCATGAACAGGCAATAGTTCAGGGTTATCCTCCATGCAAGTCATCGGCTTATGCCGCTTTTCCTATCCGGCCGAAGGCGGCTTTCAGGTCGAACACCAAAGGCTCGAAGATCGGATTGCCTATCTCTATGCCCCGGATCGGATCGAAGAGAGGTTTCGGCATTTTGAAACCATCTGCCTGCCCGGGTTGAAATCACAAACCGACCCGAATTTTACCTTTGTCATCCTCGTCGGTGACCAGATGCCCGAGACCTATCTGCAACGGTTGGCGGATCTCATTGCCGACTTTCCACAGGCGGTGATTGACGCGCGCCCCCCCGGTCCGCATCGCAAGGTCTGTCAGGATGTGATCAACGCCGCCCGCGATCTTGATCAGCCCTGCCTTCAGTTCCGCCATGACGATGACGACGCGGTCGCGGTCAATTTTGTCGAACGTCTGAAACAGGCCGCGCAGGACTGTGCCCCGCTGTTGCAAAAGAACCGGCTGGTGGCCTTTGACTGGAACCGGGGATACGTCGCGCGCCCGGACCATGCGGGGATCTGTGGTGAAGTCCAGGTCACCCCCTACTGGGGCGTTGCGCAGGCCGTCGCGGTCAAGCCCGGCGTGCGTCAGAGCATCATGAATTTCGGCCATAACAAGCTGAACCGCTTTATGCCCACCGTCACCTTTACCGACGAAATCATGTATGTGCGCGGACACAACGACCACAATGATTCCCGCCAAAAGGCCCATGTGAAACCTGTCGATCTGCCGCGCCTCAATGCGCAGGAAGAGGCCGAGATCCAGCGTCTTTTTGCCATTGATGCCGATCAGGTACGGCGCGTCTTTGCCTGACGCAACAAGGTGTAGAACCCCGTTGCCACAACGATGGCCGCGCCGGTCAACGTGACGCGATCCGGCCAGTCCCCGAACACCAGCCACCCCAAAAGCAGCGCCCATAGCAACCCGGTATATCGAAAGGGTGCGGTAAAGCTGACCTCACCCACTCGCATGACGAACACACTGAAACTGTAGCCGCCAATAATGAAAAAGGCAGATCCCAGCAGCAGCGGAAGATTGCGCGTCGTCAGCGGAACCCAGGTTTCCCCCAGCGATAGGGCCGCCGCGAATATCAGCACTGCGACAGAGGCCCAAAGCGTCACCGTCAACGACGGGACATCCCACGACAGGCGCCGCGTTGACAGGTCGCGCACCGTGACGAACACCACCGCAAGCAATCCGTAAATCGTATAGCGGTCAAACCCCTCTGTTCCCGGCTGCACAATCAAAAGCATGCCGACAAAGCCTACGACAATCGCGCTCCAGCGGCGCCAACCCACCGGCTCGGAAAAGAACAGGGCCCCGCCAAGCGTCACGGTCAGGGGCAACATCTGCAACAGCGCGGTGACATTGGCCAGGGGCATATGAAACAGCGCCTGAAGAAAGAAAAAAGCCGCGCCCACTTCGCCGATGCATCGGACGGTGACAAGGCCCATCTCTCTTGCTGGAATGCGCCAGCGCAACTGCCCCATCCCCCGCGCCAAAAGATAGATCGCCACGGTGGCCAGCACCCCGCGCAACACCAGAACCTGGGACAAAGGCATGTCGCCACTCAGGGCTTTGACGCAGGTGTCGCCAAAGGTAAACGCAGCCATAGAAACCATCATCAACAGCGCACCGCGGGTGTTTTCGGAAAGGGTCATAGCGCTGACTTAGCAGTGCACAAGCGACACCGCCACGCTGTTCGCGACAAAGTTCCCTGCATGGTTTCGGGGATTTAGAGCGCCCGACCTTAAACTTGAGGCACGAATACCCTGCCATGCCCGCAGCACTCTCGGGACATTCTTGCCTCATGACGTTTCAGGTTAAAGGTCGAACGCTCTAGGTCAGTTGGTCCTGTGCCAGCTTGCGCAGCAGACGTCGCACAATCACGCGGTGCGCCGGACCGACGACCAGCATATAGGCCCGGCCGAACAGGTTGTGGGTAACCACCGACGATGTGATCGTCAGCGTTTGGTCCGCGCTCACGATGCAGGTCATGACATCAAGATGACGATCCCGCGCCGTCAGCACCAACTGGGTTTCGCTGATCCCTTCAACCGTGAAGAAATCCAGCATGTCACCGACACGCAGCGCGTTCGGAACATCGCCACAAAAGCCGCGAATGGGGGCGACACCAAACAGGCCGGATATCGCGTCTCTGACCCAAAAGGCCCAGGTCAATCGCCGCATCGGGACGCTGGCGGCACGGTACACGTCCAACGGTGAGCACGGTTCGGGCAAAGCCCCGCTTTGAATATCGAGAAAATTCAATGCGTCCCGCTGGGCCACGATCTGGATGCGCGCGGTCTGCGCCTGAAAACCGGGCTGGGCCATTCTGCCTCCGAACAATCACCTGTACCCTTGCTATGCGGGCATATCCGGGGCTGCAATGCGAAAACGCCCCCGGAGGAGATCCGAGGGCGCTTTCAATACCGTCTTTGTGTCGCTTACTCGCGGCTTTCCGGCGTGTCGACGATGATATCTCCGAACTCTTCGGGCATATCCATGCCCTGCTCCGGAGCGGCCAGCATCGCGGCCTGTTCGGCCTCTTCGCGGCGCGCTTCGACCACGACATTGTCGCGTTCGGTCGCGATGCGGCGCACGCGCTGGGTTGCCCCACCGGTCCCCGCAGGGATCAGGCGACCCACGATAACGTTTTCCTTGAGACCGACCAGCTTGTCCTTCTTGCCCTGAACCGAGCTTTCGGTGAGCACGCGGGTGGTTTCCTGGAAGGATGCCGCCGAGATGAACGACCGGGTCTGCAGCGAGGCCTTGGTGATCCCCAAGAGGATCGGCTCGCCTTTGGCGGGACGACCATTCTTGGACTCGGCCTTTTCGTTCGCCGCAACGAACTCGGCCTTGTCCACATGTTCACCCTTGAGAAGGGTGGTGTCCCCGCTGTCCAGGATTTCCCATTTCTGCAGCATCTGGCGCACGATCACTTCGATATGCTTATCGTTGATCTTAACGCCCTGCAGACGGTAAACGTCCTGCACTTCGTCGATCATGTAGTTGGCCAGCGCCTCGATCCCCATAATCGACAAGATGTCGTGCGGAGCCGGGTTGCCGTCCATAATATAGTCACCCTTCTGGATAAAGTCACCTTCCACGACGGGAATGTGCTTGCCTTTGGGGATCATATATTCGCGGGGCTCAAGAGCATCATCAGCCGGATCAATCGCGATGCGGCGCTTGTTCTTGTAGTCCTTGCCAAAGCGCACGTAACCATCGATTTCCGCGATGATTGCGTGATCCTTGGGACGACGCGCTTCGAACAGTTCCGCAACACGCGGCAGACCACCGGTAATATCCTTGGTCTTGGCGCCCTCGCGCGGGATACGCGCAACAACGTCACCGGCTTTGACCTCTTGCCCGTCTTCACAGGACAAAATGGCGTCAACCGACATCGGATAGGTGATCGGGTTGCCCTGATCGTTGCGCAGGGGTTCCCCATCGGCATCCATCAAGATGATCTCGGGCTTGAGCTCGTTGCCTTTGGGGGCCGCGCGCCAGTCGATCACGATCTTCTGGGTCATACCGGTCGCATCATCGGTTTCCTCACGCACGGCCACGCCGTTCACAAGGTCGACATGCTTGGCGACACCGTCCTTCTCAGCGATGATCGGCAGGGTGTAGGGGTCCCATTCGTAGAGCTTGTCACCGCGCGCAATGTCCTGGCCGTCTTTCACGAAGAGCTTGGAACCGTAACCCATCTTGTGGGATGCGATTTCTTCGCCCTGATCATTGACGATCAAAACCTGCATATTGCGGTTCATCACGATGCTCTCGCCGTTGGCGTTTTCGATCACACCGGGGTTGGCAAACTGGATCTTACCGTTTTGAGACGCCTCTTGGAACGAACGGCTCGAACCCTGAGCAACACCACCCATGTGGAAGGTCCGCATGGTCAGCTGTGTTCCGGGTTCCCCAATCGACTGCGCCGCGATGATGCCGACGGCTTCGCCGGTGTTCACCTTGGTGCCGCGCGCCAGGTCACGACCATAGCAGTTGGCGCAAACGCCCTCTTCCGCTTCACAGGTCAGCGGCGAACGGATGCGGCAGTTTTGGACACCTGCGTCTTCGACGGTATCTGCCATGCGTTCGTCGATCAGTTCACCCTTGCGGATCAGAACTGCGCCGGTTTCAGGATGCGTGATGTCATCGGCCGCCACACGGCCCAGAATACGCTCACCCAGGGTTGCCACGACTTCGCCGTCGTTGACCGCAGCTTCGGCGGTGATCGCACGATCGGTGCCGCAATCATCCATACGGATGATGCAGTCCTGCGCCACGTCCACCAGACGACGGGTCAGATAACCCGAGTTCGCAGTCTTCAACGCGGTATCCGACAGACCCTTACGGGCACCGTGGGTCGAGTTGAAGTACTCAAGAACGGTCAGACCTTCTTTAAAGTTCGAGATGATCGGCGTTTCAATGATGTCACCGTTCGGCTTGGCCATCAGGCCACGCATCCCGCCCAGCTGTTTCATCTGCGTAACCGAGCCACGCGCACCAGAGTGGGCCATCATGTAAACCGAGTTCGGTTCCTTGACGGATCCATCTTCGTCACGCTGTTCGGCCGAAATGGTCGACATCATCGCTTCGGTGACCTTGTCGTTACACTTTGACCATGCATCGACAACTTTGTTGTACTTTTCGCCCTGGGTGATCAGGCCGTCCATGTACTGCTGTTCAAAGTCCTTCACCTGATCGCGGGTGTCATCAACGATGTCCCACTTGTTGTCAGGGATAACCATGTCAGCCTTACCAAACGAGATGCCCGCTTTGAACGCCTCTTTAAAGCCCATCGACATGATCTGATCACAGAAGATGACCGACTCTTTCTGACCGCAGTAACGGTAGACGGTGTCAATGACGCGCTGCACGTCTTTCTTACGCAGCAGGTTGTTGACCAGCTCAAACGGAGCCTTGGCGTTTTTCGGCAGCAGGCTGCCCAGACGCACACGACCCGGTGTGGTTTCAAAGCGTACCATCACCTCATTGCCTTCCTCATCGATCTGAGGAATGCGGGCGGTGATCTTGGCGTGCAGGTGCACTTCGCCAGCGTTCAAAGCGTGTTCCACCTCTTCGATCGAAGAGAAGACCATGCCCTCGCCTTTCATGCCTTCGCGCATGATGGTCACATAGTAGAGACCCAAAATCATATCCTGCGAAGGAACGATGATCGGCGCGCCGTTGGCCGGCGACAGAACGTTGTTGGTCGACATCATCAGAACGCGTGCTTCCAGCTGGGCCTCAAGGCTCAGCGGGACGTGGACCGCCATCTGGTCGCCGTCAAAGTCCGCGTTGAACGCCGAACAGACCAGCGGGTGCAGCTGGATCGCCTTGCCTTCGATCAGCGTGGGTTCAAAGGCCTGGATGCCAAGACGGTGCAATGTCGGCGCGCGGTTCAAAAGAACCGGGTGCTCACGGATGACCTCGTCAAGGATATCCCAGACTTCGGGACGCTCTTTTTCCACCAGCTTCTTGGCCTGTTTGACCGTCGAAGACAGGCCTTTGGCCTCAAGACGCGAATAGATGAACGGCTTGAACAGCTCCAGCGCCATTTTCTTCGGCAGACCACATTGGTGCAGCATCAGCTCGGGGCCGGTCACGATGACCGAACGACCGGAAAAGTCGACGCGTTTCCCCAAAAGGTTCTGACGGAAGCGACCCTGCTTGCCTTTCAGCATGTCGGACAGCGATTTCAACGGACGCTTGTTGGCGCCGGTGATCACGCGGCCACGGCGGCCGTTGTCGAACAGCGCGTCAACAGATTCCTGCAACATACGCTTTTCGTTGCGCACGATGATGTCGGGCGCGCGCAGTTCGATCAGACGCTTGAGACGGTTGTTCCGGTTGATCACGCGGCGATACAGATCGTTCAGATCCGAGGTCGCGAAACGGCCACCATCCAGCGGCACCAGCGGGCGCAGCTCTGGCGGGATGACCGGGATCACGGTCAGAACCATCCACTCGGGGCGGTTGCCGGATTCAAGGAAGCTTTCAACCACTTTCAGACGCTTGATGATCTTCTTGGGCTTCAGCTCACCGGTTGCCTCTTTCAGATCGGCGCGCAGGTTTTCCGCTTCGGCCTCAAGGTCGATCGCCGCCAGCATTTCACGGATCGCTTCGGCGCCGATGTTGGCGGTGAAGGCGTCCATGCCGTATTGGTCTTGCGCATCAAGGTATTCTTCTTCGGTCATCATCTGACCATAGGTCAGATCGGTCAAACCGGGTTCGATAACCACGTAGTTTTCGAAATACAGAACACGCTCCAGATCGCGCAGGGTCATGTCCAGCATCAGGCCGATACGCGACGGCAGCGACTTGAGGAACCAGATATGCGCGCAGGGCGCGGCCAGTTCGATGTGGCCCATGCGTTCGCGGCGGACCTTTTGCAGCGTGACTTCCACACCGCATTTTTCGCAGACAACGCCGCGATACTTCATGCGCTTATATTTGCCGCACAGGCATTCGTAATCCTTGATCGGGCCAAAGATACGCGCGCAGAACAGACCGTCACGCTCGGGCTTGAACGTGCGGTAGTTGATGGTTTCGGGTTTCTTGATCTCACCAAAAGACCAAGAGAGGATCCGCTCCGGCGAAGCGAGCGAGACCTTGATCTCGTCAAACACCTTGGGGGGGGTGAGCGGGTTGAACGGGTTGTTGGTCAGTTCCTGGTTCATAAGATGTCCTCAGAGTTAGAGGGAAACGGGGGAAAAGTTCGGCACAAAGGCGCTTTACAAAGCGCCTTCTCAAGGGCCTTGAAAGGCCCTTTGGCGTTACTCATCTTCCTCCGCATCCAGGAGTTCCATGTTCAGGCCAAGGCCGCGGACTTCTTTGACGAGAACGTTGAAGCTCTCCGGCACACCGGCCTCAAAGTTGTCTTCGCCTTTGACGATGCTTTCATAGACCTTGGTCCGGCCAGCAACGTCATCCGATTTCACGGTCAGCATTTCCTGCAGGGTGTAGGCGGCGCCGTAAGCTTCGAGAGCCCAGACTTCCATTTCCCCAAAGCGCTGACCACCGAACTGTGCCTTACCACCCAGCGGCTGCTGGGTCACAAGCGAGTACGGGCCGGTCGAACGGGCGTGGATCTTGTCGTCCACCAGGTGGTGCAGTTTCAGCAGATACTTCACACCCACGGTCACACGACGAGAGAACTCATCACCGGTGCGGCCATCGAACAGGCGGCTCTGGCCGCTTTCGTCAAAGCCAGCACGCGCCAGCGCATCGTTCACATCCGCCTCTTTCGCGCCGTCAAAGACCGGCGTTGCAATCGGCGCGCCCCGCGATGCGTTGGCGGCGATTTCAACCAGACCGTCTTCGTCCAGACCTTCGATGCCCTCTTCGTAGACATCATCGCCGTAGGCGATGCGCAGGGCCTCGCGAACCGGTGTCAGGTCACCCGAGCGGCGATAGTCCTGCAGAGCCTCGTCCACTTTCAGACCCAGCGCGCGTGCGGCCCAGCCCATATGGGTTTCAAGGATCTGACCGACGTTCATACGCGACGGAACACCCAGCGGGTTCAGACAGAAATCAACCGGCGTCCCATCTTCGAGGAACGGCATGTCTTCCATTGGAACAACGCGTGAAACCACACCTTTGTTCCCGTGGCGACCGGCCATCTTATCACCCGGCTGAAGCTTGCGCTTCACGGCGATGAAGACCTTGACCATCTTCATAACACCCGGAGGCAGATCGTCGCCGCGACGGACCTTTTCGACCTTGTCCTCAAAGCGGGCATCAAGGGCACGTTTCTGCACGCCGTACTGCTCATGCAGCGCTTCGACATGTTTCGCGTCTTCCTCTTCGCCCAGGGCCAGCTGCCACCACTGACCGCGGGTCAGGGTTTCCAGCAGCTCTTCGGTCACTTCCGAGTTCGCCTTGACGCCTTTGGGGCCTTTCACCGCGGTTTTACCCAGCAGCATGCCTTTGAGACGGGCAAAGATGTTGCGGTCCAGGATGGCCAGCTCATCGTCGCGGTCACGGGCCAGACGCTCGATCTCTTCGCGTTCGATTTGCAGCGCACGTTCGTCTTTTTCAACGCCGTGGCGGTTGAATACACGCACCTCAACAACGGTCCCATAGTCACCCGGCTTGACCCGCAGCGAGGTGTCGCGCACATCAGATGCCTTTTCACCAAAGATGGCACGCAGGAGCTTTTCTTCCGGCGTCATCGGGCTTTCGCCTTTGGGGGTGATCTTGCCGACCAGAATATCGCCCGGTTCAACATCGGCACCGATGTAAACGATGCCCGCCTCGTCGAGGTTGCGCAGCGCTTCTTCACCGACGTTGGGGATGTCGCGGGTGATCTCTTCTGGGCCAAGCTTGGTATCGCGCGCGGCCACTTCGAACTCTTCGATGTGCACGCTGGTGAACACGTCGTCCTTGGCGATCCGCTCGGAGATCAGGATACTGTCTTCGTAGTTGTAGCCGTTCCACGGCATGAAGGCCACGATGACGTTTTTACCCAACGCCAGTTCCCCCAGATCGGTCGAAGGACCGTCCGCGATAACTTCGTCTTTGCCAACGCGCTGACCCACCTTCACCAGAGGTTTCTGGTTGATGCAGGTGTTCTGGTTCGAGCGCTGGAACTTGCGCATGCGATAGATGTCAACGCCCGCGTCGCCGAGTTCGAGGTCTTCGGTGGCACGGATAACGATTCGTTCCGCGTCAACCTGGTCGATGATCCCGCCACGTTTGGCCAGAACCGCCGCACCCGAGTCGCGTGCAACCACTTCTTCGATGCCCGTCCCAACCAGCGGCGCCTCGGCGCGCAGGGTCGGAACCGCCTGACGTTGCATGTTCGAACCCATCAAAGCGCGGTTCGCGTCGTCGTTTTCAAGGAAGGGGATCAGCGAGGCCGCAACCGATACCAACTGCTTGGGCGACACGTCGATCAGATCAACGTTTTCGCGCGGGGCAAGGGTATAGTCACCCGACTGACGAGTCGAAACCAGATCGTTTTCGAACTTGCCTTCACCATCCAGATGGGCGTTGGCCTGCGCCACGGTATGCCGCATTTCTTCGGTGGCCGACATATAGTGGACCTCATCGGTCACCTTGGCGTCTTTGACGACGCGGTAAGGTGTTTCGATGAATCCATATTTATTCACGCGGGCAAAGGTCGCCAGCGAGTTGATCAGACCAATGTTCGGACCTTCCGGCGTTTCAATCGGGCACATCCGACCATAGTGGGTCGGGTGCACGTCGCGCACCTCAAAGCCCGCACGTTCACGTGTCAGACCACCCGGGCCAAGCGCCGAGAGGCGGCGTTTGTGGGTGACTTCCGACAGCGGGTTGGTCTGGTCCATGAACTGCGACAGCTGACTTGAGCCAAAGAACTCACGCACGGCGGCAGCAGCCGGTTTCGCGTTGATCAGATCCTGCGGCATCACCGTGTCGATTTCGACGCTGGACATGCGCTCTTTGATCGCACGCTCCATGCGCAAAAGACCCACGCGGTACTGGTTTTCCATCAACTCGCCAACCGAGCGCACACGGCGGTTCCCAAGGTGGTCGATGTCGTCCACGTCGCCACGACCATCACGCAGTTCGACCAGCGCTTTGATACACTGAACGATGTCTTCGCGATCCAGCGTGCGCTGGGTGTCGGGCTTGTCCAGCGCCAGACGCATGTTCATTTTCACGCGGCCAACAGCGGACAGGTCATAGCGTTCACTGTCAAAGAACAGCGTGTCGAACAGGGCCGAAGCCGCTTCGACGGTGGGCGGTTCACCCGGACGCATGACCCGGTAAATATCCATGAGCGCGGTGTCGCGGTTCATGTTCTTGTCCTGCGCCATGGTGTTGCGCATGTAGGGGCCAACATTGACGTTGTCGATGTCGAGAACCGGAATTTCGAAGATACCCGCTTCGATCAGCTCTTTGAGCGAACCACCGGTCACGTCGCCGTCTTTGTCGACTTCCCAGGTCAGTTCATCGCCCGCTTCGACATAGATCGCGCCGGTGTCTTCGTTGATGATGTCCTTGGCGACGAACTTGCCGACGATGTGCTCAAACGGCACCAGCAGGTTCTGCACCTTGCCTTCGTCGATCAGCTTTTTGACCGCGCGCGGGGTGACCTTTTTGCCTGCTTCGGCAATCACTTCGCCGCTGTCTGCATCAACCAGATCAAAGGTGGGACGGGTGCCGCGAACGCGTTCGGGGAAGAACTTTGTCGACCAGCCTTCGCCGCGGCGATACTCAAAGTTCACCGTTTCATAGTAAGCATCCATGATGCTTTCCTGATCGAGCCCCAGCGCATAAAGCAGCGTCGTCACAGGAAGCTTGCGGCGGCGGTCGATGCGCGCGAACACAATGTCCTTGGCGTCGAATTCAAAGTCCAGCCACGACCCGCGATAGGGGATGATCCGGCAGGCGAACAGCAATTTGCCCGAGCTGTGCGTCTTGCCTTTGTCGTGATCAAAGAACACGCCGGGTGAGCGGTGCATCTGGGATACAATCACGCGCTCGGTGCCGTTCACAACGAACGTCCCGTTCGGTGTCATCAGGGGCATATCGCCCATAAAGACGTCTTGTTCCTTGATGTCCTTGACCGATTTTGCGCCGGTATCTTCGTCCACATCGAACACGATCAAACGCAAAGTCACCTTCAGCGGCGCGCTGTAGGTCATGTCGCGCTGCATGCATTCTTCTACGTCGTACTTCGGCTTTTCCAGATCGTAGTTGACGAATTCCAGGATCGAGGTTTCGTTGAAATCCTTGATCGGAAAGACCGATTGGAACACGCCCTTGATGCCTTCACCGTCGGTGGGCTGGGGCTGGTCGCCGGATTTCAGGAACAACTCATAGCTGGATTTCTGAACCTCGATGAGGTTCGGCATTTCCAGCACTTCACGGATTTTGCCGTAGTAACGGCGAAGACGTTTCTGGCCAAGGAAGCTTTGCGCCATGACAGATGTCACCTTTCGATATCTCGTCTGGAAACGCACCGTCGGGCACCGGTACGATCCATCAGTGACGGTATTGACCTGATCCATTCTCGGCCGCCGTCCCACCGGGGCCTCTCGATCTTGTAGATCCCTACCTTGGAAAGACCCTCTTCAAGAGAGGCTTACCAAGCAAGGGCAGCAATAACGGTTTGATTTTACGGGGTGATCATCTTTTACGGTCTCACTTCCCAGACACTCGCCCAAAGTTCGGTGCCGGGCAAAAGAGGTCATGATCTTCTTTTTCGGGCTCCTGTTGTGTGCAAAGGGGTATAGCGGCATCGAATCAATCGAAGCCGCAAGAGATTTCCGAATATTCGGTGAACACAGCAAAAGCAACCCCAAAGACACAAAAGGGGCGCCCAATCAGCTGTTCGATCATTGTGCCAAAAAACACCACGAGTTTCAACGTCCCCTTTGCGTTACGATTAACAATCCGAGGCAAAGTTGCCAGATCAAGAACAATCCATTAGAATCTCTGACAAAACAAACTACTGGCAGGAGCAGCCCCATGGGGAACGGCAAATACACGGTCATGTCGACCATGAAGAATGAATCCCCCTATATCCTTGACTGGGTCGCGCATCACAAAGTGATCGGTTTTGACGATATTATCGTCTGCTCAAACGACTGCACGGACCCGACCGATCAGATCCTCTTGCGCCTGCAAGAGATGGGGCTTTTGACGCACCACAGGACCAAACCCAAGGCGGGCGGCATTCACCGCAGCGCCCTGCGACAAGCCAACCGCTATGACGTAATGAAAGACGCAGAGTGGGTCTATATCACGGATGCAGACGAATACCTGAACATCCACATCGAAGATGGGTCGGTTCAGGCTTTGGTGGATGCATCCGGCCCGAATGTCGATGTGATCTCGGTGCCATGGCGCCTGTTCGGCTCGGCGGGTATTGAGAAAATCGTGGACGCCCCGGTGACGGAACAGTTCCGATTGACTGAAAAACCATGGCACGCGCAAAGCAATCCCAACGCGGGCGCGCATCAAAAGTCACTGTATACCAACCCGCATAAATTCAAGCGTCTGGGCATTCACCAGCCGATCCATTCAGAAGAACACAAAGCCGACACCAAACATGTCTGGCCGGGTGGCGCAGATTTCTTTGTCAACGGTGAGCGCACTGAAAACCCGCCGTCTTACGATATTGCGCAGGTCAATCATTATGCAGTGCGTTCGCTGAATTCCTATATGAACAAACGCGCCCGCGGACGTGCCAATCACATGGAAAACGTGTTGGGCGCGCCCTATTGGTTCAAGCACAACATCAATGACATCGAAGAAACGTCTATCGACCGCTACAAACCCAAGGTCGAAGCCTTTGTCACCGAGCTGAAGAACGATCCGGTCCTGAGCGACCTGCATGTCAAGGCGGTCGATTGGCACCAGCGCAAAGCCGCGTCTTTGATGATGGATCCCGAACTGGAACCCTTTGTCGATGAGCTGCGCAGCCATCCGATGCACGCAAACGCCTGATCGGCAAACGTCTCAGAATCCAAAACATGGGCCCGGCTATCAGATTAACCGGGCCCCTTGGATTTAGTCGACGGTTTCCATAATGCGATCAAGCCCATCGCTACAGCATTTTTTCGCCTTACCCTCGGCGGGCTTTACCGCCCCTTTGGTCATCACCTTCGCGGCTTTTGTCTTGCATGCGATTGAATTGGCAGGCGACATCACACCATTATAACAGGTCCATCCCCCGGGAAGATCCGTCCAGGCATCACCCTCATTCGCCTGATACCGCCCACCTTTGCACGCATGTACATTGCCCCCATGTCCACCCGAGTCATAGGCCCCATCCGCAAGGGCAGGAGCCGCCGAAAACGCGGAACAGGTCAGCGTGACTACGAGCACCACAGAGGTTACGCGCGTTGAATTTGAAAGAAACATTATTGAATATCCTATCTGAAAGTTCGATGTCCAAACTCTGCTCTGACAGGGGATGACAAGCAATGAGCGCGACCATGTTATTCGATGTCAATGGCGGGTACCCCAACCTTTACAGCGACATAGGGCAATATCGCCAGGGTCAGGACCTTAAGAGAAGGCGATGTGTACAAACGAAAAACGGCGGCCCATAGGGACCGCCGTTTCCTGTAAAACCCGAAAGGGATTACTTGAGCTCGACTTCCGCGCCTGCGTCTTCGAGCTTTTTCTTGATGTCTTCAGCTTCTGCTTTGTCGACGCCTTCTTTGACGGCTTTGCCGCCGGCTTCAACCAGCTCTTTCGCTTCTTTGAGGCCCAGGCCGGTGATGCCGCGGACTTCTTTGATGACGTTGATTTTCTTGTCGCCGGCCGACTTCAGGATGACGTCGAATTCAGTCTTTTCTTCAGCAGCTGCGCCACCGGCGTCGCCTGCTGCGCCAGCAACCATAACCGCGCCACCAGCGGCGGGCTCGATGCCGTACTCATCCTTGAGGATGGTTTTCAGTTCTTGTGCTTCCAGCAGGGTCAGGCCCACGATGCTTTCTGCGAGTGCTTTAAGATCAGCCATTTTGAGACTCTTTCAGTTTATAAGATGTGTTCCAACGTGCGGGCGATTGCCCTACGCGGATCTTCCAAGGTGCCGTTAAGCCGCCTCGCCCTTTTCCTCGATGGTGGAAAGGATCGAAGCGATGTTCGAAGCAGGTGCGCCAATTGCGCCAGCGATGTTCGAAGCAGGTGCGCCGATGCAGCCCACGATCGAAGCAATAAGCTCCTCGCGAGAAGGCATTTTCGACACGGCTTCAACGCCAGCACGATCAAGTGCAGTACCAGCCATGGCACCACCAAGGATTTCCAACTTACCGTTGTCCTTGGCGAAACCTTCGGTGACCTTGGCCGCAGCCACGGGGTCTTCCGAATAGGTCAGTACAGTCATACCATCCAGGTACTCACCGATGCTTTCGCAGCCGGTGCCTTTGATGGCGATCTTGGCAAGCCTGTTCTTGGCGACGCGGACCACAGCGTCAGCTTCACGTGCGCGATTGCGCAGGTCCGTCATCTCGGCAACCGTCAGACCCTCGTAGCGGGATACCACCACGACGCCAGAGCTTTCGAAGATCTGGCCGAGTTCCTCGACCACTTTTTCTTTCTGGGCTCTATCCACAGTTTCACTCCAAGTAGTGGAGGGCGGACCCTCCGGCTCAGTTCGGCAAGGGGTAAACCCCAAACCACAAAGTCCGAAGAAGGGTCGACGCATCCCATGGAACCAACCGGATAACCGGTGGATCTGGAAAAGATGTCTCTTCCCGTCTCAGGCAGGAATTACGGATTACTCCACCCACCGTCTCGGACGAATCGATAGGGGCAGCGCCCTTATCTGGATGTGGTCTTTAGGGCAGTTCCCCTGGCTTGGGAACCCCAAAAACAAACGGGGCGCAGCAAAAGCCGCGCCCCGCAAAAACCGTGATCCGACGGGATCAGAAGTAACTTGCCAACAGACCAACCACCATCGGGCTTGCGGACGTAATCGAACCGCCACCTGCGGCTGCAATCTGAGCAATCGCTGTCTGGGCCTGAGGTGGCAAAGACGCAACCGTAACGGGTGCCCCATTCACCGAGGTCCCACCCGACGGGGAAACAACGATGGTTACCGTGGGAACGGTCACAGATGCGCTGACGGGCGCGCTGACCTGAGAATCACCACCAGCATATGCCGAGGTGCCCAAACCCAATGCCAATACGGCGGCGACGGAAAGCTTAACGATATTTTTCATTACTTGGCTCCAAAACGATAGGCGTATGACACGGTCAAAGCGGTCTGAGTGCGGTCATGTTTATTTGCGAGGTCATATTGACCCAACGATACGCTCAGCCCATCTACACCCGGAATGCGCAGCCCGACACCGGCGTTAACCTGGTTGTCGGTTCCGCTGAGGCTAAAGCTCATGAAGTCGGTCACACCAACACCCATGGCCCAGAAAACACCGTTTTCTTTCTTGGCCCGGTTCTTGCCAGTTCCGCCTTTGAACTTTGCATCCTGACCATAGCCCAAAGTGGCCATAAAGGGAACAGCGGTCTCACCCATCTGCAGTTGCGTCATATGCGTGAAAAAGATCGAACCACGCTCATTACCCTTTTGGTCGCCCCAGCCACCAATGCCCGATCCGCTGATCGCGCCGAAGGTCACCGAATTCTGACCGGCGTGCAACAGGCGGCTGAATGTCAGGCTGAACGAGCCAGAGTCGCCAAACGGCTCAAGACCGGTGACATCCACGCCCACGGTCACACCAACACCCGAAACCGGGTTACCAAGCGCGTAGCCAAACGAAAGATCGCCATCGCCAGGATTGCCTTTGATCCCACCGCGGGGATTGGTCCCGGTCAACGCGACATAGCCTGTGTTCTTGGGCGCTGTGATCGCCGAAGGCGCGCCAAACTGAGACGCAAAAAGACCGCCCTGCGCGCTCTGCGTTGACAGGACCATCGATTCAGCGGTTACATTCTGCTCTTCAGCTTGCGCCGCCGTAGCAGCAATTGCACCCGCCACGAGTGCGCCTAGATATTTAAATGACATTATTTTGCCTACCAGATATGATTATTTAGCACACGGATCGCGTGCGTGAGATTGGCGACACATTAACGTTTTTCCCGCCAAAGACCATTGGAATTTCACCATCACCACCCGCGTAACACCAAAAGTGTTGCCCAATCCCCGCAAAATCCACCTGAACAAAGTGCATTATGTTCAAACCGGTTGGGTGATCTGTAATCCGGGCCAAAGACAAGCGACGCCTCCAGCCCGCATTCACGCAACATTGACGCGATTTGACGTCAATCAGATCCCGACTTTGACAATCGCATCCGCGAGGATCGGAACGCTGTCCTTGTTCAAACCCGCGATATTCAGGCGGGAATCTCCGACCATATAGATCGCGTGATCCACCCGCAGCTTCTCAACCAGTTCTGCGCTTGCGCCAAGGCGCGAGAACATGCCCCGGTGCTGGGCGATAAAGCCAAAGCGATCCGAGCCAGACAGGCGCTGAAGTTCGCTTGCCAATTGGCTACGCAACCCCAGCATCGAGTTACGGACCTCTTCCAGCTCAAGCGCCCAATCCGCGCGCAGCGCCGGATCGGTCAGAACCATGGTGACCAGTCGCGCCCCATGGTCGGGCGGGAAAGAATAGTTCTGGCGGTTGAGATAGTTCAGCGTGCCTTGGTTCAGCTTTTGCTTGGCGGGATCATTGCAGACCGCCATCAAAAGCCCGGTGCGTTCGCGGTAAACACCAAAGTTCTTTGAACAGGACGCCGCAATCAGGGTCTCGGGGCAGCTTGACGCGATCAAACGCACCGCCTGTGCGTCCTCTTCCAAACCGTCGCCAAAGCCCTGATAGGCGATGTCGACCATCGGCATGGCGCCCTTTTCGATCAACAGGTCGACCACCTCTTGCCACTGCGCCATGTTCAGGTTCGCACCGGTCGGGTTGTGGCAGCAGCCATGCACCAGCACAACGTCACCTGCGTTGACCTTTTTCAGGTCTTCGATCATCCCGTCAAAGTTTACACCCCGGGTTTCGCTGTCAAAATAGCGATAGGGAACCGCTTCGATCTCCATGTGCTTCATGATCGAAAGGTGGTTGGGCCATGTCGGATCGGACACGTGGATCTTGGCATTCGGATTGGCCATACGGATCAGGTCAAAGGCCTGACGCACGGCGCCGGTGCCGCCGGGTGTTGCCGCCGCCGCGATATTGCCACGCGCAACCGCCTTGCCCAGCACCAGATCAATCATCGCATCCGCAAAGCCGGGATCCCCCGCAAGACCGGTGTAGGCCTTGGTGGTTTCCTGCTCCCACAGCTGCTTTTCCGCCGCCTTGATCGCGCGCATCACCGGGGTGTTGCCGCTGGCGTCTTTGTAAACACCGACACCCAGGTCGATCTTGCTGTCGCGCGGGTCTTCGCGATAGGCGGCCATGAGGGTCAGGATTTTATCCGCAGGTTGTTCCTTGAGGTTCTCGAACATTACTCTTCTCCGGTGGCAACGGGCAAGGTGGGGAAGGCCCCCCATTCGGTCCATGACCCGTCATAAAGCGCGTGGTCGCTCTTACCCATGATTTCCAGGGCGAGGCTGAGGATCGCGGCGGTAATGCCAGATCCGCATGAGGTGATGGCGGGTTTGCTCAGGTCGACACCCGCCGTTTCGAAGATCGCGCGCATCTCATCGGCGCTCTTCATGGTTTTATCGTCATTGAGCAAAGTCCCAAAAGGCACGTTGCGGGCGTTCGGAATATGACCGCTGCGCAGCCCTTCCCGGGGTTCGGGCACCTCACCGCGGAACCGCTCGGCGGCACGTGCATCGATGATCTCGTAGTCGCGCAGTTTCGAAGCCGCGGACACCTGCGTCACGTCCTTGACCATATGCGCCTGGCGACGAACCGTCATGTGGCGGTCACGAATGACGGGGGGCAAATCTTCGATCTCGCGCCCCTCGGCCTGCCATTTGGGCAATCCCCCGTCCAGCACGGCGATATTGTCCTGCCCCATCAGTTTACAGGTCCACCAGACCCGGGCCGCGCTCATGAGACCCGCACCATCATAGACAACAATCTGATGCCCGTCGCCGATGCCAAGACTGCGCATGCGCGACATGAATTTCTCGACCGGTGGCGCCATATGGGGCAGATCAGAGCGTAGATCGGCAACTTCGTCGATATCAAAGAAACGGGCACCGGGGATATGGGCGGCCTCATATTCCGCGCGCGGATCGCGGTTGTCTGCGGGCATGTACCAGCTGCCATCAATGATCCTAAGATCCGGATCCTTGAGATGCGCTGCCAGCCACTCGGTCGAGACCAGTGTTTTCGGATCGTCCACAGCCATGCCGCACCTCGCCTTTCTATCCGCAATCGCCCTATGCCGTAACGTCTTTAGGCCTGCTGGCAGCCGCATGCAAGACGGGCGACCAAAGGGCCGCCCGGATTGATGTCTAAATCCGTATCGAAATGCCTTGAATGGCGATGACGCGCGGTCGCTGCGACCTATTTCGCCATCATATTCTTGACGCCCCCCACAAGCGCCAGCGCCGCGCCGCCGCCCACACCACCGCTGGCCACCTGCCCAAGGATCGAGGCGATATCCATGCCACCGCCGCCTGTGGCGATGCCCGCCATGCCCAGGATCTGGCTGCCGACACCGCCGCCGACAATCCCCGCGATCGAATTGATCAGCGTGCCTTGGTTCAGATTTTTCAGAATGCCGCCAGCCGCATTGCCCCCTACAGCGCCCGCAATCAGTGAGATAATCAGTTCCATGGGTGAGCCCTCCGCGTTTCCATACCCAAGGCCACGGTAGAAACCCGCTCCCCGGCATGAAACGGGAAGTCCACGCCACCATTCCCCAGGGAAAGCCGACTGTGGCATTCATCAATTTCACGTTTTGGCCCTGTACTTCTGCGGCCTGCCCGTCTAGAAGCGCCGCTTGCAGTCCTGATATGGCGTCCCGGGTCGAGGTGGAGTCCGACCCACGAGCGTTGTTGCAAGGGCAATCCCCAATAAGAAGAAGACAACGCCGTGAAACAAGCACTTCGTGATGCGCTGGATGCGCGTGGATATGAGAATCTGACCCCCGTTCAAACGGCGGTTCTGGAACCCGAACTCGAAGGCCAGGATATGCTGGTCTCGGCGCAGACCGGTTCGGGCAAGACCGTGGGCTTTGGTCTGGCCGTGGCCCCCACCCTCTTGGAAGAGGCCGAGCGCTTTGATCGCCCAGAGGCCCCGCTTGCCCTGGTCATCGCGCCGACGCGGGAACTGGCCTTGCAGGTCAAACGCGAATTGACCTGGCTGTTTGAAAAGGCCGGCGCTGTCGTGGCCTCATGCGTGGGCGGGATGGACATGCGGGACGAACGCCGCGCCCTGGAACGCGGCGCGCATATCGTTGCGGCCACGCCGGGCCGTCTGCGCGACCACATCAAACGCGGTTCAATTGATCTGACCAATATCCGCGCCGTCGTGCTGGACGAAGCGGACGAAATGCTGGATCTGGGCTTTCGGGAAGACCTTGAGTTCATCCTGGACGAAGCCCCCGAAGACCGCCAGACGCTGCTGTTTTCCGCCACCGTGCCGAAATCCATCGCGGAACTGGCCAAGACCTATCAACAAGACGCCCAGCGCATTGTCGTCAAGGCCGAGGGGCAGCAACACGCAGATATTGCCTATCGCGCAATGATGATTGCAGAGCAGGACGTGGACAACGCCGTGATCAACACGTTGCGTTTCTACGAGGCCCCGAATGCCATCGTCTTTGCCAACACCCGCGCTATGGTCGCCCGCCTGACCACGCGCCTGTCAAATCGGGGCTTTCAGGTTGTTTCCCTGTCGGGGGAACTGACCCAGACCGAGCGCACCCACGCGTTGCAGGCCATGCGCGACGGGCGGGCACAGGTTTGTGTGGCGACAGATGTCGCGGCGCGCGGCATTGATCTTCCGGGTCTGGATCTGGTGGTCCACGCCGAGCTGCCCTCGAACCACGAAACCCTGTTGCATCGCTCGGGGCGCACAGGCCGCGCCGGGCGCTCGGGGGTCAGCGCGCTGATCGTCACCCGTCGCTCCCGGTCCAAGGCCAATCGCCTGCTGGGCTGGGCCAAGCTCAAGGCCGAATGGACCAACGCCCCCTCGGCAGATGAGATCAACGCCAAGGATGCCGAGCGCATGCTGGCCGACCCCATCTGGCAAGACCCCACAACCGAGGCCGAGCTGCCGTCTGTTGAACAGCTACTAGAAGCCTTTTCGCCCCAGAAACTGGCCACGTCGTATCTGCGCCTGTTGCGCAATTCGCGTTCCGCCCCGGAAGAGCTGCAAGATCCAGAGGCCAAACCCGGCCCGCGCGCTGAGTTTGGCCCATCGCAGTGGTTCCGCGTTTCGGCTGGCCGCGAGGAAAACATCGGTCCGCGCAATCTGGTGCCGATGCTGTGCCGCAACGGGAAATTGCACAAGGGGGACATCGGTGCGATCCGCGTGAAACCACATGAGACCTTTGTCCAGCTCAAAGCCGAGGCCGCGCCCAAACTGGCCATGGCGCTTGGCGCGGATCTGGAACTGGAAAAAGGTGTGAACCTGACCCAGATGGATGAGGCCCCCGAACAAGAACGCGGCGGGGATCGGGGTGGGGATCGCCGGGGCCCGAAACCGGGTGGCAAGTTTGGTGGCAAACCCGGCGGCCGTGGCCCCCGCAAAGAGTTTGACGACCGCCCGCGCAAATCCGGTCCCCGCGATGATCGCAAACGCGATGGCAAACCCTGGGACGACAAACCGAAAAAGGATTGGTCAAAAACCAAGCCCGCCGATCACGCGGATCGCGGCGACAAGCCGTTCAAGAAAAAGCCCTTTGACAAGGCCGAGGGTGGAAAGGGCTTTGAAGGAAAGCCCTTGGGCAAGCCGAAACCGGATGCGCGTCCCAAACCCGCAGATAAGCCGCGCGCGGATAAACCCAAGAAAGAAGAGCGCCCAGCGCCCCAGAAGCCTAAGTTCGACGTCACCGATCCATCGGCCTCACCGCGTCGCAAGGGCAAAGGTGGTGAAGGGTCTCCGTTCAAACGCCGCGACGCTGACAAGCCAAAGGGGCCTCCGCCCCCGAAAGGCAAGCCCAACAGCAAAAAGAACAAGGCCCGACTGGCTGCTGCAAAGGCTCTGAAAGGTAAGAAATAACAAACAAGGCGGGCCATGTGCCCGCCTTTGGTTTATCCCCTAGCCGGTCCTAACCCTAGCGCGGCGTGTTTTGCAATCGCCAACTCAGGTTCGCCTTTACTGCGGGCCATTCCGCGGCGATGATCGAATAGACCGCCGTATCGCGAACGGTTCCGTTGGGCAAGATCATGTGGGCGCGCAGCACCCCGTCCAGCTTGGCCCCAAGGCGTTCGATCGCACGGCGGCTTTGAACATTCATAAAATGGGTGCGAAATTCGACGCCTATACAGCCCAATTCTTCGAAGGCATGGGTGAGCAGCAGCAGTTTGCATTCGGTGTTCAAAGGTGAGCGCTGCGCCGACTTGCGATACCACGTGCTGCCGATCTCAAGCCGTTTGTTCGCGGGATCGGTGTTCATATACGTTGTCATGCCAATCGCCTTGCCGCTGGCATTGTCGACAATCGCGAAGGGCTGCATGTTCGAAAGTCCGATGCGGCGATCAATCTCTTGTGCCATCTCTGCCGCGGCAGGGACCGAGGTATACCACAGATCATGCAGGTTTCCGTCTGCCTCGGCCTCGATCAGGTCATCGTGGTGATCAGGCGAAAGCGGGACGACAGAGGCATAGGTCCCGGACAGGGAAACGGGGGCGGGCCATTTGGTCATAAGGGATCCTTGCACAACACATCAAAGGCATGCGCAAGACGATAATCCACGTGCCGATCAAACCGCAATGCCGTTTGATCAAAGCGCCAAATACCTAGCCCTGCTTAAGCAGCCTTTGCTTTTGACGGCCCCAGTCCCGCTTGGCCTCAGAGGCGCGTTTGTCGTGGTTTTTCTTACCCTTGGCGATGCCCAGTTTGATCTTGGCCATGCCCTTGTGGTTGAAATACATCACCATGGGCACCAGTGTCATGCCCTTGCGCTGGGTTTCATTCCACAGGCGCGACAGTTCGCGTTTTGACACCAACAGCTTGCGGCGACGGCGTTCCTTGTGCGGGAACATCGCCCGCTCGTAGGGGGCGATGTAGGAATTCACCAGCCACAGCTCGCCCTCTTCGACCGCCGCATAGCTTTCGGCGATATTCGAAGACACCTCCCGCAGGGATTTGACCTCGGACCCGGTCAGAATGATGCCGCATTCGATGTCATCCTCGATGGCATAGTCAAACCGTGCGCGCCGGTTCTCGGCGATCACTTTATAATTGGGGTCCGTTGTCTTCTTTTGCTTGGCCATGGGGGGCACAGATAGTCACTGATGGAGGTCAAGTAAATGCCTTACGACCCGCGATATGTCGAATAGCCATAGGGCGAAAGCAACAAGGGCACATGATAATGCGCGTCCTCATCGGCCATGCCAAACCGGATGGGGATCTGGTCCAGGAACAAGGGGTCTTCGCCTGCCAGATCGTTGTCACGCAGGTAATCGCCGCAAAAGAAGATCAGCTCGTAGGTTCCGGGTTTGAACTTTTCCACCGGCAGAATGGGCGCATCGGTGCGCCCATCGGCGTTGGTTTCGCTTTCGGCCACTTTCTTGTGCGCGTTCCCGGAAACACGATAGAGTGCGATGCGGATCCCTTTCGCTGGACAACCGCGCGCCGTATCCAGAACATGGGTAGTCAGATAGCCTTGGGGCATTGGGGTCTCCTTGGGAATGGGCCGATTGGCTTGATAAGAAAAGCAAACGCAGCTTGGGGGCAAGAGTTTATGAATCGTTACCCGCGTGACATGATCGGCCATGGGCCGGACAGACCGGATCCAAACTGGCCCGGTGGGGCCAAGGTGGCCGTGCAATTCGTGCTGAACTACGAAGAGGGTGGGGAAAACTGCCTGTTGCATGGGGATGCCGGATCAGAGGGGTTCCTGTCCGACATTCCCGGTGCGGCGCCCTGGCCCGGGCAGCGGCACTGGAATATGGAATCGATCTATGAATACGGGGCGCGCGCGGGGTTCTGGCGATTGCACCGCCTGTTCACGCAGGCGGACATTCCGCTGACGATTTACGGGGTCGCCAGCGCCTTGGCGCGCTCCCCCGAGCAGGTCGAAGCGATGAAAGACGCCGGTTGGGAAATCGCCAGCCACGGTCTGAAATGGGTCGAACACAAGGACATGCCCGAGGAAGAAGAGCGCGCACAGATCGCCGAGGCCCTGCGTCTGCACACCGAAGTCGTGGGCGCCCCCCCACGCGGCTGGTACACCGGACGCTGTTCCATGAACACCGTGGGGCTGGTGGCGGACACGGCGGCGTTTGACTATATTTCGGACACCTACGACGACGATCTGCCCTATTGGCGCAAGATCAATGGGCGGGACCAGCTGATCATCCCCTATACGCTGGAAGCCAACGACATGCGGTTTGCGGGCAGTCCGGGCTGGGTCAACGGGCAGGATTTCGAAGAATACCTGATCGACGCCTTTGACACGCTCTATGCCGAAGGCACAGAGGGCCGCCCCGCCATGATGAGCATCGGGCTGCATTGCCGTCTGATCGGACGTCCCGGCAAGATCGCGGGGCTCAAGCGGTTTATCGAACACATTCAGGGACATGATGGGGTCTGGTGCCCCCGCCGGATCGACATTGCGCAGCATTGGGCCAAAACACATCCGCCCATCCCCCAGGACCGTCCGTCCGAAATGGATCAAGAGCGCTTTGTCGCGCGCTTTGGCGGTGTGTTCGAACATTCCCCATGGATCGCCGAACGCGCGCATGCGCTTGAACTTGGCCCAGCGCATGATCGCCCTGCCGGGGTGCACAACGCGCTGGCCCGAATGTTCCGCTCTGCCACGGATGACGAACGTCTGGCTGTGTTGCGGGCCCATCCGGATCTGGCGGGCAAACTGGCCCAGGCCAAACGGCTGACCGCAGAAAGCACGTCGGAACAGGCCAGCGCGGGTCTGGATGCCTTGACCGATGAAGAACGCGAAAGCTTTGGCCGCCTCAACACAGCCTATGTTGCGAAACATGGCTTCCCCTTCATCATCGCCGTGCGCGACTATGACAAGGCGGGGATCCTTGCCGCCTTTGAAAGGCGTATCAACAACGACACGCCCACGGAATTCAAAGAGGCCTGCAAACAGGTTGAGCGCATCGCCCGCCTGCGGCTTGAGGACATGCTATGACTGACATCAGCCCCCGCAGCTATGCCTTTCCGCCGGGAGGTCTGCCGGATCAATCCGTGAACCCCGAGGGCACCGCCGTTTTCACCGAGGCCTATGCCGTCCTGCCCGCCCATACCATGCGCGACATCGTGACGTCCTTTTTGCCCGGTTGGCAGGACACGCGCGTCTGGATTATCGCCCGTCCCCTAAGCGGGTTTGCCGAAACCTTTGCGCAATATGCCGTCGAAGTCGCACCGGGTGGCGGCAGCGACACGCCCGAGCCGGACCCACAGGCGCAGGGGACGATCCTGGTCACATCCGGCAGCGGGGTGCTTGTGATTGATGGCGCTGAATATGCCATCACCCAAGGCAGCTATGCCTATCTTCCCGCCGGTGCGGCGTGGCGCATCAAGAACACCGGGGATGCCCCCCTGTGTTTTCATTGGATCCGCAAACGCTGGGAACCCGCCCCGGGGCTGACCACGCCAGAGGCCTTTGTGACCACGGATCACGACACGCCAATTACCTGGATGCCCAATACCGACAAATGGGGGACGACCCGCTTTGTCGAGCCCACCGACCTGCGCCACGACATGCATATGAACATCGTGACCTTTCTGCCCGGTGGCCGCATCCCCTTTGCCGAAACCCATGTGATGGAGCATGGGCTGTACGTCTTGCAGGGCACGGCGCGCTATCTGTTGAATACAGACTGGGTCGAGGTCGGCCCGGGGGATTTCATGTGGTTGCGCGCCTTTTGCCCGCAGGCCTGCATCGCGACGGGCGATGAACCCTTCCGCTATCTGCTGTATAAAGACGTGAACCGCCATCCCAAGCTGGAGCTGTAACCCATGCCAACGATCAAGGCCTTGCCGCTGACCGCAGGGCGTTTTGCACCCTTTGGCGATGTTCTGGACTGCACGGGCGACGCCGACAAGCTGATCAATCAGGGGCTTTGTGGCCGCTTCCATGATCGGGCGGATCTGGACTTTGGCCCCGATGGGCGCGCAGGTCTCAGCCTGTTCAAGGCCCAGCCACGCGCCCTGCCCTATCGGTTGGACATGGTTGAGCGTCACCCCGAGGGGTCTCAGGCCTTTATCCCGATGCATCAAAACCCCTGGCTGGTGATCGTCGCCGAGCCGGGCACCGCCACTGATATGTCTTCTGAGACGCCCGCCCCTGCGCGCCCCGGAGCCATCCACGCCTTTGTGGCCGGACCGGGACAGGGCATTAATTTTCATCGCGGGACATGGCACGGGGTGCTGACACCGCTGCATGAACCGGGCTTGTTCGCCGTTGTGGACCGGATTGGCGACACCGCCAACCTAGAAGAGCACTGGCTGGACAGCCCGATCACCATCACCACATGAAAAAGGGGCCCCGCTAAGGGCCCCTTCACTGGCTGGACAGGCCTGAACTGCTCGGCCTCAAAACTGTTTAGCGCTGGCTGATGCGGAAACCGCGTTTCTTCAGACATCCAACCCGATAGCCAAAGCGCACTTTGTTGTTCTTTTTCGCGCGATAGGTGGTGCGGCACTGGTTGGGCAAAGCGCGCATGGGGTGATAGTTCTTTTCAAGACAGCGGCGCCCCAGCACCGTGCGCTTGTTCTTGCCCGCCTCTTTGCGCAGGCATTGTCCGGGCAGGCGCGGCAGGTTTCCGGCGCGGTGGCGCTTGGGCTTGGGCGGCTGGGTGACGATCACCTTGGATTTGGAACTTGAGTTATCGTGTTCATGCATCAGCGCCCCCAGAAAGATCAAAGCGGTCGCAACGCCGATCACGGTTTCGGGCTTGACCTCGGACCGGGCGGGCGCAGCGGCGATCAATGAGATGGCGGTGGCAGCGGCGATAACGCCAGAGATAAAACGTGAGGACATTGCGGGTCTCCTGATCGGGTTTGAATGACGCCCGCTTGCAGCGTGGGCGGTTGGCAAAACCACCCTCGCCCCGCCCCGGATTTTTAGGCAATATCGCTGGATTGCTATCCGCTATCAGCGCGATTTTCGCGGTTGTTATTGAATTTCACGCCCCGCAGGCGCAAGAATAAGCGCATGAAACAGATCCTCTTTTCCATGGCCTTTGGGCTGGTGCTCATGGTGCCCACAGGCGCGCTGGCCGAGTGCTTTGTCGCCTATAAAGCCAAGCAGGACAGCCCGCTGCGGCTGCATTTTGGCGTCTTGTCCTTGCCCGGGGACTGCCCGTCAAAGGCCGACGCAACCGCGCAGGCAAGCCGCCGCCTGACCAACGCGGGCTGGACGCTGTTGACGATCACACAGCTGTCCGAAACCCCTCCCTCTTTGAAGACAAAGGCAGACGCTGGTGAGCACTATCTCCGTTACTGAAAGCCGCCGCGCGGGGACGCGTCTTGTCGCCGGGGGGCTCGTGGCCATTGTGGTGATCCTGGCGATCGCCGGGGTGTTCTTGATGCTCACCCTGCCCGATGCCAATGCGTTTAACGCGCGGGTGGAACGGATCTTTGTCGAAAACGACACCCTGGCCACGCAGGCGGAAATCAAGCTGCTTGAGATCCTCGCGCAAAGCGGCACAGCCTTTTCCGACACATTGGCCAGCTATCGCATGGTGATCTTTGTGCTGCTGGTCTTTGCCACCGCGCTGCTGATCGCGGCGCTGGTGTTTCTTGTGATGCTGGTCACGTTGAACCGCCGGATGGCCCAGATTGAGCGTTCGGGCATCGAAGTCTCAAGCCTGATCATCTCGCGCGATGAGAACACGGTTTACCTGAACACCATGGGCTTTAAGCTGACCGACGCGATGATGGAAACCCTTTCGGTCCTGGCCGAGGCCAGGCTGGATGACGAGATGCTGTCAGGCGCCCAGATAGAAGCGGTGATTTCCGGGCGGTTGGAAACCGATTGCGAAGAGGCGGCGGGCGCGACCCGGATCAAACGCCTGCGTGACGGGCTTGGCAATCAGATCGTGTCTGAATTGCTGGTCAAGAACATCGCCCGGCGCGGCTATGTTCTGGCAATCGACAAAGGCGTCATTGAAATGGTCTGATCCTCAGAACCATTGCCCCGGCTCCATCAACCCAAGATCCAGCAATTGCCGCGAATGCCATTCGAACGGCGCCGAATTGTGCCAGCGGAACGAACGGATATCAAAGGTTGAACCGGGGTTGCGTTTCAGCGCCTTGGCAGTGCGAAACGACACGATGGATGCCGTGATATTGTTGTGCCAAGGGCAGGCATAGGTGTTGTATTCTTCGTCATTGAAGGTGTGATTGGACAGCAGCCGCAGCTCGGGCTTGGCGCGAAACAGGCCGATCCGGTCAATTTTGCGCCGATCCTGGGGAACATGCTCTTCATAGCGCCATCGCAGCCCGCCAAAGAAATCCAGCTGCCGTTCTTTGGGATGGTTGTGGTTGGCCGGGTCCGGCCGGGCAAGGGCATAGTACCCGGTTTTGTCCAAAAACGCTTCGTCCAACGAGACGGCATTGGGACAGCGATCCAGATCCCCAGCGTAAAGGTCGACCACATAGGTCAGCATCGCATCCCGTCGCTCTTCGGTATGAAACGCCAGCAGTTCGCCAATCGAGCGTGTCTCGCAGTAGGGATAAAACAGATATTCCGCGTTGTAACAGTAATACAGCCAGACCCCGGGGGCGGCTTCGATCACCTTGTTGACGGCATTGGGCACGGCGTCTTCGACCGTAAGATCAAAGGCAATGCGATGCACCTTGTCCTCAAGATCCGCGGGCATGACATAGTCGTCACGCACGAAACACAGCACGGTGCGAAACCCGGAATGGCGCGTGTGGCGCAGCGTTGTGTCCAGTTCGACCGCATCTTCGGCAAAAACCATCGCAACCGGCCCCTTGGCAAGGACCGAACCGCTTGTGTTCAAAAAGGTTTCAAGATCAGGATATTTCATCATGGGTCTCTGACAGGTCTTATGGCGCAGAATCGGTGAAAAACTCGTGCATTGCAAGCACACCCTGTTTTGCGGTATCTGCGGCGCTTGATGGTGGAATCCCCCGCCCAGCCCTTGCGCGACAGGACCGATCCGATGACCCAGCCCAAGAAACTGTTCATCAAAACCTATGGCTGCCAGATGAACGTCTATGACAGCGAACGCATGGCCGAGGCCATGGGGGGCAAAGGCTATGTGCAGACCGACACGCCCGACGACGCGGATATGATCTTGCTGAACACCTGCCACATTCGGGAAAAAGCTGCGGAAAAGGTCTATTCCGAACTGGGGCGGTACAAAGGCCTCAAGGCGGAAAAACCCGATCTGAAAATTGGGGTCGCCGGATGTGTTGCCCAGGCCGAAGGGCAAGAGATCATGCGCCGCCAGCCGATGGTGGATCTGGTTGTGGGCCCGCAGGCCTATCACCGCCTTCCCGAACTCGAGGCCAAAGCACGCGAGGGGAAAAAGGCGCTGGATACGGACATGCCCGAAGAGGACAAGTTCGAAAAACTCAAATCCCGTCCCAAGGCCAAGCGCGGCCCAACCGCGTTTTTGACGGTGCAGGAGGGGTGTGACAAATTCTGCGCCTTCTGCGTGGTGCCCTATACCCGCGGTGCCGAGGTCTCGCGACCGGCGACCCGCATCATGGCCGAAGCCCGCGACCTGGTGGAACGCGGCGTGCGTGAAATCACTCTGCTGGGCCAGAACGTGAACGCCTATCACGGTCATGACAAGGGTCTGGCCGGCATGATCCGCGAATTGGCGACCATTGATGGGTTGGAACGCATCCGGTTCACCACCAGCCACCCCAATGACATGGACGACGATCTGATTGATGCGCATGGCGATTGCGACAAGCTGATGCCCTATCTGCACCTGCCAGTGCAGGCAGGCAGCGACAAGATCCTCAAACGCATGAACCGCAGCCACACCGCCGAAGAGTATATCCGGCTGATCGAACGCCTGCGCAGCGCACGGCCCGATCTGCATATGTCGGGCGACTTTATCGTGGGCTTTCCCGAAGAGACCGAACAGGATTTCCAGGACACCATGGCTCTGATCGAAGAAGTCAAATATGGCTCGGCGTTTTCGTTCAAATATTCCGAACGCCCAGGCACGCCTGCGGCGGAACGCCCCCAGGTTCCCGAAACCGAAAAAGATGACCGCCTGCAACGCCTTCAGGCCCTGCTGAAAACCCAGCAACGCGCGCTTCAGGACGATATGGTTGGACGCGAAGTCAGCGTGCTGTTCGAAAAGGCAGGCCGCATGGCCGGACAAATGGTGGGCAAATCAGAGTATCTGCACGCCGTCCACGTCGAGGCCGATGATGTCGCCATCGGCGATCTGCGGCGGGTGCGAATCGATTCTTCGGGACCGAATTCCCTGTCCGGGAAACTGGTGTAAAACCGCAACGACCCCGATTTCGGTGAAACAAAGCCGGGCGTGTTTCCATTCGCCCCACAATTCCCCGTGCCTTTTCCCTTCACACGGGCATAGAAATTGCTAAGGTACACGAATAGTTAGCTCGCGCGACCGGCTGCCAACTCGGAATTCGCGCTTGGGGGAAACACAAATTCAGGGGACAGGGCTGTGGCGACATCCATCACCAAAGCCATCGGCGCATTTGCGCTGGCTGCACTTGGCCTGACAGCGGCATTGCCCGCTGCGGCGGACGATGCAGGGCACAGAACACCATTTATCTCGACACAATCGCAAAGCCTGCAGGGTGGTTCGGGCGAGCAGTACATCCCAGGCATCTGGGTTGATCCCGATGGCTGTGAACACTGGGTCATGGATGACGGTATCGAAGGGTACATGTCACCACATGTGAACCGCAAAGGCATTCCGAAATGCCGTCGCCAGAACGTCTGCGGCGTGATGAACTCGGACCAGTTCTTTGCCACCAACAGCCACCGCATCTCATCGGCGGGGCAGGCCCGTTTGGCAGATTTCTTCCGCAGCTCGACCGCAATTGCCTATGTGATCGCCGGGCACACCGACAGCCGCGCGTCAGATGAATACAACATGCGTCTCTCGTACAACCGCGCCAAGGCCGTCGCCCGCGTGGGCCGTTCGGTCGGGGCAAACATCACGGACATCCGTGGCTATGGCGAGCGCATGCCAGTGGCGTCAAACGGCACCCGCCAGGGCATGGCCAAGAACCGCCGCGTCGAAATCATCTGCATTCAATAAGGGATCCGAGACATGAATTTTGCAAAACTCACTCTGATCCTGAGTGCCGCCGTGGCGCTGGCAGGTTGCGAAGTGACAGATGGTCTTGGCCGTCACGGCCCCGACAAAAGTCTGGACCGCGGCATCGACAGCGACAAGAACCTTGGCAACCTTCAGGCGGGGATCTGGGTTGATCCGAACGGCTGTGACCACTGGATCATCGACGATGGTGTCGAGGGCTATCTTTCGGCGCGTCTCGACAAATACGGCAAGCCGGTTTGCTCGGGCGTCGCGGCGCCCACCATGGTGGTTGGCGATTTCAAACAGGGCTCGACCTCGATTATTGGCGACCCGCTCTGATCCGCTTTCATCTGGGCACCGGGCCCGGATCCCGAAGACCACACATCTCAGGTCGTGCAGCTCCGCGCCGCACGGCCTTTTCATTTGGCACATGCGGTCTCAATCGCGTGACAATTCCCGCTCAACACTTGCGCATGGCGTCAAGGACAGGCACCATATCTATAGCACCTGCACAGGAGAGATGCGTGACTGCAGCCACATTGTCCGACACCATCGTCGAGTTCCCCGACAACCGTTTGCTGATCGACCTATGCGGCGAGTTTGACCGCAACCTCACCGACATAGAAGCCCGCACCGGCGTGCAAATCCTGCGACGTGGCAATCAACTGGCCATCCATGGCCCCGAGGATGCGCTGGAAGCCGCGGTTGATGTGCTGCAATCGCTCTACGCACGCTTGGAAGAGGGCAAAGAGGTCGCCAAGGGCGACATTGACCGCGAATTCCGCATGGAAGACACCGCGCCCGATGAACAGCTTGAAATGTTCGGCGGTGGCAAGATCGAAATCAAGACCCGCAAAAAGCTGATCGAACCGCGTACGGATGCGCAAAAGACCTATGTCACCTCATTGTTCACCAATGAAATGGCGTTTGGCATTGGCCCGGCCGGAACCGGCAAAACCTATCTGGCGGTCGCTGTCGGGGTGAACATGTTGATCAACGGGCTGGTCGACAAGATCATCTTGTGCCGTCCCGCGGTCGAGGCCGGCGAGCGGCTGGGCTTTTTGCCCGGCACCCAAGAGGAAAAAGTCGATCCCTACATGCAGCCGCTCTATGATGCGCTGAACGATTTCCTTCCCGGCAAACAGCTGGCCAAGATGAAAGAGGAAAAGACCGTCGAAATCGCCCCCCTGGCCTTTATGCGCGGGCGCACGCTTTCGAATGCCTTTGTTGTTCTGGATGAGGCCCAGAATGCCACGACCATGCAGATGAAGATGTTCCTTACACGCCTGGGCGAAGGATCACGCATGGTGATCACAGGGGACCGTACACAGGTCGATCTGCCGCGTGGGGTGCCTTCGGGTCTTGCGGACGCGGAACGGCTGTTGGCACATGTGGATGGCATTTCGTTCAACTATTTCACCGGTAAAGACGTGGTTCGCCACCCCCTTGTGGCCGCCATCATCGAAGCCTATGAGCAGGACACGGCCTAAGCCACGCGGCAGCCGTTTCTTTGTCTCAATACGTCCCGGAGGTCCGGGGGCTGTGCGCTCCGGTAGCAACTTATGTTGACTGACACCATCATCGAAGATGAACGCTGGGTCCAGGCTGGGCTTGCGGCACATGCGGAAACCGCGGCGCGCGCGACCCTGACCCATTTGGGTCTGGACTGCGCGTCACATGAGATCTGCGTGATGGGCTGTGATGATACCCGCATCGCCGCCCTGAACGCGGATTTTCGCGGCAAGCCCCAGCCCACGAATGTGCTTAGCTGGCCCTCAGAGGATCTTGCCGCTGAAGAGGCCGGAGACCCGCCTTTCGCCCCCACACCCGAGGACGAAGAGGACCCACATCATCTGGGCGACATCGCCATTGCGTTTGAAACCTGCACAGGCGAAGCACAAGAACAAGGCAAGAGCTTTGCTTCACATGTCACGCATCTCCTTGTTCACGGAACGTTACACCTGTTGGGCTACGATCACATTCGTGACGCGGATGCCACGCTTATGGAACAGATCGAAGTGGAAATACTTGGCAAGCTGGGGCATGAGGACCCATATAGAAAAGAGATTGGGCCGGATGGCTCGTGACTGGTATGGATTGATGGGCGAACAGGACGGCTCGTCTAGTGCAGCGCACAGCGCGCATAAGGCAGAGCAGACACAAATTCACACGAACGGGCAAAAGGCACGGCCGGGCCTGTTTCACAGGTTGGGCACGATATTCAGCGGGGCAGAGCACCCCAAGGATGCGCACCCCGTACAAGGATCGGCACCCGCGCAGCAAACGCATGGCATGATCAACCTGCGCCGCATGCGGGTCGAGGACGTGGCCGTCCCGCGCGCAGAGATTGTCGCCGTGGCGGAAAACGCCACCCAAGATGAGCTGCTGCAGGTTTTCCGCGACAGCGGGCTAACGCGCCTGCCCGTCTACGAAGGCACGCTGGACACGCCCATCGGCATGGCCCACCTCAAGGATTTCGCGCTGTCCCATGGGTTCAACGGGACCGGCGGGAGTTTCGATTTGCGCGCGATGTTGCGACCGCTGCTGTTCGTCCCGCCGTCCATGCCCATTGGCGTTCTGCTGACAAAGATGCAGGCCGAACGGCGGCATATGGCCCTGGTGATCGACGAATACGGCGGTGTTGATGGCATCGTAACGATCGAGGATCTGATCGAACAGGTTATCGGCGAAATCGAGGATGAGCACGACACCGAAGAATCGCAGCTTTGGTTCAAAGAGCGACCGTTTTGCTATCAAGCCATGGCACGTACGCCGCTGGACGAATTCGAAAGCGAGATCGGGCAGACCCTCACGGATCATCAGGACATTGATGCCGAAGAAGTGGACACCTTGGGTGGTCTGGTCTTTTTGCTTGCGGGTCACGTGCCCGCGCGCGGTGAGATGGTTGGACACCCCTCCGGCGTAGAGTTCGAGATCATCGACGCGGATCCCCGGCGGATCAAACGCCTGCGGGTGCGTCTGCCCGGCAGCAACCGCACCACCGCGCAGCCCGCCGCGCTCACCGGATCGACTGACACCGCCCATGGCTGAGACCTCCGCTCCGGCCGCTTTGCCTCTTTGGAGCCGCATGCCCCTGGCCGTTGGCACGGGGGTGGTGATGGCGCTTGGGATGGCGCCTTATGATCTGTGGTATCTCGCATTTGCGGGATTGATCGCCGCATTCTGGCTGTTCATGGCCGCGCCGCGCGGGCTCTATGCCATTGGGACCGGTTGGGCGATCGGCCTGGGTTACTTTGGCTTTTCGCTGGGTTGGATCGTTGAACCTTTCATGGTTGATGTGGCGACGACGGGCTGGATGGCCCCCTTTGCCTTGCTGGGCATGGCTGGGGGTCTTGCACTGTTTTGGGCCATGGCCTTTTGGATGGCCGCACATGCCCCCACGCGACTGCGCATGGCCCTTGTCATCGCCTGGAGCGGTGCCGAACTGGCCCGCGCCTTTGTTTTTACCGGCTTTCCCTGGGCGCTCATTTCCTATCTCTGGCTGCCGGTCGCGCCCATTCAATGGGTGTCACTGATTGGCCCTCATGGGCTTAATCTATTGACCCTTGCCATTGCGGCCTTGTTTGCGCGGGCAATACCGCGCAACAGCGGCATACGCCTGTTGCCCGCCGTGCTGGGAACATCGGCCCTGCTGTCACTCTTCGTTGTGGGGTTTGCCCTGACTGCCCCACCGGCGGATCTATCAAACCGCCCGATTGTGCGCCTGATCCAGCCCAACGCCGCACAACATCAAAAATGGGATCCAGACCTGATCCCGATGTTCTTTCAGCGTCAATTGAACCTGACCGAAGCCCCCGCCAAATCAGGCCAGCCAGATCCCGCCTTGATTGTCTGGCCTGAGACATCTGTCCCCAATCTGTTGCACCGATCCGGGACGGAACTGGGTTTGATTGCCCATGCTGCCGGGCCAGCACAGGTGGTGATCGGAATTCAACGGTTTGATGGGCGCGACTATTTCAATTCGCTCGCGCACCTTGGGGCAGATGGCACGCTGAAAGCGGTATATGACAAACATCACCTCGTCCCCTTTGGCGAATACATGCCGGCCGAAGCCCTGTTCCGGCGCTGGAATATCCTTGGTCTCGCGTCGCGCGCCGAGGGGGGGTATGCGCCCGGCCCCGGCCCCGAAATCATGCATCTGCAGGGAATAGGCGCGGCTGTGCCCCTTATTTGCTACGAAGCCGTTTTTCCACAGGATGTGCGGGGGGCGCCGGGGCGTGCGGATCTGTTGATGCAAATCACCAACGATGCCTGGTTCGGCGAATGGTCCGGCCCCTATCAGCACTTGGCACAGGCGCGCATGCGCGCCATCGAAATGGGTCTGCCCATGTTGCGCGCAGCGAATACCGGGGTTTCCGCGGTGATCGACGGGTCGGGACGGATCATCAATCAGCTGTCCCTGGGACAGTCCGGGTTCATCGACACCCCCCTACCCCCGCCCTTGCCTGAAACGATCTATGCCAAAATCGGCGACCTTCCGGTGGTTGGTTTACTATTCCTTTCGATTTTAGGCCTAATTGTATCAGCGCGCATCAAGCGAGTTGACGCCCCTGCTCGCACCACCTAGGTGTGAGTTGATATAAATCCCGTCACAACGGCTTCCTGACGTGGCGGCGAACACCCAATGGAGCACTCATGTCCCGTCAAAGTTATACCTTTACCTCGGAATCCGTCTCCGAGGGCCATCCTGACAAGGTCTGCGATCGTATTTCCGACGCCGTCCTAGATGCCTTCCTGCGCGAAGAACCCGAGGCACGGGTTGCCTGTGAAACCTTTGCGACCTCGGGCATGGTCGTGATCGGTGGCGAAGTCGGCCTGTCTGATCAGGAACGTCTCAAGACCATGATGGGCTCAATTGACCAGATCGCGCGCGATTGCATTCGCGATATCGGCTATGAACAGGACCAGTTCCACTGGAACACCTGCCGCGTCATGAACTTTCTGCACCAGCAGTCCGCCCATATCGCCCAGGGTGTGGACACGGATGGGGCTGGCGACCAGGGGATCATGTTTGGCTACGCCACCAATGAAACACCCGAACTGATGCCCGCCCCCATTCAATACAGCCACGCAATCCTGCGTCGTCTGGCAGAGGCGCGCAAATCCGGTGCGGAACCCACTTTGCGCCCCGACGCCAAAAGCCAGCTGTCGGTGACCTATGAAAACGGCAAACCGGTGGGTGTTTCGTCAATCGTTTTGTCGACCCAACACGCAAGCGAAGCGCAAAGCAGCGACGACATCCGCGCCATTGTCGAACCCTATATCCGCGAAGTTCTGCCCCAAGGCTGGATCACCGACGCGACCGAATGGTGGGTCAACCCGACCGGCACCTTTGTCATTGGTGGCCCGGATGGGGATGCCGGTTTGACCGGTCGCAAGATTATCGTCGACACCTATGGCGGCGCAGCGCCCCACGGCGGGGGCGCCTTTTCGGGCAAAGACCCGACCAAGGTGGACCGCTCGGCGGCCTATGCCTCGCGCTATCTGGCGAAAAACGTTGTCGCGGCAGGTCTGGCCGAACGTTGCACGATCCAGTTGTCTTATGCCATCGGCGTGGCCAAGCCCCTGTCGATCTATGCCGACACCTATGGCACGGGTCAGGTTTCGGATACCGAAATCGAAAAGGCCGTGGCGGCCTCGATGGATCTGACGCCCCGCGGAATTCGCACGCATCTTGGCCTGAACAAACCCATCTATGAACGCACCGCGGCCTATGGGCACTTTGGCCGTGAGCCCGAGGCAGACGGTGGCTTTAGCTGGGAACGCACCGATCTGGCGGACGCGCTCAAGAAAGCGGTTTAACCGCGAAACAAACGGGGCAGAGCCTTGGCTCTGCCCGGATATGGCCGCGCAACCTGCTGGGCGCCTCTGATCGTGCGTAAGCAATTATTGCGGGGGGGGCGAAACCCGGATAAAGCTCCGGCTCATGACCACATCGAACAAACACCCCGGCGCGCCCTGGCGCAATTTCTACGGACGGATCAAGGGCAAGACCCTGAAATCCTCGCAAGAGGCCTATCTGGATGAGGACCTTGGCAAACTGTCCCCCGGCGCGGTCGATTGGGATGTAAATCCCGACCGCACCCCGTTGGATCTGACTGCCCTGTTTGGTGGCAAACCCGTTTGGCTTGAGGTCGGCTTTGGCGGCGGTGAGCATCTTGTGCATCAGGCCCAGCAAAACCCGGATGTCGGCATCATCGGCTGTGAACCCTATATCAACGGTGTCGCGATGCTTTTGGGCAAAATCCGCAAGGCGGGGGTGACGAACCTATGCGTCTACCCGGGTGACGCGCGGGACCTGTTCGATGTGCTGCCGGATCAATCCATCGCCAAGGCGTTCTTGCTCTATCCCGACCCGTGGCCCAAGAAACGCCATCACCGTCGCCGGTTCGTCACGCCCGAGCACCTTGACCCGCTGCACCAGGCCATGAAACCCGGGGCGGAATTTCGCGTGGCCACGGATATCCCCGATTATGTCCGCCAGACCATGATCGAAGTTCCAAAGGCCGGGTTTGAGTGGCTGGCCGAGGGCGCATCTGATTGGCGTGAGCCATGGGGCGACTGGATATCAACCCGTTATGAGCAAAAAGCCCTGCGCGAAGATCGCGTGCCCCACTACATGACCTTTCGCCGGACCTAGGTTCGATCATCCGCCATTGGGCGGTTGAGGTGAGATTGACACAAGAAGACGCATGCGCATGGACAGCACTTCGGTCATGTCCTATCACTTTGCGCGACCGCTAACAGGAAAGACCTTTGCCATGTCCAGCCACGGTGACCCGATCCCGATGATCTCTCGCAAATGCGGCCCGCTGAAAGGCGAAGCGCAGGTGCCGGGGGACAAGTCCATTTCTCATCGCTCGCTGATTCTTGGCGCCATGACGGTGGGGGAAACCAAGGTCACCGGCCTGTTGGAAGGGCAGGACGTGTTGGACACCGCCAAGGCCATGCAGGCCTTTGGAGCCAAGATCGAAAAGCAGGGTGGAACCTGGCATATCCACGGTGTGGGCGTCGGGGGTTTCATGGAACCCGAGAATGTCATTGACTGCGGCAATTCGGGCACCGGTGTGCGTCTGATCATGGGCGCCATGGCAACCTGCCCGATCACGGCGACCTTTACCGGCGACGCCAGCCTGAACAAGCGTCCGATGGCCCGGGTCACCGATCCCCTCGCGCTGTTTGGGGCACGGTCATATGGCCGCCAGGGGGGGCGTCTGCCCATGACGATTGTAGGCGCTGCGGACCCCACTCCGGTCAGCTATACCACGCCGGTTCCATCGGCTCAGGTGAAATCCGCCGTGTTGCTTGCCGGCCTGAACGCGCCCGGTGAAACGGTTGTGACCGAACGCGAAGCCACGCGCGACCATTCCGAACGCATGCTGGCGGGCTTTGGGGCCGAGATCGAAACCCGCGTGACAGACGAAGGGCGTGTGATCACCCTGCAGGGGCGCCCCGAGTTCACCCCGCAAACCATCGCCGTCCCGCGCGATCCCTCTTCTGCCGCATTCCCGGTCTGCGCCGCACTGATCACCGAAGGATCGGACGTGGTTGTGCCCAACATCGGTCTGAACCCGACCCGCGCTGGTCTGTTCACCACATTGCGCGACATGGGGGCGGATCTGACCTATGAAAACGAGCGCGAAGAAGGCGGGGAACCCGCTGCCGACCTGCGCGCCCGGTTCTCTCCCGATCTGAAAGGGATCGAAGTCCCCGCTGATCGCGCCGCCTCGATGATCGACGAATACCCGATCCTGTCGGTGGTCGCGGCCTTCGCCGAGGGCAAAACCCACATGCCCGGTGTCAAAGAGCTGCGCGTCAAGGAATCGGATCGCATCGATGCCATGGCCCGCGGTCTGCGCGCGGCCGGTGTGCGCGTGGATGAAGGCGATGACTGGTGGACGGTGCACGGGCTGGGCCACGGCAACGTCCCCGGCGGCGCAACCTGCGAAAGCTTCCTTGACCACCGTATCGCCATGTCCTTCCTGATCCTGGGCATGGCCACCAACGCGCCAATGTCCGTGGATGACGGGGGGCCAATCGCCACCTCTTTCCCGATCTTTGAGCCGCTCATGAACGGCTTGGGCGCACAGGTCGAACGGCAAGAGGCCTGAACATGGGGTCCACGCGCTGGATCCTGGGTTTAAGCGCGCTTGGGCTGTTTGCGTGGATGGGGCTGACCCTGCGCGGGCTGGATCCCCAACCGGGTGTCTGGCCCCAGGCCCCGACGCTTTTTTATGCGGACGGCGTGTTTGCCGCATTGGCCGAAACCCCGGGCTATGCCCAGCTCATTCTCATGGATTTGGGGTTTTTGACGCTGTTCTTCTGCTGGGCCATCGCGTGCGGCATGCAGCGCCCTGCCTTTGGTTTCACGGTGTCATTGGCGTCGCTAACCGCGATGATGGATGCCAGCGAAGATCTCATGATCCTGCGACGCCTGGGGTGGAGCGCCGAACAGCTCACCACCGCACCAAGCCCCGTACTGTGGGTCACCGCCCTGAAATTCTGCCTCTACATCGCAACCCTTACCTGGCTCTTGCACCTGTGGCGGCAAGACAGACAACTAAGAGACATGCCATGAGCTTTACCATCGCCATCGACGGCCCCGCAGCCGCTGGAAAGGGGACAATTTCCAAGGCGGTCGCCGCCCATTTCAACTTTGCCCATCTGGACACGGGCCTGTTATATCGCGCGGTCGGGCGACAGGTGCTTTTGGGAACACCCGCCCTGGAAGCGGCGCGGGCGCTTTCGGCGGATGATCTGGACGGCGACAAACTGCGCACGCCCGAGATCGCACAAGCGGCATCCAAGGTCGCCGCCCTGCCAGAAGTCCGCGCAGCGCTGACCGATTTCCAACGCGCGTTTGCCCGCCGTGCAGGCGGGGCGGTTCTGGATGGGCGCGACATTGGCACAGTGATCTGCCCCGATGCCGAAGCCAAGCTGTTCGTGACCGCCAGCGCAGAGATCCGCGCCCAGCGCCGCTTTAAAGAGCTGTTCGAAAAAGGGCATGACACCACGCTTGAGACCGTTCTTGCCGATGTGCGCGAACGCGATGCCCGCGATATGAACCGCGCGGATGCCCCGTTGAAACCCGCCGAAGACGCGGTGCTGATCGACACATCGGCGCTTGATATTGACACGGCCGTGGCCCGCGCGATCGAAGCAATCAACCTGCGTCGTGCCGCCTTTGCTATGTAACGCATCCCTGGGCGACCACAGGCGGGTCAGGGCAACGCCCCTAGCCCGACTTCAACCAGCGTTCGGCCCAGGTTACACAGTCCATCCCGGCAAATCGCGCCAGGCGGGTCAGCTCGGCTTCAAGCCGCGCCTGGCGCCCGTCGCCCCAGCGTACCCCCGCCTCGGGCCAGACGGCGGTGACATGCAAAGCGCCCGTTTCCTTGCGCGCCGCCATGTCGATTCGCCCGACCAGACGCGCCCCTTCGAGCAGCGGAAAGACGTAGTACCCGTATTGCCGCTTGGCTTCGGGCACGAAGATTTCGATGCGGTAGTGAAATCCAAACAAGCGTTCCGCGCGCTGGCGGTCACGCAGCGCGGGATCAAAGGGGGACAGCACCCGCAGACGCCCCGGTGGCTCGGACACGTTCAGGTCCGAACCGGCCAACATAAGGGACTTGCGGATCTTTCCCCCGACACATTCGATTTCGACCGGTTCCAGCACGCCGCGCTCAAGGGCATCGTCGCACCATGCCTTGGCTTCATGCGGGCGCAGAGTATCCCAGAATGCGGCGATCTCACCGGGGGTGGCAAACCCCAGACGCTCGAACGCGGCGTGGCAAAGCCAATGTGTGGTCTCATCCTCTGAGGGGGTTGCATGCATCAGATCCGGGGGCACGACACGCTCGGTCAGATCATAGACCTTGCGAAACCCGTCGCGGCGGGTCACGGCAATGGCCCCGCTGCGCCACAGGAACTCCAGCGCGGTTTTTGAGGGTTTCCAATCCCACCAGCCGCTGTTTCCGCCCGCTTCGCCCTGTCCCAGATCAGATGAAGACACCGGACCATGATGGCGGATGTGGTCCAACACCCCCTGCAGGAGATGATCAAATTCGTGCCCGCGCCATTTCTTGTAACGCTGACGCAGCAATGCCGCATCCCTGCGAAACCGCATGTGCCAGTAAGGGTAGAATGCCATTGGGACCGTTGCGGCATCGTGGGTCCAATGCTCGAACAACAGGCGATCAGGGTCGTTCAGACGGTCAAGATGTTTGGGGCGATAGCTTTGCCGACGGGCAAACAGGATCATGTGATGCGCGCGCTCAACCGTGCGCACGCTGTCAAGCTGCACAAACCCCAAACGGGTGATCAGGTCGGCCAAATCTACCCCTTTGGACGGACCCACCGGGACCTCGGACAGCAGGTGCCGATCCAGGAATACCCGCCGGGCCTGTGCATTGCTCAGCCTGCGCATGCTCATCGCCGCTTAAGCGTATCTCCGAAAGATATCTTGGGGGTCAGATCGGTGATCCGCTCATAGGCGGCTTCTTTGTCTTCCACCCGTGCTGCGATGATCTGCGCGGCCTTGGTGCCAATTTCGGTGCGGCAGGCATCCATGGTCGCGATTTGACGCGGCAACCCTTGCAACAGTTCCACGCCGTTAAAGCCGGCCATGCCGACCTGGCCCGGAATATCGACGCCCTGATCCAGCAGTTCCATCAATCCGCCAGCGGCAATCATATCATTGGAATAATACAGGAAATCCAAATCAGGTTCGCGTTCCAGCATCGCACGCGTCATTTCGCGCCCCTTGGCCAGGGCCGAGCCCCCGGAATAGAATTCCTGGTCCCGGATCTCGACCCCCTCTTTGGCAAGCCCTTGGGTAAAGCCCTCGAACCGCTTGCGCGCACGGTGGTCCAGAGGCATTTTTGTCCCCATGAACCCGATGTTCTGGTACCCCTGCTTCAGGATTGCCCGCGCCATTTCCGCGCCCGCCTTGCGGTGGCTGATCCCGACGGCACAGTCAATTGGGTCGCCATCTGTATCCATGATTTCAACCACGGGAATGCCGCTGGCTTTCATCATCGCCTTGGCCGCATCCGTATGTTCAAGCCCGGCGATGATCACCCCCGACGGCCGCCACGACAGCATTTCGTAGAGAACCTTTTCTTCCTTTTCTGGAAGATAGTCGGTGACCCCAACAACCGGTTGCAGCCCGGTTTCATCCAGGGCTGATGAGATCCCCGACATCACCTCGGGGAACACCATGTTGCGCAGCGAGGGGATGATCACCGCCACAAGATTGACCCGCTGGCTGGCCAGGGCGCCTGCAATTTTGTTGGGGACATACCCCAGCGTCTTGGCCGCCTCGAGCACCTTTTCGCGCGTCGTCTGACTGACATCCCCCCTGTTTCGCAGCACCCGGCTTACGGTCATTTCCGAGACTCCAGAAGCCTCTGAGACATCACGAAGGGTAAGTGGGCGCTGGTCGTCGCTGGGCAATGGGAAATCCTTTCCTGAACTGGGTTTATGTTACCGCAAACCAAACGCGGCGCAAGACAAGCCTTGAGCAAATCCGAACTTCGCGCTTGATCGCGCAGCGCTTCACACCATCTTTCCTCACCGTCGTATCTCTTTGGGCTGACCGATGATGATATCGGCAAAATCCGACCCGTCGCGCAACGTGTTCTGACACCTGTAGCATTGCGCGATCTGGCCGATGTTCCTTCGATAGTCATGTACACAGATTTGCCGACTGACAATACCGAAAAGGCCCTCAACCTCGCTGTCGATTTGGGCCTCCTCGTCGAGAATGGAACGGTAATCCCCCCGAAATTTAGGGGTGCGCGGAAGTAGAATTTTCTCGAATGATGAAAGAGGAGATTCTGATGAAGAAATCGAAATACACCGACGCGCAGATCATGGCGATTTTGAAGCAGGCTGAGAACGGCGTGCCTGTTGCGGATTTGTGCTGTGAACATGGCATGAGCAGCGCGAGTTTTTACAAGTGGCGCTCGAAGTATGGTGGGATGGATGCCAGCCTGATGGCGCGGATGAAAGAGCTGGACGAAGAGAATAAACGACTCAAGAAGATGTATGCTGAGAAGAGCATGCAGAACGATCTACTGAAGGAAGCCCTTGGAAAAAAGTGGTAAGGCCGTCTCAGCGTAAGGAGATGGCCGAATGGGCCGTGCGCTACTGATCCGCCAGCATTGCTCTGCCTTGCAGGGCATTCAGCCTCAGTGAGACCTGCTATCGGTACCAACCTAAGCTCAGCGATGAGAATGAGCAGATCGCCGACTGGCTAATGGCGCTGACGAACGCCAAGAAGACCTGGGGCTTCGGCCTGTGCTTTCTGCATCTGCGCAACGTGAAAGGCTTTGGCTGGAACCACAAGCGGGTCTATCGCATTTATCGCGAGTTGGATCTGAACATGCGGATCAAGCCCCGGAAGCGCTTGCAGCGCAAGAAACCTGAACCGCTGGCGGTGCCGGAAACTGAAAGCAGCTTAGATCCTACTGGTGCACCCCTCTAAAAATGGGGGGATTACCCCTGCTCTCAGCAATCAGTCGACGGCACTGCTTAAGAACATCTTTCGTGACGAGGGCTTCCATCTAGAGAGCCGGCAGTTGGTTCGTCAAATTCAAAGCGTCTCTCAGCAGCTCGCTCTGCTGAGTGGTCGCTTAGACAGCGAGAGGAAATGTTGGTCTGAACCAGTATCTGTTCGATGTCCTTTCTAGGACATTGACGGCGACGAGAAGGCGGCTTCGGCCTCGTTTTCTTTTGTTTGCGATAGCTTAGGTTGCCACTTTTTGCTTCCCACTCTGCTTCCCAGACGTTTGGGCCTTGAAGCTAGGAGCCAGAATACCCCATAAAACAACGGTCGGCCCCGTGGCTCAACTGGATAGAGCAGCCCCCTCCTAAGGGGCAGGTTGCAGGTTCGAATCCTGCCGGGGTCGCCAATGCCACTGATTTTATTGAAGAAAATGGCTACACACCCAAGGTGTGTAAAAAGGTGTGTAGCTCTACAAAGGACAGCAAGTGTTTACAGCCTGCTAACCATGATGATTTGCAGACATTAACGGCCCCCTTCGCGGCTTCAGTTTTTCCCGCAATGCATGTGATTTGGGATAGTTCCGAGCGTCAACTGAGCTTGTGTTAGACTGGTCTTCATATGGCGGCCAAGATGTACGTGTGCCCAACATCCCTCCTTTCGCAAATTGAATGATTTTTGGTGAAGATGAATAGTTTATGCGAACGAAATGTGCGTCAGACCGTCCAGGGGCAGAACAATGCCAGTTCCATTTTAACAATGTAGATCGCACAATTGGGTCGTGTTCAAAAATTCGGTAATGTGTCTGATCACCGTACATAGTGTAGATTAATTGTTCTAACGTGAACCATTCGTGCTCTTTAAATCCGCACAATGCGTTTCTAAGGTTCATTTCTAGAGCCACGCGTTGATCGTGAGTAATTTGTTCTTCAGACATCATTGATTTCCTGCTCATTTTCTTGCTTGGTGATATTCGACAGCGTGGCCTTGGAGACCGCTTGCATTGATAGTTTGGCACGGTTGGCGTCTTTCGTGTAAATTGCCGTGGACTTCGTGTTGGTGTGACCAAGTGCTGCCATAAGTTCATGTGGCGTTGCTGCATTTTCGGCCATGTTAATTCCGACTGTCTTGCGCATTCCATGCGCAGACACTGGCTCTACAATTCCTGCGGCCTTCCTCCAGTCCAACACGTGATTGCTGAAGCCATCTGCAGAATAAGGCTTTCCGCGTTCAGTAATTAAGAACGTTTGGTCGCCAGTCGGCGTCGCATCAATGGCTGCCTTCAAATCTGGGTGGAGTGGTATCGTGACTACAACGCCACTGCTTCGTTCGGTCTTCTGTGGAATAAAGCTGATCACTTCTTGGCCATCTACGATACTGAGATTTTTTGGACCAAGCTTTACAAGATCGGCTCTTCTTGGGCTGGCATGCAGCAACAGCATCATTGTTAGATGTGGGCGCGATCCAATACGGTGCACGTCAAAGAACTTCTTCACTTGATCTTCAGACCAAGGCAAGTGCCCGTCGGTGGTGACTGGTTTCTTGTCAATCAAGTGAGCAGGATCAGGCTTGATACCCCATTTTTGCTTAATGGCATGTCCCAGATTGCATCTTTAGCCGTCGTGAGGGACCATTCAAAACGGTAGGAGAATTTGACATCAGGATCAACGATACGACAAAACTCTAGTCCGATGTCTCGCATCCGTTTGCTGTAGTAGTCTTTCACCGCCACGAAATCTTCACTGCCTTGCAGGTAACAAAACTTTGTGGTGAAGGGTGCGATCTCGTTGATAGGAAGACCGTAAAACGGTTCCAGAAACTTCTGAACCTTTTGGATGTGACGGAATGGACCAATGCCCACCCTGTCGTTGTAATAAACTGGGTTCAGCACATCCTTGGCAATGAACTTGCGCTTGTCTTGCCGCCGATCCATTCCGGATCGAAGCCACCGTTGGCGGCTGCAACACCAGCCCGCGCCAGCCTTTTGGTGGGCGCGCGGTCTGATGTTGCCAAATTGTTGTCAGCAAGCATGCGGGACCGAGCTATCCTAATATCAAACGGCATCTCGTTGCCTTTCGACATAGGTCATCAGTTCGCCGAACAGGCTATCTATCACTGCCCCTTGGCGTGCTTCCGATCTCGCCATACCAACAAACGCTGCCGCAGCGGTTTTTCGAACCCGATAGCCATCTGTGCGTTCAGTATTGCGATCAGCGATCATGAGGCAGAGTGCTGCTCGCTTCGGCCCTAAACCGCCATGTGTGAGGTGCTGTGTCATGACTGCACCTGCCATCCCGAGCTTGCGGGATTCTGGGGTTTCTGGTAGTGAGGAAGGGCAATGAACTTTTGTTTGTCGTCGGAAAGGGCTGCAACCCTTCCGGCGACTTTCTTTTTGATCGGTGTGCTCTCGGAAAAGTTGGAACCGTGCCTTGTAAGCCATTGATTCCTTATGTCGGCACTATTTGGAACTTTCCGTTGTAAGCTATTGTAATTTCGTGGTTCACCCCGTTCTGCCGGGGTCGCCAACTAAATAGTTGATTTAAATGCGTTATTTTCCGTATTTTCGAAGTCTATTGTTCTTATTGTGTTCTGAATGTATGCTAGCACAGCATTAGCACAGATTTTTAGCGTCAATAAAATCAACAGCTTAGCCAATGGATCCTCCTGTGCTTAGCCAGATTTAGCACAGGGTTTCATGTGCTTCTGATTGCGGCACGAAGGTTTGGGAGCAGCAGAGCATGGAAATCAAAGAGGACGAACTCCCCTACACAGTACTCCAACGCTACGACAACGGCACCTATGCCATGCGCTTCACGCTAGAAGGTCATGGCAAATTCGGATTGGGTTGCGGACACGTGATCTTGCCGAAGCCCATGGCATTGCTGAGCGCAAATACATGGAAGCAGAAATCCGTGCTGAACAGGGTCTTGTGCTGGGTGTGGCCAGCTTTGACAAATTGGCACAGGACTACATCAAAACGCTGGACGCCAAAGCGAAGGACAACCCAAAAAAGCTGAAAGGCTATCGGTATGCAGCAGGTGTGGTGGATCGGTACTTGGTGCCATACTTCGGCAGAAAGAACATCACTGCGATCCTGTTCAAGGACTTGGTTGCTTACAAGCAGTGGCGCAAAACCTATTGGACAACTGGACCGGGCAAGGCTCAAAAATAGCTTCGGTTTGACCGTGGGCATGACAATCTAAAGCGCAAGGCACCAACGACAGAAGCCACTGAAGCCACGCTCAAGTGTGAAACGTCCATAATACGCGGCGCCTTCATGCAGGGCGTTGAGAAGGGCCTTTTGAAGGCCTCAGATATTCCCGCATTTCCCACGACCAAAAGCACGGACACCAGTTGTCGGACCAACGCCGGTTCTCAGTCCAACGAAACTGAGCAGGACACCAGCCTTACAGACTAAATACAGGCAGAGGACATTTTCATGAGGAAGAAGGCATCATTTCGCGGTGTGGAAGAGGACACATCGGACAGGTTGGTGAGCTAAGCACATCTTCGGCAACCTCGCCAACCGTCGGCCTCATAACCGTCTGGCACAACCGCAACCGGGCGACCGCTTTGCAGGGCCAGCATATCGGGGCTGGCCGAGAGATGTGCATGATCATCGCTGGAAACCGTATGGACGCCGGTGACAATCATATCAAAGGCCCGGGCAATTCAGCCATCGGGCCATGCACAGCTGGGTTCAGATCAAAGAACTCTGTCTGGTTTGCCAGACCTACCTCGTATGCGATGACCTCAAAGCGCGCTTCGACCTCTTTGGATTTGGCCTCGTCCGCCTCAGGCAGGGTGCGCAGAAAATGCTGTGGGGTTTGCGCTGCAAACCTGCGTTCCGGCAATGAACGCCCTTGGCGCATAACCCCGGTCAGATACGCGTCTAAAGCTTGGCCAATTTGATTGCGTGTTTCAACCCGGTGCCCAAAGAGGCACCGCCGCTATCGGGGCACGGAATGGATTTGCAGATCATTTTGGTCTCCAATGCTGATTCCAAAGGGGGTCAGCCCGGCTTGGGCATTTCTAAATCAAGGATCTCACGCGCCTGCCGCCAGGTTGCCACGGGGCGTTCGTATTGGTCGCAAAGGTCAGTGACGCGCCTCACCAAAGCCGCGTTAGAGGGGGCCAGCGTGTCCCGATCCAGACGTACGTTGTCTTCCAGACCCGTGCGGCAATGGCCGCCGCAAGACACGGACCATTCGTTCAACGTGAGCTGGTGCTGACCAATGCCTGCGGCACACCACTGTGCCTCGGGCGCCAGACGCTGAACGGTTTTGATATAATACTCCAAGACGTCGCGGTCGACGGGCATGGCGTTCTTCACCCCCATGACAAACTGCACATAGAGCTTTCCGGGAATACGCCCGTCCGCATTCATTTTTGCAGCCTGGTGAATATGGCTCAGGTCAAAGGCTTCGATTTCCGGCTTGACCCCATAAGAGCGCATTTCAGAGGCCAGCCAATCCACCAGATCCGGGGGATTTTCATACACGCGCGTTGGGAAGTTGTTGGACCCCACCGACAGGGAGGCCATGTCCGGCGCCAAAGGCAGCATCCCCCCCCGTTCGCGACCCGCACCCGAGCGGCCACCGGTGGACAGCTGCACAATCATGCCGGGGCAATGTTTGCGCAGGCCATCCAGCAGGCGCCCGAATTTCTCGGGATCGGACGAAGGCGTTTCATCATCGTTGCGCACATGACAATGCGCGATGGAGGCCCCGGCCTCAAAGGCCTCTTGCGTGCTTTCGATTTGCTCACTCACCGTGATCGGAACAGCGGGGTTGTTGGCTTTGGTTGGCAGCGACCCGGTGATCGCAACACAGATTATGCAGGGCTTGGGCATGGGGGCATTTCCAAATAGAGGCCAGATCCGCAACAGAGACCCAGGCCGTCGGGGGTGTGTCAGATGTCGAAGAAGACGGTCTCGTCTTCGCCTTGGAGTTTGATATCAAAGCGATAGACGGTTTGCCCGTCGCGCTGTGACTTCTGGGCAATCAACGTGGCGCGGCGTTTTTCCCATTCGATCAGATTGATCACCGGGTCCTGGGCATTCGCCTCGGCCTCATCTTCGAAATACAGGCGGGTGTTCAGGCCCACATTGATGCCGCGCGCCACAATCCAGAGATTGATATGCGGGGCCATCGTGGTGCCACCGCGCCCGGCAACCGGACCGGGTTTTACGGTCTCAAACGCCCATTCTCCGGTTTCGAAATCGGTGATGACACGACCCCAGCCGCGAAAGCCCTCTTCGACCTCACCGGGATGGTCCGGGTGCGCATAGACGCCGGACGCATTGGCCTGCCAGGCCTCCAGCAGCACGTCTTTCACCGGGCTGCCGATCCCATCCACCACAAGGCCCTCTACGCGGATGCGTTCGCCTTTGGCATTTGGGCCTGCGATGTCGTGACCCAGTTCTTCGCGGTAGATGTCAAAACCCGCCGCACCGGGCGCCAGGCCGATATGCACGTAAGGGCCCGCCGTCTGCGACGGGGTTTCCTTGAGATAAAACGGTTCGTTGGCCATCAGTTCCCCTCCAGACGGTTTTCAAACAGGGTCGAACGCCGACCGCGCAGGATGATGTCAAATTTATAGGCAATGGTATCCAGCGGCACGGTGCTGTTGAGATCCAGCTTGGCGGTCAGCTGATCAATCGCCCGCGCGTCCGGGATGGTTTTCACAATCGGGCATTTGTCGATCAGCGGGTCGCCTTCGAAATAGAGCTGCGTGATCAGACGCTGGGCAAAGCCCGTGCCAAAGACCGACACGTGGATATGCGCCGGACGCCAGCTGTTGACCCAGTTGCGCCAGGGATAGGCCCCCGGTTTCACCGTACGGAAATAGTAATAGCCGTCTTCATCCGTCAGCACCCGCCCGCAGCCGCCAAAGTTCGGGTCAATGGGCGCAAGATAGGTGTCTTTCTTGTGCCGATAGCGCCCGCCCGCATTGGCCTGCCAGATTTCTACCAAAGTGTTGGGCACGGGGCGTGCGTTTTCATCCAGCACACGGCCATGCACGATGATCCGCTCACCAATCGGCATTTCACCCGGTTTGGCGTAATTCAGGATCAGGTCGTTGTCGATCGGATCAATGTCTTTGTGACCAAAGACCGGCCCTGTGATTTCGGATGCCGAATTTTGCAGGCTGATCAGGGAATACTGCGGGGACCGGGCGACGGATGTCTTGTAGTCGCGGGTCAGAGCGGGCGGATGCCACTCGCGGTCGCGTTGGTAGAATTCACCGGGTTTCGGCATGGTTGGCTCCTTTGGGCATCGGCTGCGCTTGCGCGTTTCCAAGTGTCAGTCGTTGGCGTCCATTTCGGCATAGGTCTGTTTGGCCAGTTTCAGCGCATGATTTGCGCGCGGCACACCGGCATAGATCGCAACGTGTTGAAAGACCTCAAGCACGTCTTGCTTGCTGGCTCCGGTGCGGGCTGTGGCGCGGATATGCATTGGGATTTCTTCGAAATTCCCGGTGGCGGCCAAAAGCGCAAGGGTCAGCATAGACCGCTCGCGCTGGCTGATCGCATCGCTGGCCCAGACAGTGCCCCAGGCGCCTTCGGTGATCAGGGTCTGAAAGGCCGTGTCAAAGTCGGTCTTCTGCGCCTCGGCGCGATCCACATGCGCATCCCCCAGAACCGAGCGGCGTACCTGCATCCCTGTTTCATAGCGGTCAGACATCGCTGTGCTCCTCCGGATAATCCATCAACCGTGCCCCAAGCATCAGTACGGCAGCCCCACATAGTTTTGCGCCAGAACCGACTGTGCTTCGCGGTTCGAGCGCAGGAATTCGATGTCGGCGCGCTGCATCTTTAGATCGAACTCTGTCTGCTCTGGAAAGCGGTGCAGCAGGTTGGTCATCCACCAGCTGAACCGCTCGGCTTTCCAAATGCGGGCAAGCGCCCTTTCGCTGTAGGTGTCGATGCCTGCGCTGTCTCCGGTCTCATAGACCTCGACCAGCCCGGTATAGAGATAGTAAATATCGCTCGCGGCGGTGTTCAGACCCTTTGCCCCGGTGGGTGGCACGATATGCGCCGCATCCCCACACAGGAACAGACGACCCCAGCGCATTGGCTCGGTCACAAAGGACCGCAGCGGCGCGATGGATTTCTCAATGGATGGTCCCGTGACCAGCTTTTCGGCCTCTTGCGCGGGAATGCGTCGCTTAAGCTCCTCCCAGAAGGCCACATCGCTCCAGTCATCGGGACTGTCAGACAGAGCGCACTGAATGTAATAGCGGCTGAGGTTTGCATTCCGCATGGAACACAGGGCAAACCCACGATCTGAACTGGCATAGATCAGTTCTTCGTTGACCGGGGGTGTTTCGGACAGAATGCCCAGCCAGCCAAATGGGTAGACTTTTTCATACTCGCGACGCACGTCCAGCGGGATGGTCTGGCGGCTCACTCCGTGGAAACCGTCACATCCCGCGACATAGTCACAGTTGATGCGATGTTCCGTGCCGTTCACCGCATAGGTCACATATGGCGCATCCGTATCAGCATCATGGATCTGAACGTTTTCGGCGTTGAAAACGATCTTCCCGCCCATGGCTTCGCGCGCGTCATACAGATCGCGGGTGACCTCGGTCTGGCCATAGACAACAACGCTGGCACCTGTCAGGTCTTTGAAACTGATGCCAAATTGCTCATCTCCATATGAAATGATCGTCCCATCATGAACATAGCTTTCGGCATCCATACGTTCGGACACGCCTGCTTTGCGCATCAATTCGACAAACCCGGTTTCTAGGATACCGGCGCGGATACGTCCCAAAACATAGTCGCGGGTCTTGCGCTCCAGAACCACTGTGTCGATGCCTTTTTTGTGCAACAACTGGCTCAGCAGCAGACCGGATGGGCCACCCCCAACAATGACGACTTGCGTGCGCATGGAATTCCTCCGATCCAAGGTTGAACCCATTGTGAATTCAATTTTTTGATATGTAAAATGAGGAATTTTACGATATAGTTTCCAAAACAGGAAACCATATGATCGACCGCCGTATCAAATTTCGACACATACAGTGTTTGGTTGAAATCTGTCGGCAGAAAAGCCTGAAACTGGCTGCTGAAAAATTGTTTCTGACGCAACCCGCGATCTCGAAGACCCTGAAAGAACTGGAAGACATTCTTGGCGCCGAGTTGTTAAGCCGCAGTCGCGCGGGCGTTGCACTGACCAAAGAAGGCGAGGTGTTTGTGCATTTTGCCGAGATGTCGCTGGCGTCGCTTCAGCAGGGAATGGCGGGCGTTGAACGGATCGGCGCGCAGGGCAAGGCGACGCTTACGGTCGGCGCTTTGCCTTCGGTCGCTGCCAGCATCATGCCGGACGTGGCGCTGGCCTTTACCGAGATTGCGCCCAATACCCAGCTTGAGATTGTCGCCGGGTCGCATGGCGCGTTGATCGACCAGCTGCGGATCGGATCGCTGGATCTGATCCTTGGTCGTCTGGGCCGCACCGCGCTGATGCAGGGCATTTCCTTTACTCAGCTGTACGAAGAAAAGGTTGTCTTTGTGGTGCGCAGTGGGCATCCGCTGCTTGATACCCCAGACCTGTCGCGAATTGGCGAGTGGCAGGTGATCTATCCGCCTAAGGATGCCGCCATTCACCCGTTGGTCGAGCGGTTCCTGATCGCACATGGGGTGGGTGAGCTGCCCAATCGGCTAGAGACGGTCTCGGGGGCCTTTGCGCGGGTCTATGTGCCGAAATCCGATGCGATCTGGATCATCTCGGCCGGGGTGGTCGCAAATGAGCTGCAAAACGGACACCTGGTCGAACTGCCCTTTGACACCCATATTACGCGCGGCCCCGTAGGGTTGATGCGCCGCCCCCAAGATATCACAAGCACACAAGAGCAGCTTTTTCAGATCGCTTTGAACAAAGTTATTCGCGCGCACGGGCTGGTTGATCCGACCACATAGTCATACCAATGAGGTGCGCCAAGCTCTCGCTTAGGGCGGGTCGCGTTTGGGTGCCAAACCCTGGTGACGGACAATATGGCGAGCCGTGGAGGACTCGAACCCCCGACCTGAGAATTAGAAGTTCCCTGCTCTAATCCAGCTGAGCTAACGGCCCGCACTGCCCGGCTGTATCTGGCAAATCCCTTGTCTTGTCAACTTGGTGACGCGTGCGGATCGTAGATGTTTCATACGGTCTTGCGCGCTCATCCCGTGCCGCTGATTGCTCACCGAAAGGCACGGCTACACGCCCGGCCCGTTTGAGGGGGCACAAAACGCCGCTGCGCGATCAGATCCTTGGTTCTTCCAGTTTTCCGTTGCTCAGGATCAGCTCGTCCGTGGCAACGGCTTCGCGGAACTTGGGGGCATGGCTCACCAGCAAAATCGCCTGCGGCAGCGTTTGCAGGATCTCCAGCAACCGGGCTTCGTTCTTGGTATCAAGGGCGTTCGTGGGCTCGTCCAGCAACAGCGCTTCGGGTTCCATGGCCAGAACAGTGGCCAGCGTCACCAGGCGCTTTTCCCCGCCTGACAGTTTGTGTGTGATCCGGTCGCGCAGATGGACTAGGTCGAGGTCATTCAGGATCTTATCAACGATGGCAATCGCTTGCTCTTTGGTGCGCCCCAGATTAAGGGGACCAAAGGCGATATCCTCGGCAACGGTGGGGCAAAACAACTGATCGTCCGGGTCCTGGAACACCAGCCCGATCCGACGGCGGACGTCGTGAAAATCGGTCTCGGCGCGGCGCTCTTGTCCAAAAGCGGTGACGCGCCCGGCGTCCGGGGTCTGCAACCCCAGGGCAATGCGAAACAACGTGGATTTGCCCGACCCGTTCGGCCCCGTGATGGCAAGCCTCTGCCCAGGCTCAAGACGAAAAGACGCCCCTGTGAGCACCGGGTCATACCCCGGATAGGCAAAGTGGATGTCATCAAGCGCGATAATGGTCATAACAGATCCACGATTAGCAGGCCGATACATGTCGTAACAAGGCAAACTGCAAACAGGTGGTCGCGGCGGGTCAGCGCAAAGTCCTGCAACAACACCATGCGCCCTGAAAACCCTCGGCATTTCATCGCGCCTAGGATGCGCTCGGATCGTTCGATCGCCCTGACCAGCATCATCCCCACCAGATAGCCGAAACTGCGATATGTGTGCAGATTGGTGCCGGGGCGAAAGCCACGCACCTTCATGGCGCCACGCAGGCGTAGATACTCTTCGCGCAGCACCTCGATGTAGCGGATGGTGAACATCATCAGATGCACCAGCACTTCGGGACAGCGCAGGCGATACAGCGCATGGCCAAGGGTGACGGGCTCCATCGTGCCCACCAAGACCATCAGGGCAAGGATCGCCGCATTGGCCGTCAGCGCGATTTCAACCGCCTTCCAAAGCCCCTGCCAACTGGCGGCAATACCAAACAAGGTGAACATGGTGTCGCCGGGGGTGGAAAACGGCAAAAGCACAAGCATGAATATGATAAAACCATCCATCATCGCCATGCGTTTGAACGTGCGGCGGATCGGCAACCGCGAAAGGAGCAACAGCGAGACAGAAACCGCCAGCGCCAGCGTCAAGGCGGGCAGCGAACCCAGCGCGACGGTCACAATCGCGAACAGGCAGGCCATAACAATGCGCAAACGCGGATCAAGATCCCCAATCAGGCCATAGGGTGCATCATGGGTCGCCTCGGCCAGGGTTTTGGCCTTGGGTTCAAGTGCATGCGCCATCAGCCGGTCATCTTCTTGCGGGCGGCAACATAAAATCCGATGCCGAACAGTCCGATGATATAGCCAATCCCCCCCAGAATGCGCTGCAGGTCGTTGGCTTCGCGATAGGCAGCAATTTCGCGGCGCAGCGGGCGGACCTCATCGCGCACGGCCTGTGCGATCGCGGCCCGCTCTTCGTCGGACAGGCCTGCCCCCGCGGGGCTGTTGATCACCTCAGAGACGTCGGCGGGTGCCTCGGGTGCGGCGACCCCCATGAGAGCGGCAACCTCATCCGCTGACATCGTCACCTCGGCCACATGGCCTGCCCCCATGTCGGCAGAGAACGTATGGGCCACGGGCTGTTTTGGGGTGAACAAAAAGAACCCATCCGCATCGGTCACGGTGCGCCCCAGTTCCGCCCCATCGGGACCGGTGACAATCACCTCTTGGTCGACAGCCATATCGCCATTGGAAAACCCGAATTCGCCTTCGATGGCATCACCGGCCGGAAACACACCGGCAATCACCTTATGCGCCAGCGCCGGCAGCGGCGCCACGATCAGGGAAAGGATCAATAGCAGATGTTTCATGCGGATGGGGCCTTTTTGAACAGTTCGGGTTTGACCTTGCGCGCCAACAGGACAGCAAAGCCGGTCAGAACCGCCTCGATCACCATGACGGGGATATGCGCGAAAAAGACCAGTTTGGCGGCGGGAACGAACGCGTCACCCGACAGGGCCAGTGAAACGGCAACCAATCCCGTGGTCGCGGCAATCGCAAAGGCACCGCCGATCCCGCCCCAGATGGCCCCCTGCACCGGCGTGCCACGACCGATCAAACGGCCAAAAATCATCCAGGCCAGCACGGCGGGCATTGCAATGTTCACGGCATTCACACCCAAAACGGTCAGCCCGCCAAACCCAAAGAACACCGCTTGCAACAGCAGTCCGACAAACAGCGCCGGGAAGGCGGCCCAGCCAAGCAAAAGCCCGGCCAGACCATTCAGTATCAGATGCACAGAAGACGGGCCGATTGGCACATGGATCAGCGAGGCCACGAAAAAGCTGGCTGAAAGCACCCCGGCTGTGGGGATGCGGTCCAGATCCAGCGATTTCAATCCAACCGCCACGCCACCCACGGCAGCCAGCGCGCCACCGATCACGACAGGGTTGGACAGGGCTCCGTCAACGATGTGCATCGGGGATCACTCCATGTCCCAGGCACGGATCCAGATGACCGCGTCTTGGCTCAGCTCTTTGCCTTCGTGCTCTGTCGCGGGGCCGGAACCCAGCGCAGCAAAGCCCCAATAGCCCGCTTTGGGCACACCAAAGGTGAAATAACCGTTGTCATCCGAAATCGCGACGATGGCGCCGCCGGGCAAGGTCGACGCTGTCGCGGCTTTTGCGCCTGTGCCGGACATGTCGGGCTCGGACGCCATGTACTCGATCTCGATCTCGGCACCGGCGACGGGCTTGCCCTCGGCCAGAACACGCCCGGTAAAGGTCGAGCCCGCGATCACGTTATAGGGTTTGTTCAGCGGCAGGATTTCCGTGGCCAGCCCCTGGGGCTGATCCCAATCGGTGGGCAGCTCATTGCGGTTCAGATAGGCTTTGGTGATCTGCTGGATGTAGATGTCTTCCGACTCTTCGTAATACGGGGCCGGCACGGTCACGATCACATAGTCGCCCGAGCGCTTGACCGGAACGGTCGCATCAAAAGCCTGGGCGCTGTTGTCGGCACCCTCAAAGGTGGTTTCCTTGAGCGTGTCCATCAAGTCGGTCTTTTCACCGTTGTGGATCACAAAGAATTCTTGGGGCTTTTCCATGGTCATGACATGCCCCGCCTCATGCGGATGCCAGAAGATCAGCTTGACCGGCACATCACCGGGGCGGTCAATCATGGTGTCTTCGGTATATTCCAGCAGAAAATGGGCCTGAGCCATCGCCGGAATGGCCAGCGCAGCCGATGCAGCCAACAGCAGCTTTTTCATATGTTCGTTCCTTGTCACGTCGCGCCTTCCCCGGCACATTATTTTTTTGACGAAGCGGGAGGAGGAACCGCCGTCTGAACACCAGAAAACGGTTTCAGCGCACCCCCGTCGCCGATGATGAGCGCCCTTTCCAGAGGCGCAGGTTCGGCAGGTCTCCTGACTTGCGGGTCAATGCACAAAGCTGGCCTTCCCGGATTTTCCAGTGGCTATGTCAGCTGTGCTCGCCGCCTACAGTTGCGGGGGCAGTTGCCGAATTGGCGTAATACGCCGCACGACATTCCCTATTGCTTCCGGGGCATCCCCGGAACCGAACATGCGGATCTCTTGCCAGAACATGTCTGGCGCGGTCAACAATTGTTTCGCAGTCAGGACACGCCCATTTTCGCCCAGGCATTTTTTGTTGAGCAAAAGCGGCACTCTAACAACGAAAAGCGCGTCTAGGGAAAGTAGCGCAACGGGGCGCGGAAAGTGTCCAGATGCCCGTCAAGCCGGACAAACGGGTCCGATTCACCAATTGCCGCTCCCGGCACCACGTCGCCAGGGCCCGCTACGCCACCCGATTGCGACGCGGACCGGGCTGGCCCTAGGGGGGGCTGCGCGACATCGTGGCCAACAGAATCAATCAGGTTTGAAAAGCAAAATTGTCGGATCTGGAAACAAAAATACTCAGGCAAAAAACCAAAACAATCAGGATTAAACCATTGAAAAATGGTGCTTTTCCTCATTTTTTCGCAACACCCCCCTTTGAGATCGGCTTTGTGAAGGGTATAGTCTTCTCATGCTCAGGCACCCAGATGTGACCCCAGCCAGCCACCAACCGGCAGCCAGCAAGGACACCACGTCAAGGCACCCACGGCACCAAACAAACTTGCGCCATTGCGTTGGCGCGACGTCTAGCGAGGTACGGCCATGACACAGATTGCCCATCATCAGTTTCAAAACAAATGCAGCGTTTGCGTGAACTCTGCGAAAATCGACGCGCATCCCACGCATTCTTCGGACCAGGTGGATTGCCCGGTTGGGGGTCACGTCACCGTTGCCACGGGCTGCGCTGCCTTTGAGCCGTCGCAAAGCGCGACCTGCTCAAGCTGCTGGAACTATTCTGGCGAAGACAGCGATGCCTCCTGCTCGGTCCATGGTATCCTGGCGAAACTGCGCGAAGCCTGCCCCGAGGCGGTCGAACGCGCCGCGGCCTGAGACCTGAACCCGCCCACCTGAAAGCGCCCGTGCCCGGGCGCTTTGAGTGTTGCAAACATGTTTTGCCCGGGTCAGGCGCCCTGACACATCCAGCCCGCCGCTTTTTCCGCGATCATGATGGTGGGCGAATTGGTGTTCCCGCTGGTGATTTCGGGCATGACCGAGGCATCGACCACACGCAGCCCCGCAATCCCCTTCATGCGCAACTGCGGATCAACCACGGCGGTCGGGTCGTCCTCACGCCCCATGCGCAGGGTGCCGACGGGGTGGAAAATCGTGCTGGCAATGTCACCGGCAAGCCGGGCCAGATCTTCGTCGCTTTGATATTGTATACCCGGTTTGAATTCTTCGGGTTCATACGGTTTCATCGCGGGCTGCGCCATGATTTCGCGGACCTGGCGCAAACTGTCCGCCGCAACTTTGCGGTCTTCGGGGGTTGCCAGATAGTTCGGCGTGATCTTGGGCGCGTCGCGGAAATTGCCTGACCCGATCCGAATATGCCCCCGGCTGGTTGGGTTCAGATTGCAGACGCTCACCGTCATGGCGGGAAACGGGTGCAGGTCTTCGCCAAAGGCCTCAAGACTGAGCGGCTGCACATGATATTCAAGATTGGCGTGGGGCTGCGTAGGATCAGACCGGGTGAACGCCCCCAGTTGACTGGGCGACATGCTCATGGGGCCAGATCGCGTGAACAGATACTCCAAGCCGATCCGCGCCTTGCCCAGAAACGAGTTGGCCAGAGTATTCAACGTACGCGTGCCACTGACTTTGAACACCGAACGAATTTGCAGGTGATCTTGCAGGTTGCCCCCCACATGCGGCGCGTCCATCACCACGTCGATCCCGTGGTCTTTCAACAGTTCAGCCGGACCAACCCCGGAAAGCTGAAGGATCTGAGGCGAATTCACCGCACCGGCCGACAAAACGACCTCTTGGCGAGCGCGGACATGAACCGGGGTGCCGCGCCGGTGAACCTGGGCCCCCGAGCAGCGCAGCTTTCCGTCGGCCTGCTGATCAAAGGTCAGTTTTTCAACCTGCGCCTCGGTCCAGATGGTCAGGTTCGGGCGTGACTTGGCCGGGCGCAAGAAGGCCTTGGACGTGTTCCACCGCCAGCCCGAGCGCTGGTTCACATCGAAATACCCGACGCCCGAATTGTCACCGGTGTTGAAATCGTCGGTGCGTGGCACGCCGGCCTCGACCGCGGCATCCGCGAAACTGTCCAGCACATCCCAGCGCAGCCGCTGCTTTTCGATCCGCCATTCACCCCCTGTGCCATGCAGATCCGAAAACCGGCTGTTGTCCCCGGTGACCGGGTCGGCGCCATCGTCCAGTTTGTAGTGATCTTCATGCGCCTTGAAATCCTTCAGGCAGTTTTCCCAGGTCCAGGCCTCTTCCCCCGTCAGCCTGGCCCAATTGTCATAATCCCGCGCCTGCCCGCGCATATAGATCATCCCGTTGATCGAAGAGCACCCCCCCAGGGTCTTGCCCCGCGGATAGATCAGGCTGCGCCCGTTCAGCCCCTTATCCGCCTCGGTTTTATACATCCAATCCGCGCGGGGGTTGCCGATGCAATACAGGTAGCCAACAGGGATGTGGATCCACGGATAGGTGTCTGGCTTGCCGGCCTCTAACAGCAACACCCGGTTGTTCGGGTCCGCGCTAAGACGGTTGGCCATCAGGCATCCGGCCGAACCCGCACCAACCACGATATAGTCAAATTCAACAGTATCCTTCGACATATGCCCAACCCCATTAGCATTATTTATTCCATAGACCGGCGTCAGGACAAAACATGTCCAACCATGGTCATTTTACCCAGTTTGCCCCAAGTTCAAGCGGATTCCCAATGACAATCCCCTCTCATATGTATTAGGAATTTTAATATGCCTCCTTTCCCGAACATCACCACGCTTGTGGCGTTTGTCTCGGTCGCGCGTGAAGGCAGTGTTTCGCGCGCAGCTGAGCATCTGAACCTCACACAGCCCGCCGTCAGCCATCAGCTCAGGCGGTTAAGCGAAGAAACGGGTCTGACGCTGTTCAGCCGTACCCCCGGCGGCCTTGCGCTGACACATGATGGGGCCGCACTTGTGCCCAAGGCGGAACAGGTTCTCGCAACCCTGCGCGATTTTCAGCGCAGCGCCCACCAACGGCTTGGGCGTATCAGTGGCAGGCTGGCCATCGGCACCATCGTCGATCCCGAATTCATCCGCCTTGGCGCCCTTTTGGCACAATTGCGCAACGACCAGCCTGATATTGAAACGGAACTCATTCATGGCGTCAGCGGCGACATGTTGGGCTGGTTGAACCGAGGACGGATTGACGCGGGGTTTTACCTGTGTGGCCCGGATGAATTGAGCGGGATCAGCCATCTTTCGGAACACCCCGTGCATGCGGTCAAGCTGGCGAATTTCACCTATCGGGTCATCGCGCCTTCGGGATGGGATACACAGATCGAAGACACAGATTGGAAAGATCTGGCCACGCTGCCCTGGATCGGAACCCCAAAGACATCGGTACACCACAGGTTGCTGTCCCGGATTTTTGACGCATATGGATGTCGCCCGAATGTCGTTGCGAAAGTCGACCAAGAGGCATCCATGCTTGAAATGGTTCGCTCCGGGGTTGGGCTGAGCCTCTGCCGGGAATCCATCGCACTGCACCAAAAGCAAAGTTCGGGCCTTGCGGTCTGTGACAGCGTATCTGTTCCCGCCTGCCTTTGCATGATCGCCCTAGAGCGCAATATGCAAAGCCCGATCCTGACCGAGGTGTTCAAGCTGCTGAACAGGCTGTGGTGATCCCCGGCAGCCACGCATTTCGCAGGTCAGCCGACGATCACGCGGTGCCTCTGGGGGGCTGCGAAAGCCTATGATCATCCACGTGTCCCGATCCGATTGCCCCGAGCCCCAAATTCGCCAACACATATGAGGGGCTTCATGATCGCTGTCATTTTCCGGGACACCGATCCGGACAAGCCAAGGGCCGCAACGGTCTGTTTGATCGTGAACGGGTCCCAATAGACAGCCAGACGGCCCACGGTTGACACAGCCCCCGACATTGCGTTCGATGATGCCATGCGCTTTGTCTGTCTATTATTCCTATGTCTTGCGGCCTGCGGACGGGCTTTGACCCCGGCGGAAACCGCCTATCTTCATGCGCTTCACGGTGAAGATCTGGCGACACACCACATGCGCCTTGTGAACGGGCATTTCGCCGGTTCCGTGACATACCGTATTCCCGTGCGCCCGCGCACCACCTGTCAGGAACGTATTTGGCCGCCGATCACCAAAGAGCGCACGGTCAAGGTGTCGCCCGCGGCAACCGTGCTGTTCAACAGGGTCTACCTGCGCAAGGATCTCTATCGCACGGATTTCATGACCGGCTGGCCCGAACAGATCGACCTGTTCGACGCCATGCTTTTGGCCCATGAGGCCACCCACGTCTGGCAATGGCAAAATCGACAGCTCACAGGATATCATCCGCTCAAAGCACTCAGGGAACACACCAGCCAGGCAGACCCCTATCTGTTCGATCCTGACACCCCGCAGGATTTTCTGAGTTACGGCTATGAGCAACAAGGCAGCATCGTCGAAGAATACGTCTGTTGCCGGCTGCTTGATCCGCAGGCTGCGCGCACCGCACGTCTGCACGATATGCTGGCCAAATACATGCCAATTGCGCGGCTAGATGAGATGCTAAGCGCGCCCCGTGTGCGCATCCCCTGGGCCGGGGCCGAGACCAAGGGGATTTGTCAGGCGCAGCCGTCCGGCTAGGGGTCAATCCAACTGCTGGATCTGTCGGAGATAGGCCAGCAAATGCACCAGGGGCTGCGCCGCCAGGATCGGTTGCCCCGAAGGTGTCTTGATCGCCACGTCATATGTGCCTGCTTCGAAATAGTCGCCGTACACGGGCATGGGCGATCCATGGCTGACCACGGGGTCGCGCCCGTCAATACGCTTGACCACGCGCAACACCGGAAACGTGCCATCAGACCGTTTGGCCAATTGGGTCAGATCCGTGGGTGGGATCATCAAAACACCCGCCATAGGCCCGTCCCCGTGGCCATCCACCCCGTGGCAAGTGGCGCAATGCGTGTGATACAAGGCCATGCCGATATCGGCATCCTGGGCCAGCGCGGGCGCAGCGAGGCAGAGGGCAGTTGCTAGGACAAGTCGCATTTCCAGTCTCCCTTTGGCTAAGGACAGCGTAGCCCGTTCAAGATTGAACTGCCTTGATGCGCGTCAAGCGGGCCTTTGGCGGATCCCCAAGAAAAAGAGCCGGGGCAAACGCCCCGGCACACTCGTTACCACTCTTCCCAAAACAGACACACCAAAGAACTCGTTAACAAGTCTTGGGCACCTGCCACCCCGGATGTGGCATCCACTCATCACCCACCTGGGACATGCCCAGCACCACACAAATCCGTTGAACCAAGGTGAAAGCCCCCGGTCACACCATTGCCCTGCCTCACCCCACAGGGTCGCAAGGTCCATGGTTCAGGGTTCTGTTTTAACGGGTGAAAAGTTGACAGATGGTTTCGGCACAGCACGTTCAACGCGCCAAAGGCCCCTAGATTTAAAGCAAATTCAAGGCGTTATCGCGGAAAATGCACCGAGCCTAGCGAAGGGACTGCAAAAGCGCCTGCGAAGGTGTGCCCGTAACGGCCAGGCCTTTGGCCTGTTGATACCCCCGTATCGCGGCCGTGGTCTTTTTGCCAAGCACACCATCGGCCTTTCCCGCATCGAACCCCCGCCGGGTCAACCCGGCTTGGAGGGCTTTTCTATCTTCCAGATCAAGCCCATAGCGATCCGCACCAAAAGCCGTCTTCAAAGGCCCCTTGCCCGCAAGACGCCCGGAAAGATAGCCAACACCCAGCCCGTAGTTCTCAGAGGGGTTGTAGCGCAAAATCATATCAAAATTGCGGAACACCAGGAACGCCGGGCGGTCAAATCCCATCGGCGCCAGCACTGCGGCCGGGCCATGATCCGGGATTGCGCCCCCGCGGGCGGCCCGCACCCCCAGCGCCCGCCATTCGGATACGCTTTTCTTGCTGCGCCGTCCCACAAGCCCGGCAAACCCCTGCGGCAATGAAATCTCCAAGCCCCAGATGCGCCCGCGCTGCCATCCCGCCTTGGACAGGAATCGTGCGGTGGTGGCAAAGGCATCAATGGGGTTATTCGACCAGATGTCACGTTTGCCGTCGCCATCGAAATCAACCGCATGGGCCTGATAGGCGTTGGGGATCAGTTGCGTATGCCCCATGGCCCCGGCCCAACTGCCCACCAATTGGCTGGGGCGGGCATCGCCGGTTTGCACGATGCGCAGGGCATCCATCAGATTGGACTCAAAAAACCGTCCCCGGCGCCCTTCCCAGGCAAGGGTCGAGGTGGCCGAGATCACCGGGATCTTGCCGCGCTTGGTGCCGAAATAACTCTCGACCCCCCAGATGGACGCCAGCACATCGGCGGGGACGCCATATTTGGCTTCAACTTGCGCCAGCGCCGATCTTTGGCCCGCCACGATCCGACGTCCAAATGTCACTTTTTCCTCGGGCGCGACGATATTGAGATAATCCTCAAGGCTGCGCTTGAACTCGGTCTGGTTGCGGTCCCGTTCAACAACACCCGGCAAATATCCCTGCCCCGCAAAGGCCTTGCGCAGGGTTGCATCGGTGATGCCCCGTGACCGAGCGCGCTCTTTGAACGCGGCCACCCAGCGATCATAAGACGCATTTGGCTGGGGCCGCAGCCCCGGCTCAAGCCCGGGATCGGGGCGGGCCACCACCGGAGTCGCACCGGTTTTGACACAGGCCGACAGCCCGGCTGCGGCCGAGATCAGCATCAAGTTGCGTCGGGAAATGGGAAAATCTGCCATGGGTGCCTGCCTGAAATCGGGTTTTGCACTTATATTTGTGGCAAAGCGCCCACAACACAACCTCATGGGGATGCAATGGGCGAATTTCCCCCGATCCTACTGGCCCTTGCGCCCCATGTTTCGCGTCAGATAGCCCACTGCCAGATGCAAGACCACCGACAGCACCCCAAGGGTCAACATGGCCGCGAACATCAAATCTGTTTTTGCGCGCCCATTCGCAAGAAGCATCAAGTAACCCAGGCCCCGCGATGCGCCGACCCATTCGCCGATGACCGCGCCGATGGGGGCGTAAACCGCCGCCAACCGCAGACCGGACCCCAGCGACGGCAGCGCGGCAGGGACACGGATATGCCACAGCACACGGGCAGGTGTGGCCTGCATGCTGCGCGCAAGATCCAGATATCCCTGCGGTGTCCGCATCAGCCCGTCGAAAAACGCCGATGTGACCGGAAAATAGATGATCAAAACCGCCATCGCGATCTTGGACCAAAGCCCAAATCCCAGCCAGAGCGTCAAAATAGGGGCCAGCGCGAAGACCGGCAGCGCCTGGGTAAAGACCAAAAGCGGTTGCACCAGCACCCGCGCCATGCGCGATGTAGCAAGCTGAATGGCCGTGGCTACGCCCAACAGGGCACCAATCACCAGGCCGATCACCACCTCTAGCCCGGTGACCAATGTGTGTTCGGCGATGACCGCACGGTTTTCCCACCATGTCTGCGCCACTAAGGCGGGACCCGGCAGAATGAATTTGGGCAACCCTGTCAGGGTCACAACGGTCTGCCACAAGATCAGGGCAAAGCAGGTGGCCGCAAGGGCGGGCGAATACTTCATGCCGCATCTCCCCGAAGGCGCTGCAACAGCGCCGCCTGGCATTGCAGCGTTTCAAGCGCATCCACCGGGCGCGGCAGGGGCAACGCGGGGGTGGCGCAGTCTGACACCCCATCCGCTGTCATGACCAGGATCGCCTGCCCCAGGCGCGCAGCTTCGGCCGGATCATGGGTGACAATCAACACGGTTTTTCCCGCCAAAAGTTCAACCGCAAGATCCTGCATCATGGCGCGGGTCTGCGCATCCAGCGCCGAAAAAGGCTCATCCAGCAAGATGATCGGTTTGTCTTCCATCAAGGTCCGCGCAAGGGCGACGCGCTGTCGCTGGCCGCCGGACAGCTCATTGGGTGTCTTGTCCGCGTGTTCTGCCAGACCCACCCGCGAAAGGATGTCGGACAGCCGATGCGGATCGGTGCGCCCACCGCGCAGCTTGGCCCCCAACCCGACGTTCTGAGCCACCGAGGCCCATGGCAAAAGCAGGTCGTCCTGCGCCATATAGGCCACGCGCGATGGCACGTCCTGGCCATCGCTGGCGGTAATTGTTCCTTCAAACTGTGCACCGGTGGACAGGCCGCAGATCAGCCTGAGCACCGTTGATTTCCCCACGCCCGAGCCCCCCAACAGGCAAGTCCATCGCCCGGCCCCCAACGTCAGCGTCAGGGGCGCAAACAATGGCGTGCCATTGATAGTCGCGCCACCCTGAACGGTGATGCCCGGGGGGCGGGGCGAGGAGGCGGTGGTCGTGGGGGAGAGGCTCATGGGGTCAGGCCCATTTGCCAGAAACTGACCTCAAGCTCGGTCGCGGTACGAAAGCGATCGCACAGGCGGCTCCACCGAGGGGATGTGTCGAAATCCGCACCCAGACGGCGGATGACAGCCGCATCCAGCATCTCGCCCACGGCGGCGCATGTGCCCTGATACTCGTCACCGGCATAGGTGTTGATCCAGTCGGCATAGGTGTCAGATGTGGCCTCGGTCGCAAGCCGCGCACCGATCTCTCCATAGCCCATCACGCAGGGGGCCAGGGCCACCAGCAGATCCAGCAGATCCCCGCTATACCCCGCTTCAAGCACATAGCGTGTATAGGCAAGGTTCTCAGACCGTTCAGCGGTGGCGAATAGCTCGGCTTCGGAAATTCCTTCGGCCTCGCAGGTGCGAATATGCAGCTGCATCTCTTCGGCCACCAGCGCGTTGACGGTGCCAACAGCGGTCAGCATTTCGGCGTGGGTCTCGGCTTTGACAACCGCCAGCGCCCAGGCGCGTGAGAAATGCACCAGGAACACATAGTCCTGACGCAGATAGTGAAGAAAGGCCTCCCGTGGGAGGCTCCCGTCTTTCAACCCTTCGACAAAGGCATGGCGGGTATACTCCCGCCACGCGTCTGCCGACCGATCGCGCATCAGCGCAAAGGCACGTCCGTAATCGCTCATTTCGCGGTCACGTCGATGGAGATGGCGTCGACCGGGTTCAGGCTGTCGATCATGCCGCTGTCCTTGAGAAAGCTCTCAAACCGCGCATAGCGACCTGCATCGAACCCCGCAGGGCGCAGGGCAAATCGCGGCAGCGTGTCGACCCAGGCCTTGGCGTTCAGCTCATCTTGCAACTCGGTTGAGGTACCCGAGAAAATCTCCCAGCTGGTTTCGGGATTGTTGACGATATACTGGGTCGCCAGTTCGGTCGCGGTCAGGAAACGCGCGATCATATCCGCATCCATGGTGTCAGGATTGGCGACGTAGATCAGTTCATCATACGAGGGAACGCCCTCTTCTTCGATATAAAAACACCGGCCTTCGACACCTTCGATTTCCATCTGGTTCAGTTCAAAGTTGCGGAACGCACCGATCACGGCGTCAACCTGACCGGACATCAGCGAAGGCGACAGCGAAAAGTTCACATTGACCATCTCGATATCATCGACGCCGACACCGTGGTTGCCCAGCACCGCGCCCAGCACGGCCTCTTCGACACCGGCCACCGAAAAGCCGACCTTTTTGCCCTTGAGATCCGCGGGTGATTGGATCGGACCGTCTTTGAGAACCAGCAGACAGTTCAGAGGGGTCGCGACCAGCGTGCCAACCCGTTTGAGCGGCAGCCCCTCGTGGATCTGAAGATGCAGTTGCGGCTGATACGATACCGCAAGTTCCGCCTGACCCGCCGCCACAAGGCGCGGCGGCGCGCTGGGATCAGCGGGGGGGACGATGTTCACCTCAAGGCCCTGATCCGCAAAATAGCCGTTCTCCTGGGCAATGATGATCGGCCCGTGATCGGGGTTTACAAACCAATCCAGCAAAACGGTCATCTTGTCCGCGGCAACGGCGGGGGTGGCCAGCATCAGCGCGGCGGCTGTCAGCAGGTGTTTCATTTAGGGTCCTTCCTGTTCGCTATGAGGATGAAGCCGCGACAAGAACAATCTCGCCGGGCCAGGTGTTTCGGATCTGTTCGGCCGCGCGCCAAGCCCGCAAACCGGTGGCACAGCACAGGGCAAGACGGGTGTCAGACGGAGGCAAATCATGGGCAAGCGCATCGGCGCTCATGCGCCGGGCGGCGGGGTGCAACGGGGGCGCGTCTTGGCGTAGCTCGACGATGTGGTCGGCATCCGTCAGATCCTGGGCCGCGACAAAAGCAAAGGCGGTTTCCGGCTCGGGCGCGCCATCAAAGCGAAAGCTGGAAAATCTATAGTTTTGCCCATCCAGCCGCACCATTTGCCCCAGCGGTGAGGGATCAAGCCCAAGCAAAACCGCCAGCGCCATCTGCGCCTGCATCGCGCCAATCATACCGACAACGGGCCCCAGAACACCCGCGGTGGCGCAGCTTGCACTGCTGTCGGGGGCTTCGGGAAACAGCGCGCGCAGGGATGGCGCCTTGGCACAAAACCCACCAACATACCCCCCCAGTCCCAGCACAGAGGCACTGATCAAGGGCGTGTCCGTCTCTCGGCACAGATCGGACAGAGAATAGCTCACGGCATAGCTGTCGGCGCAATCCAGCACCAGATCCGCCTGCGCGACCTGGTCACCGGCGTTGGCGGGCGTCATGGGGCGGGTGATGGCGGTGACGTCGATCCCCGAGTTCAAGGCCCGGCAGCGTTGCGCCGCAACCACGGCCTTGGGCTGCCCGCAATCTGCTTCGGTGAACAGGGTCTGGCGGTGGAGGTTCGACAGGCTCACCGTGTCGCCATCCATCAAGGTCAAACGCCCGACCCCGGCCCCCGCCAAAAGCGGCAGGACAGGGGCCGCAAGCCCGCCGCATCCGACGACCAAAACACGGGCGTCGGCCAATCGCTTTTGCCCTTGGTCCCCGACCTCGGGCAGGATCATCTGGCGGGCATAGCGGCTCATCTCGTGGCCTCGATCCACTGGCGCACACGGCTTTCGGGGTCCGCATTCAGCGTGATGTCCGTCACCACCGAGACAATATCCGCCCCCGCCTCAAACACGCCTGCCGCGCGTTCCACGGACATGCCACCGATGCCCACAAGCGGCGTCGCGCCAACGCGGGCTTTCCATTCCGTCACCCGGGGCAGGCCCTGTTGATGCCACTTCATCTTTTTCAGGATGGTCGGATAGACCGGGCCCAGCGCCACGTAATCCGGGTCAAAGGCAAGAACACGTTCAAGTTCGTCGTCATCATGGGTCGAAACCCCCAGCCGGATGCCCGCCTTGCGGATCGCAGTCAGATCCGCGTCGTCCAGATCCTCTTGGCCCAGATGCAACCACGTGCAGCCCAGATCAATCGCTGCCTGCCAATAGTCATTGATCACCAGGGTCGCACCATGCCGGGCACATAGATCGCGCGACAGGGTGATCTGTTCGCGCACCACGTCCTCTGGCTGATCCTTGATCCGCAATTGCACCAGCTTGATCCCAAGCGGCAGCATGCGTTTCAGCCAATCGGAATGGTCGAAAATCGGGTAAAAACGATCAAGGCTCATGACAAGAAGGCCTTTCCAATCACGGGGGTTGAGGCCTCGGCCATGTCGCGGGCCTCGATCGGATCGGCCTCATGCGCCAAACGCCCGGCCAAGGTCGCCTGCATCATCGCGCGGGCCATGGCGACCGGATCCCCGGCGCGGGCCACGGCGGTGTTCAAAAGCACGGCGTCAAAGCCCAATTCCATCGCATGCGCCGCATGGCTGGGCAGGCCGATGCCCGCATCCACCACCAAGGGCACGTCCGGGAACTCCGCCCGCATGGCACGCAGCGCATATTCGTTATTCAACCCGCGCCCCGAGCCAATCGGCGCCCCCCAGGGCATCAGCACCTCGCAGCCCGCCGCCAAAAGACGCTCCCCTACGATCAGGTCTTCGGTTGTGTAGGGGAACACCTGAAACCCGTCTTCCGTCAGGATTTTTGCGGCCTCGACAAGGCCAAACACATCCGGTTGCAGGCTGTCGGTGTGGCCGATCAGCTCAAGCTTGATCCAATCGGTGCCAAAGACTTCGCGCGCCATACGGGCCGTGGTCACCGCCTCTTTGACCGTGTGGCACCCCGCAGTGTTGGGCAGGACCAAAACGCCAAGATCCCGGATCATCTGCCAAAAGGCCTGCCCCGCCCCACCTGATCCTTCACGGCGCAACGACACCGTCGCGACACCCGCGCCGCTTTGTGTGAACGCCGCTTCAAGGATCGCGGGGCTTGGGTATTGCGCGGTTCCCAACATCAAGGGATTGGGCAGCGTGGTTCCATAAAACGTCTTCATGATCATCCCCCCTGCATCGGTGCGAGAACCTCGATGCGGTCACCATCAGACAAGAGATGGCTGGCACGTAGGGTTGCGGGAATGAATTCTTCGTTCACGGCCGTGGCCACCCGTCCCGAAAATCCGGCCTCGTCCAGCAGGGCGCCCAGGGTTCGCGCCCCGGTTTCCAACGGTTCGCCGTTAAGCACGATCTTCATCAACCATCTCCGAATGTGTGTTCTCAAGCGCCAGATCCGCGACCCCGCGCGCCAGGGCAGGGGCCAGCAGATACCCGTGGCGATACAGCCCGTTCGCATAGATCGTATGCCCCAGCCTGCGAATCCGGGGCAGGTTGTCCGGGAAAGCCGGACGCAGATCGACGCCAATTTCCAGCACCTCGGCCTCGCCGAAGGCCGGGTTCAGGGCATAGGCCGCGCTGAGCAACTCAAGCATCGACCGCGCCGTTATGCGCGAGCTGTCTTCGCTCTCGACCATGGTGGCACCCAGCATGTACACCCCATCGCCACGCGGCACGATATACAGCGGCATGCGCGGATGCAGCAGGCGCACCGGGCGGGTCAGCGTCACATCCGGACAGCGGATCACCAGCATCTCGCCTTTGACGCCGCGCAGATCATGCAGGATTTCGCGCGCGTGCAACCCCCGGCAGTCGATCGCATGGCGCACCTGACCCCGGGCCATGCGTTTGTGGAAGGTCACGCCCTTTTCCTGAAGGCCGCGATAGAGATCCATCAATGCCTTGCGGGGATCCAGATGGGCCTCTTGCTCAAAGAACAGCCCCCTCGAAAACCCGTGCAGATCGGGTTCAAGCCCCTGTATCTCGGGTCCCATTTCACGGAACCCTTCGGTGCGGCGGGCAAAGCGGCGCAGATCCGGAAGATCGCGACGATTGGCAACCACCAGCGTGCCGTGGCGCTGGACAGCCGTGCGCCCCGCCCACCAGTCAATCGCCTGCTGACCCAACCGCAAAACCGGCTCTTCCGCGTTTTCATATTCGCACCACGGGGCCAGCATGCCCCCGGCCCACCACGAACACCCATGGGGCCCCGGCGGTCCTGACGGGTCAAAAACCTGCACTTGGGCCCCGCGCTCGACCAGCTCGGTCGCGACCGCAAGGCCCGCAACGCCCGCCCCTATGACAGAGTAAAGCGTCATGCACCCCATGCCTGATAAAAGTGGTGCACCGGGCCGTGCCCCTGACCGATATTCAGATCGTCGGCCTGGGCAATCGCACCCTGCAGATAGGCGTGCGCCTGTGTCACCGCGTCTTGCAGCACCAGCCCTTTGGCCAGCCCGGCAGCGATCGACGAGGACAGGGTGCACCCGGTGCCATGCGTGTTCCGGGTGTTCTGGCGCGGGGCGGTCAGGTTGGTTTCCGCAGCCCCCGGAAGGGCACCGGGATTTGAATCGGGATTGGGTACGATCAGCAGATCATGGCAGGTTTCGCCCTGCGCATGCCCACCTTTCATCAACACCGCGCCCGCCCCAAGGCCGCACAGCGCTACGCCCTGCGCCCGCATCTCATCAGGGTTTTGCGCTTCTTCGCCACCCAATAGGCAGGCTGCTTCGGGAAGGTTCGGGGTCAAGAGGGTCGCGCGGGGCACGAGAACCTCGCGCAGGGTGCTGACCGCGTCCTGAGCCAGCAGCGCATCGCCTGATTTGGCAATCATCACCGGATCCAGCACGATCGGCCCCGTGAAGTCAGCCAGCCCATCCGCCACGCAGTGAATGATCTCAGGGGTGGCCAGCATCCCGATCTTGATTGCTTTGACATCAAGGTCTGACAGTACCGCGTCGATCTGCGCGCGCACCACGTCCAGCGGGATTCCATGCACCGCTGTCACCGCCTGCGTGTTCTGCGCCGTCACAGCCGTGATCACCGACGCCCCATAGACGCCCAGCGCCGACATGGCCTTCAGGTCGGCCTGAATGCCCGCGCCACCGCCGCTGTCAGATCCCGCAATGGTCAATGCAATCGCTGCCATGCCTTGCTCCTATGGTTTGGGCAAGCGCAGGGGCACGTCATCACGAAGTGTTCGCAGACCGTTCCCTACGCCGGAATTGCCCGGATCAGGTTCGATGGGTTAGTGCGCGCACCTCTCAGCCCCAAACGGGGCACCCCAACGGTTCAGCCAAGCCTTAGACAGCCCAAAGGGCAAAGTCAAACCCCTGCGTCAAAAGCTGGGTGGCGTGCAGGCGCTGACCACTTCGCAGGGTTCGGATCCGGGGTTGCGAAACCGATGTGGGCGGGTGCTTTGGAAATAATAGGCATCGCCGGGTTCCAGCAGGAACACCTCATCCTCAAGGGTGATTTCCAGCACGCCAGACAGAACTACGCCGCATTCCTCGCCCTCGTGGCTGATCATCCGGCGGCCAGAGTCTTTGCCCGGTTCATAGCGTTCGTGAATCATCTGGATCTTGTGGTCCGGGTTCTTGGCCGAGACCATGCGATACTGAACACCAGGCGCGCCGATGTCGACCTGATCGGCCTTGCGAAACACCACCATGTCATCCGAGGCCAGTTCGAAACTGAAAAAGCTGGCCAGATCCATCGGCACACCATCCAGGATCTTCTTCAGCACCGCGACCGAAGGCTGCGTGGCCCCGGATTCGATCTGGCTGATGGTGCCGCTTCCCACACCGGTCCGCCGCGCCAGTTCGCGTTGCGAAAGGCCCTTGGCCTGCCGAACCACCCGCAATCGACGCGCGACCAGTTGATCATGGGGGGACGTCGATTTGCGCATTCCGGGGGCCCTGCTGATTTTTGCGTGATTTTCCGCTTTGGATCGAAAGCATTTTCGCAGAAATCGCCTGTATTACAAGGCACACCCAGCAGTGCAAAAATCAGGATTGATTGCGCAATCCCCCCTCCTTCAAAACATTCGGGTGGGTTTCCCCTGATATGTCCCCAAGGAGCACAGCCATGACCAGCGCCACCAATTCGAATGCCATGTCGCATTTCTGGATGCCCTTTTCGGCCAACCGTGATTTCGCCAATGACCCGCGTATGATCACGGCCGCCGACGGCATGTATTACACCAGCCACGACGGCCGTCAGATTCTCGATGCCACCGCCGGGCTTTGGTGTGTGAATGCCGGCCACAATCAGCCGCTCATTGTCGAAGCTGTGCAAAAGCAAATTGCAACGCTGGACTACGCGCCGCATTTCAACTTTGGCACGCCCCAGGCCTTTGAGCTGGCGTCGAAACTCTCAAACCTGTTCCCCGCGGGGTTGGATCATGTGTTCTTTACCGGATCGGGATCTGAATCCGTGGACACCGCGCTTAAGATCGCGCTGCATTACCACCGCATGCGCGGCGACGGCGCCCGCACCCGTCTGATCGGACGCGAGCGGGGATACCATGGCGTTGGGTTCGGCGGCATTTCCGTGGGTGGGATTGTCAACAACCGCAAGCACTATGGTTCGCTGTTGACGGGCGTCGACCATATGCGCCACACCCATGACCCCGCGCGCAACAGCTTTTCCAGGGGCTGCCCTGAACATGGCGCCGAATATGCCGATGATCTGATCCGCATCGCCGAACTGCACGATCCATCGACCATCGCCGCGGTGATTGTCGAGCCCATGGCGGGCTCAACCGGCGTCTTGCTGCCGCCCGTTGGCTATCTGAAACGTCTTCGCGAAATCTGTGACCGCTATGGCATCTTGCTGATTTTCGACGAGGTGATCACCGCCTATGGCCGCCTGGGCACGGCCTCGGCCGCTGAGTATTTCGACGTCAAACCCGACCTGATCACCACCGCCAAGGGCCTGACCAACGGTGTCATCCCGATGGGCGCCGTGATTGTTGACGAAAAGATCTACAACTCGGCCATGGAAAACGCCGACGCGCCGATCGAGCTGTTCCACGGCTATACCTATTCCGCCCACCCGATGGGCGTGGCGGCGGCGCTGGCCTCGCTTGAAACCTACAAGCAGCAAGACCTGTTCGCCCGCGCGCAGGCGCTGGCCCCGCTGTGGGAAGAGGCGGTTCACAATCTGCGCGACCTGCCGCACGTCAAAGACCTGCGCAATCTGGGGCTTGTCGGCGCGATTGAGCTTGAAAGCCGCCCCGGAGCGGTTGGCGCGCGCGCCACCGAAGCCATGAAAGCCGCCTGGGACGAGGGCCTGATGATCCGCGTCACGGGTGACATCATTGCCCTGTCGCCGCCGCTGATCATTTCCGAAGATGAAATCCAGATGCTGTTTGGCAAACTGGCTGACATCCTGCGCAAGATCGACTGAGACATGCCAGATGCGGGCCCCTGATCGCGGGGGCCTGCATTCGCTTAGATGTCTTTCACCTAAATATCTTTCACCAGACGCAGCGCATCATAGATCGCCGCATGGGTGTTGCGGGCCGAAACCGCATCCCCGATCCGGTACAATTCGAACCCGCCGTCACAATTGCGAACAACCTGCTGCGGCTGACCCGCAATCAGCGCGTCATAATCGACCTCGCCCAGGTTTCGACTGTGCGGCTTGAGATCGAAATAGAGTTCATCCAACGGCAAAACCCCATAATTCACAAAGACTTGGTCATAGTCTTTGTGCTGCACCAAATCGCTATAGTCGGTGCCAATCGCGGCCCGCAGTTGATTGCCAGACCGTTCGACCCCCAGCAAACGCCGCGTGACGGTAAAGGTCACATCCTTGTCCTGCAAGGCCCGCATATACGGCACCAGATTCATCGCCATAATATCCGGCGCAAAAACCCGATCCGGCGTCATGACCTCGACCCGGGCACCAGAATTTGCCGCGATCTCGGCCGCTTGCAATGCGGGATGGTCGCCGCTTTCATCGTAGATCAGCACGTTGTGCGCGGGTTTCACATCGCCGGAAATCAGATCCCACGTCGTGACCACATGGGCGGCTTCGCCCCGGGTTTCGAACAGTTCAGTGTTGGGCATGCCCCCGGTCGCAACGATCACCACATCCGGCGACAGCGCCATGACGTCCTCGACCTCGGCCCAGGTGTTGAAGTGGAACGCCACATCGCGCGCGGCGCATTGCGCCATGCGCCAATCGATGATCGACAGCATCTCGCGTCGGCGGGGGCTTTGCGCGGTCAGGCGCACCTGGCCACCGGGATCTGGCTGCGCTTCGAACACAGTGACATCGTGACCACGTTCCGCAGCAACGCGCGCGGCCTCCAGCCCCGCAGGGCCAGCCCCGATGATCACCACTTTGCGACTATGTGGTGCGGCTTGGATGTCATGCGGCATGGTCAACTCGCGGCCCGTGGCGGCGTTGTGAATGCACAGCGCATCCCCGGCCTGATAGATCCGGTCCAGACAATAGGTGGCTCCGACACAGGGGCGAATATCGTCTTCGCGTCCTTCCATGATCTTCTTGACCACATGCGGATCGGCCATATGCGCGCGGGTCATCCCAACCATGTCCAACAACCCCGCCTGCACCGCGTGGCGCGCTGTGGCCACGTCGGGGATCTTGGCCGCGTGAAAGGTGGGCATGCCGGTTGCCGCCTTGACGCGACCCGCGAAATCCAGATGAGGAGCATTCGCCATGCCCTGCACCGGGATCAGATCCGTCATCGCGGGATCGGTATGGATGCGCCCACGCACTACGTTCAGAAAGTCGAGCTGACCCGTCGCGGCCAGAATGCGCGACATCTTTATCCCCTCGTCTTCGGTGATCCCGCCTTTTTGAGCCTCATCCGCCGTAAAGCGAAATCCGACGATGAACGCGTCGCCCACCCGTTTGCGGATCGCCCCCAAGACATCCAGCGGAAACCGCATGCGGTTTTCCAGCGTATCCGCCCCATACGGCCCAACCAGGTCATTTGTGAGAGGCGACCAGAATTGATCAAGCAGATGGCCATAAACCTGAAGTTCAATCCCATCCATGCCCCCGGCTTTCATGCGCTCTGCCGCGTCGGCAAAATCGCTGATGATCCGGTCGATATCCCAATCCTCGATCAACTTGGGAAAGGCGCGATGCGCGGGTTCACGATGGCGAGACGAGGACACCGAAGGCAACCAGTCGCCCTTGTTCCAAGCTGTGCGACGCCCAAGATGAGTCAACTGGATCATCACCGCACAACCATGCGCATGGCAGCCATCCGTCAGATCCCGGATCCAGGGCACCACTTCGTCTTTGTAGGCCAGAATGTTGTTGAACACCGGGGGGCTGTCGCGGGAAACGGCCGCAGACCCGGCGGTCATGGCCAGCGCCACCCCCGCCCGTGCACGTGTTTCATGATAGGCGCGATAGCGTTCCTTGGGCATCCCGTCTTCGGGATAGGCGGGCTCATGACTGGTGGTCATGATGCGGTTCTTCAACGTCAGATGTTTAAGTTGATATGGCTGAAGCAAGGGATCGTGGGGCATGGGGTCCATCTCGGTCGGCTGTTTCAGAAATCCTGACACAGGTGTAAAGGCCTGAACAGTGCCAACTTGACATATGCGTCAAGATTTCTATGGTTGCCTCATGCCCACTGCATTGAAACGCCCCCGCGGATCCCGTGACCTCTGGCTGGACGCGGCCTATAACTTATTGATTTCAGGCGGAATTGAAGCGGTAAAAGTCATGCCTTTGGCGCAACAACTCAACCTGACGCGCACGGGATTTTACTGGTTTTTCAAAGATCTGTCAGAGCTTCACCGCGACATGCTGCGCCGCTGGGAAGAGAAGAACACCGGCAATCTGGTGACGCAATGCAACAAAGACGCCCATCACATCTGCGAAGCGCTGTTCCACCTGATGGACTGCTGGCTGAACCCGGAGCTGTTTGATTCCCGTTTGGACCTGGCTGTGCGGAACTGGGCGCGCACAAACCCCGAAGTCAAACTGCGTTTGGATCATGCTGACGAGATGCGAAAAACAGCAGTCACGCAGATGTTCAAGCGGTTTGGCTATAGCCCGGCCCAGGCCGAAGTGCGCGGCATGACGGTGATATATACGCAGATCGGCTATATCTCGATGGAGGTGAACGAAAGCCACCACGAACGGCTGGGCCGTGTTCAACACTATGTTGAGCTATTCGCGAGCACCGCTCCACAGCCCTGCCACGTCGCGGATTTTATCGCGCGACACACCGAAGCCTCGATCCCCTAGATCGTCGCGGCCCAATCGGTGACACGCTCAGCAACCATCGCGAGATGATCGTCCAACCCCAGCCCTGTGATCCGCTTGCGTGGCTTTAGATCGTGGTCCCCATCCTCTAGCCAACTGAGCGCCACTGCGGGCGAAACCGAATAGCCCAAGACCTCTTCTCGTGATCCAAACGGATCTCGCGTGCCCTGGCAAATCAGCGCGGGGCAGGTCATGTGTTGGAAATGGTCCCCCCGGTGGACCTCCGGCTTGGCCGGGGGATGGAACGGAAACCCCAGGCAAAGCAATCCGCGCACGGCCCCCGCGTCAAACAGGTCTTGCGCAACAAGGCTTGCCACACGCCCGCCCATGCTTTTTCCACCGATGATCAGCGGACCAGTGCAGGAAAGACTTTCCAAAGCGGCGAGGTATTCAGGGATATAGGTTTCCGCCTTGGCAGGCGGCCTCTTGGATCCACCGGAACGGCGCGCGGCCATATAGCTGAACTCAAACCGCGCGACGCGCATTCCCTGCTTGGCCAGATGTTCGGCGGTCGCAGTCATCCATGGTGTGTCCATCGGGGCCCCTGCCCCATGGGCCAAAACCACTGTCGTGCGCCCCAGTTCATTTCCATCAAGGATAAAGTCCATCCGTTCTCTCATTGACAGACGCTGCACCGGAATCTCATGACACCCTACAGTGTGCCGATCTGATAGAGTTCACCACTGGCACCGATCACCGGCCAATGCAACACCCCCGGTCGTCACCGCGAAAGCTGCACCCCTTACGCAAACGCCGATCAACCAAGGCGGACCCCATCCGTTCCAGACGAAATCGCTTTACAAACCAATCCCACCTAACGTTCTGAAACCTTTTGCAAGATCGCAGCCGGGAGTTTGTCCAAACCCAATTCAGTCATGACCGCCCCGACATTTTTCGCCACTTTGGGCATGCCATACACGACACAGCTTTGTTCGTCCTGGCCAAAGGTGGTTGCCCCGGCCTCCTTCATTTCCAGCAGCCCCTTGGATCCATCGTCCCCCATCCCGGTCATGATCAACCCTATGGCATTGTTGCCCGCGGATCGCGCGACCGATCTCATCAACACATCCACAGAAGGACGATGCCGCGACACAAGCGGCCCCTCTTTCAAGGCGACGCGATAATGCGCACCGCTGCGTTCGATCATCATATGGTCGTTCCCCGGAGCAATAAGCGCCAGCCCCGTGATCATGCGATCACCCTCTTCCGCCTCTTTGACGGTGATTTCACACACAGAGTTCAGTCGATCCGCAAAGGCCTTGGTAAACCCGCCTGGCATGTGCTGAACAATCGCAATCGGGGGGGCATTGACAGGCATTGCCTGCAAAAACACCCTGAGCGCCTCCGTTCCGCCGGTCGATGCGCCAATCGCAACGATTGTATCCGAAGTACGTGCCATCGCGGTTGCCCTAGGAGCGGGAAGAATAGCGTCGGCGCTTATTTTCTTTGTCCCGGTCAGGCGACCTTTTGACAGTCGCGCCTGCGCGGCGGCCTTGACGGCCTCAGTGAGACGCAAACTGTTTTCATTCAGAAATTCGCGCACCCCAAGCTGCGGCTTGCAAACGACGTCAACGGCCCCAGCTTCCAGCGCCTGAAGGAGCGTTTCCGAGTGATCCGTGACGAGCGAAGAACACATGACCACTGGAACCGGTCGCTGAGCCATAAGGCGCCGCAAAAACGTGAGCCCGTCCATTCTTGGCATTTCGACGTCCAACGTTATGACGTCGGGCACCTGCTTTTTTATATAGTTCGCCGCGACAAGCGGATCAGAAGCCGCGCCAATAACAGTTATATCTGGATCTTTCGATAAGATGGCTTGCATCGCTTGTCGCACCACGGCGCTGTCATCAACGATCAATACGGTATACGGTGGTCTCTTCATGGTCAGATTTTCTGATATATGGTTGGGCGAAGTTGGCGGAGCGCCTGATTGTCGCTTAGGGGTTCCGCGTGACCCGTAAATAGAACAGCACCCGGGGACATGCGCTGAATTACATTTTGGACAACCTGTTTTTGCACGCTGGAGGAAAAATAAATCAGGACATTTCGAAGAAATACGATGTCTGCTTGGAACGCCGAAACACTGTTCAAGTTTTGTAAATTTGCGCGTTCGAAGTGCACGTTCTCGCGCAATTCCGGTACAAGCCGATAAAGTACGCCACCTCCCCGTCCCAGTGGTTTCTTTGATCGCCACATAAATCTTTGCATTCTCTGTTGCGACAACCCCGCGATTTCTTCCTCAAGATAGGTCGCGCAAGCTGCGCGCCTTAGTATCTCTTCTGAAATGTCGGTTCCAATCAATTGGACGCGCGGAATACTTCGGCCACTTTCTGACATCTCCTTTAAGAGCATCCCGGCCGAGTATAGTTCAGCTCCGATCGAGCAGGCCGCGCTCCAGACAACTAAAGGATCACGCTTTGATTTAGCGGTGAGAAACGCCAACCCTTCATCTCTTAGCCAATCGTAATGCCTCGCTTCGCGAAAGAATGACGTCGTATGTGTGGTAAGCGATTCGACTAGGCGCTTTTCTTCATGTCCACTTGTATCGGTGGACAAAAGATTCAAATAGGCACTGAAACTGTTGAGGTTCAGTTCCCTAAGTCGCGCGCTCAAGCGAAGACGAATAAAATCAACTTTGCCCTCATGCACGCAGATGCCCGAAAGGCGTTCTACTCGTGAAACGATGTCACGTGCATCTTCAACGCTTAGCGCAGGGAATTCTGGCGTTCCAATGCTACCAATGAGGTGGGGAGATTCAGTGGATATCATCATCGGACGCAAGATTTGATAGGATGTTAGATATATCCAAAACCGTCGCGCTACCATATTCCCCACGGACAATGCCCGACGCCATGGTGCTGCTCCATTCATTTAGTGTTTGGGGTACGGGTTCAATTTCCTCGATCGCGAACTCTTCCACCTTCAGAACTTTTTTCGCCATGATACCGATCGATACATGTTCTCTTTGCTTTGTAACTTCGAACACAATGACGCGGGTATTCTCGGAAATTTCAGCGCTCACTCCAAGCTTATTAGAAATGTCGGCTATTGGCACGGCGCGAGCCCTCACATCTGCCACTCCCAAGAAACCTGGGGGCGCGCCCGGCATGGGGCGAATTTCTGGAATCTCGAGAATCTCCCGAACACAGTTTACATCGACCGAGAAAAACACCCCACCTATCTCAAAGGTAAGGACGGTGCGCGTCTTGTCAAAGCCACCTCCATTGTCAGCGCGATCCATCGCGCATTCTTTTTCAAGTTCGTCATCTAAGAACGTCATTGCCCGCACCTCTCGACGGATTATCGCGCTTGGCGAATAGGCTCGAACTCACTGTCGGGGATTTCCTCCGGCCAGAGATTCAAAGAAAAACCGTCGTCATCTCGTGGCGTCGAGCGGTTGGCTTCCCCTTCCTGAGGCTCATTGGCAAAGACCGCTTGGTTGTCGGAGTGGCCCCTCTGTTCAGGTCGACCCACCAGCTTTCTGACCGATGCTTGATTTCTTGGTGGTGGATTCACTTCACTCAACGCTGTCTGCTGCTCATCAAGGCGGAAAAATGAAATAACATCGTGCAAATGCAACGACCGTTTATTGAGCATTTCACTTGTGTCCGACGTGTCGGCCGCGAGCTTTGCATTGCTTTGGATAACCTTATCAAGCGCCTGAATTGAAAGATTTATCTGCTCCGCACCAACATTTTGCTCTTTTGATGAGGCAGAAATTTCAGCAACCAAATCCGACGTTTTTTGAATGAGGGGAAGTAGATCATCCAGCTTCCCTCCGGCGGTTTCACTTGCCCGCAACGTATTTTTAGACAGATCACCAATTTCGGTCGCTGCGAGTTGACTCCTTTCTGCAAGTTTGCGCACCTCAGATGCGACCACAGCAAAGCCTTTCCCGTGCTCACCCGCACGTGCTGCTTCGACCGCCGCATTCAGCGCAAGAAGATCAGTTTGGCGTGCAATTTCTTGGATCACTGTAATTCGCTCGGCAATGCTCTTCATCGCAGATACTGCGTCTGAGACAGCTAGGCCGCTTTCCCGTGCACCGGCGCTGGCCTGGATCGCAATACTCTCGGTCTCCGCCGCATTGTCAGCGGCGTGCCTGATGTTTGCGCTCATTTCCTCAATCGCTGCTCCTGCCTGTTCGATTGCTGACGCTTGCCGTTCCGCCCCAGAGCTTAACTGTTCAGCGGCGCAACTGACGGTCTTCGCACTCTCAGTCACATCCTCACTATTGCTTTTCACAACCGAAAGAGTGTCTCGTAGCTTTTGTTGCATTTTGGCCAAAGAGTTGCCCAAATAGTCATCCTCGGATCGCGGTTGGATTTCCGTTCGCAAATCCCCTTGGGCGAGTTGATCTGTCACTGACGCCATTTCGTTCAGCGACATACTCATATTCTCCATCGCTGCTTGGAGATCGCCGATTTCGTCATTCTTCTGAGATCCAAAGTCGATCGCAGTAGTCCCGGAAGAAACATCATTTGCAATACTAACCGCCTGCCGCAGCCCGCGAGATATTGAATTTGAAAGCAGAATCGCTGCGGCCAAACAGCTCAGACAACATATCGCTGCAGTCCCAATCACCAAGTTTCTGGATTCCATGTAAAGCGCATTGGTTTCCTGCTTTTCGCTATCCATGAATTCCAGATTTCTATCCAATATTTTTAGTAGAATATCCTTACATGCATCCAATAAGTTCTGCCCCTCCCCTTTGAACAAAGATATGGCTGACCTTAGTTGTTCGTCGGCAGCAATCTTGCTTCCCGCCACCCTCAGATCAATGCTGGCGCGCACCAAATCAGCTATTTCCGCTTCCAACTGAAGATACGGCTCAAAGACTTGATTCAGGTTTTCGACAGCCTTTATATCTTCAATCTGCGAATCCGATTCCGCAACTTCCCTAAACTTCTCTTTATATTTCTTCAAGGCATCCGCATGAGATTTCAATCGTTTCTCGGCTTCTTCCATCTCTTTATGGCTCGTGGACAGAAACATATCCGACTGTGCGGTGGTGAGCGCGAAGAACTCTGCTTCCATTGCTGTCGCCAAGCGAGATTTTTCTGCTGAAATGTCAACGATATGGTGAAGCGCCGTGTTGAAATTGGCAAATCTCAGCGTTGCAACCAGTGCAAGCAAGATAGTTAGAAAAAGTGCGAACCCGAAGGCCGCCAATAGCTTTGATCTGATAGATATACGCATTTCGACCTCACGAAGTGGATTATTTATGGGGTTCTGGGTGAAAGAGTGTGTCCGGCTCCAAGACAATAATGAGCTGCTCTCCCCTTCGAACAGCGCCTTTCAAGTAAATTTGAGGCCATGTCGTTCCGAGTGCAGGGATCGATTCTATTTGGTCCGTGTTAATATCATAGACAGATTCAACCGCATCCGCCTTAAATGCAATCTTGGTGGCCACTCCGCCAACCTCATGTTGTAATACGATATCGCGCTCAGTTTCGGTCGCCGGGGAGTCGCTCAATCCCAAACGGAGCCGAATGTTTGTCATTGGAACAACAGCCCCACGTACATTTATCAATCCGAAAGAAAACTGAGACGCGTTGGGAACCATCGTAGGTTCTGCGCTATCAAGAATTTCGTGAACCAACCCGACGGGCAAACCGAATACTTCGTCCGCCAGACGAAAGACCAGCAATGTCCCAGAGGTATCAACTGTTGCGGTACTATCCATATCAAGCTGCCTTTAAAGGATCAGAGCTTCGTGATTGTGCCCACCGAACAAGAGTTGCCACATCCAAAATCAGCGCGACACCGCCGTCACTTTGGATGGTTGCGCCACCTAGACCGGGAATGTTTCGATGGTAGGCGCTTAGGCTTTTGATGACGGTTTGCCCCTGCCCCAGGATGTCGTCCACCACCAAACCCACGCGTTGACCGTCAACCTTTACAACGACAACGCGGCGCTTTTGTTCTGCGCGCGAAGGAATTCCAAAAAGCGTACCCAGGTCCATATACGGCACGATGTGTTCGCGTATTTGCAAGACAGTGCAGCCGCTATCGCGCGCGGCTTCGTCTTCGTCCATTTCAACGCATTCTTCAACGGAAGCGAGCGGAACAACGAATACAGCGTCACCCAGCCGTACCCGAAGACCATCGATGATCGCCATGGTCACGGGAAGCCGCAATATCACACGCGTGCCTTTCCCCGCCTTACTGTAAACTTCGATTGATCCACTCAGCGAATCTATAGTGCTGCGTACGGCATCCATACCGACACCACGCCCGGAAACCGAAGAAATGGTTTCGGCCGTTGAGAAACCAGGTTCAAAAATCATACCGTGTAGTTCGCGCGGCGTCGGAGTGGCATCTGGATCAAGAAGCCCCCGTTCAATCGCACGCGCGCGGATCGCGTCTTCGTTCAAACCGCCGCCGTCATCGTCGATCGAAATCAGGATTTCCCCGCCCTCCTGGCAGGCGCTGAGTTGCACGGTCCCTTTTGGTGGTTTTCCGGCGTCGATCCTTGTTTGACAGTCCTCAATGCCGTGATCCATGGCATTGCGGATCATATGCACCAAGGGTTCGCCCAGCCTGTCGATAACCACCTTATCGACCTCGGTCTCTCCACCGCTTGTGATCAGTTCCACGTCCTTGCCAAGTTCAGTTGACAAATCGCGCACCACGCGGCGAAATTTTCCAAAAACCTGCTCAATCGGCAGCATTCGGATGGCAAGCGTGTTGTCGCGCAGACCAAGAACCAATCTGCTGATCTCTTCCACCACCGAGTTCAGCGTCGTGTTGGCTATGTTATCAGCCACCGCTTCCAGTCTTGCTTGTGCGATGACCAACTCGCCTATGGCGTCCATCATGCCATCAAGCTTCGTGGATGCGATCCGTATGCTTTCTTGCTTGGTTGGGGGGCTCGCAGGTTTTGCCGGGGCCTTTGACACCGCATCCCCGCCCTTGGTCTCAGACACGGGCTCGTGCGCATCCACTGCGCAATCAGTTTGTTCCGATATTTCCAGATGCGCATCATCCGCGAAAATGAACACATCTTCGATCGCCGCGAGCCCTTGATCTGTCGTCAGATCGATATGCCATGTCAATGCAGCAACTGTCGGATCAAGGTCCGGCAGCGCCGGCAGTTGTGACGCATCGAAGGTGACCGTGGCTGTCCCAAGGGCCTTGAGTTCATTCATCAAAAGGTCAGGGCGCATGCCATGGCGAAGCGCATCTGGCAGCGGGCTAAATGAAATCTGATAGTGCGCAGCATCACCCTGGTTGCTGTTTTTCTGCTCGGCAGTTGTGGTTTCAGCTGTTTCACTTGGCGCCATTGAGCAGGACAAAATCCCGATCCGCTCAATAAGCGACACGGTTTCCGGGGCATTCATGAGGGCGTCGGCCTCGGCGCCGTCTCCTCCGATCTCCAGAAACACCTCCATCTGATCCCGCGCGGCAAGGGACACATCGATCAAGCTTTTGTCGATGGGAAGCGTCCCGGATCTTACCAGTTCGAACGCATTTTCGAAATGATGGGCAAAGCTGGCCAGCCGCGTGTAGCCAAACATCGAGCCTGATCCTTTGACCGTGTGCAATCCGCGAAAAATTGCATCGATCGTCGATTGATCCTGATTGTCTTCAAGACCCAGAATACGATCTTCCAATTCGCTCAGAATATCATGCGCTTCCTGGACGAAAGCTGCGACGGCTTGCTCAAGCATCTCTCTACCCCAGAAGTTTCCGTGTCACGGCAATCAACTTGTCTGCATCGAACGGCTTGTTGATCCATCCGGTTGCTCCGGCTTCCTTGCCGCGGGCTTTCATATCCGGTGCGGTTTCCGTCGTTAGCATGACGATCGGAATACCGGTTCCTGACGGGTCGGCGCGCGCCTGGATAATAAAATTCAACCCGTTCATGACCGGCATGTTCAGATCGGTAATCACAAAATCAGGGCGCTTTTCCCGAAGCTTTTCAAGCCCGTCCTGCCCATTTTCGGCGCCAACAACCTCAAAGCCCTCGGGTTCAAGCGTGAACATCACCATATCGCGGACGGCCTTACTGTCATCAATCGTCAGGATGGTCTTCGGCATTGGGATATCACTCCTAGATGGATCGTTGTGCTTTCATACAGTGCTGCGCGTGTTCCCCCAGAACGACCTCAGCCCCCAAGCTTTCAAGATGGCGCACAGTTGCTACCAAAAGCTGAAGCGCCACCTGGTTGGGTTCGCGCGCATCCAAGTCTAATTTGGCCCCGGCATGTGCCGCACCCGTTTGCGTCCAAAGCAGCAAATCGGCATGCGCCTGCGCCGCCTCAGAAAGGTCTAACTGTGTCGGCAAAATAAATTCTGTCATGGGTCCGCCACATAATCGGTGAAGACAAGTTGACAGACATTAGACGCCGCAAGCCTTAAGCTTTGGTTTCCATGAATTGAGAGTTGTCCGTATTTTTCTTCTGCCCATTTACAATCTGTAGACGAATACAGCGCCATAGTCCGATCATCACGTGGGAGTGAGATACATGCTGGCGCAAAACATGCGGTCAGAGGTGGAGTGCGATACGCCTTGCGTTCAGGCTCTATCAGATGCCGCCATCGCGGCCTTCGGCGCAGTCGTCGAAGAGCTGCATAAAATCAGGAACTTACATTCGGAGACCTCTGGTTGTTTGACAGAGTTTTCCGAGGTTATCAGCGCATCGGATACAACGGCGGATGTGCTTCTGGATTTACAGCGCAAAGTTGAAGCGATGACAGAAGAAATCAGCCGCTTCGGTCATGCGCTCGCCTGCCAGCGCAGCGACGGCCCGCTGCGGGATGCCCACAATACAGTGAAACGCATCAACGGGCATGGAAGAAGCCTATCCGCGATTTCAACGCTTTCGCGCACCACCGCAGCATCGGTTGGCGTCGCGAAAATGGGTTTGTACCTTGGTGAATTGACCGAAACCGCCAAAAGCATTCGCCAAGATGCTTCTGTGGTTGAAGGGGCGTTGAGCGTTCTGCAATCGGGATTCGACCAAATGCGCACCCTGTGCAACTCTGTCGAGACGGGGTTCAAATCACTGCCTGACAAACTTAGCCTCGGAAGAAAACGCATTGTCGATCTGGAACATCAGGAACGCACGGCTGCGTCCCAGCTTTCCGCGCGGGCGACCAGACTTGTGTCGGACAGCAAAAAGAACCTGAAAAACTTTGTGACGGCAGTGCAGTTTTCTGACCGGCTTGCGCAGCGGCTGGATCACATTGGCCAGATGCTTGACATGGATGATCCACATACGAGCCACCTCGCCGCCGAGAACCTTCGGGACTGCGCAAAAATCATGGCGGAGATTTCGGTTGATCTGCGGCGCATCCTGGATGACGCGGCTCATTTGGGGCGGGTTGGCGCCGAACTGTTGTCCCAAGGGCACATCGCCGATCTGGTGTCGCAGGCGTTCACCGAACGCGAAACATTGATAGACATGGTGACCGCAGAAATCAGCGATGTCGACGCGTTGCTGGCCAGTGTAAAGGCCGATGCAGATGCCATCGCTGCTGCCGGTGAGGATGCCGCCGCGTCTTGCGAAGATCTTGAGGAAAGCGCCCGGCGGCTTTTTGCTTCTTCTCTCAACTCCTTGCTGCTCGCGGCCAGGGCGGGCGATCGTGGTGCGCCGTTGGGGGTTCTCGCGACTGAAGTGCGGAGCACCGCGAACCGGTGCCACAGCGATGTCGATCTGGCGCGCGAATTGATTTCCCAACTTGCCGAATTCGGGGCCGATGGGCGAAACCGGTTGCAAGAGGCCAGCGTAGAATTGTCCCAAAGCACCTCTGCACATGCGGAACTTGGGGTTCAAGGGGCGCATCGTCTGTCTGAAATTGATCGGCTTCGCAATGACACACTTGGATTGTCTCAGACACTTCTGATGCTCATCGACGGTGTCCACGAACGCATGCATGTCTTGGACGAGACCGGATCGCAATTGGTCGAACTGTCAAATTCTGTCCACGCTGATTTGATCATCCCCCCCACCCCGACAGATCTGGGAAATGTTTGGGATCTCTATACCATGGAGGAAGAGCGCGACATCCATCGCAGACTCTATCCGGATTTCGCCCCCGAAGAGGCAGAAACCACCCCGTCGTCAAGCGACGATTTGGATGACCTGTTTTTCTGAATACCGCCCTAGCAACCCCGAAAGGATCACGTCATGGGACTATATCGTATGATCTACGCCGCCCGCGCCAAGCCGGTTGACCATTCCATTTTGGAACACGGGCTTGAGGCCGCGAAGAGCCTGCACGAACAGCGCTATATCACTGGTATGCTCTTAATGAATGAGCGCTACGCACTACAGCTTATCGAAGGTGAACGTGCGGCAGTCACTCAGCGGTTTCTGGAAGTGTCACAAGAAGGATATCACGCTGATTTCGAAATTCTTGCCTGTGGCGCGGAGGATACGCGTTTCTTTGACGATTGGACAGTTCGATACCTTGGCAGCCAGGGACGTTCCGCGCGAATCCTGAAACGCATTCAGGCGGGCCCAGAATTCAACCCGTACAAATTTACTGCGTCAAACGTAGAGAGCCTGTGTTTGAACATGTCAAAGGACAGTGCTGAAAACGCACACAAAAATTAAGACTGGCAGCTTCGGGAGCAAGGAAGAACACGCATTAATGGGTCAGAAATGATCCGTTCGTATAGTTTTGACAGACGGCAACACCGAGGTATGAAACATGCGTTTTCTTAAGCGAGCCACCAAAACGACATCCCTACCCGCGAGCATGGCGATAGCAACGCTGGAAAACGCCATTGACGCCGTTGTCGTGATCGACACCGAAAACCACGTGATCTTTTTCAACGCGGCCGCCGAACGTCTTTGGGGATACCGCGCTCAGGAGGTGCTGGGAAAAAACGTCAAGATGCTCGTCCCGAGCGAACATCAGGCCCCCCACGACAGCTATGTCGAAAACAACCGCACAACGCAAAATGACAAAATCGTTGGATCCAGCCGCGATCTAAAGCTTGTACGCAAAGACGGCGACGAAGTGTCTGTTTCCCTCGCCCTGTCGAAGATGAAGGTTGGGAACAGCTGGGGTTACGCGGCCTTCGTACGCAACATAACCGAAGAGTATGATGCGCTTGACGGTTTGCTCACTGAGGTCAGCGTGAGTTCCGACAATGTCCGCACCGGGTGTTCGGAACTCACCGAAGCGGTTGAGAAGGTCAGCGAAGGCGCGACACATCAGGCCGCTGCCGCCCAAGAGGCAAGCGCCTCGATGGAACAGATGACCGCCAATATTCGCCAAAGCGCCGAAAATGCGGCCCAGACCGAAAAAATCGCTACCCGTTCCTTGCAGCAGGCCCAGGCATCTGCGGAAATTGTGGACGAAGCGGTCCAGGCAATGCAAACCATCGCCGAAAAGATCACTATCATCCAAGAAATCGCACGACAAACCGATCTCTTGGCCTTGAACGCCGCAGTTGAGGCCGCGCGGGCTGGATCTCATGGGCGCGGATTTGCGATTGTCGCGGCTGAGGTCAGACGCCTCGCTGAGCGCAGCCAGATCGCCGCCGATGAAATAGTGGCCCTCTCGAAATCGACCGCCGAGACCTCTGGCAAGGCCGGGGACGAGCTTGAAACTCTGGTGCCCGAAATTCAGCGCACCGCCGATCTGGTGCAAGAAATCTCTGCCGCAACACAAGAGCAAAGCATTGGCTCTGAACAAATCAATACGGCGATCTCTGAATTGGATCGCGTGATCCAGGCCAATGCCGCCGCATCCCAAGAGGCCGCAGCAACGACACAAATGTTAAGCGACAGCGCCAGCAAACTGGGAGCGTTGATTGATGGTTTCCGCGACGAAGAAGGAAATCTCGTGCGAAAGAACGACGATGACGCGCCCAGGAAGGTGGCCTAACACAGACCATTTTCCCCGGTAGTGAACAGCGTTCCATACTTTGCTTGCGCAGCATAAAGGTTTGGGGCTAGCATTCCGGTGGGTGACAAAAGGATGGATGGCCAGTGCAAGACAATCGCCTCGATCAGAGGAGCGTCTTGAAAGCGATCAATGGGTTCGCTCTTGCTATTGCCTCGATTTCAAATTCAGAAGATTTATTTTGGTTCGCCGCAACTCAGGTCGTCGGGCGCATGGGCTTTGACGATTGCGTCGTCTATCAGGCCGACACATCAAACCAAACATTGAGACAGGTCGCTGCAATCGGGGATAAGAATCCCGGCGATCGTATCATCGAGAACCCTCTTTGCATTTCCTTTGGTACAGGGATAACGGGAACCGTCGCCCAAAGCGGCGCCGCGTGCTTCATATCGAACCTGTCAAACGACTCCCGCTATATCCCGGACTTGACCCCAGCCCTGTCCGAGATTTGCGTCCCTTTCTTTCTGCTTGATGAAATTGCGGGCGTGATCGATTGTGAAAGCCCATTGCCAGACGCGTTTGGTGAGTTTGAACTTGAAACACTGACGACCGTCGCCGCGATGCTAAGCGCGAAACTGAGCGCGCTTGAGCGCGAGTCGCAGATCCGACAACACAATGACGCACTGGCCACAAGCGAAGAGCGTTTCAACCTCGCGATGAAAGGTGCCAGTGACGGCATCTGGGACTGGGACTTGACAACCGGCAACACCTACTTTTCGCCAAGATGGAGCGGCATGCTGGGGCTGAGCTCAACGGAACTGACGGCAAACCTCGGTTCATTTCTGTCTTTGGTTCACCCGGAAGACAGGGAGCGTGTGCGCGACTATCCAGGGCAGGCCTTTGATCTTGAACAGGATAGCCTGTCTTCAGAATTTCGCATGCGACACAAAGATGGCCACTGGGTCGATATCCTGTCGCGCGCGACAGTCCTGCGAAAGGGCGGAGTTCCTGTTCGTGTAATTGGGACGCATGTGGACATTACAGCCATCCGCGCCGCGGAAAGGGCGCTCGGCTCAAGCGAAGAACGCTATCGCAGCCTGTTCGAAAAATTCCCGATCGCGACGATCGAAAGCGATTGGACCGATGTCAAGTCACAGTTGGTTCACAGCAGGACAACCCATCTGGATGACCCCTTGGAGAAGGTCTCGCTGGACGAGATCCGCACGTTGTTTTCAAAGGTACGCAGACGCGGTGTAAACCAAGCCACGCTCGCGTTGTTCGAAGCAGAAAGCGAAGCGCAACTAGCGGACTGGATTGATCAAAGACTGGAACACTCTCCCAACCGCGTGACCTTTGCAGCTGCGGTGGCGGCGTTCTGGTCTGGCAAAGACAGCTACGAAGTGGAAATGCCGATCCAGACCTGTGCAAAGCGTGAGAAACACGTGGTTATTCGATACTTTTTACCTGTCGAAAGCCGCGCGTCCTGGCAACGCATCCTGATCACGCTTGAAGACATCACAGAACGCAAGGCAGCCGAGGCGAAGCAGCGTAAGAGTGAGGCAATTCTTAGTGCCTTTATTCGGCACTCGACCATCGATATGTCCATCAAGAACTTGGATGGGCATTTCGTTTTGGTAAACTCGCCTGAAATCGCAGCGCTTGGCAGCGCCCCCAATGGGACAGAGGACAAGAACGCGTTGCAACTTGCTGATCCCGAAACAGCGGCGCTAATGACGTCATACGACCACAAGGTTCTACAAGACCGTCAACCGCTCAGAACCGAAATCACAGGGACGTTTGGCACCGAAGAACGCAATTATGTCGCATCAAAGTTCCCGATCATGGATGTGACGGACTCTCTTTTGGGTGTGGGCACGATCCTGACCGATGTCACAGAGGCCAAGCAGACCGAAAATCGGTTGCGAAGCAATGAGGCAAGACTGCTGGAAGCCCAAAAGGCTGCCAAGCTTGGCTGGTGGGATGTGGATCGCGCAGGCAATCTGACCTGGTCGGATAGCGCCTATGAGATTTTCGGCCTGACGCCATCTGAATTCTCGGGAAAGATTGATAGTTTCTATCGCTGCCTGCACCCTGATGATCGGCGGCGTGTCCGCGAAAGCGCCGCGCGCGCATGGGCCGGGGATCCAGAACCAGACACGACGTTTCGTGTGGTGCACAAAAATGGTGACATCACCACCGTACGCGAAACCGCCGAAGTCGAACGTGACGAAAATGGCAACCCCATTCGTCTCAAAGGAACGGTCCAGGATGTGTCGGAACAGGTTTTCGCGGATGAGAAACTGCGCATCGCCCAAAGGATGGAATCCGTTGGGCAATTGACCGGAGGGATCGCGCATGATTTCAACAACTTGCTTGCGGTGATTCAAGGATGCGCTGAGTTCCTCGAGGAAGATCCGAATGTGGATCAACAATTGGTCGCCCCTATTTTGCGCTCAACCCAAAAGGGGGCGGACCTGACGCATCGCCTGCTGGCTTACGCGCGCCAACAACCCCTGATGCCAAAGACCATCAATCTTGCGGATCTGGTCGCCGGCATGAAAGATCTGCTGATCCGATCGCTGGGTGAGCATGTGAAAGTGCAAAACATTCATCGTCCAAATCTTTGGCCAGCTCGGGCAGATCCCAGTCAGGTGGAAGATGCTCTACTGAACCTCGCGATCAACGCGCGTGATGCGATGCCAGATGGGGGTCAGCTGATCATTGACTGTTCGAATGTCATCCTTGGGCAGGGGTTCGCGGCCAAGCACCGCGAAGTCGAACCCGGGGACTATGTCATGCTGACGGTGACCGATACAGGCGTCGGCATGAGCAAAGAAGTGCGCGAACACGCCTTTGAACCCTTTTATACCACCAAAGATGTCGGGCAGGGATCTGGCCTGGGGCTGTCGATGGTATATGGGTTTGCACAACAGTCCGGGGGGCACGTCGAAATTTCAAGCGACGAAGGGAAAGGGACCGAGGTGCGCATTTACCTTCCCCGCGATCTCCAAATCAAGCGCGAACCGGTGGAAACCATAGATACCGAAGTCCCGCGCGGGCAAGGCGAAGTGGTGCTGATCATCGAAGATGACCCTGCGGTGCGGGTCCTGGCTGAGCGCACGGTGATCCAGCTGGGATATACTGCCCTGGTTGCCGAGGACGCCATTCAGGCACGAAACATCGTGCTCGCGGGCGCCAAATTTGATCTCATCCTTTCAGACGTGGTCCTGCCGGGTGGCACCAGTGGACCGGATTTTGCCGCCGAGTTGCGACAAACACAGTCGCATGCGAAGATCATCTTCATGTCGGGCTACCCTGCTGAATCAGCGATGAACAGCGGCGATATTTGCCCGGACGACACGTTGCTGACCAAACCCTTTTCACGCGAGGAACTGGCCCGCGCCCTAAACGCGACGCTGGTCGATGGCGCCGACTAACGCTTGCGACGTTTTGAGTTCCCGCCGCGTTGACCAGGGCGACCAGCGGTTGAACGCCCGCGCGCGGCCACGGCATCTTCGGATGCTTTTTCAACCGCTTGCTGGCGCGCCAAAGGATCGTCAGACACCGTAAGCTCCACCGCTTCAAGGCGCTTGATTTCATCCCGCAGGCGCGCCGCTTCTTCAAATTCAAGGTTCTCCGCCGCCTTGCGCATGTCAGCCCTCAACCCGTCAAGCACCGCATGCAGGTTTGATCCCTGATGCTGCGGGTCGATCTTGGCGGTGACGCGGGATTGATCCGTATCGCCCTGGTACAGCCCCGCGAGGATGTCATCGACGTTCTTCTTGACCGTTTCCGGAGTGATGCCGTGCTCTTCGTTATAGGCGATCTGCTTGGCGCGGCGGCGGTTGGTTTCGGTCATGGCCCGATCCATCGAACCCGTGATCTTATCCGCGTACATAATCACGCGCCCTTCGGCGTTTCGCGCCGCGCGACCAATGGTCTGAACCAATGAGGTCTCGGACCGCAAGAACCCCTCTTTGTCGGCATCCAGGATCGCGACAAGACCGCATTCGGGAATATCCAGACCTTCGCGCAAGAGGTTGATCCCAACCAGAACGTCGAACGCACCCAGTCGCAGATCTCGCAGGATCTCGATCCGCTCGATCGTGTCGATGTCCGAGTGCATGTAGCGCACCTTCACCCCCTGTTCGTGCAGGTACTCTGTCAGGTCTTCGGCCATGCGTTTGGTCAGCGTCGTGGCCAACACGCGAAATCCATCCGCGGTGACCCTGCGGATCTCATCGAGCAGATCATCCACCTGCATGTCGACCGGGCGGACCTCGACCACGGGATCCAAAAGCCCCGTGGGGCGGATCACCTGTTCGGTGAACACCCCGCCGGTCTGTTCCATTTCCCAAGACGCCGGAGTGGCGGACACAAAGATGGATTGCGGGCGCATGGCATCCCATTCTTCGAATTTCAACGGACGGTTATCCATGCACGAAGGCAGGCGGAATCCGTGTTCAGCCAAGGTGAACTTGCGCCGATAGTCGCCGCGATACATGCCCCCGATCTGCGGTACGGATACGTGGCTTTCATCTGCAAAAACAATGGCATTGTCGGGGATAAATTCAAACAATGTGGGCGGGGGCTCACCGGGGGCGCGGCCCGTCAGATACCGTGAATAATTCTCGATCCCGCTGCACACGCCGGTGGCTTCGAGCATCTCCAGATCAAAATTCGTGCGCTGTTCCAGACGCTGCGCCTCAAGCAGCTTGCCCTCGGCGACCAGTTGATCCAACCGTATCCGCAGCTCTTTCTTGATGCCGATAATGGCCTGGTTCATCGTCGGCCGTGGCGTGACATAATGCGAATTCGCATAGATGCGCACGCGATCAAACGTGTCAGTCTTTTCCCCCGTCAGAGGATCAAATTCGGTAATGGTTTCGAGCTCTTCTCCGAAGAACGACAGTTTCCACGCCCGATCGTCCAGGTGCGCCGGCCAGATTTCCAGGCTGTCGCCGCGCACCCGGAACGTGCCGCGCTGGAACGCGTGGTCGTTGCGTTTGTATTGCTGCGCGACCAGATCCGCGATGACGGCGCGTTGGTCGTAATCTTTGCCCACATGCAGATCCAGCGTCATGGCACCATAGGTTTCAACACTGCCGATGCCATAGATACACGACACAGAGGCGACGATAATCACGTCATCGCGCTCTAACAACGCCCGCGTGGCCGAGTGGCGCATGCGGTCGATCTGTTCGTTGATCTGGCTTTCTTTTTCAATATAGGTGTCCGAGCGCGCCACATAGGCTTCGGGCTGATAATAGTCATAGTAGCTGACGAAATACTCGACCGCGTTGTCCGGAAAGAAGCCTTTGAATTCTCCATACAGCTGTGCCGCCAGCGTTTTGTTGGGCGCAAGGATGATTGCGGGGCGCTGGGTCTCTTCGATGACTTTCGCCATGGTAAACGTTTTGCCAGTGCCGGTTGCCCCCAGCAAAACCTGATCGCGCTCGCCTTCATCGACGCCCTGGGACAGTTCCGCGATGGCGGTGGGTTGATCCCCGGCAGGCGCAAAGGCGGTCTCCATGACAAACCGTTTGCCACCTTCCAGCTTGTCCCGCTCCTTTAGGTCAGGGGCAGGCGCGTGAAGCGCGGGCATATGTTCGGGATTGTTGTTGTGCATGTCAGCCCCAGTCACCACATTTCAGGCACATCGGCCCAACCTTACAGTTGTTCCTATTTTGTCCGGTTTCAACCCATTGAATAGCGCTCAACCGGGTCGCAATGGGAAAATACAACCATTGGGATATTTTTAACTTTGAAAATCCCTTATTTGGTGCTAACCTGAGGGTGCACAAGCCGGGTGATTTGGGGTCTCACCGCACGTACCCACCCCTCGCTCCCCGCGGCCTTGACCCGATCCCGCCCGCTTGTGCGAACCCTGCCGAAACTGTGACAAAACAACTGGAACAGGTGCTTGCTCTGGCCCTGTAAATCTCGGATAACTACACCTGAGTCGAAGGAGATGGATCATGCGCGCACGCATCTACCAACCCGCCAAAACGGCGATGTCATCCGGTCAGGGCAAAACCAAAATCTGGGTTCTGGAATTTGCCCCCAAATCTGCGCGCTCTGTCGATCCGTTGATGGGGTGGACATCATCCAGCGATACGCAATCTCAGGTACGCCTGCGTTTCGACAGCAAAGAGGCGGCAGTGGCCTATGCCAAGGACCACGGGATCGACGCAGACGTGCATGCCCCCAACAAGCGCAAACCAAACATTCGCGCCCGCGGCTATGCGGAAAACTTTGCGGTTGATCGTCGTTCAGCCTGGACCCACTGACAAAAAAGATCGCATTGGTGCGGCATCGGGTTACACCCGCGGTAAACGTACCGATGGCAGGTACCTATGCGCGCGTTGATAGGTTGCTTCAGGCCCCGATGCGTCAGACTGGCCCTAATCATATTGCCTGTTCGACCTCTGGGCCAATCAGCGGATTCAAAACCATCTGGGGCCTTGGCTTTCAGGGCCAGTCCCCGCTCACCCGTTGGGGTCCTTACGGTCATAAGCTTGCCACACAAGATTGTCCGCAACTACGGTGGTTGACATAAAGCCGAGCCATTTGCCGGTTTGATATTTCACAGCATTGATGGTTTGAGGGGGCTTTGTTGCACAAATCGGCTGAAGGATTCACTGTTTGAATCCAGCATGATAGCCGTTGGGTATGAGCATTTGGGCACCCACAAAATACAAGACCACGAACTGGTCGTCCTACAATGAAGCGTTGAAGCGTCGCGGATCGCTGTCGATCTGGTTTGATCCTGAGATGGTCTGGAGGCCTCCACCAAACGGCAAGCGAGGGCGACAGCCCCAATTTAGCGACGCTGCAATCCAGACTTGCCTGACAATGAAGGTGCTGTTTGGCCTGGCGAAGATGGAGCGGGTACCACCGCCGGAGCAGGGTTGAAAGCAAGATGAACTGCATCAAGCTGCTCGGCCAGTCCTTGATGGCAAGAGACTTTGATCGGCAGGTCGCGGAAATCCAGATTCGCGTCGCGGTCCTCAACCGCTACACCGCTCTTGGCATACCCGTCACTGGGCCCAAGCCCCGAATGGCTACGAGTATGAGAAGTCTCCACTCGGCGGAAAGGTACTCGTCAGAAAGGAACCGGTAGCTTCCATCCTGTCCGAAGCGTTGAACGGTTTTGCGGACGGCAGATTTCAATCTCCGACCGAAGTGATCCGGTTCTTGGAAGGGAAGCCCCAGTACCTTGAAGGCCTCAGGGCCAGAAGTCTCAGGATAGATAGCGTTGCGAAGATACTCCGGAACGCTCTGTACGCCGGATACCTTGAATACCCAAACTGGGGCATTCCTTTAACAAAGGCTCAGCACCCACCCCTAATTTCGTACGATACCTATCTCATAATTCAAGACCGATTGCGGGAGCGCAGCGTTGCTCCAGCTCGAAAGGACATAGACAAGGATTTCCCTCTGCGAGGCTTCTTGGTCTGTGAGGTCTGTGGCCGTCGCATTACTTCTTGTTGGTCGCAAAGTCGCACGGGGCGGAAATATCCATACTATCTGTGCCAATACCGCAAATGCACTGAGAAGGGTCGATCCACACCGAAAGCAAAGGTTGAAGAGGAGTTCGAACAACTCCTGAAAAGCGTTGTGCCAAGTAAAGAAACATTCTCAGTCGCCGAGCAGATGTTTCGCGAAGCATGGGAAAAGCGTGTTCGAACTTCACAGTCTGAGCTTTCCAGCCTGAGAGCGCAGTCTCGTGAAATCGACAAAATGGTCCGCCGTAACCTCGACCGCGCAGTACGCATGGAAGCGGACGAAACCGCTCGAGCATACGAAAATCGGGCTTCGGAGCTTCGCAAAGAGCAAGCTGTTATCGACGCCGAGATCGAGAAAATGGCCACTCCAGCACTGGACTACGACGAGATGTTCGAACTTTCGATGCAGTTTCTGGCAAACCCTTATGAAATATGGCAAAAAGGGGGCATCTCCCTGAAGAGGACTGTGCTCAGGCTTGTGTTCTCCCAGCCCCTTGCCTTCAGTCGTTCTGAGGGTGTTCGAACCCCAGAAACGACCTTTCCATTCAAGGCTTTAAGCTTCCTGTCGGCGACAGAAAGCAGTTTGGTACCCGCGGCCGGACTCGAACCGGCACGGCATTTCTGCCTGGAGATTTTAAGTCTCCTGTGTCTACCATTCCACCACGCGGGCCAGTTCGGCGACTTTAAGATGAAAAAGCGGGTGATACCATGGCGGCACCCCCACTTTTGGACAAAAAGTTTGTCTCTCACAGCTCTTGACCGGGTGGCTCTTTCAATAGGTGACGTTCGGTTAACCACGGGTTGATTTCAAGCGCCTTTCGCAAGGCCGCCTGCCCCTCTTGTTCACGTCCGAGCGCCAACAGGCTTAGAGCCTGCCCAGACAGCGCACCGATGTGGCGGGGGTTCAGTTCAAGGGCCTGTTCCAGATCCGGAAGCGCAGCGGCATAGTCGCCGCGCAGATAGTTTACAAAGGCCCGCTGATTATAACCTTCGGCATAAAACGGACAGTAGCTCACCAACTTGTCAAAGTGTCCGAGCGCCCCCAGAAAGTCGTATCCAGAGCGCGCACGCATGCCCGCTGTCAACATCTGTTGGCTTGGCTCGTCCGGGGCGTCGTCCCAGACTTGCCACATCTGGTTGGTGATCTCGCGCGCGGTCATTTCATCCGGCGCGACCCGCAATTCAGCGTAAAGGGAATCCAGAACCGAAAGGTCCGGGGCCGTGGGACAGCCATCAGCCATCAGCGCTGTCGCGCTGAGTGACGCGGCCACAAGGGCGGGGGTCAAAAATGTCAGGCGCATACATCATTAGCGCCCAATCAACCCCCTCACGTCAAGTCACATCCCCAAGAGCAGATTCCTTAACCGCCTCCATCGCCACAAATGTCGAGGTCGATGCCACCCCCGGCAGGGTCGAGATTTTATCCGCCAGCACCTGACGATACCTGTTCATATTCGCGGTACGAACCTTGAGAAGATAATCGAAATTTCCCGCGATCAGATGCACTTGTTCGATTTCCGGGATCTGCGCCACCGCAGCATTAAACGCTTCCAGCGCTTGTTCGCGGGTGCGCTCCATCTTGACCTCGACAAAGGCCACATGATCCAGCCCCAACCGGATGGGATCAAGCATCGCGCGATACCCCTTGATGACCCCTTCGGCCTCAAGCCGTCGCATACGCGCCTGCGTCGGGGACTTGGACAACCCGATCTTGCGCGCCAGGTCGGTCACGGAAATCCGACCATCTCGGGCCAAAGCGTTCAGAATCGCCCGGTCGAACCGATCCAGGCCTGATAGGTCATTTTCCATGTGGTATCGCACTTTTTTAGACGAATGAGCGTATGATTGACGCATATAAAGCCAATATGACCTAGAAAACTGTGAAAGCATAGGGAAAGTACGCACCATAAATATAGGCAGCCCATGACCGATCTTTCTTTGCTTCGCACCCGCATCGACGATCTGACCTACACCAACGAAACGGCGCTCATCGCGCAGTTGCGTGACCAGGCGGGGCTAAGCCCCGATCAACGCGCCAAGATCTGCGGTGCCGCCGCCCAATTGGTCCGTGACATTCGCAACACATCGAACCCCGGATTGATGGAGGTCTTTCTTGCCGAATACGGGCTGTCAACCGACGAAGGCGTCGCCCTGATGTGCCTGGCCGAGGCACTGCTGCGCGTGCCTGACGCCACAACCATCGACGCATTGATCGAGGATAAGATTGCCCCATCAAACTGGGGCAAGCACATGGGCGCCTCAACCTCTCCTTTGGTCAATGCATCGACCTGGGCTTTGATGTTGACCGGCAAGGTGCTGGCAGAAGACGCCAACCCAGGCCCCGTGGGCCATCTGCGTGCGGCGATCAAACGGCTGGGCGAACCCGTGATCCGCACGGCTGTTGCCCGGGCGATGAAAGAAATGGGTGCACAGTTTGTTCTGGGGGAAACCATCCAGTCGGCGATGACGCGCGGCAAAGCACAAGAGGACAAGGGGTATACCTATTCCTACGACATGCTTGGCGAAGCGGCCCGCACCGAGGCCGATGCCCGCCGCTATCATCTGGCGTATTCCAAGGCCATCACCGCCATCGCCGAGGGGGCGCATTCGGACGACATTCGCGAAAACCCCGGGATTTCGGTCAAGCTGTCGGCATTGTATGCCCGCTATGATGATCTACAGCGGGAGGCCGCGGTTCAGGCTTTGGTACCGCGCCTGCGCAGCCTTTGCGGGCTGGCTCGGTCAGCGGGGATCGGGTTGAACATCGATGCAGAAGAGGCCGACCGCCTGTCAATCTCGCTGGATATCATCCAAGAGGTCCTCAGCGATCCAACCCTTGCGGGATGGGAGGGGTTTGGCGTGGTTGTGCAGGCCTATGGGCTGCGTGCAGGCGCGACGCTGGACTGGCTCTATGGGCTGGCAAAGCAACAGGATCGCAAGATCATGATCCGCCTCGTGAAAGGGGCCTATTGGGATACGGAAATCAAGCTGGCGCAGGTGAACGGGCTGGACAGCTTTCCAGTGTTCACCTCGAAACATGCGACCGACATCAGCTATATCGCCAACGCGCGCAAGCTGTTGGGGATGACCGATCACATCTATCCGCAATTCGCGACCCACAACGCCCATACGATGGCCGCCATTTTGCACATGGCCGCCGATCCTGACACCTATGAGTTTCAGCGGCTTCACGGAATGGGGGAAACGCTGCACGAGCTGGTGAAGACACAAAACGGCACCCGCTGCCGCATTTATGCGCCCGTGGGCGCGCATCGCGACTTGCTGGCGTATCTGGTGCGGCGCTTGCTGGAAAATGGGGCCAACTCGTCCTTTGTGAACCAGATTGTCGATGAAGAGGTCGCTCCGGAAGAGGTCGCATCAGATCCCTTTGAGGCCCCTTTGCCCGCACCATTGCCCACCGCACCCGATCTATTCGCACCCGAACGCGCCAATTCGAAAGGGTTCGATCTGCGCCACCGCCCGACACTGGACGCCATCAACGGAGCGCGCGCTCCGTTTGCCTCCCATCTGTGGGAGGCGCGACCGCTGGTCGCCGTGGATGCGCCTGCGGGGGATGTTTCGCCTGTCGTAAATCCCGCAGACCCGGCGGATACCGTTGGCCATGTCACCTGGGCCTCTGGTGATACGGTTTCCGTGGCCGCAAGAGCCGCCCGCCCATGGGAAGCCGATGCCCACCTCCGGGCCGCAGTTTTGAACAAGACCGCCGACCTCTACGAGGCACATTTCGGTGAGCTGTTCGCGCTCTTGCACAGGGAAGCCGGAAAGACCCTGCTGGATGCCGTCGCCGAGTTGCGAGAGGCCGTTGATTTCCTGCGCTACTACGCCGCCAGGACCCAAGGCGCGCCCGCCATGGGCACCTTTACCTGCATTTCACCGTGGAACTTCCCGCTGGCGATTTTCACCGGTCAGATCGCAGCGGCGCTGGCCACCGGCAACGCGGTATTGGCGAAACCTGCCGAGCAGACACCGCTTGTGGCCTATCGCGCGGTTCAACTGATGCACCAAGCGGGCATCCCCAGGACCGCGTTGCAACTGCTACCGGGGGCGGGCGATGTGGGCGCGGCGCTTACGTCGGACCCAGCCGTGGCAGGCGTTGCCTTTACCGGATCGACCGAGACGGCGCAGATCATTCATCGCGCGATTGCTGAGAACCTCGCGCCCGGCACCCCGTTTATCGCGGAAACCGGTGGGTTGAACGCCATGATCGTCGACAGCACCGCCCTGCCAGAACAAGCGGTGCAGGCGATCATTGAAAGCGCGTTTCAATCCGCGGGCCAGCGCTGCTCCGCCCTGCGCTGCCTCTACGTGCAAACGGACATCGCAGAGGATTTCCTACAGATGCTCATGGGGGCCATGGACACCTTGGTGATGGGCTCACCCTGGGACCGTGCCACGGATCTTGGTCCGGTGATCGACGAAGCGGCCCGCGCGGGGATACAAGCCCACATTGACACGGCCGAGACCCAGGGGCGCGTGCTGAAAACCTATGACGTCCCCATCGCGGGCACCTATGTCGCCCCGACCTTGATCCGCGTCAACGGGATCGAGGATCTTGAGCGCGAGATCTTTGGCCCGGTTTTGCACGTCGCAACCTTTGAGGCCAAAGACATCGGCGCTGTCATCGACGCGATTAATGCCACCGGCTATGGCCTGACCTTCGGGCTTCAGACACGGATCGACGACCGGGTCCAGCACGTGACCGAACGGCTTCACGCCGGCAACATCTATGTCAACCGCAACCAGATCGGGGCGATTGTCGGGAGCCAGCCGTTCGGCGGCGAAGGCCTGTCCGGCACGGGCCCCAAAGCCGGAGGCCCCCTGTATCTGGACCGTTTCCGCACCCATAGCGCCCCGACAACATCAGACAGCTGGGGCACCCCGCAATCAGCGCCCCTGATCGCGCGGGACCCCGCGCCCGAACCCCGTCACATTGATCTGCCCGGTCCAACCGGTGAGGCCAACCAATTGACCCATTTCGCGCGCCCACCCCTGCTATGTCTGGGGCCCGGCTCTGCCAATGTCGGCAAACAGGCAGAGGCCGTCCGCGCCTTGGGCGGCGTAGCGATCGAGACCAATGGTTGGATCTCACCCGCTGATCTGACAGGTCTGGACAGCATTTCCGGCGCGCTGTGGTGGGGCGATACAAAGACCGCGCGGGCCTATCGCCAAGCCCTGGCCGACCGGGCTGGCCCGATCCTGCCGCTGATCACCGGGCGGCCTGACACCGGCCATGCCCGCGCTGAACGCCATGTTTCGATTGACACGACCGCAGCCGGTGGCAACGCCGCCCTATTGGCCGGGAGCCCCTGATCGCAGAGCGGCTCGCCCCCGCAGGACGCTCCCAGCGGCCCAAAGCATTGCACTTTGGGGCAATGTCCAGTCCCCGCTTGACCTCGCGCGTAAAACGCGGACTGTAGAGGCATGTTTCCATTCCGAGATCACAATCCAACCGGGCGCATCCCCTATGTCACCTACGGTCTGATTGCCGTCAACGTGTTGATTTTCCTGGCCACATGGCATCTTGAAAGCAACCAACGCGCCCTGTTCAATTTCTACGCGGACTATGCGCTTGTGCCGATGTTTCTGTCTGACGGATACGGGTATTCCGGTCTTGTCACCTCGATGTTTCTACATGGTGGCCTGATGCATCTGGCGGGCAACATGCTGTTCCTCTACATCTACGGCGACAATATGGAAGACGAGATGGGGCATTGGGGATTTGCCCTGTTTTACCTGATGTCGGGCATCGGCGCGGGGCTGATTCACTATATCACCGGCCCCAATTCCAACGTGCCGCTGATCGGGGCGTCGGGCGCGATCGCGGGCGTTATGGGTGGCTATCTGTTGCTGTTCCCCAAAGCCCGCATTGATATCTTTTTGTTCCTGGTGATCTATTTCAGGATTTTTACGTTGCCCGCCTGGATCGTATTGATGGTTTGGTTTGGGATGCAGCTGTTTGGTGGCGCCGACACAAGCGCCAACGAAGGCGGCGTGGCCTATTGGGCGCATATCGGCGGGTTCGCCGTGGGGCTTGTCCTGACCCTTCCGCTTTGGCTTTGGCTGGGGGCGACTGCGTTTTGGCGCCGAACGGATGGGCATCCCCCCTATCCGGAAACCAAATACAAAACCGGGACGCATGGTTTCCCACGCATCCCGCGAAATCGTTAGGTCAGTTGGCGCTTACTGGCTGCGCAGCAGCTTGGTCAGCGGGTTGAACAGCTCGCCGTTGGCACAGATCAATGCACCCGTTTCCAAAGGATCGCTTTCGGGGCGGATGCCGTCGATCAAGGCGCCCGCTTCGGTTGCGATCAAACTTCCGGCTGCGATGTCCCAGATGTTCAGCTCGCGCTCCCAATAGCCGTCGTAGCGGCCCGCGGCCACATAGGCCAAATCCAGCGCAGCCGACCCAAACCGGCGCACACCCGCGCATTCGGGCATCACCCGAGCCAGGTCTTTCAGCGTCGCAGGCAGCGTGCGTTTCGCGGCAAAGGGCACGCCCGTGGCAAAGACCGCTTCGATCATGCTGCGGCGGCCGGACACGCGCAGGCGCTTGCTGTCATTCAGCCAGGCCCCTGACCCTTTTTCCGCATAGAACATTTCGTCCTTGGCCGCGTCAAAGATAACCCCGGCAACGATCTTGCCCTTGTGTTCCAGCGCAATCGACACCGCCCAATGCGGCAGGCCGTGCAGAAAATTCGTGGTGCCATCCAGCGGATCGACGATCCAGCGGCGGGTTGGATCTTCGCCATCTGTGCCGCCGGTTTCTTCGCCCAGCCAGCCATAGGTCGGACGCGCGCCCATCAGCTCTTCTTTGAGGATGGTTTCGGCGGCCATGTCGGCACGGCTGACAAAATCGCCCGCGCCTTTCATCGACACCTGAAGATTTTCGACTTCGCGGAAATCCTTGACCAGCGAACGCCCGGCCTTGCGGGCAGCTTTCATCATGATGTTGAGATTCGCGCTGCCCTGCATGGCCATGAACTCCGAGATGGATGAATGAAATCAAGCCGCGGCTATACGCGGCTTGGGGTCATTTGCCAAGAGGCAAGCGTGCTGCTTTTGCAATAGCCGCCCTGAGCGGGCCGCAAGACTTAGCGGTAAACCACGCCCTTTTCGCCCTCAATCGCGTAGGCACGGGGGCGTGAGACACGTTTCTTGTACACCTTCTTGCCACCGGCACGGTTTACATAGGGGCCCGCGTTGGGCTTGCTGCAGCACACCATGCCGCCCGCCAACACCGGCTGAAGACCAGCCGGGCACAGGTTTTCCCCGCCATAGCTATGAACCAGCATGTTCGAATTGGGGTTGTTGGTCGTGTCACCCATATACATGTCGCCCCAGGCAAAGGCCCCAGACGTCGAAAGGCCCAGCGCCACCGCTGCTGCCAGTTGAACTTTGAAACGCATTTTGTCCCCCATCGTGACCAATCGCTTTTGCACAAGCTAACAGAGCCAGCCGCGCAGTCAATTTATTCGTGTATTTAGGGGGTTACTTGGGGAAATTTTCCCCGCGCTCAGGGGCGGGGCCGCCACGGGGGACTAAGCCGGGTTTCTGGGCATCTTGGCCTGCCAATGGTCGCCCATCGCCACGATACAGGACTGTCCCGACGCATAGGCAATGACCATCGCCCAATCCCCGTCGGTGTCTGACCAGATCTCGACGATCTCTTCGGGGCTTCGCAGACCTGTCGCCACCCGTTCGGTTCCAAATTGGGTTTTCAGCTTGATCCGCATGCGGTCCGTCGATGCGCAGACCACATCCGCGATCGGGCTTTGCGCCGCCAGCGTCAGAGGCCAGGACATGCAGACAGCGCTGAGTACAAAGGTAAGTCTTACAAGCATACCTCAATGTAACAGATTTATGTCACTTCACCTAACAGGTTTTGCCCCCTGATGGTTGCGCCCCATTGGCCCCGCCCCTAGGGTCAGAATCACACGCCTGACGCCATTTAGCATCGCGCCATTTTCAAGACTAAAGGACCCCGATGAAACAGATTTTCGCAGCCGCACTTTTGATAATCTCACTGGCCACAACACCCGCCGCCGATCCGCAATCAGACGCGGATTACATCGTCTCACAGACCGTGACCCGAGATCTTTTCAATGGCACACTTGTCGCGCAGCGACCGGTGATCTTGTCTGCAATTCAGCATGACCTCAAGACAAGAGGCATCACCCTTACGGATCCGGATCGCTTCTTTGACCTGTTTATGTCCGAATTCATTGATGAGTTCACCGCATCGATGCAGGCCCAGACCTCCGCGATCTATCTGCGCAATTTTTCCGCCGAAGAGCTGTCCGAAATCGCGGCATTTTACAAGACAGACGCCGGTCAGGCGCTGATCGCCACAACTCCGACCCTGATGGCCGAAGGTGCGCGGCTGGGACAACAGGCCGGCATGCAGGCCGGTCTGAACGCCAACAAACGTCTGGCCGCGCGCATCAAGCAAGAGAACCTGATCCTTGTTGACGACCCCGGCATGATGTCCCGCCTGATGGACATGTTGAAATAGATCTGCCCCGAAGGACTGCGCCGCGTCCGCCTATTTTTTCAGGACGCGGTCCGCTTTCTTGCGCACAAGAACGCTGCGCAGATCGTGCATGGCCAGCAACAGCGCGTCCGTGACCTCTTCGAGCTGCTCATCGCTGGCGCGGGATTGCGCCCATTGGGTTGTGATGTTCATGTGGTCGATGGCCCGGTGAATGTCGTCCACATCGCGCATTTTCAACAACGTCTTGCGCTGCATCATCCATGTGCGGATCGCCTTGATTTCACTTGGATCAAGCTCATGCCCGCCGTGGGGTTTGATCTCTTCCTTGTTCATATTGACGACGGCGATCTGGTCCATCTCGATCCGGCGCTGACGGTTCTCCGTGTCCACACGGAACACCAGCGCGCCGTTCTCGCGGATGCGAAAGTAGAACTCTGGTAGCTCAGTCGACATGCTTCAACCCTTCGCAAAAGCGTTTGATCCGCACGCAGGCCTCGGTCAGGGCCGCGTCAGAAGTGGCATAGCTGACCCGGAAATTCGGGCTTAGGCCAAAGGCCGCGCCAAAGACGACGGCCACGCCCTCTTCTTCCAGAAGTGCGGTGCAAAAATCCTCATCAGTTTTGATCTCACGCCCCTGGGCGGACACCGTTCCCATGCAGTCTGCAATCGAAGGGTAAACATAAAATGCACCCTCTGGTGTGGCGCAGGTGATGCCGGGACAGGCATTCAGCCCCGCGACCACCAGGTTGCGTCGCCGCAAAAAGGCCTCGGCGCGTTCGGCCAGAAAGTCCTGTGGGCCGTTCAGCGCCTCAACGGCGGCCCATTGGCTGATCGAGCTGGGATTGGTGGTGGATTGCCCCTGCAGCTTGCGCATGGCGGCAATCAGGTGTTTTGGCCCGGCCGCATAGCCGATCCGCCACCCGGTCATGGCATAGGCTTTGGACACGCCGTTCACCGTCAACGTACGGTCATATAGCCCGGGTTCAACCTGCGCAGGGGTCACAAAAGTGAACCCATCGTAAGCGAGGTGCTCATACATGTCATCGCTCATCACCCAGACATGGGGGTGACGCATCAATACATCTGTCAGCGCCTTCAGCTCTTGTTCGGTATATCCCGCGCCTGTGGGGTTTGACGGCGAGTTAAAGATAAACCACTTGGTTTTCGGCGTGATCGCCGCCTCAAGCGCTTCGGGGGTGATCTTATAGCCCATCTGGCGTTCACCTTCGACCACGATGGGGTCGCCGCCGCCCAGCCGAACGATATCGGGATAGCTGACCCAATAGGGCGCCGGGATGATGACTTCTTCCCCCGGGTTCAATGTCGCAAGCAGCGCGTTGAACAGCACCTGTTTTCCACCGGTTGAAACGCTGACCTGATCGGGGGTGTATACCAGCCCGTTTTCGCGCGCGAACTTGTCACAAATGGCTTGTTTCAGTTCGATGATCCCATCCGGTGCGGTGTACTTGGTCTTACCTGCATGGATGGCGGCAATCGCCGCATCTTTGATGTTCTCGGGGGTGTCGAAATCCGGCTCACCGGCGCCAAGCCCGATCACATCGCGCCCCTGCGCCTTGAGCTCGGCAGCGAGCTGGGTCACCGCGACGGTGGGTGACGGTTTTATTCGATCAAGGGATTCGGACAGAAAGGGCATCAACCTGGTCCTGTTTGTAAAAGCTTTGTTTATGTCATAGGTTGCCTATACTGCGCATTCAAGCAATGCAAAACAGGAGACCCCCATGCAGGACAGCGAAAACCCCATGCAGGACAACGAAGATTGGTACGGCCCCGAAGCCGCAACATTCGGAGACCGGTTGACCGCCTCTCGTGAAGCCGCTGGAATGCAACAGACGACTTTGGCCAAACGGCTTGGCGTGAAACTCAAGACCTTGCAAAACTGGGAAGAAGACCTCTCGGAACCGCGCGCCAATCGGTTGCAGATGATTGCGGGCATCCTGAACGTGTCCATGGTTTGGCTGATCACCGGAGAAGGCGAAGGCCTGCCCGACCCCGAAGAAGAAGCCATCTCACCTGACGTGAACGAAGTGCTGCTTGAACTGCGCCAATTGCGTGCGAAGTTTCGCCAGCACGCCGATCACATCGGCCGCCTTGAAAAACGCCTGCGCCAGCTTTTGAAAGACGAAACCAAATGATCCCTCCGCGTGAATCCGCCCCTAAGGGGGAAACGCCTGAGAATCGCCTGAAACGGCTTCGGATGCGCTCGATGCGGCGTGGCACCAAGGAAATGGATATTTTGCTGGTGCGCTACACCGATAAGGTTCTGGCGGATATGAGCGCGGCGGACCTTGATCACTATGAAACGCTTCTGGGAGAAAATGATCAGGATCTCTATCAGTGGATTTCCGGGCAGAAGCCCGCGCCTGACCACCTAGCGGATCTGATCGCGGATATCACCCGCGTGGCGGCCCAAGGGTAAGCAAACCGGCCAGATTCGTTTGCATTACGCGCGGTTGATTAACCCTAACCGCCCCTCCTGTTAACGAAGGCACTGAAATATATACAATTATCCGGGACTTCGCCACGGTTTAACGGGATATTTTTCTTTTCCCTGTTTTTCTCACTCCTGCAAAACAGGCGGAGAAAAGGAATGAGTTTACATTCGTCTTTGGAAACAGGCCCGAACACGGGCTATATGGCGAGCTATCTGGATGCGCTCAGCTTGGTGGAACGGTTGCACCGTTTGCTGCTGGACGTCATCAAGGATGAGTTCGAACGGCTGGGCATCATTGATGTCAACGCCGTGCAGGCCCTGCTGCTGTTTAACATCGGTGATAACGAAGTAACCGCCGGTGAACTGAAAAGCCGCGGCTATTATCAGGGCTCCAATGTCAGCTACAACCTCAAGAAACTGGTGGAGATGGGCTATATGCACCACCAGCGCTGCGAGATTGACCGCCGTTCCGTGCGGGTCCGGCTGACCGAGCGGGGTCGCGAGATTCGCGACATCGTAACAGGCCTCTTTTCGCGTCATGCCGAAGGGCTTCAGGGCAAGAACGTGCTCAGCGCTGATGGGGTCGACGAAATCACCACCGCCCTGCGGCGTGTGGAACGCTACTGGACCGATCAGATCCGGTACATCTACTGACGCATGCCGGGTAGAAGCCCGATCATGCATGTATTGCGTATCAGTACCGCCAGACAGTCACGCCAGAAAGGCTGACTGGGTGGGCACACCGCCAGGCGCAGGTCCCGTTTCGGACCACATCATCCATTTCCAAGCTGTTCTATTTCCAAACCATCCGCTCCGCTGGGTATCATATCCTTTGCGGGGGTATCTTTGTGTCCAACGACACGCTGTCGAATTTCCCGAACCAGCTTTCGCGTCATCGCCTCTTCAAACCCTGTGAACCCGTCCGACTTGATCAAGAACGCGCCGGGGCCATGCAACACTTCAAATTCAAAGTGATCAGCGATCAGCGGGTCTTCTCCCAGGACGGCCAAACCGTTCACCGTTATCCGGTCAAACGCCTTGTTCAGGTAAGATTGAAAGGGCGGATGCCCGTCGTTGGTCACCCCGTCTGCGGATACATCGATCACTTGCCGGTCGCATTGCGGGCCACGCGCCAACATCTGGGCGCCGAAATCCAGCGCAAAGCCCATCGCAGTCGGATAAGATCGAAACCGGCGGTCGGCCTGCCGCAAACGCGCTGACGCCGCCTGTATGTCCGCGGGCCCGTCCAGAGTGGTCCAATCCAGGATCACGCTCACCTGACGCCGTCCGCTCCATTCAAAGGCGGCAAGCGACACCGCACCGCCGCGTTCCAGAATGGCGGCCTGGACCTGGGGATCGAGCAGCGCGCGGCCCAGGCCATCGCGTTGCATCGCGTATTCTTCGTCATCCACCGACGAAGAGGTATCGAGCGCCAGCAGCAAGGCCAGCCGACAGTCCTGCGCCGCCGCCCAACCGGGGCAAAGCAGCACAAGACACAAGAACCAAAGCCTTACCAATGGCCCGTATTGCCCATGCTCACCCATGGTTCGGCCGGCGCTTTTGCCGCGCCATCCTGAAGCAGTTCAATCGAGATGTTATCCGGGCTGCGTACAAACGCCATGCGCCCGTCGCGCGGCGGGCGGTTGATCGTGATCCCATTGTCCATCAAATGCTGGCACATGGCGTAAATATCGTCCACCGCATAGGCCAGATGGCCAAAGTGACGACTGTCCGAGGGCAGCGCATCATCGCCATCCCAATTGTAGGTGAGTTCAACCGGGCATTCCTCTTGCCCCTCAGGCGCGAGAAACACCAGCGTAAAACGGCCAGCTTCGTGGTCGGTTCTGCGCGTCTCTTTCAGGCCCAGAAGCTCAAAGAACCGGATCGAAGCCTCAAGATCCTTAACCCGAACCATCGTGTGCAGATATTTCAATCCCATGCTGCGCCCCTTTCCGCGAAATATGGCAATCCGCCCAAGATCCTCGCCCCGGGCAGCGCCATCATCAACCGTATTCCCAGGGAAGAAAAGCGCGAAACCCTCTAGCGGGACGCGATCCGACGCGCGTTGCTGTCCCAGCCGGGCACAACAAGATAGGCGCCCGTCTCAGGATCAATCCCAATGGGCCCTTCGTCGTCAACAAGCACAATGCCAGCGGCTTGCACCCCCATAGGGGCCTGGATCATCTGCGCCCATTTACGCGATTCCCCCAGATACTGCGGCGCCGTGCCACTGCGTCCCGCGTCAAGAACCACCCATTCGTCAAAGGACACGCGATCCGCGGGCAGTGCCACCAAGGGGCGTCCGGCCTGCCACGGAGCCTGGATGCCATTCGCTTCCAGATAGCTGTTGCGCAATACGATCCCATCGACCGGCCCCGCCGGAACAAGACCCGTCAACGAAACAGGCGCCCGTTCGCTGCGGGCAACATATTGCATAGGGATCCCGCCCTGCGCGGTGTCTTTGAACGCGCGCATCAGAACAAATTCGCCCGAAAAGACATAGCCCATGCGCCCGGCCTCACCGGCCGAAGAATCGCCAAGACCAAAGCTGGCGTAACGTCCACCTGGGGTGCGACTGTGGCGGAACACGGCCATATAATGCCCCCGCGGAACCACCAAGGGCGCCTGTGCGTCGATCACGTCGGACTGGGGCGCCGCAGACGCGACCGGAAACTCCAAACGCCCTGTCACCGGGTCAAACTCCATGTCGGCTTGGGAGAAATTCAATTGGTTGGGCGTGTTCTCCAAGGTCCCGCCCTCAATCGAGCCACGGGTCCCTTCGGATTCCACCCCCACCTCACACGCAGCGAGAACGCTTACCAAGGTAAGCGCGATAATTATGCGGATCATTGTACTGCCTCAGGTCTTGCCTGTTATTATTGAGATCGAATATGGGCAAATTCGGGCGAAAAGTCAATTCTTGGGCAGATGTTCACCGTTGATGACGCATTTGTGCCTCACCTGTGATGGACAGGCGCCAATGCTGCGGATTAACTGCGCGGCATGACCCGCGACACACCCACGATTTTATTGGTCAGCCACGGCCAGCCCTCTGACCCGACCCCGGGTGAAACCCAGATCCGCGCCCTGGCTCGGCGGGTCCAACCCCATCTGCCCGGGGCCCGCGTGCGCGGCGTGACGCTTGCCGCTAAGGGGGTATTTGAGCAGGAGCTCGCACAGGCCGACACGCCGATTGTGCTGCCGATTTTCATGGCGGATGGGTATTTCACATCGCGGGTGCTGCCGGACCGGATTGGGACTCATGCGGCCCGGATACTCCCGCCTTTCGGCCTGAACCCCGACTTGCCGGCGTTCACCGCGCGCTGGCTCGGGAACGTGATGCAGGATCAAAACTGGGGCGCACGGGACACCACTCTTTTTGTGGCGGGGCACGGATCCGGTCGAAGCCCACGCCCGGCACAGGTGACCATGGAATTTGCCAAGGCGCTTCACACACAGATTCCCTTTTCAGAAATCCGCGTCGGATTTGTCGAACAAAGCCCGTTTTTGGCAGATGCAGCGCACCACCTGCCCGCACAAAGCATCTGCCTGCCCTTCTTTGCCCTCGAGCGTGGTCACGTTCTGGAGGATCTACCCAAAGCACTGGATGCAAACGGATTTCAGGGGCTGCGCCTGCCGCCTTTTGGCTCCAATCCCGATTTCGCGGCCTATCTGGCGGATGACCTGGCCAAGCGATTGTGACCCCTAGACCAGCGCTGTGATGCCCGGTATCAAGCCATAAAAGGGAGGCCCCATGCAGCAATATCATGACGCCCTACGCACCGTTCTGGACCAAGGCACCCCATCGACGGACCGGACCGGAACGGGCACAACATCGTATTTCGGGCTGCAAAGTCGCTATTCCCTGGCGCAGGGTTTTCCGCTTGTGACCACCAAGAAACTGCATCTGCGCTCAATCATCCATGAACTGCTGTGGTTCCTGTCCGGCTCGACCAATATTCGGTATCTACAGGAAAACGGGGTGAGCATCTGGGACGAATGGGCCGATGAAAAGGGTGATCTAGGGCCGGTCTATGGCCATCAGTGGCGACACTTTCCCTGTAAAGCTGGCGAAGTCGACCAGATTGAGACGCTGCTTGATCAGATCAGGAACACCCCGGATTCCCGCCGCTTGATCGTCTCGGCCTGGAACCCCGGCGAGGTGCCCGATATGGCGCTCCCACCGTGCCACACCCTGTGGCAGGTGCGCATCCTTGGTGGCAAGCTCCATCTTCAGCTGTATCAGAGATCTGCGGATATGTTCCTTGGGGTGCCTTTCAACATCGCCTCTTATGCCCTGCTGGCGCATATGCTGGCGCATGTCACCGGCTATGAACCGGGAGATTTCGTACATTCCATCGGTGATGCACATATCTATTCGAACCATATGGATCAGGTCGCGACCCAGCTTGCGCGCGATCCCCGCCCCCTGCCCCGGCTTGAAATCACCCGCGATGTGCCATCGCTGTTTGATTTCAAATATGAGGATTTCCAATTCCACGACTACGACCCGCATCCGGGCATCAAGGCACCGGTGGCAGTATGATCACACTGATCGCGGCGCACGCGCGCAACCACGCCATTGGCAAAGACAACGATATCCCGTGGTTTGCCCCCGAAGATCTGGCCATGTTCAAACGCGAAACCCTTGGTGGTGCGTTGATCATGGGGCGCAAGACCTGGGAAAGCCTGCCGGTCAAGCCGTTGAAATCGCGCCTAAATGTTGTCGTGTCGCGCAATCCCGACCTGGCGGAACATGTCTGTGGTTCGGTGGAAGACGCCATTTCGCTGTGCCGCGCGCAGGGGTATCACCGGATTTACGGCATCGGCGGTCAGTCGATCTATGCGGCGCTCATGCCGCACGCTCAGCGCATGTTGATCACCGAGGTCGATCTGGACATCGCCCAGGCCGATGCGTTTTTCCCAGAGTTTGAGCAATCCCAATGGGACACGCTGCAGGAAACCCCGCTGCGGGCCGCCGATCCCAAATGCGATCTGGTCGAGTACCTGCGCCGAACACCCGCGACGGGTGGCTAGCCCAGCCAGACCCATAAGACACGCGCGACCTGATCCGTCGGATTGCGCACGAGGTGCTGCACGTCGCTGCTGAAGTAAACCGAATCCCCCGGGTGCATCACACGCAGAACCTGTGCGTCACTTACAAACTCGACCTTGCCTTCGAGCACGTAAAAGAACTCTTCCCCGCCGTGGCTGGACGGGTGTGCGGGCACATGGGATTTGGACGGGTGGATTTCGGTGACGATGGGGACCATCCGGCGGTCTTGCAAATCGGGGAACAGATACTCGAACCCATAATCCCCGCGCGCGGATTGCGCCCCTTCGCCCGCGCGCGAAAACGACAGGATCTGCGCGGCGGGTCGGTCATCTGATAGCAGCACCCCGGGACGCACCCCAAGGCCACGCGCGATGCGTTCAATCGTGTCAAAGGTCGGTGAAATGGCGTTGTTTTCGATCTTGGACAGGTTCGATTTCGATACCTCGGCCCGCTGCGCCAACCCGGTCAAGGACATATCACGCTCGGCGCGCAATCGCCGTATGATATCCCCTATTTTCAGCGCCTTAGCCGACAAATCCACACTCATGTTCCCGCCTTCCTGGGCCTTGTATTCTGCCCAACATAGAAAGCAGGGCGCGCAGAGTCATCTCTCGCTTTCAAAATTTGGACTTGTTTCACATATGAAACGATCCTAGCTTGGAGGCCAATCTCAATAGAGGGCGCCATGACCAAACCTTCGCTGTTGATCTTGTCTTTGGGGGAACTCGGCACCTGCATGCTCGAGGCCGCCGCGCGCTCGGATCTGTTCGACACCATTTTGGTCGCCAGCCGCAGCCTGACCAAAGCCCAAGAGCGCGCAGGCAATGCGATTACCGGTGCCGGGATCGAAGGCTATTTCCCCGATATTCGCGCCGTGGCGTTGGATTTCACCTCAGCTGATTTCCCCCGTCAGCTGCGCGACCTTGCGCCTGATTATCTCTTTTCGGCCCCCAGCATGATGCCCTGGTGGAGGCTGGACCAACTTGGCATTGATCTGCCCTTTGCCGCCTATACCCCGCTGCACCTTTCTCTGATGGCGCAGTTGCGGGATCAGATGGCGCGGGCTGATTGCAAAACCTGTTGGATCGGGGCGTCGTATCCCGATGTCATCAATGCGGTCCTGAACCGGACGGGCCATGGCCCCGATTGTGGCATCGGCAACGTGCAAGAACCCATCCCCAAGATCCGCCTGCACGTGGCGCACCGGCTTGGTGTTTCCCCTCAGGATGTGCGCATCCAACTGGTGGCCCAGCACGCCTTCGAATACTATGTTCTGAACGCCACCCGGTTTAAGACACTGCCCCCACATCTGTTACGCGCAACGGTGCATGGCAAGGATGTCACCGATGTGGCCAACAGCGTGCTGCGCGACCCGTTTCCATTCCCCTATGATCTGCATTTCAACCGCGTCACCGCCTCTGCCGGGATCGAAGCCCTGCGCGCCCTGACCTCGGAAACGCCGGTTGCGACCCATCTTCCGGGGGTTGGCAAACATCTGGGCGGCTATCCCGTGCTGGCCAGCACACAGGGGATTGAAATCGCTCTGCCCGACGCATGGACCCTGTCACAGGCACAGGCTGTCAATCACGCGTCCCTGTCCTGGGATGGCATTGAGGACATCACGGATGATGGCACCCTCATCTATTCGGAAACCACCCGCAACGCGCTGCACGACTTTCTTGGGCACGCGCCCGAAACCCTGACCCCGGACACCGCGCATCAGCAGGCCCAAACCCTGATGCAGCGGATTCTGGGGTGATGTGACGAGGAACATTATGAAAACGGAAAACTCAAAACACCTGTTCGATCGCGCCATGGAGGTTCTGGTGGAAGGATGCAGCTCCGCCAGCCGCGGCCCGCTGAACTATCACCCCTACCCCGCCTATATCCGCGAAGGGCGCGGATCCCGGCTTTGGGATGTGGATGGCAATGAATACATCGACTGGCAGCTGTCTTTTGGCTGTCTGCCGCTGGGGCATGCCCACCCCAAGATCGTCGAAGTGGTTCAGGAAAAGGTCGCGGGCGGCACCCATTTCGCAACCGCGCTTGAGGTCGAAGTCGAAACCGCCGAGCTGATGGTCAATATGTTGCCGCATGTGGACAAGGTGCGCTTTGCCAACACGGGCACCGAGGCCTGCATGACCGGGGTGCGCATGGCGCGCGGCATCACCGGCAAGCGTAAGGTGCTGAAATTCGAGGGGCATTATCACGGTTGGTACGACGGACTGCTGGTCAGCTCCAACCCTCAGCCGGTGACGACGCTGGGCCATCCCAATGACCCCGTGCGCATCCCCGACAGCTCTGGCCTGACACCCGGCAGTTGGGAAGACACGCTGGTCTGTGTCTGGAACGACGCCGATGCGCTTGAGCGGATGTTGAAGATCCATGGCCACGAAATTGCCTGCGTGGTGATGGAGGGGGCCATGTCGAATATGGGGGTGATCCCCCCCAAGCCCGGCTATCTGCAACAGGTCCAAGAGATGTGCCGCGCCCATAATGTTCTGTTCTATCTGGATGAAACGGTGACCGGGTTCCGCGTGGCCCCCGGTGGCGCGGCCCAGCTGTATGATCTGCAACCCGACATCGTCACCTATGGCAAGGCGCTGGGACAGGGGTTCCCGGTGGCCGCCATCGCCGGGCCCGATCACATCATGGAAAGCATCGAATATGGCAAGGTCCTGCACTATGGCAGCCACAACGCCCCGCGTCTTGGCCTCTATGCCGCGAAAACCATGCTTGAGGAAATGTCGCGCGACAACAACGCCGGCTGGACCAAGATCAACGCCATCGGCCAAGAGGTGACCGACCGCCTGAACCAGGCTGCCAAAGATACAGGGCAGAACATGCGCGTGCAAAACGTTGGATCGATGTTCCATCCGGTCTTTACCGACCTCGATGAGATCACCGGCTATCGGGAATTCTGCGGCCAGGTGGATTTGGCGAAATACGGGCGTTTTTCACAGTTGATGCGCGATCAGGGGATCTTTTTCACCGGCAACCGGATCTTGCACAATCTCAGCTGCATCGCCCACACACCCGATGACATCAACCGCACGATCGACGCGGCGGGCCATGCGCTTGAACGCATGTCGTCCGAGCGCTAACGGACCGGCGCTGGGTTCATCTCCAGCGCCCGTTCAGCTAGGGTCACCTGACCCTAGGCCACTTGCACGCCGCGCGACCACACACCGCGCAGCATCGGGACGTGTTCCGCCACCCGGAAACGCAAGAGATCCGCACGTTTTCCAACTTCAAGCACGCCGCGATCGCTCAGGCCCACGGATTGCGCCGGGGTCTGTGTCACCGTCCGTATCCCGCGCGGCAGGTCGTTCCAGATCTCACCCAGTTTGACCGCCGCCAACAGCAACGCCGCAGGCACATAGTCAGACGAAACAATGTCAAGATGCCCCATGTTCGCCAGTTCCTCGGCGGCGACATTGCCCGAATGAGACCCACCCCGGATCAGGTTCGGCGCCCCCATCATCACCGCAATCCCATGTTCATGACAGGCCCGCGCCGCTTCGACGGTGGTGGGAAACTCGGCCAGTTTGATCCCATGACCTGACGACACGGCCACCTGGTCGGCTGTCGTGTCATCATGGCTGGCCAGTGTTGCCTGGAACCGCGCGGCTTCGGCGACCGTCGCGGCTTCGTGCTGGTCGCCATAGGTCTGCCGCAGGATCATCAGATTGCGCACATGATCTTCGAACTCGGCGTCCGACATGCCGCGCTTGGATTTGACGTATTGCTCAAGCTTTTTGATATCCCGGAACTGTCGTTGCCCGGGCGTGTGATCCATCAAGGAAACGATCCCCACGCGATCCTCTGGACCAAACTCGGCCAGCTCTTCCACAAGTGTCTCTGAACAGACCTCGGCCCGCAGATGCAAAAAATGGCTGATCTTGAGCATATCGCGCGCCCGCAGGTCCAGGATTTCAGAGGCAACCGAACGGGCGTATTTGGAATACCCCCCCTTGCCGCGATTGATGGACCCCACGCGCAGCGCGTCGAACACGGTTGTGATCCCGGTTGACGCAAGCTCGGCATCATGGGCAACGATGGCCGCGGCATGGGGCCAATCGACCCCGGGGCGCGGTTCGATGTGCCGTTCCAGATTGTCCGTGTGCAGTTCAATCAGACCGGGCGCGACAAATTCACCCGCGCAATCAATGGCCCCCGCAGGGACATCGCACCCGGTGCCGATCTCGGCAATCTCTCCGTTTTCGACACGAAGCCACCCGCGCAGGGTTGCGTCCGGCAGAACCAGCGTGGCATTTGCCAAGACAAGAGGCCCTGTCATGACCGCGTTACGCGCATCCATCATAGGCAAGTTAACAAGAGAGGACGTCATGACATTCTCCAGATATGCGATCTATTTCACATTGCCCCAAGGGCCGTTGACTGAGTTTGCTGCGGCTTGGCTGGGCTGGAACGCCGCCACCGGCGAACGCCCCGATGCGCCACATGTCATCGGGCTGCCCGCGCCAGCGCATGAGTTGACGACAACGCCGCGCAAATACGGGCTGCACGGCACCGTGAAACCCCCGTTTCGGTTGGCAGACGGGCAGGATTTCGACGCGTTGAAATCTGCGTTCAAATCCTTTTGCGCAGCGCAGTCTCCGGTCCGGTTGGACGGTCTCGCGCTGACGCGTCTGGGCCGGTTTCTGGCTTTGACGCCCACCGGGGAAACGCAGGCCCTGAGCGATTTGGCGGCGCGCACCGTTGAAGGGCTGGATGCCTATCGGGCCCCCTTGAGCGCAGCGGATCTTGAACGACGCCGCGCCGCCAATCTGAGCCCGCGTCAAGATGAGCTGCTGTTGCAATGGGGCTATCCCTATGTGATGGAACAGTTCAAGTTCCACCTCACGCTGACCGGGAAACTGCCCAAGGCCCAGACCATCGCGGTCCAGGCCGCCTTGGCCCCCGTGCTGACACCGCTCTTGCCAAGCCCCTTTGTCATCGACGCGCTCACGCTGTGCGGTGAGGATGAGCAAGGCATGTTCCACGAATTGCACCGCTACGCCCTCTCTGCCTGAAGCCGCTCACGAATGCGTGCCACGGTCTGATCCAGCGGCCCGTCATTGGCGACTTCGACAACCGGCAACCCCTTTGGAACCTCAAATGACGCACGCGACAGGCGTTGGGTGATGTCTTCGATCTTTTCGCGCCCACGCGCCGCCAGCCGCTGTGCCAAAACTGCGCGCGGGGCAGTCAGGGACAAGACCACAAAGCGTGGGAAACGGCGCGCGGCGTCAGACAACACTGTCCGGGACAGGTTCACCAAGACGTCAGCCCCCTCAGCCAAAGCCGCGTCCACGGCCACCGGCACCCCATAGGCCAACCCATGCGCGCGCCAGCTCAGGGCAAAGGCGCCGTCAGCCTCCATCGCTTCAAAGGTCGAGAGATCCACCGGGAGATAGTCCTCGCCGCCCGCGTCCGGCGCACGGGTAATGACCCGCTGCTGCAGCACGAAACCGTCGCGCGCCAAAGCCTGCATCACACTGTCCTTGCCTACCCCCGACGGGCCAACCACGGCGATGAACCTGCCCCGCGCCATTATGCGGCGGCCTTGGGGGTAAAGCGGGACACGTCAATTTCGCGGTCACAGACCCGGTCGCGCGCGGCCTCGTCATGGAAGATCCCGATGATGGCCGCACCACGCGCCTTTGCCTCTTCGATCAGGCCCAGCACGGTTTCCCGGTTCTGCGCATCCAAAGAGGCCGTCGGTTCATCCAGCAGCATGGCCGGATAGCCATATGCAAAGCCCCGGGCGATGTTCACACGCTGCTGTTCCCCCCCGGAAAAGGTCGTAGGTGATAATCCCCAAAGCCGTTCTGGAATCCGCAGCCGTGTCAACAGGTCCCGCGCGACACTGCGCGCCGCGTCCCCATCCGTCCCAAGCGCCAACAAGGGCTCGGCCACCACATCCAGTGTCGCCACCCGAGGCACCACACGCAGGAACTGGCTCACATAACCCAATCCTTCCCGGCGCAATTTGATAATCTCACGCGGCGCGGCCTGAACGACATCCAAACCATCAATCACAATCTGCCCTGACGCGGTCAGATAGTTCCCGTAAATCATCCGCATCAACGTCGATTTTCCCGCACCGGATTCTCCGGTCAACGCCACGCATTCGCCGGGGGCAACCCTCAGACTGGCCCCCTCCATCACACGGATCACGGCGCTGCCCTGGTTGTGCAGCGTGAAGGTCTTTGAGACGTCTTTAATCTCGATCATCGCTTCATCTCTTTTCAAATATCCCGGGGTCTGGGGCAGCGCCCCAGCCAGCCCATCAAACCTGCAAAACGCTGGAAACCAACAGCTGCGTATACGCATGCTGTGGATCATCCAGAACCTGATCCGTCAGCCCGTCTTCCACCACATGTCCGTCTTTCATCACCATCAACCGATCCGCCAACAGGCGCACCACCGCCAGGTCATGGGTCACGATGATTGCGCTTAGGCCCATCTCGCGGACCAGACCGCGCAAGAGATCCAACAGCCGCGCCTGCACGGAGACATCCAGCCCGCCCGTGGGCTCGTCCATGAACACCAGCCGTGGCCCGGTGACCAGGTTCCGGGCAATCTGCAAGCGCTGCTGCATGCCCCCGGAAAACGCGCTGGGGCGGTCGTCGATGCGGGTTTCATTGATTTCAACACGGTCCAGCCAGTCAATGGCCGTGTCCCTGATCTCACCATAGTGGCGGGCACCCACGGCCATCAGCCGCTCACCCACATTGCCACCGGCGCTGACATTCATTCGCAGCCCGTCGCGGGCGTGCTGATGGACAAAGGCCCAATCCGTCCGCGACAACATCCGCCGCTCGGGTTCGGACATGGTGATCGTATCCACCATCCCCGAGGTCCGCGTGTCAAAAAGGACCTCGCCGGCATCAGGAGCAAGATGGCCGGCGAGGCAATTGAGAAGCGTGGATTTTCCGGATCCACTCTCCCCAACAATGCCCATGACTTCGCCCGGATAGAGATCAAAGCTCACATCCGTGCAGCCGATCCGCGCGCCATATGTCTTGCGCAGATCGCGCACGGAAAACAAAGGGGTCTGATCCATCATGCGAACACTCCTTGTGCAGCGGATTGTTTGCCCAGATGCCCCGCATCGCGGCGGGCGCGGCAGAAATCGGTATCGGAGCACACGAACATCCGCCCGCCCGCGTCATCGACAATGACCTCGTCAAGATAGCTGTGCGCACATCCGCAAAGGTCGCATTCGGCATCGGCCTTGCTGGCTTCGAACGGGAAATCGTCAAAATCCAGGCTGACCACCTGCGTATAGGGGGGCAGCGCATAGATCCGCTGTTCGCGACCCGCGCCGAACAGTTGGATCGCGGGCATTTCCATTTTCGGGTTGTCGAATTTCGGGATCGGAGACGGATCCATCACATAGCGCCCTTCGACCTGCACCGGATAGGCATAAGCAGTGGCGATCGCCCCGTGCCGCGCGATGTCTTCGTAGAGCTTCACATGCATCAGCCCGTATTCCTCAAGGCTGTGCATCTTGCGCGTTTCCACTTCGGATGGCTCAAGAAAGCGCAGGGGTTCGGGAATGGGCACCTGATAGACAAGAATCTGATCCTCGGTCAGCTCCGTTTCGGGAATGCGGTGACGGGTTTGGATCACCGTGGCCTGCTGCGTGTCTTCGGTGGTTTCGACCCCGGCGGTACGCTCAAAGAACTTGCGGATTGACACCGCGTTGGTCGTATCATCCGCCCCCTGATCGATCACCTTAAAGACATCCTCGGGCATCAATGTCGCGGCCGAAACCTGCACGCCCCCGGTGCCCCAGCCATAGGGCATCGGCATCTCGCGGCTAGCAAAGGGCACCTGGTAGCCGGGGATGGCCAACCCTTTCAGGATGGCCCGGCGGATCATGCGTTTGGTCTGTTCGTCCAGATAGGCAAAGTTATAGTCGTTCATAGCAGGCCCCGTTCTTGCAGTGCCGCGCGCAGATCCTGCGCATTTGTAAAGTGAATGGCGTCCCAACCCGCGTCCCTTGCGCCTTGGACGTTCTTGGCGCTGTCGTCGATGAACACACAGTCTGCGGGCGCAACCCCCGCACGCGCGCACAGCATCGCGAAAATCCGCGGGTCGGGTTTGATCACCCCCTCTTCGCCCGAGATCACCAGGGAGCCAAACACCTCACCCAGCCTCGGATGGCTCTTGAGACCTTCGGGCCAGGTTTCCGCGGACCAATTGGTGATCGCGTGGACGGGAACACCCTTGGCTTTCAGTGCATCGAGGATTTCCCAACTGCCCGGAACCGCGTGTTCCACCGTGCGCGCATAGTTCGGCACATAGGCGGCAAGGCGGCGCTGATCCTCAGGGTCATCCAACTCCAACGCCATATCCGAGAACCGTTCGCCCGCGTCGCCGCGCAGATTGCGGGCAAAGAAATCCGTGCGCGCCATAAACGCCTTGGCCTCATCTTCCGTTGCGAACTCATCGTACCAGGCCAGATGGGGCTGCCAATCGACCAAGACACCGCCAATATCAAAGACAACAACCGTAGGTTTCATTCCGCTGCCTCCTGCATCTGGGCCAGATTGCCCTCTGCCTCGCGGCGCAATTTGCGCACCAGCTCAAGCTCGGATTGGAAATCCACGTAATGTGGCAGCTTGATATGTTCGAGAAAGCCCGTCGCCTGAATGTTATCCGCATGCATCAAGACAAACTCTTCGTCCTGCGCAGGGGCGCCCATGTCGTCTTCCCCAAGCTCTTTCCACCTCAGGGCACGGTCGACCAAGGCCATTGCAATGGCCTTTCTTTCCGTCTGCCCGAACACCAGACCATAGCCCCGGGTGAATTGGGGTGGTTCGGTCTTTGAGCCCGTGAACTGGTTCACGGTCTCGCATTCGGTCAGTTCGACTTCGCCCACCTCGATGGCAAATCCCAGCTCGGGGATATCCATTTCCACGGTACAGGTGCCGATACGCAGCTCACCCACGAAAGCATGGTTGCGTGCGTATCCGCGTTGGGTTGAATAGGCCATCCCAAGGATAAACCCCTCATCCCCGCGGGTCAGCGCCTGCAGACGCAACGACCGATCCGACGGCAGCTCCATGGGTTCACGGGTCAAATCCGGCGGGGTATCATCCCCCTGTGGCTCTTGTTGGATCAGCCCTTCCTGATTCAGGAACCCCAGGATTTTCGGCGTGTCTTCGCGGCGTGGGTCAGCCTGCGGCGCCTCTGGAACATCCCCGTCAGCCGCCAGTTTGAAATCCAGCAAGCGGTGGGTGTAATCAAACGTCGGCCCAAGCACCTGCCCGCCCGGCGCATCCTTAAAGGTCGCCGAGATCCGGCGGATACAAGCCATTTTGTCCGTTTCAACCGGAACGGTTCCGCCAAAGCGGGGCAAGGTCGTGCGATAGGCCCGGATCAGAAAGATCGCCTCGATCAGATCCCCACGCGCCTGTTTGATGGCAAGCGCCGCAAGGTCAGGATCATAGAGCGAGCCCTCGGCCATCACCCGGTTGACCGCAAGCGCCAGCTGTTCGCGGATCTGCCCGACTGACATTTCATCAATCGACGTGTCCCCCCGGCGTTCCTCCGCCAACCAGGCATGGGCATTGTCGATGGCGCGTTCGCCGCCTTTCACTGCTACATACATGGGTCAGTCTCCGATCTTGGTGGAACGCGGCAGGGCCGCCAATTGGTGATCCGCACAGAAATAGGCATCCCATCCCAGAGGGAACCGGGCGGCGTTGGCCTGAAACGCGGGTTCTTCGGGCAGGTTCAGCGACGCGGTGTCCTTGATCCCCGGCCCGCGCAGGGTGCTGCCGGTGCCCAGGCTCTCCATCTCGACAATCAGTGTCGCTGAGCGATCCGGGTATTCCGGCGTCCCAATGCGATAGGCATCCAGCGGCGCCAAGGCTGCCCAGCCGCCCACCGCGAAATCACAGGCCTCGGCCCCCACGATGGGGGCCCCGGTGTGAAAGGTGATCCAGTCGCGCACCGCCTTGGTGTCCGTCTGCCCCGCCAGGTAGATCCCCGTGTCAGGGTCGCACAGCGTCAGGACCAACGCACCGGCGGCAGGCGACAGCGGCGCCGGCGGTGTCGCACCCGTGACATTGGCAATCAGGCCCGGGCGGGCCATGGCATTCATGATCGCGCGAAAACACTGTGCGGAATCGACCGGAGCATTCACAAACCCCCCGCTTAGAACATCTGCCTGCATCAGTCCTCTCCTCGAACCATGGTGAAAAACTCGACCTTGGTGGCGGCTGCCTTGGAGGCACGCGCGTTCAAACGGGCCTGCGCCTGTTGGCGCAGCGGCATCAGAACATCTGCTGTGACCTGCGGGGCCATCTCGGTCTGCATCATCGCATCGACCAGGGCGGCATGTTCGGCATGCGCCTTATCGCACCCCTGAACATAGGCATGCCCCACGGTGCCATCCCCAAGCCGAAGCGAGCACCGCGTCAGTGTGATTTCACCAAGGTTAAACGGCACCCCTTCTCCGCCCTGTCGGCCGCGCACCATCGCCGAGCCGATCTCGGGCGCGCGCAGCCAGTCAAATTCCGGGGGATCAAGCCCTTCAACAAGCGCAGACAATGCCTGCGGCGGCGCCTTGGCCAGAAGACCCATCCAGTCCTTGCGGTCGATTTGTTCGTTCATCTAGACACCTTGCGGATTTGTCTGCATTGCTATACAACTAGACAAATAACTAACGCCAAGATCCGAAACGGACAAGATAGCAAAGAGTGAAGGTTTCGTGACATGGCCCGCAGCGCGCTTTGGAAAACCATTGCACAGGCCCTGACCGAAGAGATCGGCGCAGGCCAGTACGCCCCCGGTGACAAGCTCCCGACCGAGGCCCAGCTGTCCGGGCGATTTGGCGTGAACCGGCACACCGTGCGGCGCGCCTTGGCACATTTACAGGAAAGCGGCTTGGTGATTTCTCGGCGCGGTGCGGGGGTCTATGTCGCGTCGACGCCCACCGATTATGCACTGGGTCAGCGGGTGCGATTCAATCAGAACCTGCGCGCCGCTGGCAAGGTGCCGAACCGGCAAATCCTGAGTTCGCAAACGCGCATGGCGACCCCGCAAGAAGCCCAGGCCCTTCATATCGCCGCGGGGGACACGGTGCATGTATGCGACACATTGGCCTTTGCAGATGCGCAACCCATCACATTGGGGCGGGGCATCTATCCCGCTGCAGCCATTCCGGATCTGATCAAAGCGCTGCACCGGCATCAGTCGGTCACCGCCGCGCTGAAAGACTGCGGTGTTGCCGACTATACCCGCGCCTGGACCCGCATCAACGCCAAGCAGGCGGATGCAACACAGGCCCTGCACCTGCGCATCCAAGAGGGCGCCCCGGTTTTGCGCACCACCAGCGTGAACGTGGATCCGGATGGCACCCCGATCGAGTTCGGCACCACCTGGTTCGTCGGTGATCGCGTGACACTGACACTGGAATCCTGAGAAACCTTGCCGAGGCTGTCACGTGGTCGATACAAATCAGATCTATACGCGCATCAAAACCTTTTCTTCGAGCGGTTCAGATGCCCTTGCCTCCTTCCTCTTTGCGCCTGACAGGCGCCACAATTCTGCGCGACGGTGCGCTGCAACAACGTTCGGTCGCGATCGAAGATGGTGTCATCTCGCGCGGCCCGCTACCCGAGGTCGATCTGCGCGGTTACTATGTCTTGCCCGGCGTCATCGATCTGCACGGGGATGCGTTTGAACGGCATCTGGCACCGCGCCCCACCGCACCTTTCCCCCCTTTGGGCGCATTGCGTTCAACCGATCGGGATGCGGCTGCGAATGGCATCACAACCGCGTGGATGGCACATAGCTGGAGCTGGGAAGGCGGCCACCGCAGCCCCGACGCAGCCGAGCGGTTCATGCGCGCGGTGGACACCTATCGGTCCCACGCGCTGACCGATCTACGCGTGCAGATCCGCTGTGAAACCCATACGGTCGACACGATGGATCGGCTGATCGCGGCGGTGCGGCGGCACAAGATCGACTATGTCATCTTCAACGATCATATCGACGAAGCCCGGCAAATGGCCCAGATCGACCCGGCGCGCCTGGCCCATTGGGCGCATCAGGCGGGGCGGTCCCCCGAAGCCCATATGCAGGCCATCAACGACGCGGAAAAGCAGTCGCGCGACGTGCCCCGGTTTCTGTGCCGCATGGCCGAGGCATTCGATACGCTTGGCATCACCTACGGAAGCCATGACGATGGCGACGGTGAAACCCGTGAAATGTATTCGATGATCGGCGCCAAGATCTGCGAATTCCCAACCCGGCGGGCGGCCGCCGCGCTGGCCAATGCTGTGGGCGACCCGATTCTGATGGGGGCCCCCAACGTTGTGCGTGGCGGATCTCAGTCAGGCAATATCGCGGCACGCGACCTGATCGAAGCAGGTTTGTGTAATGCCTTGGTGTCTGACTACTATTACCCCGCACTGACGCTGGCGGCGTTCAAGCTGGTGGATGATGGTCTTATGGGGCTCGCGCGCGCCTGGGCGATGATCTCGGAACACCCTGCTGAAATCCTGCGCCTGGCGGACCGCGGCGTGATCGACTATGGCAGGCGTGCGGACCTGGTGGTGATCCATCAGCAGACCCGCGCCATCGAGGCGACAATCAGCGCGGGCCGGATCACCCATCTAGCTGGCGAAGCCGCGCACCGCTTTATGGGTGCGCGCGATCATCTCAGGCTGGCGGCCGAGTAATCCGCCTCACCCTTGGTATTTTTCCAAGAACGCCTCGATCGGATATGTTCGAAAATCCTCAAGGGCGGTTCTCAGCTGGTCATGGGGCCAGTCCCACCACGCCAAGCGCATCAGCCGGTCCACGATTGGCGCAGGAAACCGGGCGCGAAGGGGTTGGGCCGGCACGCCCGCGACGATCATGTAGGGCGCGACATCGCGCGTCACGATCGCCCCCGAGGCAACAACGGCGCCAAGACCAATCGTGACCTCGGGCTTGACCTGGGCGTTGTGCCCAATCCAGGTGTCATGGCCGATATGACACTGGCGGGATTTGCGGCGTTCGAACCAATTGGCGTCATCCGCGGCATCATCCCAATAGTAAGACGAGCGATACAGGAAATGATGCTGGCTGGCGCGATCCATCGGATGATCTGTCGCGCCAATCCGGACAAAACTGGCGATATTCGCAAACTTTCCGATGGTGGCATTGGCGATGTCGCAAGACCGATCACAATAGCTGTAGGCGCCGATTTCAGAATGGGCCACGCGACTGTTTTGCCCAACCTCTGTATAGGGGCCAAAGTGGCTTGCGGTAATGGCGCATCCGTCATGGACATACGCCCCAGAGGCACTGAGTTTTGGCATGATGTCCCGAGGGCCGCCCTAATGGCCGCCCTCGCCCCCTTTGATCAGTTTGCGCCGCAGGTGACCCGAAGCCCAATCCATAAAGATCACCATCAAGACGACCAGCACGATGTAATAGGTGACCTCTTCCCAATCCTTCTGGGTGATCATGGCCTGGGTCAGCAAAAGGCCGATGCCACCGCCCGTGATCGCGCCAATGATCGTCGCAGAGCGCGTGTTGGATTCCAGATAGTACAGCACCTGGGACAACAGCACCGGCGTGATTTGTGGGATCACACCAAAGCGATAGCGTTGCAGCGGCTTTGCACCGGTTGATCGAATGCCCTCGATCTGTTTGTCGTCGACATTCTCAAGAGCTTCGGAAAACATTTTGCCAAAGCTGCCCGTATCCGTGATCAGGATCGCCAGCGCACCCGTCAGCGGACCAAGACCAAAGGCGCGTGTCAGGATAATCGTCCAGATCAGCGCATCCACACCGCGCACAAAGTCGAACAGGCGCCGGATGCCGAATTTGACAGATTGCAGCGGCGTAAAGTTCCGCGCCGCCAGGAAAGCCAAGGGCAAGGCCAAAAGCGCGCCCCCCATGGTCCCAAGGAATGCCATCAGCACGGTTTCAAAGATCGCCCAGACCACGTTGCCGTGCAGCCACATCGGGTTGTACCAGAAATCGCTGAAAATCGCGCCCGCTTCCCCCGCCAGCGCCCGGCTGGCCAGTTCTGCGAAACCCAGACCATGATAAGGGGATTCAAGGGTGAAGAAGAACAGCTCCCACCCGGTGAAATACCGGAACACCTCGGCCCGGTTGCGCGTGACCGTCAAACGCCCATTCGGTGTGGTAAACGCCACCCGGTTTTTTGATGCATTGATCCATTCAGGCAGTTGATCAACCGGCACGGGATAGTCGGCCACCACCCCCTTGGACCGGCTGACCTGCATCGTGGTCACACCAAACCCCGGGATGTCGAACGTGATGTCCTGCGGCCCGTAAGTTACAACATAGCCATCTTCCAGATCGATCACTGTGGTCTCGCCCAGTTGAACCCAATCCGGGGACTGGCCTTCGGGATAGCGGCCTTTTTTCTCGCCCTCGATGGCGGCGGTGACAGTCCCGGTGCGGTTGTCGCGGGTGATATGCGTTTTATAGCTATAGGTATCCGCAACCAGCGATTTCGCGTTCTCTGCGCTGGCTCTTTGCCACAGGCCCGGCAGGTCGAAAGCGAAAAAGATATAGCCGAGATACAGGGTGATCACAGCGGGAATGGCAAAGGCCATCAGGCGCTTGCGACGGAACAAGGTGGTTGTCTGCTGCCGAAGGTCTGCGCTTGCATCAAGCATGGTCATTGGGATCACTCCTTGCCTTTGGCGCCATGCACCAAACGGTTTCGAACGTGGCTGGACAGCTGGTCAAACACGACAATGGTCAAAAACAGCATGATGAACATCGCGGCCGCTTCGTCGAATTTGCCCTGGCCCCATTGAATCGCGACCTTGAGCTCATATCCAAGCCCGCCCGCGCCGACAAAGCCCAGGATGGCCGAAGCGCGGATGTTGATTTCAAACCGCAAGAGCGCGTAACTCAGCCAATTTGGGGCCACCTGCGGCACAACCCCAAGCATCATCCGCTGAGACCAATTTGCCCCAACGGATTCAAGCCCCTCCAGCGGTTTGAGCGATGCGTTTTCATTCACTTCCGAAAACAGCTTGCCCAACGCACCCACGGTATGAAAGGCGATCGCGATCATGGCCGGAACAGGGCCGCCCCCCAGCACAAAGATCAAAATCAGGGCAATCACGATCTCAGGCACGGCGCGCATGATGTCCAGAAGCCGTCGGAAAAGGCCGATCAACTTTGGAAATCGGGCAAGTCCCCGCGTGGCCAATAGCGACATGACAATCGCCCCCAACGCGCCAACCAGGGTGGCAACGGCGGCAATGTTTACGGTCTCGATCAAGGCCGGGAAGTAGGTCACCACATGGGCCGGAAGTTCTGCTGCTTTGCTTGCAGCTTCTGATATCACCTCACCGGGATAATCGAAAAAGTTGCCAATCCCCCCCCAGAAGCTGCCCCCATTGCGTGTGGCAGCAAGGTTGAAACCCGACACCATGAGCAGCACGAAAATCAGGAGTGTGATCCCGGAATACAGCCGCTTTTGATGGGCCATGGCCATGTAATCGGCCTGAATGTCATTCACCCCGCGGGGCAGGTTTTGGGTCAGGTCAGCCATCAGGGTCTCTTTGGATGGGGTGGGTCAGGCGTGCGGTGAAACGGTCTTGAAAGACCGTTTGAAATTTCCTTTGCAAGGAAATTGCTCCCACGCGAAACAGTCAGTCGTGGAAAAGGGCAGCCCCAAACCGGGACTGCCCTTATATCAATCGCTTACTGAGACTTCAGCTTGCGGGCTTCGATGATCGAAACATAGGTTTCATGGGTAACAGGCTGAAAACCCTTGGTCTCGCCGGCGGCGATGTTGTATGCGCACTCCGGGTCGTTTTCGTACATGTTGTCAACCAGCTCTGTCATGATCTCTTTGACGTTGGCAGGCAGGGTTTTGCGCAGAACGATCGGACCCTCGGGGATCGGCTTGGATTTCCAGATCTGGACCAGGTCGTTCATATCAACCAGCCCCGCGTCTACGGCTTTGCGCAAAGCACCCGAATTATAGCCATCTTCCCAGTTGCCCTGGCCGTCAGCCCAGGTCACACCGCCGTCGATATCGCCGTTGTTCACCGCGACGATGGTCTGCTCATGTCCACCGGTGAATTTGACTTCGCCGAAATATGCACCCGACTCCATGGTGATGCCATCTTTGTACTGGGGGATCTCGATCGAGGGGATCAGGTAACCCGAGGTCGAGTTCGGATCGCCAAAGCCAAAGACTTTGCCCTGCATGTCATCCAGCGATGCGATGGCGGCGTCTTTGCGGGCGAAACCGATCGAGTGATAGCCGATGGAACCATCAACGTTGACTTTCACCAGAACCGGCTCAACCGCTTCGGGATCCTGCAGGTAGGTCGCGGCATAAGACGAAGCGCCCAACCACGAGAAATCAAGCGTGCCGCCAACAAGGCCCTGGATCACACCAGCATAGTCGGCAGGCGCGAAGATCTTGGTGGGAACGCCCAGCGCTTCTTCGGTGTAGGCGCGCAGGCACTCGTATGAGTTCATGCGGTCCTGAGCGTTCTCACCGCCCAAGAGACCGATGCGGAACTCGGTGATGTCTTCTGCAACGGCCGGAGCGGCCAGAGCGGTGGTTGCCACGAGGGCTGCAAGGATCTTTTTCATCGTTTTCCTCATTGATTGTTGCCCTCGCCATACATGCGAAAAGGCTGATGAAATTTCAGGTTAGAGTGCGGGCTCAAGCGACGCGGCCGGGCGATCCAATGCGCCGATCTCGGTCGATGTGGCCTTTTCAGAGAAATCCGCGCCGGCGCCGTAAATGTCGCGTGCGACACCGGTGGTCAGCTGTTCCGGGGTGCCGTCAAACACGATGCGCCCGGCCCGCATGCCGATCACCCGGTCGCAATAGCGGCGCGCGGTGTCCAGCGTATGAAGATTTGCGATCACCATCCGGCCATCTTCTTCGTAGATGCGGCGCAGCGCCTCCATCACGATTTGGGCGTTCATCGGGTCCAGCGATGCGATGGGCTCATCCGCGAGGATGATTTGCGGATCTTGCATCAAGGCACGCGCAATCGCGACGCGCTGTTGCTGGCCACCTGACAGGGCTTCGGCACGTTTGGCCGCATGTTCCGCGATCCCCAGCCGATCAAGGATCTCGATGGCGCGGTGGATGTCTTCGGTTGGATACAGGTTGAACAGCGTCGCCAGGGTCGAACGTTTGTTTAGCGTTCCATGCAACACGTTCGAAACCACATCCATCCGGGGAACCAGGTTGAACTGCTGAAAGATCATCGCGCATTCGGACTGCCAATTGCGCTTTGCCCCACCTTGCAGCTGCGTCACGTCACGACCGTTAAAGGTGATGGTGCCTTCGCTTGCATCGCTCAGCCTGTTCACCATCCGCAAAAGGGTGGATTTGCCAGCGCCCGACGCCCCGATGATGCCGATCATCATGGGCCGCTCCACGGAAAAAGTCGCGCTGTCGACAGCCGTATTGGCTCCAAAACGCTTGGTCAGTTTATCGATGCAAAGCACACGTCACCCCCTGAATTTCATCACACTCAGTTAGGGGGCGGCCTTGTCGTCTTTGTGAAAGATATCCAAAACTTTTGTAAATAACCCTGAATCCAGGCCGGAGGCTTCGAAGGTGCCGTTAAGGATTGGGCGTTTTGATCGCTGGTGTTGTCAGTAACCGGCCATCAACGGCCCCCCAGTACGGAAACCACCATGTCAAACAACAACAACGCCGAATCCCATTTGTCGATCATGACCGACGTGTTCGAGGCTTTGTTCGAGTGGTCGCACCACAAATTCAGCCCCAAAACCCCCGCCCCAAGAATAGAGCCGGTCTTTTCTTCGCGGGCATAATCCGCGTCAATCACTGCTCTGGGCCTGACCTGTGCCGCAATGCGTGGTCACGCAACGCGGCACATCAGATCCGTTCTCACGATGAAAGTTCAAAGAAATCAGGAGCCCGAATATGCGCTCAAATCACTCTTTCTTGTCAGACCTCTTTGGCCTGTTGTTTCGTGCACACAAGACGCACTCCGCGCAGCCGCAGCCATCAGCGGAACCGCGCAAACACATCCCGTATGAGCAACACAATGCCTCTATGCCCATGCCGGGGGTGCGCAAGGCATTTTTCTTTTGATGCCTTCAGACCGGGCGACAGCCCAGTATTCAGTGATCCATGATCACAACGGGAAAACCCCCAAACACGCAAAAGGCCGCCCAGTGGGCGGCCTTTCGTTTGGGTCGGCTCAGACTTAGTTCTGAGCGTAATATTCGATAACCAGGTTCGGTTCCATGACCACCGGGTAGGGCACGTCCGACAGGCCGGGCATACGCACAAAGGTCGCGGTCATTTTCGAGTGGTCCGCATCGATGTAATCCGGAACATCACGCTCGGGCAGCTGAACAGCTTCGAGCAGCGCAACCATCTGGCGCGACTTTTCACGCACTTCGATCACGTCACCCTCTTTTACACGGTACGAGGGGATGTTCACGCGCTTGCCGTTCACCAGAACGTGGCCATGGTTCACGAACTGACGAGCCGCGAAAACGGTCGGAACGAATTTGGCGCGATATACAACCGCGTCCAGACGGCGCTCCAGCAGACCGATCAGGTTTTCACCGGTGTCGCCCTTAAGACGCTCGGCTTCGCCGTAGATGCGGCGGAACTGCTTTTCGGTCAGGTCGCCGTAGTAACCTTTCAGCTTTTGCTTGGCGCGCAGCTGCAGGCCAAAGTCAGACAGCTTGCCCTTGCGGCGCTGGCCGTGCTGGCCGGGGCCATATTCGCGGCGGTTCACCGGGGATTTGGGACGGCCCCAGATGTTTTCGCCCATACGGCGGTCAATTTTGTACTTGGCAGACGTGCGTTTGGTCACGGCTGATCTCCTTTAGATGTGGCATGTCCGCTGTTTTCGAAAACCGGTTTCCACGTATCGGGCTGACATCGCATCTGCGCCTCAGCCGCTGTGTCACCGACCCCCAAAAGGCATCGTGCCGTTGTAAAGGGCGTTGTCCTCTTCCCGGGATCCCAGTGAGACCGATCCGAAATGACAGGCATCCCCTCGCGGGGGCCACCAACACCAATGAAGCCGCGCTTATACTGTGCCGTTTCCCAGAGTCAAGCCCAACAGGCCCAGGTGTCATTTCCGACCTTCAAATCCATCAAATTCTTAACAAACTCCACCTTTAACAACAGATTAAGGCCTGTGTCGCAAAAAGGACTGTGGTTGGGTAATGGAGGCTCTCGTGGCTGGTGGTAAAAACAACATCATGGATGGGGCGCACAATGCGCTGGAACACGCAGTTGCGCGCCGCGATGCCAATATCATGGATATGGTGCGCCGGGCTTTGCAACACAAGCAGGTCATGTTGGCCTATCAGCCCGTGGTACAGTCCGGGGCGCAGACCCGTGTCGCATTCTACGAAGGGCTGATTCGTGTTCTTGACGAAACGGGCCGCATCATACCGGCGGCGGATTTCATCACGACGGTCGAAGACACTGAATATGGACGCATTCTGGATTGTCTGGCGCTGGAAAAGGGATTGAACGAACTGCGCAAGTTCCCCGAACTGCGCCTGTCGATCAATATGTCTGCGCGCTCAGTCGGTTATCAAAAATGGATGAACACGCTGAACCGGGGGCTCAAACAGGACCCCACTGTCGCTGAGCGCCTGATCCTTGAGATCACCGAGCATTCCGCCATGGTCATCCCGGAATTGGTCGTGAAATTCATGCTGGATCTGCAGGCGCGGGGAATCACCTTTGCCATGGACGATTTCGGTTCGGGCTATACCGCGCTGCGCCACTTCAAGGAATTCAGCTTTGATCTTTTGAAAATTGACGGCGAATTTTGCCGCGGAATTGCCAACGACCCGGACAATCAGGTGCTGGTTGGCGCAATGGTCAAAATCGCTGAACAGTTCGACATGTTTACCGTCGGTGAAATCGTCGAAACCGCAGAAGATGCTGAGATTCTCAGGCAACTGGGCGTGGATTGTCTGCAGGGGTACTATTTCGGCGCCCCCGTCGTCCGTCCCCCATGGCGAGAAGAGCTTGAGCGCAAGAAAGCGTGACCTTGGGTCAGCAGTGTCTCGGGGATTTACAACCTGAGACACCCTGCCCCTTCTTCTGCATTGCAGAATAATGTAACGAATACTCCTGACAGGCGTATAAGGGAATGATTTCGCAGGAGGCGGAATCAGAAGTATGTTCCGACATACACGCTTGGCCAGGAGGACTGATATGACCAATGTCGTTATCGCAAGCGCCGCACGCACCGCCGTCGGCAGCTTTAGCGGTTCTTTCGCAAACACCCCCGCACATGACCTGGGCGCCGCCGTGCTCGAAGCTTTGGTCGCGCGCGCTGGCATCGAGAAAGGCGAAGTCTCTGAGACCATCCTGGGTCAGGTTTTGACCGCCGCTCAGGGTCAGAACCCCGCACGCCAGGCGCATATCAACGCCGGCCTGCCCAAAGAGGCCTCGGCCTGGGGGATCAACCAGGTTTGCGGGTCAGGCCTGCGTGCCGTTGCCCTGGCCGCCCAGCACATCCAACTGGGTGACGCCGCGATTGTCTGCGCGGGTGGTCAGGAAAACATGTCGCTGTCAACGCATGCAGCATACCTGCGTGCAGGCGTCAAGATGGGCGACATGAAGTACATCGACACCATGATCCGCGATGGCCTGTGGGATGCCTTCAATGGCTACCACATGGGTCAAACCGCCGAAAACGTGGCCAACCAGTGGGACATCTCGCGCGATATGCAGGACGAATTCGCCCTGGCCTCGCAAAACAAAGCGGAAGCCGCTCAAAACGCTGGGAAATTCGAAGACGAAATCGTTCCCTTTACCATCAAGACCCGCAAGGGTGACATCGTGATGGACAAGGACGAATACATTCGTCACGGCGCCACCATCGAAGGCATGCAGAAACTGCGCCCCGCCTTCACCAAAGACGGTTCGGTCACCGCGGCGAATGCTTCGGGCATCAACGACGGTGCCGCGGGTGCCCTTTTGATGACCGCGGACGAAGCGGAAAAGCGCGGCATCGAGCCGCTCGCACGCATCGCATCGTATGCCACCGCCGGTCTTGACCCGTCGATCATGGGTGTCGGCCCGATTCACGCCTCCAAAAAGGCGCTGGACAAAGCGGGTTGGTCCGTTGGCGACCTGGATCTGGTCGAAGCCAACGAAGCCTTTGCCGCACAGGCCTGTGCCGTGAACAAGGACATGGGCTGGGATCCGGCGATCGTCAACGTGAACGGTGGCGCCATTGCGATTGGCCACCCGATCGGCGCATCCGGCGCGCGCGTTCTGAACACCTTGCTGTTTGAAATGAAGCGCCGCGACGCCAAGAAGGGCCTCGCAACCCTGTGCATCGGTGGCGGTATGGGCGTGGCCATGTGCCTGGAGCGCCCGTAAGCATCGCGCAAAACCGCATATTGAGGGGCGCTTCGGGCGCCCCTTTTTTCGTACAGATCCCAAAAATCTGCCGCAGTGCGGCAAAATATGCGCGCAACTTTATTGCGCATACCAAAAACAACGCGTAATAACATTTCAAAGATTCTGCCTGAGTGGAGGAGAAAACCATGGCGAGAGTAGCACTTGTAACCGGCGGCAGCCGCGGCATCGGCGAAGCAATTTCCAAGAAACTGAAAGCCGAAGGCTATGAAGTTGCTGCAACCTATGCCGGCAACGACGAAAAGGCCGCCGCCTTTACCGAAGCGACCGGTATCAAAACCTATAAGTGGAACGTGGCTGACTACGAAGCCTCGGCCGCTGGCATCGCACAGGTCGAAGCAGACCTGGGCCCCATCGACGTGGTTGTTGCCAACGCTGGCATCACCCGTGACGCCCCCTTCCACAAAATGACACCCGAAGCGTGGAAAGAGGTGATCGACACCAACCTGACCGGTGTTTTCAACACCATCCACCCGATCTGGCCCGGCATGCGCGAGCGCAAATTCGGCCGCATCGTTGTGATCAGCTCGATCAACGGTCAGAAAGGTCAGTTCGCACAGGTCAACTATGCTGCGACCAAGGCGGGCGATCTGGGCATCGTGAAATCGCTGGCCCAGGAAGGCGCGCGCGCCGGGATCACCGCCAACGCGATCTGCCCCGGCTATATCGCGACCGAAATGGTTATGGCCGTTCCGGAAAAAGTGCGCGAATCGATCATCGGTCAGATCCCGGCGGGCCGCCTTGGCGAACCCGAAGAGATCGCCCGCTGCGTGGCATTCCTGGCGTCGGACGATGCTGGCTTTATCAACGGCTCGACCATCTCGGCCAACGGCGCGCAGTTCTTCGTCTAAGTCCGCGTCACCAGAAAACGAAAAGCGCCTCGGATGGGGCGCTTTTTGCTTTTCGCGCCCCCAAAACCCGCATAGCAATCGTGAATGACACGAAAAACCGCCACATCCATCGGCTTTGTCGCCGTCCTGCTTTGGGCCCTTCTGGCACTCTTTACAGTCGGTTCGGCGCCCACACCGCCGCTCTTGTTAAACACTCTGACCTTTACCATCGGCGGCACGATCGGCGTGATCTGGGTCACTGTGACGGGGGGATGGCGGGCGCTGGCACGGGTCAATTGGCGGGTCTATGCCTTTGGCACAATCGGGCTTTTTGGCTATCACGCCTTGTATTTTTCCGCGCTGCGCCTTGCCCCCCCTGCCGAAGCCGGGCTGATCGCATATCTCTGGCCTCTTTTGATCGTGCTGTTTTCGGGCCTGCTGCCCGGAGAACGCCTGGGCCTGCTGCATGTCGTCGGGGCGATTGTCGCGTTTATTGGCGCGGCGCTGATCGTTCTGCGCGGCGGGGCCAGCTTTGATCCCGCGTCGCTACCCGGTCTGGGTCTCGCGTTCCTATGCGCCCTGACCTGGAGCGGGTATTCTGTTCTGTCGCGCAAGCTGGGGGACGTTCCAACCGAAACCGTTGCCGTGTTTTGTGTCGCCACCGCGATCCTGTCTGGCGTCATGCATCTGATGTTTGAACAAACCATCTTGCCGCAGTCCACTTTGGGGTGGGCCTCGATCTTGGCATTGGGCCTTGGTCCGGTTGGATTGGCCTTTTATGTCTGGGACATCGGGGTGAAACGCGGCGATATTCAGATGCTGGGCACCGCCAGCTATGCCGCGCCGTTGCTGTCTACGCTCGCCCTTATTCTGGCAGGCTTTGCAGAACCGGGTTGGACCCTCTTGCTAGCGGCGGCCCTGATCGCCGGGGGGGCCGGGCTGGCCGCCGTGGGGAGCGCCAGGTCCAAATAAATGCAAAATGCCCCCGGAGCCCGCAGGTTCGGAGGCATTTCTTGCGCATATCGCCTGACCAACCGGCGGAGATCTCTGCGGTTAGCGCTGGCGCGCAAACAGGCGTTTCCACAGGTCCTGAACCACAGCACCGCGGGCGACATGTGCCGCGCGGATAGCGTCGCGATGACGGGTGTCTTGAGCAGCTTCGAGCATTCCGGACCTCATGGTTTAATTTTCCTGATGACCTTAGAACTAAACATCAACGCATGTTGTGACAAACGAGGCTTTCCAATCCATCAGTTAAGTATTACTTATGTGTTATGTCTGACCGCCTTCCCCCGCTTACCGCGCTGCGCGCCTTCGAAGCCGCCGCCCGCCATCTGTCTTTCGCCAAAGCCGCACAAGAGCTTCACGTGACCCCTGCGGCCTTGTCCTTGCAAATCAAGAACCTTGAGGCACATCTGAACCAGCCCCTGTTTCATCGGCTCAACCGCGCTGTTGAGCTGACCGAAGCCGGTCGGCTGCTGGCCCCCGGCACCAGCGATGCTTTTGAACGGCTTAGCGCCGCGTGGCGCGCAACACGGCGCTTGCAAAATACGCGCAGCCTTGCCGTCACCGCTGGCCCGGCCTTTACAGCCAAGGTACTCGCCCCGCGGCTCTATGCCTTTGCGCAGGCCCATCCCGACATCGAACTGCGCTTTATCGCCGGATTGAACCAAATGGATCTGGAACGCGATGAAATCGACGTGGCCGTGCGCTATGGCTATGGGCCGGACACCGGGCTGCACAGCCATCCCTATATCGAAGAAGCCATTTGCCCGATCATGCGGCCGGAACTGGCCGAGCGATACCCAACCGCCGAAAGCCTGCAGGGCGCGCCACTGATCCATGATGGATCCCATGATTTCATGAGCCCCCGCGCGGATTGGCACGCGTGGTTCGCAGCCTGCGGCCTGGGCAATCCGCCCCAGATCACAACCCGATTCTCACAGGCCGATCATGCGCTTGATGCCTGCCTTGCTGGGGGCGGCATCATTTTGACCCGCACCACGCTGGCGCAACGGGATCTGGCACGCGGCCAATTGGTGGCCCCCTACCCCATCGCCCTGACCACGCGCGCGCGGTTTCGCCTGCTGTGCGTCCCCGGAACGCAGGATCGACCGCATATCGCCGCGTTCCGCGACTGGCTGCTGTCCGAAGTCAGGTCTTTACCGTCAGGTTTGGATGGAAAAACATTGATCTCGGTCGAAGACTTGAAAACACGCAAAGGTTGAACAAAAACAGGCGCCCCGAGGGGCGCCTTTCGTAGCAGATTTCAATCTGCAACAAGGGTTCAAGCAGTGACCGACAATCGCTCGATCTCTTCCTTTAGGCGAAGTTTCTGCTTTTTCATGTCCGCAATATCAAGGTCGTTCGTGCCAGGGGCGCGCTGCGCCGCTTCGACGGCATCAGACAACGTCTGGTGCTTCTTTTTCAGTTCGTGCAGGTGCGAACTCAAGCTCATGGGAACCTCCGTTACAATGCGTGAGATCTTTAGTGCACCACAAAGATTGCCCCGTGTCACGCCGCAGCTGCACAATAAACGGATGTTTTTTTCGCAAACCTGTTACAAATCAGCTTTTCGGGGAAAACGCCAGCGCTTTGCCCAAGCGCATCACGCGATCGAACCGATCCGTGTAATGGTTCCCCGGCTCCACATGCTCAACCCCTGCATGAATGACCGCCGGAGCGTGAAACCGAAAATCGGCGCGCCCCTCTTTGCGTCCGCGCGCAAGAACCAACCGCGGCGCGCGGCCCTCGCGGGGCACGAGCGGCAACAGTTCAATCGCGCCCAAATGCTGGTCCAGTGCGGTCAGAAGCTCGGGCAGCCGCTCGGCCCGCTGGATAAAGGTGGCATAGCCACGGGGCTTGAGCCGCTTGGCCGCCAGGGACACCCAGTCAGACAGCGGGGTTTCACCCGCCAGCGCAATTTCGCGGTCAGCCCCCCCGGCGGCGATGCGCTTTCCGTGCTCGAAATAGGGGGGGTTGGCGATCACATGATCGAAACTGCGGGTCTTGAGGTCCGCCGGCGGTTGGCGCAGGTCCCCCTGCCAGATCATGCCCTCAAGAGCGTTCTGCGCCAGGTTCCGGCGAGCAAGATCTGCGTAGCCGGGTTGCAGCTCAATGCCATACAGATCCAACCCCGGCACCCGCACCCCAAGGCAACACAATCCCGGTGCCGCGCCACAGCCCAGCTCTAACACGGATTGCCCGGAACGGGCCTCGACACTTGCGGCCAGGACCACGGGATCGGTGCCCGCGCGATAGCCGTGACGGGGCTGAAAAATCTGCACCTTGCCACCCAACAGCGCGTCGCGGGTCAGATCGGCCGGGTCAAAGGCATCCTGCCTCACCACGTCACCCCGTTTTCGGTCAGCACCCGCTTTGCGGCGTCCAGATCACGTCGTGCAACCAATAGGCGCCTGGGCAGGATTCCGATTGACCCTTCGAGGACGCTCATATTTACGTCCATCTCAAAGCTGTCTATACCCTGTCCGTCCAGCAAGGTACGAACATAGGGGATTACGGTGATATCGGTTGTGCGCAATAGCTCTTCCATATCCGTGATGTAAGAACAGGGCCGCGAAAAGTCGAGCCTTGGCAATAGGGGAAAGAAACGGTGATGCCGGGAAATCAAAAGCCGCATGAGCAGTTGGCCGAAATGCTGTCGGGTGAATTGTCCAGCGTGAACACCCTGATCGCGCAGCGGATGGCGTCTGAGCATGCACCGCGCATCCCCGAGGTCACCGCGCATCTAGTTGAGGCGGGCGGCAAACGCCTGCGTCCGATGCTGACCCTCGCAGCGGCCCGAATGTGCGGCTATGATGGCCCCTATCACGTGCATCTGGCCGCCACGGTTGAGTTCATCCACACTGCGACGCTGCTGCATGACGACGTTGTCGATGAAAGCGAAAAACGGCGCGGTCGGCCAACCGCCAACCTGCTTTGGGATAACAAATCCAGCGTTCTGGTGGGCGACTACCTGTTTGCCCGCGCCTTCCAGCTTATGACCGAAACCGGCAACCTGGATGTGCTGCGCATCTTGTCGAACGCCGCCGCGACGATTGCCGAAGGTGAAGTTCTTCAACTGACGGCAGCGCAGGATTTGACCACTACCGAAGACATCTATCTTCAGGTGGTGCGGGGCAAAACCGCCGCGCTGTTTTCCGCCGCGACCGAGGTCGGCGGCGTCATCGCCGGTCGCCCTGCAAACGAGGTGCGCGCGCTGTTCGACTATGGGGATGCGCTGGGGATAGCCTTTCAGATCGTGGACGACCTGCTTGACTATTGGGGCACGACTGCAACCGGCAAGAATATCGGCGACGATTTCCGCGAACGCAAGCTGACCCTGCCTTTGATCAAGGCCTACGCCAAGGCCAACGACGAAGAGCGCGCTTTTTGGAAACGCGTCATCGAAAAGGGCGATCAGACTGCGGGCGATCTGGAACATGCCTTGGTTTTGCTGAACCGCCACGGCGCACTGGAAGAGACCCGCAACGAAGCGCTGGCCTGGGCAGACAAGGCCAAGGCCGCGATGTTGAAGATGCCCCAAAGCGAGATCCGCGAAGTCCTGATCGACCTCAACGACTATGTGGTCGCGCGACTGACCTGAACGTCACGACAAACTCACGCCCCGGATCCACCAGTCCGGATGCGCATGCGCCAGCGCGCGGCCCGCGCTGGCCGCCTGTTCGGGTGTGTCAAACAGGGCAAAGCAGGTCGCGCCAGACCCCGACATGCGCGCCAAACGCACATCCGGCAGGTCGCGCAAATGCTCTAGAACCTGCCCAATCGGCGGTTGGGCAGCGATCGCGGGCGGCTCAAGGTCATTGCGTTGACGCGCGATCCAATCATACCAATCGCTCAGATCGCTGGAGGCAGGCATCTCTTGCAACGGTGAATTGTGCTTTTGCTGCAAGCCCTTGAACACAGCGGGTGTCGGCACTTCGACACCGGGGTTCACCAGCAGCGCCGGCATCACCGGAGCGGGGACCGCGCTCAGGTTTTCGCCGATCCCACTCATGCGTGCGGCCTGTGCCATCTGGCACACCGGCACATCCGCCCCCAATGCAAGGACATCCACGTCGCGCCGCCCGAAGATCTGGGCCATCCCGTTCAGAACCGCAGCGGCGTCAGACGATCCCCCACCAATCCCCGCCGCATGGGGGAGGTTCTTTTCCAGGGTGATCGCAACCTCTTCGCCAAATAGCGTGGCGGCACGCCAACACAGGTTTTTCGAATCAACGGGCACACCCGCGGCTTTGGGCCCGGTCACCGACAGCGCCATCGGGCCCGACCGCAGGGCGATGTGATCCCCAAAATCCGCAAACATCACCAGTGAATCCAACAGGTGATATCCATCGCTGCGCTGCCCGGTGACATGCAGTGCAAGGTTCACTTTGGCCGGGGCAAAAACCGTAACGTCAGTCATTTGAAGGCAGAAGCGGGGCCGCGCCTTCATCGGCCAGAACCCGGTCCAGACCAATCTCAAGCTTGCGGCGAATGCGGTCTCCGTCGACCTCTTCCGAGGCGTCTTCCCAATCGACGAAAGACAGTGCGCGCTTCCACATGAATTCGGCCTCGCGTTCGCGCCCAACCGCCCAATACACATCCCCAAGGTGGTCGTTAACCACGGGATCAATCGACATCAGCTCGGCCGCGCGCTCCATATGTGGGACGGCCTCATCATAGCGGCCGAGTTTGAACAGAGCCCACCCCAAGCTGTCGATGATATACCCCGAGTTCGGACGGGCCGCGATGGCACGTTCAATCATATCAAGTGCTTCGTCCAGCTTGATTTTCTTTTGAACCAGAGAATAGCCCAAATAGTTCAGCACCTGGGGCTGATCCGGATTCAACGCAAGCGCCTTGCGGAAATCCGCTTCGGCGGCCTCCCACTGGTCCTGGCGCTCATAGGTGATCGCCCGGGCGTAATAGATAAACCACTGCTGTTCGGATTCCGCGTCATAAAGGGTCAACGCATGGCCATAGGCCTCGGCGGCGGCATCGAAATCCTCCATCTGGCGCAGCAGATCGCCATAGGTGGCATGCACCAGCGGAAGTGTGGCATGTGACTGGCTGAGCCCTTTCAGGACATCCGCCGCCTCTTCCAGACGGTCCTGGGTGCGCAGGGCTTCGGCCCGGCCCATCGCCGCAATGTGATAAAATGCGCTATCCGTGGGAACCTTATCGTAGGTTTCAATCGCAAGCTCGTGCTGACCCAGCGTATCCAACAGTTCGGCAGACAGTAAAATCGCGTCGATATGATCGGGGCGCAGGTATTCTGTCACGCGCGAATACAGCAGCGTGAGATCATCATTCCCTTCCGCGGACAAGGCCCCCGCCAGGGAATAAAACACCTCGGCGATCCCATCACGTGCGGTTACAACCTGCTGAAATTTAACATCCTTTCCACCACTCAGCGCGGCCCGCAACGCGTCAAGCGCGGGATCAGGATAGGCCGCAAAGGAGTCTGCCAACAGGTTTTCCGCCTCATCCGCGCGCCCAAGTTCCGACAGGATTTCGACCCGGGCCAACACTCCGCGTCGGGTGTTCGCCATGCCGCCCGCAGCCCCTGTGGAAAACAGTTCATCCGCGGCCTCGAATTCCCCGACCGATGCAAGTGCCAGCGCCTTGTGGTAGGCCGCAAACGAGGCAAGCCCCTGAATTTTCCCCACGGCATCAAAGCTTGTCCTGGCGCCATTCAGATCGCCCTGCCCCACCAGTGCCCAGCCTTTGACCAGACCGTCGCCCAAGGGGCCCATGCCGCGCTTGCCTTCGATGGCCTCCACCAACGCGGCATAGTCATCATCAAGGGCGTATCGCGCCACCAGCGCCATCTGGGCCAGTTCGCTGTTGAAGCCAAGGTCATTCATGCGCTCGGCCAACGCTGCGGCCGTCGCCACATCCCCCAAAGAGACATTCGACAGCACAGCACGTTCCAAAAGCTCGGGCCGGTCGGTGTCAAAGGCCAAAGCCCGGCCATAGTAATGCGCGGCCGATCCATAGTCGCCCAGAAAGCTGGCCTGACGACCGGCAAGATAGGGGCCCGATAGCCCGGTTGCCAAGGCGACATCCGCCTGCAAAAGCCCCACGGCCAAAAGGCCTGCACGGATTGTCTGTGCCCAAATCTCCAAGTTCACGCCCCCTGTTCTGCGCCTTGTGACCAACCTACGCGCTCAATTTCGTGCTGGCAATCAGCTTGCCCAACCCTTGGTCGGTCACCAAAGCTGTCACCAAGGCGTTGCTTGGCTGCGGAATTGGCGCAGATTGTTCAACTGTGCGGGTGACAGGGTTTGTGTGAACTCAAGGGCGCCTCCGCCCTCTTCCAGGCGAACAACATGTGCGCGCACCTCTTGCTGCATCGCCAGCAGGCTGACCTGATCACCGACCCGCAAGGACGGCCCGCCAACATAGGCCATCCCCGAAACCGAAACATTGCGAATTTGCACCGGTGCTTTCCCGGTTTCACCGTGAAGCTCAAGGCTCCAGGCGCTTGGCCAACGATCTGCGCGCTGTTTGAACATTGCGACCTCACAAAACAAAACCCCGGCCACCACATTGGCAGCCGGGGTGTAAACACAAGCTTAAACCAGCCGAATTACATGTTCGGATAGTTCGGTCCTTCGCCCCCTTGCGGGCAGGTCCATGTGATGTTTTGCGACGGATCTTTGATGTCGCAGGTCTTACAATGCACGCAGTTTTGGAAGTTCACAACAAAGCGGGGCTCTTTGCCTGCCTCTTCGACCACTTCGTACACGCCAGCCGGGCAATAGCGCTGCGCGGGCTCATCAAATTGACGCAAATTGACCGAGATCGGCACATGCGGATCCTTAAGTTTAAGGTGCGCTGGCTGGCTTTCTTCATGGTTGGTAAAAGAAAACGCCACGTTGGTCAGGCGGTCAAACGACAGCGTCCCATCGGGTTTGGGATAGTCGATGGGCTTATGCGCCGACGCAGAACCGGTTGCCTCGGCGTCGTTCTTGCCGTGGCCCAAGGTGCCGAACAGCGATGCGCCGAACAGCGTGTTGGTCCACATGTCCAACCCCCCCAGCGCCAGCGACGCCGTGAGGCCCCACTTGGACCACATAGGTTTGACATTGCGGACTTTTTTCAGGTCCTTGCCAATTTCGCCTTCGCGCACTTCGGCCTCATAGGCGGTCAGTTCATCGCCCTGGCGGTCGGCCTTGATCGCGTCGAATGCGGCCTCTGCGGCAGCCATGCCCGACAGCATCGCGTTGTGGTTGCCCTTGATGCGCGGCACGTTCACCATGCCAACCGAACAGCCCAGCAGCGCCACGCCGGGGGCCACCATTTTGCACATGGACTGATAGCCGCCTTCAGAAATCGCGCGCGCGCCATAGGCCACGCGTTTGCCGCCTTTCAGCAGCTCGGCCACCATCGGGTGATGTTTGAAACGCTGGAATTCCATATATGGGAACAGATGCGGGTTCTGATAGTTCAGGTGAACCACGAACCCGACATAGACCTGATTGTTATCAAGGTGATAGATGAAAGACCCGCCGCCCGCATTCGAATTCAGCGGCCAGCCCATCGTGTGGGTCACGCTGCCTTCTTTGTGCTTTGCGGGATCGATTTCCCAGATCTCTTTCATGCCGACGCCGAATTTCTGCGGCTCATGTCCGGCTTGCAGATCGTATTTTTCGATCACCTCTTTCGACAGCGACCCTCGCACACCTTCGCCAAGGAAGACGTATTTGCCCAACAGCTCCATGCCCGGCTCGGTGTTAGGACCAATTGATCCGTCTTCTTCCAGACCAAAGACACCGGCAACCACGCCTTTGACTTCGCCGTTGTCCCCATAGACCAGTTCGGAACAGGCCATGCCCGGGAAAATCTCGACGCCCAGCTCTTCGGCCTGCTCTGCCAACCAGCGGCAGACATTCGCCATTGAGACAATATAGTTGCCGTGGTTGTTCATCAGCGGCGGCATGGGGAAGTTGGGAATGCGCAGCGCACCACCTTCGCCCAGCATATAGAATTTATCCTCTTTGACCGGAACGGTCAGGGGGGCGCCCTTTTCTTTCCAATCGGGGATCAGCTTGTTCAAGCCGCAAGGATCAAGCACCGCGCCCGACAGAATATGCGCCCCGACTTCGGACCCTTTTTCCAGCAGAACAACCTGCAAATCCGGGTCCAGCTGCTTTAGCCGGATCGCTGCTGACAGGCCAGCCGGGCCACCGCCCACGATGACCACATCATATTCCATTGACTCGCGCTCGATCTCGCTCATGCTTTTCCCTCCTGGCTGGAGTCACCCAATTGTCGCAAACTGGTAGCGCGGCAGCGCAGCAAAGGTCAATCAGAACGCGGCGAAACACAGTAAGAATTCGTCTTTTTCGGACCTCGTGACGCACATTTATTGCTGACAAAATCCCTTAGAATAAGCGCCGACCTGGCGGATGATTTCCCCTTTCGAGGCTTCTGCGCGTTGCCCCGAAAGCTCGGAACGCAAAAGCCTGATCAAAAGCGACTTGAGTTTTGTCACCTGATAACACGCGATGGTCGGTTCGGCGTGATGATGGCCCACACCAGAATCATCCGTCAAAAAGAGATAGCGGCCATCGCTTAGCAACGCGGCCTGCCGCATCAGGAATTCGCTTTCCGCGCCAACACCCGAGGCCCCAAGACCAAAGATCTGCACATTTTGCGCCGCCAGGTTTTGCGCGGCGCGCAAATAGGACAGCGCATCAGACTTATGCGCCGGTGCATCGGCGATGTGGAACACGATGCGCTCGCCCTTGCCACGCCGCCATTGCATTTGCGCGGCCGCCTCAAGCCCACGATCCGCGGCTTCGGGATAGTCGCCACCACCCGACGCGCGCAAGCCGCGCAGCCACCGTTGCATCTCTGACTTTTGCGCTGTGAACCCATAAGGTTTGACCAGATAGTCATCCCCCTTGTCGCGATAGGCCACCAGCCCGTATCGTATGTTCAAACCCGGCGCTGCGCGCCTTGCCGTGCTGACGATGCTATTGAATTCCTTGGTCAACCACGCGATTTCGTCCCCCATGCTTCCGGTGGTGTCAAAGACGAACACCAGATCCAGAAAATCCGGCGACCATCCGCCTTGGGACGCGACCGGGACTTTGCTGACCTGATCACCCGTTCGCAGCGACTGCTGGTGCAACGCTTGACCGTCGTCAAACACCCGGATGTCGAAGGTCTTGCTGCGACCAACGCCCAACGCCGCGGGAAAAACGTTGATCCGCCCCTCGACCCCCGTATAGCCCGAGAAAAATGGCTCAGCCTCACCGGGTTTGGACAGCGTGTAATACAACCCTTCCGCTGGTTCGCCCGTCGGTGAAAGAACCTGTGCCCTGATCGCCGACGTCATATTGGCGCGCGGCAGACCCAGCTTTTTCGACGCCCGCGACTGATAGCGTTTGAACGCGGCAAAGTTCAGCCGGTCATCAATGTCCCCTGCGGTGATCACATTGGTACGCGCGGTCTGTCCCTGTGACCAGCTGGGCATTGGGATTTCTTCCACCACAATCGCGGGCGACACCGATGTCTCGTCCGATGAGGGTGATACCCGCGCCCCCGGCGCATGAGTTGCATCCGCAGATGCGACAACATCCGCAACAGGCGGGCCTGGCACGTCACAAGCCGCCAATCCCAATAGCGCGCCCCCCATCAGAAGTGTGGTGGCCAAATTCGAAAACCGACAATCGCTCATAGCGCCCCCGCAAATGTGTTTTTTGCACATTTATAGAAACATCATTGCGCCAGTCAATGAAAATGTGCTTTTTGCACATATGATCGACACCTTCGACGCCCTCCTTGCCCCCATTGCGCGCCTCATGGTCCGTCGGGGAATCCCGTTTCCGGAGTTCGCCGAGCGGATGAAGGGGCACTATCTGGGGGCGGCCCGTGAACAGGCCGAAGGGAAAGTCACCGACAGCAAACTGTCTTTGATGACCGGTTTGCAGCGTCGTGACATCGCCCGCCTGAAGGAATTCAAGGAAAAGCCGCCCCGGCCGCACCCGTTGACGCGGCTCGTGGCGGTTTGGCGCAGCAGTCCCGACTATAGCCAGGCGGGTAACCCACGTGTTCTTAGGCGTCTTGGACCAAAACCCTCGTTCGAAAGCCTCGCACGCGAGATCCGGCAAGACATCCATCCCAGAACCCTTTTGGATTCGCTCAAAAGGGCGGGAACCGTGACCGGAGAGGACAACCTGACCCTAACTCAACAGGCCTACATTCCCGCAGCAGGAAGCCCCGAACAGCTTGCATATCTGTCTGAAAATACGGGTGATCACCTGAACGCCGCCTACGAAAACACCTTTTCAGAACCACCAGAGCATTTTGAAAGGGCGCTGCACGTGACAGGGTTAAGCCCCGCCCAGGTCGCGCAGCTACGGGAGTTGTTCGAAGAAGGTCAAATGGCGCTGTTGAGCGACCTTCAGAAACACGCGGCTCAGATGAAGCAAACAAATTCTTCCAAAGGACAGACGCGGTTTCGGGCGGGCGGGTATTTCTATAAAACTCAAAAGAGTGACACGACATGATGCGAACGCTGGTGGCCTTGGTGGCCATTTCATCCCTTGCGGCCTGTGCGGCGCCCCCGATCAGCGACCTGTCCGCGCCGACGCACCCCGCCTCTACATCCGTTGAGACGCAACCAGCGGAAACTGAACCCGTTGCAATCCCCGAAAAGGCCCCGACGCCTGTCGAACACGGATTGCGGACATCGGTCTCCTCAATCCTGAAACGCAATGCCAACCCGGTGGCCTGCGCACCCAAGGATGACGGGATCGGCGGCACCGGATGCCCGGACCGCGTCGCACAAAAGCCGGATCACGCTGAACCGCGTCCGTAGACGTCATTGCCCTGTTGCAATATGGAAATGCTTGCGCTCATTGTAGCACAAGGATAGCGGGCATGGTAAAACACACAGCCTAAACAAAACGGATAAGAGATTATGGAAAAGATCCCGATGACCCGCGCGGGCTTTGTCGCGCTCGAAGCAGAACTGAAAACACTCAAATCCGAAGAGCGCCCCGCCATCATTCAGGCCATCGCCGAAGCGCGTGAACTGGGCGACCTGAAAGAAAACGCCGAGTATCATTCCGCCCGCGAAAAGCAGGGGTTCATCGAGGGGCGCATCAAAGAGCTTGAAGGGATCATTTCCCTGGCCGAGGTCATTGACCCGACCACCCTGTCCGGCGCGATCAAATTCGGCGCGACGGTTGAGCTGGTCGATGAAGACACCGACGAAGAAAAGACCTGGCAGATTGTGGGCGAACATGAGGCCAATGTGGAAAAGGGTCTTTTGAACATCAAATCCCCCATCGCCCGCGGATTGATCGGCAAAGACGAAGGTGACAGCGTCGAGGTGCGCACCCCGGGTGGTGTCAAATCCTACGAAATCTTGTCGATCACCTACAAGTAACCGGACCTGGCCATGGCATCGCCCCGCCCTTCGAATCGGCTTCCTGCCCAGCCTCGCGGCCTGTCCGCGCCCGAAGGGGTGGCGATTGTGCTGACCATCGTCTGGCTGGGGTTGAGCGGCTGGTATATTATATCCAGTCCGGGGCCGGATCTGGCGAACCTGCGGTTCTTGCTGGCGGTTCTGGTGATCTTGATGCCCATTGCGCTGATCTGGCTGGCGGTGCTGACCATGCGATCGTCGCGCATCCTGCGTGAGGAAACCGCCCGTTTGCAAACCGCTATCGACGCGATCCGACAGGCCTATGTGACCCAATCGCAAACCCTGTCCGAGAATGGTCGCAACGACGCCCCGCATCCGGCGATCATGAAACGGCTGGATGATCTATCCGGGGCCACCCGCAATCTGGAAACCACCATCGCCATGTTGGGCGGGATGCGCCAGGCCGAAGCACAGATCACCACCCAAACGGGACCCGATCCCGCAGCCGAAGAGGACCAGCCCAGCCTGTCGCTGGGCACCACGGTCGAAGACATGCTGCCCCCGCTTTCCAATGCGGATTTCATTCGCGCATTGCATTTCCCGGAAACCGCTGAGGACGAAGAGGGGTTCGCGGCCCTGCGTCGCGCGCTCAAAAGCCGGACGGTGGGGCATTTGGTCCAGGCGGCGCAAGATATTCTGACGCTGTTGTCGCAGGACGGCATCTATATGGATGACCTGCGCCCGGATTTGGCGCGCCCGGAAACATGGCGGGCCTTTGCCACTGGCGAACGCGGGCGCGAGATTGCTGATTTGGGCGGCGTGCGGGATCGGTCTTCTTTGGCGCTGGCCGCGGGCCGGATGAAGCAAGACCCGATATTTCGCGATGCGGCGCACCACTTTTTGCGGCGGTTTGACAAATGCTATGCGGATTTTGCCAATACCGCGAGCGACGAAGAGATCAACGCTTTTGGCGGCACCCGAACCGCCCGCGCCTTTATGCTGCTGGGGCGGGTTGCGGGCACCTTTGACTGATCACATTTGGCAAGCGTGAAGGGGCTCTGCCCCGCCCTGCGGGTTCCCCGGGATATTTTCAAAGAGATGAAGGGCAGGTCACGCGTAATAACTGCTGAAGGGCGTGTATTTCACCATGTCTCCGGGTGCGATTTCGCAAGCGCCATCGGGAAGCTCAACCAACCCCTCGGCCCAGCTCAGCCCAGAGATGCGGCCTGATCCTTCGGATTTGAACACCTCTGCACAGCCATCGCGCAGACGCGCGCGCAGATATTCACGCCGGCCCGGTTTCTTTTTCTTGGAAAAGGTCGCGGGGGCCTGAAACGATTGCGGCGCGGACCAGCCTGCGCCTGCCATCAGGCCCAACGCAGGGCGCGCAAACACCAGGGTGCAGACCAGGGCGGCAACCGGATTGCCCGGCAGACCAAACACCGGCATGCCCTGCCACTGCCCCAAGGCCAGCGGCCGCCCGGGTTTCAGCGCAACGCGCCATTCGTTCAGCGCCCCCGCGTCGCGCAGGAGGGCCGAAACATGATCTTCATCCCCGGCGGATGCGCCGCCAGAGGTCAGAACCACATCCGCGCGCTCACGCGCCTGATCAAGGCAGCTGCGCAGGGCTTCGCGGTCATCACCCACATGTCCCAGATCAACGCCTGCATGTCCCATCTTTGCCAGCAGGCTAAGCAACATGGGCCGATTGGCGTCATAGATCTGATGGGGCGCGGCCTGTCCTCCGGGGGGGATAATTTCGTCGCCGGTGGACAGCACACCAACGCGCAACGGTTGAAAAACGGGCAGGTCCGACAGGCCGGTGGCCGAGGCCAACGCCAGATCCGCCGGGGTCAGAACCCGCCCGCGGTTCAAAATGATCTGCCCCGCATCGACATCCTCACCCGCCTTGCGCATGTTCGCGCCTGACCTAAGCGGCCCACGAAAGGCCACATGGGTGTCATCCACGCGGCAATCTTCGTCCAGAACAACCGCTTCGACCCCTTTTGGCAGGGCGGCTCCGGTCAGCACACGCAGGGCGTGCCCCTGACCGACTTCCCCCTCGAACGGGGCACCAGCGGCGGCCCGGCCCGGCAGTAGCGGAAGCACCGTCGGCCCATCCTGGACCGACGCCAGCGCCACCCCATAGCCGTCTACGGCCGTGTTCGGCAGGGGGGGATTGGCGCGTTTTGCCGCCTGATCTTGCGCAAGGACCCGGCCAACGGCCTGATCCAGCGGCAGGGTGGTCTGCGCCACAACCGGATGTAAGCGCGCGCGCAGCATATCAAGCGCCTGATCCACCGGCGTCCAGTTGACACCGGGCGGCAGGGAAAAGCAGTCATCCTTGAGAGGGGGCGGAGAGAGCAATGAATGGGTCACAGCGCCAGATCCCCCGCGATGAAATCGGCAATGGCTTTGGTGTCGTTCAGATCGAACACAGGGCGATCCAGCACAAGAGGGGCATCGCTGGCGACCGCGCGAACAGAGGCATCGTTAGGCGCAATCAGATCATGCCCGGCCTCTTGGCGAAAGGCTTCGATCTTGGGGTGGGTTTCGCGTTTGTATCCCTCGATCAAAACCAGATCGCAGGGGCGCAAACGGGCCAGCAGGTCAGACAGGCTGGGCTCGGGCGTGCCATTCAATTCGGTCATCTGGGCGACACGGGTGCCCGAGGCCAGGATCACTTCGCCCGCTCCGGCCGCGCGGTGGCGAAAACTGTCCCGCCCGGGATGATCAACGTCAAAGCTGTGGTGGGCATGCTTGACCGTGCTGACCCGCAATCCACGCGCGGTGAATTCACCGACCAGCCGCTCCATCAGCCCGGTTTTGCCCGCGTTTTTCCACCCGGTGACACCGTAGATCTTCATAGCAAGCCCTCGGCCCGGACCAGGTCTTCGGGCGTGTTGATGTTGAAAAACGGATCGAGCCCGTCGCTGGGGAACAGGCATTCGCGCCCGCCGTGGGGCTCGGTCCACATAACGACTTTGCGCAGCCCCTCTTGCAAGGCGGCGCGCAGATCGTCGCGCAGGGCAACGGGCCAGAGGCCAAAGGTCGGATGCCGGATCAGACCGGATTTGGATTTGCTGCGGGTCTGCGCATCACCTTTGGTCGCAGCCAGGACCAGCGGGTTATCCTGGCCCTCGGCCTGCATCAACAGGCGCGGAACCAGATCGCAGGGAAAAAACGGCGTATCCGCCGCGACCGAAACCACCGCATCCGCGCCTTGTTCCGCGGCCCAGTCTAGACCCGCAAGCACCCCGGCGAGCGGGCCGGGATACCCGGCGATGCTGTCCGGGAGAACAGGCAGACCATATTCGGAAAACCGATTTGGATCCCCATTGGCGTTGAGGGCTACGTCCGCGACCTGCGGTTCGATCCGCTCAATCACGCGGGACAAAAGGCTTTGCCCCCCCAAGGGCAACAGCGCCTTATCCCCACCACCCATGCGGCTGGCCTGCCCTCCGGCAAGAATGACAGCAACGGGTTGTTTCATTCGCGGTCTTCCTTTGGTTCGGGCCATCGGTGGGCGCGAAGGATCAATGCGTTGAGTATTAAACCCATGGTCATCACGAGCAAGATAGGAAACACCACGACTAAACCAAAAGAAATAGCCATGGCTAACAAGAATGAGACTGGTGGCAAGATCGAACCCAGACCGGCCCATCGAAATCGCGAGAGTTGTTGTTTTGCATCTGTGACGTGGGAGAGCTGTGGCGGGCACCCCATAGAAAAAAGCGAAATTGCAAGCGCCGAAGCGCATAGGTTCGCTTTACTCCCAGTATTGCCATTGTAGGGTGTGGTTCTGTCCAACCGAGGTCTTCCAAAACATCCCACGGTTCCGTTTTTACGCGCTCAAAGAAACGATTCAGGCCTCGCAAACCCCAATACAGCACAGCAAGAGCAACCATCCCCGCCAGCGCAAAGTACATAAAGATCCCGACGATCCACAGGCCGACCGTATCTTCCAATCACATCGCCCCTTTGCGTCCGGTTTTGCGTGCTTCGTCCGGCACCTGATCCGGGTCGATGTCGCGCTCTAGCCGCTCGTCGCCAGACAGGCAGACAAAGCGCTTGCCCTTCATTCGCCCGATACAGGTCAGACCAACCTGCCGCGCGATTTCGACACCCCATGCTGTGAACCCGGATCGCGACGCCAGCACCGGGATACCCATCAGCGCGGTTTTGATCACCATCTCAGAAGTCAGACGGCCCGTTGTATACAGAATTTTGTCGTCTGATTTTATCCCATTAATCCGCATCCACCCGGCGATCTTATCCACGGCATTGTGCCGCCCGACGTCCTCCATATAGACCAGCGGCTGATCCCCCTGGCACAGCACCGTGCCGTGAATCGCCCCCGCCTCAAGGTACAGCGACGGGGTGGTGTTGATCTGATGCGCCAGTGCATAAAGCCACGATGTCCTGACCCGCGTTGCGGGCAGATCAACCTGATCCAGCCCCTCCATCATATCGCCAAACACCGTCCCCACCGCACAGCCCGAAGTGCGGGTTTTCTTTTGGGTTTTTTCCTCAAAGGTGGTCTGCGACGCGGTGCGCACGACGACCACCTCTAGCTCTTCATCATAGTCGATGGCGGTGATCTCTTCGGCATCGCTTAGCATGCCTTGATTTCGCAGAAACCCCACCGCCAGATAGTCAGGATAATCCCCAATCGTCATGGCGGTGACGATCTCTTGTCGGTTCAAATAGATCGTCAGCGGGCGTTCTTCGACCACGTTCAGATCCACGGGTTCGCCGCGATGATCAACGCCCTGCACCGCGCGGGTTAGCCCCGGGCGCTTTGGGTTCGGTCCGATCAGATATTTGGGTCTGGGCAATTGCATCCGGGGCACCGCCTGCGTTAGGGCTATCACGTTCTAACAAAGGTCTAGCGATGGCGCAGGAAGACGTAAAGACAAGCTATTGGCGCGGGGTCCGGGATGGGGTGCCGTTCATCTTTGTCATATGCCCCTTTGCCATGTTGTTCGGCGTGATTTCCGTCGAAGCGGGCCTGAACGTCTATGAGGCGCTGGCCTTTTCCGTGGTTGTGATCGCCGGGGCCGCGCAGTTCACCGCGCTGCACCTGATGAGCGAAAACACCCCGACTTTCATCGTGCTAGCATCGGCCCTGATGGTGAACCTGCGGATGGCAATGTATTCCGCCGCCCTAACCCCCCATTTGGGGAGCCTGCCGCTTTGGAAACGCGGCATCGTGGCCTATCTGATCGTTGATCAAAGCTATGCCTCGGCGGCGCTGGACTATGAAAAGAACCCGGATCAGACACCCGCGCAGAAATTGGGGTATTTTCTGGGGGTTTGCTCGCCGATCATCCCCTTTTGGTATGCCTGCACGATCCTGGGTGCCCTCGTGGGCGAAGCTGTGCCCCCCTCGCTTGGGCTGGATTTTGCGCTGCCCATTACATTTATCGCAATGATCGGCCCGGCTTTGCGCACCTGGCCCCATCGGGTAGCGGCGATTGTCGCGACTGCCATGGCGCTGTGCTTTGCCTGGCTGCCCTATAATCTGGGTTTGATGGTGGCCGCCGTGACGGGAATGATGGCCGGGGCCGAAATGGAACGCCGCCAGAACAAAGAGAGCCACACATGACCGAAGCTGCGTTTGACAAGACTACGGTGTGGACCGTGATCATCCTGCTGGGGCTTGGTTCGTTCGGGCTGCGGTTCCTGTTTCTGGGGCTTGTGGGGGACCGCGCGCTGCCGGAATGGATGCTGCGCCATCTGCGCTATACGGCGGTTGCCGTGCTGCCTGCGCTGGTTGCGCCGATGGTCGTGTGGCCCATGGCGACCGGCGGACAGATTGACCCCCTGCGCCTGAGCGCCGCGATCCTCAGCCTGGCCGCGGCGCTTTGGACCCACAGCATCTATGCCGCCATGGGAACGGGCGCTGTGATTATGCTCGCAGGGGCGTATTTCCTGTGAAATCCGATGGCTCGGCCATTACTCGGTCGGGGTCTGAGCGTTTAGCGCTGCTTCCATTTCGATCACGGCGGCATCTTTGTCATCGCTGTCGTGTTCGACGCGCTTGGTCTCGGTCACGCCGGGGATCTTGGCAAAATTATCCGCCAGTTTGTTCGGGAACAGGGTGGAGCCAATCCCCTCAAGCCCCGGCAGCTGTGCCAGAATCCGGGCCGTCGCCGCCGCACATTGTGCGCCAGCCACCTTACCCGTGCTGCGCGCCAGGGCCAGCGCACGTTCCGCAACAGGGCCGGGAACCTCTAGCCGCTGGATGCGCACATGAAAGGTCTCGCGCGCGTGGGCGCTTTCGTAGATGCGCTGCACCTGTGGTGTGACCCCAAACAACACATCGTTGATTTCCGGAACCGAGGTCAGAATCACCGTGCCCGCGGGATCAAAGATCACACGCTGAGAGGGCGCGTTGATCATAAGGGATGTATGCGCGCCCGTCCCACTGCGATTGTTGATCATCGTGTACAGGGTCAGCGCCGGTGGGCCGTCATGCCGATACGCCGCCGCAGCGGCCTGATCCGGAGTTGCCATGGGGCCCGAATAGTTGTTCGAACACCCGGCAAGCGCCAGCATACCAAGCGCCGCAAGCGCCAAGAACCGCAGCTTCATAACGTACCCACCCAGATTATGTGCTTATGCGCCGAAGATAATCAGCAGCAACACAATGAACAAAATCGCATACAGCGATTTGATCGTGAAGTTGATGAACCCGTCAAAGGTCTTTTCCTGAACGGTGATATCCATGCTTCCGTGCTTGTGCTCAGCCATGAGTCAATTCCTGTCGTTTCGCGTTTGGAGACAAGTGCTAACGCATTTCCAATCCGCTGTCATCCATTCCCGCGCAGCCTGTTGTCGCAGGCAGCCCGTGCCTAAGGGTCAATGTGCATTCATCCTGACCCTAGGCCGCGTCGGTTTCCAATTCCTTTGCAAGCCTGAAACCGATCCGCCGGGGCTTTTCTGTCTGCGGAACGGCCTTGGGCATGGCGCGCAACATCACGTTCAGCTGCGTGACATGCTGAATCAGCTGTGTCCGCGCCCCGCTGGGATCGCTGCCATAAAAGGTGACGATATCCGGGTCAAAAAAACCCATACCCTCGATGCGCAGCACACCGGCATCGCCACCGACCATCCCCATGGCGACCTCATGTTCATTGTCCAGCGTTTCTTCGAACTTCTGAATATAGAGAATCAGCCGCTCATAGGCCCATTCGGCCGGGCTCTTTTGCTTGAGCGGCTTTTTCGTCAGCGCCGCTGGACCGTCAGCAGAGGTATTGGCCTCTTGGGTGTGCACATCGCGGCGGCGCGGCAGGGCGTCGGCTTCGGCGGCTTCGGCAGCGGTTGAAATCTCATCGTTCATGGCGTCCTCGTAACTTAGGCAATCGGCAAAGCCGTCGTTTCCTTAATCTCTTCCATAACAAAGCTTGCAGAGATATCGGAAAGTGGCATCCTAGATATCAATTTTTTGTAGAACAGATCATAGCCAGCGACATCCGCGACCCGAACGCGTAGCAAATAGTCCAGATCGCCGGTCATCCGATAGGCCCCGATGATTTCGGGCATGGCGTCCACAACCCGGTGGAACTGGTCCAGCCAATCCGGCGCATGGGTGTTGGACCGGATCATCACCATGACCTGCAACGGACAGCCCAGCGCCTGTGGATCAGCCAAAACCACCCGCCCTCGGATCACACCGCGCTCTTCCATCAATCGCATGCGCCGCCAGCAGGCATTGCGCGACAAGGCCACGCGATCCGAGATCTCATCGACACTAAGCGTTGCATCTGATTGCAGCACTTGCAGGATCTTCAGGTCAATGTCATCCAGTTCCGCTTTCATATTGGGATATTGTCTCAATATATTGCGAATTTCCAATAAAATTTGAGACCACCCAACGTTGCATCTCTGACATGTTTGATCCAACAACAGGAGCGCATCATGCAAGACACCACGCAGGGATCTTCGAACCCCCTCAAATCCATCTTCCTCGATCACCCGGCCTCGGTTGATGAGACCTATTTTGAGCATATGCGCTTTGCGCTGCGGTTTGCCTTTTGGCTGACGCTGGCGGGCATGGCGGCTTTGGTACACGCCTTTATCCCCGCTGCCTGCGAAAAAACCGCGTCGAACATCACCAGGCGGCTCTATGCGCGGATTGAAAACCGCGGCAATTGACGCTTTTGAAAGCCCCCGATACTAGGCTGTCTTCGCAACAACCGGACGCCTGTCAGGGGCGTTTCAGCATCTGAGACATCACATATGTGCCGAATCGCCGCCTATCAGGGTCCGGCCATCCCGCTGGAAAACATCATCACCGCACCCGCGCATTCGCTGGCCTGTCAAAGCCAGGCCGCAACCGAAGCCAAGCTAAGCGTCAACGGCGATGGGTTTGGCTTTGCGTGGTATGATCCGGCGCAGAACGCACCGGGAATCTATCGGGATATCCTTCCCGCCTGGAGCGACGGAAACCTGACCAACCTGTGCCGTATGATCCGCTCGGGATTGTTTCTTGCGCATGTGCGGGCGTCCACCATGGGCGAAACCAGCCGCGCGAACTGCCACCCTTTCAGCGTCAACAACTGGAGCTTTTGCCACAACGGCCAGATCCCCGCCTTTCCGCAAACCCGGCGCGCGCTAGAGGCCCGGCTGCCCGACAGCCTGTACAACCTGCGCCGGGGGAGCACCGACAGCGAAATCCTGTTTTTGTCCCTGATGGCCAACGGCTTTGCCGAGGATCCTTTCGGTGCGCTGCACTCGACGCTCACGCTGATCGCCGCCCAGCCGGGGGATGCACCCAATCGTATCACCTGTGTCCTCAGCGATGGCGACAGCCTTTATGCCTTCCGCCATGCGACAGATCGCAAAGCCCCAACGCTGTACTATTCAGATGTGCTGGACAACGGCGGCCGGGCCTTTGCCTCCGAACCCCTGTGCGGGAATGCCTCGCGCTGGCACGAAGTGCCGCAAGACACCCTTGTGATCTTGAGGAACGGTCAGTTCAGCGGCTTTGCCCTTTGGCCAAGCGCCGCCTAGGGGCCACCTTTTACCGCCACGGAGTCCAAAATCGCGCGCCCCTTTTCGCCTCTTGGAAAATATCCCGGGGATGAATGAAGCCGCAGGCTTCAGAAGGGGCAGCGCCCCTTCCAAGGTTTTTCCAAAAACCTTTCTCCACCTCAAATCGCGCGGAACAACCATACCCCATCATCGGATATCTCTCGGGTTGCGCGCCCTGCGTGCCAAAGATGCAGACAGTGGGCCATGCTTTCAACCAGCGCGAGCCCGTATTCCCCCCCTCCGATCTTGCGTTTGAACAGCGGAGCAAAGCACTCTCCGGCGGATTTTGGACTGTCCAGATGTCGGTGCAGGCGCTCCAGGGCGCTGTGGTGGTTCTCAATCAGGTTGTGCATACGGGCGGGCAGCCCGGTAAACGGCAACTTGTGCCCACCCAGCACAAAGTGGTCTTCGCGCGCCAGACCAGACAGACGTTCGCAGGCCTCAAGCCAATCGCCTACGGGGTCGGCCTCGGGTTCGGTGGCATAGACACCCAGATTGGGTGAGATCGATGGCAGGATCTGGTCACCCGCAATCACCAGGTTGTCGTCACGGCTCCAGAGGGTTGCATGTTCCGGCGCATGCCCATTGCCGATGTGCACATCCCAATCGCGCCCCCCCGCGCGGATCACGTCCCCCTGTTTGATCCGTTGATACCCCAAGGGCATCGGGTGCACACAATCCGCAAAATTAAAGGGCCGGCCAGCCTGACGTTCCGCCAATTCCTCGGGGTCCATCCCGCAGGCCTTCCAATAGGCCACGGTTTGCGCGGTGGGCAATTCTTGCAGGTCCAGTTGCAGCATCCGCGCCATCAGCCAGCCGGTGCGGGTCATGACCAGATCAGCCCCGCGCTCTTGGAACCACCCCGCAAGCCCGATGTGATCCGGGTGATGGTGCGTGCCAATCACCCGCGTGACCGGTTTTCCCGCAAGGGGGCCGTCCAACACGCTCTCCCACAGGTCACAGGATTTTCGGGTGTTGAACCCGGTATCCACCACGGTCCAGCCATCTCCGTCGTCCAATGCATAAATGTTGACGTGGTCCAGCTTCATGGGCAGCGGCTGGCGTAGCCAAAGCACCCCCTCGGCCACTTCTATGACTTCAGCCCCCGAGGGAGGCGTTTCAAACGGAGTGTGAATGCCTGACATGTTTTGCATCAGACAGCCAAATCATCAGCAGAAATGGCCATCAGACCCGCCGCGCCTTCGCGTGCATGCACCAATTGCCCCGCGTAATCCGGAAGCATCCGCAAGATATAGAACCGCGCCAGACGATCCGCCGCCGTTCCGGGCGCGGCCATGGCGGCCCTGAGGTGGAAATACCCCCCCAGAACCAGAGCAAACCCGCGCAAGAAGGGCACCGCCCCTGCAAAGCGATCCTGCATATCCGGCATCGCGACCAGGGCCTCTGTGGTTTCGCGCAGGGTTTCGGCGGCCTGCCAGACCGGTTCGGCCAGATCTGGCACGCTTAGGCGGGCCGCTTCGGCAAAGGCTTCGATTTCGTCCAGCAGACCATAGGCCGCCTCGCCGCCATCCATCAGTTTTCGGCCGACAAGATCCATGGCCTGAATACCGTTCGTTCCTTCATAGATGGCGGTCACACGCACATCACGCGCATATTGCGCCGCGCCGGTTTCTTCGACAAAGCCCATGCCCCCGTGCACCTGTATGCCCATATTGGCCACTTCGATCCCGGTATCGGTGCCAAAGGCCTTGCAGATCGGCGTCAGAAAGGCCGCGCGCGCCGTCCAGTCTGCATCCCCCGTGGCGTGCCCCATATCAATCGCGACCGCCTGCGACAGGCCAATGGCGCGGGCGGCAAAGATCTGCGCCTTCATCGTCGCCAGCATGCGGCGCACATCCGCGTGGCCGATAATTGTACCCTCGGGCGTTTTGCCCTGTTTGCGCTCGTTGGCATAGGCCAGCGCATGTTGATAGGCCCCTTCGGCCGCGCCAATCCCCTGAAAGCCCACGCCAAGACGGGCGTTGTTCATCATGGTAAACATGGCGCGCATCCCATCATGCGGCGCGCCCACCAGCCACCCTTTGGCCCCTTCAAAGGACATGACGCAGGTCGGGCTGCCGTGCAGGCCCATTTTATGTTCAACGCTGACCACCTTGAGATCATTGGCCACGCAAGGGTTGCCCGTTTCATCGGGAATATTGCGCGGCACGAGAAACAGCGAAATGCCCTTGGTTCCCGGAACCCCATCCGGCAGTCGGGCCAGCACAAGATGGCAGACGTTTTCCGTGAAATCGTTGTCACCCCAGCTGATAAAGATCTTTTGCCCGGTCACCGCATAGGTGCCATCCCCATTCGCCACCGCCTTTGAGGCCAGCGCGCCCACGTCAGACCCGGCTGCGGGTTCGGTCAGGTTCATGGTGCCAGCCCATTCACCCGAGATCAGCTTGGGCAGATACAGGGCCTTCAGTTCGTCCGAGGCATGGGCCTCAAGCGCTTCAATCTGGCCCTGTGTCATCAGCGGGTTCAATTGCAGCGACAGACACGCGGCGCTCATCATGTCGTTCACGGCGGTGCCAACCGTCAATGGCAATCCCATCCCGCCGTGCTCTGGGTCGGCAACCGTGCCGATCCACCCGCCCTCGGAGATGGCCTTGTACCCCTGGGCAAAGCCCTTTGAGGTGCGCACCCGACCGTTTTCAAGCACCGCCGGATCCAGATCCCCGTTGCGCTGCAGGGGGGCCACGACCTCTTCGCACAGTTTGCCCGCTTCGGACAGCACCGCCTCGACGGTGTCCATGCTTGCCTCGGCAAAGCGCTCGGTCTGGGCCAGTTGGTCGTATCCCACCACGTGGTTCAACAGCAGGCGATAATCATCCAATGGCGCGCGAAAGGGCATGGGGCTCTCCTCAACATGGGCCATGCCGGCTTGGCAAGGCGCGTTGGTTCTTGTAGCAAGAGTATCTCTTTCGCAAGGGTATAGGGCCGCTGGCCACCTTCAACCAAAACGCGGCGTCACGGCTATGGCAGAAATTTCCACGCAAAATCTGGGCTCTGGCGATCAGGACATCGCACAGGCTGCGACAATCCTACGCCAAGGTGGTCTTGTCGCCTTCCCAACCGAGACGGTCTATGGGCTTGGCGCGGATGCCAGCAACGACACGGCGGTTGCGCGAATCTACGCGGCCAAGGGGCGCCCAAGTTTCAACCCGCTGATCGTGCATGTGGCCGATATCCAGGCCGCCAAGCGGTTGGTGATCTGGTCGGATGCCGCCGATCAGGTGGCCCAAGCCGTCTGGCCCGGCCCTTTGACCATGGTCTTGCCCCTGCGCCCAGATGCCACCGTGTCCAAATTGGTGAGCGCCGGCCTGTCAACCCTGGCCATCCGCGTGCCGGACGCGCCGCTGGCCCGCGATCTGTTGCGCGCTTTCGACGGTGGCATCGCCGCCCCGTCGGCGAACCGCTCCGGTCGCATCAGCCCCACCCTCGCGGCACATGTTCAGGCCGATCTAACCGGGCGGATCGACGCCATCCTGGATGGCGGAGCCTGCTCGGTTGGGGTGGAATCCACCATCCTTGGCCTGAAAGATCGCCCGACACTTTTGCGCCCCGGAGGCATCACCGTCGAGCAACTGACCCAGATCCTGGGACAGCCCATCGCGCTGCGTCACGACGATGACGGGATCACCGCCCCCGGTCAGACGCTGTCGCATTACGCGCCACGCGCGGCGGTTCGTTTGAACGCGCAGACGTGGCACGACGGCGAAGCCCGTTTGGGATTTGGCCCGGTCGCGTGCGATTTGAACCTGTCCGAACAGGGGGATTTGATCGAGGCCGCGGCAAATCTTTTTGCGCATCTTCATGCCCTCGATAAAGGAGGTGCTGCGCATATCGCCGTGTCACCGATCCCGAACACGGGGCTAGGCGCCGCCATCAACGATCGTCTGATCCGCGCGGCTGCGGACCGCTAGGGTCCTGACCCTAGGCCCGCCCGCCCTCAGCCGACAGCGCCAAGGGGGGCACGCCGATGCTTTCCAACGCGGCTTCCCACTTGTCGGCATCCTTCAGATCAAAGATCAAATCGGGGGTCGCATCACACACCAGCCATCCGTTGGCGACAATCTCACTCTCAAGCTGACCCGCCCCCCAGCCAGCATACCCCAGCATCATAAGCCACTTATGCGGCCCCTGCCCGCGTGCGAGATCTTCGAGCACATCCAGCGTCGCTGTCATGCGGATGTCGTCGCGCACCTCAAGCGTGGTCACAAGCGATTGGTAATCCGGCGAATGCAGCACAAAGCCCCGTCCCATTTCGACAGGCCCGCCAAAATGCGCGGTGTGTTTGGACAGATCCACCTGCATATCAATCTCAAGCTGAGACAAAAGCGTGGGCACATCCACATCCGATGCGGGTTTGTTGATGATCAGCCCCATCGCGCCTTCGTCGCTGTGATCACATAAAAACACAACACTGTGCTCGAACCGGGGATCGCCCATGCCCGGCATGGCAATCAGCATACGCCCGGTCAGGTTTGTAGGCCCGTCTGCCATGTGGTCGCTCATTCAGATCGCCCTTTTTATGATTAATTCCAGCATGGCTTGCAAACCCGGCTGACGCAAGGGCGCTCACGCTTTGGTCCGCAAAGCTGGCACGAACGTGACTTTTCATTTCAGTGGATTCGCGCCACTAAAGCCCCATGAAACGGATCTTTGCCCTATTGCTCGCACTCTTGCCGCTATCCGCCCTCGCAGAGGGGTATGACGATGTGGTTCACGCCGAGCTTCGCCCCGGCTGGCGCCTGCCCAACGGCGATCACCTGGCGGCCCTGCACCTGACCCTGGCGCCGGGGTGGAAGACATATTGGCGCAGCCCCGGGGATGCGGGCATCCCCCCTGATTTCGAATGGCGCGGCGTGCGTGGGGACCGTGTGACCGTGTCATGGCCCACACCGACGGTCTTTTGGCAATCGGGCATGCGCTCGGTCGGATATGACTCGCAAGTGGTTTTGCCCCTGCGCATTTCCGACCTGCCAAAGGGCAAATCGAAACGCCTGTCCGTTGTGGCAAATATCGGCATCTGCAAGGATGTCTGCCTGCCTCACCGCATCAAGGTCTCGGCAAAATTGCCCGCCAAGTCCAGGAAACCCGATCCGCTGATTGCCGCCGCCATGGCCAATCTGCCCTATAGCGCACAAGAGGCCGGGATCAGCCATGTGCGCTGTCAGATCCGCCCAACGGATCGCGGTATGGGCCTGAAGGTCACGATGAGATTGCCCAAGGGCACCGGGGATGAGGAAACCGTGATCGAAGCCCGCGACCCGCATCTATGGGTATCTGATCCCAAGACACGCTGGTCAGGTGGGACGTTGACTGCGCAAGCCACGGTTTCACACAGCAGCGGGGGCAGTTTCGCGCTGGATCGCTCTGGCTTGCGGATCACCATTCTGGATGGGGTGGTCCCGGTGGAAATCAACGGCTGTCAGGGTTGAACGCCACCTGCGCCTCACGCCGCACGGCGCCAGACCTTGAGCCCCGCAATCCCCACATAGGTCAGCATCGCCACCGCGACGCTTCCGATCAGAAAGATCGCCAAGGCCGCCAGCGTGGTGGAGAGCCGGCCGGAAAACAGCGCAGGCAACCAATCCGGCAGCACACCAAACCAAAACACCCAACCCATCGTCGCCACGAACCACACCAGAACCGCAGACACCGCCACGATCAACCCCGCGCGCACCAGCGGATCGCGAAACCGCAGGCCGCGGCGCAGCGCCTGCAGCAGCTCGGCCACGTCGCGCTGGATAGCGACCAGGGCCGGGACAACCAACAGAACCAGCAACATCCCGAACCCAAGCCCATAGACCAAAGTGATCACCGTGGGTTTCAGAAACTCCGCCTGTGCGGATTGCTCATAGAGCAGCGGAGCCAGCCCCAGAACTGTGGTTGCCGTGGTCAGAAAAACCGCGCGCAGGCGGTCGGAAACTCCGTCGATAATCGACGGGATCAACCCGCGTTCCGAGGCATAGCCATCAATCTGCGTCACCAGAACGATCGAATCATTGATGATAATGCCCGTCATCCCCAACAGGCCGACAACGGTGAACATGCTCATGGGCACATTCCACAGGTGGTGACCATATATTGTCCCCACCAACCCAAACGGGATGATGGCCATGACCACCAGGGGCCGGGTCCAACTGGCAAAGACCCACGACAGCACCAGATAGATCCCCAACAAGACAAGCGTCAGCCCTGTCCGCGCATCGTTCAAAAAGGCATCTTCCTGCTCGGCCAGACCCGAAATGCGGTATTCAACCAGCCGGTTCTGACCAATGGCAGGCAGAATGTCCTGTTCGAGCGTTTCAACGATCTCGGCGGCGCGATCCGCATCGTCTTCGGAAATGTCACCCGTCACCGAGACCAGCCTGATCCCGTTTTCGCGCCGCACGGTGGAAAACCCCACCCGGCTTTGCACGCTGACCAGATCCGCAAGCGGCACATAGGCACCTGCCGGGCTGCGCAAAATCATGCGTTCAAGGAAATCGGCGGTCAGTTCGCCCTTTGGCAGCTCAACCCGGATGGTCGCGCTGCGGGGGCCATCCGGATAGGTCGCGGCCTCGATCCCGCCCAGGCGGTGGCGCAGCACGCGCCCCAGCCCGTCGATCTCAAAGCCGAGGGCCCGCCCCTGCGGGGTCATTTCAAGGATCAACTCTTCTTTGTCATACGACAGGTTGTCCTCGACCGCAGAGACCTCGGGGAACTGCGCGACGGCCTCTTTCAAGTCCTCAGCCGCGATCTTAAGCACCTCAGAGGTTGCGCCGTAAAACTGCACATCCAGCGCATCCCCACCCGGCCCGGATCGCCACCCCCGAAAGGAAATGGTTTCAACCAACGGATGCCGCGCGACGCGATCCTGGAGATCTCCGACAAAGGCAAATGAGGAATACGGTCGTTCATCGCGGTCAATCAGCTCAATGGAAATCCCCCCGAGCTGATCCGCGTCCTTGGTGTCCGCCCCGGACAATCCGCGCCCGGCGTTGCCCCCGACTTCGGCCATGACATAGTTCAGCGGATTGCGGCCATAGCGCTCTTCATATTCCTTGCCCAGCGCCTCGGTCGCCTCTTGGAACAGGCGCATCTGGGCCAGAGAATCTTCGCGCGTGGCGCCCGGCGCCATGGCAAAGTTCCCCGTAACCGAGCTGCGCTCGGGCGCGTTGAAGAACCGCCAGCGCACATCACCTTCGATCAACAGCACCACCTGGCTGGCCAATAGGACAACCGCGCCCGCCAACACCACGTAGCGCCCCTTGATCACCCAGCCCATCAAGGGGCGAAAAGCGCGGTCGCGAAAGGCGCGGAACCCCCGGTTCACAACCCGCGATGGCGCATCATACCAGCGCTCTTTGTGCGCGTGCTTTAGCGCGTGGGCCATGTGATGGGGCAGGATCAGAAAGCATTCGACCAACGACGCAATCAACACCACGACAACGGTGAAGGGAATATCGGCGATCAGGTCTCCGAACCGGCCGCCGATGGCGATGAGACCAAAAAAGGCGATGATGGTGGTCAAGGTGGCGGAAAAAACCGGCAAGGCCATACGCGCAGCCGCCCCTTCTGCGGCGGCATAGGGGCCATAGCCATGGCGCGCGCGCCAATCGGCGTGTTCCCCCACCACGATGGCATCATCCACGACGATGCCAAGTGTGATGATCAACCCGAACAGTGAGATCATGTTGATCGTCAGCCCCGCGACAAACATCAGGGCAATCGCCGACAACAGCGCGGTGGGAATGCCAACCGCCACCCAGAACGCCGTTCGCGCGTTTAGAAACAGGAATAGCAACACCAAGACCAGCGCCAGACCGCTCAGCGCATTGTCCAGCAAAATGTCCAAACGGCCTGTGATGGCCTCGGCCCGCGTCCGGATCAGGCTGGCCGAAACGTCTTGGGGCAGGGTGCTTTGGAAGTCTTCTGTGACCTCTTCGACGATCTGCTGAATGCCGATGGCATCACCTTTGTCGCTTCGGTCGATGCGGATCGACAGCGCCTGGTGATCGCCAACAAAATAGCTCCGCAGCCGGTCTGCCCCTTCGACCCGAACCCGCGCCACATCACCGATAGTCAGTTTGCTGCCGTCCGGTTCCGAACGCAGCACAATGCCTTCGAGATCCGCAGCGCTGCGTTTTTCGATCCCGGTGCGCACACGCGTCCCGGCGCTGCCGACATCACCGGCGGGGTCAGTGTTGACCTCAGAGGCGATGGCACTGGCGATTTCCGCCATGGTCACATCATAGGCGATCAGGTTTTGTGAAGGCACCTCGACCAGGGTTTGCGGCGCCGCCAGCCCGCGCATGGTTGTGCGGGTCACCCCTTCGGCAAACAGCCGCACGATCAGTTCATCGGCATAGCGCCCCAGCTGCTCGACCCCCACAGGGCCGGTGATCACCAGATCCGTGACCCGGTCCCGCCAAACCCCGCGCGTGACCTTGGGGTCGTCGGCGTCTTCTGGCAGATTGTTCACTGCGTCGACCGCGGCCTGCACGTCGTCGGCGGCGCGGGACATATCCCAGCCCGGCTCGAACTCCATACGAATGCTGGCGCGCCCCTCTCTTGAGGTGGCGTCGGTGCTCTCAACCCCTTCGACACCCAAAAGCGCGGGTTCGATCAGCTGCACGATCGCTGCGTCCACGTCCTCGGCGCCCGCCCCGTCCCAGGTGACGGTGACATTCACATTGTCCAGAACCACATCCGGAAAGAACTGCGCCCGCATATTGGGGATCGCCAGCAACCCTGCCGCCAGCAAGATCACCAACAATAGATTGGCGATGGTGGGGTGCCGCGTGAAATAGCTGAACAAACCCGAAGCCTGACTGGGGAGCGTGCGCGCCATGGATCAGCCCCCCATCCGACTTTCAAGACGGGTGACCATTTCAACAGGAACCCTCTCCTGTTTGAGCTGTCCCAGAACGCGGGTCTTGGCCTCGGCGGGCATGCGTTTGTTGGCCTCGACAAATGCCACCAGCTTGGCGCGCCGCTCGGGGGTCAGTGCGACCAGTTCAGGGGCTTGCGGCGCAGCGCCATTGGCGCGCAGCGGTTTGACCTTGACCCCTTTGCCCAAAAGCGGTGTCAGCTCGGCCACGATTTCGCGATCGCTGATCCCCTGCGCCCGGATCAACACATCGTCCCCCTGCCGGCGCACCACCGTGACATCGACCACATCCAACCGATCACCTTCAGCCAGGACCATGATCTGACCCGCGGCACTTACTGCCGAGGCAGGCACCCGTGCCACGCGCTCAAGCTGGGGTTCCTGCAGCGTTACGGTCACGAAATCCCCGGGTTTGAACCCGGGCGCGTCTTGCAACGTGGCAAACAGCAACCGCCCGACCTGCCCTTCCGCGACCGAGGCGCTATCGCGGGAAAGCACACCCTTGGCCACGATATCCGTGCCAAAGACATCCAATGATACAGTGACGGGCGCGGGCCGCAGGTCCCCCTGATCCAACAGGCGCGCATATTGCTGTGTCGAGACGCGAAACGCCACTTCGAGCCCCTGTGGATCAACCAGTTGCGCAAGCTTTTCATTGGCCGTGATCCGCCGCCCCGCAACCACCGAGACCTCGGACAGAGCACCATCGAAACTGGCGCGGATCTCGGTTTCATCCAGATTGCGCTGCGCTTCTTCGCGCGCAATCTCGGCACGGCGCAATCGGGTCGCGGCCTGATCTATACGCGCCTCGACATTGGCGATGGACTGACGCCGCGACAAGACCGCCTGCCCGGCGCCCGACAGGGCCAGTTCGGCGGTCTCCACCGCCGCGGCCGTGCCGACATTGCGGGCCCGAAGATCCACCTGCCGCTGCAAAGCCTGCGCGCGCAGGGTCTGTTGTTCCTGCGCCGACGTCAATTCGTCACGCGCCAATATCAGGGCGCGGTCAGCCTCTCGGACTTCGGCCTGCGCATCCAACAGGTCACTTTCCGCACGGTCCAGCGCGGCCCTCGCATCCGCCGGGTCGATCTGCAGCAACAATTGCCCGGCAACCACGCGACCGCCATCCACGAATCCCGGCGCCAGCGTGGTCACGCGCCCGCCACTGGCAGCCCGCAGTTCCAGCACGCGGGTGCTTTGAACCTCGCCAAACGCGCGCAATTCCGGTGTGACAGCGCCAAAGGTCACCGGCAGCACATTGACCGAAAACACCCGTTCGCGGCGCGAGGGGGTGCGGGCTTCGGTGTTCAGCATTGCCGTGACCGCGTTTGACACGGTGATCGCGGCATACCCCAACAGACCCATCGTCAGTGCCAGCAAGACCAGTCCCGTCAGGCTTTTGCGTAGAAATCGCATATGGGCTCTCCGAAGTGGCGCGCGATCGCCGCGCCTGTGACAAGCAATTACGTGTTACACGTGCGCGCGGATCACTTCCGTCGCTGGTGTTCGTCGAGGCGTGGAAAAATTTCGACAAAATTGCAGGGGCGATGGCGGTAATCCAGTTGGAACGCCAGGATTTCATCCCATGCATCTTTGCAGGCACCGGGGCTGCCGGGCAGCGCGAACAGATAGGTCCCGCCTGCAACGCCCCCGGTCGCGCGGCTTTGCACCGCAGAGGTGCCGATCTTTTTCATCGAAACGATCGTGAACACCGTGGCAAAGGCCTCGATCTCTTTTTCGTACACATCTCGATGTGCTTCGACGGTCACATCACGCCCTGTCAGGCCAGTCCCGCCGGTTGATATGATCACGTCGATCTCTTTGTTCGCTATCCAGCCGCGCAGCTGATCCGCAATCTGCGCCCGTTCATCCGGGATGATCTTGCGTTCGACCAGCTGATGCCCCGCCCCCTCGATCCGCCCCACCAATGTATCCCCCGAGCGATCTTGTTCGGGGGATCTTGTATCGCTGACGGTCAGAACCGCGATGCGGACTGGGATGAACTCTTTGCTTTCGTCAATGCGGGACATGGCGGCCTTTCGGTAGCTGAACGGATCGTTTCAAAGGCAAGGATGGCTTACTGCTAATCTGGGGCGGCGGATCGCACGCTTCAAGCGGCGTATGATATGGGGTTTGGCAAGATTGCGGATAACCGTGCTGATTGCATCATCTTGCTCGGCATCCGGGCAGGTGTGATCCGCATAGGATTGCGTAACCCTTGCCAGATCCGCGTCGAGCACCGTTTGCGACTGAGCCGCTGTCAGCGCAGGATAGCTGTTTGCCCCCACGAATTCCGCCAGCTCTGACAACACCCCTTCAAGGCGTGCCGCGTCTTGCGGGGGCAACAAGAAGGGACACAGGCGCGCGACCACGACACTGTCCAGCATGATCGCGTAATGGCACATGGCCGCGCCATGGCCGCTTTGGTCCTGCGCCTTGTATCGCGGCGGATTGCCGGCAAATTCGGTCACGATCACCGGACCCGGCAGTTCAAGGATGCGCTGACCGGGGGTGGCGATCTGAACCTGCTGTGAATGGTCCTTGAACAGCTGCTGATAGTCGACCTGCCCAAGGGCGCGCGTGTCCTCGGCACAGGCTGGAAGGGCCAGCACCCAAAAGACCAGCCACCTCATACGATGACCTCAAGCTTGGCGGCCAGCTCCAGGATATCCGCCCAGGCCTCGCGCTTGGCACCAGGATTGCGCAGCAAATACGCCGGATGGAACATGGGCAAGGCCGGGCGATCGCCCACCTGGTCCCAATGCCCGCGCAGACGCGTGATACCGCGTTTCCCCAGCAACGCCTGACACGAGATATTGCCGACAACCACCAGGAGATCCGGGTTGGCCAGCGCGATATGCCGTTGCAAGAACGGCTGCATCATCGCGATTTCATCCGGTTTGGGATCCCGGTTCTGCGGGGGGCGCCACGGCAGCACATTCGAGATGTAAACATTCTCTTTTCGGCTCAACCCAACCGGGGCCAGCATCTTGTCCAGCAACTGCCCAGCGCGCCCGACAAACGGTTTGCCCTGCAAATCTTCGTCGCGCCCCGGGGCTTCGCCGATGATCATCACGCGCGCGCCCGGCACCCCGTCGCTGAACACAAGATTGCGCGCACCCTTTTTCAGATCACAATATTCGAAACCGGCAAGGGCCGCCCGCAGACCGGGCAAATCACGCGCTGCATTGGCGGCCTTGCGGGCCTCTTCAACCGGGTCGATCTGCGGCGCGCGGGCGGGCGGTGCATCGGCCTGCGGCATCTGCGCGGCTTTTGCCCTGGCCTGTTCTTTCAGCGCAGTTTCATAGGCAAAGCGGTCCACGGGCGTGTCCGAGATTGCCTCGTCCACCCCAAGTTCCCATTGCCACTCAAGCAGGGCGCGCGCCGTATGCCAATCCAAAGCCGATTCCATCGCCTCACCCTAACCCGCGGAAGGGAAAGAGGGAAACAGGTCGTTGAGATGATGGCACAAACGCCTGACCACGCGCGCCCGGCTAGCCCAGCGCCACCCGGGGTCGGCCGCTGGCTTCGACGGTCATGGTGCATTCAACGAACACCTCCTGACCGCTGACCTTTGCCGATCTCACATCCCGGTCAACCAGCACACGAATATCATCGGCCCCCGCGTCTTTGGCCGCCTGTGCGGCCTGTCCGCGCAAATGATCCTCAAGCACGGTCATCGCCTGATCCGCATCTTTATAATCCTGCGGCCCAGCGGTCAGATAGACCCGGTACAGACCGTCCGAGGGGGCCGTGACGCTGCCGGACCGGCGAAACGTCACGCGCCCGACAACCGCCCCAACCGCGTTTGCCACCCCGGCATATTCCGGCAACTCCACTTGGCAATGAAGCCGCTCTCCAACCGCGGGATAATAGGTCGCGGCCGAGGCCCCCAAGCCAATCACCCCAACATTCAGCGCGGCATCCAGCGCCAGCAGCCCCCGGTGATTGGCCAGCCCGCGCTGCGTCAGAACATGACGCGCCAGGGCCGCGGCAGGCAGGCCGAAATCCTCGGTTTCTTCAGCAAAGGCGGCTTCAAGCAAACACAACGCCGTTTGTTCGGTCATCTGGTCGACGATCATCTGCGCCAGGTCTTGGGGTGTGGCCGCCAATCGGAACCCATTGCCCGTGCGTTTGCGTGAAAACAGCTCAAGCCCCTTGTGCGCCGCCTCGGTATCCCAGGCGTCCAATCGTTCCAGCACATGGCATGCGTCCGAAGGGGTCACACCAGAGACCTGCACAATCCCGCGATCCACAAGCCGCATCAGCGCGCTGCGCTCCAGCTGGGTTTGCAACAGCTTGTTCAAAGGCAGAACATCCTCACCAAGCCGGTCCAGCAATGTCGCGCCGCGCGCATCAACACCCTGGGCCGGGATCCCCGGCACGCGCCGTGCAAAGCGGGCATCGTGTTCCGTGGGTGCGCTCGTACGCAGCTGTTCGTCCAGCGCTGAATGCACGACATCCGGTGCCTCGGCGGCGATCAACGAAATCGGCAGCACCCGGCGCGGCCCCAAAAAGACCCCGCCGGTCAGCCCTTCGACCACGGGGTGTACCTGGCTGTCACCCCCCAATCCATGGGTGCGCATGGCCACGGCCTCGACCATGGTGCGAAACCCGCCGACCTGGGCTCCGGCCGGGTCGATCATCGGCTTTCCGTTGCGGATCAGGGCAACATCGGTTGTCGTCCCGCCAATATCCGAGACCAGCGCATCGTCGACATTGGTCAGCCAGCGCGCCCCCACAATGGAGGCCGCCGGGCCGCTCAGGATGGTCTCGATCGGGTGCGCGCGGGCTTGTTCCGCACTCATGAGGGCACCATCGCCGCGCACAACCATCATCGGAGCCGTGATGCCGATCTCGCGCAGCGTTTCCTGCGCGCGCCCGATCAAACGGTCAATCATGCCGATCAGGCGGGCGTTCAAAACAGCGGTGACTGCCCGTTTCGGCCCGTTCAGCTTCGAAGACAGCTGGTGCGAGCAGGTCACAGGCGCGCCGGTGACTTCGGTGATAATGCGCGCTGCTTCCAATTCATGTGCGGGATTGCGGATCGCGAACTGGGCCGCGACAGCAAAGCCGGAAATCCCGCTATGCTGGGCCAAGAACCCCCTGAGCGTATCAACGTCGAGCGCGGCCGCCTCGGCGCCGGCATGGCTGTGCCCGCCCGCGATCACCAGCGCCGGATCCCCCTTGAGCGCGGCATTCAGACCGTGTTTTTCCAGGTCTTTTTCGCCAAAACCGATATAGATCAACGCCACACGCCCGCCTTGGCCTTCGACCAACGCATTGGTGGCCAATGTCGTCGACAGCGACCCCATCGTGATATCCGCAGGCGCAACATCAGCCTGTTCCAGAACGGCGCGGATGGCCTTGCCGATGCCGATGGCCAGATCTGTACGCGTGGTCAGCGACTTGGCGCTGGCAAGCACCTCTTGTTCATCGCGGATCAACACCGCATCGGTATAGGTTCCGCCCGTATCCACACCCAATGACAAAGCCATGTGGTCCCCTTTCGCCACTGTTATCCCGCCCACCCTCATCCAGAGGTGCCTGACGTAATGCGCGCGATCTATGCGCGTTTTCAACCCTTGGATCTGTTTCAAAAACGACCTGCGGCGCGAAAGAACCATCGTTCAAACCGGGCACGGGGGCACGATCCATCCGCACAACAGTAAGGCGCCAGTGCCGCGTCCGCCCAACTGCCTCTTTACCCCGGCCTCCCCTCTTTCTATGAAGACCCAGACCAGCCATGAGGACATGATGCGCTTCGACCAACGCCACCTGCTGGGGATCGAGCCCCTGCGCCCCGACGAGATCACCACGATCCTCGATCTGTCCGACCAATATGTCGACGTGAACCGCCGCCGTGACAAACACGCCAATGCGTTGGCCGGGCTCACACAGATCAATATGTTCTTTGAGAATTCCACCCGTACGCAAGCCAGCTTTGAGATCGCCGGCAAGCGCCTGGGCGCGGATGTGATGAACATGGCAATGCAGGCCAGTTCGATCAAAAAGGGTGAAACCCTGATCGATACGGCCATGACGCTAAACGCAATGCACCCCGATCTCTTGGTGGTGCGGCACCCGCATTCCGGGGCGGTCGACCTGCTGGCGCAAAAGGTCAACTGCGCCGTTCTGAACGCCGGGGACGGCAAACATGAACACCCCACGCAGGCGCTTTTGGATGCGCTGACCATCCGCCGCGCCAAGGGGCGCATTCACCGGCTGAACATCGCGATTTGCGGCGATATTTCCCACAGCCGCGTGGCGCGCTCGAATATCTTGCTGCTGCACAAGATGGAAAACCGCGTGCGCCTGGTTGGGCCGCCAACCCTGATCCCCTCGGGCATTGATGCCTTTGGTGTCGAGGTCTACGACAATATGGAAGAGGGCCTGAAAGACGTCGATGTGGTCATGATGCTGCGCCTTCAGCGCGAACGCATGGATGGCGGGTTTATCCCCTCTGAGCGCGAGTACTATCACCGCTATGGGCTGGATGCGGCAAAGCTGGCCTATGCCAAGGACGACGCCATCGTCATGCACCCCGGCCCGATGAACCGCGGGGTTGAGATCGACGGCACGCTGGCCGATGACATCAACAGATCGGTGATTCAAGATCAGGTCGAAATGGGGGTGGCCGTGCGCATGGCCGCGATGGATCTTTTGGCGCGCAACCTGCGGGCCCACCCCTCTGAGGTCATGGCATGACCCAGATCCCGATCAACGGATCTGAAAGTGGCATGATCCGGCTGTTCCACCTCGATCTCCCGCGCGAAGCGATCGAGCGTTTCACGGTACAGGCGGGCACCGGGGAATGGCCGTTGAAATATGGCTTGGGCGCGGAAAAGCTGCGCGCCGCCTTTGTCGAAATCGTTGATCTGGGGGATCTGGGTGAGATGCCTCTGACGACCTATCTCAAAGAGGGATACGGCGCCGATCCTGCCGCTCTGCGCCCGCATTCAGATCGGGTCAATAAACTGCGTGGTCATGTTCTCGTGCTGCCCTCGGCGGCCTTTGATCAGCACAGCCAGACCCTGAACATCGCACCGCCTTTGACGTTCATCGGGGCCTTTCCCGAAACGGCTTCGACCCCGGCTATGGCCCCTTTACGGTCCAGCTCGGCCAGCGGTGTTTTGACCGATGTTCTGACCGGCACAACGCAGATGTCGCGCGGACCCAAACTCCCTCCGATGTTGCTGATGGCGCTGCTGGGGGTGGGTGTCTTTGTGCTCTTGCTACTTGCCATGCTTTTGAGGGGCTAGACCATGACCCGCTTTGAACCTGACCGCAAAACTTATGTGCAATCGCACACCACCATGGCGGCACTGGCCATGGGAATCGGCATGGTCGTCCTTTGGATGATGGATAATCCGCATGTCTGGACAGGTGCCATCGGCGGCCTGGCTGCGGTTGCCCTGCGCGGCTGGTATCTGATGGACGAAGAGCTGTCCCACACCTGGGAGATGTCCGGCGACACCCTGTCCGGCCCGGCCGGTCGCGTGGTCCCGCTCACTCAGATTGCCGAGGTCAAAAGCATCGGCTCGGCTGTTCAGATCATCACCCGCGCGGGTGATAAACACCTGATCAAGTTTCAGGCCGACCCCCAAGGCACCATCACCCGCATCAAGGCGGCCCAATCCAACTCCGGAGAACAGGCATGACCCACACCCTGATCCACAACGCCCGTCTGATTGATCCCGAAGCCAAAGAGGTTCGCGACGGTGGGTTGCTTTTGTGCGGTGGAAAGATTGCCGAAGTCCTGTCGGAACCCGCGCAGATCGATGAGCTGCTGCGCGCGCACAACCTGTCGCAACAGGATGTGCAGATGGTGGATGCGGGGGGCAAATGCCTTGCCCCGGGGATTGTCGACATCGGGGTCAAGGTTTGTGAACCTGGCGAACGCCACAAGGAAAGCTATGGCTCGGCGGGGGCCGCCGCCGCCGCAGGGGGGGTCACCACCATCGTCACCCGCCCTGATACGCTGCCGACTGTTGATACGCCCGAAGGGCTTGAGTTCATCCGCCGCCGCGCAAACGAAGCCGCGCCCGTCAACGTCCTGCCCATGGCCGCGCTGACCAAGGGGCGCGAAGGCCGCGAAATGACCGAATTCGGCTTTCTGATGGACGCGGGTGCCGTCGGGTTCACCGACTGTGACCGCGTGGTCACTGATACCAAGGTGCTGTCGCGCGCGATGACCTATGCCCGTTCATTGGGGGCCCTGGTCATGGCCCACCCCCAAGAGCCGGGCCTGTCCAAGGGGGCCGCGGCAACCAGCGGCAAATTCGCATCCCTGCGGGGGCTGCCCGCCGTTACCCCCATGGCCGAGCGTATGGGGCTGGACCGCGACCTTGCCTTGGTCGAAATGACCGGTGTGCGCTATCACGCGGATCAGATCACCACCGCCCGCGCCCTGCCCGCGCTGGAACGGGCCAAGAAAAATGGTCTGGACGTGACTGCGGGCACATCAATGCACCATCTGACCCTGAATGAATTGGATCTGGCGGACTATCGCACCTTCTTTAAGGTCAAACCGCCGCTAAGGTCAGAGGACGACCGCAAGGCAATCGTCGAAGCCCTGCGCAGTGGCCTGATCGATATCATCGGTAGCTTCCACACGCCTCAAGACGAAGAAAGCAAGCGCCTGCCGTTTGAAGAGGCCGCAAGCGGCGCGGTGGGACTTGAAACCATGCTACCTGTCCTGCTGCGTCTGTATCACGCCGAAGAACTGGATCTGCCAACCCTGTTCCGCGCACTTTCGCTGAACCCGGCGAAACGTCTGGGACTGGACAGTGGACGGATCGCGGCGGGCGCCCCAGCGGATCTGGTGTTGTTTGACCCCGATAAGCCCGTCTTGTTGGATCGCGCCAAACTGCGGTCGAAATCTAAGAACACACCCTTTGATGGCGCACGGCTTCAGGGCAAGGTTCTGGGCACTTGGGTTTGCGGTAAACAGGTGTTTACGGCCTGACCCCATCGCGGGGAAGAAAGGATTGCGGGAATGGAACTGATTGTCTGGGCCGTCATTGGATATCTTTTGGGGTCGATCCCGTTTGGCATCGTAATCACCCGTGCGCTGGGTCTTGGGGATCTTCGGCAGATCGGGTCAGGCAATATCGGCGCCACCAACGTGCTGCGGACTGGGAACAAACCCGCTGCCGCGGCGACCCTGCTGCTGGACAGTTTCAAGGGCGGTATCGCGGTGTTGTTGGGCTATGGCCTGGCGAACCCCGACGCGGCGCAGATGGCCGGGCTTTGTGCGTTTGTCGGGCATTGCGTTCCTGTCTGGCTGCGGTTCCGGGGTGGGAAAGGCGTCGCGACCTTTCTGGGAACGATTTTGGCGTTGGCTTGGCCCTTGGGTCTGGCGGCCTGTGCGACCTGGCTTGCCACGGCGGCGATCACGCGGATTTCATCGGCCTCGGCGCTTGTAGCGGCCGTGTTGTCTCCGGTCTGGGCCGTGTTGCTGGGGCGCGGGGAACTGATGCTGGTCTGTGCGCTGATGGCGGCATTGATCTTGTGGCGTCACAAGGAGAACATCCAACGCATTCTGGCCGGAGAAGAGCCCAAGATCGGCAAAAAGGGCTGAAGGGGTACCGCACAAGAGTTTTCCAAAACTCTTTGGGGCGCTGCCCCCTGAGGGCCCAAGGGCCCTCATTCCCCCGGGATATTTTCAAAGAGATGAAGCCTGGGCGACATCCGAAAACGGGCCTTTCAGAATGTCTGCCACCTCTTTCGGGTGAGTCAAAACCAGCATGTGACCGGCGTTGGGCACCACGTGATCCTTGGCCTGTGGCAAGCGGGTGTTCAGCCCCTGATGAACCCGCCTCAGGATCGGATCCGTCGCCTCACCGCGGATTAAGGTTATGGGACATGTGAGCTTGGCCAGGCGTTGAGGTAACAGCAGATCATGTATGTCGTCCCAGATGGTCGGGCCCGTCGCCAGCACATGGTGCATCTGCCGGATCATCATCTGACGCATCTGCGGGCTGTAGCCCATCCAGGGCTGCCCGGCACCCCAGCGGCGGTTGAACAGGCGCGTGACCTCTTCTTGCTGGCCATCATGATACATCTGATGCAGGTCACGCTCTTTTTGCCGCATTTCGGACAAGGCTGCGCTTGGGGATGCCGCGCAAAACATCACCGGCTCAATCAAGGCGAGCGATTTCACGCGCTCTGGATGGCGCAGCGCCAGACGCAGCGCTACGGTGCCTCCAAAACTGTGCCCCACCACATGCATGGGCTGATCCAGAAGGGGCGCGACGGCATCGGTGGACACGTCGTGTACGTCTTTCCCCTTTGGAAACGGGCCGCTGCGCCCATGTTCGGGAAAGTCCGGTGCCGTGATCGTGATCTGCTCTGAGAGCTCTGACGCCACGCCCCGCCACATACCTCCGTGTCCGAGGCTGCAATGCAAAAACAAGGCCCGGTCTGGTCCCTGGCCAAATTCATGCGTATGGATCGTCGGCCTCTGGACGTCCTTATCGAGCATCAAAGATCCCCTGCCAGGTGGGCCTCCAGGTCATCCAGCCGATCCTGCCCCCAAAAACACTGGCCCGAATCCACCACGTAAAACGGCGCACCAAAAGCGCCCTGTTCAACGGCTTCGTCCAGATTGCGGGCATAGGTTTCGGCACCTTCCAGCATGCCGCTCATGGTCAGGGACCGTGCGAAACCCGCTGTCTCAAGACAATCCCCGATCACCTCGTCCTGTGCGATATCTTTTTCCTCGGCCCAGCAGGCGCGCAGCAGGCTGTGGACCAGTTGACCCAGATCACCCCCACCCGCATTTTGCGCGGCAATCACCGCATAAGACGACGGCGCCATATTGGTCGGCCAATGGGCCGGTTTCAGATTGAAGGGCATGCCGGTCTTCTTGGCAATCCGCGTCAGTTCCTGTGCGCGATAGGCTATGCGATTCGGATGGCGGTCTTTTGGGGGTGTACCGCCGGTGCGGCCAAACAGGGCAATCACATCGACCGGTTTGTATGTGATCGTCGCCCCATGTTTTTTGGCGATCTCTTCCAGACGGGTGCCCGCAAGATAGGTAAAGGGTGAAAGCGTCGCAAAATAATAGTCGATATGTGCCATCTGCATGGCTCCTTGTGTTCTGGTGCTGGTCTGAATCTTAGGACCATGTTAAGCGGGCCGCAATGTCACGAATCCGTCATCTGCCCGGAGCCCTGCCCCATGCCCACAGTTATCGAACCCAAGCTGATCGCCGGTAATTCCAACCTGCCATTGGCGCAGTCCATTGCGCGCCGCACCTCGCTGTATCGCGGGATGAATGTTGGACTGGTTGATGCCCGCGTCGAACGTTTCAACGATGGTGAAATCTTTGTTGAAGTGTTCGAAAACGTGCGCGGCGAGGACATGTTCATCATTCAGAGCACGTCGAACCCTGCCAACGATAACCTGATGGAGCTGCTGATCATGGCGGATGCTCTGCGCCGTTCGTCTGCGCAGCGGATCACTGCGGTGATGCCCTATTTCGGCTATGCCCGCCAAGATCGCCGCGCCAAGGCGCGCACCCCCATCAGCGCAAAGCTGGTTGCCAATATGCTGGTCGAAGCCGGCATCGAACGGGTTTTGACCATGGACCTGCACGCGGCGCAGATTCAGGGCTTTTTTGATATTCCGGTCGACAACCTCTATGCTTCGCCGATCTTTGCGCTGGATATTCTAGAGCAGTTCGACGGCCAGATGGACGATCTGATGGTTGTCTCACCCGACGTGGGTGGGGTGGCGCGCGCGCGTGAACTGGCAAAGCGGATCAACGCCCCGCTGTCCATCGTCGACAAACGACGCGAAAAGCCCGGCGAAGTCGCCGAGATGACCGTGATCGGCAATGTCGAAGGCAAGAAATGCATCATCGTTGACGACATGTGCGACACGGCCGGAACGCTGTGCAAAGCAGCGCAGATCATTTTGGAACATGGTGCAACCGAAGTGCACGCCTATATCTCGCATGGTGTGATGTCCGGCCCGGCGGTCGAGCGTGTGACCAATTCGGTTCTGAAAACCCTGGTGCTGACCGATTCGATCCAGCCGACCGAAGCCGTGACCAAGGCCCCGAACATCCGCGTTCTACCCACGGCGCCCCTGTTTGCCCAATCGATCCTGAACATCTGGAACGGACATTCCGTGTCGTCGTTGTTCGAGACAGACACCCTTGGCCCGATCTACGAAGGCATTCTGTAAGCTCTGCTTGCATGCCAGATAGACAGACAACAAAGCCCCGCCATTTGCGGGGCTTTCTTTTGCGCGGTGAAGGGGTTTAATAGACGTCCCAGTCATCTTCGCTGGCGACCGGACCCATGGCGATCCAGTTCATGCGTACACGTGCGACACGCGTATCCGACCATGTTCTGAACACCAGGTCGAACCCCTTTTCTGTGATCTGATCCGCGGTGATATCCGCCCGCACATTGGCGCCTTGATCCATGTCCCACAAGGATAGCGAAACCTGAACCACCGGGGGTTCTTTGAATACCTCGGAGAACAGCACCTTTTTGCGGCGCTCGCGGGCGCCGTGCCCCTTCCACATGTCGCCGCCTATGGCAAAATCCGAAAAGACCTCGGTGTTGCCCTGATCGATTCCTATGGTCGATCCCCTGAATTTTCTCATGGTCGCACTCTCACTTGACCGCATCACTTGGCGCAGGCGCCGGTTGCGTGTCAGTGTTTCTAATCCAGTTTAACAAAAAAGAAAAACCCCGCCGATCAGGCAGGGTTCTTCAAAGATTTCCAAGCGCATCACGCGGTGTTTACAGCGCAGCCTGTGCCGGGGTCAGACCGATCAGAGTCGCAACGCTGATCATGTCCTGAAGCGATTTGGCGGCGTCATCGGCGGCCCCTGCTTCTTTGGCTTGGTCATAGGTGGTTTGCGCCTCTGCGACCATGGCCTCATAAGCGGCCTGATCCACGTCTGCCTTGGGCATTGCTTGCTCGGCCAGGACCGACAGGCCTTCACCCAGCTGGGCGAAACCACCGGTCACAACGAATTCTTGCTCACCTTTGTCAGTGGCCACGGTGAGAACACCGGGACGCAGCGTGGTGATCAAGGGCGCGTGGTTCGGCATGGCGGTCAGATCGCCATCCGCACCGGGGATCTGGACCTGAGAAACCTGCGCGGACAGCAAGTTGCGCTCGGGCGAAACCAGATCGAATTGCATCATATCTGCCATGTGTAACTCCTTTCACATCGGGGGGCGCGATTGCCCCCCAACAGGGTTGGATTAGGCAGCTTCTGCGGCCAGCTTCTCGGCTTTTGCGATCACTTCGTCGATGCCGCCAACCATGTAGAAGGCTGCCTCGGGCAGGTGGTCGTATTCGCCAGCCACAACGGCCTTGAAGGACGCGATGGTGTCTTCCAGCGGAACCTGAACACCGTCCGAACCGGTGAAGACCTTCGCAACGTCGAAGGGCTGCGACAGGAAGCGCTGGATCTTACGGGCGCGGGCAACGGTCAGTTTGTCTTCTTCTGACAGTTCGTCCATGCCGAGGATCGCGATGATGTCCTGCAGCGACTTGTACTTTTGCAAGATACCCTGAACCTCACGCGCAACGTTGTAGTGCTCTTCGCCTACAACCTGCGGGTCCATCAGACGCGACGAAGAATCGAGCGGGTCAACCGCCGGGTAGATGCCCAGCTCAGAGATCGCACGGTTCAGAACGGTCTGCGCGTCAAGGTGCGCAAAGGTGGTTGCCGGCGCGGGGTCGGTCAAGTCGTCCGCGGGAACATATACGGCCTGGATCGAGGTAATCGAACCGTTCTTGGTCGAAGTAATACGTTCCTGCATCGCACCCATGTCAGTCGCCAGGGTCGGCTGATAGCCCACCGCCGAAGGAATACGGCCGAGCAGAGCCGAAACCTCGGAGCCCGCCTGGGTAAAGCGGAAGATGTTGTCGACAAAGAACAGAACGTCGGTGCCGGATTCGTCGCGGAACTGTTCCGCCAGGGTCAGACCCGACAGAGCAACACGCATACGCGCACCCGGAGGCTCGTTCATCTGGCCGTAAACCAGAGCAACCTGCGATTCTTCGAGGTTGTCGGGCTTAATAACCGACGATTCAACCATTTCCCAGTACAGGTCGTTGCCTTCACGGGTCCGTTCACCAACACCCGCGAACACCGAGTAACCCGAGTGCACTTTCGCGATGTTGTTGATCAGTTCCATGATGAGAACGGTTTTACCCACGCCCGCACCGCCGAACAGACCAATTTTACCACCCTTCGCGTAAGGCGCGAGCAGGTCGATAACCTTGATGCCGGTTACCAGAACTTCGGCTTCGGTCGACTGTTCGACGAACTCCGGAGCAGGCTGGTGGATCGCGCGGAATTCATCCGCGTTCAGGGGGGCACCTTCGTCAACGGGCTCGCCGACGACGTTCAGGATGCGGCCCAGGGTTGCCTTGCCAACGGGAACCGAGATCGGTGCGCCGGTGTCGACAACGTCCTGACCACGGACGAGGCCTTCGGACGCGTCCATAGCGATGGTGCGGACGGTGTTTTCGCCCAGGTGCTGTGCCACTTCCAGAACAAGGGTCTTGCCGTTGTTTTCAGTGGTCAGCGAGTTCAGAATTTCCGGCAGGTGGTCGTCGAACTGTACGTCGACAACAGCGCCAATCACCTGAGTGATTTTGCCTTGTGCGTTTGCCATTAGATTTCTCCGGTCTTAGAGCGCCTCGGCGC
>JAOARX010000015.1 GCA_025210345.1 Pelagimonas sp. | reverse complement strand
TTAAGCGGTTAGGCCATCTGGTTCGGTTAGGCCGTTCATTCTGCAGCATGCGGTTACGGTGTTTGCGAGGAGGCATGCGATTGTCATGGGGCCTACGCCGCCCGGGACGGGGGTGATGGCGCCTGCGACCTGTGCGCAGCTGTCGAAGTGGCAATCGCCCACGAGGCGGGTTTTGCCTTCTCCCTTTTCCGGGGCGTCGATGCGGTTGATGCCCACGTCGATCACGGTGGCGCCGGGTTTGATCCAGTCACCGGTGATCATTTCCGGGCGGCCCACGGCGGCCACGACGATATCCGCCTGTTTGCAGACCTCTTCGATGTCCTTGGTGCGCGAATGGGCGATGGTCACGGTGCAGCTGTCCTTGAGCAGTAGGTTCGCCATGGGTTTGCCCACGATGTTCGAGCGCCCCACGACCACCGCATTCAGGCCGGACAGCGATCCGTGGTGGTCGCGCAGCATCATCAGGCATCCCAGCGGCGTGCAGGGGACCATGCTTTTCTGACCGGTGCCCAACAGGCCCACGTTCGAGATATGGAACCCGTCCACATCCTTTTCCGGCGCGATCGAATTGATCACCAGGTCTTCGTTCAGATGGCCGGGCAGCGGCAGCTGCACCAGGATGCCATGCACCGCCGGGTCGCTGTTCAGCTTGTCGATCAGCGCCAGCAGATCCGCTTCAGAGGTGTCCGCCTCAAGCTTGTGCTCATAGGAATTCATGCCGGCTTCGACGGTCTGCTTGCCCTTTGAGCGCACGTAAACCTGTGACGCGGGGTCTTCGCCCACCAGCACCACGGCCAGACCCGGCGTGATGCCGTTTTCCTCTTTCAGCCGCGCCACATGGGCGGCCACCTTTTCCCGAACCGTGGCGGCAAAGGCTTTGCCATCAATCAATTGAGCGCTCATCACGTCCTCCTATACGTCTGTCCGGGCATAGCTGTCCCGGTAATGGTTCATCTGCATGCGCGTGGCCAGCACGGCGTTTTTCATCAAGGTGGCGACAGTCACCGGGCCAACACCGCCGGGCACCGGCGTGATCCAGCCCGCCACCTCGGCGCAGCTGTCAAAATCCGCATCCCCCACGGTTTTACCACCCTCGGGCGTGTCCACGCGGTTGATGCCGATATCAATCAAGGCCGCCCCGGGTTTCAGCATATCCCCCGTCACCAGACCGGGCTTACCCACCGCCACAAAGACCGCATCCGCCGCGCGCGAATGCATCGCCACCGAGCGCGTCATGTGGTGGCACACCGTCACCGTGCAGCCCAGGCCCATCAGCAAAAAGGCAATCGGCTTGCCGACAATCTCTGAGTGGCCAATCACCGTGACGTTCAACCCCTCAAGCTGAAGCGGCAGGGTTTTCAAAATCTCGACCGCCGCCACCGCCGTACAGGGGCCAAGCGCCAGATCGTTATAGACAATATTGCCGATCGAGGCGGGGTGCATGCCCTCAACATCCTTAAGCGGATGCACCGCCTTTTGCAGCGCCTTGACCGGGATGTGATCGGGCAGCGGGCGCTGGATGATGATGCCGTTCACACGCGGATCGCCGTTCAACCCCTGCAAAATCCCGATCAGCTGCTCAAGCGAGGTCTCGGCCGGATAGTTCCGTGCCTCGAACTCAACCCCCGCGCTTTGCGCATTGCGTTGCTGGTTGCGCACATAAAGCTCGGCCGCCGCCGTGTCGCCAACGCTGATCGAGATCAGCTTGGGCGGCCAGCCGGCCTTGGTCAGATCCGCGGCCTCTTTCGCCACCTCGCTGCGCATCCCGGCTGCGATGCCCTTGCCGTCGATCACTGCTGCCCGCATGGGATTCCCCTTTAGTCCAGTTATTCCAGATCGATGCTTTGCGCTTCGCGCGCAATCGACCAGTCAATCAAATCCCGCCACAGGCGCTCGATCAGATCGGGATCAAGCCCCTTGTGCTGCGCTGTCTCACGCACATTCGCCACCACGTCTTCGACCCGCGATGGGATGCGCGCGGGCCAGCCGTTTTCGCGCTTGAGCACCACCGCACGGTCAATAAACCGCGCCCGATGCGCCAAGAGATGCACCAGATCCCGGTCCAACGCGTCAATCGCATCGCGCAGTTCGGGCATGGAACGGCACAGGTCAGGGTCTTTGAGATGGTCCATCACGGATATCCTTTTGATATGCGTCACGGTGCGCCATACGCCCCTGCCCGGCCAAAGCGCAAGCCCCGATTGACCGGGGCCCGCGGGTGTCATACCCAGATCGGCACAGCCCGGTTTTGCGGTGCAAAACCGGGCGTTGTGCCCTTGCCTCCCGCCAGCACAGTTTTGCGGTGCAAAACTGTGCTTAGAACAGACCTTCGATCAGGCCTTCGTCGTTCAGGCAGATGCTTTCGGCGGCGGGTTTGCGCGGCAGGCCCGGCATGGTCATGATCTCACCGCAGACAACCACGATAAAGCCAGCCCCCGCCGACAGGCGCACTTCGCGCACCGGAACCGAATGGCCCGTGGGCGCCCCGCGCAGGTTCGGATCTGTCGAGAAGCTGTATTGGGTTTTCGCCATGCAGACCGGCAGATTGCCATAGCCCGCGTCTTCCCATTCTTTCAGCTGGTTGCGGATCTTCATATCCGCCAGGACCTCATCGGCGCGGTAGATGCGCTTGGCAATGGTTTCGATCTTTTCGAACAGCGGCATGTCATCGGGATAGATCGGCGCAAAGTTGGCCGCGCCACCTTCGACGATTTCCACAACCTTCTCCGCCAGCGGCGCCGAACCTTCAGAGCCCAGCTCCCAGTGGCGCGACAGAACCGCATCGACACCGTGATCGGCGCAGTAATCCTTGACCGCGTCCACTTCGGCATCGGTGTCGGTGACAAAATGGTTGATCGCAACCACAACCGGCACGCCAAAGGATTTGACGTTCTCGATGTGACGGCCAAGGTTGGCACAGCCGTTCTGCACCGCCTCGACGTTTTCCGCGCCCAGATCCGCCTTGGCCACGCCGCCGTTCATCTTCATCGCGCGCACAGTCGCCACCAGCACAACCGCCGAAGGCGCCAGACCGGCCTTGCGGCACTTGATGTTCATGAACTTTTCCGCACCCAGATCGGCGCCAAAGCCCGCCTCGGTCACGACATAGTCGCTGATCTTCAGCGCCGTGGTGGTCGCAATAACCGAGTTACACCCATGCGCGATGTTCGCGAACGGACCGCCGTGCACAAAGGCCGGGTTGTTTTCCAGCGTCTGCACCAGGTTCGGCTGCATCGCGTCCTTCAGCAGAACGGTCATCGCGCCTTCGGCCTTGATGTCGCGGCAGTAAACCGGCGTCTTGTCGCGGCGATAGGCCACGATGATGTCGCCCAGGCGCTTTTCCAGATCCTCAAGGTTGGTCGCCAGGCACAAGATCGCCATGACCTCAGACGCCACAGTGATGTCATAGCCGGTTTCCCGCGGAAAGCCGTTCGACACGCCGCCCAAAGACGCCGTGATCTGGCGCAGCGCCCGGTCGTTCATGTCAACCACACGGCGCCATGCGACGCGACGGATGTCGATCTCGCATTCATTACCCCAGTAAATGTGGTTGTCGATCATCGCCGACAAAAGGCTGTGCGCCGAGGTGATCGCGTGAAAATCCCCGGTGAAGTGAAGGTTCATCTCCTCCATCGGCACAACCTGCGCCATGCCACCGCCGGCCGCGCCACCCTTCATGCCAAAGTTCGGGCCCAAGGACGCCTCGCGGATGCAGATCATCGCCTTCTTGCCGATCCGGTTCAGACCGTCACCAAGACCAACCGTCGTCGTCGTCTTGCCCTCGCCCGCAGGCGTCGGGTTGATCGCCGTCACGAGAATCAGCTTGCCATCCTCTCGACCCTGAACCGAGTTGATAAACTCCTGGCTCACCTTAGCCTTGTCATGTCCATAAGGCAGCAAATCAGCACTCGGTATCCCAAGCTTATCGCCAATCTCCTGAATAGGCCTCTTAGCCGCCTCGCGCGCTATCTCAATATCAGTCTTAAACGACATGGGGCAAATCCCTGTTGCGTGTTTGCGTTTACTGTCCCCAGCCTTACATTTCGCGTCGGATCAAAGGCGATGCGAATCCGACATTTTCTACGCCGCTTGCGTCGATCCCTTTCATCATTCGTTGCGGATCGGAAACCTGCGACCTGCGGCGCGGATCGCGTTTCTGTTCGCGTCGCACGCCCTAACCGCTCAGATGGCTGTCCAGCTGGCTCCAGACCGGTTGATCCGGGATATGCAGCTGTAAACGCGCTCCGAGGGTCAAAACACCGGGATGTTCAACCCATGCAGTCACGCCGCGACGGCCCTGTGCCGCGGGCTTGAACCCCTTGCCATGACCGGGTTTATCTTTTTCGATCTCGCGAGCAGGCAATTGGCAGGGACGGTTGTTCATATCAATGACCAGTCCCAGCCCGTCTTCCCCCATCAAGCGCGACGACGGCGGCACATGGCTGAAATCCGCGATCCCTTCGATCACGACCGAGGCCCCCAGCCATTCCGGGTTGATGGACTCAAGCCCGGTGTCCTGCGCGATCAGGGCCAGTTCCTCGGCGCTGACAATGCTCAGCTGGCGCACATTGCGAATCTCGGTCTCGGGCGGATATTGCGTTTTCACCCGCACACAAGATGCGCGGTTCACCCCGACGTGGCGTTCGCCAGCGATGCCCTCCCAGCCCAGATCCAACCGGTCGCGCGCCTGTGCGCGGATGCTGTCGTGTTCACCGGGCACGGTGCCCAACCACGTGACGGTCGCAAAGACATCTATCGGTTTCAATGCGGGCATGTGCTTCTCCTGCTGTGATGCGATTTCAGGCACCATTTCAGGCCGTTTGCAAATGCTCAAGGATGAACACGCAAGGCCGCGTGACAGGCAATAGATCGCCCATAGATTGCATCAAACACCGCGGAAATCCGGGAAAGAACCAGATGACAGCTTGCAAAAGCATGCTATGCCTTGGGCATGCATCTGTTCTGGACCGAAATCACCGCCGCATGGCCCCATATTCTTTTGGCGTGGAGCGCGCTTTTCCTGCTGGCCATCGCGCCCGGACCCTCCGTCATGGCGATCATGGGGATCTCGATGCAACATGGCCGCCGGGCAGGCATGATCTTTACAGCAGGATGCATGAGCGGCGCGACCACCTGGGCGATCCTGGCGGGGCTTGGTCTGTCGATCTGGCTGACCAGCTATGCCAATGGTGTCACGGCGCTCAAGTTATTTGGGGGTCTCTATCTGCTCTGGATGGGGTATAAGTCGGCGAAATCGGCCCTGACAGCAGAGGGCACGCAGGCCGGGTCCGATCAAGGTTATCCTGCAAAAACGCTTTATTCCCGTGGGCTTGCGCTGCATCTGACGAATCCAAAGGCGATTTTGGGATGGGCCTCTGTGATCACCCTTTCGCAATCCGACAGCGGGTCGACCTCGGTTTTGGTCTTTACCCTGTTGGGAAGTCTGCTCATCACCTTTTTGGTGCATTTCAGCTATGCGGCGCTCTTTGCCAGCAAAGCCGCAATGAGATCCTATGCCAAGGCCCGCCGGCCAATCGAAGCCACCTTGGGGCTGGTTTTTGGTTTTGCGGGGATTCGCCTGCTGACCTCCTAAGGCGCCCGGAAACGTCACGCCAGTGTCAGCACCATGAACAACCGCTGAAACGGGAACAGCACCGATCCGTCCTCGACGCGCGGATAGTCGTGATTCACCCGTTGGTCATAGGCGGCGACCAGCCTTTTCTGTTGGTCAGGCGTCAGCCCCCCCAGAAAGGGGCGTGCATAGGTGCTTTGGGTGAAGTTGCGCACGGGATGGCCGTCTTCGCTGGGTTCAAGCACCTGATAATACGTGGTTTCCCATGCGCTAAACGACCCGTACCGCGATAGCATCTCGTGATAGGTTTGCGCGCTCAAGATCCCGGGTTGGGTGACTTTTGGATGGTCGGGAAACATCTCACGCAACAGTGCGGGCCACAAACGATGCGAAGGGGCGTCGTTCTGAAAGGGCACTTGCACCGCCAATGTGCCACCCGGCGCCAGCTGTTTGACCAGCCGCGGCAACAGGCGTGCGTGATCCCCCAGCCAATGCATCACCGCGTTGGTAAAGATCAGGGCAGGCGGGCGCAGGGGAACCCAATCCTCGATCCCACTGAGCGAGAGCCGATCATAAGCCCGGGTTTTCCCGGCGGCCTCAAGCATCGTGCGCGCGTGATCCACCCCGATCAATTCGCGCGCTGTGTCATCCTGGCAGAATTGCAATCTCAGCGCTTCGCCCGCAGCGCCGGACCCACAGCCAAGATCCACCACATCGCCCGGTGGCAAAGGCGGGATCTGCGCCATCAGGTCAAAGGCGGGGCGCAAACGCAAATCCCGGAACCTGTCATAGGCCCCGGGATTCCAATCGTTTGGTGTGCGGTCCCTCACGCTGACGGTTCCGGCTCCATCCCGCCATCACCGGTTGGCTTGGTCTTGGGTTTGGTTTTCGGAATGGCAGTCAGGCTGGGTTTTTCGTCCGCATCTCCGTCATCGTCATCTTTGTGCGGCGGTTCGCCGTTCATGACGCGCTTGATCTCCGCCCCGGTCAGGGTTTCGTATTCCAACAGCCCCTGTGCCAGACGTTCCCATTCTTCGTTCTGATCGGTCAAGATCTGGAAGGCCCGGTCATAGGCCTCTTGCACAAAGCGCTTCACCTCTTCTTCGATCAGCTCTTTGGTATGGGCCGACACCGAAAGCCCCGCAGTATTGCCGGAATAGCCTTCGGCTGCCTCGCGATAGTCGATATTGCCAACGTCATCGGACATGCCCCATTGCAGAACCATTGCCCGCGCCAGCGCCGAGGCCTGCTGAATATCACCCGCCGGCCCATTCGAGACATTCTCTGCGCCATATTTGATGATCTCGGCCGCCTTGCCCGCCATGGTCATGGCCAGCTTTTCTTCGCATTCGGATTTATGCCAGTTCAGACGGTCGATTTCCGGCAATGAGACCACCATCCCCAACGCGCCACCCCGTGGGATGATCGTCGCTTTGTAGACCGGGTCACATTGCGGCAGGGCAAGACCCACAACCGCGTGGCCCGCTTCGTGATAGGCGGTTTTTTCCTTTTGCTCATCGGTCAGAACCATGCTGCGGCGTTCGGCGCCCAGCATGACCTTGTCCTTGGCCATCTCGAAGTCTTCCATCGTCACGAAACGGCGCCCCACACGCGCCGCCATCAGCGCGGCTTCGTTCACCAGGTTCGCCAATTCGGCGCCTGAGAAACCCGGTGTTCCGCGCGCGATGATGCGCAGGTCGACATCGGGGCCAAGCGGCGTTTTGCGCGCGTGCACACCCAGGATCTTTTCGCGGCCTTTGATATCCGGGTTCGGCACGGTCACCTGACGGTCAAAACGGCCCGGACGCAGCAGCGCAGGGTCAAGCACGTCACGGCGGTTGGTCGCCGCCACGATGATCACACCTTCGTTGGCCTCGAACCCGTCCATCTCGACCAGCAGCTGGTTAAGGGTTTGTTCACGTTCGTCGTTGCCACCGCCATAGCCCTGACCACGGGCGCGGCCCACGGCGTCGATTTCGTCGATAAACACGATACAGGGGGCGTTTTTCTTGGCCTGTTCAAACATGTCCCGCACGCGGCTGGCGCCGACACCCACGAACATCTCCACAAAGTCCGAGCCGGAAATGGTGAAGAACGGCACCCCAGCCTCACCCGCGATCGCGCGGGCCAGAAGGGTTTTACCGGTGCCCGGAGGGCCCACCAACAGCGCGCCCTTGGGGATCTTGCCGCCAAGACGGCTGAATTTCTGCGGGTTGCGCAGGAATTCCACGATCTCTTCCAGCTCTTCCTTGGCCTCGTCGATGCCCGCCACGTCATCAAAGGTCACCCGGCCATGCTTTTCGGTCAGCAGCTTGGCCTTGGATTTGCCAAAGCCCATCGCGCCACCTTTGCCACCGCCTTGCATGCGGTTCATGAAATAGATCCACACACCGATCAGCAGCAGGAAGGGGAACAGGGTGAACAAAAAGGCCTGGAAGCCCGATTGTTCCTGCGCCTCGGCGTGAACGGGAACCCCAGAGCCGATCAACAGGTTGGTGACTTCGGCGTCTTCCGGCTTGATCACCATGAATTTTTTGCCGTCATTGGTCGTATACACAACCTTTTCACCGTCCAGCGTCACGTCCTTGACGTTCTGGCTGTTCACATCGGCGACAAAATCCGAATAGCTCAGCTCACGGCTTGAGCTGGTGCCGCCCGGATCTTGGAACAGCTGGAACAAGGCCACGATCAGCAGCAGCAGAACGACCCAGAAAGCGAAATTGCGAGCGTTGCCCAAAGGAAAACTCCTGTGAATGCTTATAGGCGCCCAAGGCGCGCGTTGTCGTGTAACATAGACATTGGTTCCGCCACTTCAATGCGAAAGAAGGAAGCGGCTGAAACCAAACATCTCTTTTCCCATCGGCCAGAGGCGGGTTGTGACCCCTTTGCCCACCCCAAGCGCGTCACAGGTCATCAGTTTACCCCCATCCCAGATGGCAGGCAACGTGCGTGCCACGTGATAGGGTGGCGCGGTTTCCGGTTTATCCTGAACGGCTTGCCAGCCCGCATCGCCCAACGCGCGAATGGTTTGCCCGCGTAGATCATGGGCAAACACGCGCCAGCGCCCATCCCAAAGGTGGTCCACCCCGACCGTACCCACCTGCCCCTCAAGCGCATTGTATTCACGCAAAATGCGAATCTTTTCGCGTCCAACGCGGATCTCGGCGCCGTGCAATGTGCCGCCGCCCCCCGCCAGGATCCGCTCCAAAAGGGCCAGCACCGCCTCGCCCCGTGGCCCATATTCCGAAGTGCTCACATATTGCAGCGCCGCAGAGACCAGCCGCAATTGCGTTTCACGCTCAACCTTGGCCAGCCCTTCGCGGTTCAGGGTCAGTGTGCCCCATCTGTATTCATCGCCGCCGATCTCATCCCAAACGCTCAGCGCGCGCTTGCGCAACGCGTCTTTGGCGTCACCCTGACGCTGCGAGGCCTTGGCCAGCACCTCGGCGCCCAGCCCCTCGGCCTCTAACACACTCAACAATTTACGCATTCTAACGCGATCATATTTCGCGTCATCGTTGGTCGGGTCATCCACCCAACGCCCTTTGAGCGTCTTTAGATAGTGGCGCAATTCATCCCGCCCCATGTCCAGACAGGGCCGGATGATATGAAAACCACCATTTATAACAGGCGGTTGTTCGGGCCGTTCGCCGATAATCTCACCCGGCACCCTTTCAGGCCGCACATGTCGCCTGGCCTGCATCGCCGCCAGCCCATTGGCCCCCGCCCCCCGCGCCAGGCGCATCAAAAAGCTTTCGGCCACATCGTCGCGCGTATGGGCAAACAGGATGTGATTGAGCGAACAGGCCCATTCGTTCAACAGGCCCAAGCGCGCGCGCCGCGCCTGATCCATCACATTGCCGCGCCCGTCCCAGTGCCAGCGCAACGTTGCATGCGGCAAGGTCAGGGCGCGGCATTCTTCGGCCACCATGGCGGCTTCATTGGCGCTTTCAGGGCGCAAACCATGATCAACCGTCGCCACCCAAAGCCGCACGCCCCAGCGATGCGCCCAGTTATAGGCCAGCGTCAGCATCGCCATGCTATCGCCGCCACCGGACACAGCCAGCCCGATATCAGAGGGAAAATCCGGGCCAAGCAACTGGCCCATCGCATCGGCGAACCGCTGGTCGAGACTTACTTGCATCCCAATTCGGACAGGCTGGTCTGGGCCTTTGCGACAAAATCCGATTCAGGATAGCGGTCCGTCACTTCGGCCAGGGTCACACAGGCCTCTTCCTTGGATCCCAGATCCGCAAGGGCACCGCCCAGCCGCCACAGCGCTTCGGCGGCATCCGGGTCCTGGGGATAGCCGGAATAGGCCCCTAGAAAGCGCCGCGCCGCTTCGCGCGTGTCCCCGATCCCGCTTAGGGCAAGCCCCTCACCGATCAGCGCCCGGACCTCAAGCGGCCCGGCTGGATAGGTTTCGCGGAAGGTTGCAAACCCTTTGGCAGCCTTGGAAAAATCGCCGACATCCAATGCCTGTTGCGCCGCATTGAAATCGCCCCGTTCCTGAACGGCCAGCTGCGGGGTCTGGGGCTTTGGCGGTGTTTCAACCGGGGTTTCACTTTCAACCTCGCCGCCAATCGGGCGGGTCGAAGGCAGATTAGCGATGTCACAGCCCTCTTCCATCTCGCAGATCCGGAACTCAAGATCGCGAAGCCGGGCGGTGCCGTCCTTGGTGACTTGTAAGATGCGGAATTCCAGTTGCTCGGATTTGGCGGTCAGGCGTTGCAGCTCGGATTCGATCGAAGTGATCCGATCCAACTGCGTGCCACCAATGGCAACCCCACTGGCACCGGTGGTCGATAGCTCACGCTTGAGCTTTTGCATCTCGACCGACAAAATCGCCAGATCCTGCCGGATGTCCGCCAGGGTCTCGGCCATCACCGGGGAGCCCATCGGGGCGCTCAGCCCACACCCCAGAACAACTGCAACAGCCCAACGCATCAGATCAGCCCAACAAATTCGCGGTAATGATCGTCACCGCGCGGCGGTTTTGCTCATAACAGGTTTCCTGCGAACAGATTTCGATCGGGCGTTCCTTGCCGTAGCTGACGAATTTCAGACGGTCCGCAGGCACGCCCCGTGACACGAGATGTTCCATCACCGCATTGGCGCGGCGGGCGCCAAGGGCAAGGTTGTATTCCCGCGTGCCCTGTTCATCTGCGTGGCCCTCGATCACGGCCCGGTAATCGGTGTTCAGCAACAGCCATTGCGCCTGTCCGTCCAACACGCGGCGCGCATCGGCAGAAAGGGTCGAAGTGTCCACCGCGAACAACACGCGGTCGCCAACCTGAGTCTGGAAATAAGCGGGCGAAGCCGGGTCATTCACGCCACCGGTCGCGGCGCCGTTTTGATCAATGCCCGCACCGCCCGCGCTATCGTCAAAACGATCGGGGCTGGTTGAACAGGCCGCCGTGGCAAGTGCAGTGACCAGCAGCATGGCCTTGGTTACATGTTTCATATCTTCCGTCCTGCTCTTATTCTTTGGGCAACTTTATCACAAAGCCCGTAATTTCGGAAATGTCGTTCGTGGTCCTGTCCAGAGGTTATTGAAGCGGCCCCCAACTGGGGTCGGACGCCCCGGCAGGGGTGCGCACCCGGCGCAGGCTGCGGCCGGAAATATCAACCGAATGCAGCGCCGACGACCCCTGCGCCCCCAGTGTTTCGCGAGTGAACATGATCACCCGACCGTTGGGGGACCAGGTGGGGCCTTCGTCCAGCGGTGACGCCGATAGGGCGCGCTCTTCCGAGCCATCCACATTCATCACGCCAATCAGGAAACGCCCGTCCAGCTGTTTGGTAAAGGCAATGCGGTCGCCGCGCGGAGACCAGACCGGCGTGCCATAACGGCCGCTGCCAAAGCTGATCCGCTGCGCTTCGCCGCCCTGCGCCGACATCACATAGAGCTGCTGCCCCCCCGAACGGTCCGATTCAAACACGATCTGAGTGCCGTCGGGGGAAAAGCTGGGCGCGGTTTCAATTGCGGGGTTCGACGTCATGCGCCGGGTCGCGCCCGTCGCCACATCCATCGCCCAGATATCGGTGTTCGACCCCTGGGTCAGCGAATAGACAATCGTGCGCCCATCCGGGGAAAAGCGCGGGGCGAAGCTCATGACACCATTGCCGGTCTCAAGGATCTTGCTGCGAACATCCCCCACCGACAGGATATGGATGCGCGGAAAGCCGGTGGCATAGCTGGTGTACAGCACGCGATCCCCGCTGGGGGAAAAGCGCGGCGCCAGCACCAGCGCGCTGTCATCGGTCAGGTACTGTACGTTCGCTCCATCATAATCCATGATCGCCAGACGCTTTTTGCGCGCATCCTTGGGCCCGGTTTCCGAGACAAAAACAACCCGGCTGTCGAAATAGGGCTGCTCGCCGGTGAGACGGCTATAGACCTGATCCGCAACCTTATGCGCCAACCGCCGCCAGCCATCGGGCGTGGCGGCGAATTGCATGCCCTGCCCCATCTCGGCCCCAAGCGCCACATCCCACAAGCGGAATTTGACAATCACGCGACCGTTCGCATCGGTGCGCACCGCGCCGGTAATCAAGGCCTGCGTGTCGATCACCCGCCAATCCGGGAATTGGATCGGCGCGTCAAAGCTGGTCACCCGGCTGATATGCGCATCGCGCGGGACTTCGTGAAACAGGCTTGTGCCGATCAGGTCGTCCACCACCACGCGGGTGATCTGCTGCGCGAATTGCGCGGCCTCTGGCGTTTCCGCGACGAAATCCGGCGCGGCAAGGGGCATGGGTTTGATCACACCCTTGGTGACTTCGATCCGCAGCGGGCCCTGGGCCTCAGACTGGGTCGGCATCAACGCGGGGATCATCGCCAGCCCAAGGGCCAGCGTCAGGGAAGCGAGGATGGTCTTCACGCGTATCCCTCCTTCGGGACTGCTCTGCTCTCATAACGGCGGATCTTCTGCCCGCCTGAGTTAACCTTATCACCCATTCCACGCCATCCGCCTAGCCTGAAGGCGCGGTTTTGGCGGGGAATTGCCAGTTTTTTACCCCCTGGCCCGCAAAAAGCCGCCCGAAGGTCAGCGCCCAAAGGTCAGCGCAGGCGCATATCCGCGGGGTTAAAGGTCATCTCGATCTGTTTCCACTGGTCGTATTTCTCGGCGGGCAGACCATAGCCGTCTGGGCCCTGGCACAAGATCAGCGCGCGCCGCGCCGATTGGAACGCGATCTCGGCCGCCTGCGCATCTGCGCCCGTGGCGGCAACCTGACGGATAGAGCCAACCACCGGTTTTCCATCGCGCGTCATATCAAAGGCAAGCGTCACCGCCACATCCGCCGCGCGGCTGCCCACATCGACAATCCAGCAATTCTGCACCGAGACGCGGAAACGATCCATTTCCTCCCCGGTCAACTGTGCTCCACCGCTGTCTGGCGCCGCGTCCGCTGACAGGGCCTCGGCCAGGGCGGCCTGCAGGGGGTCCACGGGTTCGGGCTCTGGCTCGGGTTCTGGGGCGGGATCAACCGTCGGTTCCGGAGGGGTATCGGCATCGGGCTCGGCGGTGGTGGTCTGGTCCTGCGGTTCCTGAGCGGCACGGCGGTGACGCGCCTGTGGGCGGCGCGACGTTGTCGGCGCGCCCGTCCCGGCGGCTTGTTCAGCCTCGGTCACAATCTCGGTCGTGGTCTCTTCGGGGGCGGTCTGGTCCTGGGATTCATCCGCGATGTCCGGGCTTTCCGCATCCGGCGATGCCGCTTGCCGGGTCTCTTCCGCGACAACAGACTCCGGCTCAGGCGGTGCCTGCGGTGTCGGTGCAACAATCCGCGCCGGGCGCGGCTGGGGGCGCAATGACGAAACCGGGGCCGCAACCTGTGGCGGCGCGATCACTGGCGGTTCGGGAATTGGCTCAGGAATGGGTTCGGGCTCTGGCAAGGGCGCAGGAGGAACCGGTTCGGGTTCAGGTTCGGGTACAGGCTGAGGATCGGGCTGCGGTTCCGGGGCGGGTTGCGGTTCAGGTTCCGGTACAGGGGCCGGGGCCGGTTCTGGCT
>JAOARX010000014.1 GCA_025210345.1 Pelagimonas sp. | reverse complement strand
CCAGATCCATCTCAGATTGTCCACCAAACCTCGCCTCAGCTTCGCGCCGCCGCTCCGTCCGGTGTGTCTCAGTAGCGCCTCAGCGCCGCCGGTGAAGGGGGTTCTACGGATAACAACAAACACCCGCAACCCCTAAATGCAAAAATCATCCACTTTTTTGATGCCTCCGAAGAAATTCCCCGAATAACAACTAGATAGTGTGGTTTCACCTTGTACCGCCACCATATAAGCGCTCGCAAATTGGGCTTTTCTGACTAAAGCGGGTCCGCCTTTAGAAACCTTTCGGGCAAACGGGCGGATTTGCACGGCCTAACGGCGGTGAATCCCCCCGATTCCGCCGGAATCAAGAGGCCAGCGTCGGTTTCCCGCCACCAATCCGTGGGATCCACGCTGAGCGCTGAAGAATCGATTCCTGAATCAGGTCGTATAGAATCGACATCCCATACGGTTTTTCCAAAACCGCCTGGAACAGGGCGATGTCGTCGGCACTGAAACCCGTGACGTCGACGTTCCCGCTGACCAAGATTATCCGCGACGGGATCTGCCGCCGCTTCATGCCTTGTGCAAGCTCAAGTCCGGTGCCATCGGGCATAAACATATCGGTGACCACAACATCATAGGATTGAACTTCCAATGCGCGCCGGGTCTCCGAAACGGCCTCCGCGCAATCGACATCACACCCTTTGGCTCGCAGATACCGCGCGGCGAGTCCGATCAGGTTCGCCTCATCATCCACCACCAGCACACGCGGCGGCGCTGAGAGCTGCGGGACGGGGCTGGATGTTTTTACAGCGTGCTGTCCCTCGGTGGTCTTGTCGGCAAGCGGCAGGAAGATCCGAACGGTAGTTCCCTGGCCCAAAATGGACAGACAAGAAACATGGCCACCCGACCGCGCAGAGAACGCCTGGACCATCGACAACCCAAGCCCACTGCCCTGCCCATTCTCTTTGGTCGAGAAAAGGGGATTAAAGATCCTACCAAGGGTTTCCGGCGCAATTTCCTGGCCACGATTGCGGACCTCGAACACGACGTACCCGCGCTCCGGCAGCCCCTCGGCATTGCAGGTCTCTTGCGAGGGCCGGTAGGCGCGCAGTGTGACCTTGCCTCCACCCGACATCGCGTCGCATGGCCATCCGCGCGCCTTAAAGCGCGTTCGCCACCGCCTGCCTCAGCAGCCGTCTGCGCGAGATTTCGTGCGAAAGCATCTCAAGCACCCTGTCTTTCACCCTGTCTTTCTCATCCGCCTCTTTGCGCAGCGCAGACCGATAGCGCCAAAAGGTGCTCGACAACTCATCAAGCTCATAAGTGCCAAACCTCGGCCCCGGCGTGGGGTGTCGGCTTGCCTCCTACTCGGCCTGCCCGAGCGCCTTCAGCGGTGATAGGATTGTCCGTTTGACGGACGACATCATAACCATCCAGATTACGACAAACGCCAGAAGAAGCTCGGTTGTGGCCATTAAGAACACCGAATATCCGATCTCTCAGGTGCCGATCTGAGTGCCCCACCAGATGCGCAGTTCATCGATGCGCGTCGCATCCCCACTGTCCAGGGAACCACGTAGTGCGGTCCGACTTCAGGACGCGCCTGCCCTTCGGGCTGATAAATCGATCCAGACGTGACCACGAGTTCAATCGCGCGCAGTATAAAAGGTTAACGGCCTACGGCACAAAGCCCCGATCAACGCCCGCCCTTGCCGGACAGCGCATACCAGACATAGGCCGCGATCTCGCGCAGAATCAGCCTGATCCACGTACGAAACGTGAGGGGCGCATGGGTCGGACAGCTGCTTTGCGCGTTCAACCCAATCCTCCGCGCCACCAACCGCGCCCGCGGGGCATGATAGCGGTCCGTGACGATCATCACGCCCTTCGCGCCGATCTGTTTCAACACCGGACGGGCAAACCGCAGGTTTTCCTCAGTTGTGCCGGATTGCTCTTCCAGGAAAATCGCCCCCTCGGGCACGCCGGCCAGCCGACAGATTTCCGCAATGGCCTGTGCTTCCGAGGGGCGGGTATCACTTATCCCCGTTCGCCCGTCACCACAGGCAATGATGGCACGCACCTTTGCCGCCAGCCAAAGATTGGCCGCGTGTTCGGCCCGGCGTCGCAGGCTGGCTGACACTTTGCCATCCGCCCAGACCCGCGCGCCCAAGACAACCGCGACCGGCGCGTGATCCACCGCATTCTTCATGTTCAAACGCTACACTTTTCCTTGATCGCCTGACCACCCCCTCTGGCAATTTCCGTCAGTCGGTTTACCTTTAGCGCAATCAACAAAGGACGCGCGAGATGACTAGCGACTATACGCCCCCAAAGGTCTGGACGTGGGATCAGGAAAACGGCGGGCAATGGGCTTCGACCAACCGCCCGATTGCCGGGGCCACACATGATGCCGACCTGCCCAAGGGGGATCACCCGTTTCAGCTGTATTCCATGGGCACCCCCAACGGAAACAAAGTCACCATCATGCTCGAAGAGCTGCTGGCCGCCGGTCATGCAGACGCGGAATACGACGCATGGCTGATCTCAATTGGCAAGGGGGATCAGTTTGGGTCGGGCTTTGTCGACGTGAACCCGAACTCGAAAATTCCTGCTTTGCTGGATTACTCCGGCGACACCCCGGTGCGGATCTTTGAATCCGGTGCCATCTTGATGCATCTGGCCGAAAAGTTCGATGCCTTCCAAGGCACGGCCGAGACCCGCGCGGAAATGCTGTCCTGGCTGATGTGGCAGATGGGCAGCGCCCCCTATCTGGGGGGTGGCTTTGGCCATTTTTATGCCTATGCCCCTTTCCCCATGGAATATCCGATCAACCGGTTCGCCATGGAGACCAAGCGACAGTTGGATGTTCTGGATCGCCACCTTGCCAACAACCAGTTCATGGCGGGCAAGACCTATACCATCGCCGATATCGCGATCTGGCCATGGTATGGCCGTGCGGTGATTGGCAACGCCTATAACGCGGCCGAATTCCTGAGCGTCCATGAATACAAGAACGTCAAACGCTGGGCCGAAGAGATTGCCGAACGCGACGCGGTCAAACGCGGCAAGATCGTCAATCTGACCGGCGAAGGTCAGCTGCCGGAACGGCATAGCGCCTCGGATTTTGACGGGCTCGTATAACATACGACCGCATTCAACACCAAAGCCCCGGCACAGGACCGGGGCTTTTTGTCTTTTGCGGGTCGGGTTGCGATCAGACGCCTAGCAACTCTGTCAGATGGGTCAGGGTGGCGCGCTCTTCTTTGCTCATCTCGATCACGCGGCTGCGAAACAGTGTCGCCTGAGACCGCAGCACCGGTTCTTCTGAAAGAATCTTGAGATGGTTTGCCCGCAGGGTTTCCCCCGTCGAGGTGATATCCGCCACGGCTTCGGCGGTGAGGTTCTTGATCGTGCCCTCGGTTGCGCCCTGACTGTCGATCAGTTGATAATCCGCCACGCCGCCATCATGCAGATAGGCGCGCACAAGGCGGTGATATTTGGTTGCAATGCGCATGCGAAAGCCATGTTTCGCCCGAAACGCCGCCGCCGCCGCATCCAGATCGTCCAACGTATCCACATCGACCCAACAATGCGGCACGGCGATGATCAGATCGGCGAACCCGAACCCCAGTTCAGCCAGCGGTTCAACCTTTTGATCCCATTGCACCAGCTTTTCCTGAATCAGATCGGCGCCCGTCACGCCCAGGTGAATGCGCCCCGCCGCCAGTTCGCGCGGGATTTCACCGGCGCTCAAAAGTACCAGTGCGACGCCCTCCACGCCTTCGACTTTGCCCGCATATTCACGATCCGACCCCGTCCGCGCCAGCGAAACGCCCCGTTGACCAAACCAGTCAAAGGTCTTTTCCATCAGCCGCCCCTTGGACGGCACACCCAGCTTGATGCTCATGTCTGTGCCTCCAGATCGACCAACAGACCAGGACGGATCACGCCGCCCACTGCCGGAATTTCACGGCCGCCGCCCAACTGCCGGGTCAGCGCATCATAGCGCCCGCCCGACGCCACCGCCGGCCAATCGGGCCGTGCCGCATTCAAAAAGCCAAAGACGAAGCCGTCATAGTATTCCATCGATGTGCGGCCATAGCTGGCTTCGAACGCAAGCGTGTCGATGGCGACACCCCGTTTTTCCATGGCCTCGCAGCGCAGGGTAAAGCGTTCCACCGCATCGGTGATGGCAGGCAGGTCAACGGCAATGTCGCGCAACTGCTCCAGCGCATAAACGCTGCTTTCCGACACTTTCAACAGGGCATCGATTAGACCCACCTGTTCCTGGCTTAGATCGGGTTGTTCCGCATCCGCCCTAAGCGCATCAACCCGCGCCTGCACTTCGACTTCAGAGCGCAGACCAATCGCAACGCCTGCCTCAGCCATCGGGTTTTCAGCGGTCAAAAGCGCGGCGCGGCTGGCGGGCACCGCCGCCTTTCCCGAAAAACGGTCCATCAGGGCACGGAAACGCCGGGGCCGCCAAATGTGACGCATCAGGGCCGCCCGACGGCGCTCTGTGGTCGCAAGCCCCTGCACCGCAGCGGTCAGGATGCCAATATCCCCCGTGACTGCGCGCAGATCATAGTCGGCCAGTGTTTCCGAAATCACGGCAAAGACCTCGGCGTCCGAGGCCTGTGGATCAGTGCGGTCAAACACCTCATATCCGACCTGATGGTATTCCGAGGCCCGATCCGGGTGCTCTTCTTGGCGGCGGAACACCTCGCCGGAATAGGTATAGCGCGCGGGCTCGGCGCCTTCGGACATGTGCATCTGCACCACCGGAACGGTGAAATCCGGGCGCAGCATGACTTCGCCGCGCACCGGGTCCGACGTCACATAGGCACGCGTGCGGATGTCTTCGCCATAGAGATCCAACAGGGTCTCGGCGGGCTGCAACACGCTGCACTCCACGGGCTGAGCCCCCGCCTCTTCGAACCGCGCGCACAGCGCTGCGGCCTTGGCTTTCACTTGGGTCAGGTTCATGCGTTCAGATCCAGAATTTCGCGCACCTTGGCCACAAGATCGCCACGCGGCACCTCGTACTGGCTGGGGCGCTCTTTCCATTCCTCAAGGCTGGCGTTTTCCGCGATTTTCGCACCTAGGATCAGGTCCTTGATCTGGATAACACCCCGCTCTTTTTCGTCGCCGCCTTCGATCACGGCCACCGGGCTTTCGCGTTTGTCGGCGTATTTCAACTGGTTGCCAAAGTTCTTGGGGTTGCCCAGATAGACCTCGGCGCGGATGCCAGCATTGCGCAGCTCTGTGACCATCGCCTGATAATCGGCCATGCGATCGCGATCCATGACGGTGACAACCACCGGCCCCTGCACGCGCGACGACATGCGCCCCTTTTCACGCAGCGCCGCCAGTAGGCGATCCACCCCGATCGACACGCCGGTCGCAGGGACTTCTTGCCCGGTGAAGCGCTTGACCAGATCGTCATAGCGCCCGCCGCCCGAAACCGAGCCAAACTGGCGCTTGCGCCCCTTGTCATCAAGGATTTCAAAGGTCAGCTCGGCCTCGAATACCGGCCCGGTATAATAGCCAAGACCACGCACGACACTTGGGTCGATCTCGATCCGATCCGCGCCATAGCCACCGGCGTCCAGCAGTTCGGCGATCTTTTCCAGTTCGCCAATGCCGTCAGCGCCGATCTTGGAACCCCCAACTGCGCCGCGCAGGTTTTCAAACGTCTTGGCGACGTCCTGCGCCTTGGACGTCAGGAACGCGATCACCGGTTCGGCCTGATCGGCGGACAGGCCCACCCCATCAATATAGGCGCCCGAAGCATCCAGCCGCCCCGTGCCCAGCAGCTCGCGCACGCCGCTTTCGCCAACCTTGTCGAACTTGTCGATGGTGCGCAAAACATCCGCGGCCTGGGCCTGGTCAGACAGCCCCATGGTTTCCAGCACGCCGTTCAGAACCTTGCGGTTGTTCACCCGCACCAGATAGTCGCCGCGCGGGATACCCACGCGTTCCAGCGTATCCGACAGCATGGCGCAGATCTCGGCATCCGCCGCGACATTGGCCGCACCCACCGTATCCGCATCACATTGATAAAACTGACGATAACGCCCCGGCCCCGGCTTTTCGTTGCGCCAGACCGGTCCCATCGCATAACGGCGATAAGGCAAGGGCAGATCATTGCGATACTGCGCATACACACGGGCCAAGGGCGCGGTCAGATCATAGCGCAGCGCCATCCAGGCGTCATCTTCGTCCTGCCAGGCAAAGACACCTTCGTTCGGGCGATCCACGTCGGGCAGGAACTTGCCCAGCGCTTCGACCGTTTCCACAGCCGAGCTCTCCAGCGCATCAAACCCGTATTGATGGTACACATCGGCAATGGTTTTCAGCATATCTGCGCGTTCGGTCACTTCTGCACCGAAATAGTCGCGGAAGCCCTTTGGCGTTTGCGCCTTGGGGCGTGGGGCTTTCTTCTGCTTGGCCATAGGATGTACCACCTTGGAAATCATTCGCGCCTCCTGTACCCGCTTGGGACAGATGGGGCAACCGGACAGACCGCCCTGCCCATACGGAGATCACAAGAGATGACCGATTTAGCGCATATCGAAGAACGCATGGCCCATATGCAGCGCATGATGGAAGATCTGTCAGACACCGTCGCCCGTCAGGACCAGGAGATCACACGCCTGAGCGCGCGGGTCGAGATGCTGATGCGCCGAGAAGCCGAACGCGAATCCGAGGGCGGCGGAGGTGTGGTCATCGGCGACGAACGCCCGCCCCATTATTGATGTCCGTCAGCCTTTGACATCCATCGCCAGAACTTCGCCGTCATGCAGCAGGATGTTCTTCCAACGCGGGTTGCTGCCGAATCTTTCATAGACCGTCACGAACACCGTGGAACGGTTCAGCTTTGACATCTGCTTGCAGGGTTTTTTCTCGCTCACACGGCAGATCTTGCTGCGCAGCTTGCGATAGGCCTTATCGGTCTCGCCTTTCGGAAGGGTCTTGCCCGACGCGCCAAAGGCGATGGCTTCGTAGTCTTCGGGCGATCCCAACATGACCAGAGCGCCGGTGAATTGCCGCGCGCATCCATCGTCGAAACCGGTCAGATAAAAGTTGCGGGCGCCCGTGCTTTCCGGGTTGCTGTCCAACAGGGACACCTTGCTGCCGCGCCTTGGATAGCCCTCGACTTTCTTGCCCATTTTCGCACGTGACGCATCACACACCCGCGCCATCTGCCCATAGGGCAGAGATACGCCCAGCGACACCTGTTGATAGTCCGGCGCACCGGGTTTGGGGCCGCGCGCAGCCTTTTTCGACTTGGAAGACGATCCCGCCCCCGCACCGAACAAACCGGCCAACCCCTTGGGTTTCGCGGGTTTTGCGTCGTCGGTTTGGGGGGATTGGACCGCGGTCTTTGCGGTTTCATCCGTCACATCCGACGCCGCTTCGGGGGCCAGGGCCGCAACCTGAACCGGGTCCTGTGATGCGGGCGCGGTGTCTTTGGCTTCATCGGCTTTGCGCGCGAACAGACCCAACAGACCGGTGCGCGGACGCTCGCTCGTATCGAGGGTGGGAACAACCGGAGCACCGGCATCAACCGCATGGGGTTGCGCCGCACCTTCGGCCAGTTGGACCTGATCCAAACGGGGCACCTGCCCCATCGGATCCGCACAGCCCGACACCACCACACAGGCGACTGCGATCCCAAGTCTGCGTTTCATTGGCGTCCCCACACCTAACCCCTTTGAGAGGTTGTAGGCGAAAACGCCCTGCCACGTCCACCGATCAGCGCCCAAACGGCGGTCTTGTGCCTAGAATTCCTCGACGAGGATCACCCCATCCAAGGATTTGACCGCGCCTTTGATATCAGGCGTCACCGGGAAGTACTGCTGCAAATCCAGCTCGACTTCGCCCGGCAGTGACGGGTCATTCAGGCACAGATGCACCGGCCCACGCGCCGCCTTGGGCATCTTTTCAGCCGCGTCGCCCAGAACGGTGGCCACTTGCGAAATCGCGATCGTGTCGTCGATGTGAACCCGCAATCCCGCGGGGGCCGCACCCGCCACCGCCGCATCCACCGGCCCCAAAGAGCGCGCCAGCAGTTTAAGTTGATCCGATTCCAATGTCGCTTCGACTGTCACGATCACCTTGGTTCCGGTTTCCAAAAACTCACGCGACTTTTCAAGGGTTTCCGAGAAGAGCGTGATCTCATAGGCCCCGGTGGGATCGGACAGTTGGGCAAAGGCGAAACGATTTCCGCGCGCAGACTTGCGCTCTTGCCGACCGGCGACGATGCCGGCGATTTTCGCCACCAGGGGACCGCTCCGGGCTTTTTCGGTGACGTCGTCCAATGTCAGAACCTGCTGGCGTTTCAAAGCCGGCATAAAGTCATCCAGCGGATGTCCCGACAGATAGAACCCCACGGCCTTGAACTCTTCGGCCAGACGTTCGGCAGGCAGCCAGTCCGGCGCGGGGGACATGCGGGGTTCAGGCAGATCGTCCCCCGCTTCGCCAAACAAAGACACCTGATTGCTGGCCTTTTGTTCGTGGATCGCGCTGGAATACATCACCAGGGCATCCAGACTGTCGAACACCCGGCGGCGGTTGCTGTCGAGCTGGTCAAAGGCCCCGGCCCGCGCCAGCATTTCCAACGGGCGCTTGCCCACCTTTTTAAGATCCACCCGCCGGGCCAGATCAAACAGTGTTGCAAAGGGCTGTTCCCCCCGTCCCGCGACGATCAAATTCATCGCCTCGACCCCGACATTCTTGAGTGCACCAAGTGCATACACAAGGTGTCCATCGACCACATCAAAGGTCGCAAGGGACCGGTTCACGCAGGGCGGCACCCAGGGCAGACCCAACCCCTTGCGCACCTCTTCAAAGTAAATAGCCAGCTTGTCGGTCAGGTGGATATCGCAATTCATGACCCCTGCCATGAATTCCACCGGGTGGTTCGCTTTCAGCCATCCGGTCTGATACGACACCACCGCATAGGCCGCCGCGTGGGATTTGTTAAAACCGTAGTTGGCGAATTTTTCGAGCAGATCAAAGACCTCGGATGCCTTTTTCGCATCCACCCCGTTTTCCGCCGCACCCGTTTCGAATTTCGGGCGTTCGGCGTCCATCGCCTCTTTGATCTTCTTACCCATTGCGCGGCGCAAAAGATCAGCGCCGCCAAGGGTATAGTTGGCCATGACCTGTGCAATCTGCATCACCTGTTCCTGATAAACGATGATGCCCTGGGTCTCGGCCAGAATGTGGTCGATCAAAGGGTGGACCGAGGTGATTGCCTTTAGCCCGTTTTTGACCTCGCAATAGGTTGGGATATTCTCCATCGGGCCCGGACGATAGAGCGCCACAAGCGCGACGATGTCTTCGATACAGGTGGGTTTCATGCGCTTGAGTGCATCCATCATACCCGAGCTTTCCACCTGGAACACCGCAACCGTTTTCGCGGCTGCATACAATTTGTATGTAGCCTTGTCATCCAACGGAATGGCGTTGATCTGGTTCTCTGCGCCTTCGGCGGGGTCATACAATTTCTTACCATCCGCTGCCTCGTGCAGCTGCCGCCCGGATTTGAAAATCAGGTCCATGGCGTTCTGAATGACGGTCAGGGTCTTCAGGCCCAGAAAGTCAAACTTGACCAGCCCGGCCTGTTCAACCCACTTCATGTTGAATTGTGTCGCGGGCATGTCCGATCGCGGATCGCGGTACAGCGGGACGAGTTCGTCCGTCGGGCGGTCCGCAATGACAACCCCCGCCGCGTGCGTCCCGGCCGAGCGCAGCAACCCTTCGACCTGCATGCCGTATTTCAGCAGGCGATCCACCACCTCTTCGCTCTTGGCTTCTTCGGCCAGGCGCGGTTCGTCACGCAGGGCCTGTTCGATACTGACGGGTTTGACCCCTTCGACCGGAATCATCTTGGACAGACGGTCCACCTGCCCGTAGGGCATTTGCAGCACGCGCCCCATGTCGCGCACCGCCGCCTTGGACAAAAGCGCCCCAAAGGTGATGATCTGCCCCACCCGGTCGTGCCCATATTTTTCCTGCACATATTTGATCACCTCTTCGCGGCGATCCATGCAAAAGTCGATGTCAAAGTCTGGCATTGACACCCGTTCCGGGTTCAAAAACCGTTCAAACAGAAGACTATAGCGCAGAGGATCAAGGTCGGTGATGGTCAGCGCATAAGCCACCAAAGACCCCGCACCAGACCCCCGCCCCGGCCCGACCGGAATGTCCTGATCCTTGGCCCATTGGATAAAATCCGCAACGATCAGAAAATAGCCGGGAAAGCCCATGCCCTCGATGATGCCCAGCTCAAAATCCAGACGCTCCTGGTATTCTTCGGGCGTCACCGCATGGGGGATCACCGCGAGACGTTTTTGCAGCCCCTCATTGGCGATACGACGCAGTTCGGCCACCTCGTCATCCGCGAACTTCGGCAAGATGGGATCACGGCGATAGGCCATAAAGGCGCAGCGTTTCGCAATTTCAATCGTGTTTTCAAGCGCCTCTGGCAGATCCGCAAACAGCACGGCCATTTCCTGGGGCGTCTTGAAATAATGCTGCGCTGTCAGACGCCTGCGGTCTTGTTGCTGATCGACATAAGCCCCTTCAGCGATGCAGATCATGGCATCATGGGCCTCGAACATCTCGGACTTGGGGAAATAGACGTCGTTGGTCGCCACCAGGGGCAAATCCATCGCATAGGCCATTTCCACAAAACCGCGCTCGGAAAGTTGCTCGGCCTCGTGCGGTTGACCATCTTCACCGGGATGGCGCTGCAATTCCACATACAAACGGTCGCCGTAGATCTGCGCAAGACGCGTCATCAGGGTCTCGGCATGGGGGCGCTGGCCCGCACGTAACAGGCGTCCGACCGGCCCATCAGGACCACCGGACAGGCAAATCACATCTTCAGAGTGCTGCGCCAGCTCATCCAGCGTAACGTAGGGCAGCTCACCATCCTTGCGCATATACAGGCAAGAATTGAGCTTCATCAGATGTTCATACCCCGCCTCACTTTGCGCCAGCAAAACCACCGGGGCCGGGGGTTTGGGCCGCTCACCCGGGGCTGGGTCCGCATAGCGCAGATCGATCTGGCACCCCATGATCGGCTGCACACCCGCGCCGCTGGCATAAACGGAAAACTCCAATGCTGCGAACAGGTTATTGCTATCCGTCACCGCCACGGCCGGCATGTCCAGATCCGCACAAAGGCCGGACAGTTTTTTCAGACGCATCGCGCCTTCCAGCAGCGAATATTCGGTGTGTACGCGAAGATGGATGAACTTTTGATCTGACATGGTCCGGACATTACTGCGCGTGGTCAGGGGTTGAAACCCGGTTCTTTCCGTGCCGTTCCCGGGGCCTAATATCCGGGCGGTCCCTGTTCCGGGACAGCAGATGGTTGCTTTTTTCTTGCCAAATGCGATTTGCCCCGCCTAGCCTGAAGGGGAAGGAACGCGTGTGCTTTCTACGCCGCATCGAAGGCACACCCCCTAAGTGCGCTCAGGGGAATTGGTACCGCGGCAGGTTATTTACATGACAATCACCTTTCTTCTGAACGGAGAGAGCGTCACGCTTGAGCGAGCGGCCCCCACCGCGACGCTTTTGGACTGGCTGCGCGACAGCCACGGCCTGAAAGGCACCAAAGAGGGATGCAACGAAGGCGACTGTGGCGCGTGCACCGTTATGGTTCAGGACGACGATGGCATGCGCCCGTTAAACGCCTGCATCCTGATGTTACCGCAGTTACACGGCAAATCCGTACGCACCATTGAAGGGCTTGCTGCACCGGATGGGGCGTTGCACCCGGTCCAATCCGCCATGATCACCCACCACGGCAGCCAATGTGGGTTTTGCACCCCCGGCATTGCCGTCTCGCTTGCCGTGGCACATGAATGCGGCGATCGCGACCACGACGACGCGCTGGCGGGAAACCTGTGCCGCTGCACCGGATACGCCCCCATCGTTCGCGCAGCCCAGGCCAGCGACCCCGCACCAAAGGCAGACTGGCTTGATGATTCGACGGCTCTGGCGGCGATTGAACCCCGCGGATTGCCCAATGCGCCCCGGACCGCGGACGAATTGGCCGCGCTTTATGCACAGCAGCCCACCGCCACCTTGATCGCCGGGGCCACGGATGTCGGGCTTTGGGTCACCAAGCAGTTGCGCAATCTTGATCCGGTAATCTTTCTCAACCGCTGCCGAGAGCTGCAGAGCATCACCGAATCCGAGGCCGAGCTTCGCATCGGTGCAGGTGTCACGATCGAGGATTTTCGCCATCACGTGACCCCCGATTACCCCAGCTTGGGCGAAATGCTGCGCCGGTTCGCCTCGAAACAGGTGCGCAGCGCTGCCACCTTGGGCGGGAATATTGCCAATGGCTCACCGATTGGTGACACGCCGCCGCCGCTGATCGCGCTTGGGGCGCAGATTCATCTGCGCCGGGGCGATATCCGCCGAAGCATCGCGCTGGAAGATTTCTTTGTCGAGTATGGCAAACAAGACCGCGCACCCGGCGAATTCATCGAAGCCATCTCGATCCCGAAACAGCCGAGCATACTGCGTGTATACAAATTATCCAAAAGATTTGATCAAGATATATCAGCAGTTTGCGGTGCATTTTTGATCAGTGTTGACGATGGCCTTGTGGTAAAGGCCCGCATTGCTTTTGGCGGCATGGCGGGCATCCCCAAACGCGCCGATGCGGTGGAATCTGCGCTTGTCGGCAGGCCATGGACCGCGGAAACACTTGATGCAGTTCACGACGTGTGGGCCCAGGATTTCCAACCATTGAGCGACCTGCGGGCCAGCGCGGACTATCGCCTGAACACTGCGCGCAATATGCTCAGGCGTTGCTTGCTTGAGGATCAGGGGGAACGGGTCAGCGTGCTTGAGGTGACGCCATGAGTGTCGGCAAACCCCTTCCCCATGACACCGCCCATCAACATGTCAGCGGCAGCGCACGGTATATTGACGATATCCCACTGCCCGCCAACACGCTGCACTTGGCCTTTGGCCTGTCATCTATCGCCGCCGGGGACCTCATTGAGGTTGATTTGACCGCGGTGCGCGCCGCTGCGGGGGTTGCGCGGGCCTGGCTGGCGGCTGATCTGCCCTCAGAATGCGATTGCTCTCCATCGGCCCATGATGAGCCGATGCTGGCGACCGGACAGATTCACTATCTTGGCCAGCCGATCTATCTGGTGGCGGCGGATACACATCTGAACGCCCGCAAGGCCGCGCGGTTGGCGCAGGTTGAAACCCGTGCGCGCAAACCGGTTCTCACCATCGATGATGCGCTGGAACGGGGGGCACGCTTTGAAGAGGGGCCGCGCATCTGGACCAGCGGGGATGCGCCAAAGGCGATTGCCGGGGCACCGCATCAGCTTTCGGGTCAGATCGAAATGGGCGGGCAAGAGCATTTCTATCTCGAATCTCAGGCCGCATTGGCGCTGCCACAAGAAAACGGAGACATGGTCATCCATGCCTCGACCCAGCACCCGACCGAGATCCAGCACAAGGTAGCCCATGCTCTGGGCGTGCCGATGCATGCGGTCAGGGTTGAAACCCGCCGCATGGGAGGGGGGTTTGGTGGAAAGGAAAGCCAGGGCAATGCCCTGGCCATTGCCTGCGCCGTGGTCGCTGCTCAGACCGGTCGCCCCGCCAAGATGCGCTATGACCGGGACGACGACATGATGATCACGGGCAAGCGCCACGATTTTCGCATCGAATACCGTGTGGGATATGACGATGACGGGCGTATCCTGGGCGTGGATTTTAGACAGCTGGCCCGTTGTGGCTGGGCGCAGGATCTATCGCTTCCGGTTGCGGACCGGGCCATGCTGCATTCCGACAATGCCTATCATCTCCCTAATATGCGGATCGAAAGCCACCGACTGAAGACCAACACGCAAAGTGCCACCGCCTATCGCGGGTTTGGCGGTCCGCAGGGTATGCTGGGGATCGAACGGGTGTTGGACCATGTGGCCCACGCGGTCGGCCGCGATCCTCTGGATGTGCGGCGCTTGAATTTCTATCGCGACAATTTCTATCGCGACGCAGGGGGCACGGGCACAGGGAGGCTGTCTGCCCCCCACTTGGCCAAGCCAAGCCCCCCCGAGGATATTTGCAAAGAGGCGAAACAGCAGACCCATTATGGGCAGGATGTGAGTGACTTTTGCCTGAATGCCCTGACCGGGCGGCTGGCACAGACCTGTGACTACGACGCGCGGCGCGCGCGAGTGAGGGAATGGAACATCGCCAATCCGGTTCTGAAGCGCGGGATCGCGCTGACCCCGGTCAAGTTCGGGATCTCGTTCACCCTGACACATCTGAACCAGGCAGGCGCCCTTGTGCATGTGTACCAAGATGGATCCATACAGCTGAACCACGGTGGTACCGAGATGGGGCAAGGCCTGTTTCAAAAGGTGGCACAAGTGGCGGCGGGGGTCTTTGGCATATCCTTAGAGGACGTGAGAATCACCGCGACCGACACAGGCAAGGTGCCCAACACCTCAGCGACCGCCGCCTCAAGCGGATCGGACCTGAACGGGATGGCCGTGCGCGCGGCCTGCATGACCCTGCGCAGCCGCATGGCCGACCACCTGGCCCAAGAGGCCCGGATCACGCCCCAAGACGTAGTGTTCGACGCGGGTCAGGTTCGGGTTGGCGACAAGGTTCTGGGTTTTCGCGAGGCCGCGCAGGCCTGTTATCTCGCACGGGTAAGCCTGTCCGCCACGGGGTTCTACAAGACCCCGGATCTGGAATGGGATCGAATCCAGGGGCGCGGGCGACCGTTTTACTATTTTGCCTATGGCGCGGCCTGTTCCGAAGTTGTGGTCGACACCCTGACCGGAGAAAATCGGATTTTGCGCACCGATATCCTGCATGACGCGGGCAGCTCATTGAACCCTGCGTTGGACGTGGGCCAGGTCGAAGGGGGCTTTGTGCAGGGCGCGGGCTGGCTGACCACCGAGGAACTGGTCTGGGACGGCAAAGGCGCGCTGCGCAGTCACGCGCCTTCGACCTACAAGATCCCGGCCTGTTCGGATCGGCCGGATGTGTTCAACGTGGACCTATGGCAACACCCCAATCGCGAGGACACGATTTACCGGTCAAAAGCCGTGGGCGAACCACCGTTCATGCACGGGAATTCGGTCCTTATGGCGCTGAGCGACGCGCTGGCCGCATGTGGCACCGCCTATCCCGATCTCGATGCCCCGGCCACACCCGAACGCCTGTTGACCACCCTCGAAAGGATGCGCAATGGGGTTTGATCTGGAAAACCTGCGCCAGGCCGTCACCCGTCATGGGCGGGTCGCGCGTGTGGTCATCGCCGAGGTGTCGGGCTCATCCCCACGCGAGGTCGGCGCATCCATGCTGGTTTGGGACGGCGGGCAATCCGGCACAATCGGTGGCGGCGCGCTTGAACACTTGGCCGCCAAAGCCGCCTTGGAGACACCGGGCCTGAGCCGCCACGCATTGGGCCCGGATCTTGGCCAGTGTTGCGGGGGCGCTGTCACGCTGTTGACCGAGCACTTTAGTGAACGCGATCTCGACCAAATCACGGGACCGGTCTATGCGCGCGGCCCCGGTGATATGCCCCTGTCGGTGCGGCGCCTTACCAACCAGGCCCGGGCACAAGGGCGGATGCCAGGCCCGCAATTGTTGCAAAACTGGATGGTCGAACCGATCGACGCCCCACGCAAGCCCCTGTGGATCTGGGGCGCGGGTCACGTGGGCCGGGCCTTGGTCGATACGTTGTCACCCTTGGCCGATTTTGATCTGTATTGGGCGGACACCAGCCCCGACCGGTTTCCCGATCACGTTCCAGCCAGTGTCACACCTCTGCCCGCGCTGGATTTACCGCGCATGATGGCGCATGCCCCCCGCAACGCCGGGCATGTGATCGTGACCTATAGCCATGAAATTGACCTTCAGCTGTGCCACGCCGCCCTTCTCCGGGGATTCGCCTTTGCGGGGGTGATTGGCTCGGACACCAAATGGGCGAGGTTCTCCAAACGGTTACGCGCCTTGGGTCACTCGGATGCCCAAATTCAAAGCATCTGCTGCCCGATTGGGCGCAAAGATCTGGGAAAGCAGCCTCAGGCCATTGCCATTGGCGTCGCCGCCCAGCTACTTACACCGCAAACATGGGGGAATAGCGCGTGGAACACGCCTTGCTTGGCCTCAAGGGCCTGAGAAAAGCCTATCCGGGTGTCGTCGCCAATGACAATGTGTCGTTCGACATCCAAAAAGGTGAAATCCACGCGCTCTTGGGTGAAAATGGCGCGGGAAAGTCGACGCTGGTTAAAATGATCTATGGCCTGGTCAAGCCTGACCAAGGTGAGATGATCATGAATGGCGCCCCCTATGCGCCCTCCAAACCATCAGAGGCACGATCCAATGGCGTTGCCATGGTGTTTCAGCATTTTTCGCTGTTTGACGCCCTGGATGTCGCGGAAAACGTGGCGCTTGGCATGGACGCCCCGCCCAAGCCCCGTGATCTGGCGCGCAAAATCACCGAGGTCTCTCAGGCCTATGGCCTGCCGCTTGATCCACATCGCGCGGTGGGCACCCTCTCGGCGGGCGAACGTCAAAGGGTCGAGATCATCCGCTGCCTTCTACAGGATCCTCGGCTGCTCATCATGGATGAGCCCACCAGCGTTTTGACCCCACAAGAGGTCGACACCCTATTCGAAACCCTGCGCAAACTCAAAGCCGAAGGGACCTCTATTCTTTATATCTCGCACAAGCTCGAAGAGATCCGCGCCCTGTGTGATCACGCCACCGTGCTGCGCCATGGTCAGAACGTGGGCACCTGCACCCCGGCGCAGACATCGGCGCGCGAGATGGCCGAGATGATGGTGGGCAGTTCGTTTGCAACCCCCATGGCGCGCGAAAAGCACCTGGGCGAGGTCCTGCTGACTGTCGATGCCCTGACCCTGCCCACGCAAGAGGGCTATGGCACACCGTTGCGGGACATCTCGTTTCAGGTGCGCGCAGGCGAAGTTCTGGGACTTGGCGGGGTCGCTGGCAATGGGCAGGACGAACTGCTGGCGGCGCTATCCGGCGAACGCCTGTCCAAACCCGGCATGGTGACGCTGAACGGCGCTGACATCAGCCAATCCGGCCCTATTGATCGCCGCGGCATCCGCGTGTTGTCTGCCCCCGAAGAGCGTCTTGGCCACGCTGCGGCCCCCGATATGTCGCTGACTGAAAACGGGATTTTGACCGCCGCGCGCGGCGAAGGCATCCTGTCCAAAGGGTTTATCAGCTGGGACCGCGCCCGGCAGTTCGCCGAAGACGTCATCGCGCATTTTGACGTGCGCACCCCGGGCCCGGACACCGCCGCCCGCGCACTGTCCGGCGGCAACCTTCAGAAATTCGTGGTGGGCCGCGAGATTGCGCAAAAACCCGATCTTTTGATCATCAACCAGCCCACTTGGGGTGTTGACGCCGCCGCCGCCGCCTTTATCCGGCAATCGATCCTGGACCTAGCGGCGCAGGGCAGCGCCGTGGTGGTGATCAGCCAGGATCTCGACGAACTGATTGAAATCTCAGATCGTTTCGGCGCGCTGAACGAAGGACGCCTCTCGCACATCCGTCCCATGGCTGATCTTAATATCGACCAGATCGGCCTGATGATGGGCGGCGCCGAGGCAGAGGAGGCCGTTCATGAAACCGCGTGACCCCCTGTCTTCATCTCTTCAAAAATATCCAAATTCCGCCGCCCACACCGGGCGCAAGGCAGGCGTTCTATGATCCGGCTTGAAAAACGTCCCCAACCCTCACAATTTTGGTCGAATTTTTCGCCCGTCTTCGCGGTACTGCTGACCATGCTCTTTGGCGGTCTGCTTTTCGCGGCGCTGGGTGCCGATCCGTTCGAGGCCATTCGCACCATTTTCTGGGACCCGCTGTTTCATCCCAATTTCGCCAGTTACAGCCGCCCCCAGCTGTTGGTCAAAGCCGGTCCCCTGATCCTGATCGCCATCGGCCTGTCAATCGGTTTCCGGGCGGGAATCTGGAACATCGGTGCCGAGGGTCAATACATCATGGGGGCCATTTGCGGCGCGGCGGCGGGGCTGGCGTTTTACCCCTCTCAAAGCCCGCTGATCCTGCCGCTGATGATCCTGTGCGGCACCTTGGGTGGCCTGCTGTGGGCGATGATCCCGGCGTTTCTCAAGACCCGATTCGGCACCAATGAAATCCTTGTTTCGCTCATGCTGGTCTATGTGGCCGAGAACATCCTGATATCCGTATCCTCAGGCCTGTTGCGCAATCCCGAGGGCATGGGCTTTCCCGGCAGTCGCAACTTTAAACAGTGGGACACGGTGCATAATTCGGAACTGATTGCGAACACCGGCATGCATCTCGGCGTCGTGGCCGCCTTTATCGCCGTGATCGGCGCCTATGTTCTCATGACCCGCCACATTCAGGGCTTTAACATTCGCCTCAGCGGCGAAGCCCCCCGCGCCGCGCGCTTTTCCGGCGTGAACCCGACCCGGATCATTTTTTTGTGTCTTGGGGCCTCCGGGGCGCTGGCGGGGATGGCCGGCCTGTTCGAAGTCGCCGGCCCCGCGGGACAGGTCTCAAGCGGCTTTGCTGCGGGCTATGGTTTTACCGCGATCATCGTGGCCTTCCTGGGGCGGCTGAACCCGTTTGGCATCTTGCTTGCGGGTCTCTTGATGGCGCTGACCTATATCGGCGGTGAGCTGGCGCAGCTTATGTTGCAGGTGCCGGGGGCCTCGATTCAACTGTTCCAGGGGATGCTGTTGTTCTTTCTGCTGGCCACGGATGTTTTTGTGAACTTCCGCCTGACCCGTACCCGTAAGGAGGCCGTGTGATGGACCTGTCTTCGATTTCTCCCGCGCTGCTGATCGCCTCGATCATGGTGTCCGCCACGCCGATCCTTTTGGCGGCCATCGGTGAGATGGTGGTGGAAAAATCCGGCGTCCTGAACCTGGGGGTCGAAGGGATGATGATCACCGGCGCAGTTGTGGGCTTTGCCGTGGCCGTCAACACCACGTCGCCGGTCATGGGCTTTGTCGGCGCCGCCCTGGCCGCGGCGCTGTTGTCCATGGCCTTTGGCGTTTTGACCCAGTTTCTGCTGTCAAACCAGGTGGCAACGGGCCTTGGGCTGACGCTGGTCGGGCTGGGCCTGTCCAGCCTGATCGGCAAACCCTACGAGGGGATGAAGGCCCCCGCCTTTGACAAGATCCACATCCCCGGTCTCTCGGATCTGCCGTTTTTCGGCAAGGTGCTCTTTTCCCATGACCCGATGGTCTATGTGTCGCTGGCGCTGGTTCTGGCGGTCTGGGCGTTTCTCAAATTCACCCGCGCCGGTCTGATCCTGCGCGCGGTGGGCGAAAGCCACGACAGCGCCCATGCGCTGGGGTACAAAGTCATTCGCGTGCGCCTGATGGCCATTTTCTTTGGCGGGGCCTGTGCGGGGCTTGGCGGGGCCTACCTGAGCCTCGTGCGTGTGCCCCAATGGACCGAGGGCCTGACGGCGGGCGCGGGCTGGATCGCGCTGGCGATCGTGGTGTTTGCATCGTGGCGTGCGGGCCGGGTGATGATCGGCGCCTATCTCTTTGGCGGCATCACCGTGCTTCAGCTCAACCTTCAGGCCGCAGGCAGCAATGTGCCCGTCGCACTCTTGTCTGCCTCGCCCTATCTGATAACCATTTTGGTGCTCGTCATCATTTCTGTCCGGGGAGAGCATGGCGCACCTGCCTCGCTTGGCCGGGCATTCCATGCCTCGTCCTGAGGCCAACACAACCAACAGGGGATCCAATCAATGAACCGTAGAACCCTTCTTGCCTCGGCTGCATTCGCGCTGACGCTGGGCTCGGCCGCTGCTGCCGAAGACATCACCGCTGGCTTTGTCTATATCGGCCCTCCGGGCGATGGTGGCTGGACCTATGAACACGATCAGGCGCGCCAGAAAATGGAAGCGCATTTCGAGGGCAAGGTGAAAACCATCTATCAGGAGAACGTGCCGGAATCCGCGGATGCCGAACGCGCGATCACCCAGATGGCGCTGACCGGTGCCGACATCATCTTTACCACCTCGTTTGGCTATATGGACCCGACGCTGGCGGTGGCCGAAAAGTTCCCGAATGTAAAATTCGAGCACGCCACCGGGTATAAACGCGCCGACAACGTATCGACCTATTCGGCACGTTTCTACGAAGGCCGCGCCATTCAGGGCCACATTGCGGGCAAGATGACCAAGACCAACAAGGTTGGCTATATCGCGTCGATCCCGATCCCCGAAGTGATCCGGGGCATCAACTCGGCCTATCTGCATGCCAAAAAGGTGAACCCGGATGTCGAATTCTCGATCATCTGGCTCTACACGTGGCTTGATCCCGCAAAAGAGGCCGACGCAGCCCGCGCGCTGATTGAAAACGGTGCGGACGTTGTTCTTCAGCACACCGATTCGACCGCGCCACAGGCGGCGGCACAAGAGGCGGGCAATGTGATCACCTTTGGCCAGGCCTCGGATATGGCGGATTATGCCCCCTACCCGCGCGTTTCGTCGATCATCGACAACTGGGCGCCCTATTACATCGAGCGCGTTCAGGCGGTCATCGACGGCACCTGGGAATCGGTTGATACATGGGACGGTATTTCGACTGGCATGGTGGGCATCGGTGAAATCACCGACGCGGTTCCCGCCGACGTAAAAGCCGAAGCCCTGGCCATGAAAGATGCCATCGCCGCAGGCGAATACCATCCCTTCACCGGCCCGATCAACAAGGCGGACGGTTCGGTCTGGCTGGCCGAAGGCGAAACCGCCTCGGACGGCGATCTGGCTGGCATGAACTTCTACATCGAAGGCATCACCGCCGAAGTCCCGAACTAAGACCCGGTCCAACCCACTTCGAAAGCCCCGCCATATGGCGGGGCTTTTGTTGTCGTAGCGTCATCGACCTCACGTCAGCGCTGCGCGCGCCGGACATTCATGCATCATAGATGGCATCCAAGAGGTGCCCCATGTCCGATCCAACGCCCATGACGCTTGCAACCGCCGATGGCCATGCCCTTGCGGCGGATCTGTACCAACCTTTGCAACCCACGCAGGCGGTTCTGATCTCATCGGGCACCGGATTCCCCAAAAGCTTTTATCGCCACATCGCCCGGCATTTTGCCGCCAAAGGCGCTGTGGTGCTGACATATGATTATCGCGGCATTGGCGCCTCGCGCAGCGGCGACCTGCGAGGGTCACCAATCGAATACAGCGATTGGGGGCGCTATGATCTGCCTGCCGCCTTGGACGCACTGCATCACGCGGCCCCCGGGCTGCCCATCAAACATGTGGCGCATAGCGTGGGGGGACATTTCCTTGGGATTGCCTCCAACCATGACCTGATCCACAAGCAAGCGTTTGTCTCTGTCGGGATCGGCTATTGGCCCAAACATCACCTCAAGTATATCCCGCTTGAACTGTATTTCTGGTGGTGTCTGGGAAGCTATAACCTGCTGCGTCATGGCTATCTGAAACGCGGCGGGGGGTGGACCGGCGAAGACATCCCCCCCAAGGTTTTCAGAACCTGGCGGCGGTGGTGCCATTCCCCGACCTACTTTCGCCAAGACATGTCTGATCGGCTCACCCCGCAGCACTATACGCAGGTCACGGGGCCCATCCGGTCATGGGTCTTTACTGATGATCCCATCGCCACCCCCTATACCGCCCAGGCATTGCTGGATTTTTACCCAAACGCATCTCAAGAAATCACGGTGCATGATCCCGCAGAATATGGGGTGAAGCGCATCGGCCACGAAGGGGCTTTCAGGCGCGACTGTACCGAGATCTGGGATGATATCTGGCGCTGGCTGGCCTAGAACGTCGTGTGCAGCCCACTGCTATCAAACAGGTTTCTGGTATTCCTGAAAACGCTCGGCCATCACCTTGTAGTCTGTTGGAATATCCCGGACCGAGATCATGCCTACCGCGTGATGGGCGTCATCCACCACGGGCAAATGCCGAAACGCCCCCTGATCCATCACCGTCTGCGCATGGGCCAGCCCGTCGGACTGGGAAACCGCGGTTGGATTTTGGGTCATGACCTCGCGCACAGGGGTCTGCGCCGGGGCGCGTTCTTGCGCGATGCAACGGCGGATGACGTCCCGCTCACACAAGATCCCAACCAGCGCGCCCTGATCGACCACCGCCAAGGCACCGATCCGATGCTCAGAAAACAGTTTGCAGGCCTGTTCAGCTGTGCACTCCGGGGTCACCGAAATCAACGGACGGCCTGCGATCAGTTGGCCAATAGAAGTGATGGTCATGTCAGTTGCCTCTTTGCCTTGGCAGCCCTGTAACAGTTTTACGACAGGGCAAAAAGATGCGCTTTACCCATATCTTCCGCAGGTTAAACCGCCTGCGCGCAGGCTTAGGGTCAATGGGTCCTGACCCTAACACTCTCATGAAGATTTCCGGTTCGCGCGGATGTGCCTCTTTCCTGCGGCCGCGCTTCGTGCAACACCCGGGGGATGACACAGCCTATCACCACCCTTTCGGGCGAGCCTGTGGGTCGCTTTGCCTTTGGCACCATGCAGTTTGGCGGGCGCGCAGACCCCACCGCCAGCCGCGATCTGTATGAGACCTGCCGCAAGGCAGGCCTGCGCCATTTTGATACGGCGTATATCTATACCGATGGCGCATCCGAGACCCTGCTGGGCGCCTGCGTCGCACCCGAACGGGATCAGGTCTATGTTGCCTCCAAGGTCGGCTATGTCGGCGGCGCGGGTCGCGAAACGATCCTGACCCAATTCGACATCAGCCGCGCACGGCTAGGGCTGGATGTTATTGATCTGCTGTATATGCACCGCTGGGACAATGAGACCGCGCTGGACGAAACCATCGAAACGCTTGCAACCCTGCAATCACAGGGCAAGATCCGCCATATCGGCCTGTCCAACTATGCCGCCTGGCAGGTGATGAAGGCGCAGGCCGTCGCCGCCAAACACGATACACGCATTGACGTGATCCAGCCCATGTTCAGCCTTGTCAAACGTCAAGCCGAGGTCGAGCTTTTACCCATGTGTGCCTCAGAGGGCATTCTGCCCGCCACCTATTCCCCGCTTGGCGGGGGTCTGTTGACGGGGAAATACACCTGCGGCGAGACCGGACGCCTGACCGAAGACAATCGCTATGCGGCCCGCTATGGCCAGGAGCAGATGCACGGCACCGCCCGCGCGCTTTGGGACTTGTCCAAAGAGGTTGGAACAGATCCCGCCACGCTGGCCGTCGCTTGGGCTGCACATCATCCCGCGCGTCCGGTTCCGATCCTGTCGGCGCGGGCATCGGGGCAGTTGCACGCCTCACTTGAGGCCATGCGCTTTCCCATGGATGACGCGCTTTACGCGCAACTCAGCGCGCTGTCCCCCAAACCCGCGCCCGCGACGGACCGATCAGAAGAGGACTAGTCCCACCGCCAGTCGACCACCTCGTCTTGTGCGGCGCGGTCGGTTCGAAACCCGTTCGCAGGCGCATCCAAATCCGCATAGCCAAAGGCCACACCGCACAACACGTCGCGATCCTCTTCGACCGCGAACCAGTCCCGCATGAACGGAGAGAACCCCGCGACCGAAGCCATAGGAATCGAGGCCACCCCCCGCGCCTGTAACGCCAGCAAAAGCGCCGTGACATAGGCCCCGCAGTCCAAAGCCCCATAGGTGCCCAGGTTTTTCGGGCTGGTGATCAACACGAAATGCGGCGCGCCGAACAGGCGAAAATTCTCGCGCATTTGCCGGGCCGACGCCACGCGATCCCCTTTTTCCACCCCCACGGCCTCATAGAGTTGCAATCCACAGGTGCGGCGGCGGTCCTGATAGGCCCCTTCATAGCGGGCCGGGAACGGCAGATCGCTGGCGTGTGGCGCGGTGCCTGAGTGCTCAAAGAGGGCCTGGGCCAGACGCGCGGTTTCCGAAGCCCCTGTCACACATGCCTTCCACGGTTGCGAGTTGCACCATGACGGCACATGCTGGGCATCCGCTAGGGCCGCTTGGATCACCGCGCGGGGCACCGGATCATCGCGATAGGCACGGCAGGAAAACCGCGCGCGCAAAAGGCCACCAAACGCATGTGCCCCGGTTTCCTGTGCCATATCATCGGTCATAGCAGCCCCTTTTCGCGCAGTTCCTTGATCAGACGATCGGTGTCCGCACCGTGCTCGGCGATCTTGCCGGGTGCGCGTACAGCCCCGCCGAAACGCGGTGCCGGAGAGGGTGTTCCATCGGCCTGCCAGACACCGCGCGCGCGCATATGTGGGTCATCCGCGGATTCAACCGGCGACAGAACAGGGGTCACGCAGGCATCCGTATCGGCAAAGAGCCCGGCCCAATGATCGCGCGGCCGGGTTTCGAAAATCGCCTGCAATCCCGCAACCTGATCAGGCCATTTTTCCCGATCAAACTGATCATCAAAACGGGTGTCCTCTGCAATCCCCATCAGGTCGCGGAACAGGGCGTAGAACTGCGGCTCAAAGCACTGAACCGCCACAAACCCGCCATCCGAACAGCGATAGCAGCACGACCAGTGGGAGCCATCCAAGGCTGACACCCCGCGCTGTTCGCGGGAAAAATGCGCGCCCATGGACAGGTTCAGCGCCATCATATGGCTTGTTCCATCGACAATCGCGGCATCCACCACGGTGCCCTGCCCCGTGCGCTGCGCCTGCAAGAGCCCCGACAGCATTCCAACGGCCAGATACATGGCGCCGCCGCCGATGTCGCCCAACAGGGTCGGCGGGACTGCGGGCACCGCGCCCTCCTGCCCCGCATAATACAGTGCGCCGGTCAGCGCCTGATAATTCATGTCATGGCCCGCCAACCTGGCATTTGGACCATCCTGCCCCCAGCCTGTCATACGCCCATAAACCAGCTGCGGGTTCAGCACCATGGCCACATCGGGGCCAAGCCCCAAGCGCTCCATCACACCGGGGCGCAGACCTTCTGTCATCCCGTCGGCGCTTTTGATCAGGGCCTTGGCCACCTCAAGATCACCCGGGTCCTTCAGATCCAGCATGATCGAGCGTTTCCCCCGGTCCAACAGGTTCTTTCCCTGTTTGATCGGCAATGCGCCACCCGTCTTACGGTGCACAACGATCACCTCGGCCCCGAGATCCGCCAAAAGCATGCCCGCAAAAGGCGCGGGCCCCAGCGCTTCGAATTCAACTATGCGCAAACCTGTCAGCATGATAGTCCTCCTGCGCTGCAAAAGACCCCGGTGGTGGCCCGGTTGCAATGGGAGATACCCATGTCCCCCCGCGCCCTAACGTCACGACTGTGAAATTGGGTTCGGACAATGCGCGACGTCACACTTGCGCCAAACGACTCGCCGTGCTCGGCTGTTCTCATGACACTCAAAGATCGTATCGACGAGATTCTGGGGGCCCAGCCCCTGATGCAAACCCTTGGCGCGCAGGTGACCCACGTCGCCCCCGGCGAGGTCGATCTTGAGGCCGCGATGCACCCGGAATTTTTGCAGCACAACGGGTTTGGCCATGCGGCCCTGACCTTTGCGTTGGGGGATACGGCCGGAGGTGGCGCGGCGATCACTTTGCAAGACGAACAGCACGCGGTTCTGACCTCAGAGATCAGCACGCATCTTTTGGCCCCCGCCAAGGGCACGCGTCTGATTGCCCGGGGCCGCGTGATCAAACCGGGACGGCGCCTGGTGATCATCCGCTCTGACGTCTATGCCCTGGATGCCGGCAAAGAGACACATATCGCGACACTTACAGGGACCATGGTGCCCTATGCACTGTAAATCCTAGTGTAGCGCGGGAATGGCGGCTGCCTCGTCACGCGATAAGGATTTATGCGCGCATTCGAAACGGTCGATGCCCTCTCGCAACTCGGGGAACAAGGCAAAGATTTCTTCGCGCACATCCCGGGTCAAACCGGCCATGGCCTGATCACCCGGATGGAAGCTTTCGGTTGGGGCACCCTCGGCATAGACAATTTCATGGCGATCAAACAACATGTGGTGATACTGGATCATCCCCCCATGGCGCACACGAATACCCCGATGGTGACGCAGGTGTTTGGCAGGCACCAGCACCTCTTCTTCGGCAAAAAGCAGCTCTGCATAGGCCCCGCGCAGCAGCAGCCGGTGGTTTGGCGACACCAACAGCGGCCGACGATTGCCCAAAACCCCTTTGTCGATTCGAACCGGGGCAAAGCGCCCCTCGGCTTCGACACGTCGCCGACCCAGCCAGCGAATGGGCTGAGGGCCATTGTCTTTGGTATGCACCAAATCCCCAACGGATAGATCTTCGATCCGCACAGCGCCGGTCGGGGTGCGGATATGTGTTCCGCGCGCAAAACACATCAGGGACTCCCATGGGACGCCGGCGTTTTGCTCGGTATTGATCACCGTATAGGTCACCCCATCCATCAGCTTGCCGCTGGTGAAGACATACGAATTCTGTGAGCCCCCCCAAGAGTTCGTGCTGTCATTCCAGATGGTATAGGCCTCGACCGTCCCGGTCGTACCCGTGGCGGGATCCGTATAGGACAAGGTTGTCCAATAACCTGATGTGATCATGTCCCCGGCGGGCAGCCACCCGATTTCAGATGAAATCACGGTCGAGGTGGTGTCCCCCTGCATCGCGCCGGGGGTCATCATGCCGCCGTTGCTGCCCGTGGTCCAATCGTTCAGGATGTCATCATCATCTTGAGCGACAACACGGGCTGTCTGGCTGCTATCTGCAACAAATGTATCCCCAACACGGCTGGTATACCCAAGCCCGGTTCCCCCATAGGCGATCAGATTATAGGTGGGCATGGCGGGCCTCGCATTTCAGAAGTCAGGTTGGTTGAACAGCCTTTCCAAAATGCAAAGCGAGTCTCTAAAGACTCTTAAATCTTGTTGTTTCACCAAGGTTTAATCCCTTGGATTTTAGATATCAGCCCCTCGGGTATAGGGGCTGATGGTGTTTTTGTTTCGGTATGGTTTTAAGCGGTTAGGCCATCTGGTTCGGTTAGGCCGTTCATTCTGCAGCATGCGGTTACGGTGTTTGCGAGGAGGCATGCGATTGTCATGGGGCCTACGCCGCCCGGGACGGGGGTGATGGCGCCTGCGACCTGTGCGCAGCT
>JAOARX010000013.1 GCA_025210345.1 Pelagimonas sp. | reverse complement strand
GCTTCTGCTTCTGCTTCTGCTTCTGCTTCTGCTTCTGCTTCTGCTTCTGCTTCTGCTTCTGCTTCTGAAGAAGTCGCCTCAGTGGCCTGCGTTTGTCCAGCAGAGGTCTCAGCCGCGTCGACCACAGCGGCCCCAGATGTCACGGCTGCGGGCGCCGCAACAGGTGATGCAGGTGCCGAAACGGTTTCCGCTTGCGCGCTTGTCGTTGTTCCCGGTTGGGGGACCGCCGCACAAAAGAGCCAGTTAAATAACGCACCCAGCAGCCCGAGCACCAGCAATCCGATCACCAGAGCGGCAAAAAATCCCTTTCCCGCCAATAGAGCAAAGACCAGTGCCAAGGCACCAAAAATCGCCGCTCCGCCCCAGCATTTCATTGCGCAGCCCTCGCCGCCATTCATATTCGTCATCTCATTACTCCCTGTACGTTTTCTACGTAGCATATGGCAAACTATTGCCTTTCTTCGTACAGAGCGCAAATTTCGATTTTACTCGGCGGCAAATTCTTTGGCTTGTTTGACCCATTCGTCACGGCTGACGCGGCCTTTAAAGCCCTCAAGGTTCTGATCGACCCATGCGACTTCATCCGCTGTCCAGGCCGCGACCTGATCAAAATGGAAGAACCCAAGGCGATGCAGCAACGCCTCCAGCTTGGGTCCAACCCCTTTGATCCGCTTCAGATCGTCCGGCCCCCCGTCGCGGGCGGCCTCAAGGGTTTGGGGTTTGACACCGGGGGCCTCGGGCTCGGAGGCCGTTTCCTTGGTATTTTCCGCCGCAGCCTTTTCCGCTGCGGCCTGCTGGACCGCGGATTTGGGGGCCTCGGGCGCCTTGGGGGGTTGCGCATTTGCAAGGCCTTCCCCGCGGCGGCCGGACTGATCCCCCCATGGGGCGCGCAAAGGCACCTCGGTGCCGTCGATCCGTTTGACCGTGTCCCCGATATCATGCGCCAGTTGCGCCGAGGCATTCAGCGTAATCGCACCGTTCACAAATTCCTTGAGGTTGGTCACGCCCCCCAGGGGTTCAGAGCCAAAACGGCCGTTTTGCGGACCCACCTGTGGGACCTCACCCTTGCCAAGGCGCTCCAGCAGGTCCGCCAGCTTTTCGGCGGTCAGATCCTCGTAATAATCCTTGCCGATCTGGGCCATGGGCGCGTTGGTGCAGGCACCAAGGCATTCGACCTCTTCCCACGAAAACTTGCCGTCGTCAGAAATCACATGCGGTTTGGTGGCGATCTTTTCTTGACATACCGCAATCAGATCCTCTGCGCCGCAGATCATACACGAGGTGGTTCCGCAGATCTGGATATGCGCGACCGAGCCCACGGGCTGCAACTGGAACATAAAGTAGAAGGACGCCACCTCAAACACGCGGATATAGGCCATGTCCAGCATATCTGCCACGGCTTCGATCGCCCGTTGGCTAAGCCAGCCTTCCTGTTCCTGCGCACGCCACAACAGCGGGATCACCGCACTGGCCTGACGCCCTGCGGGGTATTTCGTGATCTGTTCATTCGCCCAGGCCAGATTGGCTTCGGTAAAGGCGAAGCTTTCGGGTTGGTCATTGTGCAGTCGACGCAGCATGGGTTCGTTCCGTTGCTTGTTCGAAGGATATCCTTCGTGGCTGTGGGGCCCGGTAGGGGCTATTCGTATCTCAGGCTTCGCTGTCCGGGGCACAGGCGCCGGTTTTCAGGCGGACACCCCCGTTTGACAGGTTGACCGCCTGTTCGTTGGCGACGCGGTATTGGGCCACTTCGATGACTTTCTCGCGGGTCAGCCCGGTCTGCAGTTCCACCGGCAGATAGTCGCTTTCGGCCACCAGATCACATCCGATCGAGGCCACCGCTTCGTCAAAGGCCACCAGATCATCAGGCGATACGTTCTGCGGCGGCACCACACAGGCAGCTGTCAAACCCAGAGCGGCAAAAGCCATTGCGATTTTCTTCATCAATCTTCCCTCATCAACCGGCTTTGCCGGGCGCGCGGCAGCGTCCTGCCGAAAATCCCCCGCTCAAACGGCGGGCTTAGCGGTCAATCTCTCCAAACACGACGTCCATGGTGCCGATGATCGCCGCGACATCCGCCAATTGGTGGCCGCCCGCGATGTAATCCATCGACTGGAGATGCAGAAAGCCTGGCGCACGCAGCTTGGCACGATAGGGTTTGTTGGACCCATCCGACACGAGATAAACACCGAACTCGCCCTTGGGGGCTTCGACAGCGGCGTAAACCTCACCCTCGGGCACCTTGAAGCCCTCGGTATAGAGTTTGAAGTGATGGATCAGCCCCTCCATCGAGGTCTTCATATCCTGGCGTTTGGGCGGAGTCAGCTTGCCACGGGCCAGCACATCCCCCTGCCCTTCGGGCGCGCGCAGTTTGGCGATCGCCTGATGGATGATCGACAGCGACTGGCGCATCTCTTCCATGCGCACCAGATAGCGATCATAGCAGTCGCCGTTTTTGCCCACCGGGATCTGGAAGTCGAATTCGTCATAACATTCATAGGGTTGCGCGCGGCGCAAATCCCATGCAAGGCCAGAACCACGCACCATCACACCGGAATAGCCCCAGTCCAGAATGTCCTGCTCGGACACGATGCCAATATCCGCGTTGCGCTGTTTGAAAATCCGGTTTTCGGTCAACAGCCCGTCAATATCCGCGATGACATTGGGGAATTCATGCGCCCAGGTTTCGATATCGTCGATCAGATCGGGCGGAAGATCCTGATGCACACCGCCGGGGCGGAAATAGTTCGCGTGCAGGCGGGCACCACAGGCGCGCTCGTAAAAGATCATGAGCTTTTCACGCTCTTCAAAGCCCCAAAGCGGCGGGGTCAGCGCGCCCACGTCCATCGCCTGTGTGGTGATGTTCAGCAGATGGTTCAGGATGCGGCCGATTTCCGAGTACAGCACCCGGATGAGCGAGCCACGGCGCGGCACCTCAACCCCGGTCAGCTTTTCGATGGCCAGACACCAGGCGTGTTCCTGGTTCATCGGCGCCACGTAATCGAGCCGGTCGAAATACGGCAGGTTTTGCAGGTAGGTCCGGCTCTCCATGAGCTTTTCCGTCCCGCGATGCAGCAGCCCGATATGCGGGTCGCAGCGTTCCACGATCTCGCCGTCCAGCTCCAGAACCAGACGCAGCACCCCGTGCGCCGCAGGGTGTTGCGGGCCGAAGTTGATGTTGAAATTGCGGATTTTCTGTTCGCCGGTCAGGGCGTCTTCAAATCCTTTGGAACCATCCATCATCTTTCGTTCCTCGTCTCAGAGGGCATGATATAGCCCCCTCCAAACCCATTTTCATTGGTCAAGTCCAGATCATCAAGTGTCTCAAGTTCATCTGCGGCCTTAGGCTCGGCAAGTAATAGCGAGGTCAATGGTCCCTCAAACATGCCCAACATAATTGCGTCGATGACGACCCCGCGCTTGCCGGCCTTGCCATGCGATCTGATTGCGCGCACTTGCATCATAACAAAGATGGACAGCGGCAAACCGATAAACAACAGCAACAGCAAAAACCCGACAAGCAAGCTCATCTGATTACTTGGCCTCCTCCTGCTTTTCATCACCCGGAAGCACATATTGCGCGCCTTCCCACGGGCTCATGAAATCAAACTGGCGGTATTCCTGTGTCAGCTTGACCGGCTCATAGACGCAGCGTTTCAGCTCTTCGTCATAGCGCATCTCGGTATAGCCCGTGGTCGGGAAATCCTTGCGCAGCGGATAGCCGCGGAACCCATAGTCGGTCAGGATGCGGCGCAGATCCGGGTGGCCGGAAAAAATGATCCCGAACATGTCAAAGATCTCGCGCTCAAACCAGTTGGCCGAAGGGTGTACATCGACGATCGAGGGGACCATTTCGTCTTCGCGCACCGAGACCCGCAGGCGAATGCGTTGGTTCGTGTACATCGACAAAAAGTGGTAAACCACATCAAAGCGCTTGGCGCGCTCGGGGTAATCCACGCCGGTGATGTCCACCAAAGTGCTGAATTTACAGGTGTTGTCGGTTTTCAGGAACTCGACAAACCCCTTGATGTTGGACGGGGTCACGTCAACGTTCAGCTCACCCACCGTGACATCCCACGCCAAAACGCAATCGGGGCGTTTCAGTTCAAGGTGCTGGCCAAGTTCGTTCAGGGCTTCGCTCATCAGGTCTCTCCTTTGGCTTAGCGGACCAGCGTGCCGGTGCGGCGGATTTTGCGTTGCAGGGCCATCAGACCATACAGCAGCGCCTCGGCCGTCGGCGGGCAGCCGGGAACATAGACGTCAACCGGCACGATCCGGTCACAGCCCCGCACAACCGAATAGCTGTAGTGGTAATAGCCACCGCCATTGGCGCAGCTGCCCATGGACAGCACGTAACGCGGCTCGGGCATCTGGTCATACACCTTGCGCAGCGCCGGGGCCATCTTGTTGGTCAGCGTACCGGCCACGATCATCAGGTCGGACTGACGCGGCGAGGCGCGCGGTGCAATGCCGAAACGCTCTGCGTCGTAACGCGGCATCGAGGTGTGCATCATCTCAACCGCGCAACAGGCCAGACCAAATGTCATCCAGTGCAGCGAACCGGTACGCGCCCAGTTGATGATGTCCTCGGTCGAGGTCAGCAAAAACCCCTTGTCCTGCAATTCGCGGTTGATCGCCTGGGTCACGACCTCTTTGTCGGCCCCTGCGGTGTTGGCTCCGGTCATCATTCCCATTCCAGCGCCCCCTTCTTCCATTCATAGGCAAAGCCCGCGGTCAGCACCGCGAGGAAGACCATCATCGACCAGAAGGCCACCATCGAAATATCCTTGAATGCCACGGCCCAGGGGAACAGCATCGCGATCTCAAGATCGAAGATGATGAAGAGGATCGACACCAGATAGAACCGCACATCGAATTTCATGCGCGCATCGTCAAAGGCGTTGAACCCACATTCATAGGCCGAGACTTTTTCCGGGTCAGGGTTGCGGACCGCCAGAACGACGGCAGCAAGGATCAAGACGATTCCGAGGCCAATGGCGACGGCCAGAAACACGAGGATGGGAAGGTATTCCCGCAGCATCTCTTCCACGAGGCAGCTCCTTCGATGTCGCGCGATGCGCTATGCCTAGTTCCACCCACCGCGCCATACGCGGATTGGGCGAGTTTGGGTGCCGGGACACAGCTGTGCCACGGCTTTCTTCGCTGGCTTATCCTTGTGACGGTTCAGGGTCAACAAGCAGCGAAGACATTCAAAAGATTGCAAATATCCCTTTGCAAGTCGAAAATGCGCCAGAACAGCCTTATTTTATTGGGATTTTCACCGGTTCGCGCCTGGTTTGCGCCCCCTGAACCGCGCCTATGCGTCGCGGTTTTCGCCCCGCGCGATATGCGGAAAATTCTCAATAGTCATCAAACGTTAAGACTCAGCAACATGACATAGCCCGAAAGCCCCGCCATGATCACCATGATCGGACCCCAGACCGTGCGTTCGGGCACACTGGGGGTGATCAAATTGAGAACCGCGGACAGCACGCTGACCGCAAAGGCCACCCACCCGGTCCAAAGCGCCCAGCCCAGACCCGGAAACCCCGCGGCTGAGAGGATCGCAAGGCCTTGGAACACAACGATGGGAATGGACACCGCCGCAATGATCCGCCCCGAGCGCGGCAAGGCCCCTTTGTGCTGCCCGCCCTGGGTATATTCCCCCAAAGGGGCGCCAGCGACCAGGGCAACCTGGAAAAACACATTCGCAAGACAAACGGTGGCGTAGAGATGGGCAATTTGGATAAGCATCAAATGCAACCTTGATAGAAATCTGGTTTAAGGCGAGCATTCCACACTTCGATCCGAACTGCACCCAGAAAAATCAACGCAATGAGACTGCCCTGGGGCGCTTGTATCAAGGCATCGATGCAAGCTACGATAGAGTAACTCATACCTTTTGCCATTAGCTTGAAACCCACAGAAAATACTATGATTCCCGACTTCCAATCGCTGATGCGGCCGGTCTTAATGGCGGCCCAGAATGAGCCCCGAAAAATCTCGGACGTTGTTGAAGAGATTTCCCAACATCTCAATCTTTCAGAGGAAGAGCGCCGTCGCATGCTCCCCAGTGGGAAGCAAACCCTGATCGCCAATCGAATTCACTGGGCCCGCTCTTACCTGAAACAAGCGGGTCTTCTTCGCAATCCCAAACGCGGTTGGTTTGAGCTCACGGAACGCGGGCACCAAGCACTTAAGCAACGAAACGTGACATTGGATAATAGCTATCTCGAACAGTTCGCTGAGTTTCAAGATTTTAGGTCACGTACCAAATCGGATGAAATCAGCCGAACCAAAGCCCCCTCTTCTGAGAAAGAGACAAACACCCCGGACGAAGATCTTCAATTCGCACATAAACGGCTTGAGAACGCCCTGGCCGCAACATTGTTGGACAACACGAGGCGGTCTAACCCAGCATTTTTCGAGCATCTGATCATCGATTTGTTTCTTGCGATGGGATACGGCGGGTCATTTGAGGGGGCTGGCCGCGCGCTAGGGCAATCCGGTGACAACGGCGTTGACGGCGTGATTGACCAAGACCCGCTTGGCCTTGACCAAATCTATCTTCAAGCAAAGAGATACCAAGCCAACAACAGCGTGGGTCCAAGCGAGATCCGCGATTTCTTTGGCGCCCTAAGCCTGAAAAAGGCAAGCAAGGGGATCTTTGTGACCACATCATATTTTACGGACGCTGCGAAACAAACAGCCCGCGATCTGGGATCGCGGATTGTCTTGATCGACGGTCTCGAACTCAGCCAACTGATGGTCAAATATGGCATCGGTTGCGAAAGCAAAGAGGTGCTGTACATCAAAGCACTGGACGACAGCTACTTTGATCTGGACTAGGATTTCACCCAAGGGGCCGGTCGTTTGTCAAAAAACGCGCCGATCCCTTCGCGGGCTTCAGAGGTTTCCCAGCGACCAGCCAATGCGTCGATGGCGAAATCGACCTTGTCTTGCGTCACAACGCCGGCCAACTCCCGCAACAGGCGCTTGGCATCGCGGACGGCCCCGGGCGCACAGGACAGATAGGGGGTGATTTCCGCCTCGACCGCCTCGTCCAGCTGATCTTCGGGCACCGCGCGGGTCACCAGGTTCAGGCGAACCGCTTCTTGTGCATCGAAAAGACGTGCATTCATAAAGACCTCTTTGGCGCGCACCGCCCCCATCCGCGCCACCACATAGGGCCCGATATTGGCCGGGATCAGCCCCAGTTTGACTTCGGTCAGCCCCATCATGATGTGTTCCGCCGCCACGGTCACATCACAGACCGCCGCAAGCCCCACACCGCCACCAAACGCATTCCCCTGGATGCGCCCGATCAAGGGCTGCGGCAGGCGGTCCAATGCCGCCAGCGCCTGAGCAATTCGAGCGGATTCCACCTTGCGCGTGGGGCTGTCCATCTCGAACTGCGCACGCATCCACGCCAGATCCCCACCGGCGCAAAAGCTCTTGCCCCTGGCCGCAAGAACCACCACGCGCACCGTATCGTCCTGCGCCAGTGCATCGGCGTGTGATACCAACTCTGTCATCATCTGCGCCGAAAGCGCGTTGTGTTTATCCTCACGCGCCAGCCACAGCGTGGCCACGCCACGCGCATCGCGTGTTACGTCGATCAACTCACCCATCACAGGTCTCCTTTGTCTTGCGGCCAGCCCGGCATACGCGCGAAAGCCTGATTGGTTGGGGATCCCCCAGATGCGCGTCAGCCATGGCAAAACGCGTGGGGCCAGGATTGGGACCAGGGTCAGGACGCCCCGCGCATCGCCCGCGCCATCTGCGCCGCCTGATCCAGCAAATCGCGATCTAGGCCCGTTGCATATCCCAAAGCCGTCACATGATCATGGACCGCCTCGGTGGCGACATTTCCGGCCGCGCCCGGGGCATAGGGACACCCACCAAGACCTCCGACAGCCGCGTCGAACACCCTGATCCCGCGCTCAAGCGCAACCGAAACATTGGCCAGCGCGCGCCCGCTTGTGTCGTGGAAATGGCCCGCCAGTTTGGCCGCGTCGATCTCTTCCAAAACAGCGGCAAGCATCGCGTCCATGGCGTCTGGCTGGGCCCGTCCAATGGTATCGCCCAGCGAGATTTCATAACATCCCATATCCCGCAACGCCGCAACAACCCGCGCAGTCTGAGCCGGATCCACCGCCCCATCATAGGGACACTCAACCACACAAGAGACATAACCGCGTACCGGCAAGCCCTGCGCCCCGGCCGCCTTGGCAACGGGTTCAAATCGCGCAAGGCTCTCTTCTATGGTGGCATTGATATTGGCCTTGGAAAATCCCTCGGAAGCCGACCCAAAAATCGCCACCTCATCTGCTTTGGCCGCAATCGCGCGCTCAAGCCCCCTCATATTCGGGGTCAAAGCCGCATACGAAACCCCGTCCACCCGGGTAATCTCGGCCAGAACCTCGGCACTATCTGCCATTTGCGGCACCCATTTGGGGCTCACGAAGGATGCACATTCAATGCGAGAAAACCCGGTGCGCGACAGAAGATCCACCAAGGCGACCTTGTCCGCCGTGGCAATCGGGTTTTTCTCATTTTGCAACCCATCACGAGGACCAACCTCAAAGATCTCGACCTTTTCCATTCCTCAGCCCTTCATCTCTTGAAAAATATCCCCGCCGGAGGCATCCGACGTCTCTTTACCCACTCACAGCTCGGGCACAGGATAAAAGTCCTGTGTATAAAACCGCTGCTTTCCTTCGCGCGCCACGGCACGCAGAAACGAGGGCATCGCCTCCATGCGGGCCTTATACGCACAAATGTTGGGAAATGCGTCGAGCCTGACATAGAAGGGCGCTGCAAACAGGTTGAACCCATACATAATATCCGCCGCGCTAAACCCCCGGTCTAGGATCCAATCGCGCCCTTCAAGCCGCTGTTCCAATCCTTTGAGGGTTGCGCGCAACCGCGCCACGTTCAGTTTCAACACAACCGGACTGGCCTTGGCCGGGGGACGCAAAAACACCATCTGAAGATTGAGTTGCTCAATCAGGCTCGCTTGGGTTTCGGAATAGTGAACCCACTGAAGATATTCGTGGCGCGCGGCATCCCCAGCTCTTACCCCCAACTCGGGCGCATAGGTTTCCGTGATATACTCCACAATGGCGCCGCTTTCTGCCATCTGCACATCGCCGATCTCAAGCGCTGGAATACGCACCGCAGGCGAGACCTGCGGCAACTCGCTTTCGCGCATCTCACGGGTCCCAATGTGGTATTCGACCACGTCCAAATGCGTCCCCAGCCTGTCCGCGAGACCGATTTCTTCCAGCAACCAAAGCACACGAAAAGAGCGGCCATACTGAACGTGGTGTAATCTAAGCTTGGTCATTCCCTCTCCTTTCGCGGGACAAACGCCCTTGCAAGGGCGTTGCCAAATTCGTTTGAAACGAATTTCCCGCGCGTCACTCTTCGTCTTCCAACTGGATCAATGGCGCGCCTGCCTCTACCTGATCACCGGCGCGTACCAAGATTTCGGCCACCACCCCATCACGGGCCGCGGTCAGGCTGTGTTCCATCTTCATGGCCTCCAGTACCGCGAGACGATCTCCCTCGGCAACCGTCTGACCCGCCTCGACGTGCACGGACACAACCCGCCCGGGCATGGGGGCGAGGGTCATTCCGCTGCCCCCTGCCCCCTGTGTTTCAATCGCCAGCGGGTCAATGATGTCAAAGGCAACGCCGGAGTGCTCGAATACGGTGACAACGTGACCATCACGGTGCGTCTCGGCCCCCAGCAGCCCATCCAAGATCCAACGTCCCGCACGGCGTTCGGCCGTGACAGTATCGTCCCCGATCTGCAAACGGACGCGATCCGCACCATCGGACATCACCTTGCACAGCAGATCCTCTCCCGCGCGGCGCAGGCAAACGCTGCGCACCATCGGCCCCCAAAGATGAAAGCCTGTCAACGCGGCCTGGGTCCTATCCAAGCCGCTCGCCGTCAGGGCAGCCCGTGCGATGATGCGCGGGGTGATCTCGGGGGCCTTGACCAGCTCATCGATGTCCCGGGCGATCAACCCGGTGTCGACCTCACCGCGACCAAAGCCCTCATGCCGTGCCAGCGCCCCCAGGAACGCGAGGTTGGTCACGGTGCCCGCAACCTGCGTCTTTTCCAGACCGCGCGCGAGTTGCTTCAACGCCACGGCGCGGGTTGGGCCGTGAACAATCACCTTGGCGATCATCGGGTCGTAATTCGGGCTGATGTCATCCCCCGAACGCACACCGCTGTCCGCGCGCACATCCTCAGGGAAGGACAAATGGGACAAGCGTCCCGTCGCCGGCAAGAATCCGGCTGGCACATCTTCCGCATACAGGCGTGCCTCAAAGGCATGGCCGGTGATGGAAAGGTCCTCTTGCGCCTTGGGCAGGGCTTCCCCCGCCGCAACGCGCAGCTGCCATTCGACCAGATCCACACCGGTGATCAGTTCGGACACAGGGTGTTCAACCTGCAACCGCGTGTTCATTTCCATGAACCAGAACCCATCTTCACGCAGGCCATCCGATCCATCCACAATGAACTCGACCGTGCCAGCACCCTTATAGCCGATGGCTTCGGCAGCGCGCACCCCGGCTGCCCCCATGGCCTCGCGCACGGTCAGTGGCATATCAGGTGCGGGGGCCTCTTCGATCACCTTTTGATGGCGGCGCTGAAGCGAGCAATCGCGCTCAAACAAATGCACTGCCGAGGTGCCATCGCCAAACACCTGAACCTCGATGTGGCGCGGTTGCTGAATGAATTTCTCAATCAAGACCGCTTCATTGCCAAAGGCGGTGCGGGCTTCGTTTTGCGCGCTGGTGAGGGCATCGGCAAATTCATTTTCGACCTCGACCAACCTCATGCCTTTGCCGCCGCCACCTGCGACCGCTTTGATCAGCACGGGGTAGCCGATTTTTCCCGCCTCTTCGGCCAGGAAATCAGGATCCTGGTTTTCGCCATGATACCCGGGAACAACAGGCACACCCGCATCGTGCATCAGCGCCTTGGCCGCATCCTTGAGGCCCATTTTGCGGATCGCATCGGCGTTGGGGCCGATAAACACCAGCCCGGCCTGCTCAACCGCATCCACGAAATCCGGGTTCTCTGACAAAAAGCCATAGCCGGGATGGATGGCCTGGGCGCCGGTTTCCTTGGCCGCAGCGATGATCACATCCCCTTTGAGATAGCTCTCGGACGGGGCCGCACCGCCGATGTGCACCGCCTCATCCGCCATGGCCACATGTTTCGACGTGGCGTCCGCGTCGGAATAGACCGCCACGGTGGCCACCCCCATGCCGCGGGCGGTTTCCATCACGCGACAGGCAATTTCACCGCGGTTTGCAATCAGGATTTTATCAAACATCGGTTTGTCCTTGTCTGAATTTCAGAAGGGGGCTCTGCCCCGCTTGCCGCTGGCAAGCCCCCCGGGATATTTTGGAAAAGGTGACGCAGATCATGTGATCACCTCGATCAGGCGAAAACGTTCACACACAAGCTTCATTTCAGGATCGAACCCGCCGTTGCGTGCGAAATATGCCTGATGTTCACGTTGCCAGCCCTCAAGCGTTTCAGTCTCGCCCTCGGCCAATGCGAATGCGGCATCCACATCGCAGTATCGACGGATCGTGGCCTCGGTTGTTTCGATCACACAGGCGGGCGTGCCATCCCAATTGAGAGCAATGTCCCTGCGTCCGACAACGGGCATGGCTTCGGTGCCGGTTTCGACGTCTCGCAGGGCGGTACAGGTGGCGGTCTTCTGGCCCGACAGAACCCGTGAAAGCAGCGCCTGGCAGAGCTTTTCATTGTCTCCAAAGAGAAAAGTCTCTGCCTCGGGATAGCGCAATTTGAGAGAAGCCAGCGTCATGACTTACATCCGGAAGATGCCAAAGCGGGTGTCTTCGATCGGAGCATTGAGCGCCGCCCGGAGCGACAGGGCCAGCACGTCCCGCGATTTGCGCGGGTCGATGATACCGTCGTCCCAAAGACGTGCAGAGGCATAGAGCGGATGCGCCTGTTCTTCGAACATCTCGATGGTCGGGCGCTTGAACTCGGCCTCTTCCTCAGCGGACCATGTGCCGCCCTTGCGTTCGATGCCGTCGCGCTTGACCGTGGCCAGAACGCCCGCCGCCTGTTCGCCGCCCATGACCGAGATGCGCGCGTTGGGCCAGGTCCACAGGAAACGCGGCTGATAGGCGCGCCCCGACATGCCATAGTTGCCCGCCCCGAACGAGCCCCCCACCAGCATGGTGATCTTTGGCACATTGGTGGTGGCCACGGCGGTCACCATCTTGGCGCCATGGCGCGCGATGCCTTCGTTTTCGTATTTGCGGCCGACCATGAAGCCGGTGATGTTTTGCAAGAACACCAGCGGGATTTTGCGCTGGCTGCACAGTTCGATGAAATGCGCGCCTTTCTGCGCGGCCTCCGAGAACAGCACCCCATTGTTGGCGATGAGGCCCACGGGCATGCCCATCACATGGGCAAAACCGGTCACGAGGGTTTCGCCAAAGCGGGGTTTGAACTCGTCAAAACGCGATCCGTCAACCAGACGCATGATGACTTCGCGAATGTCATAGGGCGTGCGCAGATCGCCGGGCACGACACCGAGGATCTCGGCGGGATCATAGGCCGGGTCTTCGGGACTTTGCAGGTTCATCACGGCCCCGTTGACCGGACCAAGCGAACCGACCGCCCGCCGTGCGAGGGCCAGGGCATGGGCATCGTCTTCGGCCAGGTAATCGGCCACGCCGGACAGACGGGTATGCACATCGCCGCCACCCAGATCTTCGGCGGTGACAACTTCGCCGGTGGCGGCCTTGACCAGAGGCGGACCCGCAAGGAAGATCGTCCCTTGCTCTTTCACGATGATGGTCACATCGGACATGGCCGGCACATAGGCGCCGCCCGCAGTACACGACCCCATGACCACGGCGATCTGGGCGATCCCCTTGGCGGACATGCGGGCCTGATTATAGAAGATCCGGCCAAAGTGGTCGCGATCCGGGAATACCTCATCCTGATTCGGCAGGTTCGCGCCGCCGCTGTCGACCAGATAGATGCACGGAAGATGGTTCTCTTCTGCAATTTCCTGGGCGCGCAGGTGTTTTTTCACCGTCATCGGGTAATAGGTGCCGCCCTTTACGGTGGCATCGTTGCAGACCACCATGACCTGGCGCCCCTGCACCAGCCCGATGCCCGCGACGACCCCCGCCGCCGGGGCGACGCCATCATACATGCCATGCGCTGCCGTTGCCCCCACTTCGAGAAAGGGCGAGCCCGGATCGAGCAGGTTGGCAACCCGTTCGCGCGGCAACATCTTGCCCCGGCTCACATGGCGGTCGCGGGCGCGCTCACCGCCACCCTGTGCCGCAGCCTGAGCCGCTTCGTTGATCTGTGCCAGCGCCTCCAGATGCGCCGCCTGATTGGCCTTGAACCCCTCGGATGAGGCAATGGCCTGTGATTGGAGCTTCATAATCTTCCTCCCTAACCTCTTGTTTCCAAGAGAAGACTTACGGCACCCCTGTGCCAGAATTCAGCTGCCCTTTCAGGCGGCATCCCCGCGGGCGCGGGGGCGTGTGGGGGGCGGTTCGTGGGCCCAGCCCTGTGCGATGGCCGACGGCACCTGCCCCAGATACCGCGCCACCTGCCAGGCCAGAATGGCCGAGGCCAGCGTGCGGTTGGCCTCCCAGCTTTCACACCAGACCTGCCGCGCCTCGTGATCCCCTGCACAATCCGGCCCCGCGGATCCGCCATGGGCCAGCGCGAACACCCGCGCGTAAAGATCGCCAAGCCAGTTCTGCTGCCCGCCCACAATCGCATCCGGATGTGGCAGCGCGGCAGAAACCCGGGCGAAAAGCGCCTCTTGCCGCAGCCGCAGATCCCGTTGGCACGGGATGGTATCGCCAGAGCGATCACAATTCGTGATGCCAATCGCCCCGCATAGATCGACCCCGGTCACGCCGCCGATTTCGAACTCCTGCACCGCGCTGCCCGCGCGCTGACTGGCGTGATGCCGTGTGAGGGCGCGTTCGAACCGTGCAAGCTCTTTGTCGATGCAGATTTCAAAACTGGGCAAGGGCGCCAGCTTGGGCGGCTCATCCGCATGCGCGGCCGCCCCGGCCAGACCCGCCACCAGACACATCAACAGGCGTATTGCGACGTATTTCATTCCCAGCCCCCCGATGCGTCCGATGATGTCCCCAGTGATCTCAAGGATCAGGCCTGCCCTGCCATAGGATCAGGCCTGCCCTGCCATCAGTTCCCGCCCGATCAGCATACGACGGATTTCCGAGGTGCCCGCGCCGATTTCCATCAGCTTGGCATCGCGGAAAAAGCGGCCCACCGGCGCGTCCGACAAAAAGCCCGCGCCACCAAAGGCCTGAACCGCCTGATGCGCGACAACCATCGCCTCTTCCGAGGCATACAGACAGCAGGCCGCCGCGTCCTGACGGGTCACCTGACCGCGATCACAGGCCTTGGCGACTTCGTAGACATAGGCACGGGCCGAGTTCATCTTGGTGTACATATCGGCGATCTTACCCTGCATCAGCTGGAAGTTCCCGATCGGCTGACCGAACTGTTTGCGCTCGACCATATAGGGCATGACCTCGTCCATGCAGCCCGCCATGATGCCCGGCCCGATGGCCGCCAGAACGGTGCGCTCGTAATCCAGACCCGACATCAGAACGCGCACGCCCTTGCCCTCTTCGCCCAGCACGTTCTCAAAGGGCACTTCGACATTGTCAAAAATCAGCTCGGCGGTGTTCGACCCACGCATCCCCATCTTGTCGAAATGCGGGCTGGTCGAGAACCCCTCCATGTCCTTGTCAATCAGAAAGGTGGTGATGCCCTTGGATCCCGCATCCGGATCGGTCTTGGCATAGACGACCAATGTATGAGCATCCGGACCGTTGGTGATCCAGTATTTGTTGCCATTCAGAACATAGCGGTCATTGCGCTTTTCCGCGCGCAGCTTCATCGACACAACATCCGATCCCGCACCGGGTTCAGACATGGCCAATGCGCCGATCTTTTTGCCCGACACCAGATCGGGCAGATATTTCATCTTTTGCTCGTGGGTGGCGTTCAGTTTGATCTGGTTCACGCAGAGGTTCGAATGCGCCCCATAGGACAGCGAGACCGAGGCCGACACGCGCGCCAGCTCTTCGACCACCACGCAATGCGCCAGATAGCCCATGCCCGCACCGCCGTATTCTTCGGCTACGGTGACGCCCAGCAGGCCCAGCTCGCCCATTTCTTCCCACAGTTCATTGGGGAACTCATTGTCGAGATCGATTTTCGCCGCCATCGGCTTGAGGCGTTCTTGCGCCCATTTGTGCACCATCTCACGCAGGGCATTTACGTCTTCGCCCAGGTCAAACTCCATCGAGCCCATGAACATGCGCCACTCCTCCAGATTTAATGAACGCTTGTTCATTTCTAAGCCGGAATGCAGATTCGGGTCAATCCCCGGTACGGCAAAGCCCCCTGCGACACGAGGCGCAGAGGGTGTTTTCCTTTAAATTCATTGCGTTAAGGATTGATCGCACCCAGCACGACGCGCATAGGGCGTGGATCACAGGCGCACTATTTGGCACCGCCCCTCATTGGGTCACAGGATTCTGAATTCTGAGACCTGCCTGACGCCCCCCGCAAGACACGGCGCTTATGCGCCTTGCCAAACGGCGCCCACTTCGGCGCGGATGATCCGGGCGATCTGGGCGCAATCCTCAAGGCTGAAGGTCAAAGGCAGACGCATGTCGATGATCCCGCGCAACACGCGATCGCTTGCGGGCATGCGCTCTGACGGGGCATAGCGCCAACTGTCATAGCGGCTGGTAAAGCCATTGGGTTCGTCACCGCCAAACCACTTGAGCTCAACCCCGCGCGCCAAACAACGCGCCAGCACGTCTGCGATCTTGTCCGCTGACCAGTCCAGCAAGAGAAACTGGATCGAGGAACCGACATAGACCCCCGCTTTGGGCCGGTCGATCAAGGTCAGGCCGGGCGTGCCTTGCAACCCCTCTTCGACCACGCGGTAGCGGTCGTTCCACCGCGCCACCTGGGCATCCAGATCCGCCAGCTGCGGCCGCAAGATCGCGGCGCGCAGATTGTCAATCCGGCCCGACACATTGGGCGTATCGTATTTGATCGCCTCAAAGACCTGCGGGTCGGGCGCCACCAGATGGCGATCATACAGCATGTAGGATCCCGACAGCATGGTCGCACGGGCCGCGATCTGATCATCATCGGTGATCAGCAAACCGCCTTCGCCCGAGTTCATGTGTTTGTAAGTCTGGGTCGAATAGCACCCCACGGCGCCGTGACGGCCCGACGGCACCCCGTTCCACGTCGCCCCCATCGTGTGGGCGCAATCTTCGATCACGATCACGCCGGCGGCATCACAGATCTGCATCAGGCGATCCATATCACACAGATGCCCGCGCATATGTGACAGCACCAGGCACCCCGCCCCGTCAATCCTGGTTTCCAGATCGTCAAGATCAATCACCAGACCTTCGGTCACGCCGACAAACACCGGCACGGCCCCGGTGCTGGCGATGGCCCCCGGCACCGGCGCGAGGGTAAAAGCATTGGTCAGCACGCGGTCGCCGGGCCTGACCCCGACCGCACGCAACGCACAGGCCAGGGCATAGCCCCCGGACGCCACCCCGATACAGTATTTTGCACCGGTATAGGCGGCAAACTCTTGTTCAAGCAGCGCCGCTTCAGAGATCTCTCCCTGTGCGACGTTGTAACGATGCAACCGTCCCGATTGCATCACGCGCAATGCGGCCTCGATGCCCTGCTCGGGGATCGGTTCTTGTTGGGTGAAATTGCCTTTGAAGATCTCGCTCATACGGCTTTTGTGCGCCTGCCCCGTTGCAAGGTCAATGATGCATTGCCCATTCACCGCGCCTGCCGCGCAAGGAATGGCACCTCATGTCGCAAACACGGGAAAAATGCCGCTTATGATACCCAGATTCCCGAGGCCTGATTTGGCACGCGCGACCCCAAGGTGCTAACCGATCAAACGCTCAACCTCAGCGGGCAGATCGTCAAAGTGATCAATGATCCCCTCGGGCTTTAACGCGCGCACCGCCTGTCCCGGCGGCGCAAAGGTCACAAGGATGCTGGGCACGCCCGCCGCCTTGGCCGTATTGCGATCCGTGTCCGAATCCCCCACCAAAAGCGAACGGTACCGGCTGCCCCCGGCCTGATCGACAGCGGCCCAATAGGGCGCAACATCGGGCTTGTGCGTGCTGAGCGTATCCGCGCCGATCAGCGAGCCAAACAAATCGCGCGCGCCCATGGACCGCATCAGCTTTTCGGCCAGGGCCTCGGGCTTGTTGGTGCAAATGCCCACAGCATAGCCGCGGCTGCGCAGGGTTTCGACCGCCTCAAGCGCGCCGGGATAGAAACGGCTGTGCATATCAATCGACGCCTCATAGGCGCCGAGCAGTTCGGGATACCATTTACTGACCAGATCTTCTGACATACGACCCGCGCGGGTCAGACCCGCCGTCAACATCGCACGCCCGCCGCGCAGGGCAATGCCCGCGTCGGATTGGGGGGTCAGGCGCACCTCTTCTCCCATGCGCTCAAAGCAGTGATTGGCCGCCGCCAACAGATCGCCGCTGGTGTCGGCCAATGTCCCATCAAGATCGAAAATCACACAACGCATCGCGCCCCGCCTATTTTTTTGCCACCGTGTCACCGGCAGGTTGCCAATCCGTTGCAGATCATCCCGCATTGTCACAACTCGCAATACTGCGTGAGCAAAGGCGGCTTGCCCTGACGTGTCAGACCATTAAAACGGCCATAACTGAAAGATAAACCGGATTGCAACATGAGCATTGCTTTGATCGTTCTCGCCGCGGGCAAGGGCACGCGGATGAAATCGGACCTGCCGAAAGTCCTGCACAAGATCGCCCATGCGCCCATGCTGTGGCATGCCATGCGCGCCGGTGCCGCGCTGGAGCCCGCGCACACGGTGGTCGTTGCCGGGCACGGGGCCGATCTGGTTCAGGCCAGCGCCCGGGATTTTGACCCGACCGCCCAGGTCGTTTTGCAAACCGAACAGTTGGGAACAGGCCACGCCGTGGCGCAGGCCCGCCCGGCGCTTGAGGGCTTTCGCGGGGATGCGATCGTCCTATATGGGGACACGCCCTTTATCAGCCAAGAGACCCTGACCGCCATGGCCGAGGCCCGCACATCCCACGACGTGGTGGTGCTGGGCTTTGAGGCTGCAGATCCGGCGCGTTACGGGCGCCTGGTCACCCAGGGCAACAGCTTGGAACGCATCGTCGAGTTCAAGGACGCATCGGATCAAGAACGCACCATAACGCTTTGCAACTCAGGCGTGATTGCCGCTGATGCGCAAGTGCTTTTTTCCCTGATCGAGGCGGTTGGAAACGACAATGCCAGTGGGGAATACTATCTGACCGACATCGTGGGGATTGCCCGCGAACAGGGGCTGAGCGCGACCGTTGTGCAATGCGCCGAAGCCGAAACACTGGGGGTGAATTCGCGCGCGGATCTGGCCGCAGCCGAAGCGGCGTTCCAAAGGCGCAGGCGCGCCGAACTGCTGGAAAACGGCATCACCCTGCCAGCGCCTGAGACAGTTCATCTGGCTTGGGACACGGTCATCGGTCGCGATTGCGAAGTGGAACAGAACGTTGTCTTTGGCCCCGATGTGACCGTTGAAAGCGGGGCGCATATTCGGGCGTTTTCCCATCTTGAGGGCGCGCATGTCAGCCGCGGGTCGGTGGTCGGCCCCTATGCACGCCTGCGTCCGGGGGCTGAACTGGCCGAGAACGTGCATGTCGGCAACTTTGTCGAAATCAAGAAAGCCGTGTTACATGAAGGCGTTAAGGCCAATCATCTAACCTATATCGGCGATGCGGACATCGGCGCGGGCACCAATATTGGCGCCGGGACAATCACCTGCAACTATGACGGTGTCTTTAAGCATAAAACCACCATCGGTGCCGGGGCCTTTATCGGGTCCAACACCATGCTGGTGGCCCCTGTGACCATCGGCGCGGGCGGTATGACAGCCAGCGGATCGGTCATCACCGAGAACGTGCCTGACGGGGCGCTGGCGCTGGCACGCGGCAAGCAAGAGATCAAACCTGGCCTCGCTACCAAGCTTTTCAAAATGCTCAAGGCCCGCAAGGCCAAAGAGCAAGCCAAGTAATTTACGAAGGGAAACAATAAGATGTGCGGCATTGTTGGCGTATTGGGAACCCACGAAGTCTCCCCCATTCTTGTCGAGTCGCTCAAGCGGCTTGAGTATCGCGGCTATGACAGCGCGGGCATTGCGACCGTCAATAATGGCAAGTTGGAGCGCCGCCGCGCGGTTGGCAAACTGGTCAACCTTTCGGACCTTCTGGTGCATGAGCCGCTCTTGGGAAAATCCGGCATCGGCCACACCCGCTGGGCCACCCATGGTGCGCCGTCGACCACCAATGCCCATCCCCACCGCGCGGGGAAAGTGGCGGTTGTTCACAACGGAATTGTGGAAAATTACAAAGAGTTACGCGCCGATCTTGCCGCGCATGGCATCGAGGCCCAGACTGAAACCGATACCGAAACCGTCGCCTTGCTGACCCAGCGCCACATTGATCAGGGCATGTCCCCTGTGGACGCGGCCATGGCCACCATTGACCAGCTGGAGGGTGCCTTTGCGCTGGCCTTCCTGTTTGATGGCGAAGAGGATCTGATGGTTGCGGCGCGCAAGGGCTCGCCCCTGGCGATCGGGCATGGAGACGGCGAAATGTACGTGGGGTCCGACGCCATCGCCCTGGCGCCGATGACCGATCAGATCACCTATCTCGAAGAGGGCGACCGCGTGGTTCTGACCCGCACAAGCATCGAGATCCGTGATGAAAACGGCGAACTGGCCAACCGCGAAAAACGCGTGATCCGTCTGGATCAAGCGCAGATCGACAAAGCGGGCCACAAGCATTTCATGGCCAAAGAGATCGCGGAACAGCCCACTGTGCTGTCGGACGCAATTGGGGCCTACCTTAAGGGCGACGCGATCACACTGCCCGATCCGGGCATTGATTTCACCAAGATCGACCGCCTGACCATGGTCGCCTGTGGCACGGCCTACTATGCGTGTTTCACCGCGAAATACTGGTTCGAACAATTGGCGGGCATCCCGGTTGAAACCGATGTCGCTTCGGAATTCCGCTATCGTGAACCGCCGATCACACCGGGCACCGCCGCGCTGTTCGTGTCGCAATCCGGCGAAACCGCCGATACGCTTGCGGCGCTGCGCTATTGCGCGGGCAAGGCGGACAAGATTTTCTCCGTGGTGAATGTGCCGGAAAGCTCGATCGCACGTGAAAGCGATCTGGCACTGCCCATTCACGCGGGCACCGAAATCGGCGTGGCCTCGACCAAGGCCTTTACCTGCCAGTTGACCGTGCTGCTGATGCTGGCGCTGAAAGCCGCGCAGGATCGCGGCCGCATGAGTGCCGCCAAAAGCGACGAAATCCTGGGCGCCCTGCGTGCGCTTCCGGGGGTGGTCAATGCTGCTCTGGATCGCAACAGCACGATGGAAGAGGTCTCACAAGAGTTGGCCGAGGCGCGCGATATCTTGTTCCTTGGACGCGGGTTGATGTACCCGCTCGCGTTGGAGGGGGCGCTGAAGCTCAAGGAAATCAGCTATATCCACGCCGAAGCCTATGCCTCGGGCGAACTCAAGCATGGGCCGATTGCCCTGGTTGATCAACATGTGCCCATCGTGGTCATGGCGCCGAAGGACGCGCTGTTCGAAAAGACCATTTCGAACATGCAAGAGGTCATGGCGCGCGGCGGGCGGATCTGTCTTGTCACCGATGCCGCCGGGGCCGAGATCGCCGGGGCCGAAGCCTGGAAAACCATCGTCCTGCCCGAAGTGCACGACGTGCTGGCGCCTTTGCTCTATGCGCTGCCGGCGCAGTTGCTGGCCTATCATACGGCGGTGGCCAAGGGGACCGACGTCGACCAGCCACGCAATCTGGCCAAATCGGTCACGGTCGAGTAAACGCAAAAGCCCCGGCCCATCGCTGGGGCTTTTACTTTGAGGTGACTTATGACGCTGGACGACGCCCTAGAGGCCATCACATCTGCGGGCGATCCGACCCGCGCGCAGGGCATGGCCGATTATCACAAGGTGCCGCGCACCTATTTGGGCTGCCCGAATCCCGTCCTCAATGACCTGAGCCGGGATTGGCGCAAGGCGCTGGACCTGGACGCACGGGTCGCGCTGGCGGATGGGCTGTGGCAGACCAACATCCACGAAGCCCGCGTCTGCGCAGCCAAACTGCTGACCCAGGCGCGCATCCGCCCCGATGACGCGGTTTGGGAGTTGATTGTGTCCTGGGTGCCGGATTTTGATGCATGGGCCATCGCCGATCACGCCTGTTCCGCCGGGGCGCGGCGCTTGACCGCCGATCCCGCGCGCCTGGACGTGGTCGAAACCTGGACCCAATCGGACAATCATTGGACCAAGCGCGCGGCGATGGTCATGACCCTTCCCTGGACCAAGCAAAACCACCCAACCGAGGCCGAACGGGCCGCCCGGGAACGGATCTTGGGCTGGGCGGCAGACTATATCTATGATCCCGAATGGTTTATCCAGAAATCCGTGGCCTGGTGGCTGCGTGAGCTTTCAAAGCACGACCCCGATCGCGTGCGGGCGTTTATGGCGGCACATGCCCCCAAGATGAAGAAATTCGCCCGCAAAGAAGCGGAAAAGTATCTGCCCAAAGCAGATTAAAGCTGATCGAACATCTCGAACAGGTGGTCTGCAAACTCGGTGCAAACCGTGATGCTCTGATCATTGGAGTCGTAAAATGCGTTGGCCTCACCGCAGGCCTCAACCCGGACAGTCAGCGGGGCGGACAGGGTCAGGTTCTCGTTCAGGGCTGTGACCTCTTCGGCCACCCATTCGTGCGTGGGGGTCGCGGTCGACCCCTCAAAACGAATTGAGGTGCCCGCGCCCCGGTCCATCAAGTCCTCCATGATGCCCCCCCAGCTTTGGCTGGCGGCGTCATATTCGTCCGGACAATAGTCGGCCCGCTCTTGGGGAAGGTCCATGTCCTGAGCAAAGTCTTCGCGTGCCTCAGGGTCGGCGCCGTAGAACAGGCAAACCGTGTTATAAAACCGCTGTTCGTCCGGTCCGTGAACATCCCACCAGGCGACGTCTTCGGCGTCCCCGCCGCGCAAGATGGCCTCACCCAGAAAGCCAAACGACGCATCATAGGCCAGATCCAGCGCGCTTTCCTCTTCGAACATCGCGTCAATCAGGAAGATCGAGAACACATCGGCGGCGTCTTCTTCCTGGCCGAAAATCGGGATGCCTTCGATGTCGATCAGCGCGTGGCCCAATTCGTGATAAAAGATGCCAATGATGTTGGATTGGACAAAGTCCTGCGCCTCTTGCTGGGCCATCACCGGCGAGGCCATCAAGGCCCCAAGAAAAGCGGCGCGTTTGATCATGGTTTATCCTCCGGCAAAGACTTTGAGCGTGGGCAGATCGGTCAGCGGCGCTTCGATCAGGCGCATGGCGGCAAGCGAAATTCGGCTGCCCGCCGTGGCGGGGCCCTCAATCGGGATCAAGTCAACCTGGGCGGATTTCCCGCTGCCGGGGAAAAGCACGCGCCCCTGCGTGGGTTCGGACACCAAGGGGGTTTCCAACCAGAAGCCGGGTTTGGACACATCGCCCAGGCTGGCAATGGTTTCGCCCAAGGCGCGTTCGCTGGTGGCGGTGGGGACAGCCGCGGCCTCTTGGCGCTCTGAGGCTGTCGTGGTGTCAAATTGCTCAGCGGTACGGGCATTTTTCGGCGGAGCCGGGGCCACAGAGATCTCTGAGGGCCGCGATTGGGGCCGAATCGCGCCGTCTTGCGCGGGCTGTGCGGGGGTCTCGGCCGTGGGCACGGCCTGAGATGTTTGCGAGAAAGGCCCCTTTGCGCAACCGGCAAGGGCAAGAGAAGCAAGTATAATCAATCCTAGGCGCATATCTCTACATCTATGGTCTGGGCTGCAAAATGACAATCACGTGCGCTAGGCTTGCTCATGTTTCCGCGCATCACTAGGTTTCTCGCATGACAGCCCCGCTTATCGACCCGTTCCACCGTCCGATCTCATATCTGCGCGTCTCCGTGACGGACCGCTGTGATTTCCGCTGTGTCTATTGCATGTCCGAAAACATGAGCTTTTTGCCCAAGAAAGAGCTTTTGACCCTGGAAGAGCTGGATCGCATGTGTTCGACCTTTGTGAACCTGGGGGTCGAGAAACTGCGGATCACCGGGGGCGAACCGCTTGTGCGTCGTGATATCATGACCTTTTTCCGGGCGATGACCCGGCATCTGGACAGCGGCGCGTTGAAGGAACTGACGCTGACCACCAATGGATCGCAACTGGCGAAATACGCCGGCGATCTGGCACAGGCCGGTGTGCGGCGGGTGAATGTGTCGCTGGACACGCTGGATGAACAAAAGTTCACGGATATCACCCGCTGGGGGCGTTTGCCTCAGGTTCTTAAGGGGATTGATGCCGCGCAGGACGCGGGCATGCGGGTCAAGCTGAACGCCGTCGCGGTGAAAGGGTTCAACGAAGACGAGCTTTTTACCCTGACCGAATGGTGTGCGGCGCGCGATCTGGATCTGACCTGGATCGAGGTCATGCCCATGGGGGGCGACATGGGCAGCGACTATCGTCTGGATCAATACTGGAAACTGACCGATCTGCGCGCACGGTTGGCGCAGCAGTATACATTGACCGACCTTAGCGAAAGCTCGGGCGGGCCGGCGCGCTATGTCCGGCTGGAAGAAACCGGTCAGAAAATCGGGTTTATCACCCCGCTGAGCCATAACTTTTGCGAAAGCTGCAACCGCGTGCGGATGACCTGCACGGGCGAGCTGTTCATGTGCCTGGGCCAGGAAGACAAGGCCGATCTGCGCGCCGCGTTGCGCAACCACCCCGAAGATGATCTGGCGCTCGAAGAGGCCATTCGCGCGGCCATCCGGCTGAAACCCAAGGGGCATGATTTCGACTATTCCCGCCAGACGGTTGGCGGCACCATGTCGCGGCACATGAGCCATACCGGGGGCTAGGCGCCTGGTATGAAGGCTGGTCAGAAGGCTGGGGCGCTGCCCCAGACCCCGGGATATTTATGAAGAGATGAAACCCGCGCCAAACCTGAGCCCCCCACGGGCGCGCAGATCAGGGGTGCCATCTGGGTCCAGTACCCACCAGGGCGGTCTATTCCTGCGGGCGGCTGATACGCCCCCCCCCGATCGCGGTTGCAACACCTGTGGTGGCGGGGGCCGAGGTCGGCAACCCCCGCGCCACGCGCACCGCGAGATAGGCAAAGGCCTGCGCTTCAAGCATATCTCCATCCAGACCGACAGCCTCGACAGGGCGAACCGGACAATCGAGGCTGACTTCAAGCATCCGCATCATAACCGGATTGTTGCGCCCCCCGCCTGTCACGAAAATCTGTGCCGGGGAGCTGGGGCAATGCTCCATGCCTTGTGCGACGGCCGCGGCAGCCATGGCTGTCATCGTGGCGGCGGCATCCGCGTCTGACAATTCCCCAACCAGATCCAGCATCAGGGAAAAATCGTCCCGATCCAGTGACTTGGGTGGGATTTTCCGAAAGTAGCCTTCTGCAAGGAACAGCTCAAGCGCGCCCTCTTCCACGCTTCCCTGACGCGCCAACTGCCCGTCGTGGTCACAATCCAGACCAAGACGCATTTGCATGAGGTCATTCAGGGGGGCATTGGCTGGCCCCGTGTCAAAGGCCAAAAGCGCGCCCGGATCTTGCGGGTTGGCCTTGCGCGGGTCGACCCAGGTGATGTTCCCCACCCCCCCGAGATTGAGAAAAGCCACCGGTGTGGTTGCCCCGATTTTCTTGGCACAGGCAAAATGAAAGAAGGGAGCAAGCGGGGCCCCCTGCCCGCCCAATTCCACATCTGTAGTGCGAAAATCCCACACAACCGGCAGGCCCAGGGCATCTGCCAAAGCCTCGCCATCGCCCATTTGATGCGTACCCCGCCCCTTGGGATCGTGGGCAAGCGTCTGGCCGTGAAACCCAACCAATTGCGCACCCTCAAACCCGGACAGGACATCCAGATGCGCGCCATGACACAGCGCCTGCGCCTGGGTCAGATTATCGTCTTGCCATTTACCCAGGGCAGACCGCAGCACCGCACGCTCGTCAGGGGTATAGGGGCGGTATTTGCTTGGACCGAACTGCTGGATCTCGATCCCGTCGGTCAGCACCATGGCGGCATCAACCCCATCCAGCGACGTGCCCGACATGGCGCCCAGAGCCCAGATTGCCCCATCTTTCAACATGCTCTTTCCCTCGGCCCCAGCCCACCTTATACGTTCTGCCGAAGTATATAGAGGTGAACCCATGACCTACCATCCCAAATCGGATTTCATGGCTATCATGATGGAGCGCGGCTATCTTGCTGACTGCACCAACATGCAAGAGCTGGACGAGGCCCTGAGCAACGGGGTGGTCACCGCTTATATCGGCTATGATGCCACGGCAAAATCGCTGCATGTGGGGCATCTTCTGAACATTATGATGCTGCGCTGGCTGCAAAAAACCGGCCACCGCCCGATCACTTTGATGGGGGGCGGCACGACCAAAGTGGGCGATCCGTCTTTCCGTTCTGATGAGCGCCCGCTGCTGGGGCCGGAACAGATCGACGCCAATATCGCGGGCATGAAACAGGTGTTTTCAAAATACCTGTCGTACGACGATTCGCCCAATGGCGCCCTAATGCTGAACAATGCCGAATGGCTGGATGGGCTCAACTATCTGGAATTCCTGCGCGACATCGGTCGCCATTTCAGCGTCAACCGGATGCTGTCGTTTGAATCGGTGAAATCGCGTCTGGACCGCGAACAGTCTCTGTCGTTCCTCGAGTTCAACTATATGATCCTGCAGGCCTATGATTTCCTTGAGCTGAACCGCCGCTATGGCTGTACCCTGCAAATGGGCGGCAGCGACCAGTGGGGCAATATCATCAACGGGATCGACCTGACCCGCCGTGTACTGGACAATGAAATCCACGGGCTGACCTCGCCGCTGCTGACCACCAGCGATGGGCGCAAGATGGGCAAATCGCAGGGCGGGGCCATGTGGCTGAACGCTGAAATGCTGTCACCCTACGAATTCTGGCAGTTCTGGCGCAACAGTACCGATGCGGATGTCGGGCGTTTCTTGAAGCTGTACACAGAGATGCCCGTCGAGGAATGTGACCGGCTGGGCGCGCTGGCCGGTTCCGAGATCAACGACGCCAAGATCATTCTGGCCAATGCCGTGACCACCCTGTGCCACGGCGCGGATGCGGCGGCGGCGGCGGAACAAACCGCGCGCGAAGTGTTCGAAAAGGGGGGGGTTGGCGACGATCTGCCGACCTTGGAGCTCAGCGCTGGCGAGATCGGCGATGGGATTTCCATCGTCCAGTTGATCGTTCGCTCCGGCTTGGCCAAATCCGGTAAGGAAGCCAAGCGCCTGATCGCGGAAAACGGTGCCAAACTGGACGACGCCCCCCTGACCGAAGCGGGCCTTGTTCTGGACGCCCAGGCGCTGGCCAGCCCGATCAAGCTGAGCGCAGGCAAGAAACGCCATGCGCTTGTCAAACTTGGCTGACCGAACAAACTTCCCCCCGGTGTCATGACACCGGGGGGATGCACGCCGCTGGCGTGAGACCGGGCAAACCGACACCGAACCGGTGCCTTGGTCGTTAGCGCAAAAAATCAATCACCACGAAAACCAAAAAGGGCGTCGACAGCAGCGACGCCAGCAACAGCGCCGCTGCGGCGGTTGGCCGTGGGCGCGTCGCGACACGGCCAACCGAGCGCGCTGGTCTTACAATTGCATGTCCTGTTTTCACAAGCATCAGATCCCTTGGTTGTTGAGGCGGGGCTGTTGGGCGTCTGTGCGCCCTGGATATCCGTGTTTCATCCCAGCATTAACCATACAGAAACTTTCCATCCGGTTAATACGCCTATGTTGGATGTCATTTCACAATCGCTTTGTCTGCCGCTGCAGCAATCTCCGGAATATGCGCGCGCCTGCGAGGCCATGGGGCTGAACCTGCGTGCGTGCAAACGCGAACAAGGCGGGGACCTGCGTCTTTGGTGGCAAGTGCAATCGAGGCGCTTCAAGCCCCTTGGGCGCGTGGATATGGTGTCACGCGGCCCCGTCGGACGCACACCGGATGATCTGCGCGATTGGCTCGACCGTTGGCAACATTGGCATGACGGGCGCCCGCTTGTGCTGAACGCCGAAGGGATGCGGGCGACATGGCTGCGCAAAGCCGGGTTCTGGCCGCTCATGACCCCCGCGACCATTGCGCTTTTGGATCTCGGCCCACCCGAGGTAATGCGTGCGGCGCAGCATCAAAAATGGCGAAACCGACTGACCAAAGCCCAATCCAGCGCGGTCAAGGTCACGCGGCATGCGCTGACACCCCAGCACTGGCTTTTGCATCAGGAACTGGAACAGGCGCGCGACAAGGGGTATCGCCCGCTTCCCCCGGCGCTCTGCGCCGCCTACACCCGGGCCAACCCCGGACAAGCGGTGGTGTTCGAAGCCCGACATCGGGGGGATATCATCGCGGGTGCCGTGATGCTCAGGCACGGGCCGATGGCAACCTGGCAAATCGGCCACAGCTTTCCTGAAGGCCGCAAAATGAACGCCATGAACCTGATTTTGTGGCAGGCCATGTGCTGGCTTGCCGAGCGCGGGCATGTTTGCCTGGATCTTGGGTTGCTGAATGATCAGGACGCCCCGGGCATGACCCGGTTCAAGCTTGGCACGGGCGCTAAGGCGCACAGGTTGGCGGGAACATGGCTTCACAGTGGTGTGCTGGCACCGATGGCGCGGCTTCTCCCCATGAGGCTAGCGGGGTGATCGGGCTGAGCAGGTCAGAAAATCAAGACTTCCCGCCCCAGCTAAGTCACGCTAACCTGACGATGTGCTGCGGCACATAGACAGTTTTCATCAAACTAATTCAGAGGCTTCGCATGATCATCGGCCCCATTTTAGGAATCATTGTCATCTTTGCGGGTTTTGCATTGCGCAGAGCCTTTAGCTGGCCGGACCGTCCAAACATCGACAGCCTGCTGAATCTTGCGGGGCTGGGCATCGCCATCGGCGGCGCTTTGACCGTGGTCATGACCCTGTTTCTGGGCATGTTTTTCTATGCTGAACCCGGCTATAAATACCATGTCCGCACCATCACCGGCCAAGAAAAGATGGTCTCGGACACGGGGTACAATCTGTATTTGTTCGGCCGCTACAACGCCTGGAAAAACGCCATGTCGGTTCAGGCGTCGGCCTCGGGCAGCGGTCAGGTTTTTGCCGAATCCGAGAGCATCAACATGAGCGCCAACCTGGCCCCCAAGTCCTTGGTTTTCCTGGATCAAGTCGATGCGCTTGTCTCTGCGACCTCGCGGTTTGAACTTCCCTCGGACGAGGAATCCTTTTTGCGGCTGGCGCGTCAGTACCGCACGCCGGAAAACCTGCTGCGCACCGAATTGGTGCCTGCCTTTGAGGAAACGCTGGGCGCCACCGCCGCGCTGATGTCCGCCGAGGACTATTTTCAGGGTGGCAAAACTGAGTTCAACAATGAGTTCCAGCGGCAGATGGAAGGTGGGATCTATCTGGTTCGCCGGATCGAGCAACAGGTCAGGATTGAGGGCTCGCGCCCCGGGTCGGCCAATGCCGCGCTTGGCACCGATCAGGAAGAATTCGGCGAAGACAGCAAAACCGTCTTTGTCGTGAAAAAGCTGTTGGATGAGACGGGTCAGCCCCGGCGCAAGGCCCAGAGCTTTGCCAAGTTCGGCATTTCGGTCACCTCGGCCCGCGTGACTGACGTCAACCCGAACCAGAAATTCAAAGACCGCATGGCCCTGCGTCAGCAGGCCGCTGCGGATCGCGCAATCGCCCGCGAACAACGCATCCAGGAAGAAGAGCAAAAGCTCTTGGCGGTGGCGCGCGGCGAACGCGAAGTCGCGGAACGTCAGGCCGCGGCCAAGGTGATCCAGATCGAGAAAACCACCGACGCCGAGACACAAAAACAACTGGCCATCACCGCGGCAGAACGCGAACGCGAAGCAGCCCGTATTGCCAAGGAGCAATCCGAAATCCTGCTTGAAAAGGCGCGTATTGATGCCCAGGCCGTTCAGGTCGCCGCCGACGCCGAAGCCTATGCCAAAGAGAAAATCCTTGAGGCGGACAACGCTTTGGCACAAAAGCTTGAGGCCGAAGTCGAGATCCAGCGCCTTTGGGCCGCGGCCTTTGCCCGCCGACAAGTCCCGACCTATGTCTTTGGTGCAAGCGGAGAAGGCGGCGCCCCCACCGGGTCCGATGACGAAGCGCAACGCCTGTTCCAGATCCTGACGCTGCAGGCCGCCGAACGGTTGGATTACGAACGCGGGATCAAACCCACGACCCCCGCTGAATAAGGTCCAGAACACGGCCACGACCTGTTACAACCGCCCATGGACCACGCGCGCCTTGGGCGGTTTTTACTGTGGCAGCATCCACATGCCTTGGGGCCAGAACGCGTGAAAGGCAAAAGCAAACATCACGTCATGCGGCACATCCCGGCCCTGTGCGTCGCGCACACGCACACTGCCGACATCGCGGCCCTTTGCAATGCGATCCGTATCAAGGGCCGAGGCCTGCCCCGCTTGCCATGACAGGCTGACCCCCGCTTCTGTGATTTCACCGGCCTTGGCCAGACGATCCATCGGCCAGGCCCGGTCTCCGACCCGGACAACGCGCATCAAGGGGGGCACGCCATGCGGCGGCATCTCGCCTGAATACAGGAACGGACGGTGCGAACTGTCATACCCCCGATATGGGTTGCGCCCGTAAGCGCGATTCCAGGCGGGCTCTTCCATCACCAGACCGTCGGGGTTGCGGGCTTTGAACGCCGACCAGCTTTCCATCCAACTGGGCAGCTGCGTCAACTCCACACCGGTCATGTCGCCCACGACTCCGGTGCCGATGGCCTGCTGCCACCAGCTTTGCGTTTCCCGATCATACATGATCATATCCGAGTTCCGCAGCTTGCCCGAGACCCCAAAACTCAGCACGCGGTCCTGGACACGGCGGTCGAAGGTCAGGGCAGAGTTGCAAAGCGGACAAAACGTGACCGCGACAGGCACGCCCCCCGCTTCGGCATTCACGATTTCATGCCAGGTCAGATAGCGGATCGGATAGGCGCGCGGCACCGCACCTTCGATTTCCAGGGTGATCACCGGCTCCGTGTCCGCGATGCGGCTTTCCTTATCCACGGCGCGATACTTGGGGTCGTCCAGCGCCGGGATACCATCCTTGGGCGGTCCACCAGACATGATCTCAACCCAATTCCCGATGCTTGTCTTGCTGAAATCGGTCTCAGGCCACTCATGGCGCCAAAAAGACGGATCAGCTGACGCCGCCCCTGCCAATGTCACGGCCAACAAGAACAGCTTTAGAATGCGCATCGGTGATCCTCCTGCCCTACCCTGCCCGCAAACCGGCGATCACACCAGCCGCAACACGCGATTGTGACAGGGACACACGAACACGAGACCCATCGCAAGACAAAGCACTGTTTGAAACCCGTACAAGCCCTCGGGTCGGGGTCGCTCTCGGCACAATCCCTTCCCCCGGATCCGGGGGAAGGACAGGTTGGGGGCTGCAAAGAGATGGCTCGGGCCAGCCCGAGACCTCAGAATCCCCTCACCTTTGGTTCGATTACTCGGTCACGGTCACCGACTTCATGAAATCCGGCTGGCCCGTAACAGCACCGTTGCGGCCCTCGCCGCGCTTGATGCCGTCCACCACATCCATGCCAGCCGTCACCCGGCCAACAACCGTATATTGACCGTTCAAGAAATGCCCGTCCGCGAACATGATGAAGAACTGCGAATTGCCACTGTCGGGGTTCTGCGACCGCGCCATGCCGACAATCCCGCGATCAAACGGAACATCGCTGAACTCGGCCTTCAGGTCCGGACGATCAGATCCGCCCATTCCCGCCATCTGCATCGAGAACTTGTCGCCGGTCTGGTCGCCGAACTGAACATCGCCGGTCTGCGCCATGAACCCGTCGATCACGCGGTGAAACACCACCCCGTCATAGGCGCCATCCGCCGCCAGCGCAGAGATCTGTTCAACGTGACCGGGGGCCAGATCTTCCAGAAGGTCGATCATGATCACCCCTTTGTCGCCATTCTCTCCGCCAACGGCAATCTCGATGCCGCTGGACAGGGCCGGGCTGGCGGTCATCGCCAGTGTGAGCGCGGCAAACAGATTACGCATCGGCCGCAACCTTAACGCTGATCATGGTATCGGGCACCATGGGCGGCTCGCCACGGGTGATTGCGTCAACATGCGCCATCCCTTCGATCACGCGGCCATAGACCGTGTATTGACCATTCAGGAAGTGGTTGTCGCTAAAGTTGATGAAAAACTGCGAGTTGGCCGAATTCGGCATCTGGCTGCGCGCGGCCCCCAGGGTGCCACGGTCATGCGGGAGCTTTGAAAACTCGGCGGGCAGATCCGGCAGATCCGAGCCCCCGGTGCCCGCGCGGCGCAGGTTGAACCCCTCATCATTTTCATTGCCGTGCTGCACGTCACCGGTCTGGGCCATAAAGCCATCGATCACCCGGTGGAACACCACGCCATCATATTTACCCGCGCGCGCCAGCTCTTTCATGCGTTTCACATGTTCGGGCGCCACATCCGGCAGCAACTCGATGGTGACGGTGCCGTCTTTGAGTTCCATCAAGATGGTGTTTTCGGGGTCTTTGATTTCGGCCATTACGCTACTCCGATGCGTCTTAGTGCTGTTGCTGCGCACAGAGGTAATGGCTTGAACACCGAATGCCAAGCACCCGAGGCACCAAGGGTGTTAACCATGTGCCACGCAAGGCCGTCAGAGTGGTTAAGGAACCGTTGACGATTGCCCCCATTCAGGGCAGACCAACGTCCAAGAGTGGCGCCGGAGGATGAGATGGCCTGGAAGACATTGGACGACATGGATTTGAACGGCAAACGCGTATTGACCCGCGTGGATATCAACGTGCCGGTCGAGGATGGCAAAGTAACCGATGCCACCCGGATCGAGCGCATTGCAGCGACCGTTCAGGATATTCTGGATCGCGGCGGCAAGCCGGTCTTGCTGGCGCATTTCGGCCGCCCCAAGGGCGAACGCAAACCAGACCTGAGCCTTCAGCCCCTGATCCCCACCCTTGAGACGGTGCTGGGTGTTCAGGTTGTCTTTGCTGCGGATTGCATTGGCCCTGCGGCCGCCGCGGTGGTGGAGGGCCTGTCCGAAGGCCAAATCGCCCTGTTGGAAAACACCCGGTTCCACAAAGGCGAAGAAAAGAACGACCCCGAACTGGCCGCCGAGATGGCCAAACTGGGCGACGTCTATTGCAACGACGCCTTTTCTGCCGCGCACCGTGCCCATGCCTCGACCGAGGGTCTTGCTCGTCTGCTGCCCGCCTGCGCTGGCCGCCTGATGCAGGCAGAGTTGTCCGCACTGGAAAGCGCATTGGGCACGCCAGAACGCCCCGTGCTTGCAGTGGTCGGCGGGGCCAAGGTTTCGACCAAGCTCGATCTTTTGGGCAACCTTGTTGAAAAAGTCGACATGCTGGTGATCGGGGGTGGCATGGCCAATACCTTTTTGGCGGCCCAGGGCATCAACGTCGGCAAATCGCTGTGCGAGCACGACATGGCCGACACGGCCCGTGCCATTTTGGAAAAGGCTGCAACGGCAAACTGCGAAATTCTACTGCCAAGCGATGTGGTGGTGGCGCGTGAATTCGCCGAAAACGCGGCAAATGAAACCGTTGCCGCGGGTGCCTGCCCCGAGGACGCGATGATCCTTGATGCGGGTCCACAGGCCGTGGCCTCGGTCAAAGAGGCCATCGACAAGGCGAAAACTCTGATCTGGAACGGCCCCTTGGGCGCCTTCGAGATTGCCCCCTTCGACACGGCCACCAATGCCGCTGCGCAGCATGCGGCCGCCGCTTCGGCTGCGTCGTCGCTGATTTCGGTCGCAGGCGGGGGTGACACGGTGGCCGCGCTGAACAAGGCCGGGGCGGCGATTGATTTCACCTATATCTCCACCGCGGGGGGCGCGTTCCTCGAATGGATGGAAGGCAAGACCCTGCCCGGCGTCGCCGCGCTTGGCTAGGGGGGTGGCCCCAGCTCGGCAACGACGCATCAAAACATCAAGGGCCCCTCATCGGGGCCTTTTTATATTTGTATCGTTGCGGGGAAGGTCTTACCGCCCGAGTTGCATCTCGCGCAGCATGGATATGGCGGTCGGCGCCGTGAAGGCGGTGCTGTGACCCACCCGGTCCCCGCCCGAAATGTCGCTCAGGTCGATCACCTGAACAGGCATCTCGCCAAGCCGATCCGCGTTCTGAATGGATCCCAACCGCTGGGGCCGGCCAGACAGCCATGCAGACAGGCCAAGCGCTTTGTCGCGCGTTGACACCAGCAACAAGAAGGGCTGTGGTATCGGATGAATGCGCCGGGCCTGCTGGACAAACACATCTTCGTCAATGTCCGGACTGATCAGCGCCAAACCATGAATTTTGCGAAGCGTCTTTCGATTTCCGGAAATCGACATCTGGCGCAGGGTTTCCATGACCAGCTGCGACCCCATGGAATGGGCGATCAAAGTCACCTTCCAGTTTTGCTGCGCAAGCCCGGTCAAAACCTCTTCAAGCCCATCGCGCGAGAAAATGACGCTGTCCCGGTCATAAACATAGCCCCGCGGCTCGCCTGCGGAGGCCCAAGAATAGGCGAGAACCGGAACGGGAGCCTCAAAATCATGGGCGATCTGCGCTAGACGATAGAGCGCTTCGGCATTGTTGACGTTGTACCCGTGCACGAACACGATAATCTCGCGTGAGTGCGCCATCGCATCGCTGCGAAGCGCGGTGTGAAATTCGGATTCGGTTTCGAAAACCCGCCCGTCCCGGGTCAGAAAGTGCTGGGAAGGATCCCCGGATCCGCGGCTGGGCCATTCAATCTGACCAATCGCATGTGCAGGGGGCACCGAGATGTCGATACGCCCGAACCGCAACACCGGATCCCGCCGATCTCCGAACTGCTGGCGCACCAATTCAATGTTACCATACCGATACGCCGCCCGGTTGGTCGCGACATAGACCCGTTGAAGCTCTTCACCTTGTAATACCGGAAGCGGAAGATAGCTGAAGTTCCCACGAGGCGCACAGCCCGTCACGCCGACAAACAGGATCAATGCGATGAAAAAGCGCGTCATGGAGTCCCCGGTAAGCAAATGCCCTGCGCGGCCAAGACTGGCACGCGTGTGATCCCATTGCAATCTTTGATCAAGTGTTCATTTCCTGTTGGGAAACACCGCATCCAGCGGGCGCTTTGTGCAGGAATGCAACGGTTTCATGTCATTTTTCAGTGATGCGAATCACCCTCTTTCGACCCGGAATCAGATCGGGCATTCTGTGCCCATGCATCCATCAAGAGATGCGCCTTGAGGCCCATATATGACCACCCGCAGACATCGCCCCGGCTTTGGGGCATTGATCTATTTCACCATCACGATCAGCCTTGCGGCCTATTTCCTCTTTGCTGCGGTGCAGGGTGATTTCGGGCTGTTTCGCCGGTCTGAAATCGTTGTCGAGCGTTTGGCGCTTGAACGCGAGCTGGATGTCCTGCGCGAAGAGGTCTCACGCGTGGAGAATCTCACATTGCGCTTGTCGGATGAGTACCTTGATCTTGACCTTCTGGATCAGCAGGCACGCGATGTTCTAGGCCTTGTCCGCAGCGACGAAGTGGTGGTGAACTAGCCCACATTACCCCGGCCGACACACTGGTCACGTCACTTTCGAACATATTCACCCTTTTGAACGAAATTTTATTGCGCACCCCTTTACCCTTGGGGCGGGGCGGGATAGGGTTTGGAGAAAGTTTAACACTAAACTACCCAAGACCTGACCCGCAGGACCTGACCAGAGGGCGCCCCCATATGGCCACACCAAAACCCACCCGCCAAACCACGCAATCAACCGGCGATGAGCTGACCGCGTGGTATCGCGATATGCTGTTGATCCGGCGCTTTGAGGAAAAGGCCGGGCAGCTGTATGGCATGGGTCTGATCGGGGGGTTTTGCCATCTGTACATTGGCCAAGAGGCCGTGGTGGTTGGGCTGGAATCCTGTGCGCAGGACGGCGACAGGCGCATCACCTCGTATCGCAATCACGGTCACATGCTGGCCTGTGGCATGGACCCCGGGCGCATCATGGCCGAGCTGACCGGCCGCGCCGAGGGCTATTCGGGGGGCAAGGGGGGCTCGATGCATATGTTCAACCCCGAAACGCGGTTTTACGGGGGACATGGCATTGTAGGCGCGCAGGTGCCCATTGGCGCGGGCCTGGCCTTTGCCGACAAGTATCGCGGCAAACCTGCCGTGACTTTCACCTATTTCGGCGATGGCGCGGCCAATCAGGGGCAGGTCTACGAGACCTTCAACATGGCTGCGCATTGGTCGCTGCCGGTTGTTTTTGTCATAGAAAACAACCAGCACGATCTGGGAATGATGACACGGCGCGGCGCCAAGACCACGGAATTGTACACCCGTGGCCAAAGCTTTGGCATCCCCGGTCAAATCGTCGACGGCATGGATGTCGAAGCGGTGCGGGCAGCGGGTTTGAAAGCGGCCAAACATGCGCGGACGGGGAAAGGGCCCTATATCCTTGAGGTCAAGACCTACCGCTATCGCGGGCATTCGATGTCTGACCCAGCCAAGTACCGCACCCGAGAAGAGGTGACCCGTATGCGCGAAGAGCGCGATCCGATTGATCACGTGCGCGATCTGCTGTTGACGGGCAAGCACCTGAGCGAAGAGGATCTGAAAGCCATCGACAAGGAAACCAAGGCCATTGTGAGCGAGGCCGCGGATTTTGCACGGGCCTGTTCCGAACCGGCCACAGATGCGCTTTGGCGCGATGTCTATGCAGCCCCCAATCCCGCCCCGCAGGCGTGACAGGACAGGAGCGCGATACAGATGACCAAACCCCTGCTTATGCCGACCCTTTCCCCGACGATGGAAGAAGGCACGCTGTCCAAATGGCTGGTGCGCGAAGGCGATGACCTGCGTGTGGGCGACGTGATCGCCGAGATCGAAACCGACAAGGCCACCCTTGAGTTCGAGGCCCCCGAAGATGGCATCCTGGGGCAGATCCTGACCCCGGCGGGCAGCGCCGGCATCAAGATCAACACCCCGATCGCTTTGCTTTTGGAACCCGGTGAAACGCCGCCGCCCCCCAGCAAGGTTTCGCCCGCATCCGCGCCAGCCCAAGCCGCCCCCTCTGCCACGCCCCCTGCCCCGGCGGCACCACAAGAGTGGCCCGAGGGCACGCGTACCAAGACCCAAACCGTGCGCGAAGCGCTGCGCGATGCGCTGGCCGAAGAGATGCGCGCAGACAGCGATGTTTTCTTGATGGGTGAGGAAATCGCCGAGTACCAAGGTGTTTACAAAATCACGCAAGGATTGTGGGACGAATTTGGCAGCAAGCGCGTGGTCGACACGCCGATCACGGAACACGGGTTCGCAGGGATCGGTGTCGGGGCGGCCTTTGCCGGGCTCAAGCCAGTGGTCGAATTCATGACGTTCAACTTTGCCATGCAGGCCATGGATCAGATCGTGAATTCCGCAGCCAAGACACATTACATTTCCGGTGGGCGCCTGTCCTGTCCGATTGTGTTTCGCGGCCCCAATGGCGCAGCGGCACGCGTCGGAGCACAGCATTCCCAGGACTACGCTGCGTGGTATGCGCATATTCCGGGCCTCAAAGTGGTGATGCCCCATAGCGCTGCCGATGCGAAAGGATTGTTGAAATCCGCCATTCGCGATCCGAACCCGGTGATTTTCCTCGAAAATGAAATCCTGTATGGGCACAGCTCGGATGTTCCCGCATTGCCCGATTTCACGATCCCGCTTGGCAAGGCCAAAATCGTACGCGCGGGCACGGATGTGACTTTGGTCAGTTTTGGCATTGGCATGGATCATACGCTGGCGGCCGCCGACCTGCTGGCGCAACAGGGCATCAGCGCCGAGGTGATCGACCTGCGCACCCTGCGCCCCCTTGATACGGAAACGATCATCGCTTCGGTCCGCAAAACCCATCGCTGCGTGACCATCGAAGAGGGGTTCCCCATGGGGTCGATCGGCAACCACATCAGCGCGGTCCTGATGCAAGAGGCCTTTGACTGGCTGGATGCGCCGGTGATCAATGTGACGGGCAAGGATGTGCCCATGCCCTATGCCGCAAATCTGGAAAAAATGGCCTTGGTCAGTGCCAACGACGTGGTCGCGGCCGCACGCCAAGTAACCTATCGCGACACCCCCTAAGCCCCGGTCTTTGGACCGACTATTTGACCCGGTCTGTTTGGCCCGGTCATTGGACCGACTATTTGGAGAGCCGAATATGGCACAGATCGAGATTCTTGGACTGAGCAGCGAAGGCCTGCGCATCGGATTGGGGCGGGTCGTGGCGCTTGTGCCGAATGCGCTTTTGACACAGGAAATGGGGGAAGCCAGCGAAGCACGCGCGACCGAGTGGGCGTCGGCGCTCCAGGAGGAGCTCGGGCAAGCCCTTGAGGATCTGCGCACGGGCCGCCCGCCCGCACGCCCGTTTGATCAGATGCTCTTGCTGGACGAGGGCTAAGCCATGCCGGTCGAAATCCGTATGCCCGCGCTCTCGCCGACGATGGAGGAAGGGCGGCTCAGAAAGTGGCTGATACAGGAAGGCGCGCAGGTGGCGCAGGGCGATGTCATTGCCGAGATTGAGACCGACAAAGCCGCCTTGGACTTCGAAGCCCCGATGGCCGGCCGCGTGACCCAGATCCTGGTTGCAGCAGGAGAGGCCCAGATCAAGGTGGACGCGCCCATTGCCCTGCTGGCGACGGGGGACGAAACCACGGCGGACGATGTCTTGGCTTGCCGTGAGCAACCAAGCGCGCCCAGCAGCGACGACACGGCGGCGGCTCCCTCGGGGGGCTTCGCGGCCACAGAAGAACGCGCGCACCGCGTTATGGCCTCACCGGCGGCACGGCGTATTGCCCGGGAACGCGGAATGGAGCTGACCGGGATAACCGGATCGGGGCCCGGCGGGCGTATCGTGGTTGCGGATTTGATCGAGGGCACTGAAACACGCGGCCAAAGCACCCCCATACCACCGACCATGCCCGCCCCTGATTCACAGGTGCCAGCCCCCGCAGTGAAGGCCCCTGCGGTTTCTTCGGCGGGCACCACGCATATCCCCCTGACAGCGATGCGACGCAGCATTGCCACGCGCATGAGCACATCGCGCAACGAGATCCCGCATATCTATTTGCATCGCAGCCTTGATGCCACGCGCCTGGTGGCCTTGCGATCTGAGATCAACAGCGTGCTTGCCGAAAGAGGAGAGCACCTGACGATCAACGATTTCATCCTCAAGGCCTGCGGTCTGACGCTACAGCAGGTGCCCAAGGCCCGCCACATCTGGGCCGACGATCATATCCTTGACCGCGGCACATGTGATGTTGGCGTCGCCATCGCCACGCGGGACAGCGTTGTGTCTCCGGTGGTGCAAGACGTAGACCACAAACCGATCACGCAAATTTCGCAAGAGATGCGTGCCCTGCGCGCGCAGGTGGACTCCGGGTCACCGATCTCAAGTGAAGCAGAACGCAGCAGCCTGACGCTTTCAAACCTGGGGCCACATGGGGTCGAAAGCTTTGATGCCATTATCACCGCCCCCCAAAGTGCTGTTCTGGCGGTGGGCGCCATCGTGCAAAAGCCCATGGTCACATCTGACGGCTCGGTAAGATCCGCCCCGATGATGGCGCTAACACTGGGACTGGATCATCGTGTATTGGATGGCGCGGATGGCGCGGCGTTCCTGGCGCATCTGGTCCGCTTGCTCGAAGCCCCCGGGGCCTTGGTGATTTAACCCGCATCCGGGACAGATCTAGGCAAATTGTCTTTGTTTCTTCTGTGCAAAGGCTCAGAGAGAAAGGCTTTGCTAGTTTTTTTCGGGGACTCATTGTGCATACGTGTCGATTGAGGCCACGCCATGATTTTCAAAACCCGAATTCAAACTGCTGTTCTTCGTATGATCCACGGGATCGAATCCAAGCTTATGGTGCTCTTTGCGGCGGGGACGCTGCTTGTGGCGGGCACGCTTACGTGGAACGCTGATCGTCAGATCAACGACGTGGTTCTGGAACAACTGAACCGGTTGCATCGGGAATTGGCACAAACCACCGCCGCATCGCTGTCTCAGCCGATCAAACTGGGGTTTTCGGGCAGCATCCAAAAACGTCTCGAAGAGTTCGCCCAGAGATCAGAAGACAGTTTTGTCGGTGGGCGCGTGGTGGACATTTCTGGACGCACGCTTGTGGAAATCACCAACGAACAAAGCAGCGAAGCGAGCCTGGCACCCGATGATGCGCTGATCGCGGAGGTGCTTGAAACCGGCGCGGCGCGCGCACAAACGGGGGGTTTGACCCTGATCTTGCCGGTCCAAAACAAAAAGGGCGAGGTCGTCGGCGCATTGGTCTCTGTCTGGAGCGCCCAATCCACCCTGGCGTCGACCAACAGGCAACAACTGATCGGTCTTGCTGTTGCGGCCCTGGTCTTTCTCAGCGTGATCGCGTTGATGTCGCTTTTGCTGAGCCGCAGCTTTGGACGTGTTGTGCAGCAACTGGAAGCGGCGCTGGAGAGGTTGCAGGCAGAAGACTACGACGCGCCGATCCCGATGCAGCATCGCAGCGACCAGATCGGGGCATTTTGTGCGAGGCTCGAAGTGCTCAGACAAAATCTGACAACAGCGGCACAAGAGCGTCTTGTCACGAAGGAGGACCAGCTTGCGCAAAACAAAGCGATCACTGAGCTGCGCGACGCGCTGAGCCGACTGCAGAACTGTGATCTGACCACGCGAATCGAAGGACCGTTTTCGGAAAAATATGACGTGCTGCGCCGCGATTTCAACGCCGCTGTCGAGCAGATCGAACACGCCTTTATTGAGTTGAACAGCTTTGGGCGCACCATTCAGAACACGTCTGGAGTGCTTGCGCGCGTGGTTGCCGATATATCACAAGCCAGCCGACAGACATCTGCACGCCTGCAGCAAACCTCAGCCTCTGTGACCAAGATGACCGATACGCTGCTGTCTACGGGGCAACGCACCAAGGCCGCCGACACCGCCGCGGCCAGCGCCAAGTCCCATGCAAGCGAGAGCCTGCCAACCATGCGGCAGGCCATCGAGGCCATCGATGAATTGGAAGAGCGCTCATCACAGATCATACAGGTCCTAGAGCTGATCGATGACATCGCCTTTCAAACCAGCCTGCTCGCTTTGAATGCGGGGGTGGAAGCCGCGCGCGCGGGACCGGCTGGCAAAGGGTTTGCCGTGGTCGCAACGGAAGTGAGAGGCCTGGCAAACAGCGCCGCAGCTGCCGCCCAAGAGAGCCGCCAACTGATTGCGGCGTCAGAAGAAAGTGTCCAAAGCGGCGCAACTCATGTGCGCAGCGCGGGGGCCCGACTTGGTGAAATTGTCACACAGGTCGACACGGTTTCTGATCAGATCAACAGAATCGCGCAGGATGCAGATCTGCAATCCGATTTGATTTCCCAAACCAACAGTTCAATTTCCGCCCTTGATCGCGACGCAGAAACAAATGCGCAGGTGACCGAGAAAGCCAACCAATCGACGATCGACATGACAAGCAAGCTCTCACGCATGAGCGCCTTGCTAGAGGTTTTCACCGTTAATGAAACATCTGAAAAATCTGTCTTGGATGACAGCTCCCGCGCCGCCTGAGCCCCCAATACCGGTGCGGAACGCCCGTGCTATTTCGATGAACCCAGCAACTGATCCATTTCCACTGAGGGTTGGTCACAGCCAGCTTCCCCAACGATGCGCGCCGGAACACCGGCGACCGTGGAACAGGGCGGCACCTCTTTCAGGACAACCGATCCAGCTGCAATGCGTGAGCATTTTCCAACACGAATGTTGCCCAACACCTTGGCGCCAGCACCAATCAACACGCCATCACCGATCTTGGGGTGGCGGTCTTCATCCTCTTTGCCGGTTCCACCCAAGGTCACAGAATGCAGCATCGATACATTGTCGCCGACAACCGCAGTTTCACCAATAACAATGGAATGCGCGTGGTCAATCATGATGCCGCGCCCGACACGTGCCGCAGGGTGAATATCGATCCCGAACATCTCGGATGAGCGCATTTGAAAAAAGCTCGCCAAGTCTTTGCGCCCCTGCAACCAGAGCCAATGTCCAATGCGATGCGCCTGAACCGCCTGAAACCCTTTGAAAAACAGCAACGGCTGGAGAAAACGATGGCAGGCGGGATCACGGTCGTGGGTGGCCACAATATCGGCGCGAGCGGCGACCGCCAGCTCGGGATCGGCACCATAGGCTTCGTCGCAAATCTCGCGCAGGATCTGTTCCGACATTTCGCCATTCGCAAGTTTCAACGAGATCCGATAGCTCAGCGCCCGCTCAAGCGAAGGGTGGTGCAAAATGGAATAGTGCACCATCCCCCCCAACAGAGGTTCTGTTTTCACAGCATCTTCGGCCTCGGCCTTGATGCGGGCCCAAACCGGGTCAATCTGGGCCAGTTTTGCGCGTTCCTGTGCCATCGACTTCCTCCTTGGCTGGATGGAGCTTAGCAAATAGTCACACGAGAGGAAATCACAATAGGGTGCGCCCGGAAACTCATCCGTGCGCACCTAGAATTTAACACCCGGAATTCAACACCCGGTTAAGCTCAGAACACCTCTGCCTCAGCGAAGAGCCCCGGGCCATATTGCGCCGAGATTTGAGCCACTTCCACAGTGCATCCCAAACCATAGCCGTCGGCGGCCTGATCTGCCGCAACATAGGTCCAGTTCGGCGAGGAAACCTGCTCTTCTCGCAGCACCTGCGCCCCATTTTTCACACGGACAAGATAGCTCTCGCTGTCTTCGGACAGGGGGACTTCATACAACTCCCAACTGTCCCCGTCCAAGCGTGTTCGACGTATCCAGCTGACTTGTAGATCGCCACCGACATCCACCAGGCGGACATGCGCGGGACGATAGGGGCGCAACCCGTTCCCATCAAAAGCATGTATCGCATGCGAATAGGTTGGGTCACTGTAGGGGCGATCCCCCGGTCCGATGCGATAGTGGCGTGCAACGCGCCGGTTGGCAGAGGTCAAATCAATCTGCTGGGGCGCGCCATTCATCAGCACCACCTTGGACCCGGCCGGCCAAACCGCAGGCATAGCGCCATCGGTCCCGGCCTGACCGCGCAGCCGCTGTGAAAGCTGCCAGCGATTGCCGTCAAGCAATGTGGCCTGTTGAAACTGGAACAATTCCCAGTTTCCGGGGCTCCCATCTCCGATGGCCATCAGGTTCGCCCCTGCCAGCAGCTGCTCTTCGCTGACCGACTCAAGGGTCCCGGACGACAGGTTGACCTCAAGCGGCGCGCCGCGATCCATCAGGCCTACCTGCGCCGCGCTCAGATCTGTCTCGGTGACGCCGATGACGGCCCGCTCATAGAGCACGGAGTTCAGCCCATACCCGTCGTCTTGCGCCGCATCATAAACGGCGACACTCCCGGGCCACGGATCGGAAGAGACCGCCACATGCGGCGCGATCGGGTCTTCGCTGCCGGTCATCAAAGGCAAATCCATAAAGGTCGACACCACCGGCACCGCGGGCGCAAACGCACTCAGGGACACCTCAGGAAACGGCCAACTGTCCCCATGGACATGCCCAGCGCTGTACCGCCCACGGTATTGCCAAGTGCCGCGCCTGCGGCTGAAAGAAGGATTGTCGCCATCAGAAAATCTCCTGTGGAAAGGCAAACCGGGCCACCGTGCGGCGGGCCCAGGCGCGATTGAACGAAGTTTCGCAAACACCATGCCGAAAATAGGCGTGCACGAAGGCAGGCTCAGACCCCACTTGGGTCTGAATGCCGATATGTTTGGCCACTGCCCCCGACCGCATGCGAAACAACACCACATCACCCGTTTCGGTGTCGTCGATGGGCTTGGGGATCAGATAGTCGGATAACCGCGCCCAGAGCAGCTCATCAGGACCTGTTTCCGACCAGTCCCGACTGTAGGCAGGGACCACCTCGGGCTCTGGTCCGATCACCTCACGCCAGACGCCACGCAATAGCCCAAGGCAATCACACCCGGCCCCCTTGCGCGAACACTGATGCAGATAGGGCGTGCCTATCCATCCTCTTGCGGAGGTGACAATCGGTGTCATCTGCGGCTCCCGCCCGAGGTAGTTCGATGACAGCCCCGGCGCCACACTGACCCAATCCTCATCGGGAAGATCCGGAAAGCCCTGAAAATTCGCACCGTTCAGGAATTTCAGCCGACAGGTTTCAAAACGCTTGTCGCACCCGGCAAGCAGGCGGACCGTATCTCCTGGTTGAACCTGGGCGCGAATGGGCTCCCATATTTCGATCAAACGCGTCCCGTTTTGTACATGGTCGCGCTTGATGGCGGATGATAGCCCCCCAGAGTGTCCCAGCAGGATCTGCAGCTCAGCCGGTGTAAGATCCCAGAACTCCCAGGGTTTAAGGCCCAGCCCGCGCATCCCGGCCCGCATCAGGACAGGCCAGTCAATATTGCCGTCACGCGTCGCCATGATCGCCCTCGGGCACCGCGAAGGCGCGGACCAGCAGCGCCGCTGCGGCCCTGGCTGCGGCGACTGGTCCGCCTTCGATGTCCGCGTGCATCAGATCGCGGGCATCCCCTTGCCAGCCGCCGCCGCGAAGACCCGCGACGATCAGGGACAGAACATCCCGAGTGGAAAATGCTCCCCCCTCGAAACGCTGAACCAGATCCACAAGCGAGCCACTTTGCAGCCCTGCTTCCAATTCTGCCAATGCGCCCAAGGTCAGGCGCATTACATGGCGCTCATCATTCATGATCAGCGTCACATCCCCCCGCCAAGGATTGCCCATCAGACTACCGGCACAGCGATAAAGGTCAGCTCGCCCGCTGACGCCAGCGACAGCTCATAGGTCGCTTCGCCATTATAGGTGCCCGCATATTCAATGCTGCCCACCTGAAAGCGGCCCTCGACCGTGCCGAACTCGGGGATGATCACCTGGAAATCAGGGGTTTCTCCGTCAAAGAAGATCTGACGGGCCCGTTCATCGGTTCCCGCATCCTTGAACACGCCCGAACCGCTGATGCTGGCCGATTTGACACCGGCACCTGCCAGCAACTCTCGCCAACCACCCGCGCTGTCCAGCGTGGTCACATCGACCTGTTCAGCGTTGAAACTGATGCGCGTTGCCCGCAGCCCGGCAAGCGTTTCGAACTGGCCGTCCCCGGTCAAATCAATCTTGACCAACAGATCCTTACCTTTTTGAGCACTCATGATCTCACTCCTTTGGAATAGGTTATTCGTCTTCAACGCGTGCGCGGAATGTCAGGTCGACACGGCGCAAATCGTCTGTTTCGCGATAGGCCCGGGCCTTGGAAAACCACAGCCCGACAAGATGCCCCCGGCTCAGCGTCAGATCCGCATCATGCAAGGCATCACTCACGGCAACGGCCGCGTCTTTTGCGGTCTGGAAACCGGCATTTTCTGTCACGACCGAAACTGTGAAACTGTGCCAGGCGCCATCGCACCCGCCGGTTCCGGCCTCGCGGACCGCCTCGGGGCCCAGCGACACGTACAATGGGGGCAAGGTGCCGACAGGTGGTGCATCAAAGATGCTGTCACCCACCAATAGGGAAAGCGCACCATCCGCTTGCAGTTGCGCATAGATCGCCGCCTGCAAAGCGCTTGAAACCGCATAGCTCATACCGCGACCTCCTCGTGACAGGAGCAGATCAGGAAGAACCCGTTTGCACCGGTTTCACTGACTGCATCGATGCGAAACAGCCTCGCGTTCATGCGAAAACGCTGACCGGCAACAGGGCGGTTCGAAGCCCCGACCGGGGCGGCGCGCACCGTGATGCGAAAGGCAATGTCGGAGAAGGTCGCGCCTTCGCCCTTGTCCAGTCGCCCCGTCCGCTCATCAAGTTCGGCCCACAAAACGCCCAGTTCGGTCCATGTCTCGGCATAGCCACCCGCGCCATCAGCTGAGCGCGTCGGTGCTTCCAGGGTCAGGGGGCGGTTCAAACGCGGGGCGCTCATGCGCCCAGCCCCAGGCGGACGGGACGATAACGCGCGATCAGGCTGGTCACGCCAAAGGGCATACAGCCCTGACCCAACGCGGTTTCATCGCGGTATTCATAGTAGTGCGACGCCAGCAACAGCACCGCCTGGCGCAGATCTGCCGGGATGTCATCAAACGCCGGGCCATAGCCCGCCTGGAAACGGATCTCGACGCTGCCGCCACTTGGAACACCAGGAAGGCAACCACCGATCGGCTTGACCTCGGGCTGGAACATGTCCTGTTTCAACCGATAGCTCGAACTTGCCAGCTCTGCACCGATACCCAATTGATCCACAATCGAAATATCCGTGATCGATTGCACCGGAGAGACCGGCAGCACCTGACCGGTGATCTCGCGCCACCCGTCCAGAGTTGCGACAAAGCTGCGTTGGATCAGCGCTTTGCCGGTGCGCGCCTCGATTGCGGCATATGCTGCGCGCAGAAAAGACTTCAGAACCGGATCCTGCACGTCATCTTCTGCAAACCCGCTCCCCAAACGCAGATGCTGTTTCAGCTCCGCCACCGGAAGGGCCGCCTCGGGCACCTGTGTTTCTTCCACCAACATCATGTTTCTTCTCCGAAATCCTGAACCAACATCCCCAGCGATCTGGCGGACGCGCGCCGCCTACGCTGCCTTTGGCGGAGGGGACAGCTGGACAACGAGCCTGCGCGCGCCCTGGGAAGAGTGGAGATGCCCCCACCCTTCATCTCTGGCAGCGTTTAGACCGCGCAGCGCAGCAGCTTGATGGCCGCAAAATCGCTCACGTCACCGCCCACGCGTTTGGACGCATAGAACAGAACGTGGGGTTTGGCGCTGAAGGGGTCGCGCAGAACACGGATGTCCGGACGCTCGGCGATGGTGTACCCGTTCGAGAAATCACCAAAGGCGATCGGGGTCGCATCCGCATCAATGTCGGGCATGTCTTCTGCGGTCAGAACAGGATAGCCCAGCAGGCGCGCGGGTTCAGTTGCCGAGAAACCATCGGCCCACAGGTGACGACCATCCGCATCCTTCAACTTGCGCAATGCGCCCGCCGTTTTCGAGTTCATCACAAAGGTGCCATTGGCGCGGTACTGCGCACCCAGGGTATAGACCAGGTCGATCAGCGAGTCGCCGTTGTCGATGTCATCGGCAACACCGGTGGTCACATAGCCCAGATTGCCCCAGGACCAGCTGTCATCCGCCACTTGGGTGTGGTTCAGGAAGCCACGGGGCTTGTCGACACCGTCACCGTTCACAAAGGCCGCTGCCTCTGCGCGGATGAACTTGTCAGCGATACGGGTCGCCAGCCAGGTTTCGATATCAAACGCGCTGTCGTCCAGCAGGCGCTGAGACACTTTGGGCATTGCGTTCAGCTCGTAAAGCGGGATCGAGATACGGTCGATCGAGGCCGTGCCGGTCTCTGCCGCCGAAGCGGTTTCCGCCGCCCAACCCGCGACGGTATCGTTCTGGTCGATCAGGACATCAAAGGCCTGTGCCTCGACATTGACGACATTCGAAATCGCACGGACGGACGCGCTGGCTTCCAGACGGCCGCGGATGCTGTCCGAGGTCTGCGGATCCACCAGATAGCCACCATCCGAATTCACGGCAGTGGTCATACCCTTGCCTTCGATTTCCAGACCGCGCAGCGCATCATCGTCGCCGGAACGCAAATAGGCATCAAACGCCTTTTGGTGCGGTGCATCGACCTCGGCGTGGGTCGACAGTGCGGGGCGCACCGCGAGGGCAGATTTGTGATCAAGCATAGTCAGTCGCTCTTCCTGTTTGTTCAGCTTCTGTTGAAGGTCGGCCTGCAAGGCCTTGAAGTCCCCGATCAGTCCCGCCATTGCGGCACTCACCCGGGCGACCGGAGGCATATCTTCCCCGGTCCGAGACGTGGTCTCGGTTGTGCTCATGGACATTTCCCCTATGAGTGGCGCGCGTCAGCCGCCCGCCAGGTTACGGCGCATGCCCTCAAGGGCCTCCGCCAATTCACGCATGCCGTCTTCCTCGGGGCTCTCCCCCTTGGCGGCGACACGCGCACTGGGAAGCATCGGGAAAGTCACCAAGGACACTTCCCAAAGCTCCAGTTCCTTCAAGAGCCGCTGGCCCTTGTCATTCTTTGCGGCTTTCACCGTGCGATAGCCGATCGACAATCCGTCAATCGCGCCCGCTTCGATCAGTGCGGCGGCTTCTCGGCCCTTTTCCACGCTGTCCAGCAAGCGGCCTTTCACATACAGGCCCTTTGCGTCTTCGCACACCTCGTCCCAGATCCCGATCGGTTGGGCCGGATCGTGCTGCCACAGCATTTTAACCGCGCGACCATCCGCATTCAGTGATTTCAGCGAACGGGCATAGGCCCCTTTGGCCACCACGTCGCCACCCTGATCACAGGCGCCGAACAGGCTGGCGTAACCTTCGATCTTTGACCCTTCGGCCACAGTGACCTCGGCATCGAAACGGCAGAATTTATGTTCCAGATCCATGTTTCGTCCTTTCTTCACGCGCTTAGGGCGCGGCTTTCATCAGGCTTTGAAATGCTTCGGCAAGAATGACGCCCGCCACTCCGTAAACGGTTAACCACAAACGTTTTTCCAAGCGTTCCATCAGCATCTCCATGCGCACCAGCTTTTCGTTGAACTGGTCGTAATGCAGCTTGCTTACCCGCTCATGGGCCTCAAGGCGCAGCGCGGGCGCGCAGGCGAAGGCTTCGGCCTTATGGCGCATCTCACTCATCCAACGAATCCTCTGGCAAAGCCGGCAGGCCCAGCATCTGACGCTTTTCCGCCTGGGTCAGGAAATCGGCCCCTGCCACGCGGTTCCACTGTGCATCGCGTTCCGTCGCAAGCGCGGGAACCTGATCCAGATCGGGTTTCAAAGCGACCTGTTCCCCGACAAACTGCGACAGCCATCGCCCGACACTGGTGGACACTTTCGACGCCAGCGGCAGCACCGTCTGGCGATAAAACGCCCGGTGCGCTTCGGCGTAGTTGGAATAGGTCGCCTCGCCGGGGATGCCCAACAGCATCGGCGGCACGCCAAAGGCAACGGCAATTTCGCGCGCGGCGGCCTCTTTGGTTTTTTGGAACTCCATATCGCTGGGGGAAAACCCCATCGGTTTCCAATCCAGACCGCCTTCCAGCAGCATCGGCCGACCCGCGTTGCGGGCGCCTTGATGGTGGGCCTCCATCTCGGAGACGAGGCGGTCGTATTGTTCGGGGCTCAGGTGGCCGTGCCCTTCGGCACCCTGATAGACAATCGCCCCAGAGGGTCGGGCGGCATTGTCCAATAGCCCCTTCGACCAGCGGCTGGCCGAATTATGTACATCCACCGCCTGGGCTGCCGCCTGCAAGGGGGACAGGCCGTAGTGGTCATCCAGTGGATGGAATGCCTTGACGTGACAAATGGGCGAAACCGGCCCGGTCACATTGAAACGATGTTTGCGGTTGCCGACGGCGTATTCATAAGCCACGGGCCAGCCATCCGCCCCCGGCAGCACACGCATCCGATCCGAGCGCAAAACGTGCAACTCAAACGGCAATCCCCCCTCACCGGCGACCGCCTCGACGTAGCCATCGCCAGACAACAGGATCTGGCCATAGAGCGCCTCGAACAATTCAGCGCGGCCCTGCGCCGGGTTGGGCGCTGTGATCAGCTTGAGGATCGGATGATCCGCATAGCGCGTATCCGCATCCTGCAAGACCAATGGCAGGGCAGCTGCGGCTTCCGCGATCAGCTTGACCGCGCGAAATCCAACCGGATTGCCGGAAAACGCCTGCTTGGTCAGCGAAACCGTGTCGCGGGGCGTCCAGGCCACGCGTCCCGCGCTCATATGCGCCACCACGCGACCCGTGGCCGAAGCCTTAGCCTCGGGTGCCCCGGTCGGGGTTGCGTCTGATCCACCACCGCGCCGGAAGAAATCCAATACCATGCGTCTCGCTCCTTTTCCTCGCAGGCGGCTCGCGCCGCGTCAGGGGCGGGTCATTCCGCCGTTGAAAATGAACCTAACCTTCCAGGGTTTATGAGCGTTGACAGCAGCGCACGCTGTTGCCGCAACGCCCAAACAATTGACAAACAACATTAAAAACAGACAGCTGTTCCAAACAAAAAGGGCCTGCACTTGGCAGACCCTTTTGGTCATTCGTGTGATCCCCCTCTATAAACTGCGCACGCCCGGTCGGGCGGAGGGGGTCCAATCCAGCATCAGATCTGTCAGCGCCCAAACCAATGCGTCCACGCGATCAGGACTGCCGGCGCCCTCGAAACCACGATGCGTCATCAGGCACATCTGTGCTTCGAGCTCGCGTAGGCCTTGGCCATGGGTTACGCGCCCCTGTTCATACAGGGCCGACACCGGCTCGGCCCTGGCGATTTTTCCGCGTGTGGCGTGGACGTTGCGCACCGGCATCAACGCATTGGCCTGCCGCAAGACGCTTTCGACCATCGCGCCCCCCTGGTTCACTTCGACCACGACCCGGTCCGCACCCCATCGCTGCACCGCCGCATCGACGGCATTGGCCCACCCAAGCGGCGAAAGCCCCTGAACGGTGGCGTCCTCCAGCACAAAGGCCCGCCAATCCGAAGGCGCCCCGTCAAGCACGGCGCCTGCGACGACAATGCCACATTCATCCGATGCCTTTCCTTCCCCCGCGGGCGGATCTACGGCCACGACGATCCGCGAAAGCTCCGGCACCCGACCTGAACGCACCCCATCCAGCATCTCACGCGACCACAACGAACCGTCGACCTCATCCAGCAAGATCCCGTCCAGCTCTTGCTGTCCAAGTGCCGAATTGGCATAGCGTGCGCGCACCTCATCCAGAAACGACTTGGCCAGATGTGCCCGGTTCGCCTCGGTGGGGGCACGGGTCAGCACGGTCGAAGGCGCATCAAGCAAATCTTTCAGCACAGCAACATTGCGCGGTGTCGTGGTCACACAGACGCGCGGGCTATCCCCCAGGCGCAGTCCAAATTGAAGCATATCCCAAGCGTCCTGCGCGCGCTTCCACTTGGCCAGTTCATCCACCCAAGCGCCATCAAACTGCGGCCCGCGCAGGGCTTCGGGATCATGGGCCGAGAACACCATCGCTTCGGCCCCGTTGGGCCAAACCAGACAGCGCCGTGTCGATACCCAGCTGGGACTGCGGTCCTTGGGGGAACAGGCCAAAATCCCGCTGTCCCCAAAGATCATCACCTCGCGCGCCTGATCAAACGTTTCCCCAATCAGCGCCATCCGTTTGCACCGCCCCGCATCCAGAGGCTTGGGACCTTCGACCATCTGGCGCACCCATTCGGCGCCCGCGCGGGTTTTGCCTGCGCCACGCCCCCCCAGGATCACCCAGGAACGCCAGTCCCCCCCGGGGGCGATCTGATGCTCATGCGCCCAGAAATCGAACAAATAGGGGAGCGCCATCAGCGCTCCCTCATCAAGGTCATTCAGGAATTCTTCCTGTGTCGCAGCAGGCGCGGAGGCTATCCAGGCGGCACCTGACCGCAAGCTCTGCGGCTCTGAGATCGATCCCGTAGGCGTCACCAATCCCTGCCTCTTTTCGTCTGATAATTTCAAGTTCAGCCTCCGTTTCACGGGCTGCACGCAGCCAATACCTCAGCTCTCCCAGCAACTTGCCGGTCTCGCTTTTGCGATCGACTTCCCCTTGTCTCAAATCCTTCTGGATGGTGCGGATATCTGCCACCAGTTCCGCCAATGTCTGCGCAATCTCTTCTCGTTGCTCTGTCAGACGGTCTGCTTCGCATTGTGCCGTAATCAACACCTGTTCTTTTTCTACATTACTCATGCTCGACACCTTTCTTGCCTGTAAGGTCACCCCTCCTTGGGCCAGCACGCACATTGACCACAAACCTCTGTGGCCAAGCTGCGCACCTCGTCCAGCATGGGGGAAGAATAGGCCAAGACCTCTGGCCCGTCAAATCCACCACCGACCTCAACCCTTTGACTTTATTTACGAATACCTTTGAACCAGACAAAGCACCCCAAGTCAGAAAAACCTTTCAATCCCCCTTGCCCCGCGCTCTTTCCTAAGGCAACACTGGCGGGGAAAGGATCTTAAATGGCGCAAATCTCATCTCGAATTCTGAACCTGAACGGTGGTGGCTCTGACGGATGGGAGGTCTTTCTCAAGGCCCGCGAGATGGTGGCCCGCGGTGTTGATGTGACGGAACTCACAATTGGTGAGCACGACATTCGCACCCATTCTGACATTCTTGACGCGATGCACAAATCGGCAATAGCGGGGCACACGGGCTATGCGATGGTGCCGGGGGTCGATCGCCTGCGCCAGATCGTGGCCGATCGTGTCACACGACAAACCGGCGTCCCCACGCGCCCGGAAAATGTCATGATCACACCGGGTGGACAGGCGGGCCTGTTCGCCGCGCATATGGCTGCGCTCGCGCCCGGGGATACGGCGCTCTACGTTGATCCCTATTACGCGACCTACCCCGGAACACTGCGTGCGGCCTCTGCCATTCCCGTGTCGATCCCAACGCGGGCGCGTGATGCGTTTTTGCCGTCCCACGAAACCATCCGCGCGGCCGCGCAAACCCATAACGCCAAAAGCCTGCTGATCAATTCGCCCAACAACCCCACCGGCATGGTCTATCCCAAAGAGACCCTGCAAGAGATCGCCCAAGCCTGTCAGGACCACGATATGTGGCTCATCTCGGATGAGGTCTACGACACCCAGATCTGGGCCGGGGAACATATCTCTCCCCGGGCGCTTGCGGGGATGCAAGAGCGCACCATCGTCATCGGGTCCATGTCCAAAAGCTTTGCCATGACCGGATCGCGGATCGGCTGGATCGTGGCCCCCGAACCCTTGATCGAAGGCCTGATTGCCCTGGCCACCTCAACCACTTATGGGGTGCCCGGCTTTATTCAGGATGCGGCCGTATTCGCGCTTGAGAACGCCGAAAGGCTTGAACCGGAAATCGCGGCACCTTTCCAAAGACGCCGCGACTTGGCCTTGTCGGTCTTGGCGGAACAAGACACCATCCAGGCGGTTCCCCCCAGCGGTGCCATGTACCTGATGCTCAATATCCGCGCCACAGGCCTGTCGGGGCGCGCCTTTGCCGAAGCGCTGCTTGAAACCCATAAAATCGCGGTGATGCCGGGTGAAAGCTTTGGCGATTCAGCCGCAGGGCATCTGCGTGTCGCGCTGACTGTCGCGGATGACCGGCTTGCTGACGCGTTGCGCACCATTTGCAGTTTTGCCAAAGCCCTCGCCGATCAACACGCCGTTGCGTGATCCGGTCCCGTGGGCACAGCCATTTCCACGATCCGCAATCTTGGTCCGGCGATTGAATCCGAGCTGATCAAGGCCGGGGTGCCCGATGCGGAAACCCTGCGCGCCCTCGGGGCTCACGAAGCCTATCGACGGCTGTTAACCCACGGCACACGCCCACATTTCATCGGCTACTATGTCCTGCACATGGCGCTTCAGGGGCGGCCATGGAATGACTGCAAAGGCACTGAAAAAGACGCACTTCGCGAGAGTTTTGATGCCCTCAAGGCCGAAACCACGCCGGAACCGCTATCGGGGTTGGAGAAGGCTCTGGATGAAATTGGTGTTGTGCCCAAACCGCAGGCGAAACCACGGGCCAAGCCGGGCAAATAACAGGTCCCCCGCACACAAACCAAAAGCAAAAGGGCCGCCCCCAGCGGGAACGGCCCTTCTGAATTCTGATCACAAGCGGGGCTTAGCCGACCAGCTCAAGACCCGAGAAGAAGTAAGCGATTTCAACCGCTGCGGTTTCCGGGGCGTCGGAACCGTGAACCGAGTTCTCGCCAACCGATTCCGCGAATTCCGCGCGGATGGTGCCTTCGGCTGCGTCTGCCGGGTTGGTTGCGCCCATGACTTCGCGGTTTTTCGCGATCGCACCTTCGCCTTCCAGAACCTGGGCGACGATCGGCGCCGACGCCATGAATTCGCACAGTTCGTCGTAGAAGGGGCGCTCTTTGTGCACGGCATAGAACTCACCTGCCTGTGCCTTGGTCAGGTGGATGCGCTTTTGTGCAACGATGCGCAGGCCAGCGTCTTCGAACTTGGCGTTGATCTTGCCGGTCAGGTTGCGGCGGGTTGCATCGGGCTTGATGATCGAGAAAGTGCGCTCAAGGGCCATGGTCTTGCTCCGTCAAAAATCCGGGTTCACGACCCGGCGGTTTCTATTGCGCGGGCGTTAGCACGGGGGCACATCTTTGGGAAGCCCTCATTCGCGCCACGACTAAAATCGCGGGGAACGATGTCACCCAAGATTGACAGCCCCCGGCCCCTCTGGCACTGCGACACCCATGTTACGCATTCAGGATATCGCCTATTCCGTCGAAGGCCGCCCCTTGTTCGAAGGCGCCAGCGCCACCATCCCAACGGGCCACAAGGTGGGGCTTGTTGGCCCCAATGGCGCGGGCAAGACCACCCTGTTCCGCCTGATTCACGAAGAGCTGACGCTGGACGGCGGGGCGATCACCCTGCCCTCACGCGCCCGGGTTGGGGGGGTAAGTCAGGAAGTCCCCTCGTCCGATGTGTCTCTGATCGACACGGTTCTCGCCGCCGATACCGAGCGCGCGGCGCTGATGGCCGAAGCCGAGACCGCCACCGATCCGACCCGCATCGCCGAAGTCCAGACCCGGCTTGCCGATATTGATGCCTGGAGCGCCGAAGCACGCGCGGCCTCGATCCTCGCGGGTTTGGGCTTTGATCATGCCGATCAACAGCGCCCCTGTTCGGATTACTCGGGGGGCTGGCGGATGCGCGTCGCTCTCGCCGGGGTGCTCTTTGCCCAGCCCGATCTGTTGTTGTTGGACGAACCCACCAACTATCTGGACCTCGAAGGGGCGCTTTGGCTGGAAACCTATCTGGCAAAATACCCCCATACCGTCGTGATCATCAGTCACGACCGGGGGCTGTTGAACCGCTCTGTCGGTGCGATTTTGCACCTCGAAGACCGCCAGCTGACGCTGTATCAGGGCCCCTACGACCAATTCGTCAAACAACGCGCCGCCAAGCGCGCCCAGGCCAGCGCCGTCGCCAAAAAGCAAGAGGCCCGCCGCGCCCACCTGCAAAGCTTTGTCGACCGCTTCCGTGCCAAGGCGACCAAGGCGAAACAGGCGCAGGCCCGTTTGAAAATGATCGAACGCATGGACATGATCGCCGCCCCGGAAGAGGCGGCAAAACGCGTGTTCAACTTTCCCCAGCCCGACGAACTGTCGCCTCCGATCATCCATATCGAAGGGGGGGCGACTGGCTATGGCGACACAACGGTCCTAAGCCGATTGAACCTGCGGATTGACCAGGACGACCGCATCGCCCTGTTGGGGAAAAACGGCCAGGGTAAATCGACCCTGTCAAAGCTGCTGTCGGATCGGCTCCCGCTGCAAAGCGGGAAAATGACCCGTTCCACCAAGCTGCGCATCGGCTATTTTGCCCAGCATCAGGTCGATGAGCTGCATCTCGATGAAACGCCGCTCCAGCACCTGCAACGCGAACGCCCGGAAACGCCTCCGGCCCAACTTCGGGCCAAACTGGCCGGGTTTGGCCTGATGGCGGATCAGGCCGATACCGAGGTGGGTCGCCTGTCGGGGGGGCAAAAGGCACGTCTGTCACTGTTGCTGGCAACCCTTGAGGCGCCGCATCTGTTGATCCTCGACGAGCCCACCAACCACCTCGATATCGAAAGCCGCGAAGCGCTGGTCGAGGCCCTGACCGCCTACTCGGGTGCGGTGATCCTGGTCAGCCACGATATGCACCTGCTGTCGATGGTGGCGGATCGTCTTTGGCTGGTCAGCGGGGGGACCGTCAAACCCTATGACGACGATCTCGAGGCCTATCGCAATTTCCTGCTGACGGCCGACAAGCCCGCGAAGGCGGACAAACCCAAAGCCGCCAAACCGGCCCGCCCGCCCCGCGACCGTATTCTTGAACTGCGCGCAGAGCTTCGCAAATGCGAAGAGCGCGTGTCCAAGATCGAAGAGATGCGCGACAAGCTCTCGGTCAAACTGGCCGATCCCGCGATGTATGAAGACGACAAGAAAGACGACCTCGCGCTGTGGAACCGCAAGTTTTCCGAGATCGAAGAAGGCCTGATGCGCGCGGAAGAGCTTTGGCTGGAAGCACAAGAAAGGCTGGACGCGGCGGAAGGCGCTTAAGCGCATCCCTCTTGCGACGGGCTGTCGCAGCCGTTACGCATGCGACATGGACAGTGCATTCCTCGTAAGCGCCTTTGCGACCCTCTTCGTCATTGTCGATCCCATCGGCCTGACGCCCCTCTTCATCGCCCTGACCCAAGGGGTTTCACGGCGCCAGCGACGCCAGATGGCGCTGCGTGCCTGTGGGATTGCCTTTGTACTGCTGACGCTCTTTTCGCTGTTTGGCGAATCCGTGCTGGGCTTTATCGGCATCTCGATGCCCGCCTTTCGCATTGCCGGCGGTGCGCTTTTGTTCCTGACCGCACTCGACATGCTGTTTGAACGCCGCAGCAAACGGCGTGAGGATCAGGCCGACGAAGAAGACCACGACGACCCATCCGTCTTTCCCCTTGCGATGCCGTTGATTTCAGGGCCAGGCGCAATCGCCACCATGATCTTGCTGACTGGGCAGACCGATACCCTGTTCGAATGGAGCAGTGTCATGCTGGTTCTCATGGCCGTGATCTTGATCGTGCTGTGCCTTTTCCTTTTGGCAGACCACATCGAACGCGCCCTGGGGCGCACGGGGATCGTCGTTGTGTCCCGCCTTTTGGGCATGCTTTTGGCCGCACTTTCGATCCAGTTCATCCTAGACGGTCTGCGCGATTTCGGAATCGGAGGGGTCTGAGCCCTCTTTTCTTTTCACGACAGTACCCTAAGTTTATACAGATCAGGAGGTTCGCACATGTTCGATCTTCAATCCGTATCACTTGAGTTGGCCGCGATCGCCGGGGCGGGGCTGCTTATGCTCTTTGTCTTTCGCAAACGTCTGGGCGCCGTGAACCTGGCCCGCCACTCTGCCAATATCGTGATCTTGCTGGTGGGCGCGCTGTTTGTCAGCGCGATCTGGTCCGATATCCGCGACCAGAGCTTCAATAGACAGGCGGTGTTTGATGACAGCGGTCAGATTTCGCTGCCGCGTGATCCCGATGGCCATTACTATGCGACGCTGATCATCAACGATGTGCCAGTGGAATTCGTCGTCGACACCGGGGCGACCTCGGTGGTGCTCACCCGGGAAGACGCCATGCGGGCGGGTGTCGACCCCGGCGAACAGGGGTTTTATTCCGAAGCCCGCACCGCCAATGGATCCGTGGCAACGGCCCCGATTGTTCTCACACAGGTGCAGTTCGGCAGCATCTCGGACAAACGTGTACGCGCCTTTGTGAACGGGGGTGAAATGCACACTTCGCTTTTGGGCATGAGCTATCTGAACCGGTTCGACAAAATCGAGATCGCTGGCGGTCAGCTGGTGCTGACACGCTAAGTTCGCTCCGTACTTCCAAAGAACTCCCAGGAAACGGCCATACGAAAAACCACCCCCGTGTGTTCCCTCGTCGTTTCGGGTTGGAACGGCCTCAGCTTTCTGCCTTTTTCTCCCATCGACCGGATTCTTCGGACCAATACTGCGCCGAGCATCCCGCCTGTGTCAGGGATTTCCACTGGCCGCGCGCGGCATTCAGCGCCTCTGGGTCGTGACCATCAAAGATCACGCAGACGCGTTCCATCGCGGTGACCTCTGCGGCCGAGACCTGCGCCTGGTCGACGATCATCAGACAGGCTGCCCCGTTGGGCGTTTCAGTGGCGCAGGTCAACAAGATCGGCTGGCGCGCATCATGGGGACCACCGGCCATGCCATGTGGCAAAAACCCTTCTTCAGACCCAAGCCAAAGCTTCTGGTCCAGCCATTCCATCCGGCCCGGATCGGTTCCCCGAACCGCCACGCGCCAGCCCGCTTGCAAAGACTTTTCCAGCAGCATGGGCAAAGTCTCTTCAAGCGAGCGCTGCGTCAGGTGATAGAAATATGCCGCCCCCAATGCGTCTATTCGCTTTCGAATTGATCGCGCACCAGACGATCCAGCGCCATGACACCCCAGCCGGTTGCCCCCTTGGGGGCAAGAGCGGTTTCGCCCCCGGTCTGCGCAACCCCCGCAATGTCGAGGTGAATCCACGGCATGTCTTCTTTGACGAAGCGTTGCAGGAACTGCGCCGCCGTAATGGTTCCCGCCGGGCGCCCGCCGACATTTTTCATATCCGCTTTCAGCGATTTCAGCTGGTCGTCATAGGCTTTGCCCAAGGGCAACCGCCATGCCCCTTCGCCCTCGGCCTGAGCGGCGCGCAGGAATTGGTTGGCAAAGCCATCGTTGTTCGACAGAACCCCGGCGTTTTCATGACCCAGCGCAATGATCACCGCCCCCGTCAGCGTCGCAAGATCAATCATCGCCCTGGGTTTTATCTCTTGCTGCGCATACCACATCACGTCGCACAGCACGAGCCGCCCCTCGGCGTCGGTGTTGATCACCTCGATCGTGTCCCCCTTCATCGAGGTCACGATGTCTCCGGGGCGCTGCGCCGTGCTTGAGGGCATGTTCTCGACCAGTCCGACCAGACCAACGACATTGGCCTTGGCCTTGCGCATCGCCAGCGTTTTCATCACGCCGGCCACAACACCCGCGCCGCCCATATCCATGGTCATGTCTTCCATGCCGCCCGCGGGTTTCAGGCTGATGCCGCCCGTGTCGAACACAACCCCCTTGCCAACCAGCGCCAGGGGCGCGCCTTCGCCGCCGTTCCAGCGCATGACGACAACCTTAGAGGGCATGGCCGACCCCTGCCCCACGCCAAGCAACGCGTGCATCCCCAGCTCAGCAAGCTGTTCTTCTTCCAGAACCTCAACCTCAAGACCGTGTTCTTTCAGAGCCAAAAGGCGGTCCGCGAATTCGACGGTTCCCAGCACGTTGGCGGGTTCGGATACCAGATCACGGGTAAAGGTCACCCCCTCGGCCACGGCCTGTGAAACCGCGAAGGCCGCGGTTGCCTCTTGTGGGGCTTTGCACAGGATCTGGGTCTCAGCCAGCGCATCTGCGGCTTCGGACTTGCGCGCGGTAAACGCATAGCCACGCAACATCAGGCCCAGCGCCAGCTCTTCGGGGCGGGTGGTGTTTTCAGACAGGACCGTCAGCGCCTCGGACTTGGCCAGTTTGGCCAGAGACGCGCCGCCCTTGCGGGCCTCGGCCACCGACGGACGGCGGGGCAGCTTGACCAGATCGACCGCGACAGCCGCCATGCCGGTTGGGTAGGTCAGGCTAAGCGCATCGCCCACGGCCAGCTTTTCCCAGGCTTCGGCATCGACGATCCGCTGCACCGCGCCTTTGGTCAGACGGTTCACACGGCGCGCGCCTGGGCTCATGGTGCCCTCGGCTGGCAATAGCAGGGCCACGCGCCCGCCAACCTCTGCCAGCCCATCCAGCTCAACCGCCCCAAAGCTCACCTTGCGCAGATCGGTCATCATACTCTCCTCAGCCAATGTTTGCTCAAGACCTATCATGTCGCGCCCAGAATGCCAGAGGCACCTTTCCCCCAAAGGCGCAATCCAGTAGGGTCCGTGCAAAGAATGTTCTGGGGGGAACAATCCGCGTGCAGCGATTCGACAGATATGCCCTGTCGCAACTACTGGTGTTGTTCGGCTTTTTCGCCCTAGTTCTAGTGGCGATCTTCTGGGTCAACCGGGCTGTTGTGCTGTTTGACGAACTGATCTCAGACGGCCATTCCGCACAGATTTTCCTTGAGTTTTCTGTGCTGTCTTTGCCTGCGGTCATTGCCCGGATCCTGCCCCTGGCCACCTTTGCCGCAGCCGTCTATGTGACCAATCGGCTGGCCTCGGAATCGGAACTGACCGTTCTTCAGGCCGTGGGGTTTTCCAACTGGCGGCTGGCCCGCCCGGTTCTGGTCTTTGGCCTATTCATTGCAACTATGATGTTGATCCTGTCGCATGTTCTCGTGCCCAAAAGCCTTGAACGGCTGCAGCAACGCGAACTTGAAATCGCCGGGTCCATATCGGCCAAGCTGATGCGCGAGGGGCAGTTCCTGCACCCTTCTGATGGGGTGACATTCTACATCCGCGACTCTGCCCCCACGGGTGAATTGACCGATGTGCTGCTCAGCGATCGGCGCTCGGACAAACGCGAAGTGATCTATACCGCCGACACCGCCTACCTGGTCAAAGATGACGAGGGGCCCAAGATCGTGATGGTTTCGGGCATCGCTCAGACGCTGACGCATGAAACCGGGCAGCTGTCGACGACCAACTTCAGCAACCTCACCTATGACATTTCGGCAATGGTGGCACCCCCCAAGAAAAAGCGCCGCAAGATCAAGTTCATCCCCACACCTGAGCTGCTGGGGGATCCGGCGGCGATCTCAAAGGAAACCAACGAATCCATCGGTGAAATTCTGGAAGAGGCCCATCTTCGCTTTCAACAACCGCTGTTGTGCATCGTCGCGGCGCTGATCGGCTATGCGACGCTGGTTGCCGGTGGGTTCTCGCGCACAGGCAGTTCAACGCAGATCATTCTGGCGATCTTTCTGATCGTGCTGGTCGAGTTTTCCAAGGGGATGGTCACGGAACCCGTGCGCGACAATGCTGCACTTTGGCCGATGGTGTACCTGCCCCCGCTGTTTGGGGCGGGGATTGTTGCCCTCTTGCTTTGGGTCTCGTCGCGTCGTTTTCGCAAAGGCAAGGCAGCCGCGCAGGGGACAGCTGAGCAGACCGGAGGTGCCGCATGAAACTGCACCTGTATTTCGCACGGCGCTATTTCCTTATTTTCCTTGGGGTTTTCGTGATTCTCGCGGCCTTTCAGGGCCTGTTTGATCTAATCGAGGAAATTCGCCGCGTCTCCGACAATGGTGGTCTGGGCCTTGCATTGCAGTTGACCGCGCTCAAACTGCCCGAAGGCATTTATGAGATACTTCCGCTGGTGATGATCCTCTCTTCGGTCGCGCTTTTCCTGGGGCTGGCCAGATCCTCCGAACTGGTGGTGGCCCGGGCGGTTGGACGGTCAGGTTTTGCGGTCCTGTTGTCACCTGCCGTGGTGGCCTTTGCCGTCGGGATTGCGGTTGTGGGCATCCTCAACCCCATCGTTGCCGCCACCTCCAAGCGCTATATCGATCAGGTGGATCGCCTTGAGACAGGCTCGACCTCGGCCATTTCCATCGGGTCCGAAGGGCTGTGGTTGCGGCAGGGCAGCGAAAGCGGCCAATCGGTGATCCGCGCGGCCCGGGCCAATGCGGATGCGACGACCCTCTTTGACGTCAGTTTCGTGCTCTACGGCCCGGACGGGGGGCCCGCGCATCGTGTCCTGGCGACCGAAGCCCAACTGCGAGACGGGGCCTGGCACCTACGCGATGCCAAGGCCTGGCCGCTTTCGGCCGGGCTGAACCCCGAGGTGGGCGCGCGCATCCACCCCACGTATGAACTGCCGTCCAACCTCACCCGAGAAAGCATCCGGGACCGGTTCGGCAAACCCAATGCGGTGCCGTTCTGGGACCTGCCTGCCTTTATTCAAGACCTTGATACAGCGGGTTTCTCAAGCCGCCGTCACCTGGTCTGGTTCCAAATGGAGCTCGCCCGCCCGCTGTTTTTGGCAGCACTCATGATGGTGGGGGCGGCCTTTACCATGCGCCCCACCCGACTTGGCAACACCGGTTTGGGCGTCCTAAGCGCCGTGCTGCTGGGTTTTGGCCTGTTCTACATTCGTAACTTTGCCCAGATTCTCGGTGAAAGCGGTCAGCTTTCGCCGATCCTGGCCGCATGGGTGCCGCCGGTGGCGTCATTCCTGTTGGCCACGGGCCTCATTCTACATATGGAGGACGGATGAAACGCTCTTTCTCCATCCTTGCGGCGGTCCTGGCGTCGACGTTCCTGACCGGGGGGGCCACGCTTGCGCAGGGGCGCTCCGATGTTGTGTCGGCCCCTGCCCCTCAGAACGAGGCGCGCCCCGCCTTGCTGGTTGCTGACACCGTCGTGGTCGAAGCCGACGAACGGCTCGTGGCTTCGGGTCACGTCGAAGCCATGCATGGGGATTATCACCTGCGTGCAAGCCGGGTGATCTATGACAGCGCGACGGAAACGCTCCAGATTGACGGGCCGATCCGCATCACACACCGCAACGGTGATGTGATTGTCGCTGACAGCGCCGAGCTGGACCGGGAACTGCGCAACGGTCTGATCCTGGGTGCGCGCGCCGTCTTGGACCAGCAATTGCAACTGGCCTCGGTGCAGGCCCGCCGTGTCCAGGGGCGCTATACTGAGCTCACCAAGGTCGCGGTCACCTCATGCCAGGTTTGCGACGCCGACAAGGCCCCCATCTGGCAGATCCGTGCCACGCGTGTGATCCACGATCAGGAAGAGCGCCAGCTGTATTTCGACAATGCGCAATTGCGCGTGTTGGACATGCCGGTGTTTTATTTTCCGCGCCTGCGCCTGCCGGATCCGACGCTCAAACGCGCGCGTGGTTTCCTGTTTCCACGCCTGCGCAACACCAGCCAGCTGGGCTTTGGCATCAAGCTGCCCTATTTCATCCCGATCGGCCGTCATCAGGATCTGACCCTGACACCCTATCTGGCACAGCATGGGCAGACCCTTGAGTTCCGCTATCGCCGGGCGTTCTGGAACGGCGATATCGAACTGAACGGTGCCCTCAGCAATGATACGCTGCTCAAGAACCGCGACGAGCTGCGCGGGTATCTGTTCGCGAATGGCACATTTGATCTGCGCAATCGCTACAAGCTGCAGTTCTCGTTCAATTCGGTCACGGACAGCTCATATTCAAACGATTACGGCATTGGCGGTGGCGATCGCCTGCACAGCTACGTCGGCCTGACGCGGGCGGATCGTGACAGCCTGCTTGATCTGGACTTGTCAAACTACCGTTCGCTGCGCGCTTCCGAGGACGAAGATACGCAGCCCAGCCACGTCGCGTCGATCAGCGCGGAACAACGGCTGTTCCCCCGTTTCGGCGGCGAGTTTCGCCTGTCGGCCGAAGGCCAAGCCCATCAGCGGTGGTCACACAGCCCCGTGGACGGCCCCGACACCGACACCCTGCCCGATGGCCGCGATGTCGCGCGCCTGAACGCGGAACTCAGCTGGCGCAATCGCTGGACCATCGGCCCCGGCCTGCGGGTCGGAGCCTCGACACACCTGTGGTTGGACCATTACAACACCCAGCAGGACGCAACCTCCGACGCACATGTTTCTGCGGTCACACCGGGGGTTTCGCTTGATTTCCGTCTGCCGATGCGGGCCGCGGATGCGAACGGCGGCCATACTCTGCTGGAACCCATCGTTCAGTTCGGCTGGGTCGGGGGAGAGCGGGGCAAAAACCCCAATGATGAAAGCACCAGCGTCGAATTTGACGAAGGCAACCTGTTGTCACTGTCCCGTTTCCCGGCAGCGGATCGGCGGGAACATGGGGCAACGATTGCCGGGGGGCTGCGCTGGCGCCACGTCTCGACGCAGGGCTGGCATTCTTCGGTGATCCTTGCGCGGATCTGGCGTGACGAATCCGATTCAAACCTGTCCAGATCCTCTGGGTTGAAAACCGCCCATTCCGACTGGCTGGTTTCAGGGCACTTCAAAACCGCCGAAGGTCTTGGCATCAGCGCCCGTGGCCTGATCGACGACCGCACGCGCCTGTCCAAGGGCGAAGCCCGGGTCGATTGGAGCACGCCGAAAGTCGATTTCGGCCTGTCCTATTTGCAATTGGTGCAAGATCCCTATGAAAACCGCAGCATCGACCAATCGGAATGGACGCTGGATAGCGCCTATCACATCAATTCCCATTGGACCTCGACCCTGAATGCCCGTTATGATGCCGCCGATGGCCGACTGGATCGTACCGGGATGGGGTTGCAGTACCAGAACGAATGCGTTCAGGTGAATTTCAACGCCTCGCGTCGCTTTGCATCCGCAAGCAACCTTGAGCCATCAACCGATTTCGACCTGTCTGTCGCGCTGAAAGGGTTCAGCACTGGCGGCAGCGCCAAGGAGAACCGTCGCTCATGCGCAAACTGACCCGCCTGCTGGCCTCTTTGACCACGACCGCCGCCCTGTCTTTGCCCATCGTCTCTTTGACGATTGTGGCGCCGACACCTGCATTGGCACAGGGCAAATTCGCCCCGGCGATCATCGTCAACGACCTTGTGATCACAGGGTATGAAATCGAGCAGCGCAAACGCATGCTCGAACTGCTGCGCGCCCCCGGTGATCCCACCCAGGTCGCGCGCGAACAGCTGGTGGATGACCGCCTGAAACTGCAAGCGGCGCTGGATGCGGGCATCAACCCCACCCCCGAAGAAATCGCCGACGGCATGGCAGAATTCGCGGGCCGCGCCAATCTGAGCCAGGAAGAATTCATTCAGGCGCTCGAAGCCAATGGCGTTGCGCAACAGACGTTCCGCGATTTTGTGCGCGCCGGTCTGAGCTGGCGCATTCTTGCCGGCCAGCGTTTTGCCGGTCGCGTATCGCTGTCTGAGGCCGAAATCGACCGGGCGCTCAACCAATCTGCGGGTCAAGGCGCAGGTGTGCGCGTGCTGGTTTCGGAAATCATCATGCCGATGACCCCTGCCAACGAACAAACCGTGCGCGATCGGGCCAACCGGATTTCCCAACTTGAGTCCGAATCTGCCTTTTCGGCTCAGGCACGTCGGTTCTCGGCCACCCCGTCACGCGGGAACGGCGGGCGTCTGCCCTGGCAGGATCTGACCGCTTTGCCACCGGTGCTGCAGCCGCTCATCCTGGGCCTCAAACCCGGCGAGGTCACCGATCCGCTACCCATTCCCAACGCCATGGCGCTGTTCCAGCTGCGTGATATCGAAGAGACATCCTATTCGGCACCGGAAATCGCTGCGATCGACTATGCGGCTTATTACATGCCGGGGGGGCGGTCAGAGGAAACGCTGGCCAAGGCCCGCGTGCTCAAGGGCAAAGTAGACCGCTGTGACGATCTCTATGGTGTGGCCAAAGGCCAGCCCGAAGAGGTCCTGGAACGTGGCACACTGGCCCCGTCTGAAATCCCCACGGATATCGCCTATGAGCTGTCAAAACTCGACGAAGGCGAAGTCTCGACCGCGTTGACCCGTGCAAACGGCCAGACGCTGGTGTTCCTGATGATGTGCGGCCGCACCAATAAAATCTCGGAAGAGATCGACCGCGAACAGGTGACCATGGGGCTGCGCAACCAACGCATTGGTGATCTGGCCGAGGGCTATCTGTCTCAGCTGCGCGCAGATGCCCGTATCATTCACAAATGACCCAGACCGCGCTGGGGCGGCCCACGACCGCCCCCATTGCCCTGACCTGCGGTGAGCCTTCTGGCATTGGGCCTGAACTGGCAGAAGCCGCGTGGGACGCCCTGCGCGGCGATCTTCCCTTTGTGCTGTTGGGGGACCCCTCGCATCTGCCCGGTTCGGTGCCTCACCATGTTCTGGACGATCCGGCCCAAGCCCTGGACTTTGCCGCGCAGGCACTTCCGGTTTTGTCGGTCCCGTTTGAGGGCCCCCGTGTTCCGGGAACCGCCCAACCGGCCCAAGCCAAGGGGGTCCTTGCCGCCATCGAACGCGGCGTTGCTCTGGTGCAGTCGGGGGCCTGTTCCGCGCTGACCACGCTGCCGATCCACAAACAGGCGCTGGCGGAGGGGGCCGGGTTTGCCTACCCCGGCCACACGGAATTCCTAGCCGCGCTTTCCGGCGCCGAGGACGTGGTGATGATGCTGGCATCGGATCAGCTCCGGGTGGTGCCGGTCACCATTCACATTGCGCTGGCCGAGGTGCCCCAGGCACTGACGGCCGAATTGCTTGAGCGTCGGATTCGCATCACGCATCAAGCGATGCAGACCCAGTTTGGCCTCGACACTCCGCGCCTTGCGGTGGCGGGTTTGAACCCCCACGCGGGCGAAGGCGGGCGCATGGGCCACGAAGACATCAAGATCATCGCCCCGGTGCTGGACCAGCTGCGCCGCGAGGGCATGGACCTGCGTGGCCCCCTGCCTGCCGACACCATGTTCCATGCGCGCGCGCGCGCGGGCTATGATGCGGCGATCTGCATGTATCACGATCAGGCCCTGATCCCGATCAAGACCCTGGACTTCGACCGAGGGGTCAATCTGACCCTCGGCATGCCCTTTACCCGCACCTCGCCGGATCACGGAACCGCCTTTGACATCGCAGGACAGGGGCTTGCCAATCCGACCTCGACCATCGAGGCGCTGAAACTCGCGGCCAGACTGGCGCGCTGATCCAAACCGGACCCGACATGAGCCAAATCGACGATCTTCCCCCGCTGCGCGACGTGATCGCGCGCCATCAGCTTTCGGCCCGCAAGGCGCTGGGACAGAACTTTTTGCTGGATCTGAACCTCACGGCGCGGATTGCCCGGATTGCCGGAGACCTGTCCCAGACCGATGTGATCGAAGTGGGGCCGGGCCCGGGTGGGTTGACCCGCGGATTGCTGGCCGAAGGCGCGCGCCGCGTTCTGGCGATTGAAAAAGACCCGCGCTGCCTGCCTGCCCTGACCGAAATCCAACAGGCCCATCCCGACCGGTTTTCCGTCCTGCAAGGGGACGCGTTGGAAATTGACCCTCTGGCGCATCTGACACCGCCCATCGCGATCTGTGCCAACCTGCCTTACAATGTCGGCACCGAACTGTTGATCCGCTGGCTGACACCGGATGAATGGCCGCCGTTCTGGTCGTCTCTCACGCTGATGTTTCAAAAAGAGGTGGCGCAGCGCATCACCGCCGAGCCGGGATCCAAGGCCTATGGCCGTCTCGCGATTTTGTCGCAGTGGCGCGCCGAAGCGCATATCGCGCTGACCTTGCCACCCGAAGCCTTTTCCCCGCCGCCCAAGGTCCACTCAGCCGTGGTCCATCTGACCGCGCTGCCCCAGCCCCGCTTTCCTGCCAAGGCACACCTGTTAGAGCGGGTCGTGGCCAAGGCCTTCAACCAGCGCCGCAAGATGCTGCGCGCCTCTTTGAAGGGGCTGGCACCCGATATCGAAGACCGCCTCTTGTCCGCTGGTATTCAACCCACGGAACGCGCAGAGCAAGTGCCGCTTGAGGCCTTCTGCGCCTTGGCCAGAACCCTCGAATAACATGCAAAAAGCGCAGCCGATCCAGCTGCGCTTTTGTTTGATATGCTTTTTGTTTGATAGGTCGGGCTTGGCTTGCGTAAAGCCTGACTTATTCGGCGGAATCCGCTGCCGGTGTTTCCAGGGGCAATTCTGCCGGTGCATCGGCGGCAGGCTCGGCGGCCGGTTTGCGGGGCTTGCGCGGGGCACGGGGCTTTTTAGGCTTTTCTGCCTGCGCCTCTTGCGTGTCCGCGGTTTGCTCATCCGTGGGTGCGGCTTCGGCCTTCGGTTTGCGTGGCGCGCGGGGCTTGCGGGGTTTGCTTTCGGCCTTGGCCTCGGGCGTTTCCACAATCGCAGCCTCTTCGCTTTCGCGCGGGTCCATCACGACAGGCTGAGGGGCATCTGTCGCCATGGGCGCGCCATCGGGCTGATCCGCCTGGGCCGCTTCGGCCTGCTGGGCCTCACGTTGCGCGCGATCACGATCCCTTTGTGCCTGACGCTCGCGGTTGTCGCGCTCTTGTTGCTCACGACGGGCTTCTTGTTCGCGCTGCGCGTCCGACAAAAGGCGCATATAGTGTTCGGCGTGCTGCTGAAAATTCTCAGCCGCGACGCGGTCGTTGCTCAGCGTTGCATCGCGCGCGAGCTGGTTGTATTTGTCAATAATCTGTTGCGGAGTGCCGCGCACCTTGCCTTCGGGGCCCGAGCTGTCAAACACGCGGTTGACAACATTGCCCAGCGAATTGCGGTTACGATTATTTTTGTTCCGCGAACGGGATTTGGAAGAACGCATTATTCAGTTATCCAGCCTGAAGTGCAGACAGTTGGGTGATGTTAGCCCCAGCGCCTGACGCCGTTTTCAGCACCATCCCCTGAGATCACCATGTGTTGGCTTGGCGTCGGTCGAGACTGCGAATGCGGTCTGATCATTCCGACTGCTACTGACTAACCACAGCGCCCGGGCGGAAACAAGCCTTAATCCCAAAGAATGCGTCATTTAGCGCACAATAGGGTGTAAAATTGCTTAAGCGGCCCCTGCCACAACCCGATCGCGCCCATCCAGATCCTGAACCACGCGCACAGCGTTCAACCCGGCCTCGCGCATCATCCGCGCCACGGGCTGCCCCTGCGTCGGGCCGATTTCAACCATCAAGCGCCCCCCCGGCGCCAGAAAGGGCCGATAGCCCGCCACGATCTGGCGATAGGCCGACAGGCCGTCCCCCTCATCGGTCAACGCCATGCGCGGTTCGTGGTCGCGAACCTCGGGGGACAGCCCCTGCATTTCATCCAGCGCGATATAGGGGGGGTTCGAGACGATCAGGTCGAATTGCTCTTGGTGATGATGGTTGAGCGCCTGATACCACGGCCCCTGTTCCAGCATCGCCCGCCCCTCAAGCCCAAGCGCCTTGCGGTTCCAAAAGGCGACGCCCAGCGCCGGGTGGCTTAGATCGGTGCCCACCCCGACCGCATCCGGCCGTTCCGACAACAAGGTCAGCAAGATCGCCCCGCCTCCGGTTCCCAGATCCAGAACGCTGGCAAAGGGTTCGCTCAGGGCCGCTTCGATCAGGGTTTCGGTTTCGGGGCGCGGGTCCAGCACATCGGGCGTGACCTTGAAATCCCGACCATAGAACATGCGTGTGCCGATCAGATGGCTGACCGGAACCCGCCCGGCGCGCTGCGCGATCAGGGCGTTGAACACCACGGTCAGATCCGGGTCGACCTCTTCGGGCAGCACCAGCGTCAACCGCCCTGTCGGCACCTTGAGCACATGGGCCAAAATCTTGCGCGCATCGCGCCCGGCCTCGGGGACCCCCGCATCGGTCAACTCACGCGTGGCTGCCGCCAGAAGCTCTGATCCGCGCATTCCGCACCACCCGGCCCCCTGGGCCTTATCCTTGAATTTCAGCCAGTTGCGCCGCCTGATGTTCGGCGGTCAGCGCGTCAACGATTTCGTCCAGATCCCCCGAGATGATCTGGTCCAGCTTATAAAGCGTCAGGCCGATCCGGTGATCGGTCATGCGGCCCTGGGGAAAGTTATAGGTGCGAATCCGCTCAGAGCGATCGCCCGAGCCAACCTGCGCCTTACGATCGGCAGAGCGCGCATCATCCGCCTGTTGGCGTTGCAGATCAAACAGGCGCGCCCGCAGCACCTGCATGGCGATCTCGCGGTTGCGGTGTTGGGATTTCTCTGAGCTGGTCACAACAATCCCGCTGGGCAGGTGGGTGATCCGCACCGCCGAATCGGTGGTGTTCACGTGCTGCCCCCCCGCACCGGACGCGCGCATGGTGTCGATGCGGATATCGCCGGGGTCGATATGAATGTCGACCTCTTCGGCTTCGGGCAGCACCGCCACCGTTGCCGCCGAGGTATGAATGCGCCCACCGCTTTCGGTTTCGGGCACGCGCTGAACCCGGTGCACCCCGGATTCGAATTTGAGCCGCGCAAAGACCGCATCGCCGGAAATACGCACCACCAGCTCTTTGAGCCCCCCCAGATCGCTGGCGTTTTCTTCGACCACATCCCAGGTCCATCCGCGCGTTTCGCAATAGCGCTGATACATGCGTGCCAGATCCCCCGCGAACAAAGCGGCCTCGTCGCCGCCCGTCCCCGGACGGATCTCAAGCATCGCCGGGCGCCCATCCGCGGCGTCCTTGGGCAACAGCGCCAGTTGCACCGCGTGCTCGACCTCGGGCAGGCGCGCACGCAATTCGGGCAGCTCTTCCTCGGCCAATTCCTTCATCTCCGGGTCTGAAAGCATGGCTTCCGCCTCGGCGATATCGGCGACAAGCTGCTCCCAGTCTTCGATCTGGGTGACCACGGGGCGCAGGTCAGAATATTCCTTGCCCAAGGCGGCAATATCGCCGTCCCCTTGGGACATGCAGGCCTCGACATATTCGAGGCGCTCTTTGATGTGATGAAGGCGGTCTGTGGGGATCATGACAGGGTCATGCCCCCAAGTGCCGCGCGGGTCAATGCCCTAGGCCCCCAATTGTGCAAGCCAACCGTCGACCTTGGCCTTGTTCACCCCGAGATCCTTTTTGCCAAATCGCAGGCGGCTGAAGATTTCGATCTTGCCATCGCGCAGGGCGACATTGGCGTAATCAGGAAAGCCCATGCCCTTTGAACGGGTCACATAGGTGATCAGGCCGCTCTCGACACTGCCTGCCAGCACTGTGGTTCTGGGCGTGCTAAGCGCGATCTGATGCAGGCGCTCAAGGGTGTCGGCATTGCCGTCGATCACCCGGCGCACACCGCCCTCCAGGTCTTCGTCCACGGTCACATCGGGGTTCGTGTGCCACTTGTCCGGGTCACTGGGGGCAAGTCGAATCCACGCTGCCAAAGCGGCAAACAGGGCTATGAGAATCAAAATGAGTTTCATGCTTCTCTCCACGCATCAGGGGTCACCCCATACGACGCGTCCAGCCCCAAAGAGACAAGATTTCCGTTGCGACATGCGCCGCCATGACTGCGGTTGCCCCCGTGGTGTCAAACGGCGGAGAGACCTCGACCACATCACCGCCCACAAGATTGATCCCCGCCAGATCCCGCAGCAGGACCGCGGCCTGGTGGCTGGTCAGCCCGCCCCAGACCGGTGTGCCTGTGCCGGGGGCAAAGGCCGGGTCCAGCCCGTCGATGTCAAAGGTCAGATAGACCGGGTGGTCGCCCACAATCTGCTTGATCTGGGTGGCCACGGCTTCGGGGCCTTGGCGGTGAACATGGCGCGCGTCAAGGATCGTAAACCCCATGGGGTCAGGATTGTCCGTACGGATCCCCACCTGAACCGAGCGCGTGTCATCCACCAGCCCTTCGTCCACCGCCTTGCGCATGAAGGTGCCGTGATCGACACGTTTGGGATCGTCGTCTTCCCATGTGTCGGTGTGTGCATCAATTTGCACCACGCTCAGCGGACCGTGTTTGGCGGCATGGGCGCGCAGACAGCCATGGGTCACCGCATGGTCTCCGCCCAGCGCAATGCACCCTGCCCCCGCAGCAAGAATCCCCCCGACATGTTCGGTGATCCTGTCGACAATTTCCCAAGGGGCGGCATAATCGAACGCCATATCGCCATAATCCGCGATCGCGAATTCCGACAGCACATCATACCCCCAGCCATAGGGCGCATCACAGGGCTGTAGCAAAGACGCCTCGCGGATCGCGCGCGGCCCCAGGCGGGTGCCCGGACGGTTGGTCACCGCCTGATCAAAGGGCAACCCCGTGACGGCCACATCCACACCGGTCAGATCCTTGGTATATTTGCGCCGCAAAAACGAGGGCGCGCCGGCAAAGACGTTCTCAAAGGACGGCCCTTTGAGATCTTCGCGCGTAAAGGCATGATCAATCTGTTTTTGTGCGTCTTCCAGCGCCATGTGCGGGCCTCCTGTCTGTCGGGGATTGGTCCCACGCATCGCGCAGAGCGTCAAGCACCCGTTAGATGGGTTACGACCCGATCCAAATCCGGGTCTTGCCCCCCCTGCGCGCGCCGCAGACACCAGACCGACCCGGTGCGCACCGCTGCATAGGACAGCGCGACCAAACTGCCCGCACCCAGAGCCTGATCAACCAGGCCGCAATGCCCCAGCAAGATCCCCGCCCCCGCCTTGACCTCTTCAAGGGCAAGACTATAAAGAGAATAGTGAAAAACCTCCCGGTGTTGGCCGACAAAACCGGGGTGCGCAGCTTCTCACAGGTCCCAGTCCCGAGACCAGCTTTCATCCACCAAACGCGGCAGGGCCGTCCAATCGGAGGCCTCTTTCAGATCCGGAGCACAAACGGCGATGATCTCATCGGGCCATAGGCGCGTATTTGGCGCCACCGCCCCGTCGGGTTCGAGAAAAATCGACAGATCAAACAGGTTCCGGGCCAGATTTGGGGGTGTCTCCAGCGCGGTCACATGCACCGATCGCCCCGGATTATCCGCCCGGATCAAGCGCAGGCGCGGTGGAAGCCACAGCTGGGCAATCGCGGGCAAAGTGGCGATCCGCAGATCGCGTTTTGCGATAAATCCTGCAATCCGCGCACCGCCTGCCCCAGCTGGTCAAAGGCTGCGATCAGATTCGGTGCGATCCGCGGCCCCTCTTGAGACAGACGGACCCCTTTGGCGTTGCGCACAAAAAGCACCAAGCCTGCCCACTCCTCCAGCGCCTTCACATGTTGTGAAATGGCCCCGGGAGAGACCATCAGCTCTTCTGCCGCCAGAACAAAGCTCTGATAACGCGCGGCCGCTTCAAAGGCGCGCAGGGCATTCAACGGGGGGCCCTTGGAGCGTTTGGGCGTGACCGGCATCTCAAGACCTAGTTTTTCTATCCCAAGTTTTATCATTTCTGATTTGCGAGGCAAGTCAGCTGCCCCCACTGTGTCCCAAAGAGGAGCCCAACCATGACCCATCTCGCCCCCCGCCCCTGGGTACCCGCCAGCTGTGAAACCCTTGTTTCTCAGATTGCCAGCACAACCGCGCGCTCAGACAGCGCCACGCTGATGACCCGCATCACCGACCTTGCGGATCAGAACCGCGTGATCCACCAAGAGCAGTGCTTTAACCTCAACCCGGCCACCAATGTGATGAACCCACGGGCCGAGGCGCTGTTGGCTTCGGGGATCGGGTCACGCCCATCGCTGGGCTATCCCGGTGACAAATACGAAATGGGACTAGAGGCCATCGAAGAGATCGAGGTCATCGCCGCAGAGCTGGCGGCCGAGGTGTTCAACGCCAAATATGCCGAGATCCGCGTGGCCTCGGGGGCGATGGCGAACCTCTATGGCTTTATGGCAACCTGCAAACCCGGGGACACCATCATTGCCCCGCCCGCCGCGATCGGCGGTCATGTCACCCATCACCTTGCGGGCTGTGCCGGTCTGTTTGGCCTGAACACGGTCCACGCGCCGGTTCTGACCGATGGCTATACCATTGATGCCGCCGCGCTAAAGGCGCTGGCGCAGGAGGTCAAACCGGCGCTGATCACCGTGGGCGGCAGTCTGAACCTGTTCGAACATCCCGTGGCCCAGATCCGCGAGATCTGTGACACCGTGGGGGCCAAACTGTTGTTCGACGCCGCACATCAATGCGGGATGATCGCCGGGCGGCTCTGGCAAAATCCGCTGGATCATGGCGCGCATCTGATGACCATGAGCACCTACAAAAGCCTGGGCGGCCCGGCAGGTGGCCTGATCGTCAGCAATGACGCAGAGACCGCCCAGCGCCTTGATTCAATTGCCTTTCCCGGAATGACTGCGAATTTTGACGCGGCCAAATCAGCCGCTTTGGCGGTCAGCCTGCTGGATTGGCGGGACTTTGGCGGCGCTTATGCACAGCAGATGGCGGACCTGTCCGTGGCCCTGGCCGAGGAGTTAAAGGCCCTTGGCGCGCCCGTGTTCGAAACCGCGGGAGGGGCGACGGCGTCGCACCAATTCGCGCTGCGGGCCGCGCCCCTTGGCGGTGGGCAAGCGGCCTCGAAAGCGCTGCGCAGGGCCGGGTTCCTGGCCTGCGGCATTGGCCTGCCGCTGCCCGCCGTTGCCGGGGATATGAACGGGCTGCGCCTGGGCACACCCGAACTGGCGCGGTGGGGGATGCAGGTGGCGGATATGCCACGGCTGGCCGCGCTGATCCACGCGGGGCTCACACGGGACACCCCGGAAACGCTTGCGCCAGAGGTCGCGCAATGGCGGCAAAACTTTGATAGGCTGCATTTTGTGCACAGCGCATAAACGCCCATAGACAAGGGGCCAAGCGACCAATGGCCCCAGATCCTAGCCCAAAGCGTGGCGTGTTTCGATCAAACGGGCGAAAAAGCTCGCCCCGACGGGGGCGGCTTCGTCGTTGAAATCAAACTTGGGGTGGTGGACCGATGGTCCCACACCCTGCCCCAGGAACAAAAACGCGCCCGGCCGGGCCTCAAGCATATATGAGAAATCCTCGGCGCCCATTTCTGGCGCCAGATCATCCACCACGTCACGGGCCACACCGCGCGCAACATCGGCGGCAAACCCCGCCTGCGCGGCGTGGTTGATGGTGGGGGGATAGCCCGCCTGCCAATCAAGCTCGATCTGCATGTCAAACGCCTTGGCGTGACCGTCGACCAGATCGCGAATGCGTTTCTCGCCCTGCGCGCGGGCCTCGGGGGTCAGCGTGCGCAGGGTGCCGGACAGAACGGCCTCTTCGGGGATGATGTTCATCGCGGTCCCACCATGGGCCTGGGTGATCGATAGCACGGTTGATTCGAACGGGCTGAGGCTGCGGGACACAACCGTGTGCATCGCCGCCCCCAGGGCAAACAGACAGGGCAGCGGATCGTGGCATTCATGCGGATAGGCGGCATGCCCGCCCTTCCCCTTGATCACGATGTTGAAATCATCCACCGCCGCCAAAAGCGGCCCCGGACCGGTCCGCAACTGGCCCAATTCGGAAAACGGATCGGTGTGGATGGCATAGACCTCTTCGACGCCAAATCGGTCCATGATCTTTTCATCCTGCACCATAATGCGCCCACCGCCGATGGTTTCTTCGGCGGGCTGAAAGATCAGCACCACCTTGCCCGAAAAGTTGCGCGTCTCGCTGAGGTATTTCGCGGTTCCCAACAGCATCGCCGTATGTCCGTCGTGGCCACAGGCGTGCATCCGCCCGGGCACGGTGCTGGCCCATTCGGCGCCTGTTTCTTCGGTCATGGGCAGGGCATCCATATCCGCACGCAAGCCCGTCACCGGCCCGTCCCCCTTGCCGTTGATCACCGCCACGACACCCGAAGTGGCGATTCCCGGATGGATTTCATCCACGTCGAACTCTTTCAGGCGCTCCACCACAAAGGCCGCTGTCTCGTGGCAATCAAGCGCCAATTCTGGATGCATGTGCAGATGCCTGCGCCAGGCGGCCATCTCATCGGCAAAGCCTGCAATCCGGTTCACGACTGCCATCTCTGGACTCCTTGATTGGGATGTTTCATGCCTGCACAAGACACCAGAACTGCGGGGGCTGCAATGCGTGATGATCTGATCCACAATCCAAAGGGCGGCATGCCGCGCCTGTTGGAAATCATGCGACGTCTGCGCGATCCCGATGGCGGATGTCCCTGGGACATCGAACAGGATTTTGCCACCATCGCCCCCTATACCATCGAAGAGGCCTATGAGGTTGCAGATGCCATCGCGCGCGAATCCTGGGACGAGCTCAAGGGGGAGCTGGGGGATCTGTTGTTCCAATCCGTCTTTCATGCGCAGATGGCGACGGAACGTGGGCTGTTCACCTTTGATGAGGTCGCGGACACCATGTCCGACAAAATGGTCGCCCGTCACCCGCATGTCTTTGGCGACGAAAGCCGCGATAAAACCGCTGACCAACAGACCGTGGATTGGGAAAAGATCAAGGCCTCCGAACGCGCAGCTAAGGCGCAAAAGGGGGTGCTGGATGGTGTGGCGCTGGGTCTTCCGGCGCTGTTGCGCGCGGTCAAATTGCAAAAACGCGCCGCGCGGGTTGGTTTTGACTGGCCGGAAACCGATCAGGTTCTCGATAAGATCGCCGAAGAAATGCAAGAGCTGCGCGACGCCAAGGACCCCGATCACCAATTCGAAGAATTCGGCGATCTCCTGTTTGTCATGGCCAATCTTGCCCGGCATCTCGACATTGATCCAGAGGCCGCCCTGCGCGCCGCCAACGGCAAATTCACCCGCCGCTTCGCCCATATCGAGGCATCATTGGAACAAATGGGCCGCAAGCCTGAGGACTCGACGCTCGAAGAAATGGACGCCCTCTGGGACGATGCAAAACTGCGCGAGAAAACGCCGGATTGACGGGGAATTCGCAACTCGGCCATTGACCTGATCAAATTAGTCAGATTTAAGGGGCGCAGCACCGCAAGCCGAAGGATTTGACATGCTCCGCCTGACCACCGCCTTGACCGCGTTTTCTGTCGCGGCTCCGATTTTCGCCAGCGCTGCGTTTGCCCAAGAGGTGAACGTGTATTCCTATCGCCAGCCCGAACTGATCGCCCCCCTGACAGATGCCTTCACGGAAGAAACCGGCATTAAGGTCAATGTTGCCTACCTGAAAAAGGGGCTTGTTGAACGGCTCAAGGCCGAGGCCGCGCGTTCGCCTGCGGATTTGATCCTGACCGTCGATATTTCGCGTCTGGCCTCTGCGGTCGACGCTGGCGTCACCCAGCCTGTCGAAAGCGATACGCTCAAGGCCAATGTGCCCGACCTGTATCATGACCCGGCGGGCAACTGGTGGGGTCTGACCACCCGTGCGCGGATCGTCTATGCCTCCAAAGACCGTGTCCCCGAAGGGGAGGTGACGACCTACGAAGATCTGGCAGACCCAAAGTGGAAGGGCCGCATCTGCACGCGCTCGGGCACGCATGTTTACACGCTTGCCCTGGTTGCCGCGATGATTGAGCACCACGGCGAAGAGACCGCCAAGACCTGGCTGGAAGGTGTCAAAGCCAATCTCGCGCGCAAACCGCAGGGCAACGACCGCGCACAGGTCAAGGCCATCTGGGCCGGGGAATGCGACATCAGCCTGGGCAACACCTATTACATGGGGAAAATGCTGAAAGACGACGAACAAAAGGCCTGGGCGGATTCGGTTAACGTTCTGTTCCCGACCTTTGAAAACGGTGGCACCCACGTGAATATCTCGGGCGTGGCGATGACCAAATCGGCCCCGAACAAAGACAACGCGCTGAAGATGATGGAGTTCCTGACCTCTCCCGAAGCGCAGAAAATCTATGCTGACGCCAACTTTGAATACCCGATCGCACCCGGCACCGAAGCCAACGATGTGGTCAAGAGTTGGGGCAGCTTTACCGTCGACAACCTGAACCTGATGGAACTGGCCGGCAGCCGCGCTGCGGCGCTCAAGCTGGTCGAAGAGGTCGATTTCGACGGTTGATTGCAGATTGGGCTACGCAGCGCGGTCATTGGCCGCTTACGCACCCCGAACGCCCGGCCCTAACGCGCACCCTGGGGCGGGCACCGGATCAGCGGGGGCTTTCCGTCCCTTCCGGAGGGTCTCCCGCTGTCCACCTTTCGCGAAAGCGCCGTGTTTGGTTCCCGCCAAATGGCGCGGGCAGTGGTTCGGGTGTCCCTAAGCACCCCACCCAAGCGGGCCTCCCCCGCCGGGCTTGCCCTCCTTGCGACACACCCTCTCGGGATGAAAAAGGCGCCTTCGGGCGTCTTTTTCATGGGGCACATATTGACTCCTTTTCCCGCTCGGGTGATCCAAACCCTGTTCTCAGGGCGGGGTGAAATTCCCCACCGGCGGTAAGCAGCCTGTCTGCAAGCCCGCGAGCGCCTTTGTCCCGGTTCGCCGGACAAAGGGTCAGCAGATCTGGTGCAACTCCAGAGCCGACGGTCACAGTCCGGATGAAAGAGAATGGGAAAGCGGATGGCCCACTGGGCGCCATGCGTCTTGTCCTGTCTGCCTTGAGTTGTGCACGTCAAGGAAAGGACATACGGCATGACTCGGTTTTTCAATTCACTCGGCGCCCCGGTCAAGGGGGCGGTCTTGATGGTCACGGCGGGCTTGTTGTTCGCGGTGGTCAACACGCTGATCCAATACGGCACAATGACCTATGGCATTCCGCCGGCCCGGTTCGCGTTCTGGCAATATCTGCTGGCCCTTATCCTTGCGCTGCCGTGGCTGATGCGCCAGGGGCGCGGAGCGGCCGTGACCGGCCGGTTGCCCATGCATCTGCTGCGGGTCGCCTGCGCCGTGATCGGCGTGCAGCTGTGGGTCTATGGCCTGGCCCATGTGCCGATCTGGCAGGCCATCGCGCTGATCATGTTGTCGCCGTTTTTCGTCACGCTGGGGGCTTGGCTGTTTCTGCGCGAACCGGTGACGCCCGCGCGTTGGATCGCGGTGGTTCTTGGCATCGGTGGGGGGATGTTGATCCTTGCGCCCTGGTCGGATGCGTTTTCACTTTTTGCTTTGTTCCCAGTGGGCGCGGCCCTGTTCTGGGCGATGACCTCATTGGCGACCAAACATCTGACCACCACCGAAAGCTCGGACACGCTGACCTTTTACCTGTTGCTGCTGCTGACACCGGCCAACGCGGTTCTGGCGCTTGGCGATGGGGTGATGCTGGACCTGTCTGTGTCGGTCTGGGTGATCGTTGCTGCAGGGCTGCTGACAGCACTTGCGCAACACGCAATCGCCGCGGCCTATAGCACGGCGGATGCGGCCTATCTTCAGCCGTTTGACCACGTCAAACTACCCTTCAACGTGGGGTTGGGCTTTTTGGTATTTGGCTGGGGTCCGCCGGGCATGCTTTGGATTGGGGCCGCGTTGATTGTCGGGGCGTCGCTCTATCTGTTGCAGTCGGAAAGCCGCAACGCCCCTTCAAAAAATCGGCCCAAAGATCGGCCTCTACCCGCCTAGCGGCGGTGGAAGAACAGGCTGACCTGCCGGGCCTGACGTTGGAACAGGCCCGGTTTTACCGGCGCATCGCCGCAGGCCTCGGCCTGTGAGATCAGGCGCGATGCCAACACCATTGCCGCAAGGCCAAAAACGACCCCGCCAACCGCCTGCCCCGCCAGCGCCCCGGCGGCACCGAACCATTGCGCGCCCAGCCAGACAAAGGGAATCGTTCCCAGCGTGTGACGCCCCCAGTTCAACCAGGTCGAGTAGAACGGCTTTCCCAGGTTGTTAAAGGCCGCGTTGGCCACGAACAGCGCGCCGTTGAAAAACCACATCAGCGCCAGGGGCCCGCAGAACAGGTAGATCAGCACAACCGCCACGCCCTGAGCATTGAACAAGGCCACGATGGGATCGCGCAGCAAGAACAGGGCCAGACTGGCCAGTCCAACCACCACCGCCGTAAAGATCAGCGCGGCCCTCAGGCTTTCGCGCACGCGGTCAAACCGGCCCGCGCCGTAGTTCTGGCCAAAAATCGGTCCCACCGCCCCGGACAGCGCAAAGATCGTCGCAAAGGCCATGGGGATCAGACGTCCGACCACGGCCATGCCCGCCACCGCCTCTTCGCCAAAGGCGGCCATCTGGCGCGTGACAAAGGCCTGCCCCACCGGCGTGGCCAATTGGGTCAAAATGGCGGGCAAGGCGATCGCCATAATCGGCCGCAGATCAACAAGTAAGGGTTTGAGACCGGGCAGAATCAACCCTCCGTAGTGGCGCAGGAGCGGGATCACGGCAAATCCGGCCATCGCCACGCGTGACGCCGCGCTAGCAAGCGCAGCCCCGGTCAGTTCAAGGTCCAGCCCAAAGATCAGGATCGGGTCCAGAACCGCGTTCACCACCCCGCCCCAAACCGTGGCCATCATGGCCCGGCGGGCATCTCCGTGGGCACGCAGGATGGCGCCCCCCGCCATGCCCAGCATCAGCAAAGGCAAGGTCGGCACGATGATCGCCAGATAGGACACCGCCAGATCCTGCGTCTTGCCCGAGGCACCGACCAGGGCCACAAGCCCCTCCAGGTTGAACCAGACGACCAGCGCGAACAGGCTTGAAAACAGGACCCCCGCGGCCAAGGCATTCGAGGCCTTGCTGCGCGCCTGCGCGTCGTCCCCGCCCCCCAGCGCCCGCGCCACCAAAGCCCCCGCCGCAATCGCAACACCGATGTTGAACGAGGTGGTGAAAAACAAGATCGCGCCAGCATATCCGATTGCCGCCGCAAGCTCGTCCTTGCCCAGCATCGAGATAAAGATCATGTCGACGAAATCGACCACGAAGACCGCCATCAACCCAACCGTCGCCGTCAATGACATGACGGTGACATGCCGCATCAGGTTGCCCTGAAGAAATTTCGCCTGTTCCATAATGTCCCCGCCTCGCCTGTGACCTTTAGTATCTGCACACGAAAAACGGCGCCACAAGGGCGCCGCATTCGAATTCTCGTAACCTGAAACGGTCAGCCCGGTTGCCCGGGGCTTTGCTCTTACTGAGCTTCGGTGATGAACTTCACCGCGTCGCCAAAGGTTTGGATGGTCTCGGCAGCGTCGTCCGGGATCTCGATGCCGAACTCTTCTTCGAAAGCCATGACCAGCTCAACGGTGTCGAGGCTGTCTGCGCCCAGATCGTCGATGAAAGAAGCGGTCTCGGTGACCTTGTCTTCTTCCACGTTCAGGTGCTCGACCACAATCTTCTTCACGCGATCTGCGATGTCGCTCATAGTTCTTCCTCACTGTTTCGGACCATCTGGTCCCCATTTGCCGTCGCCCGAGGCGGAGGCTCAACTTGCCCTGGATCGGGCGGTTCCCCCGGCATCAAAAAGATCAACCGGGAAGGCCTGCTATGCACCTATAGGGGCTGCGCGGCCAAATCAAGGGCGCCTATAACACAGGCGCAGACAATGGCAAACGGAATTCCGCCCGCCGGTGTGGGTTACAGCATCGCCATGCCGCCGTTTACGTGCAAAGTGGTTCCCGTAACGTAAGATGCCTCGGCGCTGGACAGGTACAAAACCGCCGCGGCGATTTCATCCGAGCTGCCCATCCGACCGGCGGGGATCTGGCCCAGAATCGCGCCTTTCTGGTCGTCGTTCAGCTTGTCGGTCATCGCGGTCTCGATGAAACCGGGGGCGACGGCGTTGACGGTCACGCCCCGGCTGGCGACTTCGTAGGCCAGGGATTTCGACATGCCGACCATGCCCGCCTTGGCGGCGGCATAGTTGCCCTGGCCGGGATTCCCGGTCGCGCCCACAACCGAGCTGATATTGACGATGCGGCCCCAGCGGGACTTCATCATGCCGCGCAGCACGCCTTTGCACAGGCGGAACGTCGAAGTCAGGTTGACCTCAAGCACGCTGTTCCATTCGTCTTCGGACATGCGCATGAAGATGTTGTCGCGGGTGATACCGGCGTTGTTGACCAGAATATCAACGCTGCCCATGGCTTCGGCCGCCTGTTTTGGCAATGCGGTCACCGCCTCGGCGTCGGACAGGTTGCACGGCAGAACAAAGGCCCGCTCCCCCAGTTCCGCGGCCAGGGCCTCAAGCGGTTCGACCCGCGTACCGGACAGGCCCACATTGGCCCCTGCCCCGTGCAAGGCCTTGGCGATTGCGCCGCCGATGCCACCCGATGCGCCGGTGATCAGCGCGCTTTTTCCCGTCAGATCAAACATGATCTCTCTCCGTATGTCCTATGTCTGTGCCAGCTTCCCGGCGAAAGTCCCGCGGCCCGGAGAATGCTCCGGCCGCATGTGCCAAGGCTTACCCGTTGAGCGCTTCGATCGCGGATGTCACGTCCGCGGCTGCGCCTATGTTGTGCACCCCGGCGGGTTTGTGGATGCGGCGCACCATGCCGGACAGGGCTTTGCCCGCGCCGATTTCCCAGAATTCAGTGACCTCGCCGTGGCTGACCATCCATTCCACGGATTCACGCCAGCGGACCGAGCCACAGACCTGATCCACCAAGAGCGAACGGATGGTCGCGCTGTCCTTGACGGGTTCCGCGATCACATTGGCCACAAGCGGGACGGTGGGCATGTTGATGTCCACATGGCTCAGCGCCTCTGCCATGGCGGCGGCGGCGGGTTCCATCAGGGCGCAGTGGAACGGGGCGCTGACCGGCAGCAGCAGGGCGCGTTTGGCGCCCGCTTCTTTGGCCAGGCCGACCGCGCGTTCCACCGCAGCCTTTGAGCCCGAGATCACCACCTGCGCCGGATCGTTGTCATTCGCGGCGGCGCAGACTTCGGTTTTGGTCGCGGCCTCTTTGGCGATGCCGCGCACGGTGGCCAGATCCAGCCCGAGGATCGCGGCCATAGCACCCTCACCGACGGGAACAGCCGCCTGCATGGCCTCGCCGCGGGCGCGCAACAAACGGGCGGCATCCGCAACGCTCAGGGCGCCAGCCGCGGTCAGGGCGGAATATTCCCCCAGCGAATGCCCCGCAACATAGGCCGCGTCGGTAATCTTGAGACCTTCGGCCTCAAGCGCACGCATCGCGGCAATGGATGTGGCCATCAGCGCGGGCTGGGCATTGGCGGTAAGGGTCAGATCGGCAATGTCGCCTTCCCAGATCAGGGTAGAGAGCTTTTCACCCAGCGCGTCGTCGACTTCGTCGAACACCGCTTTGGCCGCCGGGTAGGCTTCGGCCAGATCGCGCCCCATCCCGATGATCTGAGCCCCCTGTCCGGGGAAAATGAATGCACGGGTCATGGCCACTCCTCGCAAGTCTGTTCATTGGTTTATAAGCCCTTACCCCGCCAAGACCGTTTCCGCAACGTCTTGCAGGGGATTGCCCGCTGCCGGACCCGTTTCAGAGGCAAGCCGGGGTCAGAGACTTTGGTTTTCCATGCTCGGCTCAAGAAATTGCACAAAGCCGCGCCACCCCGGATGTGTTCGGTCGGATGTGTGCGGCCAAATGTGTGCGGGATGTGGGCTGGGCCTGCGGGCTGAGCGGTGCTCATGAACCGGTTTGCCGCCAAGGTGCGGTTCCGCGCACCCTTTGTGTGCGGCGGTGAAGATTGTCTGCGCGCAGCAAGCTGATAGCAGAGGTGTCATCGACCACGCGCCACAGGGCCCCAGCGAGGATATTCAGATGCCCCTGACCAATTCATCCAATCGTTACGGCAGCCTTTCGCGGTTGCTGCATTGGAGCATGGCGATCGCCATACTTGCAATGTTCCCCTTGGGTAAAATTGCCCATGACGCCCCGTTTGACACCGCAGAGCAGCTGGCAAGGAAGGCGCAGTTGTTTTCGGCCCATAAAACCCTTGGGGTTGTGGTTTTGGGGTTGGCGGTTGTCCGCATCGGCTGGACCCTGAGCCAGGTGCATCCGCAGCCGCTTCATCCTGCGCGTCGGCTGGAAACGCTGGCAGCATCCGTGGTGCACCTGTTGCTATATGTGTCATTGGTCGCTGTTCCCCTGACCGGCTGGGTCCATCACGCGGCGAGCCAGGGGTTTGCCCCGATCTGGGGGATTGGGCAGAGCCTGCCGTTTGTTCCCAAGGACCTCGGCCTGTCCGAGACCGCCGGGGCGCTGCACGGGGTATTTGTCAAGCTTTTGGGCGTGTCTTTGCTGCTGCATATCGCCGGGGCCTTGAAGCATCATGTGATCGACCGTGATGACACGCTGCGGCGGATGACACGCGGGATCGCGGCCTTACCGCAAAAGGCTGGTCACCCCGCATCAAGCCCATGGGTTGCAAAGGGGATTGCAGTGGCGATCTGGTCCGCCGCGCTTGCCGTGACGCTGTCACAGGCCCCCGCCCCCACGCCCAGCTCAAAAATCCCCTTGGGTGGCGTCCAGACGCCTGCGCCTGCTGCCGCACAGGGCAATTGGGTGGTCCGCGATGGGTCGCTTGGCCTGTCAGTTCAACAGTTTGGTCAAACGGTGAGCGGTGAATTTGCCCAATGGCATGCCCAGATCACCTTTGAGGACAGCCCCGGTGACGGGATCAAAGGTGCGGTCGAGGTGCGTGTCGACACGCGGTCCTTGCGTTTGGGGAGCGTCACCGAACAGGCCAAGGGCGCGGACTACCTTGCCGTCAGCCAATTCCCCCAAGCCGTGTTTGTCGCGGATATTCACGCCCTTGGGGATCGGTATGAGGCGCAGGGCACGCTGCGCCTGCGCGATGTCGAAGTGCCGGTCAGCCTGCCCTTTGTCCTGACGCTCTCTGGGGATACAGCCAAGATGCAGGGAAACGTGACCCTTGATCGGCGTTTGTTCGGCATTGGCGATGCCATGACGGATGAGGGCCAGCTAGGGTTTGAGGTGGTGGTTCCGGTCGCCCTGACAGCGCAGCGGGTGCAGAACTAACCCGCGCCCCCAGCAGTGCGCCCCCTGCCGCTCTCGAACACCCGCGCCGGTCGTCTGCTGGTCGCGGGTGTTTATTGGCTTTGCGCCTGCCGGACGGACAGGCCATGGCGCCCTGCTTTCCGGACCCTAACCCTAGGCCGCGTTTTCGTGGTCGTCGTTGATCGCAGCCTTGGGTTGCTGGTTGCCGGTCGCAAGGCCCTTTGGTTGGCCGATCGGACGCTGGCCGCGCCGGGAAAATCGACCGCTGGCACAGAAAAACCCTCTGGCTGGAAACCAGAGGGCTGTGATCGGTGCGTGCAACACAGGCCGTAATGGCCCGGCGTCAGTTGGCCTTGGAAGCCTCGATCGAAATCATCAGCTGGACTTCATCGCTGACATAGGGGGCGAACTTGCCAAGATTGAAGTCCGAGCGCAGCACAGTCGCCGTGGCATCAAATCCGGCCCAGGGTTTTCCCGCCATGGGATGATCCCCGGTCTGGTTCAACGTCGCATCCAGAACCACGGGTTTGGTGACACCGTTCAGCGTGAGGTCGCCGGTGATCTTGGCGGTCTTGTTCCCGGTCACCTCGATATAGGTCGAGGCAAAGCTGACCATCTCGTCGTCTGCGGCGTCAAAGAAATCGGGCGCCATGAAGTGGGCGAAACGCTCTTCCCACCCGGTCAGCATGCTGCGCACGGGAAAAGAGACCGTAACGGAAGAGGCCGCGGGGTCGGCCTGATCGAACTGGATCTCGCCTTCGAAACCGGAAAACATACCGTAGGTGGTCGAATAGCCAAGGTGGTTATAGCTAAAGACAATCTGGCTGTGGCTGGCATCAAGCACATAGGTTTCTGTATCGGCAAAGGCTGACATGGGGGCAAAGGTCGCGGCGGCGAATGCTGCGGCAAGGGCAAACTGTTTCATATCGGTGTCCTATGAGTAGCACGGTGGAAGACCACAGTGTCTGGGTTTGGATACTCCGATACCTCGCTTGCGTCGCGCGTTTGCACAATTGAGTATGATTTCACAGGTTCTGTGCGCGTGCCAACAATCACATCCGCGTGAGGGCCGTGGGAGGGCCGTGGGATCGCACGGCCGGTTACCTGTGTCGCGATTGGCCCATGTCGTGTTGGCCCATGTCGCGGTGGCCCATATCGCAGTGGCCCATGTCGCGCCCGATCACCAATAGGCACAAACCGGCAAGCAACAAGAACAGCGACACCCCCAGTTTCATCAGCATCATCCCAGGGTCCGCTTGCGTCGTGGGCACCAGCCATAGACCAAAAGCCGCCAGAACCATGCTCGCTCCGACCAGCATAAGCGCAAATCGAAGCACAAACCCGCCAAGCCTGACCGCATCCCCGGACGGATGCCCCGAACGATGCCCGCTTTGCAGATGCGCGGCGGCGGCGTTGGTAGAAACCTGCTCTGGGGCAGTCACAAGGGCGGGCAGCAAATTGGCAGACATGAGGACGGACTCCGATGTGGCTTGGGTGCCGCGGGTGGGCCGTCACAGACTCGATGCAAATCAAGACAAGTTTTAGGCAGTCGCAGGGAATTGTCAGGACGAAATCCAAGCAAAAAGGCGAAGGTCTTTCAAACTGCCTATCCCGGGCACTTTCATGCCCGCGCAACCGCCCCGCCCCCTTGCGTTGCACGTCAGAGCGTGTATACCGCGCGCATCTTCCGCGACATCTTTGATGAATCGCGCAGTCTCTCGTGGGTCCGGTGCGGAAGAGATAGACCGACCCTATGAAATGCGCCTTGATAGAAATGGAGCACTCATGCCTCAGTATGAGCACGTCTTTATCTCGCGTCAGGACTTGTCCAACGCGCAGGCCGAAAGCCTGGTCGAACACTTCTCAACCGTACTTGCGGACAACGGCGGCAAAGTTGTCGAATCCGAGTACTGGGGCGTGAAGACCATGGCCTACAAGATCAACAAAAACCGCAAGGGCCATTACGCCATGCTGAAATCCGACGCCCCGTCGGCAGCTGTGCAGGAAATGGAACGCCTGATGCGCATCCATGATGACGTCATGCGCGTGCTGACCATCAAGGTCGACGCACACGAAGAAGGCCCCTCGGTTCAGATGCAGAAAAAAGATGATCGTGGCGAGCGCCGCGAACGTCGTCGCGACTAACCCCAAGAAGAGGACATTACCAATGGCTGCAAAACCGTTTTTCCGCCGCCGCAAAGTCTGCCCCTTCTCGGGCGACAATGCACCCAAAATCGACTACAAGGACACCCGCCTTCTGCAGCGCTACATCTCTGAGCGTGGCAAGATCGTCCCCAGCCGTATCACCGCCGTTTCGGCGAAAAAGCAGCGTGAACTGGCCCGTGCTATCAAGCGCGCCCGCTTTCTCGCTCTGCTGCCCTACGCCGTGAAATAAGGAGAGACTGACATGCAAGTTATCCTTCTGGAACGTGTGGCCAAACTGGGCCAAATGGGCGATGTCGTTGACGTAAAAGCAGGTTACGCACGTAACTTTCTGCTGCGTCAGGGCAAGGCGCTGACCGCCTCGAAAGAGAACGTCGCGCATTTTGAAGCCCAGAAAGCGCAGCTCGAAGCGCGCAACCTGGAAACCAAACAAGAAGCTGAAGCGCTGGCTGAAAAGCTGGACGGCCAGCAGTTCATCATCATCCGTTCGGCTTCGGACGGCGGCAACCTGTACGGTTCGGTCACCCCGCGTGACGCAGCCGAAGCCGCCACCGAAGAGGGCTTTTCGGTTGATCGCAAGCAGGTCGTGGTTCGCGCCCCGATCAAAGAGCTGGGCGTTCACACCGTTGACGTCGTTCTGCACCCCGAAGTGACCGCCGCAATTGAGCTGAACGTCGCACGTTCGCCCGAAGAGGCCGAGCTTCAGGCATCGGGCAAATCGATCCAGGAACTGGCTGCCGAAGAAGAGGCCCAGGCTGAATTCGAAGTGTCGCAGCTGTTTGACGAAATCGGTGCCGCAGGCAACGAAGACGACGAAGGCCCCGTGGCCGAAGCCGCGGAAGGCGACGAAGAGTAATATCTTCTGTTTCCAAAATGATCTGACCCCGCGACAGGCCCCTGTCGCGGGGTTTTCTGTTTCAAATTGTAAAGGAGCGGCTTTGGTTAGGTTTCTGGTTAGAAACTCCGCTTAGGTTAAGGCACATCAACGACCATCTTTCGGAGTGCCCGATGCCCTTGTTCCGCCGCCACCAACCCGACGCGCCGACCCAGAAGCCTGATATCAATGCCGCGGCACTTCAACTTTTGCAAAAATCCTTCGCAGTTATCATGTTCGAACCGGATGGGACGATCCTGGACGCCAACCAGAACTTTCTAGATGCGCTTGGGTATACGCTTGATGAAATCAAGGGGCAGCATCATTCGATGTTTGTCTATCACACCTACCGTGAGACCGACTCGTACAAACAAATGTGGGCTGATCTGGCAGAGGGGCAGCTCTATTCGGAACAGTTTCCAAGGGTACGCAAAGATGGGACCGTAATTTGGATCCAAGCGACCTATGGGCCAGTATTTGACGACAGCGGAGAACTGGTCAATGTGGTCAAAGTTGCGTCTGACATCACGTCGCGCAAAGAGGCCATGCACAACCTTGCGGAGGGTCTTGATGCGCTGGCTCAAGGTGAGTTGAACCACCGCGTTGCAAACTGCGACCTGGTCGACATCCAGAAATTGGTGGAAGCGTATAACAACGCGACCTCGCAACTCTGCACCCTGATCGGCAAGGTCTCTACGGTCACCGAGCAAATCCACAGCACCGGAGACCGGATTTCCGGTTCGGCACAACAATTGTCTGCTCGCACGGAAACCCAGGCCGCAACACTTGAACAAACGGCTGCCGCCATCGAAGAACTGACATCCAATGCCAACATGGCGGCCGAAAACGCCAAGCTGGTGGATGAGACAGCCGCCAATACACGCTCTGCGGCCCATGACAGCGGCAAAGTGGTGGACGACGTCATCAACGCCATGGATAAGATTGAATCATCCTCGGGCGAGATCTCGCAAATCATCACGGTGATCGACGACATTGCCTTCCAGACCAACCTGCTCTCGCTGAATGCTGGCGTCGAGGCCGCGCGTGCAGGCGAAGCGGGGCGCGGCTTTTCCGTCGTAGCGTCCGAAGTCCGATCGCTGGCGCAGCGCACCGCAGATAGCGCCAAGGAAATCAAGAAACTGATCTCGGAAAGCTCGGATCATGTTTCGAATGGTGTCAATCTTGTCGGGCGCGCCAGCGAAGAACTCAGCAAGATTTTCGATGGAGTCGGAACCATCTCTGAAAGCATCCGCGATGTCGCGCATTCACTTTCAGAACAGTCCTCGACCCTCACGGAAATCAACACCGCCATCGCGGAACTAGACAAGGTTACGCAATCAAACGCGTCCATGGTCATGGAAACCACGGAACACAGCAAATCTCTAACCTCCGATTCCGAAGCGCTTACCGAAGAAGTCAGCATTTTCAAATTCGACATGGATGAGACCAACTGGGTCGAACACCCCTCTGGGGAATTCAACCTGTCGCAAGCAAGCTAGGCTTAGGTGTAAAACTTCAGACTTGATCTGACGATCACCTCTGCTTTCGACGCTGAGAACGGGTTTACCGCAATATTTCGTGCCCGGATCTGTGAGGGCGCGCAACAGGCCGACCTTGTGCTCGGCAAAGAAGGGGATCACGCGGTCGTTAACAGGTCGCCGCCGTGTTCGCGGTCTTCTCGGTGTAGAGCTTGCAAATGGCCATGCAGGCGTAGGTATCGACGACGGTCTACTGATAGATGCGCCCCAAGCCCTTCATTGTGCCAACATAGTAGGGACCAAGATAACCAGGATAGTGGCTCTCGATCTCACCGTGGGCTTCCTGCCTGGTCTTCACTTTCTCAAGCGCTGCCATTCCCCCAGGGATGTCGCTGGAGTCTGGTTTCCTATGAGGTTTCATCCATGGCCATGCCCAACGCAGACCGACGGGCGAAATCCTGCGCCCCATTGTAAAAAAGCCACCCAATGGGTGGCTTTTCGTTTCGTATATAGAACTGAGACTTATTCTTCGTCCAAAGCTTCAACAGCTGCCTGAAGTTCTTCTTTCGAGACTTCCTTCTCGGTCAATTTGGCGCCATCCGCGATGTGATCGATCACCTTGTCTTCGAACAGCGGCGCGCGCAGTTGCTGCTGCATCTGGGCGTTCTGACGAACAAATTCAAAGAACTCACGCTCTTGGCCAGGGTATTGGCGTGCTTGGTTCATGATCGCCTGGGTCATTTCAGCATCGCTGACTTCGACCTCGGCTTTTTGCCCAACCTCAGCCAACAAAAGACCCAAACGTACACGGCGCTCAGCCAGTTTGGTGTGTTCGTCGGTCGGTTCGATCTTCTCGTGGTCGTGGCCTTCCACATCCGGGTTCTCTTCGTGCCACAGCTGGTGCGCAATCTGATCCGCCTCTGCGGTCACAAGCGAGGGCGGCAGATCAAACGAGACCAGCTCATCCAGCTTGTCCAGCATGCCACGCTTCATCACCTGACGCGCGGCACCGACATATTCAGCTTCCAGGCGCTCGCGGATCTGTCCTTTCAGCGCGTCCAGATCTTCGGCACCGAATTTCTGCGCCAGTTCATCATTGATCTCGGCCGCCTTGGGGGCTTTGACCTCTTTGACCTTGCATTCGAACACAGCGTCTTTGCCGGCCAGGTTCTCGGCACCGTACTCTTCGGGGAATTTGACTTCGACGTTTTTCTCGTCACCCGCTTTCAGGCCAGTCAGTTGCTCTTCGAAACCTGGAATAAACGAGCCCGACCCCAGAACCAGCGGATAGTCTTCTGCTGCCCCACCGTCAAAGGCTTCGCCGTCAACTTTGCCAAGGAAGTCGATCACGACCTGATCCTTCTCTTCGGCTGCACCGTCTTTGGTTTCGAAATCCTGCGCAGTTGCGGCAAGCGATTCAAGCGCTTCGTCAACCGATGCGTCATCTGCTTTAACAACCAGCTTTTCCAGCTCGACCCCGCTCAGATCCACATCGGGGATCTCGGGAAGCGCCTCATAGGACATTTCGACATTCACGTCGTCGCCCTCTTTCCAGTCCTCATTGGTCATCTTGACCTCGGGCTGGAGCGCCGGACGATCACCGGAATCCTCGAAGTGCTTGTTCATCGCACCGTCAATGGCTTCTTGCATGGCTTCGCCCATCAGGCGCTGGCCGAACTGCTTTTTCAGCAGGGCCATCGGCACCTTACCCTTGCGAAACCCCTTCATTTCGACTTCGGGCTGCGCCTCAACCAGCTTTTCGTTTACCTTAGCTTCGAGCTCAGCAGCCGTCACGGTGATGGCATAGCCGCGCTTGAGGCCTTCGTTCAGCGTCTCGGTGACCTGCATGTTTATCCTCTTCGGCTTGGACCGTGCGATTGCGCAATGCGGTCCCTGTACAAAATCTGGGTTCTTCTATGCACGCAGGGGCCATCGTGCAAGGCGAATTGTCGTTTCCAGCGATTTTTCAGAGCTTGCCAACTCCAGACAAGCGGATCCGGCCTATCAAGGCGAAGTCTATGCCATTTCGCGCTGGGTTGGTGTAAAAGCCGGGGCTGTGGGTGAAAAGCTGGGCGATCCGGCGCAATTGCCATCGGTTCAGGAGGCTCATGCCAAAGCGGCCTCTCAGACAGCCAAGCGCCTGCAAGAGCTGCGCGACATTCAAAACCAAAAGGTGGACCGTTTCAAAGCGGTATTCGTGCAGCGCCGCAAAGCTCTGGCCGCGAGAAGAAAGGCAGATCAAAAGCGTCTGTCTATCCCGGCAGGCTTTCAAGCGTGCTGGGTTCGAGCATGTCAAACTTGTACTCCCCCGCAGCCATATAGGCAGGGGCAAACACGCCGGATGCATTCGCAATCCCGCTGTGCGCCGTGGTCAGCGCTTCGTCAGAATATATCTGAACTGGGGTGGTGGTTCCGGCCTCGTAGGCTTTCAGAAGCGCCCCAGAGAAGCTCTCTACGTGATCGCCGCTCTCGCTTTTACGCTCTACTTTTTTCGGAGGGAACAGACGTGAACCGGAACAAGACACCCCTGTCGGAAAAGTTGCTTTGGAATGTTCAGGACTGCGCCAATGCAATGAGCTGTCATCCAAACACGATTTGGAATCGGGTGCGCGCTGGCAATTTCGTACAGCCGATTAAGTGGGATGGGAAAACCGTTTGGCGTCGCTCCGACGTAGAAAATTTCGTTGAACGGCTGGCGGGCTAGATGGCGGGCCACTCAATCCAATCAGGAATTTTCACAATGATTTCAGAAATGAATGGTGCGGATGGAGGGACTTGAACCCCCACGCCTCGCGGCGCCAGAACCTAAATCAAGCGAATATACATGCTTTACAATATATTGAGTGAAATATTTCGCAGGACAAATAGGAAACGAAAAGTGAAAGTGCGAAACGCCTCGCCCCTCAAGTGCCCCTATCCTCCTTCGATCTCTCGGCCCTCACATTAAATCCACATTTCCAACCTATCCGAATCTCGAACTCCCCCGCCCGCCCGCAACTTGAACACCGAAACCGCCTTTGCCCACCGTCATGAACGCGCCCGACCAAATCTTGATCGGTGATCGTCCCCGTGTGGCCGCAGGGGCAAAATACATGCACAACAATCTGGCCCTCCATCTACACCTCCGCAAGAACACAAAGTGAACATAGGGGGATTTTGGCGAATTTCTAGCGAGGATTGCGCTCTAGCGATGCATACAGATGCAAGCGATGGTGCCGCGACCGGTACTGAATATTGTTTTCAGCCTTACACTTAGGGCCAATATGGGGGGAATGTGCGGAAACTGGTTGACAGGTTCCGTAATCGGAACTAAATTAAGGATACAAGCAGACGGACAGACCGCTGCATACTCAGGAGAGAAATAATGACCACCTACACATTCACCGACCAACAATCCGCCGCCCTCGTCGCTCGCTGGAACGAACACGCAAACGATGAAAACCAGATTAACAGCGATCAGGTTCACCTGATGATTTCCGACAACTTCGATGCGGACATGGAGAATGATGGTTGTGCGCTGGTCGAGGTTGGGCGTTTCGCCAGCAAAACCGGCAACCCAGCAACATTCTACATCTACGAAGAGGATGTGACAGTCGATGCGTAACGCCCTAAATGCCACAATCGCACACAACCTCGGCCTCTCGTCCCGCGAGCTGGCCGAGATCGGCGGGTTCACCGACCGTTTCGCCCGCGACTTGCTGGCAGGTCGCCGCCCGTTCCCCGCGGATGTCGCGCGCGCGCTGCTCGATATCCAAGACGACATTGACGTTCTGACAGACTCTATCGAAGCAGACATAGCAGAGGGTCAAGGTGCCATCTGGATGTATGGTGACAATGCTGCCCTGCGTGCCGCTCGGGGTGATATCCCTGGACGCGGTAAAGCAGGTGGCGGGTTCATCGGCCCGTTCCGCATCGCCGCCCTGACCGCTTGGGACGCCCTGCGCGCGCGTGGCATTGACGTGGATATTATGTTCGCGGATTCCACACGCGACTGATAGCCAAGAGCGATCTTGGCTCCACATTCAAATCCGAATAGCCCAGATTTCGAGGCCATGACGACGGATCTGCCAGCAGGTCATGGACGCACAACTCCGCGACCGCTTAGGGTTTCGACCTTGTCGCCGCAGCCCAGCAGTTCGCGGCGATCCCGCGACCAGAGCTGTTCAATGTCCCGATCCGTCAGCCACCGATCCGGGATTTGTACCGGCTTGGCGCAGGGATCTGCGGCCTTCACCGGCTCATTGTAGCGCATTAAGACGCCGCACCCGGTTAGGACCAAGGCAGCGCTCAACAATAATAGGATCCGCATTGCTCAATTCCTCCAATTCTCGGGCCAGATCATCCCGCTGTTTCGCGACCTCGATGCGCTCTGCGTCGAGCTGCGCGGCGCGTTCGGCTTTTTCGATTGCCGCGATGGCGTGGCGGGCTTCGCAGCGCTGCCCGCCTTCGTGAAAGCCAAAGGCAAAGACCGCACCACCCAGGGCCACCGCGCCAACAACACGCCACATCACAGGAATGCATCCTGCGCGGCCAGCAGGACGGAACGGGCCAGAGCGCGCATTTCATGGACCTCATCGGTCGCAGCCAACCCTTTGCGCGAAGACCCAAAATAAGGCTCGATCAGGATCGCTGGCGCGCGGCCATTGATCAGGCTGGCCGAGCCACGCCCCACACGCACGATCTTTTCGCCGCGATCTTTGAGGCCAAGCGCATCCAGCATGCGATCCTGCGCAGCATCAGCAAAGGCCATGGACGCCTTGCTGCCGCTGGTTAGGGTTTCCGTGCCGGTTGCTGCGGGATTGTGATGGCTGTTAAAATGCAGCTCGCAGGTCGCATCCGCACCCCAGGCATCCGTGCGGCGATAGACATCTTTCAGTTCACGCGAATAGCTGCGCATGTCCTTGCGAAAAAACACTTTCACGGTGATTCCCAAAAAGTCCCGCGCCTGATCTTCGATCATCTCGGCCAGGCGCGCGTTCCAGTAAAATTCGGTTTCGCCCGTATCGGCGCGCACAGCACCTTGGGCGCGGGCGTTGTGGCCCACGACAATGCCAAGTTTCATGGCAATACTCCAATGTTGTAGAAGGTTTGTTCTGATCAGGCCCTATTGGGACTGTTCAATTTCCGTGGCGTGCTTTGGGTCGCACCCTGACGGCGCCAGAAGAACGACCGCCAGAGCAAGAAAGAGGCCCAGCACCTGGGCGCGCACCTCTTCCAATGCCGCATGCTTTGTCCGGTTGCTCATTTGGCGGGCCCCACCAGCTTCGCCGCTTGCCCTTCGATCATGGCTACAACCAGCTTCGCCAATGACATACCTGTCAGACCGGCAAGGAACCCGGCAGACACGCCGACATTCGGGGAATCCACAACCTGCAAACCCGCCTTTTCCAGCACGGCCAGCACCACGGGGGCCAAATACGGGGCAGAGAACACCCCAGCCACAACTGAGATAATCCCATCCCGCCAGCGGCGGCGCTCACTCATGAGCGCGCGGTATGCACCCCCGACGGCGCCAGCCAAATAGAGGCGTCCCGCCTCACCAGTCAACCAGACCAGCGCCCCGTAGAAATGCTGACTGATCCACACCCATGCATCCATGAGGTCTCCTTTCCCGGCATCCTGCCGGTAACTGTAGTGCCTGAAGGAGCGGACGTGCTGCGCCCGCGATTTGCCGATTACTGGCAGTATTTTCCGATCAGCCGGTAGAACACCGCATCCGCAATCTGCGCATAGCCCGTTGCCGCCGGATGAACGTGATCCAACGCGCCGGTGATCGTCTCGGACACCCGCGCAGAAAGCGGCGTTTGCGTTGTCGCATAGGCGGTCTCGGGGTCAAAAACATGCGAGATTTGCAGGAATTCCGCGTTGGCCTTTGCCTCACACACGCCCTGATAGGCCAGGCCGAAGGTTCGCACGACATCCTCGAACACGCGGCGCTCGGACACAAGACGCTCGCCCGTGAAGTTCTTAAAGTTCACGCGCGGCGCCGGGTTCAGGCCAAGCACGATGATGTCTGTGGCCGGATGCGTCGCATGAATGGCATCGATCAGATCCGCCAGATCACTCGACGACTGCTCCACCCCATCGCCATAGACATCATTCCACCCCAAGAGGATCACAACCGTCAGATTTGAGCCGGTCGCATCAACCCCATTGACCACGTCCCCCAACAGGTCAAACCCGTTTTCAGACAGGTAGTGCGCCAAATCAAATCCGCCGGCACCACCATTTGCGGCGGGGTTCCAGAAAGCGTTCGACACGCCCCCCACCTCCGATGCGCTCAGGTATCGGTTGGCATCCCAACCGCCGCGCCCCTCGTGCAACACGGCCTGATCCCCACGCGTCCCGCGAAACACCATATTCGACAGCGCCAGGGGCGGCGGGGACTGATCACCGTTAAGAAGCTCTGTTCCGACACCGCGCAGGCGACGCGACAGCTCATTCACATAGGCCCCCTGCACACCCGCCTGAGACACCCCTTCTGTCAGGCTGTCCCCCAGGCAGATCACATTTCGGGCGCTTGCAGGGTTCACCGGGGTATCAGCCACCTGAATGTCGAACTCGGCTACATGGTGGGCAAAACCATCCGACCCATAGGCCGTAAGCGTCACAGGGATCGCGCCCGCCTCTGACGGCGTCACCCGCGCGACACGTTCGCTTGTCGATGGAAGATTCCAGACCAGATCGTAATTCCGATCCGCGCAGATCCCACGGGCGTAAAGATACAACGGCTCATCTTTGAGCGCATAGGCCACGGCAGGGGCAAGAGCCAATGGTTGCACATCCGAACGCGCCGCAGCCCCCAAGAAACGGCGCGGCAACGTCAGCGCGGCGCTGGCGCGCACATAGGCCACATTCAGATCCGTGACCGTATATTTTTCGGCGTAGACATTGTTCTGTGACACCAAGGCGCCAAGATAATTGCCCGCCGCATCATATTGGGCGATGGATGCCACCAGCGCGTCACTTCCCGCCCCCGTATAGATAAAGCCCTGCCCCGGCACCACGGGCACCATCGCCGTGGTCAGCCAGTTTTGCGACGGGACAACCTTGCCGGTATCCTTGTGAATATAGCCATTCGTCTGGGCGGTCTCAAAATAATCGACCGGGACAACGGCCCCCATCAGTTCATCCAACCCCACGACGCTTGTTGGCACGATTTTCTTTTCGACGGTCAGCTCAAATCCCGCGCTCGTCGGGTCCATCGCCCGAACATAAGCCGCCGAAGGCGACACCGACCCAACCAGGACTTCCTGCCCCGGCGCAGTGAGATTGTGAAACCCAACATATTGCTGCGTGGCGCCGTAAAAGGCAAAGTTGCACCCCCCCGATCCGGACCCAACCGGTGCCGCCGTTGAAACCAGGACCGTCTCACTATCCACCGCGATCAGATCCGAGCGCCGCCAGTTAATGTTTGCAGCTTCGGTGCCGTCGCTTTTGCGGATATAGCCAGACGCCAATGGCCCGACCTTGTCATCGGGCGCCCCCAGAAAATACTTAATCCGGGGAATGTCCTCAAAGGCCTCGGCGCTGGGGGCCTCTTTTTCCAGCACCGCGCTGCCCGCCGTGTTTTTGTACAGGGACACGGAAACCATCGGATCATCAGACGGAACATTGAAATAGTCCCCATCCGATGTCGCTGCGAGGCCCGCCGCCACATCCGCATAGAGCGGTGCACCATTGGCAGGAAGGGCGCTGAGATCCCGCAGCCCCGCCTGATTTTCCAGCGCAATTTCGCGGACCTGATCCAGCGCGCCCGCATTGGTGCCAACCGCCTCTTGCAGATCGGTGACGGCGGCCTGCGCCGCGTCGATCTGGTCTTCGACGTGCCCGCCCCATTCCCGGATCTCGAATTTGCTGGGGTTGTGCGGCTGGCCCACACCATCGCGCCAAATTTCGCCCGCTCCACCGTGTGGATAGGTCATTGTCTTACCTCTCGATTTTCTGAAATTTAGGTGATGATCGCCGTGACCGGCCCGGCATCGCTGGTTGATGAGATGTTGGACACATTCACCGACCGCGCAGTCCAATCGAAGGTGCCCGCGCCGCTGTTGTCGACAAACGAAATCTCGGATTCTGGCGCTGCAAAGACCACGCCAACCAATACCGCATCGCGGTAAATTTCTGTTTTCCAAAGGCCTGCGCTGGCCGAGGCTGTCAGCTCGACCAGAGCAACCCCGCCGCCCGCATCGCTGACCGCAAGATTGCTGGGCGCGGCGGGCGGTTCGCTTACTGCGGCGGCTGTAACGTCCAACACCCGCACATCATCGCCGACCACGCCCCCCGGCGTCACGAAGGACAACGAAACATCATAGCCCTGACCATCGATCAGACCCGGGATCTTGGCCGAGGTCGCCCCGGCCCCAATCGACACGTCCTGCCAGCTTTCAGAACCCGCCGGGGAATAGCGCAATCGCGGCGACAGCGCATCACTTGGCGGTGCTTGCCAGCCGACCCCGATGCCAGCGGACCAAGCATTCGCCGCTGACTGAATACCCGCAGCGGATGCGGTGACATTTTGCGGCAAAGGCACCCCCGCCGAGACATCCGGTTCCGGCAGGTCCTGCACCGTGCCCTGCTCATCCAGCCCCAGAACAAACGCCCCCGGATCAATCCGCGAAAGGGTCAGGCGCACCGCTTTCAACGCGCCCTTTTCCATATGCAGCCGTGGCGCGCTTACACGGTAGGTTCCCACAAGCCCGACCTCGGGCGCATCTACCGCGATCACACTTTCATAGAAAGCAGGAAGCGCCTTAACTTTGCAAAGCAAGGTGCAGGTTTACCCCTATCGGCCTCATGACGCACCCGCCCGGTCGCGCATGATGCGCAAAACCTCTTGGCAGGCCGCAAGACGCGAACGGTAAAACCGACCGCTCTTGCCCGCCACCAGCTTGCGATAAAACGCGACCTGGCGTTCGGCGTGATCCAGCCCAACAATTTGCTGCGTATGAAACCGCCCGCTGATTGTGGCGCTAAGCCCGTTTTCCGCGACTGAGATTTCAAGCGCCATCACTTCACCCGCGCCATAACACGCGGCCCAACCGCCTTTTCAATCTTGGTCAGGCGATCAAGATGCCCCTGCGCCTCCTCGACCGCCCCGCGCGCCACGTCCCGCGCAGCCTCAATGCGTTTGAGCGTATCCTGCGAAGATGCCAAAAACGCCTTCACATCAGTGATAAGATCGGCCAAATCCTGATTGCCACCAGCCGACCCGAAAAACTCTTCGCGAAGCTCAGCAACCCAACCGGGCATAACACCCAGCACCTCGGCCACAGTGTCATCCGTATCGCCACGATTGTAGCACTCGGCTTCGACGTTATAGACCTCTTCAAGCATATCGACGATTTCGCGCTTTTGCGCCCGCGTGGGCTGACGCAGATCCTCCGACGCACCTGTTGCGACCTTTTTCTTTTCCAGCTTTTGCGCCATATCCGACACCTTTCTGCGGCTTTCACAGAGGGGGGAACGCAAGCGCCCACCAATATAGCTCCAACCAAGTTTTTGAATTTTCTGAACCGCTTGGCCGCGTCCATCACGGCCACGCTTGCCATGCACAGCGCCCACGACTTCCGTGCGATCACATGAGATGCAGGAACACTTGACGCGCGGCTGCCCGCGCCCATCGCGAATAGCTTCAAACATGCGCCATCCCCCGCAAAAATGGGCCGAGGCGCAAACCCCGACCCAGGTCCACAGGGAGGACACCGGGAAAGGCCCCGATGTATCCGCGCGCTGTCACCCACGCGAATGCGAGAATTTGAAAAGGCCGCAGGGCTGGGGCCGTGGGGGATGTTCCGTGAGTTAAACAGAAAACAACCCCTGCCCCGCGACCAAGGTGGCGGCGATCCGTTGACCGCCGCGCAGGTTTCCCAACAGACTTGGGAAAGTGAATTTGATTTTGGCGCTTCATACCGCGCCCCCTTTGGCAAGCAACCAGCCCGCGAAAGGCACAAGGGCATAGCCTGCAATCGCTAGCGCCATGTCCTTGCCCGTATCCGCCAGCGTTCCACCGCCAACCAGATCTCCAAAGACCTCTTTGCCCAGCCAGAAAAAACCGCCCGCCAAAAACACGCCAATCAAGGACCAGCCCAAACAGGCCCGCCGGGAAAAGATGCTCAGCCCGACGCCGACAAAGACCGCCGCAACCGAAGCCCCGGCGCCAATGCCGAAATGCGCCAAATCAATCGCGCCCGTGGAATGCCACGCAGGGGCCACATGCCCCACATCGCTTTGCGACAGCGCGGAAAGCACGTCGATCACATCCGGGGAAAGCGCGCTCATAGCTCAATCCCCAGCATGTCTTGCAGGAATTTCGTCTGATCCATGACAGGCACTGCCTGCAACATGACCACAAGACAGACCTGCGAAAACGCGCGGCTGATCGGCTTGCTTTCGCCGGAAATCCAGCGCCGCGCGGTCTCTTTATCAACCCCGCCAAACGCGGAAATCTTGACCTGCTTTTTGTGCTGCGACGTGCGCCCAGCAAAGGCATCAATCACCAGATTGACCACTTCGTCATCGTCGCATTCCAGGAACAGCGCCTTAACCAGCTTTTCCGCAGACTTGCGCCGCGCGTCAGGTGTATCGTCGCCGCATGGATGCACAAACGTCTTTTGATCAACCGCTTTCATTCCGCCGCCTCTTTGAAATTGAAGGCAGACAGCGGGCAGTCGATTTTGGCCGCCTCGCACTCACGCGAGACCACAACAAACCAACTGGCAGGAAAGACGCCATCCTTGATGGCATTCGTAACAGCCGAACGCCCCACACCAATCAAGGCGGCGAGGCGCTTGCGGCCAATTTCATCGGAGATTTTCTCAACGGTCTGCATAAATCGACCGATAGTACATTATTTATGTACCGTCAATGTTCAGAAATTTCATCCGTTCACATTTTATGTACCCCAAACCAAACTGCCGACATGGACACACTGACCAAAGAGAAACTCGCAATGACGCGGGATGGCGATCAATTCGCCGCTTCGGTTCGCCTCAAGGCGGCCCGGATCTACAGCGGACTAAGCCAAGATGAACTGGGCGCAAAGGTGAACATCACCAAGGCAACCGTGAGCAACATTGAGAAGTGCCGCTCATATCCGTCCCGCGCACTAATGACGTATTTTCACCGTGAACACCGCATTGATTTCAATTTCATGATCCACGGCGATTACGCTCAGCTTCCGAGCGACGTTCAGGACCGCCTTTTCCCGATCTTAGAAGCCGTACACAGTGAAATGGGTCCAAAACCCAATTGAGATCGACCCCCATTCGCCGCAACCTAACGCCCACCATGAACAACAGCTTCGACACCCAGCGCGAACCAAGCATAGCTACCCCCAGCCAAGATCATTAATCAGATTATTCATTGAAAACGGGGAAGAACGACTTCGCGCCAGCGCCCGGCACACACCAAACCAATTGGTCAATTCTTAACCCAGCGCTGGACATAGCACGCGCGTTAGAGACAACAAGCGCTAGATCCGCGTCACCTCAGTTCAATTTGTGTTAAAAATTGGTTAACATTGACGCCAATGTGCGTCATAAACACCTAAGGAATCATCGCCTATAAACGACTGATTACACACCATTTACTCAACCACCGATAATTTGACCAAAGAGAAACCAATGCGCAAGACACTTTTGATTTCCACACTATTCTTGGCGGCTGCATGCGCCAAAAATCCTGATGAAATCGCAGCCGTTGAGATCGGAAAAAATGAGTACAAAGGCTACTCATGCAAGCGCCTCACTCAGACCAAGCTGGAGCACACGCAGGCGCTTGAAAACGCCAGCGCCAATCAGAAAAAGGCAGCAACGGGCGACGCTGTGGGCGTTATCCTCTTGGGCTTGCCGATTTCAAGCATGGCGGGCGGCGACGAAGAAACCAACATCGCGGTGACAAAAGGCCACATCCAGGCAATCGAACGCGAACAAGAGCGAAAGTCTTGCAAATAACAGATCCCGTTCAAAGCTAACGTCAGCTCATCGGCACCAACAACCAATCGGCTTCAAAGCCCCGCCCAAAGCGGGGCTTTTTCTTTGCGCAGCTACTTCCCGACTCGAAAATTACCATTGCGAGTACATATTTCATGTACTTTTATATTTGAATGTACATTTTTCATGTACTACGCAATTCACCATCAATCGCCGAAGACGCCCTTGGCTGATCGCGCTTGATGGGGGCCGCGCCCTTCTCGCGGTGGAAATCAGGAGGCACCCATGTTCGACACATCCCCACCCGATCCCCGGCTGCAAGAGACCATCGACCAGCTGCGCGCCGTGCCGCCCGAATTGGGGCTGGCTCTCTTGCAGCGCCTCGTGCTGGACGAGGGCGGGCTTTGGGGCATCCCCGAAGAAAACGAATACCGCCCCGCCTATTACGAGGTGCAGGTGCTGGGCGTTTTCGCCTTTGATCCCGACCGCTTTATGGTGCCCCACAATTGGTGCGTGGCCGCAAGCCGCGTCCTGAAAGGCGAACCACCCCTCACGCCGCTCCCCTCACAGCGCCGCAGCCCTGCCGAGCTGCTGGCCATCCGCGCGCGCAACAACCTGTGTCAGCGCCTTGGCCACCCCCAGGAGGGATGCAACCGATGATCGCCATCCTGACCGCCATCGCGATTCTGAACGCATTTCTTGCCGCAATGGTCGCAAACGAAATCCGCACTCTTTTCCATGACCTCGCACCCCGCGAATTGCAGGCCGCCACCGCGCTTTTTGCCCTGCTCAGCCTGATCGCAATCGGCTGCGGTGGTGTCGCATGGGCAATGCTCGAACCCCTCACACACGCAGCGATCTAAGGAACAACCCATGCTTGCCACCGTCCGCGACACCCGCAAACGCGCCCATCAAATCAACCTTGCCGCTAGCATGGTGCGCCTGATGAACCCAGAAACCGGCGATCTGCTGCACCTGGACGCAACCCGGATCACCCGCAACCCGGATCACTCCTGGCTGGGCTTTCGCCATCAGGCCGAGACCCTCGCAAAGCGCGGCGAACCGTGGCCGTTCAAACCCATTCCCCGCGACGCGCTGGACCAAGAACACGATGGCCCGCACTGCATATGAACTTGCCATCGGCACTGGTCAGCGCATCGGAGATTGCGCAAAAATGAAATGGGATGACTTCGACGGCGAATACATGGCGGTCGTGCAGGATAAAACCGGTGCGAAAATCTGGGTCTATTGCCCTGCCCGCTTGCAGACCTACCTCGCCACACTGCCGCAAGGGGGCGAACATATTTTTGCGCGCAACCTGCGCCAACCAATCGGCAAACGCCAAATTCAAAAGGCGGTCGAAGACGTCAGGGAGAAAATCGGAGCCAAGGAGGGAAAGGGGCGCCTAGTCCCTCACGGGTGGCGCTATACCGCTGCCAAACATCTAGCCGAAGCCGGATGCAGTGACGCAGATATCCAGGCGGTCACGGGCCACAAAACACTGTCCATGGTTCAGAAATATCGGGCGCAAGCGAACCAAAAATCAGCGTCCAAGCGCGCGCAAAAGCGCCGCGAACAGAACGGAAACGGAACGTGAAAGTGCGAAACTATTTGCGAAACTCGATTTCCCACCCCCGTTAGATCACGAGTTGAAATCTGTATTTTCCCTTAAATTTCAAAGTGGTGCGGATGGAGGGACTTGAACCCCCACGCCTCGCGGCGCCAGAACCTAAATCTGGTGCGTCTACCAATTTCGCCACATCCGCACACGATGGAGCCATGTCCACCGGAATTGCTGTCTAGCAAAGGTTCTTGAGGAGTGCGAGCAAAAATTTCCGAAATTTTTCCACGTATTTGGCGAACATAACGCGCGACAGTGAATCGCAAATGCATTAGTCTTTTCGACAATTGAAGGCAGGTTAACAGGATACGCCATGAAACCGAATACGGTCGGGCGTGCTGATGGGTCGCTCCTTTCCGCGCGCCAAGTTGGGCCATGCAATGGTCTCAATGCGATGACAGCTGACGCTGTTGTTCTCACACTGGACGGGGCTTTGCCCGCCTATGACATTTTACCCGGTGCACGCGTCATCACCCGCAACAGCGGCGTTGCCCGCGTCAGACACATTCGCAGCTTTACCGCGCAGGTACCCATGCTGGTGATCAAGGCCGGCACGCTGGGGCACACGCGCCCAGAGGCGGATACGCGCCTGCCGGCTGATCAGCAAATCCTTGTGCGCGACTGGCGTGCGCAAGCGCTGTTTGGCGCCAAACAGGCGCTGGTTCCGGCCCATCGCCTGATTGATGGAGAATTCATCAGGGAAGACGGGGTTTCCGACCAGCCGATGATTCAGTTGATCTTTGACAGCCCGCAGATTCTCTACATGGACGGGCTCGAGGTCGCATCCTCTGAGCCGGAATTGGTCGCGATCTGAACCGGATGTGACCCCCGCCTACGCCCGGGGGTTGACGCCCAGGGTTTACGCTAGGGCCCGCAACACTGCGGGCAATGTCTCGGGGATATCTTCTGCAATCAACCCCGGGCCAAAAACGCGCGCGGCTTCTGCGTGCAGCCATGCCCCGCATTCGGCCGCCTGCATCGGCTCATATCCGCGCGCCAGCAACCCGGTGATGATCCCGGCGAGGACATCGCCAGACCCCGCCGTTGCCAACCAGGGGGCCGCGTGTTCATAACAGGCCGCATGCACGCTGCAGCGGCCATCGGGGGCCGCGATCACCGTGTCGGCCCCTTTGAACAAAACCACGCATCCCGCGCGCACGGCCGCGTCGCGGGTCGCATCTGCTTTGGAATAGGCCGGACCGGTCTTGGGCGTCTCGTTCAAGCGTTCCGCCAGATCCGGGAACAAGCGCGCGAACTCACCGCCATGCGGGGTCAGCACCGTGTACTCGTGAATCATATCAAACAGCGCCTTGGGCTGGCGCTGAAACCGCGATAGTGCGTCCGCGTCCAGAACCGTGGCGCGTCTGGCCGCCAGCGCGCGCTTGACCAGCTCTCCGGTGGTCCCGGTCAACCCAAGCCCCGGTCCCAGGCACAGCGCGTTGATCCGCTTGTCTTCAAGCAGTTCCGACAGCCCATGCGTGCCGTCCAACCCCTGAACCATGATCGCATTCAGCACACCTGCATGTTCGGATGCCGCGCGCATCGGTCCGCCAACGGTCACCAATCCGGCCCCAACCCGCAGTGCACCGCGCGCTGCCAAACGTGCGGCGCCGCCCTTTCCGGGCGGGCCGGACAATACCAATGCATGCCCATGCGAAAACTTGTGCCCCAACCGTTTATGCATCTCTCGGGCGCGCGGCGGCGCAACCGCACCAACGCCCTCCCTGCCATGCTCAAGCCCAATATCCTTGACCACGACACGCCCGCTTACCCGTGGCCCGTCGCTCAGAACGTGACCCAATTTCATGGAATGAAACGTAACCGTCAGTTGGTTGAACACGGCCCGCACCGGGTCATTATATGGCACCTGCCCTACAACTGACCCGCCAAGTGCTTTCCCGCTGTCCGCACAAATCCCGCTGGCAATATCTACGGATACAACCCGCGTGCGATCCGTGCTGACCTCTTCCAACAAATCCAGAAAGATCGGATCAAACCCCTCCAGCGGCCGCGTCAATCCCGTACCGAACAGCGCATCGACCACAAGATCCGCATCATGTGTCACCGTCCGATCTTGGCCGGAAATGCCAATTTGCACCTCACCCAGTTCCGACCAACGGTCACAGTTCACACGCGCATCCGGTGGCAGCTTCTGAACATCTCCATACAAAACAACTTCTACCGCCCATCCCTGCTCATGCAACAATCGCGCGACGACGAACCCATCCCCGCCATTGTTACCCGGCCCACATAGAACCACCGCATTGAGTTTCATTTGAGCTTTCTTCGGGTCTAAAATATCCCGGGGGGAATTCGGCGCAGCCGAATGGGGGGCAGCGCCCCCCGCCCCGCCCGCCGCAGGCGCGATCTCTTTTTCAAAGAGACCTTCACCGGCCCGAGACCCATCAGGTGAATCATCAAGTTCGGGCCAGGTTTCGAAAATCGCCTCAACCACGCCCTGCCCCGCGCGTTCCATCAGCTCAAGCCCCGTCACCTGACCCGTTTCAATTGCTGCTTGCTCAAGCGCGCGCATCTGTGCCGCTGTCAGAAACCCTGTCACCTCACCCTCGCGATTCAATTCTGCACACCTTTCGTTCGTTTTGCCTATTTTTTAATCACACACAGGCAAACCCAGCCCGCGAATGCTCCGCATGCGCGCTATCAGATTGTTCCCATGTCACAGAAATGATCTGCAACAGGCAAGAAGGAAGGATTAACAATGGGGATCGGCACGTGAAAAAGATCGAAGCCATCATCAAGCCGTTCAAGCTCGATGAAGTCAAAGAGGCCCTGCAAGATGTAGGCATCCAAGGCCTCTCAGTCATTGAGGTTAAGGGCTTTGGCCGCCAAAAGGGCCATACAGAACTCTATCGCGGTGCCGAATACGTGGTTGATTTCCTGCCCAAGGTCAAAATCGAGATCATCCTGGACGATGATCAGGTTGACGCGGCGATGGATGCCATCGTTTCAGCGGCCAAGACCGACAAGATCGGCGACGGAAAGATTTTCGTCAGCCCGGTCGAACAAGCCCTGCGCATTCGCACCGGTGAAACCGGTTCGGACGCCCTGTAATATCAAACACACCTAATATCATACGCCGGCGCCGGGGCTGTTCCGGGGCCGCACAAACACCCGAAAACCCGAAGGAAGGAAATCTACGATGAGCGCACAAGATCTGCTCGCCAAGATCAAAGAAGAAGAGGTCGCATACGTCGACATTCGCTTCACCGACACCCGCGGCAAACTTCAGCACGTGACCGTGGATGTGGACCTGGTTGACGAGGACTTCCTCGAAGAAGGCTTCATGTTCGACGGCTCCTCCATCGCTGGCTGGAAGTCGATTGAAAACTCGGACATGAAACTGATGCCCGATTGCGACAGCGCCTATATGGACCCGTTCTATGCGGAAAAAACCATCTGTGTTCACTGCTCGATCGTTGAGCCGGACACCGGCGAAGCCTATGAGCGCGACCCGCGCGGCACCGCCCAAAAGGCCGAAGCCTACCTGAAGGCATCGGGCATCGGTGACGTGGCCTACATGGGCCCCGAAGCGGAATTCTTCCTGTTCGACGACGTGCGTTTCTCGAACTCGATCAACAAAGTGTCCTACGAAGTGGACGCGGTTGACGGATCGTGGAACACCGACACCGAATATGAAATGGGCAACTCGGGCCACCGTCCGGGCGTCAAGGGCGGCTATTTCCCGGTCAACCCGATCGACGACGCGCAGGATCTGCGTTCGGAAATGCTGTCGACCATGAAGCGTCTGGGCATGAAAGTTGACAAGCACCACCACGAAGTGGCGTCGTGTCAGCACGAGCTGGGCCTGATTTTTGACAGCGTCACCAAACAGGCCGACGAGCTGCAGAAATACAAATACGTCATCCACAACGTGGCCGCCGCCTATGGCAAAACCGCCACCTTCATGCCCAAGCCGATCTATGGCGACAACGGCACCGGGATGCACGTGAACATGTCGATCTGGAAAGACGGCAAACCCCTGTTCGCAGGCGACAAATACGCCGACCTGTCGCAGGAAGCGCTGTATTTCATCGGTGGCATCCTGAAGCACGCGAAAACGCTGAACGCCTTCACCAATCCGTCGACCAACAGCTACAAGCGTCTGATCCCCGGCTTCGAAGCCCCCGTTCTGCGCGCTTACTCGGCACGTAACCGTTCGGGTTGTGTCCGTATTCCGTGGACTGAATCACCTAAGGCCAAGCGCGTCGAGGCCCGCTTCCCCGATCCGGCGGCGAACCCCTACCTGGCGTTTGCAGCCCTGCTGATGGCCGGCCTTGACGGCATCAAGAACAAGATCGATCCGGGCGAAGCCATGGACAAGAACCTGTATGATCTGCCCGCCGAAGAGCTGGCCGACATCCCGACTGTCTGCGGAAGCCTGCGCGAAGCGCTGGACAGCCTGGCTGCGGACCACGACTTCCTGCTGGCTGGCGACGTGTTCACCAAGGACCAGATCGAAGGTTACATTGACCTCAAGATGGAAGAAGTCGAGCTGTACGAACACACGCCGCACCCGGTTGAGTTCGGCATGTACTACAGCTGCTAAGTCACCTGGCTTCGTGATAAATTCAGGGCGTCCCGCTGGGGCGCCCTTTTTGTTTCCTCCCCCGGCTGAATTCTTGCCACAATCACCGGCCAGTCTGGCGGCACACGCATTGGTATGACGGAAGCATTATGAGCAAATCCAGTTTCGAAGACCGCATCGCCCGCCTGCAACGCCATGCGGACACCGCTCAAAGCGTCCCTCAACCTGAGCCGCCAAAACGCCCGCGCTCCCCCATGGGCAAGCTGTCGCTTTTGCTGCCCTTTGCCTTTGTTATCGCGGGGGTGGTGATCGGCAGCTTTGTCATCATCAACGGCGAACAGCTGTATGTTTCGACCGCGGTGCAAGCCGCCGAAGACGAAGTCGATGGCCGTTGGAGCGTTGAACGGCTGCTATTGGGCGGCGGCGACGGCGGCGCGGGGATCGCGATGAAACTGGCCGTGCGGCATGCCGAAGACAGGCTGAACGACGACACTCTCACCCCAAAGCAACGTCAGGCCGCCAAGGCGTTTATCGAAAGCAACAAGGGCAAAAACCCCGTGGACATGGTGCGCCAAAACATGTCCGGCACGCTGATTTTTCAGGCAAATTCTCTGGGGCAGCCGGATCTGGCCCGCGAGATCGAAGAAAAGATGGCGGCGTGCCGCAGCATGAACTGTTTGTCGGTCCAACAATCAAAATTCTCGGTTGAACTGAACCGAATCGAAGCCGCGCGCCGCTAGCGTGTGCAGGTCCACAGGGGTCAGGATGGCCAATACCGCGCGATGGTGGCGATCAGGGCCTCTTGCGACAGGGATTCCACCCGCCCCGGCAGCCCCGCAACAAAGCCCACAAAGCGCAGCGGGGTTTCCGGATCAAGCGCATGGGTGGCAATCGAATCCGGCACGATCAACCGGCGCCCATAGGCGCGCGTCTGCGGCAACCTGAGACCCGGCAAGGCCAGATTGATCAGCTCGGCGCAAAACACGCTCTCACACGATCCAAGATCCAACCGCGCATCAAAATTTCTATCAAAATGCGTCATCAAACGCGCGAGCGCGGCGGATTGCTCTGACGGCGCGACCTGGGGGCGGAAAACCGCAACGGCATCCACATCCAAGACCATATCGACAGCCGAAAAGCGAACCTTGGGGGGCGTGGCTTCGTAAAAGATCTGACCCGCGCGGATCTTGGGATGGTGCGGGCGCAGCGCCGCGTGTTCCCATAAGCCGCGCTGTTTCAGCTGTTCCTCGGTCCCCAGGTACATCAAAGAGTGCCCGAAATATCCCGGGACCACCCGCCCGGCCAGTTGGCTTTTGTCGCTTGTCAGCAATATGTCAAACGGCTGAAGGTGATCCAGAACATACTCCCAGGCCCTGGGTTGATCTTGCAGATAGGGCGCGCGCAGCACGTATTCGCGGTTAAAGACATAGGGCCTATCGGCGGCGTTCTCGGCCTTGGGATCCAAAATCGAGATAATCGGATCGGGATAGCGTTCCACGCTGCGGCAACAAGATTGCGCCACCTCATGAACCTCGGTGTTTTGGGGGCCGGTGGTTTGGGCAAAATCGGTGCACCCGCCCACCCCCATCAGCAATGTCAAAACGGCGAACAATATGCGCACGGGTGGCAATCTGAACTTTGGCGTCATGGCCCCAAGCTTTGCCCAAAATCCCGGTCCAAACAACCAAGACACTGCGTCACATCCCAATAGGTGGATCCCGGGTATCGCCCTGCCCGCGCAGGTCAGGAATTCCCCCTTGGCCCCCACGGCGGTTTCCCGCTATCGTCACATCATTATTGCACCAAACCGGAGAGCTCCATGCGCCGTTTCCTGACAGCCCTTTGCCTGACAGCCCTGACCGCCGCCCCCGCCTATGCCGCTGGCTGCGGCAACACAAGTAAAGGGTTCAACGCCTGGAAAGCGGAATTTGCCGCCGAGGCCAAAGCCGCCGGTGTCAAACAGCGTGGGATCGACGCGCTGATGGCGGCGAAATATTCGCAAAAGACCATCAACGCGGATCGCAACCAGAAAGGCGTGAAATACAGCCTTGATCGGTTCATCAAGATTCGTCTTGGATCTTTGTCCAGCTTTGCGGGCGGCGCCAAAAAGCGCATCGCCAAGAACCCCGCCTTCTATGCCAATCTCGAAAAACGCTATGGCGTGCCCGCCGGGATCATCGTGTCCATTCATGGCATGGAAACCGGATATGGACGCACGATGGGCTCGGAGCCCGTGATCAACTCGATCACCACGGTGGCCTATGACTGCCGTCGCCCGCAACTGTTCCGCCCCCATGCCATCGCGGCGCTGAAAATGGTGGATCGCGGCATGCTGAGCCCCAAGCAAAGAGGCGCCTACCACGGCGAGTTGGGCCATACCCAGTTCCTGCCCGGGAACGCGATGAAATACGGTGTCGATGGCAATGGCGACGGGCGTGTGGATTTCTACAACCAGTGGGACGCATTAGCCTCGACCGCCAATTTCCTGCGCCAGAAAGGGTGGAAAAAAGGGCAGCCCTATGGGCAGGGCACGCATAATTTCCGCGTCCTGAACGAATGGAACGCGGCCACGGTCTATCAACAGGCGATTGCCGCGGCGGCGGCCAAGATCGACGGCTAATGGGCCTGAAATTGGGCGAGATCAAGGGGGCCGAATGGCCCTCTTTTTCGTTTTATCCATTGGTTTTCGAGGCTTATGCGATCCCTGCTGCCACAATCCCGCCCAACAATTTTTGAAAAATCCTATTTTTCTCCCCAGTTCGCCCGCAAAGCCTCCACAGTTGGCCGTCACAAAGGATCTCAACACCTTTTGACTGCCACGAGAGCCCGGATGACACGCATCGAATATCCCTATGCCGGCCTGATATTGCCGGACAGCCAACACATGGACAGCGCGCCCTATATTGCTTCGGCACGCGACACCATGCTCGCGCTGTATCGCGGCTTTTTCCCCGAACAAGATGGCCCGAACCTGATTTTCGGCGAAGAACTCGGCGTTCGCGTCACCCCCGAAGAAGAAAGCGATTTTGGCCCGCGCATGTTGATCGAGGTGATCACCACCAGCGGCCAGACCCCGGACGAAGCCCAGGATGAAATGGCCGCTCAGCTGTTGTCTGACACGGTGCTCAAGTCGCTTGAACATTCCACTGCAGACATTCTTGAGTGGTATTCCCCCGACGTCTTGCTGGATGTGGAAGACTTCATTCGTCTGCGCAGCTATGTCTCGCCGCGCCGCGCGCTGCCGCAGCACATGCAGGACGCGCCCGATGTGGATCACATTGCCAATGATTCCCGTTCGCGACTGGCGCCCAAGCCCCTGACCGAAGTCGAGATCGACTTTGACGCAATCCCCGCAGTGGGAAAACGCAACCGCGCCTACCCGCCCGCGCGACCGGCTGCCCCGCGATCTTCGGATGCGGTGACGGCGCCCCCCGCCGCCGCGCAACCCGGATTGCGCAGCGCGGTCACACGGCTGTTTTCTACCCGCTTTGGCCGGTCCAATGCCAAGGCCCAAGCCCTGGATACCGCACCGCTCGCATCCTAGCGACACGCGCTGGCGACCATGAGGTGCCAGTTCTTTGGCCTGCGCCCCAGCTGCCTTGGGGGTCAGGTCTGACGATCCAGCACAAAGGTGTGGATCGAAAATATGACGGCCCGGCTTGTGGGCAATCGCAGGATCGACTGCCGCTCTGAGCGCAGATACCTCCCCTGCTCGGAAGGTACGGGCGCTCGCGGATCGGTCGCGGAACGCGGTTGGAACAGGGCCGGGTCGTCATAGATCAAACAGTTGTGCCGCCACAGGCCGCGCCCCACCTGGACACCGTCAAACAGCCGCTGCACCCGCCGCGCGATATCAGCGGTATACTCGGCGACCGGCACATGGATTTCGGTCAGAGGGCGCAAGAGCTTTTCCTCCAGCCGCCAGCTTGCTGGAAAGCAAAGCACCGCGCCGGTCAACACGTGCTCATCCGTGCCGGGGGGCTTTTCGAGGATGCAAAAGTCCTCTTGCAGGATCTGGCCCAATGTTCCCAAAGGGTCCTCTTCGTTCCACGAAATCACCGCCCCGTCGGGGCATGTCACCTGATTCGCGTCACGCACAAACCCCCTTGGCAGATGGTCAGCCACATGCTGCAACAGCTCTCGCGCGGCCGGGCGGGCCGGGTCGGACAGGCGCAGCACGTCCTGGCGGCGCGTCTGCAACAGCGCGCGGCGCACCGCCATCTGCCCGCCATAGGCATCATCCACCATCAACCAGTCTTGCAGGGCAAGCGGTTGAATACCCGGTAGTTTTCGAGGGGAGACATCATAGGGGATTGCGCTTTGAAAGACCATGCACCTAGGCCTACGCCCGCGTCGCGATCTTGTCCAGAGCCTCGCATTGCGCCTATCCGCCGATTGAAAACGACATAAAAACAGGTCGCAAACCAGCCAGCCAACGTCGCATTCTTCGCGCCACGCTGGGGATGAGGAGAATAGCCATGCCCCATCCCTATCACCGCGACGTCCGAAAAGTTGATCCAACCCGGGGAGCGACCTTGGGGGACACCACCCCCAACGACAACAACCGTGTCGAAATTGGCCCAACCCAATTGGCCTTTGCCGAATGGCAGGCGGCCGGTCTGCAACTGCCCGACCTGCAGGCCCTGCGCCGCTTTCGATGGGACCGGCTGACCAAACACGTGGTCGATCGCGACTATGGCGCGTTGTTGATGTTCGACCCGCTGAACATCCGCTATGCCACGGACAGCACCAACATGCAGCTTTGGAACACGCATAACCCCTTTCGCGCCGTGCTGCTGTGTGCGGATGGCTACATGGTGATGTGGGACTATAAAAATTCGCCTTTCCTGAGCGAGTTCAACCCGCTGGTGCGCGAACAACGCTCTGGAGCTTCGATCTTTTATTTTTCATGCGGCGACAAGACCAAGAAAGACGCATCAACCTTTGCCGACGAAGTCCGCGAAGTCATGGACGAACATTGCCCCGGCAATACCCGCCTGGCGGTGGACAAGATCATGGTGCACGGATTGCGCGCCCTCGAAGCCCGAGGGCTTGAAGTCATGGAGGGCGAAGAAGTCACGGAAAAAGCCCGCGCGGTCAAAGGCCCCGACGAAATTCTCGCCATGCGCTGCGCCTTGCATGCCTGCGAAACAGCCGTGGCTGAAATGGAACGGTTCGCCCGCGAAAACGTGCCCGGCGGGCAGGTCTGCGAAGACGACATCTGGGCTGTCCTGCACGCGCAGAACATCAAGCGCGGCGGGGAATGGATCGAAACCCGGCTGCTGGCGTCCGGCCCCCGCACCAATCCGTGGTTCCAGGAATGCGGCCCACGCATCGTGCAAAACAACGAAATCGTCGCCTTTGATACCGATCTTGTTGGGGCATACGGGCTGTGTTCCGACATTTCCCGCACCTGGTGGATCGGGGACAAGCCCCCGCGCCCGGATATGATCGACGCCATGCAACACGCCTATGAACATATCTCGGTCAATATGGAGATGCTCAAACCCGGCGCCAATATCCAAGACATCTGCCGCAACACCCATGTCCTGCGCCCCGAGTTCCAAAAACTGAAATATGGGTGCCTGATGCATGGGGTTGGCCTATGCGATGAATGGCCCATGCTTGCCTATCCCGACAAGATGGTTGAGGGCGCCTTTGACTATGCGCTTGAACCCGGCATGATGCTCTGCGTCGAAGCCCTGGTCAGCCCAGAGGGCGGCGATTTTTCGATCAAACTCGAAGACCAGGTGCTGATCACAGAAGACGGATATGAAAACCTGACCCACTATCCCTTCGACGAACAGCTCATGGGACAGGCCTAGACCCAAACACGATCAGGTCCTTCTTTGGGTTTCAAATATCCCAGGGGGAATTCTTCGCAGAAGAAGGGGGGCAGCGCCCCCAACCCGCCCGCCGCAGGCGCAACTCCCTACAGGACCTGTCGCGCCCGCCGCAGCATACGCAAAACAGACGGTTCCCGCGTATACGCTTCAACCCGGTCGATGGGCACCCAGGCCAGATCATGGGATTCTTCTGACACGGCAATCTCCCCCACCTCTGCACGCATCAAGAACCGTATGTCATAATGCAGATGTGCGGGTTCTTTGCCTGCCGGGATTTCATGGATATCCACATCCAGTACCTGGTCCGACACCAATGCGATCCGGGCCAGACCGGATTCTTCATAGGCCTCCTTCAGCGCCACAAAGCGGGCATCCGCAATCCCGTCACAATGCCCCCCCAACTGCAACCACATGTCCAGCTTGCGATGATGGGTCAACAGCACCGCGTCCCCGTCAGGGGACAGGACAAGGGCAGATCCCGTGATGTGCCCGCCGATCAGAGGATCCCGAGAGAACGCCGCCGCGCCCTGCGCCCGGACAAACGCTCTGATCCGCGCCCAGCACTCCGCGTCCCGTGCATCTTGCGCCTGAAACGCGCCGATTCCAGCAATATCACCCATTTCGCCCCCGTGTCAGATAGGCCAAAACTCCAAAATGATCCGACCCCAGTTGCGGCATCAGCCGGATCTCTTGAGCATAGGCCGGGCTGGTCAGCACATGATCAATGCCAATCGGCCAGCGCCAGCCAATCCTGAAAGTCGACATCCAATGCCCGATCCGCCGCGTGCCTGAGGCCTCTTCCACCCGCCGTACCGCATCCGACCATGCAACCGCGTTGAAATCCCCCCCGACGATCACATGCCCGCTGACACGATCCAGCTCGGGCAATATCTGTGTCAACTGCTGGCTTTGCCCATAGGGCCAGGGCCAGCCGATGTGCAAGGACACGATCCATACCCGCCCATGCGGTGTTTCAACCTGCATCCCCGCCAGCCCGTCGCGCTTGGAACAAAACGCTGTGCCCGGCACCGGTTCAAACCGCGTCACGACCGCCTCGCCATAGCGATATTTCGGGCAGTAGACTTGGTTTGGATACTCGGGCTTCAGCCGATCCAACAGATACCTGTTGCTGGGCGAGACCTCTTGCAGCGTCAAAAAATCCGGCGAAACCTCTTCGACAAACCCCAGCCAGCGCTCATTTTCTTCGCGTCCAACCAAAAGATTCTGCTGATATAGCACGAAATCATGGTCCGAAGCCCCGCCTGCCGCCTGCCCCATACAGACATGATGTCCGATCACCCCCATGGCCAGCCCGGCCAATGGCCAGCGCAGCCAGGCGCTCCAGCGGGTCCAGATCACAACCAGAGCAAAGCCAACGGCCCATTCCAGCCGAAACACCGCCAGACTATCCCCCAAAGGGTGCAGCGCCCCCGTATAGCTGCCCAACAGGCACAGCCCCAGAATTCCTGAAACACTTTTCAACACCGCTCGAAAATCCTCACCTTGCCGTGACCTGCCTGTTGCAAAGCTTGCCGCCTGCACCCGCGCGCCCCAAACTTGTTACACCCTCGATCAAGGAGATCTCAATGCCAACCGAACGCATCACCTTTCCCGGCCACTCCGGTGACACGCTTGCGGCCCGCCTCGACCTGCCCGAGGGCCCCCATCTGGCCACCGCGCTTTTCGCCCATTGCTTTACATGTGGCAAGGATCTCCCCGCCGCGCGGCGGATCTCTGCCCGCCTGACCGCCATGGGGATCGCCGTGCTTCGGTTCGACTTTACCGGGTTGGGCCAAAGCGAGGGCGACTTTGCCCAAACCACATTTTGTTCGAACGTCGCGGACCTGCGCGCAGCCGCCGATTACCTGGATCAGCGTGGCATGGCCCCAACCTTGCTGATCGGCCATTCGCTGGGGGGAACCGCAGTTTTGCGCGCGGCGCCCTCCTTGCGGTCCGTTCAGGCGGTTGTCTCGATCGGCGCGCCCTTCGCCCCCGGTCATGTCACGCACAACTTTGACCACGCGCTGGATGAAATTGAGCGCACAGGACAGGCCCAGGTGGATCTGGGTGGCCGCCCGATCACCATCGGCCAGGCCTTTGTCGAAGACGCCCGTAGCGCCTCGCTTACCCAAAGCCTGGGCACGCTCAATGCCGCCCTTCTGGTCCTGCACGCGCCACGCGATGCGGTTGTCGACATTTCAAACGCCGCAGATATTTTCACTGCCGCCAAACATCCCAAAAGCTTTGTGACACTGGACGACGCCGACCATCTGGTCACACGCCCTGAGGATGCGGAATACACAGCCGAAGTCATCGCCTCCTGGTCCAGCCGCTATCTGGCGCTCACGCCCCCGGCGCCGCCCATCGGCGTGCCCGAAGGGATCATTCGCGTCTCCGAAGCCCACGCCCAGGGGTTCCTTCAGGACATCCAGGCCGGCCCCTTCCACCACGCTCTGGCCGATGAACCGATCAGCTATGGGGGCTCCAACAAGGGCATGACACCCTATGGCTATGTCTCGGCGGGATTGGGGGCCTGTACCTCGATGACCATCCGCATGTATGCCCGCCGCAAGGGCTGGCCCCTCGCGCATGTCTCGGTCGATGTCAGCCACAACAAGGTGCATGCCCAAGACGCCGACACCGGCGCATCCGGCAAACTCGACCAGTTTCAACGCCACATCACCCTGACAGGGAACCTCACCCAGGACCAACGTCAAAGGCTGCTTGAAATCGCAGACAAATGCCCCGTTCACAAAACCCTCGAAGCCACCGCCCGGGTCACAACGACACTCGTCTGAACTGCGTTTCTTTGGGTCCCAAATATCCCGGGGGGAATTCGGCGCAGCCGAAGGGGGGCAGCGCCCCCTCCCGCGCGACGACGCAGTCGGCGCAAATCCTGGATGAACCCGCCCGCCTCTTCATGGCAAGGGATCGTTCCTGCACCGCCACAACGCAAAAGGCCGGGCCCCTGGCCCGACCTTGCATCGCTTTAGATCCTGCTTGTGGATCACCCTTGGGATCAGCCGCGGGCCTTGCCCACCAGCTTCCAGACCGCGGGCAGCAGAACAGCGGCCAGCGCCAGCTTGATCGCGTCACCCACCAGGAAGGGGGTCAGGCCCCACTCAAGGATCGGCTTATCCCAGCCGTACAGCATGCCCAGCCAGATCAGGCCCGGAACATAGATCAGCGCGTTGCCGATCAGCATGGCACCGGCCATCTTGGGGGCGGAACGGTCCCAGCCCGCGCGCGCCAGCGATCCCAGCGCGAGAGTCGCCAGAACATAGCCAACCAGATAGCCGCCTGTGCCGCCCATCATATACTCAAGGCCGAATTTCTCAGCCGATGAGCCGGCAAAAACATCATAGCCTAGGGCGCCAACCAGCATATAGCCAAGAATGGTCGCCAGACCCAGACGCGGGCCATAGGCCGCACCGATGGTCAGCACGGCAAAGGTGCCCATGGTGATCGGAACCGGCCACATCGGCACTTTGATTTTTGCGGCAACGGCCAAAGCGGCGATGCCCAGAATAACCAGTGCAGCCTGCTTGACGCGCAAAGCGGCACCTTCGTTTGCGCCGAACATCTCGACCAGCACATTGCGATTCATGGTGAGGTTCATGACATCCCCCTTCGTTTCAACTTGGTGAAATTGATGGTTTCAGGTTTTGCCCGATGAATTGATCTATCGCAAGAGCGCATCTGCGTCAGGACGCGATAAATTTGCAAATATCCACTTTGCAGCTGAATATTATCGATAATCCCACTCACCAAGGCGTATCTCAGCCGATGTCCTCCAGGCGCGTCAGCGCCTGACGCAATCGAAAGTGGCATTCGGATGCTTTTTCTCGCGACATGCGGGACAACAACAGGAACCGATAATTGTCGGCATCCGCCAAATCCAGCGCATGGCTCAGGGACAAGATCCAGCTTTCGTCAAACGACCGGCGGTCTTCCCCCGGCGCTTCGAATTGCACCTTTTTCCCCAATAGCCGCGGCAAGGTGATGACAAAATCCGCCACCGGATCTTCGCTTTGGGTCAGGCCCGCCTGCTGAACATGGGCAGACACGATCCGCAGCGTTTCCAACAGCGGCGAATACTCGACGCACATATGCTGTACCCATAGACGCGCCCAATACGCGTTTGCCGCCTGTGCTGTGGCCATGATGACGTCCTCAATTTATTACCTGAGTTTTTTTATCATGTTTATTTGAAATTTCAACCCCGCCTGCACCGCGACATCTTTGCCCACTCAAACGCAAAAGCGCCTCGGTTTCCCGAGGCGCCTTCATCTGTTTTTGCAGCTGTATCAGTCGATGCGCTTGAGCAGCTCATCCAGCGAAGCCTTGGCGTCGCCGTAATACATGCGGGTGTTTTCCTTGTAGAACAGCGGGTTTTCGATGCCGGAATACCCGGTCCCCTGACCCCGTTTCGACACGAACACCTGCTTGGCTTTCCAGCACTCCAGAACCGGCATGCCTGCGATGGGCGAATTGGGGTCTTCCTGTGCCGCCGGATTCACGATGTCATTCGAGCCAATAACAATCGCTACATCGGTGTCGGGGAAGTCCTCGTTGATTTCGTCCATTTCCAGCACGATGTCATAGGGCACCTTCGCCTCTGCCAAGAGCACGTTCATGTGACCGGGCAGACGGCCCGCAACCGGGTGGATCGCGAAACGCACGTTTTTGCCCTTGGCCCGCAGACGACGGGTCAGTTCTGCCACGTTTTGCTGCGCCTGCGCCACGGCCATGCCGTAGCCCGGGATGATCACAACGCTATCGGCGTCTTCCAGGGCCTGGCTCACACCGTCTGCATCAATCGCGACCTGTTCGCCTTCGACTTCCATCGCCGGACCCGCCGCGCCACCAAAGCCACCCAGGATCACGCTGACGAACGAGCGGTTCATCGCCTTACACATGATGTAGGACAGGATCGCACCCGAGGAACCGACCAGCGCACCGACAACGATCAACAGGTCGTTGCCCAAGCTGAAGCCAATCGCCGCCGCGGCCCAGCCAGAGTAGCTGTTCAGCATCGACACAACCACCGGCATGTCAGCGCCGCCGATGCCCATGATCAGGTGATAACCGATAAAGAAAGCCAGAAGCGACATCACGATCAGCGTCCAGCCACCGCCGGTGCTCATGTAGATGATCAGCAAGATCAGCGACAAAATCGCGGCACCCGCGTTCAGGAAGTGACCGCCGGGCAGCTTGGTCGCCGCCGAGGTGACTTTGCCCGCCAGCTTGCCATAGGCCACAACCGACCCGGTAAAGGTGATCGCACCAATGAAGACGCCAAGGAAAACCTCGACCTTCAGGATGCCGATCTCAACGCCCGATTTATGCGCAACCTTGGCCGAAAACCCTTTCAGCGCGTCGGCTTCGGCACCGGACAGACCCTGCACCGCGTTCATCACCAGCTCAGCGTTATAGCCAACAAAGACCGCAGCCAGACCAACCAGTGCGTGCATGCCTGCAACCAGCTCTGGCATCTGGGTCATTTCGACCTTTTTCGCCAGCATAAAGCCAATGGCACCGCCGCCCGCGATCAGGACCAGCGACAACAGCCACAACCCATGTCCCGGTCCGATCAGGGTTGCCGCAACCGCCAGCGCCATGCCGACGATGCCGTACCATACCGCGCGTTTCGCGCTTTCTTGTCCGCTTAGCCCACCCAGAGACAGGATGAACAAGACGGCTGCGACCACATAGGCCGCCGTGGTAAATCCGTATTCCATGACACTGATCTCCTTAGGATTTCTGGAACATGGCGAGCATGCGCCGTGTCACGAGGAAGCCGCCGAAAATGTTGATCCCGGCAAAGAACACCGAAATGGCAGCCAAAAGCACCACAAGGAAACCGCCGCCAGAACCGATCTGCATCAGCGCGCCCAGAATGATGATCGACGAAATCGCGTTGGTCACAGCCATCAAAGGTGTGTGCAGCGAATGCGAGACGTTCCAGATCACCTGGAAGCCCACAAAGACCGACAGAACAAACACGATAAAGTGCTGCATGAACGACGCCGGCGCCACAAGACCCACTGCAAGGATCAGGGCCGCGCCCACACCCAGCAGGGTGACCTGCTGTTTGGTTTGCGCCTTGAACGCCGCCACTTCCTGCGCGCGCTTTTCTTCGGGCGTCAGTTCCGGCACCACCTCTTTGGGCTTGGCCGCGATGGCCTGCACCTTGGGCGGGGGCGGCGGGAAGGTGATCGCGCCCTCATGGGTCACGGTCGCGCCACGGATGACGTCGTCTTCCATGTCGTGGTTGATCTGGCCGTCTTTTTCAGGGGTCAGATCCGCCATCATGTGACGGATGTTGGTGGCATAGAGCGTCGAAGACTGCGCCGCCATGCGAGACGGGAAATCCGTATAGCCGATGATGGTCACGCCATTGTCGGTCACGATTTTCTCATCAGCCTTGGTCAGCTTACAGTTGCCGCCCTTTTCCGCCGCAAGGTCCACGATCACGGAACCGGGCTTCATGGCCGCAACCATGTCTTCGGTCCAAAGCTCGGGCGCTTCGCGGTTGGGGATCAGCGCTGTGGTGATGACGATGTCCACCTCGGGGGCAAGTTCACGGAACTTGGCCAGCTGCGCATTGCGGAATTCTTCGGACTGGACCGAGGCATAGCCGCCGGTGGCCGCGCCATCTTGCTGCTCTTCTTCGAAATCCAGATAGACGAACTCGGCGCCCATGGATTCGACCTGTTCGGCCACTTCGGGACGAACGTCAAACGCCAGGGTGATCGCCCCCAGCGAGGTCGAGGTGCCAATGGCGGCCAGACCGGCAACACCCGCGCCCACAACCAGAACCTTGGCCGGAGGCACCTTGCCCGCAGCGGTCACCTGACCGGTGAAAAAGCGACCAAAGTTGTTGCCCGCCTCGATCACCGCGCGGTAGCCCGCGATGTTGGCCATCGACGACAGCGCGTCCATCTTTTGCGCGCGCGAAATGCGTGGCACCATTTCCATGGCGATCACATTGGCGCCGCTGTCCTTGGCTTTTTCCAGCCCCTCTTCATTCCCACCCGGGTTGAAGAACGAAATCAGCGTCAGGTCGCTGCGCAGCAAACCCATTTCCGCATCGGTCGGAATGCGGACCTTGGCGACGATGTCACACGCAGCCCAAAGCGCATCCGCGCCCTCGATCACTTCGACCCCGGCCTCTTGATATGTCGCGTCCGAAAATCCGGCTTTTTCCCCGGCCCCGGCCTGAATGGCGCAATCATAACCCAGTTTTTGTAACTGGCGCGCCGAGTCAGGCGTCATCGCAACGCGATTCTCCCCAACTTCGACTTCTGTTGGCGTCCCTATCTTCACGGTTATCCCCTTTGTTCAGGTACTCCTACGCCCCTGATGAGGCGTTAATTCGCATTTAACCACATCAATGCGGCAGTGCAGCGACAAGCATCCCGCGATGTAAAGCACAGCTTAGAAAAAAGTTAAAGGGACAGTTTGTTTGTTGCGAAAACTGCGTTGCGTCAGCAACAAACTTGCGCCGCATTCGCAGCACATATGTGTGACTTCACCGATTCGTGACCTAAATATCAGGGATTTCAGCGCTTTAATTGCAGACATTTGAATGTTTGCACGATAGGCATGATCACGTTTCAAGTTTACGGAGACCCAAGATGCGACCCGACGCCACAGCCCCTTTCCTGACACGCCGCGCGGCCCTTGGGCTGGGGGCCGCCTTTGTGGTGGTTTCCGTTTCGCAAACCGGACTGTCGACCCCCGCCCAGGCCCAGGCCGCCCAGCACATCGAGATCATGACCCCTGATCTGGCGCATCAGGCCGCGCTTGCCGGGGATATCATCCTGATCGACATCCGTCGCCCCGAAGAGTGGCTGCAAACCGGCGTCGCCGAGGGGGCGATTGGGCTGGACATGACTTCGGCCAGCTTTGTGAATGACCTTGTTGCCCTGCGTCAGGCCAACCCGGACACGCCCCTGGCCGTGATCTGCCGCACCGGCAACCGGACGGGCTATGTGACCTCGCAATTGGCCGCCCAGGGGTTCCCCGGCCTGGTGGATGTCAAAGAAGGCATGGTCGGCGGGCGTCATGGAGACGGCTGGCTGAAACGCGGCCTGCCGACCTATGAGGGCACGCCCGAAAACGTCGGCAAACGCACCCGCGCGGCCCTGCCCTGACCGTCTGATCACCCGGTCTGATCGGTTCCGCTCCGGTCCTTCTGGGCGAATGCGATCAAGTCCCAGCGGTTGCCCCAGGGATCGCGCCAGACCGCAACCGTGCCATAGGGTTCGCGGCGCGGCGCCTCTTCGAACATGGCGCCCGCCGCTATCAGGCGTTGATAGTCTGCGTCAAAGGCCTGCGTTTCCAGAAACAACCAGACACGGCCCCCGCCCTGGTCGCCGATTGCGTTTTTCTGACGCTCATCTGCAGCGCGGGCCAACAGGATCTCGGTTTCCGCACCCGGTGGTGCAATCCGCACCCACCGTTTACCGCCGCCCAGGTCCGTGTCTTCGCGACATTCAAACCCCGCTTTGAGAAAGAACCGCAAGGCGTCGTCATAATCGGGTACCAAAAGGGAAAAGAGGGCGAGACGTTTGGGCATGGGAAATCCTTTGCATGAGCCCCCACCCTAACCGGTCCTGGCGCATAGGCCAGATTGACATGCCACAAAATCCACGCATGTTTTGACACATGACGCGTCAGTTTCAAATTTTGCGGGGCATTGCACGCCCGGCCTGTGTGACGGGTACGGTGTCCTTGTCGGCCCGCATGGGGAGCTGGGGATTGGAAACGGGATCAGCCCAATGAAACCTCACTTGCACCTGGTCTGCGGCAAGGTAGCCGCTGGGAAATCAACCCTGTGTCGATCCCTCGCACAGGGGGCGCATACGGTCCTCGTCTCCGAGGATGACTGGCTCGCCGCGTTATACCCTGATGAGCTGGCCACCCTTCGCGACTATGCCCGCTGCGCCGCGCGGCTTGAAACCGCGATTGGCCCGCATATCCGTGCATTATTAAGCGCCGGGATGTCAGTCGTGATGGATTTTCAGGCCAATACCGTGGCCCGCAGAAACTCGCTGGCCGCGCTGGCTTGGGAGAGCGACGCACAGGTCACCCTTCATGTTCTGGAAACAAGCGACGCCCAGTGTCTGGACCGTCTGAAGGCGCGCAATGCAGCGGGGAACCATCCGTTTCAGGTGAGCGAAGCGCAGTTTCATGCGCTGGCGCAATACTATGAACACCCCACCACCGATGAAGGTCTGCCCATCGCAACCTACAGGTCTTAGATCCAGCGCCGCACCTCGTCGCAATAGCGCGCATAGGTCATGCGGAATTTGCGGCGCAGCCGGTCCTCTTCCCCGATGATGAAACGCTTTTCGATGATCCAGACAAAGATCGGGATCAAAGGCAGCGCCAAAACCGCATCCCAATACAGGATAAGCCCGGCCAACACCATGGCATCCCCCAGATAAATGGGATTGCGCGTGCGTTTGAATATGCCCGCCGTCACCAGCTTGTCCGCATCTTGATGCGGGATGATCGTGGTTTTCTGGCGCCGCATTTCATAGACCGCCAGCGCCATCAGCAACAGACCGCCGCCCACCAGCAGCCCGCCCAGCAGATCCGCCACTCCAAGACCGAAATCCAAGCCAAGGCTGTAATGGGTTTTCTGCACCCAGGCCAAACCAATCGCCCCCGCCAGCCACACCGGCGGCATGTCCACCCATTTCAGCATTTTGCACCTCTTTGGCTTTTATTGCTCTGGGATATAAGCTGCGGTCTCGCGCCAGCCAAGCAGGCCAGATTGAAGCACCACCACATTTTCGCGCCCCAGCAGCCGCGCGGCAAAACTCGCTTGCGCGGATAGGCTTCCGGTGTTGCAAAACAAGATGACCTTTTTGTCGCTGGGCAGCTCATCCAGTCGTGACGGGATTTCGCGCCACTCGATGTTGACCGCGCCGGGGATCGTCCCCTGGGCGAATTGCGCCGCAGTGCGGGTGTCGACAAAATACGCCCCATCCCACAGATCCTTGCTGATCTGTTGCGGCAAGATGATGCCATCCTCATAGGGAATAAAGTCCATGTGGCCGATCACCTCTTCGGCCAGATCCTGCGCCGCGAGCGGTGCAACCATCGCCGGGATAAGCGACGCGGTTATCAAAATCGTCTTTAGAGTCATCATGATCTCCGAAACAAACTGCCAGGGGCAGGCCCCGAACCCAGGGCTCCGCCCGTGATTTGCTTGATTTGTCCCCCGGACAAATCATCGGGGCTAAAGCCCCGAACCGTGGGCTCCGCCCGTGATTTGCTTGATTTGTCCCCCGGACAAATCATCGGGGCTAAAGCCCCGAACCGCAAATCACTCCCATTCCATTTCTTCAAAGACGCGGCCGGCGTTTTTTGTGGCCAGTTCTTCAAAGGTATCCATGTATTTCCAGCGCTCTTGATCAACGTAATAGGCACCGGCCAGATCGCCACCCTCATCGATATGCGCCCCGATTTTTTCGCGCAGATCTTTCAGGTAATCAGTGGTCCCCATGCGCACCATTTCCATATTGGTCGGATGGCCGTGCCCCGGGATCACATAGGTGGCGTTCAGATCGGTAAAGGGGCCGTCAAAGGTCTCGATCCAACAGCTGGTGCAGATGCCCGGAAAGATCGGGGGCATGCGTTCATGAAACGCGAGATCACCGGCGATGATGATGTCCCACTGAGGGATCCACACCTGAACGTCACCCGGATCATGCGCGGGGCCAAGATGCAGGACCTCGATGGTGACGCCGCCCATCTCAACCACGTGTTTGTCGTCGAACGACAGGTTCGGCGTCACCAGACGGGTGCCCTCGGCCTTGTCACGATTGTAACGCTCCATCCCCTGAAGGATGAAGCCTCCATCGGCTTCCCAGACCTCGATCGCATCCTTATGCGCCAGGATATCAACGCCCTGATCCACCCAATAGGCATTGCCCAGCATCGCGTGCCCCTGGCCGTTCTCATTGATCACCAGTTTCACCGGTTGATCGGTCACGGCCTTGATTTCATCATGCAGCGCCTTGGCCAGGCGGACCGAGGCCCCACCGTTGACGACCACCACGCCTTCATTGGTTACAATAAACGACAAGTTGTTGTTATGACCCGAGTTTTCATAGGTCGGCGGCGCCGTGGCGCCGATGGCGGAATAGACATGCGGGATCACCTGAACCGGCTTATTATACAGTTCGGATTGTGGATATTTATCCGCGATATCTTCGTGCGCCAGCGCAGGCGCAGCGAGAATCGCCAAGGCCAATGTCAGTTGTTTCACGGAAAGTCCCTCCTGATCCTCCGGTATTTCCGCAAACATTCGCATGAAAGAATATCAAAGCCAAGCGCCCGCCCGTGCATTGGATAAAATGGCGCAGTTTGATCGCGATCAGACGCTCAGACCGCGCCCAAGGGTCTGCGCCAGGATCGTCAAATCGCGGTCGAACTGCTTATAGGGGGGCACCTTGATCCCGTTCAGCGCGTTCATCATCACGCGCGCCACGTCTTCGGATGCGCCCTCATAGTGGATGGCTCCGGTCAGGCGCTGTTTTTCAAGCCACATGGCAAACAGCGCAACAATGCGTGCGGTGCCTTGCTCGACAACCTCGCCGGACACCGAATGCCCCAGTTGCATCAGCTCTTCGCCATGCGGGCCTGCGATCATCCCGGTAAGCTTGCCCATCTTGGCGCGAAAGGCAGCTTCAAGCACCTCAGCGGGCGTTCCCTTGGCCTGCAGCGCCTGGGCCACGCGCCCTGCGGCATTGGCAAAATAGACCTCGGTGAGAGACCGGGCGATGTCTTCTTTGTTGCGGAAATACTGGTACAGCGCGGGCCGCGACATGCCCACCGCCTTGGCCAGATCCGCCATGGAGGTCCGGCGATATCCATATTGTGCAAATGTCGCCAAAGCCGCATCAAGTATGGCTTGGCGGCGCTGGGTTTCGGTATCACGATCATCCGTCATGCATACAAACTGACAAATTTTGATAAAAACGTCAATTGACAAACTGACACTATGGATTAAGTTTGTCATATATCCAGATATTACCTCAAAGCTGCCACCTTCCGCGCCCCAAAGGAGCCCGCCATGAGCAAAACCATCACCGTCAACGGCACCCCCCATGAGGTGGATTTGCCCGAAGACATGCCTCTTTTGTGGGTTCTACGCGACGCTTTGAACATGACCGGCACAAAATTTGGCTGCGGCGTATCCGCCTGTGGTGCCTGCACGGTCCATGTGAATGGCGAAGCGGTCCGATCCTGCCAGACGACGCTGGGCGATGTCGAGGGAGATATCGTTACAATTGAAGGGCTTGGATCTCCGGACTCCTTACACAGGTTGCAACAGGCCTGGATCGACCACCAGGTCGCGCAATGCGGCTATTGCCAGTCGGGCCAGATCATGCAGGCCGCGGCCCTCTTGGCCGAAACCCCCAACCCGACCGATGACGAAATCGACGAAGCCATGTCCGGCAACCTGTGCCGTTGTGGAACGTACCCGCGCATTCGCGCCGCCATTCATGCCGCCGCGAAAGGATCCTAAGACATGGCCAGCATTGGAAAAATCGCCCGCCGTAGTTTTCTGTTTGGTGCCGTGGCCATCGCCGGTGGTGCGGCCTTTGGCGCATGGTACGTCACCAAGCCCGCCCCCAACCCGTTGAAACCCGGTGAGGGTGAGGCCGCTCTCAATCCCTTTGTGTTCATCACGCCCGATGGCATCCACCTGATCGCCCCGCGCGCGGAAATGGGTCAGGGCACACACACCACCTGGGCGGCGCTGATTGCCGAAGAACTGGATGTCACCCTGGATCAGGTCACGGTCCTGCACGGCCCCCCGGCCCAAGCCTATTACAACTCGGCGCTGATGTCCGAAGCGCTCAACACCAAGGGCTATGACGACAGCGCGTTCCAGCATGCGATGGCCCAGATGATGGGCAATCTGGGCAAGGTCCTGTCGCTCCAGGTCACCGGGGGATCAACGGCGATGAAAGATGGCTATGAAAGGATGCGGGTCGCCGGTGCGGGGGCCCGCGAGATGCTCAAAGCCGCCGCCGCCGACCGGCTGGGTGTCTCTGTCCGCGATCTCAAGACGGAAAACGGCACGGTCATCGCCCCTGACGGAACCGCCCTGCCCTATACGGATCTCGCCCTTGAGGCCGCCGAACAGGACACGCCGGATATCACCCTGCGCCCCCGATCTGACTGGACAATTCTGGGGGCATCGCAGCCGCGTATCGACGTTCCTGCCAAATCCACGGGCACCGCAACCTTTGCCATGGACCTGCGCCTGCCGGGCATGAAATTCGCCTCTGTTCGGATGAGCCCGCGCCGGGGAACCATGACGCGTCTGGATGGGCGCGACGCGCTGAAACTGCCGGGTGTGGAAAAGGTGGTGGATCTGGGGGATGGCTTTGCGGTGATCGCAACCAACACCTGGCTGGCCTTGCAAGCCCTTGACGCGGTTGATGTCACCTGGGGGGACGACACCCCCTATCCCCCTGAAACCACGGATATTTTCGCCTCGATCGAAGCGGCATTCGACACCAATCTCGATTCGACGTTCCGCGATGATGGCGATGCATCCACCCTCCCCGAGGGCGCGCAGGAGATCACCGCCGAATACCGCGCCCCGTTCCTTGCGCATGCGACCATGGAACCCATGACCGCCACCGCCTGGTTTGATGGGCCAAAGCTGCGCATCTGGTCGGGCAACCAGGGTCCGACACTGGTGCGCGATGGCTGTGCCGCCGAGGCGGGCATGGACCCCGAAGATGTCATTTTGGAAACCACCCTGATGGGCGGCGGGTTTGGCCGCAGGGGCGAGTTGGACTTTTCGATCCTCGCCACCCGTGTGGCCAAGGCCGTGCCCGGCACACCTGTGCAGGTCACATGGTCGCGCGAAGAGGACATGACCCATGACTTTTACCGACCGGGTGCCATCGCGCGTCTGAGAGGCGGGGTCAAAGAGGGCAAGGCCGTGCTGTTGGACGCCAATATCTCGGCCCCATCCGTAACGTCGTCCGCAATGAACCGCTGGTTGGGCTTCGCGCCCGCGGGGCCGGATCGTGCCATCACAGACGGGTTCTTTAACGTCCCCTATGGCATTGAAAACATGCGGGTGCGTGGCTGGCGCGCCGATGCTCAACCGCCCATGGGGTTCTGGCGCTCGGTCGGGGCCAGCCACAACGGGTTCTTCCTGGATGGGTTTATCGACGAAATGGCCCATGCGGCGGGGCAGGATCCGATGCAGTTCCGCATGGACCTGACACGGGATGAATGGGAACCGGCCTATACGGTTCTGGAGACGGTCAAAGACATGTCGGGATGGACTGGCCAAACCCCTAAAGGCGTGGGGCGCGGCGTCGCCTTTGTCTATAGTTTCGGAGCGCCCGTGGCGATGGTGATCGAGGTTCAGGACCAAGATGGCCTGATCCGCCTGACCAACGCCTGGATTGCTGCGGATCTCGGTGTGGCGCTGGACCCGGGCATCATCGAGGCTCAGCTGACCGGCGGCATGGCCTTTGGGTTGTCCGCGGCGATCGGTGAAGAGATCACGTTTGAACAGGGTGTGGTGCAGCAGGAGAACTTTTTCGACCAAGAGCACCTGCGCATGGCCATGATGCCCCCCGTCACCGTGCAGATCCTTGAAAACCAAGAGCGTCTGGCCGGGGTCGGTGAACCGGGCACGCCACCCGCCGCCCCGGCGCTGGCCAATGCGATTTTCGATCTGACCGGAGAGCGCGTTCGCGAGTTGCCGCTGAACAAGCGGTTCGATTTCTACGGTGTCTGAGCCTGTGACCCTGCCGGCGTAAAGCAGGCAGGGCAAAACCGGCCGGGGACGCGGGGTGCAACCGGCTCAACCGCGCGCCCCTGGCCCTGCACCGCCGATATCCAAAGGGGCGTGGATGTGAAAGCTGCGCCGATATCAAAACGCGTGGGTGCGCCTGCGCCCTTTCCCCCTGGGTCAGGGCTGGCGCGCCTTGGCCCAGTCATGGACAGCGCGGCCAAAGGCCTCGAACAGCGGGCGCGACACCGGGTCATTTACAGCATTCCATTCCGGGTGCCACTGAACCGACATGGTAAAGCCCGGCGCGTCCTTGATGTGGATCGCCTCTGGGGTGCCATCGGGGGCGTGGCCTTCGACCACGACGCGGGCGCCGGGGCGTTTGATCCCCTGTCCATGCAGCGTGTTGGTCAGCACCTCGGTCGAGCCAAACAGCGCGTGGAACCGCCCGCCCTCGGTCAGGTTGACCACATGGCGCAGGGCGAATTTTTCCTCAAGCGTGCCGTCCGGCGGCATGCGGTGATTGTCACGCCCCGGCAAGTCGCGGATTTCCGGGTAGAGCGAGCCCCCCATCGCAACATTGACCTCTTGAAACCCCCGGCAGATTCCCATGAAGGGCTGACCCCGTTCGACGCAGGCCCGCACCAATGGCAGGGTGATCGCATCGCGCGCACGGTCCATGTCCCCATGCGCTTCTGAGTAGGGTTCGCCGTATTCTTCGGGATGCACATTTGGCCGCCCACCGGTCAAAAGAAAGCCATCACAGCGTTCCAGCAGCTCTTCGACCGACACAAAGCGCGGATCAGAGGGGATCACCATCGGCAGGCAATCCGCCACAGTCGCGATGGCCTCTGAGTTCATCGTGCCGCCCGCGTGGGTCGGGTATTGGTCATTCAACAAATAATGGTTGCCGATGATGCCAACGAGGGGGCGGGCCATGCGTTTCTCCGTGGTTGTTAACGCTGCAAAGGTCAGGAAATCTGCGGGTGGGTCAAGGGGCATCCGCCCCATGATCGGCGTTTTGGCGCGCCCAGAGCGCAGCGTAACGCCCATTTTGCACCAAAAGCGCATCATGTGTGCCCTCTTCGATCACCTCTCCGTCTTGCAGCACGACAATGCGGTCGGCATCGGCGATGGTCGACAGCCGATGCGCAATGGTGATCACGGTGCGCCCCTGCCCCGCATGTTGCAGAGCCTCCTGGATCGAGGCTTCGGTCTCGGTATCCAGCGCCGAGGTGGCCTCATCCAGCAACAGGATCGGCGGGTCTTTCAGCAAAGTCCGCGCAATGCCAACCCGTTGTTTTTCCCCGCCAGACAGCTTGAGCCCGCGTTCCCCCACGGGGGTGTCATAGCCCTCTGGCAGGCTTAGGATGAAATCGTGAATCCGGGCGGCCTTGGCGGCGGCGATGATCTCATCTTCGGAGGCATCCGCCCGGCCATAGCCAATATTATAGCGGATCGTGTCATTGAACAGCACGGTGTCCTGCGGGACCACGCCAATGGCCGCATGCAGGCTGTTTTGTGTCACGTCGCGCACATCCTGCCCGTCGATGGTCAGGCTTCCGCCGCTGACATCGTAGAACCGGAACAACAGACGCCCGACCGTGGATTTCCCCGATCCCGACGGGCCGACCAAGGCCACGTTTTCCCCGGCAGCCACCTTGATATCCACCCCTTTCAGGATCGGCCGCGCCGGATCATAGGCAAAGGCCACGTTGTCCAGATGCACCACGCCCCCGGTGACATTCAACGGCTTGGCGTCGGGCTTGTCATCCACGTCGCGGGGCTGTTCGAGCAGGTCAAACATATCGCCCATATCCACGAGAGACTGGCGAATTTCACGGTAGACCGTCCCGAGAAAGTTCAGCGGCATGGTGATCTGGATCATATAGGCATTGACCATGACAAAATCGCCCACGCTCAGCGCGCCGCGCTCAACGCCCAGCGCCGCCATGACCATGACCGCCACCAGGCCCGAGGTGATGATCAGCGATTGACCAAAGTTCAGCATCGCCAGCGAGGTGGCCGTCTTGATCGCCGCGGTCTGATACCCTTGGATCGCCGTGTCATAGCGCGCGGCCTCACGGGATTCGGCGCCAAAATACTTGACCGTTTCGAAATTCAGCAGGCTGTCGATGGCTTTTTGGTTGGCGTCAGTGTCCTGTTTGTTCATCTCGCGGCGCAGTTTCACGCGCCATTCGGTGACCGCAAAGGTAAAGCGGATATAGCCCACGATAACCCCCACAACAACCGCCAGATACCAGACATCAAACAGGTAGAACAAAATACCCGCGACAAGGATCAGTTCAAGAAACAGCGGGCCGATGCTGAACAACAAAAAGCGCAACAGGAATTCGACCCCCTTCACACCGCGTTCGATGATGCGCGACAGCCCCCCGGTCTTGCGCGTGAGATGATAGCGCATCGACAGGCGATGAATATGGGTGAAGGTCTCAAGCGCCAGCTGACGCAGCGCCCGCTGTGTCACCCGCACAAAAACCGCATCGCGCAGCTGTTGAAAGCCTACGGTCAACAACCGCGAGCCCCCATAGGCCACGGTCAGCCCCACGGCCCCAAGCGTCAGATCGGAGACCTCTCCGGACAGGCTGTCGACCGCGTATTTGTAGAGGATCGGGGTGAAGACCGCGACAATCTTGGCCAGCACCAACAGGCTCAGGGCGATGATGACGCGCTGCTTGACCCATGTTTCCCCCTCTGGCCACAGATAGGGGGTGACCCGGCGCAGGGTACGCAGACCGGAACGGCGTTCTTGCTGGGCGATCTCTTGATCCGAAATTTCGGGCGGCATGACATGTCCTTGCTGGGGAAACGCATATGTATGCGCGGGCCTGGCGGAACCCAAGAGGAAAACCAGCGGCAAAACACCAGATCCCGGCCCAGGAAACGCGCCCCGGGCCGGGGACTACGTTTATTCCTCAGGGAAGATAAAGACCTGACCGGGATAGATCAGATCCGGATTGCGGATCAGGTCTTTGTTCGCCTCGAAGATCTTCACATAGGCATTGCCGTCGCCATAGCGTTCGCGCGAAATCGCCCAAAGCGTATTGCCGCTTTCGATGGTGACACTGCGCACCGGAACAAGCTTGGCCGAGGCGGCCGCAGCGGGTGTGGCCCCGGCTTGGGTTCTGGTTTGGGTCGAGGTCGCTGTGCCGGTGCCCGGGGCCTGAGTGTCTGGGGCCTGTGCGACGGGGTTCAGAACGGTCTCGGCCTCGCGCACGAACACCTGTTCAATCCGCGCGGTGACCTCACCGGCTGCGTCCAGTTGGTCCACGCGCGCCAGATAGCGACCCGGTGCAAGGGTTTCCAGCGTTGCCTGCCAACGCCCGGTATCCGCAACCGTATCGGACACGACCAGAGCATTGTCGAGATACAGCTGCACCGAAGCACCGGCATCGCCGCGCCCGGTGAATGTCGCGCTACCCGCATCGCCATAGGTCACCGCGTCAAGCGTGACTTCTCCGATCGTGGCCGGGGCTTGTGACATGACGCTTACCCCTTCGGGGCCTGATTTCAGCACTGTCGGGGCCGGTGCCGGAGTTTGTGTCTGGGGTTCTTGTTCTGCGACTGCCGGGATCTCGGGTTCGCTGGGTATCTGGGGCAGATCTTGTTCGGTTTGCGTTTCTGCCCCCGTTTCTACCCCAGTCTGTGCCCCAGCGTCTTGTGGGGTGCTTGGTGCGGGGGCTGGCTGACCCGGTTCGACCTGAGGCTGGGTGTCCGCCTGCGCAACCTGTTTGGGTTCGGGCCCGGGGGCAGGTTTGGGGTCTGCTTTGGGTTCGGGGACCACCACAATCACATCCTCTTGGGACAGGACCACATGGTCGCCCTGGGTCAGGCGCAACCGCAGCACCCGTGCGCCATAGCGCCCCTCCAGATCAAGGAAGCTTACGAATTTGCCATCATTGCCCAGAATGGTCTCGGCCTCGGGGGTGTCATCGACCAGAACTTCCAGCAGCGCTCCGGCAGTGCCATTGCCCGCGACCAGGGTGCTGCCATCGCTTTCGGCGCGCACCAGATCAAAGACCGGCGCCTCGGGGAGCGGGGCCGCGTCGGGGGTGGTAGGATCCTCAATCGGAGCTGCGGCCACATCCAGATCGGGTTGCGTATCTGTTGGCGCCGTGTCCTGGGGCTCGGGTGTGGGCTGGCTTGGGTCCGTCTGAGCGGGGTCTGACGCAGCCCCCTGCTGATCTTCGGCCACTGCGATGTCAGGTTGCGGCGCGGGATCATCGGCCTGATCGGCAGCGTCAGCGACAGGCTGTACGGGATCATCAGCCGTGTTCTGAGGCGCATCGCCCTGTGCGGCCTCAACAGGCGCGGGTTCTGGGTCTGGCGCGGGCTGAGGTACGGCCTCGGCCACCTCCGCGCTCTCTGGCTCTGGGTCTGGCTCGGGTTGCGGTGCCGGAGCCTGTGCGGGTGCCACGGGCGGCGCCGGGTCTGGCGTGGTCTCGGCCGTGTCGCGGGTCGTGACCGGGGTGGGTTTGGCGATCTCTTCGCCGTCAGATCCCCCGCCAAACCCCCCCGCGAATACCGCGATGATGGCAATCACCGCCGCGCCCAATGAGCCCGCAGCCCAAATCGAAGTCATCTTGCCCATAGCAGCCCTTTTATTTCTCGTCCGCGCCCCCAGCGCTGCTCAAACACCACAGGGCCAGCGATCACCAGATCCTACGCGCTTGAGCATATCTAGCGGTCACGCTATCAGAGAGCACAAGCCTTTTACCATAATCAATCGGGGATCCCCCCATGACAAAGTCGATCTGTGTCTATTGTGGCTCACGCGCGGGCACCCACCCCGAGTATATGCAGCATGCCTCCGAGATGGGGCGGGCCATCGCGCAGGAGGGCTGGCGCCTGGTTTACGGCGCCGGAGACGTAGGATTGATGGGGGCCGTGGCGCGGGCGGCCCAGGATGCGGGGGCCGCAACATTCGGCGTCATCCCCGATCATCTGAAACGCCGCGAAGTGGGCAAGACCGACCTGACCACCTTTATTGTCACCGAAACCATGCACGAACGCAAAAAGGTCATGTTGATGAACGCCGATGCGGTGGTGGTTCTGCCTGGTGGTCCCGGATCGCTAGATGAGTTCTTTGAGGTGCTGACATGGCGACAGCTGGGCCTGCATGACAAGCCCATCGTGCTGCTGGACATCATGGGGTATTGGGGGCCGTTGCGCGCGCTGCTAGAGCATGTGGTCGATCACGGCTTTGCCGAAGACAGCCTGCTGGATTTTGTTCAATCCGCCAGTTCCGTGGCCGAAGCCCTGCCGATTTTGCGCCGCGCCCTTTCGTGATAGAGGGCGCTGGCGGAATAGAGCGCAAGCGCCAGCCAGATCATGGCAAAGGTGGTGACATGATACCCCGTAAGAGGTTCGCCAAACACCATCACCGCGCATAGGAACTGGCCTGTGGGGTTGATATATTGGATCAACCCCATGGTCGCCAACGGCACATGCTGGGCCGCGCGGGAAAACAGGATCAGCGGCAGGGCTGTCACCATACCGGAAAAGATCAACAGCCCCATGGTCAATACGTCGTGGGTAAAATGGGCCTGCCCCTGCAGCTGAGTCTTGATCAGCCAGAGCACGGCCAGCGGCGTCAGCAAAGCCACCTCGGCGGTGACCGTGACCACCGGGCCCAGCGTCAGCTTTTTCTTGAGCAGCCCATACAGGCCAAAGGTTGTCGCCAGCACCAGCGAAATCCAGGGGGCCACCCCCTGCCCCAAGGTCAACACAAGCACCCCGACCGCCGCCAGTCCGACCGCCAGCCATTGCAACCGTCCCAGGCGTTCACCAAAGAACAGCACTCCCAACACCACGGCAACTAATGGGAAAATGTAATACCCCAAAGAGGATTCGGTCGCCTTTTCGATCTGGATCGAAAAGATGAACAAAAACCAATTGACTGAGATCAGCAGCGCCGCCAAGCCGATCACACGCACCTGTCGCCAATGGCTCAGTGCCGTGCACAGCTCGGTCATCCGCCGCTGCGCCACAAGGATCAGCGCAAAGGTGACAAACGACCAAAGCGTGCGATGGGCCAGAATTTCATCGGTCGGCACATGCACCAACAGCTTGTAATACAGCGGTGCCGTCCCCCAGATCAGGCAGGCCAGAACCATTGCCCAAATCCCGCGCTGTGCCTGATGCATGGTGATCTCTTTCTGTAAGCCGGGGAACCGCCCCAGACACCGGGATTTGCGCAAGAAACGGATCGTGTTTGATCAAATCTCCAGCTCATAAAGACGCGGACAATCCGCAAAAGGCAAGCCGCGAATATGACACAAACCCGTATGAATGCCCGGACCTTGGCCCTACTTGTGCTGCTCGGGGCGATTTGGGGCGGTCCCTTTTTCTTTGCCGAGGTGGCCCTGCGCGAGCTTGCGCCGCTGACCATCACACTGCATCGGGTGATCTGGGCCATTCCGATCCTGGCCTTTGTGGTCTGGCAACGGGGTATTCCCCTGCCCAAGGCGCGGGGGGTCTGGATGGCCTATCTGGGCATGGGCGCGTTGAACAACGTAATTCCCTTTTCCCTGATCTTTTGGGGCCAGACGCAGATTAACGGGGGGCTGGCGTCGATCCTGAATGCGACAACCGCCATGTTCGGAGCGGTGATTGCGGCCATCTTCCTCAGGGATGAGCCCCTGACCCGCAACCGGGTTCTGGGGGCGCTAATCGGGCTTTGTGGTGTGGGCTATATCATGGGCCCGGATGCGCTGGCCTCTTTCAGCCTTGGCAACCTTGCGCAGTTGGCGGTGCTGGGCGCGGCGCTGTCTTATTCCTTTGCCGGGGTCTGGGGGCGCAGCTTTTTGTCCGAACAGCCCCCGCTGATGAATGCGCTTGGCATGCTGATCGGCTCGGCGGTGTTGATGATCCCGCTGGTTTTTCTGGTTGATGGCACCCCGGATTTCGCGCTCTCGGTTCCGGTCTGGGGCGCGCTCATGGGGCTGTCGACGCTGTCGACCGCGCTGGCCTATCTGCTGTATTTCACCATTCTGGCGCGGGCGGGATCCGCCAACCTGATGCTGGTCACCCTGCTGATCCCCCCCTTTGCCATCACGCTGGGGACGCTGTTTTTGGGCGAAAGCCTCAGCGCGACCGAACTGACCGGGTTTGCCATCATCGCCTTGGGATTTGCCGTGACGGATGGGCGGGTGTTTGGGCTTCTCCGATGAACCTGCCGAGCCCCCGCACAGCCGGTCAATCCCATCGCAACCTCCTTACCCGATCCCACTGCACCTGTTCCGGTTTCAGCCCAAAGCAGACATTAATTCCTGAGCCAGACCTGTAGGTAGGAGGACCATCCTTTGCTGGATTATTTGCGCAGCCCTAGTGCGCGCACACGAGCTTCTTTCATATCCTCGGCCGACGTATCTAATGCCCAGGCCAATGCAGCCAATCGAACCTTGATCCAGTGAATGCGATCTGGCCGGGTGTCTGCGCGCATGTACTCATCGATCAGACTATCCAGCTTGTTTTGAATTTTGTCTAAATTCATATTCACCCAATGTAATCTCCCTTTTTGATTAGCGGGGCGGGTTCAATAATTTGGATGGCTCAAACCACCCCTTCCTTGCACACCGAGGGGCGCGCTTGGAAACTCCTTTGATGGTTTCAAATTTGGTAGCGCAAAACGCATTTCAGAATTTCGATCGCGCCTGCCACTCGTCATAGAGCTCTGCGAATGCATTGTTGATCTCGCCAGGGTCACAAGCTCCGTTCGTGGCCTTGAGAGCTATCTCAACCGCGACGGACTGTTTCAGCGTATGCCAACTCGAATGAGCGACTATCGCAGCCATTCCTTTGTAGAAGTCTTCCTTGTGGTAAAGTTTACGTTTTATCTCTTCTCGCATCACCTAGTTCCTCTTCTAACTTGTTGGCAACGGGTGATTTGCCCCCCTGCGCTTCTTATTCGCTCCACAAAAACTGGGTATTCCGGTGAGTACTACCTCACAGGATGTGAGACCTAACCTCGATCAGAACAGACCTTCCCGTGAAGAGGGCCGATCGACGAGGGGCTATGTGATCATCCGGGATGGAACAACTACGTCCTAAATCGATCCTCCTCAGTATTGATGGAACGATTTGCGGATGCGGCCTTTTCAAGAACAGCTCCCCCGCCGTAGTCGTTTAAGTCGTGACGGCCGAAGAAGTATATGTGGACGGGCAAACATCACCATCAGGCATATTGCGCGCCAAGTCCAACAATCCCCCGGATACTAGTCTTTGCAAAGCTCACTTCTTGCGCATTCCGACCACCTGCTTCTAGGGGGACGCTTTGGAGTTCGGTGACACATTCCCTAAAATCGAAAAAGGCGCAGCCTTTGGCCACGCCTTTTCCTTTCTCATTCTCTGCTGGCCGTCGGCACGCTACGTTGCGCGCGTTACAAGCCCCGCAAATTCGCGCGCCTTACAGGCGCGACGCAACATTTTCCCAGTTCACGAGATTGTCCAGGAAGTTGTCCAGATAGGCCGGGCGTTTGTTGCGGAAATCGATGTAGTACGAGTGTTCCCACACGTCACAGCCCAGCAGCGCGGTCTGACCAAAGCACAGCGGGTTCACGCCGTTTTCGGTCTTGGTCACTTTCAGGCCGCCATCCGCGTCCTTGACCAGCCAGCACCAGCCCGAACCGAACTGACCCGCGCCCGCAGCAGCGAACTGCGATTTGAAATCGTCAACCGAGCCAAAGCTTTCAACGATGGCTTTTTCCAGCTCACCCGGCATGGCGGTGCGATTCGGGCCCATCATTTCCCAGAACTGCATGTGGTTCCAGTGCTGCGACGCATTGTTGAAGATGCCGTTTTGCGCAACCGCATTGGCGTCGTAGGTGCCTTTGACAATCTCCTCAAGCGACTTGCCTGCCCATTCGGTGCCTTCAATCAGCTTATTGCCGTTCACCACATAGGCGTTGTGGTGAATGTCATGGTGGTACTCCATGGTTTCCTTGCTCATGCCGAAATCGGCAAGCGCATCGTGGGCATAAGGCAGATCGGGGAGTTCAAAGCTCATCTCAGTCATCCTTTTGGTGATGTGGCAGTGGGTTATCCCATACCTGTCTGTTGTCGGCGGTCAGGTCAAGGTCTTGGGTGCGAAAAGCCAATCCAAACCTTTACCTTTTGTGTATCTTTGAGACCGCGCCAACCTTGCAGGTGCCTTTGGCCATGATGCGATTGGAATACCCCACGGGGGTCACCACCACGCTGATGCGGTTGTCGGCTTTGAAATAGGTTGCCCGATAGCGCAGTCGCGCCTTTTGCTGCGCCCGATTGGTGAATTTGAGCTCCCAGCTGAACACATCGCGCTTGGCCCCGTCCGACACCATGCGGGCGGCGACCGGCTGGCCGTTGTTCACATGCAGGGCCATCGGATCAGAGACCAGCACCCGGCCCGTCGCGGGATCATGTGCGATGAAAAGGCCCGGGCTTAGCAGGCCATTCTTGACCTTGGGGTTCAAAGTACAATCATAGCCAATCGGCGCGGCCTGCGCGGCCTGCGCGACTAGGGCCGAGACCCAGACAAACAGGCCTGAAACAAGAAATCTACGCATGGGTTCCCCTGGAAATGTATACGCAGGGGAACCTAGTTTTCTACCAAACCGGGCAAAAGCGCCGATTGTCGCCAATTGGCGTCAAGCGGTGAAATACCCGACCTCAGAGCCAGAGGCGGCCGACACGCTCAGCAGTTCGAACATGTAGTCCGCGACCGAGCGGAAGCAAACCACACGCACGCTTTCGTGGTCCTGCATCCAGAACCCTGCGGCCACCTGCGCGAAACGGGTGCGGCGCATGTCGCCAGGCTGCAAGGCATCCGCCGACATATCGACCGGAGCGACCTTGGCCAGCACCTCGCGCACATGCACGCCCTTCAGATCAAAGACCGCCCGCGCATCCGAGACGTTCTCGACCATGTGGTGTTCACCCGCCAGCGCAGTGCGCAGGGCGTCAACCGTGGTCAGCGCCGCGTCATAGGCAACCAGAACCAACAGTTCGTCCGGAGACATCCACAAGGCGGCCTTGTCCCCGTTCAGCGAGGCTTTGCGCGGCTCGGGGAAATCCGCCCCAACCACGTCAGAGATGGCTTTGCGGAAGGTTTCCGAGGCGAAATCCCCCCGGACACTCAGCATGCCCAGCGGGCCGCATTCTTCGATCGCGATCAACCCGTCAAAGCTGACCCCGCCCAGCGGGCTGATGGCTGTTACTGTATCAGACATTCTGCTTCTCCCCATCCGGATCAAAGAAGACCGGGTTGACGATTTTGGCTGTGATGCGGGTTTCACCGTCTTCTTTGACAAAGTCGATGGTTTGCCCCATGCGGTCCGGCCCATGCAGCACCAGCCCCATGGCGATGCCCTTATCCAGCGTCGGTGAATAATAGGTCGAGGTCACACGGCCCTGCATGTTTTTCTGACCATTGGCGTTCACACCATCCGCAATCGCATAGGCTCCATCCGGCAGAACCGACCCATCCAGCGTTTCCAGACCAACCAGCTTCCAGCGGTTCGGATCGGCCATATGGCTGCGTTGCTGCGCGCGTTTGCCCAGATAGTCCTCTTTCTTCTTGGACAGCGCCCAATGCAGCCCCAGATCCTGCGGGATCACGGTGCCATCGGTTTCGTCGCCGATCATGATAAAGCCCTTTTCGGCCCGCATGACGTGCAGCGCCTCGGTGCCATAGGGGGTTGCGTTCCATTCGGCGCCGTCTTGCATCAGGCGATCCCAGAAGGCGCGGCCCAGATGCGCCGGAACGGCGATTTCATAAGACAGCTCGCCCGAGAACGAGATGCGATAGGCCCGAACCGGAAAGCCCCCCAGTTCCCCATCGCGCCATTCCATAAAGGGCAGCGCCTCTTTCGAGACATCCATTCCGCCCAGCTTTTCCAACAACTTACGGGCATTCGGGCCAACCACGGCGACCTGTGCGTATTGTTCGGTCACATTGGCGGTATAGACCTTCCAGTCCCACCATTCGGTCTGAAGCCACTCTTCCATATGCCCATGGATGCGATCCGCACCGCCGGTGGTGGTGTGGCACAGCCAGGTGTCTTCGTCGATGCGCGCGACCACACCGTCATCGGTGAGAAAGCCGTTTTCGGTGCACATCAGGCCATAGCGGCATTTGCCAACCTTCAGCGTCGACATCATGTTGGTGTACATCATGTCCAGGAACTTGCCCGCATCGGGGCCCTTGACGATGATCTTGCCCAGCGTCGACGCATCCAACAGGCCAAGGCTGTTGCGGGTGGCGTTGATCTCGCGGGTGACGGCGTCATGTTTGCTTTCGCCATGCTGCGGGAAGCAATAGGGACGGCGCCAATGGCCCACGGGCTCAAATTCAGCCCCTTTGCTTTCATGCCATTCATGGATCGGCGTTTTGCGGATCGGCTGGAACAGCTTGCCCTTGGCTTCGCCCGCAATCGCCCCAAAGGAAATCGGGGTGTAGGGCGGGCGGAATGTGGTGGTGCCCACATTGGGGATCTCATCCCCCAGCGCATCCGAAAGCGTGGCCAGACCGTTGATATTGCTCAGCTTACCCTGATCTGTCGCCATGCCCAGCGTGGTGTAGCGCTTGGTGTGCTCAACGCTTTCATAGCCCTCGCGTGCGGCCAGCTGCACGTCCGATACCTTGACGTCGTTTTGATAATCCAGCCAGGTTTTCATGCGCAGCCCATAGTGGGCGTTGGCCGGCATCAACCAGACCGGCGCCAGGGGGGCCTCTTCGACCGAAGTGGCCTCGGGGGCGCCTGTCGCTGTGACATTCGCGCCCGTGGCTTTGGCCGCGGCCTTGCCCGCCTGGTCCGCATCCGACACAGTTGCCCCCAGGGACATAAAGCCATTGGCACTGCCTGCGGTTTGCACGAAGCCATTGCCATCCGCGCCAATCGGCGGGCGGTTTCCATCGGGACGGAAAAAGGCCTGATCCGCATCCCAGTTCAGCTTGCCACCGCAATGGGACCACAGGTGCACAACCGGAGACCAGCCACCGGACATGGCCACCGCGTCACATTTGATCTCTTCGAGAACAGCGCCCTCGCCTTGTTGGTTGCAGATCGCGACACCGGTCACGCGCTTGCCGCCTTTGACCTTGGCGATGCCCCGGTCAACTTCGACACGGATGCCCATATCACGGGCCTCTTGCATCAGCTTGCCGCCGCCAAAGGGACGCGCGTCCAAAATGGCCGGAACATCAAGCCCTGCGCGCACCAGGGCAATCGCCGTGCGGTAGGCATCGTCATTGTTGGTGACAACCACGGTCTTCTGACCAACAGCCACCCCCCAATTGACAAGGTAATCCCGCACGGCAGAGGCCAGCACCACACCGGGAACATCATTGCCCGCAAAGGACAGGGGACGCTCGATCGCACCGGTTGCAGTCACGATCTGCCCCGCGCGGATCCGCCAAAGGCGGTGACGTGGGCCACCTGCTTTGGGCGCGTGGTCGGTCAGACGCTCATAGCCCAGCGCATAGCCGTGGTCATAGACACCCGAGCCCATGCAGCGATTGCGCAGGGTCACATTCTCCATGGCCTCAAGCGCCGCGACGGTGTCTGCAATCCAGACATCCGCAGGCTTGCCGTCGATCTCACCGCCATCCACAGGCGTGCGTCCGCCCCAATGGGCGGTCTGCTCGATCAGCATGACCTTGGCGCCGGTGTCCGCCGCCGCTTTGGCCGCTTGCAGACCCGCAACACCCCCGCCGATCACCAGAACATCGGTGAAGGCGTAGAAGTGCTCATATGTGTCCGCGTCGCGTGCCTCGGTCTCGGGGGCTTTGCCCAAGCCGGCGGACTGACGGATAAAGGGTTCGTAGATGTGCTTCCAGAACGGACGCGGATGGATGAACATCTTGTAATAGAAGCCCGCGGTCAGAAAGCGCGAGAACAGCCCGTTGACTGCCCCGATATCAAAATTCAGGTTCGGCCAGATGTTCTGCGGGGTCGCTGTGAGACCGTCGAACAGTTCGGTTGTGGTCGCCCGTTGGTTGGGTTCATGGGTATTGCCCTGCCCCAGGTTGACCAAGGCGTTGGGTTCTTCCGCACCCGATGCCACCAGCCCGCGCGGGCGGTGATATTTAAAGCTGCGGCCCACCATAAGCTGGTCATTGGCCAAAAGCGCCGAGGCAAGCGTATCGCCTGCATGGCCCTGATAGCTCTTGCCATCAAAGGTGAAGGACACGGATTTGGAACGGTCAATCAGGCGACCGTGGTTTTGAAGACGGGTGCTCATGTCTGACGGCCTTTCGATTGAGGCGCAGGCTGGGGCGCTGCCCCAGACCCCGGGATATTTTTGAAGAGATGAAACATCATTCGATTTCTCTCCAGCTCCAGCCCGGGCGTTTGGCGGTGATGGCATCTTTGATGTGTTGCGGCGGCTCGGTGGTCTGAGCGCTGTAGGTGCCAAAGACTTCGTTGGTCATGGTGCAGCGTGCGGCGATGAACCATTTCCCGGTGCCATAGGCATGGCGCCAGAGTTCGAAATGCACACCTTTGGGGTTTTCGCGCGTGAAAAGATAGCCTTCGAAATCTTCATCCGAAGATCCGGGGCCATAGCGTTTCAGATGCGCTTCGCCACCCGCCTGCAATTCGGTTTCGTCCAGCATTGCACCGGTGAAAGGGCATGGGAGCGTGAGCATGATCGTGTTCCTTTCTAGTGCGCAACGCCAGCGGCGACGCTTTCGTCGATAAAGCGGCCTTCGGCAAAACGGTTCAGGCCGAATTCATCGGTGAGCGGTGAGTGGCCTTTGGCCATCAGCTCGGCAAAGCCCCAACCGGATCCCGGGATGGCCTTGAAGCCGCCGGTGCCCCAGCCTGCGTTGATAAAGATCCCCTCGACCGGGGTTTTCGACAAGATGGGGGAACGATCCCCGGTCACGTCAACGATCCCGCCCCATTGGCGCAGCATTTTCAACCGACCAATCATCGGGAAGGTTTCAACCAGCGCGCGGACGGTTTCTTCGACGTGGTGGAAAGACCCGCGCTGGGTATAGCCATTGTGCCCGTCAGTGCCGCCACCGATAACCATCTCGCCCTTGTCGGACTGCGACATGTATCCATGCACGGTGTTGGCCATCACGACCACATCCATGCAGGGTTTGATCGGCTCGGACACAAGCGCCTGAAGCGGCACGGATTCGATCGGCAGACGGAAGCCCGCCTTGGCCGCCAGATCGCTTGAGTGGCCCGCAACGACCATGCCCAGCTTGTCGCAGGCGATGTCACCCTTGGTGGTGTTGACCCCGGTGACACGGCCATTTTCCTGCATCACGCCGGTGACTTCGCATTTCTGGATGATGTCCATGCCCATGGCCGAGCACGCCCGTGCATAGCCCCAGGCCACCGCGTCATGGCGCGCCGAGCCCGCACGCGCCTGCCACAGGGCGCCCAGAACGGGATAGCGCGGACCGTGCAGGTTGATGATCGGCACCAGTTCCTTGACCCGGGCCGGGCTGATCCATTCGGTGGTGACACCCTGAAGCGCGTTGGCATGGGCGGTGCGCTGATAGCCCCGGACCTCATGTTCGGTCTGTGCCAGCATCATCACGCCGCGGGGGCTGAACATGACGTTATAGTTCAGATCCTGGCTCATGGTTTCGTAAAGGGACCGCGCCTTTTCATAGATCGCCGCCGACGGATCCTGAAGATAGTTCGAGCGGATGATCGTGGTGTTGCGCCCGGTGTTGCCACCGCCAAGCCAGCCCTTTTCGATAATGGCGACATTGGTGATGCCAAAGTTCTTGCCAAGATAATATGCCGTCGCGAGCCCATGCCCCCCGGCCCCGACGATCACAACGTCATAGCGCTTCTTGGGTTGGGCCTTTTTCCACGCGCGCTCCCAGCCAGTGTGGTCGCGCAGCGCTTCGCGCGCAATGGCGAAGGCTGAGTATCGTTTCATTTTGGGTGTCATGAGTTCGGTCCCCGCACGTCGAATCCGGCGATGGGCGCCGGTGTCTCTTGATGACCTGATTAGCCCGAACGGTGCAGATCGCAACCGTCACTTGGACCTTCAGTTGCGACATGGGGTGGCAGACGCGTCATTTAGCCCTTTTTTCCGCGCCCCCCTGGCATTAGATCAATTCCAGAGTTTAGGAGGCCCGCGCGGGAAGAACCGATGACATTCTGGATCCTTTCAGGCGCATTGGCGCTGATACTAACGCTAGCACTGCTTTCGGCCCTGTTGCGCGGGCGCCGCGACACCGGGCCAGCCGCGGCTTTTGATCTCAAGGTCTATCGCGATCAGCTGGACGAGGTCGCACAAGACGCCGCACGCGGCAAAATCCCTCCCGAGGAAGCCGAGCGCATCCGCACAGAGATCTCGCGCCGAATTCTGGCTGCGGATGCCAAAGCGCAGGAAAGTCAAACGGTTGGCGCCGCCCCCAGAACGCTGAGCTGGATTACCGGGGGCCTTGTGGCTTTGACGGTCGTGGGGGGGGGCTTTGGCCTTTATGTCAGCATGGGCGCGCCGGGCTATGGGGATCTGCCGTTGCAGATGCGCCTCGACACGGCCCAGGCGGCGCTGCGCAATCGTCCCTCGCAATCCGAGGCCGAGGCCAATGTCCCCGCCTCTGTCGCCCCCGAGGCCAGCGCCGAATACCAGGAACTGGTCACGCGCCTGCGCAGCGCCGTGGCCGAGCGTCCCGATGACATTCAGGGGCATGTGCTGTTGGCCCGCTCCGAAGCGGCCCTGGGCAACTATGTCGCCGCCTATCAGGCGCAGGCGCGCATCATTCAGCTGCGTGGCGATGAGGTTCAGGTCTCGGACCTGACCGATCTGGCGGATATGATGGTGATCGCGGCGGGGGGCTATGTCTCGCCCGAGGCGCAGTCCGTGCTGGACCGTGTGATTTCCGAAGACCCCAAGAACGGTGTTGCCCGGTTCTATGGCGGGCTTTTGATGGCCCAGACCGGGCGGCCGGATCTGGGGTTCCGCATTTGGGACGATCTGTTGAAAGACAGTGATCCCAACGCCCCATGGGTGTCGCCCGTGATGCGCCAGATCGAAGAGATGGCCTTTCGCGCCGGTGTCAGCGACTACAAGGTGCCCGAGCTGAGCGCGCCCTCTGAGGCCGCACCGGGGCCCAGCGCCGAAGACGTGGCCAACGCCGCCGAGATGACCCCCGAAGAGCGCATGGACATGGTGCGTGGCATGGTGGGTCAACTGTCTGATCGCCTTGCCACCGAGGGGGGCACCCCGGAAGAATGGGCACGGCTGTTGTCGTCACTGGCCGTGCTGGGTGAAATGGACCGCGCCGGCGCCATCTGGACCGAAGCAAAAACCGTTTTCGCCGAGCAGCCCCAAGCGCTTGAGATCCTCTCGGCCACGGCCCGCCGGATCGGATTGGAGTGATCCATGATCCACGAAGAGATAGCTGATTTCGCCCCCGCCCTGCCGCCCATAACGGCTTTGGCGGGTCTGGACCTTGGAACCAAAACCATCGGAGTCGCGGTTTCGGACAGCCTGCGGCAGGTGGCGACACCGCTTGAGACCATCAAGCGCAAGAAATTCACCCTGGACGCCGCGCGCCTGATCGAAATCCTCAAGGACCGTCAGATCACGGGCGTTGTGCTGGGCCTGCCACGCAATATGGATGGCACTGAGGGTCCGCGCTGTCAGGCGACCCGTGCCTTTGCACGCAATCTCATGGGTCTGTGGCCGGGAGAAATCACCTTTTGGGATGAACGCCTGTCCACCGTTGCCGCGGAACGGGCCCTGCTAGAGGCGGATACGTCGCGCAAACGTCGCGCAGAGGTGATCGACCACGTGGCGGCTTCGTATATCCTGCAAGGGGCATTGGACCGCCTGAGACATCTGTGAGGACATCATGAGCAAAGACGTCTGGAAACGCGACGAGATCGAAAGCCCCTGCATCAACATCTGCGTCATCCATCCCGAAAGCCGGATTTGCACGGGGTGCTACCGGTCGATCGACGAGATCACCGCATGGTCCAAGATGGCGCCCGACGCCCGCAGCAAGATCATGGCCGAGCTGCCGCAGCGCGCAGGACAGCTGAAGCAGCGGCGCGGTGGGCGCGCGGCCAAATTGGCCCGCAAGGACTGACCCCCGCAATCCACAAGAGATTATGCACAGAAAAAGGGGCCCTAGGGCCCCTTTCGCATAGTCATCGGATCATTGCATTGGTTTGGCTCAGGCCGCGGGAGCGGCCTCTTCTTCGATGACGACAACGTCATCCAGATCGAACCCGATCGCAACGCCCCCTTCGATCACCGCCAGTTCGGTAACCATATCGTCGGCCCCGTTCAGCACCAGACGCAGGTCGGTGGTTGAGCCCTCAACCGGAACAACGGCCAGATCGTCAGCCTCATCCTGATTGTCCAGACGCACATGCAGGATGTCGGCATCGCCACCCGTGGTATCAAAATCGGTGATGCGCAGTGTATAGGCCTCGGCTTCGATGTCTTCGCCTTCGTCACGCAAAGTGCCGACCACAAAGGTGTCCGCATCCGCTCCACCGGTGCCCACATCATCACCAATGCCACCGATGATCACATCGCGACCATCCCCACCCGAGATCGTGTCATCACCGCGACCGCCGTACAGGGTGTCATTGCCCAACTCCCCCAGCACGGTGTCATTGCCACGGCCACCATCCATGAGATCGTCAGAATAGCCTCCCTTCATGATGTCATTGCCGTTTTCGCCCAGCAGGGTGTCATCACCGTTGCCGCCCAGCATCCGGTCATTGCCGTCACCCCCCCGCAGCAGATCGCGGCCGTCTTCGCCCAGCATCCAGTCGTTGCCCGCGCCGCCCTTCATGGCGTCGCCACCGGACCCGCCGTACAAGATGTCATTGCCAAAGCGGCCCAACAGCAGATCGTCGCCCGAACCACCGGCCATCTTGTCATTGCCATTGCCACCGTTCAGCGTGTCGTCACCCTGATTTCCAAGGATTTCGTCATCACCGTCGAGGCCCGCGATCATCTCGGACATTGACGTGCCATCCAGCATGTCATCCGCATTGCTGCCTTCCGGGGTGACCCCGGGCTCAGGACGGGACTCGGATGTCACGGCGTCCCCGTCATCGTCCAGTTCGACATTGAAAAGTGCGCCCAACAACAAAAGCGGAAACGCAGAGAGCAGCAGAAACATCGTAAAAGTCCCCCAGAAAAACCTTGTCGATATCTTAACCTGACGCCAATCAGTGTCCAAGAAGTATCTAAATTCTGCCACATTTCCACAGGGCAATCCGGCCCAAAGCCCAGCTTTGTCATCGGTGCGGAAACAATGACGGCACCTCGAAAGAAGGCCTGGCGCGGATCATGGTTAACGACTCAGGGGGCGGTGCGCTCGATCACCCCCCTAGATCACCTGCCACAACATGCGCGCCGCCACGATCAGAATGAACACCGCAAAGATTCGCCGCAAAACACGCGCGGGCAGCGCATGGGCCATCCGGGCGCCCCAGGGCGTTGTGATCAGGGTCATGGAAATCGCGATCACCAAAGCCGGCAGGTTGACCGCGCCGATGGTCCACGGCGGCGCGTCCGCAACCGGCGTCAGCACAAAACCCACCACCGAAGGCACCGCGATCAAAAGGCCAAACCCCGCTGCCGTTGCCACGGCCCGGTGCATGGGCACGCTGTACAGCGTCATCAGTGGCACCCCAAAACTGCCCCCGCCGATGCCCATCAACACGGATAGGAATCCGACCGTCGGTGATAAGACGGCACGCCCTGCGCCACCGGGCATCGTTGACCCCAAGCGCCATGAATCGCGCCCGAACGCCAGATACAGCCCCACGCTGCCTGCCAGTACACCAAAGATCACGGTCAACCATTCGGACCGCAGCCGTGTCGCTATCAACACCCCGACAATCGCCCCCGCCACGATACCCGGCGCCCAGGCGCGCAGGATCTGCCAATCCACCGCCCCCTTCTTGTTGTGCGCATGGACCGAGCGCATCGAGGTCACGATGATCGACGCCAATGAGGTCGCCAGGCAAACCTGCATCAGCATCGGTGTTTCATAGCCCAACCCATTCAGTACAAAGAAAAACACCGGAACCAACACGATGCCACCACCGACGCCGAACAATCCGGCCAGCACCCCGGCAAAGGCCGAGGCCGCCATCAGCAACACAATCAGGGGAAAGAGCGTTTCAATTTGCATGGGTCACACGCTTTCCTGCTGGTCGGGGGCCACGGCGGGCTCTGCTGAGACATGGGCCAATGCGGTTTCAACCACCTCGATCCCTGCCCCGTCCCGCGTCGCTTGGGTCGATAGAACCTGTCGCCAGCGGCGCGCGCCCTGACGCCCGGCAAACAGGCCCAGCATGTGGCGCGTGATCTGATGCAACCGCCCCCCCGCGCTAAGATGCGCGTCAATATAGGGCAGCATGTCCTGGGCAATCTGATGGGCGGTCTTGGCGCCCTTATGGCCAAAAATCCTTTGGTCCGCGTCCCCCAGAATATCCCAGGGCTGATGATAGGCCGCGCGCCCGATCATCACCCCGTCCAGCCCCGCCTCTAACAGGTCTTCAGCCTGATCTAGGGTCGCGACCCCGCCGTTGATCGAGATATGCAGATGCGGAAACAGCATTTTCATCCGCTGCACGAGGTCATAGTCCAGCGGCGGAATATCCCGGTTTTCCTTGGGGGACAGCCCCTGCAACCAGGCTTTGCGCGCGTGAATGGTCACCCTTTCGACACCGGCCGCGATGATCCTGGCCAGGAACTCGGGCAGCACCTCTTCGGGATCCTGATCGTCAACCCCGATGCGGCATTTGACCGTGACCTCGACATCCACGGCATCGCGCATGGCCGCCACGCAATCCGCCACCAGACCGGGGTGTTTCATCAACACCGCCCCAAAGGTGCCCGATTGCACGCGATCCGACGGACAGCCGCAGTTGAGATTGATCTCATCATACCCGCGCTCTGCCCCCAACCGCGCCGCAATCGCCAGTTCATTGGGATCAGATCCCCCCAATTGCAACGCCACAGGGTGCTCTTGGTCGTTGAACTCCAGCAAATGCAACGCCCCACCCTGCACCAGAGCCGGCGCCGTCACCATTTCCGTGTACAACAACGCATCACGCGTCATCAGGCGGTGGAAAAACCGGCAATGACGATCTGTCCAATCCATCATCGGGGCAACGCTCAACCTAGAATTTCTACAAATATCTGATTTCACGACATTATTTTTATATTCTTGCACCGTTCCGATTGCCCGTGTTGTTCTCTTTTTGGCTTGTTTTGCCCATTTCATGTTAATTGGACAACAACAGTTGTTCCGAAACAGCATGAAGTTGTTCCGCTGCGGCTCACATTATCGAACGCAAACGCAAAGTCGGCACTGTCGCCTATCTCGCACAGATCGCCATCAAAAGAAAAGGGAAATGGGCACACCGGGAAGCCCGAAGCTTCGTCCCAAAGAGCGCAGCCAGCGCGTAGCTGAAGAAACGGATGAAGAAAATCAACGCCGCTGGTGATGTCCTATCATCGATCCGCAATCATGGCGCACTCTTGGCGATGCAATCGAACGCTACACCCGTGAAAGCGTCAAAGAGATTGGACACACCAAAGCGCAGGTGCTGCGCTCGATCCTCGAATACAACATCGCGGATAACCGCTGGACCAACGCAGCCGCAAAACATGATCGTGGCCGAAAATGTCAATCAACTGTCCGTTGCCGTCATCCACGCCCCCCCCTTTCACGAATTAACTTTTGCAAAACGAAGTTCGTTTCTGGGAGGAGTTACTATGGATTTCGCGATCAATGTCGTCGTGCCTGCGGCACAGGCCTTTATCATGTTCTCGCTTGGTTTAGGGCTGACAGTCGCAGACTTTAGCCGCGTGTTTTCGGGGGGACGCGCGGTTGTTCTTGGGGTAGTTGGTCAGGTGATACTGCTGCCGCTGGTCGCCTTTGCGATGGTCAAACTGTTCGGCCTGTCCCCGGTTTTTGCGGCGGGAACAATGCTGCTTGCCTTCTGCCCTGGCGGGGTCAGCAGCAACGTGATCTCGAAGCTATCCAAAGGCGATCTGGCGCTGTCTGTGTCTTTGACGGCCGTGACAAGCCTTCTAGCGTTTATCACTGTACCCCCTTTGGCCACCTGGGCCGTGCTGCATTTCATGGGCGAAGCCGCGCCGGACTTTACCATTGGCGAAGTGGCTTTGTTCACCTTTCTTCTGACGACGGTTCCCGTGCTTATGGGCGTTGCCATCCGGCATGTATTTCCAAACGGCGCAGCCCGTATTGAAGGGGGCCTGAGCAATGTGGCCGTGGGCCTTTGGGCGGTGCTGATCCTGGGCATATTCTATGGCAGCCGTGACTTGATCCTCAGCCTGATGCCAGTGCTTGGCCCAATCCTTCTGATGCTGCCCTTTGCCTTACTTCTGCTTGGGCTTTTTGTGGGGCGGCTATTTGGCCTCAACATCTATCAGTCAAAAACGCTTTCGGTTGAAACTAGCGTTCAAAATTCGCCTTTAGGAATCGCCTTGGCGGGCGTCATCATGGGAACGACCACGGGCATGAGCGAACTTGCATTACCGTCAGCGCTCTATTCCGTGACGATGTATCTGATCGTTATTCCTGCCATTTTTCTGTTTAGGCGGATGGGGCTGCAATCAACGTCAAATTATGCCGTGGAAAAGAATTCTCTTTGAAAGTGCAGTCACTTAAATTAATCGGCCAATAAGAAAACTGTGAAAGGAAAGGGCGATGGCACGCGCAAGTCAAACACAAACCGACCAGAGCGTCGCAGGCGTCAAGGTTGCTGCATTTCTGATCATCTTGATAGCGGTTGCCATCGTTGTTTGGAACGCGCTGGCCGACCGCTATGCCCCCAGCAGCAGCCGATCGACCTTTTCCGCGCAAGTGATTCAGATTGCCCCTCGCGTTTCTGGCCGCGCGGTGGACGTGCTGGTGCAGGACAATCAATTGGTGCAACCAGGTGATCCACTGTTCCAGATTGACGCAGAGCCTTACGAACTGGCGGTGAAAACCGCGCGGGCCAGGTTGCAGGAAACAGTTCAGGGTATAAATGCGTCCACCTCGCAGATCGAAGCCGCGCAGGCGCAGGTCGCGCAGGCCCGTGTGAATGTTGAAAAGGCCGAAGCTGACGCGGATCGCATGACCCGTCTGGTTGATCGCGGCGTGATGGCACAGGTCAAGGGCGACGATGCTCAGCGCGCGTTGGATGCAGCGAAGGCCGCGCTCGAAGCGGCTGAATCTCAGGCCGAGGCCGCGCGGCGGCAGTTGGGGGATGTGGACAATAGCCCGCAGATTGATGCCGCGCAGATTGCGCTGGAGAATGCAGAGTATGATCTGGCCTCAACCACAGTGACCGCCCCGTCTTTTGGCGCCATCAGCAACCTGCATTTCGCAGTTGGTCAGTTCGTCAGTGCAGGCACGCCGGTTGTGACGTTTATTGACGGTGAGGACATTTGGATTTCAGCGGAGTTCCGCGAGAACCAGCTTGGCAATATCAAACCCGGCGCCCCTGTTAGCGTGACCTTTGATGCTGTCCCCGGTCAGATTTTTGAGGCCCGTGTGGGCAGCATTGGCTGGGGTATTTCCGCTGGCCCGCGTCAGGCCAACGGCTTGCCAGTCAGCGCGGCGCCAACGGAGTGGTTTGAACCTGCCCGGCGCATCCCAGTGCGCATCGACATTGACGGGCTGCCCTTGGCACAAGAGTACCCTGTGCGGTTGGGCGGCAAGGTTGACGTGCTGGTGCAAACGCAAGGTAGTGGCTGGGTCGTAAGCGTGGCCAGCGCACTCCAGCGCCTGCGCAGCAAGCTGAGCTACCTGTACTGAGGCCGACCTATGTATGTCGCCCCACGCCCCACACAGGCAGACGACCCGCTGTTTCCGCTGCGCATCGCGGCCATAACGACCGCAATGTTCGCCGTGGTGGACCTACTGGACACGGACATGCCCTCGCTCACTATGGCGCTGCCGCTGGCCTTTGCGCTTGGACTGCGCGGTGCGTTCAACACGCGCAAATTGATCGGTATGGGCGTTGCCGGGCCAGCGCTGGCGTGGCTCATGGGTTGGATCTTCGCCGTTACCCGAGAAACGCCCATGCTGATGGTAATGACCTCGCTCACGCTCATCCTCGTAGGCATCCACATTGCCCGTCAAAAGGGCAATAACCTTGGCTTCATCTTCGCGATGATCGCCGTGCTGCTATCAACCATGGCACTGCAAAACCGGGCGATGCTGGACATCATACGCGATGAGTTGATCCTTGATTGCATCGTTGGCGCGCTGGTTGCCACGGTGCTGTATGTGCTGATCCCGCCGCGCACGCGCGAGGTGCAAGACGACCAGCCACAGGAGGCAACAGATAGCCTCTTTGCCGGGTCAGTCCTGCGCGCCGCTGTGGTGACAGGCTTTTGCTTCTGGCTTTACGCTGTCTTGCCAGCGACTGATATGATCATGGCCCTGACCGCTCTGTTCCCGCTGGTTTATCCGGGGCGGCGGTCTATGCTGGTCGAAGCCAAAGCCCGCCTTTGGGGCACGGTACTGGGGCTCATGCTGATGGGACCGGTCCTGCTGGTCTTTACCATGGTGCCGCATTTCGGCGTCATAATGGCCGTGCTGGCGATGGCCGGACTATGGTTCAGCTGGAAGATGTTCGATGGACCGTTACCTGTGATGGCCTATCAGTTCGGACTGACAACGCTGATGGCCACGGTGATGACCGCGTTCTTCTCACAGGCCCCATTTCAGGCGATCCTCGCCCGCCTCTGCCTGACCCTTGCCGGAGCGGCAGGCGCGGTGATCCTTGTGATCCTCATCGAAGAAACCTTCCCGCGCCTCTTCAAAGCCGACAGAAAGGTAGTTGCACATGGTTGATGTTGCTTCCCTTGCGGAACATCCTGGAGCTTACTGGAAGAAGTTTATCGTCTGCTCTGAAGATCTGGACGGCTTCAACCATGTTAACAACGCGGTTTATCTGAAGTGGTTGGATGCAACAGTCTGGGAGCATACAAAGGCCGTCGGGCTGTCTGATGTGGTTTGCATGGAGATGGGGCGCGGCATGGCTGCGGTCCGCCATGAGATAGACTATCTGGCCTCGGCTCAGCTGGGCGATGAAATTGTGGTGTTCAACTGGGTTGCCGTGAATGACGGTAGGTTGCGTGCCACGCGGTTATTTCAGATGGCACGAATAGGAGATCGGAAAACGATCCTGCGGGCCAAGACCGACTATATCAGCACCAATCTGACAACCGGCCGCCCAACCCGGATGCCAGACATATTCAAGACCGCCTATGCGGTGACGCGGCCTATGTGACCTCGTTTCACCCAACGCAGACAGTCAAAACAGGTTGTCAAAGCCCGGCTGATGGGGCGGCGTTACCCCCGAAACCCCATTCAAAACGAACGCTTTCACATGTGCCGCCAAATGCTCCATGTATAGTTGCCATATCAGGGCTGAAACAGCCAGAGGCCAAGGATTAGCCTCTGGCGTATGTGTTTTGTTTACGCGTTCAGGAACTCGGCGGCTGCGTCGCAGGATGCTTTTACGGCTTCTGGCTTCCAATAGAAATCCACATGGCTGAATGCCTCGAAGGCCCGAACCTCTGGATTATTGGTCAGCCGATCAATGAAATTGGTCGAGCAGATCGCCGTCGAGGCGCTTGGCCCATAGATCACCATCGTGGGCTGGGTGATCTTGTCGGCGTAGTGTTCCGCAAGTGCAAACAGGGACTGCATGGGCTGGTCGCCGATATGTTCTAGAGTGAAGTTCTTGACCTTGCCGGGGCCAGCAACCCCATCTTTACCATAATAGTTATAGGTGTCGTCGGACATTGGAATGCCCAAAGCATTGAACTCTTCGCGGGTCATGTCGTCGTTCAGGACGATCGGCCAAACATAGTCCGCCTCGCCGGTTTCAGTCATCTTCTGCTTTGACCCATTCGCTGCGGCGATGATCTGGTCAACCGTGCCCCGATCCCCCCACTGGAACGCATCAGAGGCCATCATGCCGGACACTGTGACGATCTTTTTGATCCGGTGGTCGGTGACAGCTGCAGCGGCGATGGTAGACCCACCCTGACAGACGCCGAGGCCATAGATTTCGTCCACGAAGGGCAGCGTACCGAGATAGGACACCGCATCCCAAGTGCTCTCGATGAGGCGGAACTGATAGCGGCTTTTCATATGCTCGCCGGGCAGTGCGGGGCTGTCGCCCATACCGAGGTAGTCGAAGCCAAGGTAGATGAACCCTCGCGCCGCCATCTCAGTACCGTAGGTTTCAGGAATTTGCCCGCGCACCTGAGGGAACGGGCTCGCGCCGACGATGGTTTTGTATTTCTTGTTCGGATCGAAATCTTCGGGGAGATAAAGATCGCCCACCAGATCGACGCCAAAGGATTTGAAGGTAACGGTGTTTTTGCCAGCGGTGAAGGTCATGGGATTGCTCCTTTCGGGTTCGCCTTGCAAATGTAAATCACATTGTTTACTTAATGTGCAAAGCGATGCATGTAAACACGATTTTTTACACCTGAGGTCGAAATCATGAAAATCACTGATATAAAACGACAAAATATCATAGATGCAGCCATCATCGAGTTCCGCGAACAAGGGTTCCTTGGTGCAAAAACGACAGCGATTGCAAAGCGCGCAAATGTTTCGAGTCGCACACTCTACAAACATTTTGAGAGCAAGGAGACCCTGTTCGAAGCGATCTCTGATATCATGGTCGAAAGAAACTGGAGCATGGAGCCCGTGTCCTATGACCCGACCCGAGACTTTGCCGAGCAACTCAAAGACGCACTGTGGCGCTATGTTGGGGTGATTACCGAAGAGACGGCGATCGGCCTGAACCGCATGGTCTTATCTGAACTGATCCGTGACCTTGATCGGTCACAGAAGTTTTTTGCGGAAAGCGCAACTCATGACTATCCGATCACCCTGCTTATATCTGAGGCTATGGAAGCCAACGTTCTCCGCAAAGCTGATGCAGGCTTGGCGACCAACCAACTATTGGGGTTGGCAAAGAACTTCTTCTTCTGGCCTGAGTTTTTCCTTGGAGAAAACCCAACACCCGAAGGCGTTATGGATGATTGCATTGCAATGTTCATGGCGCACTATGCACCAATACTTTAATTGGTCAGGAACCAATAACTGCCATTCAGGCAATCGCACCGAACGGCAGGTTTGTCCGGTTTTGTTGAAAAACTCGAAAATCTGGCAGCTGCTTTTTTCTGTCTGAATACGTTGCAGACATGGAAGCGACGCTGAGCATCCACAGGTGACTCTGAACGTATCTGTCGTTGCCAACGCCGGTCTTTGGCCGCCCCGCCGATGAATTTTCGACGAGGCGCTCTATGCAGCGATTTTTCACCCGCTTTCACATGAAACCGAGTTTTTCAACACTATCTCGCAGAGCCGTCGCCTGAAAGCCCTGAAGAGGGGCGGTGTCGACCAACCTCCGCTTTGTTGGCTGCGACCGCAGCATCTCGCGATTGCGCGCGATGTCCGCAATGGGCCGTACTGCAGGGGGAATGTCGGCTTTCGGCGATGGCCGCTATTTGGACCAGACCCAGCGTTCGGGAGGTCTGAGCTCAGAGATGTCAATGTATCTGGCGCTGGCTCCCGCCCCTTTCCGCACAGGCCCCTTATTTGAAGACAGGTTGGCGCTTTTCCCTGAAGGCGGCGAGGGCCTCGACGTGTTCCGGCTCGTCTAGCCTTGCGGCAAAGAGGCCGAGTTCCAAGTCGATCCGATTGGCCAACTTTCCGGTCAACGGCGCGCGCAAGAGCGCTTTGGCTTGCTGGAGTGCTTGCGGCGGCTGCGCGCAAAGACGGGTGACGGCAGTTTGCACCGTGTCCGTCAGCGCTTCTGCTGGCACAACCTTTGTCACCAACCCGATCTGCACCGCTTCGGAGGCATCCAGCATGCCGCCAAGCATGATCAGCTCTGCGGCCTTTGCTTGCCCTACAAGGCGCGGGAGCAGATAGCTGGACCCAGCCTCAGGCAAGAGACCGAGATTGACGAACGGAAAGCTGAACCGTGTGCCCTCTGCCGCATAGATCAGATCGCAATGCAGCAGCATCGTGGCACCAACGCCGATGGCGACCCCTTCGACTTCCGCCACTATGGGCTTTGGGAGGCCAGCGAGCGCGTGCAGGAATTGATGCACGGCAGGATCGTCCCCCAGCACGGTATCCGCAAATTCGTCAACGATATTGCCGCTGGTGAACACAGCATCTGCTCCGCGCATATGCACCGCACGAATGCTGCGGTCTTGCGCAGCATCTTTGAAGGCGTCGGCCAGATCCAGATACATGGCCTTGGAAATGGCATTTTTCTTGCCCGGGTTGGACAGGGTCAGCCTCAGGACGTGGCCGTCCCGTTCTGCGATCACAGGTTCAGTCACGTCGTGGCCCCTCTGCTGATACCGACCAAACGGTCATGGATGATTTGCTCGGCCTCGTTCATAATCCGGTCGACCAAGTCCTGACAAGTCGGGATATCGTTGATCAGCCCGGCCACCATGCCGCAGGACCAGGCGCCTGCATCCATCTCGCCCTCCTGCATCACGCGGGGGTAAACGCCAGCAACCTCGTCTATGATGTCTTCGAATTGCAGGTCAGCGCCCTTGACGCGCTCCGTTTCCAACACACGCTCGACCGCAGCATTGGTCAGAACGCGTTCCGTATTGCGCAAGGGGCGCATGACCAACCGTGTGTCCAACTCGCTTGCGGCGACAATGGCGTCCTTGACCTTCTGGTGAACGGGCGCCTCCTGCGTCGCTAAAAACCGCGTACCCAGATTGATCCCATCCGCGCCCATGGCCAATGACGCGACCAGCGAGCGCCCGTCCGCCTGCCCGCCCGAAGCCACGAAGGGAATGTCCAGCTCATCAGCAGCGCGGGGCAGAAGGATCATGTTCGGCACGTCATCTTCACCAGGATGACCGCCGCATTCGAACCCGTCGACCGAAACCGCATCGCAGCCGATCTCCTGCGCCTTCAGGGCATGACGGACCGAAGTGCATTTATGGATCACCTTGATGCCCGCGTCTTTCAGGTAAGGCATAACCTGTGACGGGTTTCGGCCAGCGGTTTCCACCACGGTCACACCGCCATCAATGATCACCTTGATCAGCGCAGGATAATCCGGCGCGTTGACTGTAGGCAGGAAGGTAACGTTCACCGCAAAGGGCTTGTCTGTCATATCCTTACAGCGGGCGATCTCATTCGCGAGCGCCTCTGGCGTCTTGAGCGTCAGGCCCGTGATGGTGCCCAGCCCGCCCGCGTTCGAGACAGCCGCCGCCATTTCCGCGAAACCCACATAATGCATCCCGCCCTGAATGATCGGGTGTTCAATGCCGAACATCTCAGTGATCGCTGTTTCCATCACGTACATTCCTTCTGTTTGACAATCTCGGTTTCGATCTGGCTCAGCCGTTCCTTGCCGAAGAACATCTCATCGCCCACAAAGAAGGTGGGGATACCAAAAGCCCCACGGGCAACGGCAACGGAGGTGGTGTCAAGCAGCACCTGTTTGACATCCGGTTCCTGACTGCGGGCCAAAAGCCGTTGGCCATCAAGGTCAGCCGCGTTCATGGCGCGGACAAAAACCTCGGGATCGTCCATCTTAAGCCCCTGTTCCCACATGGCCTGCATCCCCGCGTCCATATAGTCGGCATGCACCCCGTCCATTTGCGCAGCGACAGCCGCGCGCATCATCAGAAGTGTGTTAACAGGAAAGTGGGGATTTTGGCGGAACTTTGTCAGCGCATGTTTGGCGATAAAGCGGTTCATCTCGGTCAGCTCATAGGCCACCTTGCCTTTTACATTGGCAAAACTCAGGAAGGGCGATTGGTTACCCGTAGACTTAAAGATGCCGCCCAGCAGGCAGGGAATATGGTTGAACTTCTCTCCTGTGCGCTCTTCGATCTCGGGGATGACCCGGTGGCAGAGATGCTCGACACCGCTCAAACCGGTTTCACCAACGCCGCCGAAATTGCCGCCTTCGAAAAGCCCCCCCTCTCCGAGCATAACCTGCCACGCTCCACCTATGAGGCACTGCAACGTGGGGCGGCGCTTGACCCAAACGCACCGGCGCTCAGTTTCTTTCTGAAAGGGGGTGACTACGCCAGGGCCAAGACCATTTCCCATGGCGATTTGCTGGCCAAAGTCACCCAAACCGCGAATGCGTTTCGCAAGCTAGGCATGGGGCGCGAAGATGTTGTCGCCTATGTTCTGCCTAACCTGCCCGAAACACATTATACGATCTGGGGGGCCTCTGCGGCGGCCCGCGTTCTGGCGATCAACCCGCTGCTGGAGCCTGCGCAAATCGCCGACCTTTTGCGCACCGCGAACGCCAAGGTGCTGGTGACGCTTGAGAAAACACCAAAGGCCGATCTGTGGGAGAAATGCTGCGCCGCAATTGAGACCGTGCCCTCGGTTGAGCATGTCATAACCTGCTCGGTCTTTGACTGGATGGATGGCGCGCTAGGCGCGGGCCTGCGCTTGGCTAGCCATCTTCGGCCCAAAACGCTCAAGCTGGAAACGCGCGCCGTCCCGGTCAAGCGGTTCAACCAGCTGATCCGTAACGCCCCCGCTGACAGGCTGACCTTCGATGCACCGGAGCCAGATGACATTTCCACCATGCTCTGTACCGGCGGTACCACGGGCCTGCCCAAGATCGCCCTTCGCAGCCACGCCTCTGAGGTCTATGACGCCTGGGCTCTCTCGCATTTCAACCCGATTATCTCCGCTCAGGGCACGGCGGTGCTATGTGGACTGCCGCTGTTCCATTCCAACGCGATCCTCGTGACGGGATTGCTGGTCTTTATGTCTGGTGGTCATGTGGTCCTGTCGACCCCGCAAGGCTATCGCGGCGATGGCGTGTTCCCCAATTTCTGGAAGATCGTCGACCATTTCCGCATTGCCACATTCTCTGGCGTACCCACCGTCTATGCGGCGCTGCTCGATGTGCCACGCGATGGGTTGGACATCTCTAGCGTGCAGTTCGGTGCCTGCGGGGCTGCGCCCATGCCGGTCGAGTTATTCAACCGCTTCGTCTCCGAAACCGGCATTCCCATCGTCGAGGGCTACGGGCTGACCGAAGGCGCGGTAGCCTCTTCGCTGAACCCGACCCATCCCGAAGGCGGCGCGCGGATCGGCTCAATTGGTCTGCGGCTGCCCTATCAGGACATGCGCGTGGCGATCCTCGATGACGGGGATGTCTTTGTGCGATGGGCCGAGACCGACGAAGCGGGGGTGATCGTCATCTCGGGTCCCAACGTGTTCGAAGGCTATCTAATTGACGCCCAAAATGACGGCATCTGGCTGGACCAGGACCGCCGTCGCTGGTTCAACACCGGAGATCTCGCGCGGCAAGACGCGGACGGCTATTTCTGGATGACGGGGCGCAAGAAGGAACTGATCATTCGCGGCGGCCATAACATTGACCCAAAGATCGTAGAAGAGGCAATGCACAAACATCCCGCCGTGGCGATGGCCGCGGTTGTCGGCCGCCCCGATGCAAAGGTCGGGGAAGTGCCGGTCATGTATTTTGAACAAGTGCCGGGCGCACAGGTCAGCACCGCTGAACTAGCCGAATTCGCTCAGCACCATGTGCCCGAGCGCGCGGCAATCCCCAAAGATTTTATTCGGGTGGAGGCGCTCCCGGTGACGGCCGTGGGCAAGATCCACAAGGTCACCCTCAATATGATGGAAATAAACAGGACCATCCAGGACGAGGCCCGCAAAGCCGATGTCGTGCTATCGGTTGAGGTGGTTCAAGATCCAAAACGGGGGATCGTGTCACAAGTGGCACATGTTTCAGATCGGGCCAAGTTGCAAAACGCTCTAAGCCCCTACCCTTTCAATATTGACTGGCGGTGATCGAGGGCCAAGACATGAGATCTATTCTGAATAGTTTCCAACGACTACCCTTGTGGGTGCGGCTGTGGATGGTGCTTTGGCTTATGCCCATCAACGTCGCAACACTGTTTTTCATGGACTGGCAACACGGGCAAGCTGTGGCGATCCTCGCCAATGTTGGAATGCTCCTGAATGTCCCTATTATACTATATGACAAAGGGGTTAACGAGACGAATTTCGTTGGTGCAGATTTATCGGAAGCCGCGCTGCATGGCGCGGAGCTACTGATCGCAGAACTGCGCGAAGCGAACCTCAACAAAGCGGCGTTGGTGGGCGCGGACCTGCGCTCGGCGCGATTGCAAAACGCGCATTTGGATGAAGCGGACTTAGAGGCGGCCAAGCTCGCAGGGGCCAATTTGGAAAGCGCGGACTTAGGTCTCGCTAACCTCGTACAAGCAGACCTTTATAACGCGAGACTTGAACGCGCCGATTTAAGCTTAGCAAACTTGACAGAGGCAAATCTTGGTTATGCAAGGTTCGATAATGGGACGCGCCTTGTTTCATCTATCATGGACAGGGCCCAGGTGAAATCCGTAGATTTCAGCCACGTCCCCTGGATCCTGAATCATCGAAAGCAGATGTTCGGGGATGAATCTGTCATTTTGCCCGGTGATGCTGCGCACCCTGAGCATTGGCCAAAACACGTATTGAGCCGGGAACAATTCGACCTTGAGTATGAAATATGGAAAGCCGATCCAGAGGCATACACTCCCCCCGAGCCACCCGAGACGTTCAGCCTTTAACCCCAAAAGGCCACATCAAGCCGACCTCGGGTGGCGCAAAGCGCCTCCCATGGGGGGAGGTCGGCGCGGGTTGATCTGGACGATCAACCCATGGAATTGTTGCAATGGCTTGGAAATCCTCAAAGGGCAGCAGCGTGAGTTTCGTGGATTGCCGCACTCCCCTCTACACTCCTTAACCAACTTGGGGCATAAGGCATGCGACTCAAGACAATTCGCCTTTAGGAGGATGACATGCACGATATCCGCGCGATCCGCGAAAATCCCGAAGCTTTTGATGCGGGGCTGGCCCGCCGTGGGGCGGATGCGGTCTCGTCATCGCTGCTGGAGCTTGACAGTCAGCGCCGCGCGGCCATCACCGCCGCAGAAACCGCGCAGGCTGATCAGAACAAGGCCAGCAAGGAAGTCGGCAAGGCCAAGGCCTCGGGCGATGAGGCCGAATTTGAACGGCTGCGCGCGCTTGTCGCCGCGAAAAAGGCCGAAGTGGCCGAGATGCAGGCCAAGGCCAAAGAGCTGGACGAACAGCTGACCTATCAACTGGCGATCCTGCCCAACACCCCCGCAGACGACGTCCCGCAGGGCGCGGATGAAGACGACAATGTCGAAGTGAACCGCTGGGGCACCCCGCGTGAGATGGCGTTCACCCCGGTGGAACACTTTGAAATCAAAGGCGTTGCTGCCTCGATGGATTTCGAAACCGCGGCCAAGATCTCGGGCGCGCGGTTTGTGATGCTCAAGGGCGCGGTCGCGCGCATTCACCGCGCGCTGGCGCAATTCATGGTCGACACCCATGTCGATGAGAACGGCCTGACCGAAATCAACAGCCCGGTCATCGTGCGCGATGAGGCCATGTATGGCACCGACAAACTGCCGAAATTTGGTGAAGACAGCTATCAGACCACCAATGGCTGGTGGCTGGTGCCCACCTCCGAAGTGCCGCTGACCTATTCCGTCGCGGGTGACATTCTGGACCAGGGCGCCCTGCCCATCCGCATGACCGCGCACACGCTGTGCTTTCGCTCCGAAGCGGGGTCTGCGGGCAAAGACACCTCAGGCATGCTGCGTCAGCACCAGTTCGAAAAGGTCGAAATGGTCTCGGTCACCCTGCCGGATCAGTCGGAAGACGAACAAAAGCGCATGCTGCGTTGCGCCGAAGACCTGCTGGAGCGGTTGGAAATTCCCTATCGCACCGTTGTCTTGTGTACCGGCGACATGGGCTTTGGCGCGAAACGCACCTTTGACATCGAGGCATGGATCCCCGGTCAGAACACCTATCGCGAGATCAGCTCGGTCTCGACCACAGGGGATTTCCAGGCGCGCCGCATGAACGCCCGCTTCAAGCCCGCAGAGGGCGGCAAACCCGAGTTTGTGCATACGCTCAATGGGTCGGGCCTTGCGGTGGGCCGCTGCCTGATCGCCGTGCTGGAAAACGGTCAACAGGCGGATGGTTCGGTCGAATTGCCCGCGGTTCTCGCCCCTTATCTGGGGGGTAAAACCACACTCACGGCCCAAGGCACGCTTGCATGAGCCCATGGGCCAAGGCCCTGAGCGACACCCTGCGCGCAATCCCCCCTGGGGATCGCGCCGAAGAGGCCGTACGCGCGCAGGCGCTTGCCATTGCTGCGGGGGACACCCCCCTGTGTCGGATCGACGTCGACACACCAGACCCACATCTGGTGAGCTATGTTCTGGTGACGGATGGGCGGCAGCTGTTGTTGGTGGATCACATCAAGTCAGGCTATTGGCTGCCGACGGGGGGGCATGTCGAACCGGGCGAACACCCGCGCGATGCCGCCCGGCGCGAAGCACACGAAGAGCTGGGGCTGGAGGGTGAGCTGCTGTCCGCGGATCCGGTCTTTGTCACGTTGCAGCAAACCAACGGAGCACGTCCGCATCATGACCTGTCGCTTTGGTATGTGATGCGCGGAGATCCGGGCCAGACGTTTGATTGGGACCGGGGGGAATTTCGCCAGATCAAATGGCATGCCCCCGGCGAAATCCCGCTAAATCAAAGTGATCCGAATATGCCGCGTTTTCTTGACAAGCTGCACAAGCTAGGGCTGTTGCAGCTGCAGGAGAGTGCTACGTGACGATCAAAAACCGCCTTTGGGCTTTGGCAAGCTTGCTTTCAGCCGTGCTCTTCATGGTCTCTGCCGCATGGTTTCGCGACTTTCAGGGGTTTGATCCCGCCCGGTTTCCGGTCGAGGTCCGGGATCACCCGATACAACCAGCGGGTTATACGTTTTCCATCTGGGGTTTGATCCTGATCTGGCTGGTCCTAGGCGCCGGATTTGGCCTGTTGCGCCGGTCTGGTGACGGTGATTGGGCAGAGATGCGCCCCTGGATGACAGCAACACTGATACTTGGGGCAATGTGGCTTCCGGTGGCTTCGCTGTCGCCGCTGCTTGCGACAACATTGCTCTGGCTCATGCTTGTGGCAAGCCTGCGCACCCTGTTTCGCACGGGAGATACCGACCGCTGGCTTCAGCAAGGCCCCGTGGCGATCCTGGCCGGATGGTTAACGGCGGCAGCCTGTGTCGCGACAGGCGTGGTGCTGGGGGGCTATGGCCTGCCCCTGACCCCCGTGGCGCTTTTGATGCTTTGCGTTGCCGTGGGCATCGCGGTGACTGTACAGTACCGTCTGCACCGCGCGCCGGAATATGGCGTCACCTTGATCTGGGCGTTGACAGGGATAATCGTGGGCAACACCGCGCCGGTGAACGCGGCGGTGACACTGCTTTGCATCGGAGGGATCATCGCCATCATGTCGGTGCGTGCAACCGACACGGAATGACCGGAGACCCCAAGAAGGCTTAGGGGTTTCTTTGGGACATAAATATCCCGGGGAGTCCCTGACATCGTCAGGGACGGGGCAGAGCCCCCAATATTCTTACACTAAGAATATTGGGCGCCCAGCCAAAGCCATGCGCCCAGCCTCGCGACGTTATCTTTCACCGTGCTGTTTGGACTGTAGCTTGCCGATATGTTTGCCCAATGCGCCCGGCTTTTTCTTGCGACGTCCCTTGTAGGGGTTCTTGTCCCCCTGGCCGCGCATCGTCAGGCGAACAGGCGTTCCCGGCATATCAAAGTCTTCGCGTAACCCGTTGACAAGATAGCGGGAATAGCTTTCCGGCAGTTTATCGGGATGGGAACACATCACGACAAACCCCGGCGGGCGCGTCTTGGCCTGGGTCATATAGCGCAGTTTGATCCGTTTGCCCTGCGGCGCGGGCGGTGGGTGACGCGAGATCATCGCATCCAGCCAGCGGTTCAACTGGCCCGTGGGAATGCGACGGTTCCATGTCCGATAGGCGCGAATGATCGCATCGTGAAGGCGATCCATCCCCCGCCCGGTGCGCGCTGAAATCGTGACCAGCGGTGCCCCGCGCAACTGCGGCAGCAGGCGCTCGAACGCCTCTTTCAGATCCCGCAGCTTTTCTTGCTTTTCGTCTTCAATGTCCCATTTGTTCACCGCAACCACCACCGCGCGACCTTCGCGTTCGGCCAGATCCGCGATCTTGAGATCCTGGGTTTCAAATGGAATGGCCGCATCCAGCAGCACAACAACCACCTCGGCAAATTTCACCGCGCGAATGCCGTCCGATACCGAAAGCTTTTCCAGCTTTTCCTGCACCTTCGCACGTTTGCGCATGCCTGCGGTATCAAAGATACGCACCGGTGTTTCATTCCAATCCATCGCCACCGAGATGGAATCGCGGGTGATCCCGGCCTCGGGTCCGGTCAACAGGCGATCTTCGCCAAGGATCTGGTTGACCAGCGTGGACTTCCCCGCATTCGGGCGCCCAACCACCGCGATTTGCAGCGGTTTGTCGGCGGTTGGCATCGGCACATCGTCGTCGAGAACCTCGGTCTCATCGTCGACCTCTTCGATCGTGACTTCGGTCTCGGGGGTGTCTTGCGCGGCCCGCTCTTCGAACTCTTCCGAGATGGGCAGGAGCATGGAGTACAGCTCATTCATGCCCTCGCCATGTTCCCCTGACAGGCGCATGGGTTCGCCCAGACCAAGGCTGTAGGCTTCAATCACCCCGGCATCGGCAGCTGTGCCTTCCGCCTTGTTGGCCGCCAACAACACCACCCTGGCCCGCTTGCGCAGGATCTCGGCGAACACCATGTCATCGGGCAAAATGCCCGCGCGGGCATCCACGAGGAACAGGCAGACATCCGCCATGTCCACCGCGCGCTCAGTCAGACGGCGCATGCGCGCGGGCAGGGAATCGTCGGTCTCGTTCTCAAGACCCGCGGTGTCGATCACGGTAAACCGCAGATCGCCCAGGCGCGCTTCGCCTTCGCGCAGGTCACGGGTGACCCCGGGCTGATCGTCGACCAAGGCCAGACGTTTGCCCACAAGGCGGTTGAACAGCGTCGATTTGCCCACATTGGGGCGGCCGACAATGGCTAGCGAGAAAGACATGGAGCGCTCCGAAAAGTCAGAGCGTGCGCCATACCGCATTTTCGACCTCGTGGAAAGCCATTGTTCTTAGCGCACGCGAAAGGCAGCGCATCCCGTCACAGGTCATTCCCATGCGTGAGGCAGGGCAACGTTTTTCAGAAAAAACGTTCCACCCCGACCTCGGTGCAAGTTCCGTCCGCTTAGCGATAGGCGACCAGTTGCCCCTTGCGCGACACCACATACAGTGTCTGACCGGCCACCACCGGGCGTGTTGTGGCGCCGCCCTTGACCTCGACCGAAGACACAAGCGCACCGGTCCGGGGATCAAAGCTGCGCAGCAGGCCATCACTTCCAGAAACAATCAGGCGCCCACCCGCAAGGATCGGACCGTGATTGGCAAAAGACGAATCGCGTTTGCGGTTCGGGTTGCGCTTGGGTGCGTACCCCGGCAGATCCTGCACCCAGATTTCTTCGCCCGTCGCGGCATCCATGCGGATCAGCTGGTTGCGATCCGACACAAAGAACACAGACCCGCCCGCGGCCCAAACCGGCCCCAGGGCCCCTTGCTTTGCTGTCCACAGCCGGTCGCCATTGGCCAGAGACAAAGCCGCGATCCGCCCCGAATGGTTGGCCGCGTAAACCGTATCGCCCACGACCACGGGGTCGCCGGTGATGTCATCAACCTTGCTCAGGGTCACGCCATTGCGCCGCCCCAGAAGCTCGGCGTTCCACAGGGTCAATCCTCCCATACGAAAGGCGGTCTGGACCGTGGATTCCCCGTAAGAGAAGGTCACGTATTTCTCACTGACAGCGGGGGCGGCAGCGCCTGCAACGTTGTGGCTGTCCCCTGATCCGTCCAACTGCCAGCGCACACGCCCCGTGTCCGCCTCGATCGCCCAGCCCGCGCGATCCCCGGACACCACATAGACCACACCATCGCGGTAGGTTGGCGCACCTGTGGCGGTATTACCAAGCTTCTGGCTCCAGATTTCAGAGCCTGTCTCGGCGTCCAGCGCGCTCAGCATGCCAAAGCCAGACGCAACATACAGCCGCTGGCCCGCGACGGCCAAACCGCCGCCCTGCGCCTGCGCTTCGCTATCACGCTCGGGCGTCAGGCTGTGCGACCAGAGCGGTTCGCCCGCTGTCGACGTGGCGCGCACCACGTGATCCGCATCGAGGGTAAAGATGCGCCCCCCGGCAACCACCGGGTCCGCATTCAGACGTTTGCGGCGGGAATCCCCGGTCCCGATGTTGACCGACCACAGCTCTTGCAACTGCGTCCCAAGGGCGGCGTGCGATACACGTGTATGCGGCGACACATGCGATTGCGTCCATTCCGTGTTGCGCACCGTGCCCGGCAGGCTGATCGGTGCATCCGGAGCAAAGTTCTTTTGCGCGACGGCCTCGCCCGCGCGGGTCTGAAGAACCTCGTGAACGCCCAGACGTTCGCCCGGCAAAATGATCTCGCGCTCGGCGCACCCCGCAAGGGTCAGCGCTCCTAGCGTTGTCAGGATACTTGCTTTGCGCAGCATGATTGCCCCCTCGTGCCTGTCTTTGCCCGGCCCGTCTGGCCGCTATGTTGTTGCCTACCCGCGCTGGATGCCGATCAAGAACCGAAAATCCAGTCGGATGCGCCCACTATTGCGTTATAGGCGTTCCACCCAAAGCCACAATCAACTGACTTGCGCGTCGGCGCAAGCCCGCCGTTGCCTCGGCATCCTGCGAAATCGCGTCCAGACGCTCTAATGCGGCCTCGCGCGCGCCGGTTTCGATGTCGATCAGGGCCAGTTGTTCTTCTGCCAAAAGCCGCAGCGGCTGTCCGGGAACCGCGAGGGCTTCGAACCCGGCGCGACGCGTCTGGGCATCCATCGTCGACGCCCCTGCGGTCAGCGCCTTATAGCTGGCAATCTGGCGATAGATGGTCGGGATCTCGGCGTTTTGCGCAACCTGTTCAAGCCGTGACACCGCGGCGCCCGTGTCCTGGGCTTCGGATTCTTCGGCGGCGATCAGCATCTGCAAAATCGCCTGTGCCCCGGCCTGTTCGGCACCAATCCCCGCCAAGGCCTGAGCCCGATCAGCGGCTTCGGCTCCGTCCAGCGCCGTCAGGATCTGATCGCCAAAGGCCTGGGCTGCGGCCGCGTGCTGTGCGACGCGATATTCGCGAAAGGCCGTGCCGCCAACGATGCCAAGCACCACGACAACCCCGATCCAGCCGTAACGCTTGAGCAGCTTGAACAGACGATCACGCTTGACCTCTTCGGTCACCTCTTCAATGAAACTGTCGGTATCGCTCACCTGCGCCCCCTGAAACCTGTTTGCCCCCTCTTAACCTGCGTGGGCAAGCGTGCCAAGGGCATCCCCGCCTTCGATTGCCACGCCATGGGGCGTCTGACAATTATTCCCCTAGCATTCCAATGGTGGTTGTTTCGAAACAATGCCCGGTTTTCGCATGGGTCGTGGAAAAAATGTCGCCTAGGGCCGGGAAAAGCAATCGCATTCCTTGAAGCCATGGGAAACAGTGCCTACCAATTGAACAATGCGGTTTAGCAAATTTTACGCCAAAGCCACAACCGAACAGATGCGCGCGAACAGCTCTCGGGATCAGGGGCTCCAGAACGGATAGGTATGACAAGATGCGGGTTTTTTCCATCATAACTGCACTCATCGTAGCCGCGACGCTTTATGCGTTCGTTATGGAGCGCGACCGCCTGATGGCCTTGGCGGGCGACGCCCCCTCGGATGTACAGGCCAATGGTCGCGGTGACACTCAGGTCAGCGAAGGCCCGGATACGCGGGTGCGGGTCATGGTCCTGCAAAGCCTTGCACAAGATGTTGACAGTGCCGTCTTGCTGCGCGGTGAAACCGAGGCCCTGCGCCAGATTGAGGTGCGCTCTGAGACCAGCGGTAAGGTGATCTCGGAACCCTTGCGCAAGGGAGCCCTGGTCGAACAGGGCCAGTTGCTGTGCGAGATTGACCCGGGCACGCGTCGGGTGACCTTGGCCGAAGCAGAGGCCCGTCTGGCCGAAGCCCGCGCCAATGTCCCCACGTCCCAGGCCCGCATTCTTGAGGCCCAGGCCGCCATTCCCGCCGCCGAGGCCAATCTGAAACAGGCCCAGGCCCGCGTGCCCGAAGCCGAAGCCGGGCTGGCCACAGCGCGGGCGAAGCTTCCCGAAGCTGAGGCGCGCCTGGTTGAGGCCGAAGCCCGCGTCAAGGAAGCCGAAATCAACCTGAACGCCGCCAAGAAACTGGCAGAAAGCGGCTATGCCGCTCAGACCCGCCTCGCCAATGCGGAAGCGGCCTTTGAGGCGGCCAAGGCCGGGGTCAAAACCGCCCTGTCCGGGCTGAAGGCCGCAGAAAGCGGCATTGAAGGGGCAAAAAGCCAGATCCAGAACGCCACCGCAGGGGTCGAAAGCGCCCGCAGCCAGGTGGAAAGCGCCCGCGCGGCCCTGCAATCGGCCAGATCCGGTGAAGAAAGCGCGCAATCCGGCATTCAGGCCGCCGAAGCCGGCGTGGCCAGCGCAAACAAGGAAATCGAGCGCGTCTCGATCCATGCCCCCTTTGGGGGCCTGCTGGAAACCGATACCGCAGAGCTGGGGGCCTTGATGCAACCGGGCAGCGCCTGTGGCACCGTGATCCAATTGCAGCCTATCAAGCTGGTAGGCTTTGCCCCGGAAACCCAGGTGGCCCGGATTGAAACCGGCGCCATGGCCGGGGCGCGACTGGTGGACGGGCGCGAAGTTGTGGGTCAGGTGACCTTTGTATCGCGCAGCGCCGATCCAGTGACGCGCACCTTTCGCGTCGAACTTGAGGTGGACAATTCGGATCTGAGCATCCGCGATGGCCAGACCGCCGAAATCGCCATTCAGGCCGAAGGCGTCAAAGCGCACCTGCTGCCCCAGTCTTCGCTGACACTTGATAACGAAGGCCGCCTGGGCGTGCGTATCGTCGACGAGGGCAGCAAGGCCCTGTTCCAGGAAATTACCCTGCTGCGCGACACGCGCGATGGGATCTGGGTGACGGGACTTGGGGCCAAAGCCGACGTGATTATTCTGGGTCAGGAATACGTCACAGACGGCGTCGCCGTGGCGCCGCACTTTGAAGAGGTGACCCAATGACGGGCATCATCGATTGGGCGGCCGAACGCGCCCGCATGGTTTTGGCCTTTATCGTCCTGTCCTTGGTGATTGGCGGCTACGCCTATGTTTCGCTACCCAAGGAAGGGGAGCCAGACATTGAAATTCCTGCATTGTTCGTGTCGCTGAATTTCCCCGGCATCTCGGCTGCGGATTCGGAAAAGCTGTTGGTCAAACCCATGGAGACCGAACTGGCCGATCTGGACGGGCTCAAGGAAATGACCGGTACCGCCGCCGAAGGCTATGCCGGGGTTGCACTGGAATTCGAATTCGGTTGGGACAAAACCAAGATCATCGCCGACGTGCGCGACAGCATGAACAAGGCCGAAGGCAATTTCCCCGAGGGGGCCGATCAGTATACGATCACCGAAATCAACTTTTCCGAATTCCCGATCCTGATCGTCAACCTGACCGGCCCCGTGCCAGAACGCACCATGGCCAAGGTCGCCAAAGACCTACAGGATAGGGTCGAAGCGCTCGACAGCGTGCTTGAGGCGGGGATTGCGGGCAACCGTGATGAGATGCTTGAGGTTCTGATCGACCCGCTGCGCATGGAAAGCTATAACGTCACCGCGCTTGAGCTGATCAACGTGGTGCAAAACAACAACCAATTGATCGCCGCCGGTGAGGTCGAGACCGAACAGGGCAGCTTTGCGGTGAAGATCCCGTCCAGCTTTGACGAGGCGCGCGATGTCTATGACCTGCCGGTCAAGGTGAATGGCGACCGCGTGGTGACGCTGGGGGATCTGGCGACGATCAATCTGACGTTCGAAGACCGCGAAGGAACCGCGCGTTTCAACGGCAACACCACCGTCGCGCTGCAGGTGGTCAAGCGCAAGGGCTATAACATCATCGACACCGTGGCCGAGGTGAAAACCGTGCTGGCCCAGGCCCAAAGCGAATGGCCGCAGGAACTGCAGGCGGTGCTGGACGTGGGCACATCCAACGACCAAAGCCGTCAGGTGGACAGTATGGTGCGCCAGCTCGAAGGCTCGGTTCTGACGGCGATTGCGCTGGTGATGATCGTCGTGCTGGCCAGCCTGGGCCTGCGCCCTGCCCTGTTGGTGGGCTTTGCCATCCCAACCTCATTCCTGTTGTGCTTTTTGCTGCTGGCCCTGATGGGGATCAGCATTTCCAACATCGTGATGTTCGGTCTGATCCTTGCGGTCGGGATGCTGGTGGATGGGGCCATTGTCGTGGTCGAATACGCGGACAAGCGCATCTCAGAGGGGTCAGGCCCGATGCACGCCTATGTCGAGGCGGCGCATCGCATGTTCTGGCCGGTGGTCTCTTCGACAGCGACCACGCTGTGTGCCTTTTTGCCCATGCTGTTCTGGCCGGGTGTTCCGGGGCAATTCATGGGGATGCTGCCTGTGACGCTGATCTTTGTGCTGTCCGCGTCGCTGGTGGTGGCCTTGATCTATCTGCCCGTCATGGGCGGGGTGACCGGGCGTTTTTCGCGCCTGATCGGTCACGCCGCGGATCGCCTGCGCGATGCCTGGCCCTGGGCGTTGCGGGCGGCGCTGGTGCCCTTTGCCATCCTTGGCCTGTTCGTGGGCGCCATGTCGGTGCTGAACCCTGACTATCTGTTGCCAATCGACGGTACGGGCTTTGGCGCGCGTCTGCCGGGGGCGCTGATCTTCTTCATCTTCGGGACGATCTCTTCGATCTTGATGGATTCGGTTGCGCTGCGCCGCAAAGCCACCCGCATTGACGGCGCCTATCGCCGGACCGCATTTGGCCATTTCACCCATTTCATCGCGGGCAATCCGGTCATGCCTCTGGTGACGGTGGGCGCTGTTGTCTTTCTCGTCGTCAGTGTCTTTGGCTACTATGGCAAAAACAATTATGGCACCGAGTTCTTTGTCGATTCCGAACCCGAAATGGCCATCGTCTATGTCAAGGCGCGGGGCAACCTGTCGCTGGATGAAAAAGACGCCATGGTCAAACGCGCCGAACAAATCGTGCTGGCGCACCCGGGTGTCGACAATGCCTTTAGCTTTGCCGGGCGCGGTGGATTGAACAACAACACCGGCGGCGCCATAGCCCCCAAGGACACCATCGGTCAGGTTCAATTCGAAACGATCCGCTGGGAAGATCGCGCCGCGTTTGCCCGTCGCACCGAAGGGGTCGAGCTTGCCGATCTGGATGGCGATGTGATCGTCGCCGATCTGACGGAACAGCTTAGCCAGATCCCCGGTATCCAGATCGAGGTCCTGTCACAAAGCCAGGGCCCCGCCAGCGCCAAGCCCGTGCATCTGCGCCTGACCGGCAACGACTGGGACGCGCTGCTGGAGGCCACGGGGATGGCCCGCGCGCAGTTTGACGCGACACCGGGCCTGCGCCTGATCGACGACACCCGCCCCCTGCCCGGCATCGACTGGCAGATCGACGTGGATGTGGAAAAGGCAGGGCGCTATGGGGCTGATGTGGCCTCGGTCGGGGCGATGGTGCAGCTGGTGACTCGAGGGATCTTGCTGGACACCATGCGCGTGGACAGCTCAGACGAAGAGATCGAGATCCGCGTCCGCCTGCCCGAAGAATACCGTGTGCTGTCAACGCTAGACACGCTCAAGGTGCGCACGGCCAGTGGCTTGGTGCCCTTGGCAAACTTCATCACCCGCACACCGGTGAAAAAACTGGCCGAGATCAACCGCATCAACCAGACGCGATACTTTGACGTGAAGGCGGATGTGGAAAGCGGATTTGTCCAAATTATCCACTCAAGTGGCGCTGTGCTTGGCTTTGCGCAGGAGGATCCTGACGGAAAACTCTCAATATCTGGAACAGCTTATCGCCCCCTCGGTGATTTGCTTAAGAAACCAGATACTGATTGGAGCCTCCTAAGAGCGAACTTGGTTGAGGCGGTTGAAGACCTTGGTGGGGACGCTTCTCAGCTACCCACAGAAGATCAACTGCGCGAAACTTTTGCTGAAATGGAAAGCTCACTGGAAATTCCCGCGAACTCAGATCTGAAGGCCGTCCCGGTGAACCCAAACGAACGGATCACCGAGATCACCAAATGGCTGGACACCAATCCCCTGCCCGCTGGCATCGGCTGGGAATGGACCGGCGACCAAGAGGATCAGGCCGAAAGTCAGGCCTTTCTGGTCTCGGCCTTTGCCGGTGCGCTGGGGTTGATGTTCATCATCTTGCTGGCGCAGTTCAACAGCTTTTATAACTCGGTCCTCGTGCTTTTGGCGGTGGTCATGTCCACGGCGGGGGTGCTGATCGGCATGTTGGTCTGGGAACAGTACTTCAGCATCATCATGACCGGCGTCGGCATCGTCGCCTTGGCCGGGATCGTGGTGAACAACAACATTGTGCTGATCGACACCTATCAGGAATTCAGCCGCTACATGCCCCGGATCGAGGCCATCACCCGCACCGCCGAAGCGCGCATTCGTCCGGTTTTGCTGACCACGATCACCACGATGGCAGGCCTTGCGCCGATGATGTACGGGCTAAGTCTTGATTTCTTCAACGGGGGGTATTCCATCGACAGCCCCACAGCCCTGTGGTGGAAAAACTTGGCCACGGCGGTGGTCTTTGGGCTGGGGACCGCGACGATCCTGACGCTGGTCTTTACCCCGGCCATGCTGGCGCTGCGGGTCTGGTTGGTGACCTATGTGCTTTGGTTTGCGCAACTTTTGGGCCGAATGGGGTCAAGCCGCTCCAGCCAGGCCACACGCGATTGGGCGCTTGCGCGGCAGGCCAAGCGCACGCAGGTCGGAGAGATCCTGTGGGATATGGACGAGGCCGACGCACCTCCCTTGGACAAAGACACCTCTGATCTGAAACCGGCAGAGTAAGACAAAGAGCGGCCCCGGATTGCGGGCCGCTTTTCGCTTGGAGAACGCCATGATCGCCTATGTCACTGTCGGAGCTGATGACATCGCCCGCGCAAAACGGTTTTACACCGCCTTTCTGCCTGCGCTTGGCTATGGGCTGACCGAAGGGCCCGAAGGCCTGAGTTTCGCCCTGCCTGTCGCCCCCGGCCAAAAACCTGTCTATCCGGATTTCTATGTGAAACCCTCGTTTGACGGGCAGCCCGCAAGTGCCGGGAACGGCACGATGGTCGCGTTTGAGGCCACCACCCAGCAGCAGGTGCGCGACCTGCATGCCGCCGCGCTAACAGCAGGGGGCAGCACCGAGGGCGCGCCGGGCTTTCGCGCGGCCTATGGTCCACGGTTTTACGTGGGCTACCTGCGCGATCCGCAGGGCAACAAAATCGCCCTGTTCTCATGCAACCCGGATGAACCCGGACGCGATGGGTAAACGCGATTTCCACGCCAATTTCATATCCCCATTGAAGCCCCCGCCCACGCGGCCTAACACTTGGACAAACGCTTTTGTCTAAAAGGTCAGCCCCATGTCCAACATCCCTGCCACCGATGCGCCCGAAACCATTTACCTGAAAGATTACAAGGCCTTCGGATGGGTTGTCGATGCGGTTCACCTGACGTTTGACCTAAGCCCCACCGCGACGCGCGTCAAAAGCCGCATCCATTTCAGCCCTAATCCAAACGCTCCGGCCCAGCCGTTTTTCCTGCATGGCGAAGAGCTGACCCTGATCAGCGCGCAGATCGATGGGTCCGAAATCACGCCCGCAATGACCAAAGGCGGTCTGACCTGCGAGGTGCCCAATGGGCCGTTCTTGTGGGAATGCGAGGTCGAAATCGCCCCCGAACACAACACCGCCCTGGAGGGGCTGTATATGTCGAACGGCATGTATTGCACCCAATGTGAGGCCGAGGGCTTTCGCAAGATCACCTTCTACCCGGATCGCCCGGATGTGATGTCCACCTTTACCGTGCGGATCGAGGGCGATTTGCCCGTGCTCTTGTCCAACGGCAATCCGCAAGGCGCGGGGGACGGCTGGGCCGAATGGCACGATCCCTGGCCCAAACCCGCCTATCTATTCGCGCTGGTGGCAGGTGATCTGATCAACCACCCGGACCGTTTCAAAACCAAATCCGGCAAGGATGTCGAGCTGAACATCTGGGTGCGTCCGGGGGACGAAGAAAAATGCGCCTTTGGGATGGAGGCGCTGAAGGCCTCGATGACCTGGGATGAGGATGCCTATGGTCGCGAATATGACTTGGATATTTTCAACATTGTTGCGGTGGATGATTTCAATATGGGCGCCATGGAGAACAAGGGGCTGAATATTTTCAACTCGTCTTGTGTTCTTGCCTCGCCCGAGACCTCGACCGACGCGAATTTCGAACGGATCGAAGCCATTATCGCCCATGAATATTTCCACAACTGGACGGGCAACCGCATCACCTGCCGGGATTGGTTTCAGCTGTGTCTCAAGGAGGGGCTGACCGTCTTTCGCGACCAGCAGTTCACCGGTGACATGCGCAGCGCGCCGGTGGCCCGTATCGAAAACGTTCTGGCCCTGCGCGCGCGTCAGTTCCCCGAGGATCAAGGACCGCTGTCGCATCCGGTTCGCCCGGAAAGCTTTCAGGAAATCAACAACTTCTACACAGCGACCGTCTATGAAAAAGGCGCCGAAGTCATTGGCATGCTCAAGGCGCTCGTCGGGGATGAGGCCTATGCCCGGGCGCTGGATCTGTATTTTGAACGTCACGATGGCGATGCGGCCACCATCGAAGATTGGCTGCGCGTGTTCGAAGACACCACGGGCCGCGATCTGAGCCAGTTCAAACGCTGGTATTCCCAATCCGGCACCCCGCGCGTATCGGTCAGCGAGGCCTGGCAGGATGGGACCTATACGCTGACATTCGAACAGCACACCCCGCCCACGCCGGGACAAGACCGCAAAGATCCGCAGGTGATCCCCATGGCCATGGGGCTTTTGGGGGCAAATGGCGATGAGATCTTGCCAACCCAGACCCTTGAATTTAATAACGAAAAACAAAGCTTCAGCTTTGAGGGCCTTACCGCGAAACCTGTCCCCTCGCTTTTGCGCGGGTTTTCGGCACCCATCGTGTTGGAACGCGACATCAGCCGCGAAGAGCGCCTGTTCCTGCTGGAGCACGACACCGACACCTTCACCCGTTGGGAGGCCTCGCGCGATCTGGCGCGGGCATCGCTGTTCAACGCGATCACCGATCCCAGCCAGGGGCCGGACCGCGCCTGGCTTGAGGCGCTGCGCGGCGTGATCCGCGATACCGGGCTTGATCCGGCCTATCGCGCGTTGCTGCTGGGCCTGCCGGGCGACAGCGAAATGGCACAGATGCTGTTTGAACAGGGCATCACCCCCGACCCTGATATGATCCACGCGGTGCGCGAAGCCCATCTGCAGGCACGCGCCGAACTTTGGCAGGCCGATCTGCCCCATCTGGCCGAAGACGTGGCCATCTCCGCTCCCTTCCAACCCAATGCCGAGCAATCCGGCAAACGCGCCCTGGGCGCCGCGGTGCTGAACATGCAAAGCCGCATGGACTGGGGCAAAACCGCCGCCAAACAGTATCAAGCCGCCGACAATATGACCCAGCAGCTTTCGGCGCTAAGCTGCCTGATCCGCTATGATCTGAAGACCGGCCAGGACTATGTCGCGGCCTTCTATGACCAGTGGAAACAGGACCGTCTGGTGATGGACAAATGGTTTGGTCTGCAAATCACCGCCAGCCAACCCGACCAATCGGTGGATCGCGCAAAGACGCTGACGGAACACGCTGATTTCGATATGAAAAACCCCAACCGCTTTCGCGCTACGCTGGGGGCGCTTGCCATGCATCACGGCGGGTTCCATCGCGGCGACGGGGCGGGCTATCGGCTGCTTGCGGACTGGCTGATCAAGCTGGACGACCTGAACCCGCAGACAACCGCCCGCCTGTGCAGCGCCTTCCAAACCTGGAAGCGGTATGACACCCACCGACAAGATCAAATGCGCAGCCAACTGGAGCGCATTCAGGGCAAAGACAATCTATCGCGCGATGTCTCTGAGATGGTGGGCAGGCTGCTTGCGCAATAAACCCCGGCCTGCAATGGTGCGATCCTGTATTGTACCGATTTAAGGATTGATCCATGCATATTGTCATCGCACTGGCCGGGGCAGCGGCGGCTGTCTATTTCTTCCTGATCCGTGCGCGCAATAGCGCAAACGCGGCCGAGGATCTGTTTGACATGGCCAATGATGTGCGTCTGGCGGCGCGGCGGTTCGGATTTACGCGGCGGACAAATGTCCATCCGGTCGACGCGGTCGAGGACCCCATGCTGGCGCTGGCCGGCCTGGGCAGCGCCTTTGTTGCGCTGGATGACCTGCCCACACGGGAACAAAGCGACGCTTTGACATCGGCGATACAGACCGCGGCGCGGGGTTCGGCAACGGAGGCACAAGAAATGGTGGTGTTTGGCCGCTGGCTTTGCGATCAATGTGGAACGCCCGAGCAAGCCCTTGATCGGCTCGCAAAGCGGCACTTTAAAATGCAGGGACAAGCGGGGTTCACAGAGGTGATGGAGATCATTCAAAGCGTGGCCAAAGCGGGCACAGGGCACTTGAGCCACAAACAAAAGAGCGCATTGGAAGACATCCAACGCGCCTTTCGCATCTCATGAGCGGGCTGTTGATCGTCACCGGGGCCAGCGCCGGTATCGGCGCGGCAACGGCGCGGATGGCCGGGTTTTCCGGCTGGTCCCGGGTGGTTGTGCATTACAACAGCGATCTGAACGGGGCGAACGAAACGGCGGCCATGGTCGAATCCATGGGGGCGCAGGCCTATGTGATCAAGGCGGATCTCACCAAGCCCAAACAGATCGAAAAGATGTTCGAGAAAATCGCCGATCTCAAACCCGGCCCCGTTGGTCTGGTGAACAATGCCGGGATTGTCGGGAAAAAGGCCTCGATCGCAGAGCTGACTCCGGACAGGGTGGCGGGAATTTTCGCAACCAACGTGTTGGGCGCCATCGAAGTTGCGCGGCAATCGGTGCTGCTGATGCGCACCTGGGGGCACGGCGGTTCCATCGTGAATGTGTCTTCTGTGGCGGCCAAGCTGGGCAGCGCGCATGAATATATTGATTATGCGGCCTCAAAGGGCGCCATGGATACCTTTACCCTGGGATTGGCCGACGAGCTGGCTGCAGAAGGCATCCGGGTGAACGCCATTCGCCCCGGGCTGATCGAAACCGCGATCCATGAAAAAGGTGGCCAGCCAGGCCGCGCCGAACGGTTGGGGGCCGGAACCCCGATGGGGCGCGCGGGCACCGCAGAGGAATGCGCCGAAGCGATCCTGTGGCTGTTGTCCGAACGGGCCTCATACACCACCCGCAGTCTTTTGGACGTGGCAGGGGGAAGATGACCCCTCTGCACCATGAGACATCCGCTCGAAAACCCCGTGCGGCGCTGATCTTGCTGGGGGTCTGGCTGGCGATCCTGGGGCTGTGGGTGTTTTTGCAGGCGGCGGATTGGATTGTCGCGGTGCTGTTGGCCTTTACGGCCCCCGCAGCCTTGGACTATGCCCGCAACCGCCGGGCGGGCCTTGCTCTGGATGACACGATGCTGCGTTGGCACTCGGGCCGGGCCGAGGGCGAGGTGGCCCTTCAACGGCTGGAGAAGGTGCGGTTCGAGACCCGTCTGGACTTTTCCATCCGCGTGCGGCTGGTGCTGGACAGTGGCCGCAGGCTGAGCCTTCCCCAGGATGCGCTGCCACCGTGGGAAGAGCTGCAACAGGCCTTTGAGGCGCGGGGCATCCCCACGCAGCGCCACCATTTCGTGCTGATGTAGCACGGTGACATAAACCCCTTACCTATCTGTCACACCGTTGATACGCATGTGTGATCTGTTTTGCGGTATGAAGGACCGCATTGACCCGCTGATCGAAGAACGCGCACCCTGGCTGTATTCTGTCCGCCCCGGCGTGCCCGTTCTACGCGGGGTTTTGAACGCGATGCTGGGCTATGACAAGACGCTGAAAGTGGGGGCTGCGCTTCGGGATCTGAGCGCCCCCGAGATCATGACCACCATGGGGGCGATGCTGGCCCGCGATGTCGAGATCACCGGCCAGGACCATATACCACGACAGGGCGCCGCGCTGATCGTGGCCAACCACCCGACAGGCATCGCCGATGGTATCTTGTTGCACCACGCCATCGGGGCGCTGCGGCCGGATGCCTATTACTTTGCCAATCACGACATCATCCGCGTGCTGCCCCAGTTCGACACGATGATTGCCCCTGTTGAATGGCGTCGGGAAAAGCGCAGCCACGGCAAAACCCGCGCGACCATGGCCTATGCCCGCAAGGCCGTTGCCCAAGGGCGTCTGGGGGTGATCTTTCCCTCCGGACGACTTGCCAAACGGCGTGGGCTAAGCCTGCACGAACGGCCTTGGATGGCGAGCGCCGCGATGATTGCGCGCAAATTCGATCTCCCGGTGATTCCGGTGAACATCCGGGCGCGCAATTCTGCGCTGTTCTACCTGTTCGATCTGATCCACCCGACGTTGCGCGATATCACCCTGTTTCACGAGACCCTGAACAAGGGCCGCCAACCGTTTCGCATCACCATTGGCGAACCGATCTCAGCCAGCGCATTGCCTGTGAAGTCCGAGGAGGGGATCAGCATGCTGAGAGAGGCAACGCTGGCGCTTGGCGGGGGGCACGCGCCTGTTTCGCTGGTGGATACAACGCGTAGGCCGCACTGGCTCAGGGTCTGACCTAGGTCAGCTAGCGCTTGTATCTGGCGTGTCGATAGTATCCGGCGGAGCAGCGGGGGTTGGGTCGGGTCGCGGCCGCGCCACCGGTCGCAATGAGCGCGAAAGCCCGGAACAATAGGGCTGTGACCGGGTCCAGGCCATCATGTCTTGCCGTTTGCGTTTGGAGTGAAACGGTCCCCAATCCGCCGCGACACCCCGCATATTGCGCGATATCACCATATCACGAGGCACGGTTACCGCCATGATGCGCAACCCGCAGCGCAGGTTGTCTTCGGGATCTTTGAGGGCCGCACCGCTTTTGGCTTTGCACCCATAGCGTCGGGCCGTATCGGGGTAGATCTGCACCAAGCCATACCAGCGCCCCCCACCGCCGACCGCCGCTGGCCGATGCGTGCTTTCGTGCCAGGCAAGCGACGACACAAGGCCGACCCAAAAGGCTTCGCGGTCCGCGCGGCTGGCGGTGGGATAGGCGGGGCAGTAATCTGTGATGTCGCGCGGGGTCAGTTCTGTCAGCCGATGCGCATGCCCGCGCAGAGAGGACAAAACCGCCCTGGTCCAGCTGCGGCTTCCCTTGATCTTGTCCCAGCGTGCGGTCGGGATCGTCACGCGCCGCAGCCGGGGGCGCACCTGGGGCCGTAGCGAAATCGGCACTGCCTGTGGGGACACGGCATCTGGCGCCGGCCGCGGGAACGGGTCGGGTTGCGCCAGAATCGGCGTGGCCAAAACGGCCAAAACCACGGCTGCACGTAGAAACATGTACAAGAGGATGCCCCCCAGACCCTTACATTTCAAGGTTGCAATTCACGCTGCAAACCCCGCTTTGTTTCGCGAACGATAACACCCCGTTCCCAAGTCATGGTTAACATCTTGGCATTGCCGAAAGAACACCCAATGCGCTCCCGCATCGCGCCCTGTTTTGGCCGTATTCGGCAGGGATCTTGGCGTTATGTCAAAACTTGCACGCCTTTCCGCCCTTCGCTCTGCTCCGAACCAAACCCGGGCTGGCGCCTTTCGTTTTCGGGCATCGCCCCAGGGGTCTCAGGCGCCCAATGTTCGCAACTTCTCTGAGGAAATTCTTGTTGGCCGCATTGACATTCCCCTACGCAATCCGACGCCCGACATGCAGCAAAGCGAAATGCTGCTGGCGCGGGGTCGGCATCTGGCGCGACAGGAGGGGTGGGACAGCCTGGTGGCAGAGATCCAGGAGACAGACCAGGCGCGCAGATTGACTCCGGGTCTGCGCTTGCAAGCCGAGCTTTTGTCCCAAGGCGCGCGCGAAGACGCCGTATCCGCGGCCCGCTCTGCAGCGCATGACAATGCCCCGGAACGCGCCATGGCCGCGATTAAAATGCTTGAGACCGCCCTAAGCGATTATCCCGGCAGTCTGGCCGTGACGCAGGTTGTGGTCATGGCGCATGTGGACACCGCCGAAGCCTGGCGCGGCCACATGGCGCAAGATCACCAAAGCGACCTGCGTGCAAACGCGCGCAAGGCCCATCTGGCCCGCGCCACCGAACTGTTGGACCAGTTCGACCCGTTTCAGCAGAACTCGGCGCTCTATGCCAAGGCGCGCTGTGCGCTTTTGTCGGGCGATCCCAACCCGCGTGCGCGGCTTCAGGACGACTATGAAGACCTGATCGAACTTGACCCGCGCGGACCAGAACACATGATGCACTTTGGCCGGGATCTGCTGCCGGATCACTATGGCAGCTGGGAGATGCTGGACGTCATGGCGCGGCGGACCTATCGCCAAGTGCGCGACATCTGGGGAACGGGGGCCTATTCGTGGGTCTATCTTGGGGCCTTGCAGCAAAACGCCGATGCGGCGCGACGGTTAGAGACAGACCTGTTTGTCGAAGGCCTGCACGACATTCTACAGCGCAACCACGATCAGCATGTGGTGAACCTCTTGGCGGCCTTCACGGGGTATACGCTGGCCCAGGGGGATCATTCCGAGGCCAACGCCCGCCGTCTGGCGGATTGTTTCAACTGGATCGCCCGCGATCACCTGCATGAAATTCACCCCCGGATCTGGGCCGATGCCCCCTCTCCCTGCCAGGGAAGCCGCCCACCCCGGGGCCTTGGGGGACCGCCGTTTGCGCAGGGCGATGCCACTGGCCACTCTGACCTGGGATCAAAACGCGCGCTTTCGACGCTTGCACAGCATTTCGAACCGGTCCTGTCCGGCGAACAGCGTGTGTATTTCCGCCCCGAAGGCATCAAGGTCGCCTGACATTCCCCTTCGCGGCGTGAAGCCGCGTTCAGGGTCTTGCCCCCTGCCCTTAGCTGAATTAGACCAACCCCAATTCATTCAAGGAGCGGACATGCTGGATCTGAGTTTCGAAGCCCCCAAGCCCAAGGTGATCGCGGGCGCCAAACATGACTGGGAACTGGTCATCGGCATGGAGGTGCATGCGCAGGTGGCATCAAAGGCCAAACTGTTCTCGGGTGCCTCGACCCAATTCGGTGCCGAACCCAATTCGAACGTGTCCTTCATCGATGCGGCCATGCCCGGCATGCTGCCCGTGATCAATGAGTATTGCATCGAACAGGCGGTGCGGACGGGTCTGGGGCTCAAGGCCGAAATCAACCTGACCAGCGCGTTTGACCGCAAGAATTACTTCTATCCGGACCTTCCACAGGGCTACCAGATTTCCCAGCTTTATCATCCGCTTGTTGGCGAAGGTGAGATCCTTGTCGATCTGGAACCCGGCATTGCGCGCATGGTCCGTGTAGAACGTATTCACGTTGAACAGGATGCCGGAAAATCGATCCACGACATGGATCCGCATATGTCCTTTGTCGATCTGAACCGCACCGGTGTGGCGCTGATGGAGATCGTGTCGCGCCCCGACATTCGCAGCCCCGAAGAGGCCGCGGCCTATGTGGGCAAACTGCGCCAGATCCTGCGCTATCTGGGAACCTGCGACGGCAACATGCAAAACGGCAACCTGCGCGCCGATGTGAACGTGTCGATCTGCCTGCCGGGCGCCTATGGGAAATTCCGCGAAACCGGCGATTTCTCGCATCTGGGGACGCGCTGCGAGATCAAGAACATGAACTCAATGCGCTTTATCCAGGCCGCGATCATGGTCGAGGCCGAGCGCCAGATCAAAATCGTCGAAGGTGGGGGTGAAGTCGTGCAGGAAACCCGCCTGTATGACCCGGACAAGAACGAAACCCGGTCGATGCGCTCAAAAGAAGAAGCGCATGATTATCGCTATTTCCCCTGCCCTGATCTGCTTCCGCTGGAAATCGAACAGGCTTGGGTTGACGATATCGCCGCATCGCTGCCGGAACTGCCAGACGCCAAGAAAGCGCGCTTTGTGGGCGATTACGGCCTGTCGGAATATGACGCCAATGTCCTGACCGCAGATGTGGTCAATGCCGATTACTTTGAAGCGGTTGCAGAGGACGCAGGCGACGGCAAACTGGCGGCGAACTGGGTCATCAACGAGCTGTTTGGCCGGCTTAAGAAAGACGAGAAAGACATCACCGACAGCCCGGTGAGCCCGGCGCAACTGGCCGGTGTGATCAAGCTGATCAAGTCCGACGCCATCAGCGGGAAGATCGCCAAGGACCTGTTTGAGATCGTCTATTCCGAAGGCGGCGACCCCGAAAAGATCGTCGAAGAGCGCGGCATGAAGCAGGTGACCGACACCGGCGCAATTGAGGCCGCCGTGGACGACATCATAGCCGCCAACCCGGCGCAGGTTGAAAAAGCCAAGCAAAATCCGAAACTTGCGGGCTGGTTTGTGGGTCAGGTGATGAAAGCCACCGGCGGCAAGGCCAACCCGAAAGCGGTGAACCAGATCGTCAGCCAGAAACTGGCCGAAAACTGATACCCCCGGTCCGGCGCATATCGGGCGCGCAACAGGCGCAACTGGTTTCTTTCAGGCCGTCCGATCCGGGAGGCCTGTTTGCTTTGCGGCGCTGCCGATGTCTGCCCCTCAGCGCGGGTAGCCCGCCCTAGCGCAGGGCGAAATTCGTGCTGCCAAGGTCTTCGAAACGAACCCCGCTCAGGGTCGCCAATTGATAGCCCCCCAGAACCAGAGTGATCTCATCCCCGTTGGTGCCGGTGTATCGCATGTCCTGAAGGCCCAGGGGTTCGTGATCCGGCAGGTCGATGATCAGCAGATCTTCGGCAGGGTCAAAATCACTTAGCTGGATGGGGGCCCAATCCCGCGCCGCATCCCATGCGACCCCACTTGCCGCGCCAACGGTCAGGTCCGCGTGGATCGTGTCCGCCCCTTTGCCAGCGCTGACCCGGTCGCCGTCATCGGCGTAAATCAGGTCATCCCCCGATCCGGCGGTCAGGCTGTCCTCAAACAGGCCCCTGCCGTTGGACGCCTGCGCGCTCTCGCGCCCGTCAAGCACGTCATCCCCAGTGTCACCAAAAATCGTATCCGCGCCCCCATGACTGATGAGCGTGTCATCCCCTTCGCCACCACGCACAAAATCATCACCAGTCATACTTGGGCCATTGCCCGCGATCAGATCCCCCCAATAATCGCTCCCGTCGGCAAGGGTGACACGATCGTCCCCGTCACCGGTGGTGACGCTATCATTGCCGCGCCCACCGTAAATCGTATCCTCCCCGCCCCCCGAAAGGATCGTATCATGGCCAGCGCTACCCGAAACACGCGCGGGAGTGTTGCCCACCCCGAGATCAACAAGGTCATGCCCGCCGGACACCTTGATGTCCAGGAAACGGCCATCTTCTGGCAGGTCGCTGCTCCCCTGATCTGTGGACCCGTCCCCATCGCTGTCATCGGCACTGCCAAGAATGAGCGATGCCATCCCAAGCCCCAATAGCGACAGGAGTAAGATTTGCATTTGATGCACCTAATTGCGTAAACCCTGACCCGCGACACAACCCGCAGATGTATTCGACTTATACCACCAATGGTATGAAGGTTTTCTTTATCCACCCATGAGGGAACAGCCTGCCCTACGCAGGCTTTGATCGCCCGGGAACCGTATGGAATCCCTGACTATCTCTACCGTTTTAAACAAGTTAACAGTGTCTTACCGGACAATTATCCGGTGCTCGCACCAAACCTGAGTTGGATTGAGCTTAATACATTTAGCATTCCCCATTGTATGAGGCGGCCCATTGGGTCGCCTCTGTTACCTTTTTGGGGGAGCCGTTATGCATTTTTCCCGATTGACGGCAAAAAGCCTAGACATCCAGATCCAATGACAACGCGTGTATGGCGGCAACCAAATCAGGCCCCATCGCTTTGTGGACCGCACGGTGACGGGCGATGCGATTTTGCCCTTCGAAGGCGGCGCTGCGCAGCACCACGTGAAAATGGCTTTCACCTGACCCATCATCACCGGCGTGACCCGCGTGGCGACCGCTATCGTTGCGCACCTCCAGGTGCGTGGGTGCAAAAGCGGCCTGCAACGCCGCGATGATTTCTTGTTCTCTCGACATTTTTTTACGTCTGCCCCTGTAAGTTCCTGCGTAATTGTCTAAACTCTGGCGTCCGAGTCGAGAAGAGGTGCAGCATGAGCAATTCAGATCCTTTCGGTTTCGATATGTCCGTCAAGTCCGCGAAAAAGAAAAATCCGCGCGGGCGCAAGGGCATGACGGGCGAGCAGGAGCATTCAACCCGCGTTTGCGATCATCCGGGATGTGAACTTCCGGGTAAGTTTCGTGCGCCCAAGGCGCCGGATGTGCTGGATGATTTTTACTGGTTCTGCAAAGATCACGTGCGCGAATACAACGCCAAGTGGAGCTTTTTCGAAGGCAAAACCGAAGCCGAAATGAACGCGCAGGAATCCTCAGACAAAGTCTGGGAACGCAAAACCAAGGACTGGCGCGACCCCGAGGCCAAGGCCTGGGCGCGTCTGGGCATTGAAGATCCGCACCAGGTGTTGGGCGCCAATGCCACCAAGAACCCCGGCCGTGCCAAGGCGGGCGGTGGGCGCAAACTGCCACCAACCGAACGCAAGGCGATCGAGATCCTCGAAGCCAAGGACGATATGACCAAGGCCGAAATCCGCAAAGCCTATAAAAAGCTGATCAAAGTCCTTCACCCCGATATGAACGGCGGCGACCGGTCACAAGAAGAGCAGCTGCAAGAGGTCGTCTGGGCCTGGGATCAAATCAAGGACAGCCGAAGCTTTAAGGACAAGTAAGGCAGAGTGCTGCCGCATCTGTTAAGAAAGCTTGACAGGTTTCGCAACCGATGGTTGACTGCACCTACCCCAAGATCACACTCAATACAAATAGGGGGCGTCCTGTATATTTTAGCAGGCGCCCCCTATTTTTGCGTGGTCCGATCGTATCTTTGCGAAACCCGATCCCCGGCGCACGATCCGCCGGTTGACCGCCGCCAATCAGGCCGCTCGAAAGCGCAGGCTGACCCCGTTGATGCAATGCCGTTTGCCCGTGGGTGCGGGACCATCGTCAAAGATATGCCCCAGATGCGACCCACAGCGGCGACAATGGCATTCTGTCCGCGTTACCAACAGCTTGCGATCCTTTTTGGTGCCGATTGCCCCCGGAATGGATCGGGTAAACGACGGCCATCCCGTGCCGCTGTCGAACTTGTCCTTCGAGGCATAAAGCGCCAGGTCACAGCCGCGACAGTGGAACACGCCTTGGCGTTTTTCCCGATCCAATGGCGAAGAAAACGCCCGTTCGGTGCCCTCTTTTCGCATCACCTTGTACTCAAGCGCCGATAGCATCGCGCGCCACTGCGCATCGGTTCGGGTGATTTCGAACCCCGCGGAAACCGGCCCGGACAGCACAGAACCCAAGGCTGCAAAGCTGCTTAACGTAAGAAAGTCACGGCGGATCATCATGGGTCCTTTCGGTTTTCCCCCAGTTTTCGCCATGCCTCAAATCGAAACAAGCCACTTCTGCACACAAATCCGCGAGCGCATTCGGCGTTTTTCGATGCAAACAGCCGCCTATGGGCTTGGCGTCACAATGGGGGGCGTTACGCTCTGCCCATGACATATGTATTGCACTACGCCCCCGACAACGCATCGTTCATCATTCGCATGGCGCTTGAGGAATTGGGCGTTCCCTATCAGACCGTTCTGGTCGATCGCAGCCGCAACATGCAGCACTCAGAGGCCTATCGGCGTTTGAACCCCGCGGGCATGATTCCCGCGCTGGAAACGCCGCAGGGCGTCTTGTTCGAAACCTGCGCCATCCTTCTGTGGCTGGCAGATCACCACCGCGCTTTGGCCCCGACCAGCGATCACCCTGATCGGGGTGATTTTCTGAAATGGCTGTTCTTTTCCGCAACGAATATCCAGGGAGGATTGCGACTGACCTTCTATCCCGAAAAGTTCACGGGTCGCTCGGCCGACGCCCAGCAGGCACTGCGCACCGGAATGCGCCAGCAACTGAGCACCCATCTGGCCCTGATCGAAGATCAGGCGGCGACCGGGTGGTCATGGCTTGATGGCCAAGCGCCTTCGGTTCTTGGGCTGCATGTGGCGGCCTGCCTGCGCTGGTGCGCGCTTTATCCTGAGCTGGGACAGGATTGGTTTGATCTCGGGCGCTATCCGACGTTGCGGGCCATGGTCCGCGACATGGAAACACGTCCTGCAATTGCACGGGCCGCCGCCGCCGAAGGTCTGGGGGCCCATCCCTTTAGCGATCCACAGCCCGCCGATCCCCCCGAGGGCAGCGCCCAGTAACCCAAGATAGGTGGCAGATGCAGTTTTCCGCCTGCGGGTAGGTTTCGTATCGGAAACGTCGTTTTTGGCATACCCCGTGGATGCGGCTTGCCTAGGATTATCCCCAAAGGGAAAAGGGTCGCGCAATGTTCCTATCGGTTTTCGAGATGTTCAAAGTCGGGGTTGGTCCGTCCTCCTCACATACGATGGGGCCGATGGTGGCTGGGGCCCGCTTTCTTGAGATGCTGCGCGCCGCACCGTTTCACGTTCACGGACTGAGGGCGTCGCTGCATGGTTCTTTGGCCTTTACCGGTGTGGGCCATGCCACCGATCGGGCGACCATCCTCGGACTGGCCGGGTTTTTGCCCGACACATATGACCACGCCAAGGCCGAAACGGCCATGGCAGAGATCAACCGCACCCACCGCGTCCAGCCCGAGGGGCTGCCAGAGCTGGTGTTCGATCCAGCCAAGGATCTGATCTTTGACTATGACCACACCCTGCCCGGGCATGCCAACGGTATGATCCTGATGGCCACGGACGCGCAGGGCGACGTGATCTTGCAGCAGGTGTTCTATTCGGTCGGGGGCGGCTTTGTCCTGACCGATCAAGAGCTCACCGAAGGTGCAGCCAGCGACGAAGGCCCCGCCGTCCCCTATCCGTTCAAAACCGCCGCCGAGATGCTTGAGATGGCCAAGGCGTCAGGCAAGAGCATCGCCGCCATGAAGCAGGCCAATGAAATCTCGCGCGGCTGCGCCATCAGTCTCAAGACCGGTGTGACCCGGATCTGGGAGGTGATGAACAACTGCATCGAGCGCGGCATGGAAAGCGACGGCATTCTGCCCGGTGGTCTGAACGTGCGTCGCCGTGCCAAGGATATTCACGACCAACTGCTGGCCGAGCGGGGCATGAACCAGCCCGCCCCGCATGTCATCAACGACTGGATGAGCATGTACGCCATGGCGGTCAACGAAGAAAACGCCGCCGGTGGGCAGGTTGTCACCGCCCCCACAAATGGCGCCGCCGGGGTGATGCCCGCCGTCATCCGCTATTGGCTGGACCATGTGCCCGGCGCCAGTAAGGACCGCATCCCCGACTTTCTTCTGACCGCTTCGGCCATCGGCGGGCTGATCAAATACAACGCCTCGATTTCGGGGGCCGAAGCCGGTTGTCAGGCCGAAGTGGGCAGCGCCTCGGCCATGGCGGCGGCCGGTCTATGCGCCGTGATGGGCGGCACGCCTGAACAGGTTGAAAACGCGGCAGAAATCGCGCTAGAGCACCATCTGGGCATGACCTGCGACCCGGTCAAAGGTCTGGTGCAGGTCCCCTGCATCGAGCGCAATGGGCTGGGTGCGATCAAAGCCGTATCCGCCGCTTCACTGGCGCTGCGCGGCACCGGCGATCATTTTGTTCCGCTGGATGCCTGCATCGAAACCATGCGCCAGACCGGACATGACATGAGCGAGAAGTACAAGGAAACATCCTTGGGTGGTCTCGCGGTGAACGTGCCCAACTGTTAGGGACGCGCACCGCGTTTGCTGCACTACGAAGACACCGCCACCAGCAGGAACTTGGCGCCCTGCCCTTTGGCTGTCACATAGCGCATCGGCCCATGTTGCCGAAACCGGAGAGAATCTCCCGGGCCAAGCGCATAACTTTTCCCGTCCAGGTCGACGTGCAGATACCCGCTGTTCATGATCAAATGCTGCTCTTGCCCGTCGACGGCAGGGCTGTCGAGTTGGATTTCCGAACCGGGTGCAACCTTGCATTCCGTGACCCCTGCAGCCAGCGCCGCTTCGGTGGGGGACACGTGCCGTCTCACAAAATCCCCGCTGTCATCGCGTGTCATCTCCTGATCGGCACGTGCGATATGCGCGGCAAAACCGTCCTCAACCAGTGCCAGAAGGCGGGACAGACTCATGGCGTGGGCTTTGGCTAGGCGGGCTAGAACCTCGGCCGAGGGGCTGACCTCGGCATTTTCCAACCGTGACAAGGCCGCCCGGCTAACCCCGCTTTCGGATGCCAGCCTGTCCAGCGTCCACCCTTTTGCAGCACGCAAAGAAGAAAGCCGCTCGGCAAGCCGAGCAGTAAGTTCAGTTTTCATTTTAACCCCCGGGAAATGTTCCCGGGGTCAAATTAGCGGAACTTTGACCAAAAGGGCAACGCTTTGACGCACAAAGGTTTCCCTCGCGTTGGATACAATCCTTCTGGTCGCGACCAGAGAGTGAAACCACCGCCGCCCCCGACACCAAGGGTAGAGCGCGCCGAATGTGGGCGTTAACCGCTGCGCTTGGCGGCCTCAAGCGCCTGTGCCAACACCTTGGAATCCCCGATGTGGTTGGCCAGAATCAGGATCAGCCGCGCATTGAGCGCAGTGCTGTCGGTTTCAGACAACCCATCATGGGTCTCGATCAACCCGGCATAAAACCCATCTGGATCGGCGATGTTCGGGGCAGTGTTCAGATCGGCCATGGGTCTCACTCCTTCTTGCCACAGGCTTTGCGCAGCGCGGCGCGCAGGGCAGTTTCGTCGTAGCTGTCCCAACGGGCGGCGACATGCTGATCCGGACGGATCAGATAGACCGCGCTTTGGGCGTCCCCCAAAAAGCGTTCGGCCAGAAGATCGCTGATCTGATCCCCCGAAAGCGCCAGACGCGTCGCGGTGATGCCATCCTCAGAAATCTTATCAGGGGCATCGGCATTCAGCGTCAGGATGCGGAACCCATTGCCCAGCTGCGACAGAACGAACCCATCCCCCAAAGGGGCATCCGGGCACGGCGATCCAACACGCGTGCGCTCCGGGCCACCCTCCAGCGCATCCGGCCCGTTCAGCGACAAGCCGTCATAGGTGCAAGGCACAGACAGGCGGCCCGAGTTGACCAGCGGCCGCGCAAAGGCGTGATCCTTGGCCAGCGCCAGAACCGCGTTGCGGAAGGTATGGCTGACCTCGGATTTGGGGGTGATGAAATCGGTTGCACGGGTCGAGTTGAGGATATTCTCATCCGCCCCATAGGCGCGCTCTTGGTGGTAGCTGTCCAGCAGGCTGTCAGGGGCTTTGCCCTGCACCACAAGGCCCAGCTTCCACCCCAGATTGTCAACATCCTGCATCCCCGAATTCGCGCCCCGCGCGCCAAAGGGCGACACCTGATGCGCCGCATCCCCGGCAAAGATCACCCGACCATGGCGGAAATTCTCCATGCGTTTGCATTGGAACGTATAGATCGAAGACCAGACCATGTCGTAGTCGACATCGTCCCCAAGAAAGGCATCCAACCGGCGGCGGATGTTTTCCTCTTTCATCTCTTCTTTGCGGTCGACGTCCCAGCCAATCTGGAAATCCACCCGCCAGACATCATCGGGCTGTTTGTGCAGCAGGGTCGAGGCCCCCGCGCCGTGCGACGGTTCAAACCAGAACCAGCGCTCGGTCGGGAAATCGGCCTTCATCTTGATATCGGCAATCAGGAAACTGTCCTGAAACACCCGCCCTTCAAAATCGAGCCCCAGCATCCCGCGCAGAGGAGACCCCGCGCCGTCACAGCCGATCAGCCAATCGGCCTCAAGCGTATAGGGGCCGTCAGGGGTGGTGATGGTCAGGACAACGTGGTCGTCCTTGACCTCGACCGTATCAACGCGGTTCTTGCCACGCAGTTCAATCGGAGCGCCCTGGGCCTGCGCCTCGCGGACGCGCTCGACAATGAACTTTTCAAAATAGGGTTGTTGGAGGTTGATAAAGGCCGGGTATTGGTGGCCCTCTTCCGGCAGGAGGTTGAATTCAAAGACCTTTCCGTCTTTGTGAAATACCTTACCAAGGTTCCAGACCACGCCTTTGTCCAACATGGGTTGGCCACAGCCATAGCGATCCGCGATTTCCAAGCAGCGCTTGGCGAAACAAATCGCCCGGCTTCCCATGCCGATCCCTTCGTGGTCGTCCAGCACCACCACGGGTATGCCCTGAAGCCCCAGATCCAGCGCCGTGGCCACCCCGATGGGACCGCCCCCCATGATCACCACGGGCTTACGCGCGGGTGTGTCTGCATCCTGATCCGCGTTGCGCTCATAGGGGTAGAGCTTGAACGCGAGCGTATAACGATCATCAAACATGTCGTTCCCTCCCTTTGCCCCGGTCATCCGGGAATTCTGGTGCCGCAGCTGGTCAGGTAGAAAAACACCCCAAGCCGTGAGACATAAACGGCTGACGCGACAACCTTGGTTTGTTCCTGCGCCGCTTAAGCCTGCGCAACTCTCTTAGCGTCACCAAAGTGCCCCTTCCCGGATCAAAGCCTCATTGCGCATACGAAGCGATACGGGCCCTGCCCACTCATTGCTCGGAGCCTCTCCCAGAGGCTCCATCCAGCTATGCCGGAACCGCGTCTCACCCCTGCAAAGCCGCCCACATGTCCTTGTCGCGCTCAGCGGTCCAGACGCGGGGGGTGTCGATGCCGCGGGCTTCGTCATAGGCGCGGGCCACGTTGAACGGCAGGCAGTGTTCATAGATCGCATAATCGTGGAACTTGGGGTCACATTCCGCGCGGCAGGCATCCCATGCCTCTTTCAGCGATCCACCACGGGCCACGACGCGGGCCACGGGTTTGTAGGTCGAGAGCACGAAATCCTCGGTGGCAGCGATGGCCTTGGCGACCATCTCTTCGCCAACCAGCGCGTCGCCGCGACCCGGCGCGATGGCCTTGGGTTCAAAGGCGGCGATATTGGCGAGGGTCTCGGGCCAGTCGGCAAAGTGGCCGTCACCACAATAGCAGGCCGAATGGTATTCGACGATGTCGCCGGTGAACATGACCTCTTGGTCCGGCACCCAGATCACCGCATCGCCCGCCGTATGGGCGCGGCCCAGTTTCATGATGTCCACGCGGCGCTTGCCCAGATAAACGGTCATGCTGTCGCTGAACGTCGTGGTCGGGCGGGTCAGGCCGGGGATCTCTTCGTGGCCCTGGAACAGGCGCGGAAAGCGGTCAAATTCCGAGGCCCAGTCTTCGGCGCCGCGCTCTTCGACCATCGCCGCCGCCGTGTCGGACATGATGATTTCCCGCGCGCCATAGGCGCTGGCCCCCAGGACCCGCACCGCGTGGTAATGGGTCAGCACAAGGTGGCTGATGGGCTTATCGGTGACCGAGCGCACGCATTCGATCACCTTGCGCGCCAGACGCGGGGTGGCCTGGGCTTCGATGATCATCACGCTGTCGTCACCGATGATCACACCGGTGTTCGGATCGCCTTCGGCGGTAAAGGCATAGAGCCCCTCACCCACCTGCGTGAAGGAAATTTTCTTGTCTTCCATGTCGCCAGCAGAGGCAAAAGCTTTGGTCATATTGGTCGTCCTGTTCGTCGTTGCGCCAGTGGCCAGCGGGGTCCTCCGGCGGGGATATTTGTCAAAGAGATGAAGCGAAGGGGTCTTTGGCCGCCGGCAGGACCGTGCCTGCACAAGTGCCAAAGCCAATGCGATACCCGTCGCCCCTGGCATGGCCGCGCAGGGTGAGCCTGTCGCCATCTTCAAGGAAACTGCGGGTTTCGCCGGTGTCCAGCGTGATCGGCTCTTGGCCACCCCAGGCGATCTCCAGCAGCGCGCCCCGGCTGTCCTTGGTGGTGCCCGAAATGGTGCCCGAGCCCAGAAGATCGCCGGTGTTCATGGGGCAGCCCGAGGTGCTGTGGTGGGTCAATTGCTGCGCGGATGAGTAATACATCACCGAATAATTGGTCCGGGTGATGATGGTTTCATCCTTGCCTTCGGGGGCAAGACCGACCTCAAGCGCGATGTCATACAGCATGGGACGCGGTTCTTGCAGATAGGGCAGCAATTCGCGTTCGCGTTCCGGGGTCGAGGTCCGAAAGGGTTCCAACGCGGCCTTGGGGACAATCCAGGGGCTGATGGTGGTGGCGGTCGCCTTGGCCTGGAACGGGCCCAGCGGCTGGTATTCCCAGGCCTGGATATCGCGCGCGGACCAATCGTTCAGCAGCACATAGCCAAAGATCATATCATCAGCCTGTTCCACCGTCACGGGGCCATCAGACGGGGTGCCGACAATCGCGCCCATCTCCAGTTCGAAATCAAAGCGTTTGCAGGGCTCAAAGCGTGGCAGCGTATCGTCGGGTCCTTTCAACTGTCCCCACGGGCGGCGCACATCCGTGCCATCCACCACGACGCTGGAGGCGCGGCCGTTATAGCCGATCGGGATCGACAACCAGTTGGGGGGCAAAGCATTTTCCGGCCCACGGAACATGGTCCCCACGTTGACCGCATGGTTCTTGCCCGCGTAGAAATCGGTGTATTCAGAGACATGGAACGGCATGAGCATTTGCGTGCCCACCTGCGGCACCAGATAATCGACCAGCGCCTGAGGATCTTCGCAATCGGCGCCCAAAAGCGCCATCAACTCGGATCGGAACGCCGCCCAGACCGGCGCGCCCAGCGCCATGAAATCGGACCAGTCGCCCAGAAAGAACACCTCTTCCTCGCCGTCGATCCCGATCAACCCGTCCGCCTCAAGCGTGGTGACATTGAGGATCATGTCGCCAATGGCCACACCGCAGCAGGTTTCGCCCTCATCAGAAAGGAACGACCCATAAGGCAGGTTGTTCAAAGGGAAATCCGTCTCGGGAGAGTTCGCGCTCTCCACCCAGGATGTCATCAAAGGCATGTGCGTCCTTTCGGATTAAATGTGCAACGGCCCCGGTTTTGCCTGTTGGAGATCATCCCCGGGGATATTCTGGGAAAGAGAGGGGCAGCGCTCCCAATCCCTCCCGCAGGGCAGTTTACTTCTTGCCGGGCGTTCCGTCGAATTTCTTCTCAAGGCTTTCCCAGCAGTCGATGTAATCGTCTTGCAAAGGCGCCTCTTTGGCGGCGAATTCGGTCAGGTGCTGCGGAAAGCGGGTTTCGAACATAAAGGACATGGTGTTGTCCAGCTTGTCCGGCCCAAGGTTGGATTGTGACGCCTTGTCAAAGGCTTCGCGGTCCGGCCCATGGGGGATCATCATATTGTGCAGGCTGACGCCTCCGGGGACAAAGCCATTGGGCTTGGCGTCATATTCGCCATAGATGTTGCCCATCAGCTCGGACATGATGTTCTTGTGATACCAGGGCGGGCGGAAGGTGTCTTCGGCCACCATCCAGCGTTCGCGAAACAGCACGAAATCGATGTTCGCGGTGCCCGGCTGGCCCGAAGGTGCGGTGAGCACGGTAAAGATCGACGGGTCCGGGTGGTCGAACAGGATCGCGCCCACCGGGCAATAATTCCGCAGGTCGTATTTGTAGGGCGCATAGTTGCCGTGCCACGCGACCACATCCAGCGGGCTTTGGCCGATCCGGGTTTCATGGAACTGGCCGCACCATTTGATCGTGACGGTTGAAGGCACTTCGCGATCTTCATAGGCGGCAACGGGCGCTTTGAAATCGCGCGGGTTGGCCATGCAGTTGGCGCCAATCGGGCCCCGGCCCGGCAGCTCGAATTTCTGACCATAGTTTTCGCAGACAAAACCCCGGCAGGGGCCCTCAAGCACCTCGACACGGTACAGCAACCCACGCGGCAGGATGGCGATTTCCTTGGGTTCAAGGTCAATGATGCCCAGCTCGGTGCAAAAGCGCAGACGTCCCTGTTGCGGCACGACCAACAGCTCGGAATCCGCGGAAAAGAAATATGCGTCCACCATGCTTTCGGTCACGGTATAGACGTGGCTGGCCATGCCGACCTGCGTGTTCACATCCCCCGCCGTGGTCATGGTGCGCATGCCGGTGATCCAGTTCAGCCCCTCTTGGCTGTCGACCGGGTTCCAGCGGTATTGCCCCAGGGAAATCACGTCGGGATCCACGCAGGGGGCGGATTTCCAATAGGGCACGTCAATCTTGGTATAGCGCGCGGAATGCTTGACCGAGGGGCGGATACGGTAGCACCAGGTGCGCTCGGGCGGGTTGGCGGTAAAGGCCGTGCCGGACAGCTGTTCGCCGTAAAGCCCATAGTTGCAACGCTGGGGCGAGTTCATGCCCTGCGGCAGCGCATCCGGCAGCGCCTCGGATTCGAAATCATTGGCCCAGCCGGGCATGTACCCCTCATGCGGTCCCGGCAGGCTGGGCGCCTGCACCATGCCCTGTGGCAGTTCAAACTTTGATTTGGCGGTGTCCATGGCGCCCTCCCCAAGCGTGCTGTGGTGTGCAAATTATTCGTTGCACTTGCAATGACGTCAAGAGAATTGTTGCATCCGCAACAAGCCTTTTCTTTTCCCCCGTATTTTCCTAGGCTTGCCCCATGACCCAGGATACCCCGGCCTTCGATTTCGACCTGACGCGCTTTCTGCCCTATCAACTGGCGGTGGCGGCGGAACGCACCAGCGAAGAACTGGCGCGGCAATACCGCACCCGGTTCGGCATCTCGATTCCCGAATGGCGGGTGTTGGTGCATGTGGCGCATCAGGGCGATGTTTCCGTCCGCGATATCGAAGCGCGTGTGGCGATGGAGAAATCCAAGGTCAGCCGGGCGGCGTCGAAACTTGAGGCCTCGGGACACATCACCAAGACCGTGAATGAGCAAGATCGCCGGTTGGTGCGGCTGTCTCTGACCCCAAAGGGCGCGGCGCTGATGCAAGAGCTGCTGCCGCTGGCGCAGGCGTTTCAGGATGAACTTGAGGCCCAGGTTGGGACCGCCCTGTCAGGGTTGCAAGACGGTCTGTCAGCGCTCTTAAGACGGTACGCCCTGGATCTGAACGACTGATTTGCGCATCCAGACGCGCCCGAGTGCGATAAATTCGCAAACTTCACCCCATGGGGCGAGCGTTTTGCGCACATCTCGCGGGGGTCTGGGGTTATCTTGCGCATCACGCGACAGGAGACAGCGACATGTCCAGAAAACTCTATACCTATCAGGCGATTGCCCAATCGGTCTTTGATCACGACTGTGATGTGATGTTTGGCCTGATGGGCGACGCCAATCTATTCATGTGCGACAGCTTTGTGCGCGATTGCCGGGGGCGCTTTGTTCCCGCCGCGCACGAAGGCGGCGCGGTGCTGATGGCGCTGGCCTATGCGCAGGTCAGCGGCAAGGTGGGCGTGGCGACCGTCACCCATGGGCCGGCGCTGACCAACTGTGCCACGGCGCTGACCGAAGGCGCGCGGGGCAATATTGCCATGGTGTTGCTGGCGGGCGATACGCCGGTGGACAACCCGCGCCACCTGCAAAGCACCGATCAGCGCGCGCTGGTCAAAACCACCGGTGCGGGCTTTGTCCAGCTGCGCAGCCCCGACAGCGTGGCCAAGGACGTCGCGCGCGCCTTTTACCGCGCCCAGGTCGAACGCCGCCCCATCGTGCTGAACATGCCCGCCGACCACATGTGGCAAGAGACCGAGCATGTAAAACAGGTGCTGAGCGTCTTTACCGCCCCCGGTGGCGTGGCCGAGGGGGACACCCTGGATCAAGCCATCGGCATGATCGCCTCGGCGCGACGTCCGTTGATCCTGGCCGGGGTTGGTGCCATCGAGGCCCGCGACCAGATCGTGAAACTGGCGAATCGGATCGAAGCACCGCTGGCCACCACGCTCAAGGCCAAAGGGTTGTTCAATGATCACCCCTATAACATCGACATGTTCGGCACCCTGTCGACCCCGGCGGCCTATGACCTGATCGCCGCGGCGGATTGCATCCTCTGCTTTGGCACGCAACTGCATGATTTCACCACCGATCGTGGTGCGCTGATGAAGGACAAGCGGATCATTCAGATCGACATCGAACCCACGGCCATTGGAGGCGGCCTGCACCCGGATGCCGCGCTTTTGGCCGACGCAGGCCTGACCGCCGAGACGATCCTGTATTGGCTGGACGAGGCCGAGATCCCTCCCAGCGGCTTTACCCGCGATCTGGACATCAAGACCCTGACGGCGCACCCGGTTCTGGGCTCGAAAACCGCCGCGGGCTGTGTCAACTATGTGCGCGCGCTGGAAAAGCTGGAACAGATCCTGCCCAAAGAGCGCCTTCTGGTCACCGATGGCGGGCGTTTCATGACCGAGGTCTGGTGCCGTATTTCCGTGCCCGATCCGCGCAGTTTCGTGGGCACGGTGAACTTCGGCTCCATCGGGCTGGGCATGCAAGAGGCCATCGGCGCAGGCATCGCCGATCCGTCGCGCCCGGTGGTGATGTTCAGCGGCGACGGCGGCTTTATGATGGGTGGCATCAATGAGTTCAACACCGCCGTGCGGCTGGGGCAGGACATGATCGTGATCATCGCCAATGACTCGGCCTATGGTGCGGAACACATCCAGTTCCTTGACAAAAAGATGGACCCCGGCCTGACGGAATTCCAATGGCCCTCATTTGCGGAAATGGGGACTTCGCTGGGGGGTGAGGGGTTGGCCGTGCGGTCGCTTGAGGATCTGGACCAGGTGGCCGAGGCCATCGCTAACCGCAGCAAGCCGCTTTTGATCGAGCTGATACTGGATCCCCACGACGTCCCCCGCATGCGGATCTGATCGGTCTGTACTGCCCCTCACGAAACAGACAGGGGGCAAGCAATCAGGCGTTGCTTGCCCTACTCTCGTCAGACGCTCCCCAGGTGTTTGCCCGAATTCGGCGCCCGCAAACGCCCTGCCCCAAACGCGCTAAACGCAACCATGACCGCCGCCACCGCCAGACAGGCGCTGATGCCGCCCAGCTGGTAGCTGAGCCCGGACAACAGCGTGCCCAACAGCCGCCCCGCCGCATTGGCCATATAGTAAAAGCCCACATCCATCGTCACCCGTTCGCCCTTGGAAAAGGCAAGGATCAGATAGCTGTGCAGCGAGGAATTGACCGCAAAGATCGCGCCAAACACCAACAGCCCGGCAATCAGAACAAGGGTCAACCCCAGCGAAGGTTCATCCGACACAAACAGCACCACCGCCAAAATCGCGGGCACCCCCAACAGCCAAAGCGCCCAGGTGCGGGCTGCTTGCACGATCTCACCCTCGGGCCGATCCGCCGCGCGCAGGGCCTTGGGCGCATAGGCCTGGACCAGCCCGTAAAGGATTGTCCACACCGCCATAAAGGTGCCGATGGTGAAAAACGCGGTGCGATTGCCCGTATGGGACCCGTCGCTGAGCACCGCATAGAAATAGACCGGGATGCCCACCACGAACCACACATCGCGCGCGCCAAACAGGAACACGCGGGCAAAGCTTAGCCAGTTGATGTTGCGATCCTTGGAAAACACCTCTTTGAACTTGGCGCTTTTCTTGCCCTGAGGAAGCCCCCCCGGCATGCGCATCAGCAACACCACCAGCACCGCCGCCAGCACCGCCGCCATGCCCAGCACCGCCGCATGGAACCCGGCCAGCGCCAAAAGCCCAGCGCCCAGCAAAAAGCCAAATCCCTTGACGGCGTTCTTGGATCCGGTCAGCACCGCCACCCATTTGAACAGCCCGCCCTGCCCGCTGGGGGCCAGCAGCTTGACCGCGGATTTGGCCGACATTTTCGACAGGTCCTTGGCCACGCCCGACAGCCCCTGCACCGCCATGACAAAGGCCACCGAGGCCCAGAGGCTCCAGCTCGGATCAAGCTGGGTCAGCGCCAACAGCGCCACGATCTGCAAACTCAGCCCCGCATATAGCGTCGAGGTCAGTCCAAACCGCGCGGCGATCCAGCCCGCCGACAGATTGGTAACAATGCCCGCCAGTTCATACAGCAAGAACAGATAGGCCAGCTGCACGGGCGAAAAGCCCAGCGTGTGAAAGTGCAGCAGCACCAGCATCCGCAAAGCCCCGTCGCTCAGCATGAAGGCCCAATAGGCCGCGGTCACAGCGATATAGGCGGCCAACCCCTGTGGCCGCGAGGTATCAGTCTGGGTCATGATGTCGGCGCGATGCGCCCCCTTAATTGGAATAGGTGAAAGACAGGTCGCGCCCCACGATCACATTGGCCAGCCCAAGGCTGCGTGGCCCCGTTTCAGTGACCAGATAGCAGGTCGGGCCATCGCCTTCGTCCGGGTCGGGCCAGGCGATGATCACCGGCCCCTGCCCGTAAGAGGCCGAACAGCTGGGCGCGAGTTCAAAGAAAGACCGCTGCATCAGGTTGCCGTCATAGATTTCATCCAGCTGGTTGCCCTGCACGATCCAGTAATAGGCGCTGTCATCGTCCGACATCCAATAGCCCTGCAGGAACTCCTGAAGCCCGGACAGGTCGCTGGCCGGCGCGGCAAAGGGATCGGAATCGGTGGTCTCCATCCCCTCTTCGGGGGCCAGGGCCCACTCGCGGATCGTGATCTGCGCGGTGTCACCAGCATATGAGATCATATCCCCCGACAGGTCGACCATCGCGCCCGAAGGCAGGAACTGGAAGTCGCCGAAAAAGATCGGATCGGTGGGATCGGCGGTGCTGGCCACATAGCGCCACCCCGTGTCGGCGGTGAAGGTGCACAGCAGGTCGTCCCCCTGATAGGTACAATGGTCGAACCAGGCGCGGATCGAATAGGGTTCCCCGTGGGTGCCCGGCTCGGCCAGGAAATCGTGGCGCATATGGGCGGCCGGATCCGGATCGGCGGTGCCCCCGCCGCCCGACGGACCCGGTGTCGCATCCTGTGCGTGCCCAGATGCCATACCGTTGCTTTCTTCGTCCGACGTGCCCGCGGGTGCGGCCGCCTCGGTCAGGGTGATGGTCCAGGACTTGGCGTTGTTGGTGTCGGATTCCGAGAATTTTTCGCGACGATACCCCCGATCTTCGCAATTCTCGTCCCCGGCAATGGTAAAGGCCTTGGAGGTGGTACAGAACGCGTAGTTCTCGGTGTCAAAGGCCCCGTGGGTGTTGGTCGCGCGCCAATAGTAATAGCGCTTGCTCAGATCCCCCGAGACCACCGTGGTGCAGTCAAAGGGCTGAACCCCCCACCACCCCTCAGAGGTCCAGACCCCGTCGTCGACATAGCCGATGGCGACGCTCGCCTTGACGGCGGTTTCATTGCAAAACACCAACTCGGCATAGGCCGGGCCGGCCAGAACGGCCAGACCGGGAACAAGAGACAACAGGCGCATGGCGACCCCCTTGGCAAGCGCTATATCAAAGACGCACCGACCATATGGGCGACATCCGCCAGCCGGTACGCATACCCCCATTCGTTATCATACCACGCATAGATTTTCACCTGTGTCCCGTTCACCACCATGGTCGAGAGCGCGTCAATGATCGTGCTGCGATCGTCATTGGTATAGTCGGTCGAGACCAGAGGCCGGGTTTCATAGCCCAAAATGCCCTTGAGATCGGTCTTGGAGGCGGTTTCGAACAGGGCGTTGACCTCTTCCACCGTGGTTTCGCGCTCTAGCTCGAACACGCAATCGGTCAGCGAAGCATTCAACAGGGGCACCCGCACCGCGTGCCCGTTCAACCGGCCCTTGAGCTCGGGGTAGATCAGGGTGATGGCGGTGGCCGATCCGGTGGTGGTCGGGATCAGCGAATTCAGAGCAGAGCGCGCGCGGCGCAGGTCTTTGGCGGGGCGGTCCACGATGGTCTGGGTGTTGGTGACATCGTGAATGGTGGTCATCGACCCGTGCTTGATGCCAAGGTTTTCGTGCAAGACCTTGACCACCGGCGCAAGACAGTTGGTGGTGCAGGAGGCCGCCGTGACAATCCGGTGCGTGTCCGGGTCATAGCTGTCTTCATTCACACCCATGACGATATTGGCGGCATTGCCGTCTTTCACGGGGGCAGAGACAACCACCTTTTTCACGCCGCGCTCAAAATAGGGGGCAAGGCGGGCTTCGGTCTTGAAATAGCCGGTGCAATCCACGACCACATCCACCCCTTCCAGCGGCAAATCCGCCAGATCGCGGGTCTGGTAGCAGGGGATGCGCGTGCCGTTGATGGTGATGCTGTCCGCATCGGCGCTGAAATCCGCATCCCAGCGGCCATGCACCGTGTCGAATTCCAACAGATGCGCATGCATCTGCGGATCCCCCACCGCATCGTTGAGAAAGGCGATGGTATCCCCGGCCTCAAGCATGGGTTTGATCACCAGCTTGCCCATGCGGCCAAGCCCGTTTATGGCATATACGGTCATGTTTTCAATCCGTTATCTTGTTTTGCGATTATGTCGATCCGGGCCTGTAGCGTCGCGCGATCAAGTGTCTCGAGCGGCAGGGCCGCAAAGGCCTGAACGCGGTTCTTGAGCCCGCCAAAGGCCTGTTGAAAGGCCAGTTTCCTTTCCGCGTCAGAGCCCATGGCCCTGACCGGATCCGGTTGCCCCCAATGGCCGGAAAAGGGCTGACCGGGCCAGGGGGGGCAGTCTTCGTTCGCCGCTATGTCACAGACGGTAAAGACGAAATCCATTTGCGGGGCGTCTTTCGCCTGAAACTCGGACACATTCTTTGAGCGCAGACCCGAGGTGTCGAACCCCTTGGTTTCCAGCAACTCGATCGCGTCGGGGTTCAGGGTGTTTTGCGGCTCGGTTCCCGCCGAAAAGGCCTCAAATCGGTCCCCGGCCTCAGCGCGTAACAGCGCTTCGGCAAAGATCGAGCGCGCAGAGTTGCCGGTGCACAGGAACAGCACGTTGTATTTGCGCTTGGGGTCGGCCTGTTGCGAAAGACAGGTTTCGGGACGGCCGCGACAGCAATCCTGCGCAAGATAAGACACAAGCGCCCCGGCGGCCACGGTGTCCGCGGCATACATAAGCGAGGTGCCCGCACGGGTTTGCGTGATCAGCCCGGCCTGGCGCAGATGGGTCAGGCAGGTTGACAGTGACGAGGCCGGCAGATCAAGGATCTGTGCAATCTCACCGGCGGGCAGCGCATCGGGATAGCGCCGCATCAGCAGGCGAAAGATCGCCAGACGGCGGTCATGCGCAAGGGCCGAAAGCTGAGAGATCACCTCTATTTCCATATTTCCGGAAATAAGGAATTCCCCCAAACCCAGCAAGACAAGTTTTGTGAAGATTGGGTGACACTGGCGTTCAAACCACGAAGGGCAGCACCTGCCTTGGTGGGTGCGCATGCAGCTGCCGGGGCGAAGGCAGGTGCAGCCCGGCCTGCGTCCGGGCCGAAACTCTTTTACCGGTGGCAAACCGAAAACGCCCACCAATTGGCGGGCGTCTTCGCTGTTGAGACTGCTACGCCAGAGATGGCAGCCAAAGCACGATCCACGGGAAGGCCACCAGCAGTCCAATCGTCACCGCATCCGCGATGAAGAAGGGCGTCACGCCGCGGAATACGTCTTGGACAGACAGTTCGGGCCGCACACCGGCAACGACAAAACAGTTCAGCCCAATGGGCGGTGTGATCAGACAGAACTCGGCCATCTTCACCACCAGGATGCCAAACCAGATCGCACACATGGGGCCCGACATGCCAAAGGCACTGTCAGCGGCGGCGACGGTTTCGCCTCCGTTCAGGGCCATCACCGCAGGGTAGACCACGGGCAGCGTAAGCAGCAGCATGCCAATTGCATCCATGAACATCCCCAGCACCGCATAGGCCAGCAAAATGCAGATCAGGATCAGCATGGGCGGATAGTGCAGCGAGGTGATCCAATCGGCAAAGGCATCGGGCAGTTTGGCGAACCCCAAAAAGCGCACATAGATCAGGACACCCCAGATGATGGTGAAAATCATCACGGTCAGCTTGGCGGTCTCGATCAGGGCTTCTTTCAGTTGCTTCATCCGCATGCCGCGCAAAAGGGCCATGACGAATACGATAAAGGCGCCAACGGCTCCGCCCTCGGTCGGGGTGCCCCATGCGTCCCCGAAGGGGTTGTAAACAAAGAAGATGATGATCACGACCACCGCCACGATGGGCAAGGCGGGCGGCAGGCTTTCGAACCTTTCGCGCCATGTAAAGCCGGTGACCGGGGGGCCGACCGTCTTGAAAATTGCTGCGATCCCCACAATCAGCGCGCCATAGACCAATGCGGAAAACGCACCGGGGATAAAGCCTGCCAGCAGCAGCTTACCCACATCCTGTTCGACGATGATCGCATAGATCACCAGAATTGCTGATGGGGGGATCAGGCTGGCCAGCGTGCCGCCTGCGGCGACGACCCCGGCGGCAAAGCGCTTGTTATAGCCCGCTTGCAACATCTCGGGGATGGCAATGCGCGCAAAGACCGCCGCAGTGGCGACCGACGCCCCCGAGACCGCCGCAAAGCCCGCCGTGGCAAAGACTGTGGACACCGCCAGCCCGCCGGGCACCCAGGCAATCCAGCGCTTCGCGGCCTCGAACAAGGCCGAGGTCAGCCGGGCGTGATAGGCCAGATACCCGATCAGAATGAACACCGGGATCAGCGACAGCGCCTGTGACGAGACCTTGGAATGCGGCACCTGTCCCGCGATCTGAAAGGCTTTGCCCAGCGCGCCATCCCAGATCTCGCGGCGCTCGTTGAAATAGAGGAACTTTTCGGGCGCGTATTTGAACTTGTCCCAGAAAATCCAGGTGATGCCGACAAACCCCGCGAACCCCGCGGCAAAGGCCACGCGCATGCCGATCACCACCAGCGCCAGCATGCCACCCGTGACCCAAAGGCCGATCTCGATCTCTGTCATGGCTACCCCTCCAGCTGATCGGCTTCGGCCTGCGCCTGTTCGGCAACGGATTGGATCAGCGGCACACCGGCGGGTGCAGGAAGCCCCAGCACCAAGGCGCGCGCATAGCCCATGGCCTGCAAAACAAGACGCGCGCACAGCACGGCAAAGGCCACCGGCACCACCAGTTTTGAAGGCCAGATCGGCAGGCCGATGTCGATCGAACTGTCGCGCGAACACAGCGGGCGGGCGCAATCGAACGAGCGGTCAAAGTGATACCACGCCCCCAGCACCAGCGCCAACATCAGCGCAAGGATCATCAAAACGGTGATCAGTTCGAACAGCCACAACAGCCGCCCCCGCAACTGCCCCACCAGAATGTCCATGCGGATATGCCCGCCTTCCCGCTGGACATAGCTGACCCCCATAATGGCAATCAGCGGCATCAGCGCTTCGATGTAATCCACATACCCGGGCAAAGGCCCGTCCATCAGGCCAATCCTGTCCAGCGCAGGCGCCAGAAAGGTCTTGTCCAGCTGCCGCCCGGCCACCGAATAAGCCGCCAGAAACATCAGCGAAAAGGCCGCAAGCCCGCTGACCAGCGCCATGATGCGCTCAATGGGAACCAAGGCCCGATCCAACCGGCTGAGCCAACTGGAATCTTCGAGCACTGCCGACGCTCCGGCCATGTTGCCCTCCTTATGTATGGGACGCAAAGGATATGCAGAATGCAAAAGAGCCCCCGGTCAGATACCGGAGACCCTTGGATCGTCACATGCGATTACATGCGCGATTTTTTCAGGGTGTCCTGAACAAGATCATAGAGCTCTTGCCCCGGCAGCCCCTGCGCTTCCATGTCCTTGATCCAGGCATCGCGGATCGGATCAGCGGCCGTGGCGCGGAAGGCGTCCAGCTCGCTTTCGGGGATCTCAACCTTGGCCACGCCTTTTTCCGCCAGAACACTGTCCCACTTTTCCAGCAAAGTCCCATAGTTCGCCAGATAGTGATCCAGCGCCTCGGGGATTGAGCTGTCAAGCGCCTGGCGCTCCGCATCAGAGAGCGCCTCATAGGCGTCGATGTTGACGACAACCGGGCAGTTCACGGTGCCGGGGTTCAGGTTGGCGGTCCACCACTCGGCCTGATTGATAGTGCCAAAGGCCAGATGTGCGTGCTGGGCAAAGGCCACGGTGTCAACCACACCGCTTTCCATCGCCTGATAGGCTTCGGTTGCGGTCACCGATGTGGGCACGGCCCCCACCGCTTCAAAGGCTTTGCCGATGCCACCGGTTGCGCGCACGCGCATGTCCTTGAATTCCGCCAGAGCATCGCGGGGCTCGCCGGTGCCGACAATATTATACTGCGGCATGGGTGAGGTCATCAGCAGCTTGGCGTTCCACTGCTCCATTTCCTCGGCCGCCGCCGGATGGGCGTAGACCGCGCTTGAGACTGCGACCTCTTCTTCCAGCGTGTTCACGCCCAGGAAAGGCAGCTCAAGCACGGTGATCACACGGTTCTTGTCGCGGTGATAGCCCGCGCAGAACTGGGCCATCTCAAAGGCGCCAATGCTGATCCCGTCCAGATTTTCGCGATTTTTCGACAGCCCCCCATAAGAGATGTTCATGGTGAACTCACCGCCGGTTTTCTCGGACACCAGTTCCGCGAGCTTTTCAACATGCTCGGTAAAGGCGCGGCGCTTGCCCCAGACGGACACGTTCCATTCGGTCGCCATGGCTTCGGACGCAAAGGTCACGGCCAGGGCCGTGGTCAATAGTTTTGCAGTTATGTGTTTCATGATATTTCCTCCCAGAAAATGCGGATTTTCCCGCTATTTGAGCAGAGCCTAGCCAAAAGAAGTGCGATTTCAAGGGGCTTGGGGTTGGACGTGGTGTTCGCCTATTACCTGTGCGCTCAATGGGCGTTTTCTACCCAGAACTACGCATCCTGCCGGAAAAGAGATTCGTAGTTCTGGGTAGAAAACACGGTATGCAAATGCATACCGCAACCTTTTGTCACACGAGAGCCACAATTCGCAATAACCTTGCGCGAACGCTAACGGAAAAGATGTGTGAAAAATATTTCATCAAGGACCTCTGCAAAATAAGCGACTTAACGCCGATTGCGAAAATTCATTTACAGGAAATATTGGTTAATAGAAAATTATTTACAGCTAACTTCTTATTTTCAAATAAGATATTCAAAAAATTTCCAAACTTGCTATGGTCAACGCGGAGAGGCGCGTGACGTCACGGCACAAGCCGGGGCCGCGCACCGGAGGAACATAGTCAGGGGGAGTCTTCATGACCGATCAGACCAACGCCACATATCCGCCATCAGCCGAGCTTGCGGGCAAAGCGCATGTCGATGCAGCCAAATACGACGAGATGTATGCTCGTTCGATCAATGACCCCGATGGTTTCTGGGCGGAACAAGCCGAACGTCTCGACTGGATCAAGAAGCCCACGCAGGTCAAAAACGTCGATTTCAACCTGGGTGGTGTGAACATCGAATGGTTCAACGACGGCACCCTGAACGTGGCCGCCAACTGTATTGACCGTCACCTGGAAAAGCGCGGCAACCAGACCGCGATTATCTTTGAGCCCGATGATCCCAATGAGCAGGCGCAGTCGATTTCCTACAACGACCTGCACCGCCGCGTGTGCCGCATGGCCAATGTTCTGGAAAGCATGGGCGTCTCCAAGGGCGCCCGCGTCATCATCTATCTGCCGATGATCCCCGAAGCCGCCTATGCCATGCTGGCCTGTGCGCGCATCGGCGCGATCCACTCGATCGTCTTCGCGGGCTTCTCGCCGGATGCTCTGGCGGCCCGTGTGAACGGCTGTGACGCCAAGGTTGTCATCACCGCTGACGAAGCGCCGCGCGGTGGCCGCAAGACCCCGCTGAAAACCAACGCTGACAAGGCGTTGCTGCACTGCAAAGACAGCGTGAAATGCCTGGTGGTCAAGCGCACCGGCGGTCAGACCACCTGGGTCGACGGCCGTGATTTTGACTACAATGAAATGGTCATGGAAGTGGGGGACTATTGCCACCCGGTGGAAATGGGCGCGGATGATCCGCTGTTCATCCTCTATACCTCGGGTTCGACCGGCCAGCCCAAGGGGGTTGTGCACTCGTCCGGTGGGTATCTGCTGTATGCATCGCTGACCCAGGAAGTGACCTTTGATTACCACGAAGGTGACGTCTATTGGTGTACCGCTGACGTGGGTTGGGTCACCGGCCACTCGTACATTGTCTATGGCCCGCTGGCCAATGGCGCGACCACCGTCATGTTCGAAGGTGTCCCGACCTATCCGGATGCCTCGCGTTTCTGGCAGGTGTGCGAAAAGCACAAGGTCAACCAGTTCTACACCGCCCCGACCGCGATCCGCGCATTGATGGGGCAAGGCAATGAATTCGTTGAAAAATGTGACCTGTCTTCGCTGCGCATCCTGGGCACCGTGGGGGAACCGATCAACCCCGAAGCCTGGAACTGGTACAACGATGTTGTCGGCAAAGGAAACTGCCCGATCGTCGACACATGGTGGCAGACCGAAACCGGCGGCCACATGATGACGCCGCTCCCCGGTGCCCACGCGACCAAGCCGGGCGCGGCCATGCGCCCCTTCTTTGGCGTGCAGCCTGTTGTTCTGGACCCGCAGTCGGGCGAAGAGATCCACACCTATCCGATCGAAGGTGTTCTGGCGATCAAAGACAGCTGGCCCGGCCAGATGCGCACCGTCTGGGGCGATCACGAGCGCTTTGAAAAGACCTATTTCAGCGATTACAAAGGCTACTACTTCTCGGGCGACGGCTGCCGCCGCGACGAAGATGGTGATTTCTGGATCACCGGCCGCGTCGATGACGTCATCAACGTCTCGGGTCACCGCATGGGCACCGCCGAAGTTGAATCGGCGCTGGTCGCGCATGAATCCGTGGCCGAGGCCGCCGTGGTTGGCTATCCGCATGAAATCAAGGGTCAGGGCATCTATTGCTATGTCACCTTGATGAATGGTGTCGAAGCGACCGAAGAGCTGCGCAAAGAGCTGCGCACCTGGGTGCGTACCGAAATCGGCCCGATTGCCTCGCCGGATCTGATCCAGTGGGCCCCCGGCCTGCCGAAAACACGCTCGGGCAAGATCATGCGCCGTATCCTGCGCAAGATCGCGGAAAACGACTATGGTTCGCTGGGCGATACGTCGACCCTCGCAGAGCCGGCTGTTGTCGACGATCTGATCGAAAACCGCATGAACCGGGCCTGATCGCATGATGGATGGTAGCACATCGGTCATTGCCCCCGTGTTGATCCTGCTCGGCCCCCCCGGGGCCGGGAAAGGCACACAGGCGCGCATGTTAGAAGAGCAGTTCGGCCTGGTCCAATTGTCCACCGGAGACCTGTTGCGCGCCGCTGTGGCCGCAGGGACAGAGGCAGGCAAACAGGCCAAGGCCGTGATGGAAGCGGGGGATCTGGTCAGCGACGAGATCGTCATCGCCATCCTGCGCGATCGTCTTGGGGATGCGGATTGCGCCAAAGGCGTAATTCTGGACGGGTTCCCGCGCACCACGGTTCAGGCCAAGGCGCTGGACATGCTGCTGGCGGAAAACGGTCAGCGCATCAACGCCGCGATCAGCCTTGATGTCGAAGACGCCGCGATGGTGACCCGGATTTCGGGCCGCTATACCTGTGACGGTTGCGGCGAAGGCTATCACGACAGCTTTAAACAGCCCAAGGCTGAGGGCGTCTGTGACAACTGCGGCGGCACCGAATTCAAGCGCCGCGCAGATGACAACGCGGACACCGTGGCCAGCCGCCTTGAGGCCTATCATGCGCAGACCGCGCCCTTGATCGACTACTATGCCGGTCAGGGATCGCTTCAGCGTATCGACGCCATGGGCGAGATCGCGGATATCGCATCCGGCCTTTCGGCCATCGTGAAAACGGCAACCGGGTAACGGTCTGCCACAAACGCAGGTTGCCCCCCTCTGGGGGCGGCCTACGCACCCCGGCAATGACACCGCGATCATTGCCATGTGTCCTGTGGGGGGACACTTGCGGCGCGAATTCTGACAGGGATTGGCGCTTTCGCGCCCCTTCGGGGGCATTTGGAGGAAGAGGAGGACCCGCAACATGGCGGATCAAACATCTCAGGATGCTGCTCAGGCCGAAGCCGACAAAGGCTATTGGGCTGCGAACGTACGCATCATTCTCGTTAGCCTGGTGATCTGGGCTGTTGTTAGCTTTGGCTTTGGCATCCTGCTGCGCCCTGCCCTGTCGGGCATCGCGGTCGGCGGCACTGATCTGGGCTTTTGGTTTGCCCAGCAGGGATCGATCCTGGTCTTTTTGGCCCTGATCTTTTTCTACGCCTGGCGCATGAACAAGCTCGACCGTGAATTCGGCGTTGAGGAATAAGAGACATGGATCAGTTTACCATTAACCTGCTGTTTGTTGGCGCGTCCTTCGCGCTGTACATCGGCATCGCGATCTGGGCCCGCGCGGGTTCCACATCGGAATTCTACGCCGCGGGTCGTGGCGTGCACCCCGTCACCAACGGTATGGCGACTGCGGCGGACTGGATGTCGGCGGCTTCGTTCATCTCGATGGCTGGCCTGATCGCCTTCACCGGCTATGACAACTCGTCCTTCCTGATGGGCTGGACCGGTGGTTACGTTCTGCTGGCTCTGCTGCTTGCGCCCTACCTGCGTAAGTTCGGCAAGTTCACCGTGTCGGAATTCATCGGCGACCGCTTCTACAGCTCGACCGCACGCGTTGTGGCCGTGATCTGCTTGATCGTTGCCTCGACCACCTATGTGATCGGTCAGATGACCGGTGTGGGCGTGGCCTTTGGTCGCTTCCTCGAAGTTGACAACACCACCGGCCTGTTCATCGGCGCGGCTGTTGTTTTCGCCTATGCCGTTTTCGGCGGCATGAAGGGTGTGACCTATACTCAGGTGGCGCAGTACTGCGTTCTGATCATGGCCTACACCATTCCGGCGATCTTTATCTCGTTGCAGCTGACGGGCACACCGATCCCGGCCATGGGCCTGTTCGGCGAGCACGCCGCGTCGGGTGTTCCGCTGCTTGAGAAGCTGGACCAGATCGTGACCGAGCTGGGCTTCAAAGAGTACACCGCGCACCACGCTGACACGCTGAACATGGTTCTGTTCACCCTGTCCTTGATGATCGGTACCGCGGGTCTGCCCCACGTGATCATGCGCTTCTTCACCGTTCCCAAAGTGTCTGACGCACGTTGGTCGGCGGGCTGGACCCTGGTGTTCATCGCCCTGCTGTATCTCACCGCCCCTGCGGTTGGTGCCATGGCGCGTCTGAACATCTCGGAAATGATGTGGCCGAATGGCGCATCGGGCGAGCCGGTTTCGGTTGAAATGATCGGTTCGGACGAGAAGTACAACTGGATGGCAACCTGGGAAAAAACCGGTCTGCTGGGTTGGGAAGACAAGAACGGCGACGGCAAAATCGCTTACTTCAACGACAAGAATGCTGAGACCGTGGCCGCCATGGAAGCAGCAGGTTGGGGTTCCGAGAACGAGCTGACCAAGTTCAACCGTGACATCCTGGTTCTGGCGAACCCGGAAATCGCGAACCTGCCGGGCTGGGTGATTGGCCTTGTTGCTGCGGGTGGTCTTGCGGCGGCTCTGTCGACTGCTGCGGGTCTGCTGCTGGCGATCTCGACCGCTGTTTCTCACGACCTGATGAAGGGTCAGCTGACCCCGAACATCTCGGAGAAAAACGAGCTGATGTCCGCACGTATCGCAATGGCCGTGGCCATCGTGGTTGCGACCTACCTCGGTCTGAACCCTCCGGGCTTTGCGGCGCAAACCGTTGCTCTGGCATTCGGTCTGGCCGCTGCGTCGATCTTCCCGGCTCTGATGATGGGCATCTTTACCAAGGTGAACAACAAAGGCGCCGTGGCCGGTATGCTGGCAGGTCTGATCGTGACCCTGATCTACATCTTC
>JAOARX010000012.1 GCA_025210345.1 Pelagimonas sp. | reverse complement strand
TTAAAGGGAGATAAAGCGCTAACGACAGCACTGACAAAAGCGCTGGCCTATACATATTGGCGCGGGATGGAGCAGCCCGGTAGCTCGTCAGGCTCATAACCTGAAGGTCGTAGGTTCAAATCCTACTCCCGCAACCAAAATACCAACGGTTAAAACACGATAGCGCCACATAAGGGCGCTCGTTGCGTCCAAGACCCCAGGGCCGCGGAAGATCACAAAGCTGCAATATCCGATCATGCTGAATAAGATATCAGTTGGTTACCTCCTGATCGCAGCGCATAGCATTTCATACAGATAATTCGCGGCGATCACCGCTGTATTGCCCGTGGGATCATAGGGCGGCGAGACTTCGACGAGGTCGGCGCCCACAAGGTTCAAACCGGATATGCCGCGGATGATTTCGAGTCCCTGCAGGGTCGTGAGGCCGCCGACTTCCACGGTTCCGGTACCCGGTGCGAACCCGGGGTCGAGACTGTCAATATCAAAGCTGAGGTAAACCGGAGATTGCCCGATCTTGTCCCGGATCTCTGCCATCAAAGGGGATAGGGATTTGTGCCAGCAGTCTTCGGCCTGGATACAGGTCCAGCCCTGCCGACGGCCCCAGTCAAAATCGCTTGCCCCATAGCCTGTCCCCCGCAAACCGATTTGGAACACTTTGTCGTTGAGCAGGCAGTCTTCTTCCCAGGCGCGGCGAAACGGGCATCCGTGGGCTTCTTTTTCGCCGAACATCTCGTCATTTGTATCTGAATGGGCATCAACGTGTACCAGAGCGACCGGGCCGAATTTCTCTTTCATCGCACGTAAGATGGGCCATGTGAGCGTGTGATCGCCCCCCAACGTCAGTGGGATCGCGCTATGGTCAAGAATATCGCGATAGAAATCCGCGATGATTTCCACTGATTTCTTCAGGTCAAACAGGTTAATCGGGACGTCCCCTATGTCCGCGACCTGCATATGATCAAAGGGCGAAACCCCCGTGGCTATATTATAGGGGCGTATCATGCGGCTTTCATCGCGGATTTGACGTGGACCCAATCGGGTTCCGGGACGGTTTGATGTGCCGATATCCATGGGAATCCCCACAAAGCAGGCATCAAGCCCCGCAGCCGTATCCGCAGAGGGAAGTCGCATCATTGTGGCTGGGCCCCCAGTGCGCGGCATGCTGTTGCCTCCTAGCGGTTGGTTATAGCGATGGGTCATGTGCGTTGCTCCCAGAGACAAGATTTGTCTGAGTGTAGGCATCGACGGAACCGAAAGACCATAGTATCGGCCCTTCCGACTTAATGTCGGCACGTTGCGTTTTGGCAGCTTTCCCTTAGGTTGTCGGGCATTTATGGATAACTCGGGTCCTGAGTTTTCCAAAAAGGTGCACTTTATGAAACTGATGCGTTTTGAAACCGCTGATGGCTCGATCCTTCCCTGTGTCCTGGACACCGATGGGATCGCGCGCGATCTGTCGTCTCTGACCACCGATATTTCACCAGCGATCCTAGAGTTGGGGCTTTTGGAACAGATCGCATCCCGGCCATTGCAAGACTTTCCGTTTGCGCAGAAGGATGGTCTGCGGGTCGCGTCACCGATTTCTCAGCCGCGGAATATCTTGTGCATTGGATTGAACTATCTTGACCACGCGCGCGAAGCCGGGATGGAACCCCCGACCGAACCGATTGTCTTCAACAAGGTCGCGTCAACCTTTTGCGGCCCGAACGACGACATTCTGTACAGCCCAAAAATGACCAAGCTGGATTGGGAGGTCGAACTGGGCATCGTGATTGGGAAACCTGCCTTGAACATCACCCGTGACGACGCTTTGGATCACATAGCGGGGTTTGTTCTGGTCAATGATGTGTCCGAACGCGCGTGGCAAATCGAGCGCGGTGGCCAGTGGTCCAAGGGCAAAAGCTTTCCGAACTTCTGCCCGACTGGCCCCGTTCTTGTAACTCCGGATAGTGTTGGGGATGTCAACAATCTGGATATGTGGCTGGATGTAAACGGGATGCGCATGCAGACGGGCAACACCAGCACGATGATTTTCGACGCCGAGACCATCGTTTCCTATCTGTCGGAATTCATGCTGCTTCAACCGGGTGACCTGATTTGTACGGGCACGCCACCCGGCGTGGGGATGGGGATGACACCGCCCAGGTATCTTAAAACCGGGGATGTCGTGACCCTGGGCATTGAGGGTCTCGGGCGCCAGCGACAGGTGGTTACTGAGTTCTCAAACCTATGAACACAGATAGAAACAGAGCAACCCTGGCCAGCGACACGCAAACCGCGTGGATCGCGGCCGAGGCAGAAGGTAACGTGCTGCGGACCTGGATGATCGCATCGGATGGCAGCATATCAGAGCATCGGGAAATCGATGTGCCAACCCCAACCGGCCTCGAGGTTTTTGACAACCTCGTCGCAGACCAGGACATGGCGCGCCCTGTTACAATTGTCTATTCCGGGGATCTGGATAAATCAGCCATGGTGTCGGTGCCCTGTAAACCTGCATCCATCGCGAATATGACTGTTTTTCAAAGCAGCAATTGGAACCTCTATGTGGGGGCGACTGTTCAGCAAGGCGCGCCCTTGGATCTGATGATCCACGAACCCAACCGCATTGCCGGATATCTTGACCAAGACAGCGGGTTCGATGGCGTGCTGCTGCTTCCCGGAACCCATTCAAAATGGGTTCACATCAGTGCCGAGGAAATCGTCAGTTTTCGCAGTTTCATGACAGGCGAGCAATTTGACTTGTTGGCGCAGCACTCTTCTTTGAAAGAGGGGTTGCAAGGGTCGGAATTTGATCAAAACGCGTTTGACGCGGGTCTAGGCGACACGCTCTCACGCCCGGAAAGTCTTGCTGCCAAACTGGCGTCTTTGCGCTCAGAGATCGCTTTGAACAAATCCGTGTCGCAGGCCAAGATCCGCGCGCGCCTGCTTGCCTATTTGATCGGGGCCGAGCTGGCGGCGACGCGGGCGTATTGGTTGGGACAGGATGTTGTCATATTGGGGGTGTCGCCGCTTGCCCAGCGTTATCAACACGCGCTTGCCGCCCAAGGGGCGATGGTGCGCTGTGTGGATGATCGGGGCTTGGCCCTGGCGGGATTGCGTGCCGCTCATGCGGCCATCCGCGCTCAGGCCTAGGCGCTGGTTTCCAATGCCCGTGCCGCCACGATCATGTCGAGCAGCTGATCCCGTGAACGGCCAATGTGTTGACGCAGCAGATCGCAGGCCGCATCCGTGTTCCCCTCGCGCGCGAGATGGAGCAACTGATGGTGCTCTTCCTTGGCAGGCGCACGGCGCGCCATGACGCTGAGGTGCATACGCACATAGCGATCTGAATGCAGGCCGATATTGCGCAAAATATCATGTGTCATGGCCCTGTCCGCCGCTGCATAAAGCGCACTGTGGAACGCATGGTTCAACTTGCCCCATTCAGCGGTTTCTTCGGCATCGTATGAACGGTCCATCTTCTCAAGAATTTTTTGACACTCGGCGAAATGGGCCGCAGTGAGGCTAGGAATGGACCGGCGGAACAGATCAACCTCAAGCAGGATCCGCAAATCAAAGATCTCGCGGATTTCTTCGATCGAATGGCGTGTAACCCGGGCGCCCTTGTTGTTGGTCAGCTGAACCAGCCCCTCGGCATCGAGTTGCTTTAGCGCTTCGCGCACGGGCATGCGCGACACGTCGTAATCGTCTGCCAGGGCCTCTTGCCGGATTACCTCTCCCTCTGAAAGCTCACCGCTTAGGATGCGTTCGCGCAGGTCTTTGGCGATGACCTCGGGCAGGCTTTGGCGAGAAATGGCACGTTGGCGCGACATGGATAGTCCTGTGGTTCTAAACGTTCAGGTTAGAAAAACACGCTGCGTCCGACAATTCAATTTCATACTTGTGTGACAGAGGGCTAAGGGGCCTGAGCTTAGGCACCCCAGGTATCAGACAGGCGATACCCGGATGGCCAGGGGTCGTCTGGGTCCAACATGTGTTGATGAATGCCGGTCACCCAACCGCGACCCGAGATTTCCGGGAAAATCGCGGGGCATTGACCCACCTGTGTTTCTCCAAGAATGCGACCGGTGAACCGCGACCCGATGATGGAGACGGCGTCGAAGCTCTGTCCGGTTTGCATCTGCCCGCGCGCGGCCATGACAGCCATGCGCGCCGAGACCGCTGTGCCGGTGGGAGAGCGATCGACTTTGCCGGGTTGGATCGCGACTGCGGATTTGCTGGTGACGCCACCCGCTGTTTGTTCAATAGGACCGCAGAAACCACAAAACGAAATGTGGTCCCAATCGGGGTTTTCCGGGTGGGAAAAGCCCAGCTGATCATTCGCCGCATTGGTGATTGTCACCCCCAGTCGCGCGATGTCTTTGGCTTCATGCTCTGAGATCTCGAACCCCAGGGCCTGGGCGTCAACCAGGACAAAGCTGTCCCCGCCATAAGCCGTATCCACGGTCAGCGTACCCAACCCGGCAACCTCAAGCGGAACCGAAAGCTGATCCGCAAAGCTTGGCAGGTTCTGCACAAAGATTCTCTGGGCCTTGCCGTTGGTGCATTCCGCCCGGACCTTGACCAGCCCACCGGGCGCTTCGAGTGTCAGATGGGTTTCGGGTTCCTGCATCGGCAAGATGCCCCCATCCAACAGAACGGTCGCCACGCAGATCGAATTTGATCCTGACATGGGCGGCGTGTCTTCGGGCTCCATGATGATGAAAGCCGCATCGGCCTCGGGGTGTTTGGGGGGCACCAGCAGGTTCACATGACGAAATACGCCACCGCGGGGTTCATTCAGCACAAATTGGCGAAGGGTCTCATCCCGGGCGATGAAATCGCGTTGCGCCCACAGGGTTTTGCCGGGTGGCGGCGTGACACCTCCGACGATCACATCCCCAACTTCGCCTTCGGCATGGGCTGAAATGACATGGAGGATCTTTGTGCTGCGCATTGGGGGCCTTTGGGGTCAGAAACGGGTCGGGCGGTAGGGGGTCAGGTCCAGCGACGGGGTGTGGCCCTCGGCCAGATCTGCCACCAGTTGGGCCGTGCCGGCCGATTGGGTCAGGCCCAGATGCCCATGACCAAAAGCGTAGATCACCCGATCCGAACGTGGCGCATGACCCATCACAGGCAGGCTGTCGGGCAGGGAGGGGCGATGGCCCATCCATTGGGTGCCATTGCCGGTGTCGAGATCGGGCAAAAAGCGCTTGGCCTTTTGCAACAGAGCATCGGCGCGTTTGTAATTCGGTTCCAGCTTTAGCCCGCCCAGTTCGACGGCACCGCCCACACGAACCCCTCCGGCGATCTTGGTCACCACAAAGCCGTGACCGCCAAAGGTCAGATGTGTGCGCAGATCAAAGGCACCGGGGGGCAGGGTGGTGTTATAGCCGCGCTCGGTTTCCAGCGGCAGGCGGTCTCCGAGCGTGCGAGCCAGATGATGGGACCAAGCGCCACAGGAAATGACTGCCTGCGGCACCGTCTGCGTGCCGGTCCCCGTGTGAAGATCAACGCCATCGGTGGTAGGCGTTAGCGCCCGTATTTCCGCCTGCTCGATTGACCCGCCGCGCGCGTCAAAGCGCTGGGCCAGATGCTGTGTCCAGACCTTGGGGTCGATCGTGTTGATCCATCCCGGGGTAAAACCACCATGGGTAAACTTTGCACTCAGCCCGGGTTGAATTTCGGCAATCTCCGCAGGGCTATGCAAGAGCCTGTGGTCAATTCCATGTTCTGCGCGACGCTCCCACGCGGTAAGACTGGCGCGGAACTGCGCCTCGCCTTCATACAGCTGCATCTGGCCATCCCGTTGGATCAGATGTTCGCCGTCGACATCCCTGATAATCCCGGACAGTGCCTTGCTGGACAGGTCCATCAAGCTGGCCTGCGCCGCCAGCCCGGCCGCGTACCGATCAGGCCAGCTTGCCCGCCAAAAACGCAGCATCCAGGGCAGGATCTGCAGCGCATAGGCGGGTGGAACGGACAGCGGCCCCAGCGGATCCAGCAGCCATTTCGGGGCCTTGCGCATGATGCCGGGTGTGGCCAGCGGTTCGACTTCTGCAAATGCGAACGCCCCGGCGTTGCCATGGGATGTGCCTGCCGCCACGCCCTCTCGGTCCAGAACCCGCACCTGGAAGCCGCGGTTTTGCAGCTCAAGTGCGGTTGTGATCCCGATAATCCCAGCGCCAATAACGGTGATGTCTTTTTGCATGTCTGCCCCCGCCCGATACCCTATCTGGGAATGCCCGATTTGAAAGGATCCGTGTCTTCAAAGATCAGTCGTCCCTCAGCCATCACATGTGCGCGGCCACGAATGCGGGGGATCACGCCACCGTTCGGGCCGGGTTCGCACGACAGGTCATAACCGCTGCCGATGATACTGTTCTGGCGGATTTCCTGACCCGGTTCCAGTTGCCCTTTGGCGGATAGACAGGCTAGTCGGGCTGAGCTTCCTGTCCCGCAGGGAGAGCGGTCATAGGTGTTGTCCGGGCATAGGACAAAGTTGCGGCTGTGCACCATTGGGTCGGGGTCGTTGCCTTGAAAAATCACGTGATCAATTGGTTCGCCACGCTCGCCCCCGATTTCAAGAGCGTTCGCGTGCGTGCGCAATGTGATGGCCGCATCCGTCAGCGCACGGATGTTGGCGGGCAAGACCGGAATAGGAGAGGGGTCAACGATAAAGAACCAGTTCCCGCCATAGGCGACGTCGCCGATGATCTCGCCCAGATCCGGAGTTGAAATGGTGACGTCCGCCTTTACAAGGCGGCTTTCGATGTTGATCACGGTGACGGTATTGGGATCATGCAGGTCGATGGTTACGACCCCCGCAGGCGTTTCGATCCGATGTCGGCCCGGTTCAATCCGACCTACGCGAGCAAGGGTCACCCCCAGCCCGATTGTGCCATGACCACACATGCCCAGAACCGCGCCGACATCGAAATAGATCACCCCGGTTACACAGGTGGGATCCAAGGGGGGCACCAGCAGCGCAGCGACCATCCCCGGTTTGCCGCGCGGTTCGGACAAGACCGCGCTGCAAAAGGTCTTGTGATCGCGGGCCAGATGGGCGGCCCGTTCGGCCAAAGGACCTGTCCCCAGATCCGGCCCCCCGTCCAGAATGACCCGCGTGGGCATGCCCCCCGTGTGGCTGTCGACTACATACATTCAGAGATCACGCCCCCCTGCGCCGACCAGTCGGCAAACCACGCGCGGAAAAGCGTGTATTGTGATTCGCAATAGTTCCGCTGCGCATCGCTCAGAACATCCGTTTCATTGAAGTGCAGGCGATATTCGTCTTCGCCGTTCAGCACCAACAGGTGCTTGTAATAGAGCACCAGATCCGTGCCTTCGTCAAAGCTTGCAAGCACCCCAAAGGCGTCTTCAAGCTCTTTTGCCCGCAGGCGGGCCTCGGCATGTCCTGTGGCGGCCTTCTGGCAGAGCGACGCCAGCAAAAGCGCCTCTTTCGGCAGGGCCGTGCCGATCCCCGTGATTGATCCGGTCGCACCGCAATTCACAAAGCCATGATAGACCTCAGTGTCGACCCCAACCATCAGCGTGACCTGATCATCCTGACTGGTGATATGTTCGGCAGCATAGCGCAGATCGTCCTTGCCGCCGAACTCTTTGAAACCGATCAGGTTTGGGTGGTCCGCTCGCAGATCAAAGAACAGATCTGCGCGGGTCGCGAACCCGTAAACCGGGCTGTTATAGATGATCGCGGGCACGTCTGGGGCGGCAGCTAGGATGGCTCTGAAGTGGTTTCTCTGTGCGCTCACCGATGTACCGCGTGACAAAACGCGAGGAATCACCATCAGGCCCACGGCCCCCACTTTTTGCGCATGTGCCGCATGGGCGACGGCAGATTTCGAATTGATCGCGCCGGTTCCCACGACGACGGGGACACCAGCCTGGATCAGACGCTCAACCCCGATCATCCGCTCTTCGTCGCTCAAAAGCGGCCAATCCCCCATCGACCCGCAATACACGACAGCGGACATGCCCGCTGCGATCATCTCTTGCCCCTTTTTTACCAGCGCGTCGTAATCGGGGCGGCGGTCGGCAGTACAGGGGGTCATGAGGGCGGGCATGGTGCCCGAAAATATGGTCTGTGTCATCGAGGTGGCCTTTGGCTCAGGGGACTTCGGTCTTCATGGGATAATGTATCCAAAAAGTGGGAAAGGCAACAATCGAACAGATTGGACCCAACAAAAAAGCCCCGTCTTTATTGACGGGGCTTGATTGTGTTTTGGATTTGTCTCAGCCGAGTTTTTCGGTGAGTTCGGGGACGGCGTCGAAGAGGTCTGCGACCAAGCCAAAGTCGGCGACCTGGAAGATCGGGGCCTCTTCGTCTTTGTTGATCGCGACGATGATCTTGCTGTCTTTCATCCCGGCGAGGTGCTGGATCGCACCCGAGATGCCGACGGCGATATACAGTTCGGGGGCGACAACTTTACCGGTCTGACCAACCTGCAAGTCATTGGCCGCAAAACCGGAATCCACCGCTGCGCGCGATGCGCCAACCGCTGCGTTCAGCTTGTC
>JAOARX010000011.1 GCA_025210345.1 Pelagimonas sp. | reverse complement strand
CATTGCGGCGGTTCCCCCCCTGCCCTCGCCGGGAGGCAGGATTTCAGGAGAGAGACGCGCTTCGCGCATCCTCGCCAGAAACCCGGCCCCCAATTTTCGGCATCAAGACCGAGAGGGCATCACCACAGAAGGAATACAGATTATGGCAAGCAATGGTATGCGGGAAGAGATCACTATCACCGCCCAGATGATCTACGACTGTCCCGCCGAAGCCAGTTTACAAGAACAAGGCCGCGCCATTCATGACGATCTTGTGCGCCTTCTGGATGCCGACAGCACCACAGGCGTTGCCTGTTCCGGTGTTTCCATTCAGCACCTTTCGCCGGAGGCGCTGACCTACGGCAATGCACAAGCCCGCCAGCTTGCGGAACGCCAGAGCGACCGGATCATAGAGGCGCTTTCATCTCTGTATGACACAGACGCGGCCAGTGATTTGCTCATTTATGCGCTGTGCGATCTGCGACACCTAGCGGATCAAAGCAACCTTTTGTTCGACCGTCACGACAAGAACGCTTTTCAGTATTACCGGGCTGAAAAGGACGCAGACGACAAGGAGTCGATGCGTTGAAACCATCCGTCAAGCACATCGAGGGGCGGCATCTGACCGCCTCTGACAAGCGCAATATTCTCGCCTGCATCGAATATCTGCGCAACGAGGAAAACCATGCGCTATGGTTGGGGCGTCCACGCTCCAAGAAGCAGTATTGCGTTGCCGCTGATCCAAAGACGCCGAACCGGTTTTCCGTCCTGATCCGCGAAACCTACACATCCGATCACGGTCAACGGCGGCAAAGCCAGTCCCGCCATGTTGTCGAAACACGCGGCGTTGATCCCCTGCCCGCCGCCGACTGGTCGATTGCTCAACTGGAACTTTTTCAAGGAGGTGAAGCATGAACATCCAAACGCCTGAAATTCTGCGCACCGGCGAAGAACAGCCCGCCCCAGTGCCTGCACTTACATCTCAGATTGAGGATATTGTTGCTGCGCGCGATGCGGCCCTTGCAAAGATTGCCGACGCTGCCGGTGCCCTGCAGGGTGCCTATGAGCTGGCGGAAGAGGCAAATGCCTTTGCTCGAAAAGCCCAATGCGGCCGGAAGTATTGGGGCGTCGACCGGACCCATAACAAGCACTACACCAATCTTTTCCCTAACGGTTTTAACCCGGCGGAATCCGTCGAAATTTTCCGCCGACAGCTTGACGCTTCGGTTTGGTCTTACCTTTGGGAGTCAACCGGCATCCGCGATCTTATGGACGCAACAGCAGCGCGCGAGTTCGACCAAGGCTTGCGTGAGGACGTTCCGCCGGTGACGATCGACGATGTAAGAGCGACATTCGAAACGCTCATGGGCAGCGCCGATCTTATCTTTGCGCGTGGTCTAGCGGTGGCTTTCTCTCGTCTCGATAGCCGTTTCAAGTCGCATGATGCCTTCAAGCTGGGTTCCCGAATGATCGTTGATCGGGCTTTTTCCGAGTTTTCCGGTGGTTTCAACCGTACATGGGCCGAAGAAACCATTATCGACGTTGAACGAGTATTTGCGAAGCTCGATGACGAAGCGCCAGCCGGTCGCGGCTTGATCCAAGAGATTGACGCCGACCGCCCCGGCTATGGTCCCCAACAGTCGCTTACAGAAAGCAACTATTTCCGCATTCGCGGTTTCAAAAACGGAAACGCCCACCTTTGGTTTACGCGCGATGATCTGGTTGAAAAGGCCAACCGGATTTTGGCCGACTATTACGGCGAGGTCATTCCTGACGCTGCACCCAAGGACGAGGACAGCGCCGCCTTTGCCAAGCGCACGAACCTGCCATCAAAAGACCTTCAATTTTACCACACACCCGCTGATGTAGCGGCGGCGGTAATGGAGAAGGTCTATTTTCGGGACGCGATGAACATCCTTGAGCCAAGCGGCGGCGAGGGCCATCTAGTCCGGCCACTACTGGCAAAGGGTCACAAGGTTACGGCGATTGAGATCCACGCCGACCGCGTGGAAAAACTGCGCCAGATGGAAGGTCCGATGTGTCGCGTGATTCACGGCAACTTTCTGAACCAGCCCGCCAATCCGATCTATAATGCGGTTGTGATGAATCCGCCTTTTTATAAGACGCATTGGATGGATCACGTTCGCCACGCCTTCGATTTTCTGGCCGATGGTGGTCAGCTCGTCGCCATTTTGCCGGTGACAGCAAAAGTGTCGGAAACAAAAGCTCATGTGCAGTTCCGGCGTTGGGCCGAGAAGGCAAACGGTGGTCGATCATGGGGCATGTTCACGGATTTGCCCGCCGAGAGTTTTGCTGAGGCCGGGACCAACATCAATACGGTGATCTTTAAAATCAGCAAACGGCATTAAAGACGGGGAGAGATCTGGAGCCCGAATGATCCGGTAGTCATGCAGATGATGGAGATCCGCTAGGCCAAGGGCCAAGCGGATCGCACTGTCAGGGGGATTTGAACAAGTCAAACGCCCCTTGTTTGTGGGGCCGCGCCAATGGCGCGTCCGTCAGGGGACCGCCGGTCCCCCACCTCAACCCTGAAATACTGCGGCCAAAGGGGTTTCCCCAACCACGGTCACGGCTGCGCCGCGCT
>JAOARX010000010.1 GCA_025210345.1 Pelagimonas sp. | reverse complement strand
GTTGAGGCAATGACCCACGGGCTGACGATGGTCATTTCGCGGGCTGTGGACAGGGCATCTTTCAGGAACCGATCGTGTTCTTCTGCGTCTCTTAGTGTCGAAAGCGGGTGACTTGAATCCTGAAGATCGGAGCGCGGCTGCCGCCAAAACTCAAAGCCATACCATCAATGTGTAGGTACCCCATTGACGGCGCAGCGCGACCCTCGGGCGCAAGGAAACGATGTCGTCCAAGCGCCCGCCGACGGCCTTCAGGATGTTCTCGACATTATCAAAGCACTGCCGGGCCTGTGCTTCACAGTCGCCTTTGCCGATGACGTTTCCGTCGCTGTCCCAAGCGACTTGTCCCGTCATATGGAGAACGCGGCCCTTTGGTTCGACCATCCGCGTGTCGGGCCTGCCAATGACCGCATCCACACTGTCACGGGAACTTGGTTCGCTGAAAGGCGTGCTGCGCCGTCGCGGGTGGGAGATTGAGAAGAAGTCGCGCAAGTGGCTGATCGTCCCGCCGAAGGACGTGTCTGCCGAGGAATTGGAGCGAATGATGACTGACCATTGATCTTGGTGAGCAGACCAACAAACGGCGGGCGGTGTCTACGGGCATCGCCCGTTTTCGTGCAGGGTATGTAGGAAATGCAGTGGGGCGCATTATAGCGAAACAATTAATTGGTTAGTTGGTGACGATAGACCAACCAACCAACTAATTTTCCTTACGCCTGTTCGAACGAAGAACCACTATGGAGATAACAAGCTTTAGATTCGCACGAAGGAAGCCCCCGCATCAGATGCCGGGCTGGAAGAGGGTGAAGTCAGCATTTTGGATGACGTGATTGCCAAGACAAGCCCTATGTACTGGAACTCGTTCATCAAGCATGTCTACGCAACCGAACCGATTGAGCACTCCAACCGTTATCGGCATTTGGATCTAATTGAGTTTGCGAGACAATCGACGCACTCCTAAGTTTGATTGAACAGGCAATCGGTGCAAGCGAACGGCTTTGTTGCAAAAATGTTTCAAAAACCGAAAACCGCTGAACTTTCGTTCAGCGGCTTTTCGTTTCCGATCAATCGGTTAAAGTGGTGAGCCGTGTAGGATTCGAACCTACGACCCACTGATTAAAAGTCAGTTGCTCTACCAACTGAGCTAACGGCCCACTCTGTGTGAGGGGCCTTCTATGGAGTGTGGCGGGTGGGGTCAACCCACAAATTTGAAAAACTTGCCGCTTTTTTCTCGGGGCTGCGGCTCTGGTCAGAAAGTGGGCTTTCACCTATATGCGTGTGAATGGAACAGACGCGTGAAAATGGCCTGCCGTTCATGAAGATGCACGGGCTTGGCAACGACTTTGTGGTGATCGATGCCCGGCGGGGCGCAGTGGACCTGTCCGCCGCGCAGGTGACGGCCATTGCGGATCGCCACATGGGGGTGGGGTTTGATCAACTGGCGCTGATCGAGGCGGGCCCTGCGGGGGCCGATGCGCATTTGACCTTTTTGAACTCGGACGGATCGACCTCGGCGGCCTGTGGGAATGCCACGCGCTGTATCGCGCGCTTCTTGATGGATGAAACTGGTCAGGGCGCCCTGACCCTGACCACGGATCGCGGAAGCCTGACGGCGCTGGACGCAGGGCAGGGGCGTGTTTCGGTGAATATGGGGCATCCGCAGCTGTCTTGGAATGAAATCCCGCTTGCGCATGAAATCGAGACGCTCGAACTGCCCATTGAGGGGGCTCCGACGGCCACGGGCATGGGCAACCCGCATTGTACGTTTTTTGTCGAAGATGCGACCGCTGTGGATCTTGAGGGATTCGGCCCGGGCATCGAACATCACCCCTTGTACCCGCAGCGCACCAACGTTCAGGTCGCCAGCCTGATCGGTCCGAACCACTTGCGGATGCGGGTCTGGGAACGTGGGGTGGGGATCACCCTGGCGTCGGGGTCTTCGTCCTGTGCAACCGCGGTGGCGGCGGCGCGGCGTGGCCTGACGGGGCGCAGGGTTTTGATCGATCTTGACGGCGGTCAGCTTGAAATCGACTGGCGCGACGATGGTGTCTGGATGACGGGTGGCACCGCCCATGTCTTTGACGGCGTGTTTGCCCACGACTGGTTGGATGCGCACCGATGAACCCGCCCAAATTCACCACCCTCGGCTGTCGTTTGAACGCCTATGAGACCGAAGCGATGAAAGCGTTGGCTGAGCAGGCCGGTGTGGATAACGCCGTTGTGGTGAACACCTGCGCCGTGACACAGGAAGCGGTCCGCAAGGCCCGGCAGGAAATCCGGCGCCTGCGCCGGGAAAACCCGGATGCCAAAGTCATTGTCACCGGATGCGCCGCGCAGATTGACCCGGACAGCTTTGCCGCCATGGACGAAGTCGACAGTGTCATTGGCAACACCGAAAAGATGTCGCCAGAGACCTGGCAGAATATGGGGCCGAACTTTATCGGCGAAACCGAACGCGTTCAGGTCAATGACATCATGTCGGTGACGGAAACCGCGGGGCATCTGATCGACGGGTTCGGCACCCGCAGCCGCGCGTATGTTCAGGTGCAAAACGGCTGCGACCATCGCTGTACCTTTTGCATCATTCCCTATGGCCGGGGAAATTCGCGCAGCGTGCCGGCCGGTGTGGTGATTGATCAGATCAAGAACCTCGTGGACCAGGGCTATAACGAAGTGGTGCTGACCGGGGTTGATCTGACGTCATGGGGGGCGGATCTTCCGGCGACGCCGCGTTTGGGCGATCTGGTGATGCGTATCCTGCGCCTGGTGCCGGATCTGCCTCGGTTGCGGATATCTTCGATCGATTCCATCGAAGCGGACGAAAACCTGATGCAGGCCATCGCGACCGAGCCGCGGCTGATGCCGCACCTGCATCTGTCGCTCCAGCATGGGGATGATCTGATTCTAAAGCGGATGAAGCGCCGCCATCTGCGCGACGATGCGATTCGCTTTTGTGAAGAGGCCCGCAAATTGCGCCCGGACATGACCTTTGGGGCTGATATCATCGCGGGCTTCCCGACCGAGACAGAGGCGCATTTTGAAAACTCGGTCAAGCTGGTTGAGGATTGCGATCTGACGTGGCTGCACGTGTTTCCCTATTCCATCCGCGAAGGCACCCCCGCCGCGCGGATCCCGAACAAGGTGAACGGGCGCGTGATCAAGGACCGCGCAGCGCGCCTGCGCGAGGTGGGGAACCGGGCCGTGGAACGCCATCTTCGCGATCAGGTCGGCGTGACGCACCAGATTTTGATGGAAGCCCCCGACATGGGCCGCACCGCGCAATTCACCGAAGTGCATTTTGGCACCCCGCAACCGGTGGGTCAGATCATCACCGCGACCATCAACGGGGTTTCCGGTTCGCAACTCAAGGTGTGACATGCATCCCAATCCAGCCTTTCGTGGCGCCGATCATGAAACCGCACTTGATTTCGCCCGCCAGCGCGCCTTTGGCACGCTTGCGGTATCGACCGATCAGGCGCCATTGCTTGCGCATGTGCCTTTTCTCTTGCGGGAAAACGCTGCGGATCTGCACCTCGTACGTTCGAATCCCATCAGCCGCGTGCCAGCGGGCACCAAGGCGGTGATCAGCGTGACGGGGCCGGATGGGTATGTTTCGCCGGACTGGTACGAAGATCACGACCAAGTGCCGACATGGAATTATACGGCAGTGCATCTGATCGGTGTTTTGCACCCCCTGGGCCCGGATCAGCTCGAAGCCCTGCTTGAGCGCCAATCCGCCGCGTTCGAGGCCCGTTTGGACAAAGCGCCATGGACCATGTCCAAACTGTCGCAAGATCAAAAACAGCGGTTGATGCGTATGATCTTGCCCTTTCAGCTTGTCATCGAAGATGTGCAAAGCACGTTCAAACTCAATCAGAACAAGCCCGATGGTGTGCGCCAAAAAGCGGCCGCGCAGATTCAGAGCGGTTTTGGCTCGGATCTGGGCGAGCTGGCGCAGATGATGCTCACCCCGCCCAACGCGGATGGGGGCCCATCCTAATCATTTCGCAACGGATCAATTGCGCTTTGTGTGAAAATCCTTAAATACACGTGAATGAGTATTCAAACCCGCGCTTTGTTCGTTCACCTGCTCACCGCAACCGGAGCTGTCTTCGCCATGCTGGCGATGCTTTCGGCGGTACAGGAAAATTGGTCCATGATGTTTGTCTGGCTGGTGGTGGCCTTTGCGGTCGATGGGATCGATGGTCCTTTGGCGCGGAAGTATGATGTCAAAACCAATGCCCCGCGCTTTGACGGTGTGCTTCTCGATCTTATTATCGACTATCTGACCTATGTCTTCATCCCGGCCTTTGCGCTGTTTCAATCGGGGGTGTTGCCGGGCTGGATGGGGTGGTTCGCTATCATTTCCATCACCTTCGCAAGCGCAATGTACTTTGCCGACAACCGGATGAAGACATCGGACAACTCGTTTCAGGGCTTTCCGGGCTGCTGGAACATGCTGATCATCGTGATCTTTGCGATTCAACCGCCGGTCTGGGTCATCTTGTCCCTGGTGGTGGCACTGGCGCTGGGCATGTTCCTGCCGCTCAAGTTCATCCACCCCACGCGTACCGTGCGCTGGCGCAGGCTTTCGTTGCCGATCGCGCTGGCTTGGACGTTCTTTGCAGGGTGGGCGGCTTGGGTCGACTTCCACCCCGAAAGCTGGGCGCATTGGGGGCTGGTCGCGACATCAATCTATCTGCTTTTCGCAGGCATAGCGCAGCAGATCGTTCCGGCAAGATCCAGCCTGAACCCGGCCTGACCTCTTTGTGTTCGATCCCAAATGCTTTTGGGGTCTGCTGGGGGTCTGGAGGCAAAGCCCCCAGCACCGCGACGCCGTCAGGCGGCGCAAAACATCAATCGTTCAGCTTTGCTTCCATCGCATCCAGCCGCGCCTTGAGCGCATCATTCTCTTCGCGGGCCTTCTGCGCCATGGCGCGCACCGCGTCGAATTCTTCACGTGTCACGAAATCCCGATCCGCCAGCCAGCGGTCCAGCATGGACTTTATGGCTGTTTCGGCCTCTTCCTTGGCGCCTTGGGCCACGCCCATTGCATTGGTCATCAGCTGACCAATATCTTCAAAAACCTTGTTGCGCGTTTGCATGAGTTACTCCTGCGTTGCATTCCCTGCCTATATGGGCGCAGAAAGCGAAACCCTCAAGGTTGACTTCACCCAAGATCCAGAGGCAACAGGACGCATGCAGGCCGCCATTCCCTTTCCCCCGCTCTCACCCGAGCTCTTCTCGATCTCTCTGTTTGGTTTCGACTTTGCGCTGCGCTGGTATGCGCTGGCCTATATTTTTGGGCTTTTGATTGGTTGGAGACTGGCCGTCTGGACGGTGAAACGCGTGCAGCTTTGGCACAATGAAACCCCGCCGATGACCCCCGCGCAGATCGAAGACCTGCTCACATGGGTGATCCTTGGTGTCATCATCGGTGGCCGTCTTGGTATCGTCCTGTTCTACCACCCAGAATATTACCTGCAAAACCCGGGTGAAATCCTGCAGATCTGGAAGGGGGGGATGGCCTTTCATGGCGGTTTGCTGGGTGTCGTGGTGGCTGCGTGGTGGTTCACACGCGTGAACAACCTGCCCAGGCTTTCCACCGCCGATATGATGGCCCTGGCGACACCGGCGGGATTGCTGCTGGGGCGGCTTGCGAATTTCGTGAATGCCGAGCTGTGGGGCCGTCCGACCGAAGCGCCCTGGGGGGTGATCTTTCCGGGTCAGCTGGCACAAGATTGCGGGCAGGTGATCGGCCAGCTTTGCGCGCGGCACCCCTCGCAGCTTTATGAAGCGGCGCTGGAAGGGCTGATTCTCGGGCTGGTCCTGATTGTGTTGGTCCGGCGCGGCGCGCTGAAACAACCGGGGGTGGTCGCTGGGACCTTCTTTGCGGGCTACGGCGTCGGGCGTTTCATCGTCGAGTTCTTTCGCCAGCCGGATATGCAATTCCAAAGCCCGGGCAATCCGCTGGGCCTTGCGCTGCAATGGAATGGCTATGGGCTGACCATGGGCCAGATCCTGACCTTGCCGATGATCGCGCTTGGGCTGGTGCTGATCCTTCGGGCCAAGCAGCGTGCCAAGCCATGACCGCGCTCAATGACATTCTGATACAGCAAATCACCCGCACCGGTCCGATCTCGCTGGCCGAGTATATGGCGACCTGCCTGATGCATCCTGAACATGGGTACTACAGCACCCGCGATCCCCTGGGCGCGGCGGGGGATTTCACCACCGCCCCCGAGATCAGCCAGATGTTCGGGGAACTCATCGGTCTTTGTCTGGCGCAAAGCTGGCTGGAGCTCGGTGCCCCCACGCCCTTTGCCTTGGTTGAATTGGGCCCCGGACGCGGGACGTTGATGGCGGATATTTTGCGGGCGACCAAGGGCGTGTCTGGCTTTCACCAAGCGGCACAGGTGCATCTGGTCGAAGCCTCTCCGACGCTACGAAAGATGCAGGCCGAACAGGTGCCCCAAGCCACGTGGCACGATACGATTGCGACACTGCCCGATCTGCCTTTGTTCCTTGTGGCCAATGAATTTTTCGACGCCCTGCCCATTCGCCAGTTTCAGCGCGATCCGTCCGGCTGGCGCGAAGTTATGGTGCAGGCGCAAGACAACCGGCTGGTGCCGGGCCTGTCTGAGCCTGCGCCGATTGCCGCGCTGGATCATCGTCTTGAGGATACCAAACCGGGTGACGTGGTCGAAACCTGCGCGCCCGCACGCGCCATCATGCAAGACATCGGGCAGCAGATCGCCAGCCGTGGGGGCGTGGCCCTTGTGATCGACTATGGGGATTGGCGCTCACAGGGGGATACATTCCAGGCATTGAAGAATCACCAGGCCACCGACCCGATGGCTGAACCGGGATCGGCCGATCTGACCGCGCATGTGGACTTCGAAGCCCTGGCCCATGCCGCGCATCCCGCGCGCTTTACCCGAATCGCGCCCCAGGGCGTGTTTTTAGAGCGTTTGGGCATCACCGCGCGGGCGCAGGCCCTGGCCGCCAACCTGAGCGGCGATACGTTAGAGACACATGTTCTTGCACATAGACGCTTGACGCATCCCGATGAAATGGGTTCGCTGTTCAAAGTCGTAGCGATTTACCAAGAGGGCTCGGTTGTGCCCGCAGGACTGGAACCATGACACTGGAAATCATCGCCTCGGATATGCTTGCCCCCCTGCGCCATGGGTTTTTCACCCGTAAAGGCGGGGCGTCTTCGGGGGTGTTTGCCGGGTTGAACTGCGGGGCTGGCTCAAGCGACCAATCCGAGATCGTCGCCATAAACCGGGCGCGAGTCGCTGAGGCAATGCAGGTCGCACCCTCGCATCTGGTCGGGGTGCATCAGGTGCATTCCGCCGATGTTGTCACCGTGACCGACCCGTTGCCCGATCCCCGGCCCAAAGCCGATGGGCTGGTCACGAATGTGCCGGGGCTGGTCTTGTCGGTGTTGACCGCGGATTGCCAGCCGGTTCTGTTCGCAGATCCTGAGGCCGGGGTGATTGGGGCGGCGCATGCGGGCTGGCGTGGCGCCATGGATGGCATGCTTGAGAACACCGTGCAGGCCATGGTGGACCTTGGGGCCACCCGCGGCGGGATCTCGGCGGTGATCGGGCCGTGTATCAGCCAACGGGCCTATGAGGTCGGGCCAGAGTTCTTTGAGAGCTTTGTCGCCAAGGACGCGGGCCATGACAGGTTCTTTGCACAAGGGCGTGGGGATCGGATGATGTTCGATCTTCCGGCGTTTGGGCTGGCTTGTCTCAATGCCGCGGGCGTGCGGGGGCATTGGATTGGCCAGTGTACCTATTCCGACCCGGACCGCTTTTATTCCTATCGCCGCACAACCCACGCCCTCGAAGCGGACTATGGCCGGCTGATTTCGTGCATTTCGCTATGAACCATCGGGACAGGTTTTCAATTTAGCGCAAGATTAGCTCAATTGAGCCATAAAGCAGCCCGATTCATAGGGCAGTTTCTGATGATCTAAGGTGTTTCACCGAGAAGTCAGGAACCAGTGCCATGAAGAGTCGTTTTCTCAAATCCATTGTTGCAACCTCGAAGACCCAGTCTCAGCCGATGCCCTGGACGCGCGGAAAACGTCGTGAGGCCATGATCAAAAGACAAAGTGACCGCCCGATGCGCAAATCGGCCTGACCAAAGCCGAATGGGAATGCCACGAATTTGAATGAATTGTGGCGCCCCTGCCTTATTTTGCACGTGTTGTGCAGTTAAGGGTGACAATGCCGACCGTAGCCGGAGATTTTCCATGTATCCGGCGCCGATATAGAGCCAATTTTGACTTTTGCCCCGGATTGGGGGCTAATCGGTGATCAATGGAAGAAACGAAATCTGCTATCGTCCTTCTGCGTTGTTGGTGGGGGCCAACACGGTTGTGACAGCCTAAACATAGGTGATCACATGAACAGCCTGCACCGTGCGCCATCTGGTTCAAATGCTGCCCTGACGCTTCCGGTTCAATCGCCGCGCGATTACAGACCCGCATCCGAACCGCATAAACCCCAGCCAAGCAATCCAACCTTGATGCGCCGCTACGAGACCGTCGCATTGCTGCCGGATCTGAGCGAAACCTTCAATCAGCATGTCGCTCCGGCCATGCCGGTTTTCGAAGAATGCGCCACCGCCTTTGCCCGCGGAACGCTGATTCCCACCGTGCGGGGTGAGGTGGCGATCGAAGACCTTATTCCGGGCGACTATATACAGACGGCCAATGGCTCGGAGCCGGTCACATGGATCGGCAGCACCACCTATGTTCCGGGACACAGTGGGGACAGGTCGTCGCTGAACCACCTGACCCGGATCACCGCACAGCGCTATGGTGGCATGGATATTCTGGTCGGACCCGCCGCGCGCATGGTGATCCGCCATCCGCGACTGAACATGTTGCTGGGGCAAGAGGCCGTTCTGGCGCCTGTCGCGGATTACGCGGATGGCGAGCGTTTTCTTGAAATCACCCCGGGTGGACCCGTGCAGATGTTCCACCTGATGACACCAAACCACACGGTTTTGACGATTGGCGGGGTTGAATTCGAAACCTATCATCCGGGCAAGGCGGCCGGGCAAACCATGAGCGCAAAAATGCGCAGCCTGTTCCTGTCGATGTTCCCGAATATCTCGGATCTGGATGATTTTGGACAGGTCAGCATGACAAGAACCAGCCGTCAGGTGATCGAGGGGTTGCTGGATAGCTGAGCCCAAGCGGCAGGCCAAAATAAAGAAAGGGGGCACCGCCCCCTTTGTCTTTCTTGTCCCGCGAATCGTTTGGGTCGACGCGGATCAGGCAGACCGCCCCAGCCGCTCCTCAAGCACGTCGAAGGGCACACCGGGGTCGTCTTTGGCGCCGCGGATCACTAAGGATGTTTTGACACTGGCCACATTCGGCGCGGTCAAAAGGTCTCCGGTCAGAAAGCTCTGGAAGGTCGACAGGTCGGGTGCCACGCATTTCAGGATAAAGTCCACTTCCCCGTTCAGCATATGGCATTCCCGAACCAGGGGCCATTCCTGGCAGCGGTCTTCAAAGGCGCTGAGATCGCTTTCCGCCTGGCTTTGCAGGCCAACCATGACAAACACCTGAACCTCAAACCCAAGTTCGCGCGCATCCACGTCAGCGTGATACCCTTTGATAAAGCCCTGCTCTTCCAGAACGCGCACACGGCGCAGGCAGGGGGGCGCGGATATGCCCACACGTTTGGCCAATTCAACATTGGTCATGCGCCCATCCGCTTGGAGTTCGGCTAGGATTTTGCGGTCGATTGGATCAAGCCGGTGCGCTGGCATCATATTCCCCTGAAAATCGCGATTGTTATAGCAGCCCGCCGCGTCTGCGCAATATTATTTCACACATGCGTACTATTGTTCCGATTTGCGAAAATGCAGGGGCGCCAGAGAGCTCTGTTTGGGGTGCGCGAACAATCACGAAGCGCCCTGCGCGTCAAGCAGATTGCCCCTGTGTTCTCACATCCACTTTAAACCTGCTGCGCCGCTCGCTATATCATCCGGGCATCAAAGGAGAGGCCCCATGTCCGAGACCCGCAAAACCAAAGTTCTGATCATCGGTTCCGGCCCCGCGGGTTATACTGCGGCCGTCTATGCATCGCGCGCGATGCTAGAGCCAATCCTGGTGCAGGGGCTTGAACCCGGCGGCCAATTGACCACCACCACCGAGGTCGAAAACTATCCCAGCTTTATCGACATTCAGGGCCCCGAGCTGATGATGAAGATGGAAGAGCACGCCCGCGCCATGGGCACCGAGATCATCGGTGATATCATCACCTCTGTCGATTTCGACAAACGCCCCTTTGTGGCGCAGGGGGATAGCGGCACGATCTATGAGGCGGATGCCATCATTCTGGCCACCGGGGCGCGGGCCAAATGGCTGGGCCTGGACAGCGAAGAGGCGTTCAAGGGCTTTGGTGTCTCTGCCTGCGCGACCTGCGACGGCTTTTTCTATCGCGGCAAAGAGATCGTCGTGATCGGGGGCGGAAACACCGCCGTCGAAGAGGCGCTGTTCCTCACCAATTTCGCCTCAAAGGTGACGTTGATTCACCGCCGTGATGAGCTGCGGTCCGAGAAAATTCTACAAGATCGCTTGTTCAAGAACGAAAAGATCGAACCGCTGTGGTTCCATGAGGTGGTCGAGGTTCTGGGGGATGACAATCCCAAGGGGGTCACAGGTGTGCGCGTCAAACACACCAAGACCGGAGAAGAGCATGTCGTCGATTGCGCCGGGGTCTTTGTTGCCATCGGTCACGCGCCTGCGAACGAGCTGGTCAAAGATGTGCTGGACACCCATATGGGCGGCTATGTCGTGACCCAGCCGGACAGCACCGCGACCTCGATCCCCGGTGTCTTTGCCGCGGGTGATCTGACCGACCACAAATACCGTCAGGCCGTGACCTCCGCGGGTATGGGCTGCATGGCCGCCCTTGAGGCCGAACGCTGGTTGGCTGAGCAAGAGTAATGCCGGATTTGGTTCAGCCCCTGACTGGCCGGTTTTGGCGAGCGGGATTTCTGGACCAGTCCGAGAAACTGCTCTGCCCTGCCGGGGCGCCGTTTGGCCGCTGGCATCGTCAGGGTCAGACAGCGCTGTATCTGTCGGATTCCCCGGAAGGCTGCCAGGTCGCGCTGCGCATATATGTATCGCCAGAAGATCCCCCTCGGGGGATTTTTGAATTTCAGGTGAAAGACGCCAAGGTCGTTGATCTGCGTTGTGAGCATGTGCGGAAGGAGATGGGGATATCCATGGAGGCGATCCATGCCCCATGGACCGCGCATGTCGAAACCGGGGATTCCCCGACTTGGGTGATCAGCGACAGACTTCGCGATTTAAAGGCACAGGGGGTCGTAAGCCCATCCAGGAGCCAACCCGAACTGGCTCACTTAACACTCTTCACTTGGAATGCAGCCGATGCCCCAAAGGTGGCGCGCGTCGGAAATCCGTTGCCCTTTGATCCACACTATGGTCTGGCCTAGGCCGAAACGGCCCCCTATGGGTGGCGCGGCCAGAAACAGGAGCTTGTTACATGTCCCACGATTTCGAAACCCAGCGCGCCGAAACCGTCGCCACATATAATGAGCTGCAGGCCGAGAATGATCTGCCGGATATGGCGGACATCGACTATTTTCTGGTGCCGGGCAGTGCCGATGTGGATTGGCGCCCGCTTGCGGATGTCCTGACGCGCAACGGGTTCATCTGTGAGTTCATCGAAGATGACGGGGATGAACCCTATCTGGTGGCCACGGTTCTGGATCAGGCACTCTCTGTCGAAGGCGTCTGGATCTCAGAAGAGGTGGCGACCAAATTCGCATTGGACCATGGGTTCCGCCCCGATGGCTGGGGCTTTGCCGCCTGACCACACCGGTCCGAAATCCTATGCGGGCTTTTCAAGATCCGAGAGGCCCGCATGCAAGGCATCTGTCATGCCGCTCTCTTCCATATATATGCGCAACCGTTGATTATAGCCGCCAGGGGTATTGAGCGCTTCGATTAGATCTGCGCTGTTTGGTGCCGCCAACAGGCTTGATCCAATCAGATCACGCAAAAACGCATCCCCCTGATCCGCATCGACGACGCGTTGTGACAGCCAACGGCCCGCTTGCTCAACCTGTCTTGCTGCCACAGACAGAACGGCCTGCGCACAGAGATAGGCGTCCAGCTCTTGGGCGTTTTGCATCATGTAGATGCGATTGCGCGTTCCCAGCAGATCGCAGACAAGGTCTTTGTCACCCAGCGCCATGACCGGGCTGTCCCCTTGGGCGATACCGGGGAAGGGCATGACAATTGCGCTGGCAGTGGCGGGGGCAATCAATGTGCTTAGTTCCTGCAGATCAATCCCCGCCATAAAAGAGATCACCCTTTGGTCTGATCTAAGCTGTAGCTCGGGCAAGATGTGGCGCGCATGTTCGGCCATCAATCCAATCAACAGCAGGTCCGACCTGTCTGCGATGGCCTGATTGGTCTCGATCCGCACACAGTCATAGGTCGCGGCCAGCCGCATAGCATTGTCGGCACTGCGTTCGGAAACCAGAATGTCATGGCCATCCCGGGCAATCCCACGCACGACCGCCGATGCAATGGTCCCCGTTCCTAAAACACCAATCTTCATCGCCATCCCCTTTTGTCGGACGATCGAGGTTTGCATGATCTGCACAGATCTCCAAGCGGGGATCCGAGCCCTGAATCGCGCTTTGACCCGTTTTGAAACGCGAGTCTGTGGATAAGCCTGTGGGTAACGCCTGATTCACTGTCACAGGCCGTGTGTCATGTCGATTTCTCACTGGGTGCGAACATTTATCAACGCGCAAGCCATTGAAAACATGCGAAAAACCAGAAATCTGCGTTTTTTTGCGATTTCTGTGCATTTAGGGGTTGCGGGTGTTTGTTGTTATCCGTAGAACCCCCTTCACCGGCGGCGCTGAGGCGCTACTGAGACACACCGGACGGAGCGGCGGCGCGAAGCTGAGGCGAGGTTTGGTGGACAATCTGAGATGGATCTGG
>JAOARX010000009.1 GCA_025210345.1 Pelagimonas sp. | reverse complement strand
TTTGCCGAAGCCTGGAATGCGCGTGACGCCCAAGCACTCGCATCCCTTTTTGTTGAGGACGCAGATTTTGTGAATGTTGTTGGCCTCTGGTGGCGCAACCGCGATGACATTGAGCGTGCGCATCACTACGGGCTGACGACGTTTTTCCGCCAGACTGAGATAACGGCGCGGCGGGTCAAAGTGCGGCAGGTCAGTGACGATCTGGCCATCATTCACACCCGTTGGAAACTGGAGGGGCAACTGGATTTAGAGGGCCAAAGTCTTGATACCCGTTTTGCCATCATGGTGTTTGTTGCGCAACGAAAGCAAAACGGATGGGCTGTTTTGGCCGCTCAGAATACAGACATTGTTCCAGACGCCGAAACCAATGTCGTCAAGGGCGGTAAGATGAAATCCGTGGACTATCGAAAGAATGTCAAAATTTGACAACCTTGACACATGTGTCATCGAATGATGACTGACAAGAGCATCCCAGACAGTGGCCCCCCCATGAACCGAAGTCCGGTGTACCGTCAATATTGAACGGAACTTATGGGTTTGGCACCACGGAATTGCATTCAATGACCACTCTGGCGGCACATATTGCAACACGGCAAGAGCTATGCCGTGCCTGTGAGTGTTTTCTGCATCAGCAACAGCGGCGCGAGCAAAGGGCGGGTTCGTCCGCGTCTGGAAGGTACGAGCAGGTTGCGGAGAAAGTGCGGTGCCGGATCGGGTGGATCAGCGTCTTTCAACGTCCGGTTTATGAACCATCTTGAGATGCTTCTGGAAAATGCCACACATGTGGTCGGCGGCAAGCGCACCATTGCTGATCCCTATGCCTTTGCCATGACCCGCTGCTGGACTGCCCCCAATGGCCTACCAATCGCGCGTTAAGCAAAAAACTACCCGAAACGCAATGTTCGGGGTGAGAGGCTGTGGGTGGAACGCGGGAAGGGCCTGAGCGGGGGGCCGACGCGACCCGCCCTATGCGATCCTAGCCATGATCACGATCCGCGTCGGGATCAGCTTGGCCGACGCCTTTGAAGACGAACTTGAACGGCAAGGCCCAGATCACCCCCAGCGCGACGTAGATCAGCAGTTCGACCAGGATTCCGGGGCGCTCAAACAGGCTCACCACCCACAAGGCCGCCGCGATGTACAGCGGCAGCCATATCAGCAGCACGACCAGTGACCACCGTCTGCGGGCCTTGTAACTCAGCGCCATGTCTTTCCCTCAGTCTGCAAAAGGATCGGTGACAAGGATGGTATCATCACGCTCGGGCGAGGTCGACAGCAGCGCGACCGGGCAGTCGATCAGCTCTTCGATGCGACGCACGTATTTCACCGCATTGCCCGGCAGGTCGGCCCAGCTGCGCGCGCCTTCGGTGGATTCGGACCAGCCCGGCACCTCTTCGTAGATGGGGGTACAGCGCGCCTGTTCATCGGCGGCGGTGGGCAGGTAATCCAGGTTTTCCCCGTCCAGCTCATAGCCGACACAGATTTTCAGCGTCTCAAAGCCGTCCAGAACGTCAAGCTTGGTCAGGCAGATGCCTTTGACACCCGAAGTCGCGCAGGTCTGGCGGACCAGTGCGGCGTCAAACCAGCCACAGCGGCGCTGGCGACCGGTGGTGGTGCCAAATTCGTGACCGCGCTCACCCAGGCGCTGACCATCTGCATCCGGCGTGCCGTCGGCGTTCAGCAGTTCGGTCGGGAACGGTCCTTCGCCGACACGGGTGGTATAGGCTTTGACAATACCCAGCACGTAATCAATCGCGCCCGGCCCCATGCCGACACCTGTCGCCGCCTGACCGGCGATCACATTGGACGAGGTCACAAAGGGATAGGTGCCGAAATCAATGTCCAACAGCGCACCCTGCGCCCCTTCGAACAAGATCCGTTTGCCCGCCTTGCGCTTTTCGTTCAGCACTTTCCAGACCGGGGCCGCGTAGGGCAGGATTTTCTCGGCCACGTCGCGCAGCTGCGCCAGCAGCGCCTCACGATCGACCGGCGCGATGCCCAGACCCTTGCGGAGCGGGTCGTGGTGCTGCAGCGCGCGGTCCACCCGCGCCTCAAGCGTCGCAGGATCCGCCAGGTCGGCCACACGCACGGCGCGGCGTCCGACTTTGTCTTCGTAGCAAGGCCCAATCCCGCGCCCTGTGGTGCCGATCTTGGTGCCTTTGCTGGCGGCCTCTTCTCGGGCGCGGTCCAGCTCACCGTGAATCGGCAGGATCAAAGGAGTGTTTTCGGCGATCATCAGGGTCTCAGGAGAAATCTCGATGCCCTGTTGGCGAATGCCGTCGATCTCATTGACCAGATGCCAGGGGTCCAGCACCACGCCATTACCGATCACCGACAGCTTGCCGCCGCGCACCACGCCCGAGGGCAGCGCATGCAGCTTGTATACTTCGCCTTCGACAACCAGCGTATGGCCCGCGTTGTGCCCGCCCTGAAATCGGCAGATCACGTCTGCGCGGCTGGACAACCAATCCACGATCTTGCCTTTTCCCTCGTCGCCCCACTGAGCGCCAACGACAACCACATTCGCCATAGCCGGTCCTTTCGGTGATGGTCTTCAAACCCGCGTGTGTATAGCCACAGGCCCGCCATGATGAAACCGCTAATTTTCCGCGGCGCAGCGCCGCAGATAACCCTATTGAATTCATCGGGATTGATTTTTCCTAGAAATTCCGTAAGAAATGCTGGCAGCAACTTCTGACATGCATCGGTAGCCCATGATTATATGTTCTTGCCAGTCCATCACCGACCGCGACATTCACGCCGCCATTGATTGGATGCGGGCCTCGGACCCGGAAACCATTGTAACCCCAGGGAAAATCTATCATGCTCTGGGCAAAAAGCCCGACTGCGGTGGCTGTATGAAACTCTTCGTCGCCAAGATGCGCGCGAACCCAAACTTTAGAATGCCTCTAGACTGTAAGGTCAAAGAAGCACATAAAGGGGTACGGAAAGCCTAGCCAAGGGAGATACACCATGAAAGGTGACAGCAAGGTTATTGAGTACCTCAACGGAGCACTGCGAATCGAATTGACGGCTGTCAGCCAGTTCTGGTTGCACTACCGCCTGCAAAAGGACTGGGGCTATGGTAAGCTGGCCGCCAAGATGCGCGAAGAAAGCATCGAAGAGATGGAGCACGCGGACAAGCTGATCGACCGCATCATTTTTCTCGAAGGGCATCCGAACCTTCAGACGTTGGACCCGTTGCGCATCGGTGAAAATGTCCGCGAGACCCTGGTTTGCGACCTGGAGACCGAAGAAGAAGCGGTCAAGTATTACAACGAAGCGCGCAAGTATTGCGACGAAGTGGGTGATTATGCCTCGATGCAGTTGTTCCAGGACCTGATCATGGACGAACAGGGGCACGTCGATTTCCTTGAAACCCAAATCGGTCTGCTGGATGAAATCGGGGTCCAGAACTATGGCCTCTTGAACGCGGATTCGGCTGACAAGGCTGAGTAACGCGCCGACATCCTTTGAACGGGCGGCATACAGCTGCCCGTTTTGCGTTTTGGCGCGCATATTCCCTTTGTGCCGACGCGCCCTGCTTGATACGTCGATCTCAGTTCCAATGCGATCGGAGATGACGTCATGAGCTTTTTCCTGCGCTGGCTGTTTGCCTTTTTGCTGCTTGCGGCCACCTATAATCCCAGCCCTTGGAACTATCTTGGCTGGAGCGCAGCGCATCTGGACAGCGACCTGCCCCTGATCGCCCTATTCGGGGTGCTGCTGATCATCGGTTATGTGATTTACCTGCGCGCTACGCTGCGCTCGATCGGCGGGTTCGGGATGTTTCTGGTGCTTGCGCTGGTGGCGGCAATTCTATGGGTTCTGTGGGATTTTGGCCTGCTGGATCTGACCGACCCGCAGATTGCCACATGGATTGGCATCCTCGCGCTGTCCATTGTGCTGGGGGTGGGGCTGAGCTGGTCGATCATCCGGCGCAGGCTTTCTGGGCAGTTGGATGTGGATGAAACCGACACCTAGGCCCCTGCCTCCAATCGGACCGGATAGCCGTGGGGCGTGGCCAGATAGGCGCGCTCCCATTGGGATTTAAGCGCCCCCAAAACCCCGGGTTCGATCAGCCCACGCTGGGTGCAGATCTGCTCAAGCGCGTCGACCCAGGCCAGGAAATAATCCTCTCCGCCGTTCAAGGCGTGGCCAAGCCCGTGATCTTTCAAGGTGGCCCCAAAGACCTGCGCCCAGGCAGGCCAGTCAAACGCACCGCTTTCGCTTAGATGTACGGTCAGGGCGAACACCTGCGCATGCCAAGGGGCCTCAAAGGCCGGTTCGGGTCGTCCCGGGTTCATGCCACTGGCTCCAGATAGCTTTCCCAGAGATCACAGGTGATCTCATCGCCGGCCTGCTCGGGGTTTTGCCAGACCTCGGCCGCCTGAAACACCACCGTATACAGCGGCTCTGGGCGCTCTCCTTGCCCATGGGCATGTGCGTCGGGAAAGACATGGCACCCGTGCACCAGAACGATTTCACCGGTTTTCCCGGCGACATAACCCGGAAGCCGCGTGTGCCCCCCATCAACAAAGACATTCCCCTGTCCCCGCGCGCGCACCCGGTCCCCCGGTTGAAAACGCGGCGCCGCGCCGTCACGATCCACGGGTCCGCCAGCGCCCAGCACCCGGGCCACGGCAGGCGCCCTCAGGCAGCGTGCCGCCAGATCCGAGGGGGTGATCTCACCTCCCGACAGCTCATCTCGGGTTATTACCCCGCGCGACACCAAAAGATCGGCCAGCCCGGCAATCCATTTTTCGTAATAGCTGAACGACATGTAGTCCCTGGGGGACAGCCGTTCGCGCGCGTGGCGGGAGATGTCCAGGTTCCATTGCCCAAGCGCCCCCGCCGCAAGTGTCAGCGCAAGCGCCCGCCCATGCCAGCTCTCTTGAAAGACAGGCTCTTCGCCCGGATCAACCGGCCCATCGCCAAAACGCCCGCCCATATCATGCACGCGGCTCATGCGGGCACCTCAACCAGCGCCGTCCCCACCATCGCGTTCCGGGTGACAATCCGTGCCAAAGCCTCTTCACTCCAGCCTTCGGTGTCATCGGGACGGCGGGGAATCACCAGATAGCGAATCTCTGCCGTGGAATCCCACACACGGATCTTGACATCAGGGGGCAGCTCTACCCCGAACTCGGACAACACGGCGCGCGGTTCGCGCACCACCCGTGCCCGATAGGCGTCTGACTTGTACCACGCGGGTGGAATCCCCAAAAGAGGCCATGGATAACAAGAACATAAGGTGCAAACGACCAGATTGTGCCGCGCCGGGGTGTTTTCGACCGCCACCACATGTTCCCCCTGCCGTCCGTAAAATCCTAGGTTCGACACCGCCGCGGTTGCATCCCGCAAAAGCAGGTCACGAAAGTCTTGATCGACCCAGGCCTTGGCCACCACCTTGGCACCGTTTTGCGGCCCCACCTTGTGCGAATAGGTGTCGATGATCTCATCCAGCGCCGCTGGATCAATCAGGCCCTTGCGTTCCAACAGCGTTTCCAATGCCTTGACGCGTAGCGCCGGATCCGGTGGCAAAAGGGCGTGCGGGTGGTCATGATCATGAGGCATAAGGGATCTTGCGAAGGGATCGCCCCCCAGATCAAGCGCAAAATGCCCGCTTTTCCCAACAACCCCACGATTGGACGCAAACGCCGCTTGCACCATGAGGTCTGATCACATACATACCCCGCCAGTAATCACGCAATGTGAACGGGCCTCATGGAAAACGTCATTCTCATTATCCACCTTCTTCTTGCACTTGGCCTGATCGGCGTTGTGCTTATGCAACGCTCCGAAGGTGGCGGTCTTGGGATTGGCGGCGGTGGCGGTGGCGGCGCCTTTTCCGCGCGGTCCGCGGGCACCGCGCTGGGCAAGGTGACCTGGGTTTTGGCCATTGCCTTTATCTGCACCTCGATCGCCCTGACCGTCTTTTCGGCGCGCAATGCAAACGGCTCTTCGATCCTTGATCGTCTGGGCGACGCGCCTGCCCCGGCCGCCGAAACTGCCCCGGCCGAGATCGACACCGACGCGCTGCTGCCCCCCCCGTCGGGTGACGCAAGCAACCCGTTGGCCCCCACCGGCAACTAACCCGGTCTCTGCGCTCTTGGACGCGGCCCACTAGGGCTGGAAAACACTTCGCCAACCACAACAGTATCTTGCGGTTGGCTGGACAAATTCACGCGAATCTGATACCTGTCAAATCCCGTGGTACTGCTCACCTTGGTGAGTGGGATGGCAGTTCTTTGACCTCATTCATCACTCAGAATGCGGTCGCCTGAAACAAAAATGCACGGGGTTGCCCAATATGGCTCGCTTCATTTTCATCACTGGTGGTGTTGTTTCCTCGCTTGGCAAGGGGCTTGCCTCGGCGGCGCTTGGCTCGCTTTTGCAAGCGCGCGGTTTCTCTGTCCGCCTACGCAAGCTTGACCCCTATCTCAACGTCGATCCGGGCACCATGTCACCGTTTGAACATGGCGAAGTCTTTGTGACCGACGACGGGGCGGAAACCGATCTTGATCTGGGGCATTATGAACGGTTCACCGGTGTTCCCGCGCGCATGACCGATTCCATTTCATCGGGCCGCGTCTATACCAATGTTCTGGAAAAAGAGCGCCGTGGCGATTACCTGGGCAAGACCATTCAGGTCATTCCCCATGTGACCAATGAAATCAAAGACTTCATCAAAATCGGTGAGGATGAGGTTGATTTCATGCTCTGCGAGATTGGCGGCACCGTCGGCGACATTGAAGGCCTGCCCTTCTTCGAAGCCATCCGCCAATTCGCCAATGACAAACCCCGCGGCCAGTGCATTTTCATGCACCTGACCCTTTTGCCCTACATCAAGGCATCGGGCGAACTGAAAACCAAGCCGACCCAGCACAGCGTCAAGGAACTGCGCTCGATCGGTATTGCGCCGGACATTCTGGTCTGCCGTTCCGAGGGACCGATCCCCAAGAAAGAGCGTGAAAAGCTGGCTCTGTTCTGCAACGTGCGCCCGGATAGTGTAATCGCCGCACAGGACCTGAAATCCATCTACGAGGCGCCGCTGGCCTATCACCGCGAAGGTCTGGACCAGGCCGTTCTGGACGCCTTTGGCATCACCCCCGCCCCCAAGCCCAATCTGGCGAAATGGGATGACGTCAACGACCGTATCTATAATCCCGAAGGCGACGTGACGGTCGCGATCGTCGGCAAATATGTCCAACTTGAAGACGCCTATAAATCCATCGCCGAGGCCCTGACCCACGGTGGCATGGCCAACCGGGTCAAGGTCAATGTCGAATGGGTCGATGCCGAGATTTTCGACCGCGAAGATCCCGCACCCCATCTGGAAAAATACAACGCCATTCTCGTCCCGGGCGGCTTTGGCGAACGCGGCACCGAAGGCAAGATCAAAGCCGCGCAATACGCCCGTGAAAACAAGATCCCCTATCTTGGCATCTGCCTTGGCATGCAAATGGCCGTGATCGAAGCCGCGCGCAACGTCGCCGGAATCACTACGGCGGGCTCTGAAGAGTTTGACCATGAAGCCGGGGAAAAGCGTTTTGAACCCGTAGTTTACCATCTGAAAGAATGGGTTCAGGGCAACGCCAAAGTCACGCGCAAAGCGGATGATGACAAGGGCGGCACCATGCGCCTGGGCGCCTATGACGCAACCCTGGCCGAGGGCTCAAAGGTTGCCGAAGTCTATGGTAAAACCGCCATCGACGAGCGCCACCGCCACCGCTATGAGGTCGACACATCCTACCGCGATCAGTTGGAGGCCGCCGGCTTGAGGTTCTCGGGCATGTCCCCGGATGGCCGCCTGCCCGAAATCGTCGAATGGCCTGATCACCCGTGGTTCATCGGCGTGCAGTTCCACCCGGAACTCAAATCCAAACCCTTCGACCCGCACCCCCTCTTCCGCGATTTCGTCCGCGCCGCGAAAGAGGTTTCAAGATTGGTGTGACCTATGAAACTGGGGATCGCGATCGACACCAATATCATCAGTCACGCATCGCGGCCCCGGCGAAAGCAGCCACATGGAACGCCCTTTCCTTGGCTCCTCCTGGTGAGTGAGGCTCCGCCCGTTCGCGGCTGAAAAGATCCCCCAGACCTTTTCCGGGACGCCGCTCACTTCATCTCTTTTCAAATATCCCCGCCGGAGGCATCCCTCGGGCGCGGCATAGGTGAACGGGCGCGGGATCGCTCCCGGCCCGTTTCCTCGCGTGCGACACAGATAGGCGGCGCGCGATCTATGCTTGGCTGCGCCCCAGTGAACTGCCCAAGATCTTTACGATCCAAGCCTGCAACCACACCGCGCGTTAACCCGTTGAACGCCCCGATATTAACGTTCATGCCAAGAGAATGCCGCGCTACGCCGACGGAAGGCCTTCATCGGATGCGGTGTGCTGAACTGGCGCTGAGTTGCGGAACGGCGGGCTGATTTCGTGCCGCCCAACTGCCAGGTCACGCCGACATACAACGCCGTGTCATCCTTGTATTTGGCATCAAATACAGATGCGCCGCAAAGTACCCCATCTGCCCCCACTCATAGTCCGTCAGGCCCAGGTCGAACTGAAGCCCGTGCGCCCCGGTGATCGCAAAATCGGCACGACCGTCGATGGCTGCGACGGGGAACTCGGATCCGCTGTAGGAGAGGTTTAATTCCAAGGTGTTAAACCCCAAGCCGCTTTGCGCTTGGACCGGCGCGGCCATCACGCCGCAAGAAATCGCCAGCGCATAGGGTGCTGCCCACCGAAAATTCATCATGTCCGTACCTGTCCGATAACCCGGTCCAAGTCCGGATCTCTGTAAAGAATAAGGGCGCCCCCACCCGACGAATGCAGATTAATAAAGAGCTAATTTTGAATTAAGTATTTTATAACATATGGTTAACGCAATGTTGGCGAATGGATCCCAGCCGCACCCTTGCCCCGCGACCCGATTGCACCTAGCAAGGGTCGACCACAAACGCACGGAAGAAAGCCATGATGGAATGCGATGTTCTGATCGTCGGAGGTGGCCCGGCCGGATTGTCCGTGGCCCAAGCATTGCCCAGCGGCGTTTCCTCGATTGTAGTGCACCAAGATCGCGAAATCGGACTGCCCGTGCGCACATCCGGCGGCACATGGCAGCGCGACATGCAGGCGCTTGGCGTTCCGGAACATCTTTATCATATCATTGATAAAATACAGTTTTTATCGGACCACGCCGAAGTGGAACGGGATTTGTCCGACTGGAAAATGGCGGTTTTGGACGTCACTGGCCTGTATAAGTGGATTGGTGCACAGGCGCAGGAAAACGGGGCGCAGATCCTGACCGGGACCAAGTTCCTGACCGCCGAACACTGTACAGGTGGCCAGATATGCACCGCGCGCAGCCGGGATGGTCAAACGTTTGAAATAAAATCAAAATATCTGGTTGATGCTTCGGGGGTGCAACATGCGGTGCTGACGGCGCTTGGGTTGCGTCCCAAGCCAACACGCATCGGCGTGGGTATCGAATATGACTATCACGTGCCGCAGGGCGTCTCGAACACGGCGGTTTTGCTGATGGGAAAGCACATGCTGGGCGGCTATGGCTGGATTTTTCCGGGTCCGAACAACACGCTGCGGGTGGGGGTTGGAGTCATTCAACCGGATGTCGATACCTCGCCTAAGGCGCTGATCACCGATTTGATCACCCCGGAATTCGAAGCGCGGCATGGCTTGCAATTGGGATCCCCCTTTCGCAAGAACGCGGGCCTCATCCCATCCGCGCCATACGACCCAAAACTGGTGTTTGGCAAGATCATCCGCACCGGGGACAGCGCCAATTTCGCCACGCCGACCGTTGGCGAAGGAATCCGACAAGCCATTGAATTTGGTAGACTTCTTGGACATGCTCTCGGGAAATCCATCGCAGAGGGGCAAAACGCCCCCCTGAAGGCCTATGAACGCGCCGCCCGACGCCGGTTTGCGCGGGATTACCGTTTTGGCTTTCTGAGCAATCGCCGCATGGCCACCTATACCCCGTCGGACTGGGACCGCTCGGTCGCCCGTGTCACACGCTTGTCCGAGCATGAGATGGCGGCGTTGCTGCGGTCAGAATTCGCACCGGGAATGTTGGTCAGGACACTTGCGAAACAGGTCGCGTACAAGATAAGGCGCAGCATCACATCCTGACAGCGGAGCCCGGGCATGCTTTCATATCAACACAGCTATCACGCCGGGAACCTCGCGGATGTGCACAAACACGCCATCCTGTCATGGGTGCTTAACTATCTGACGAAAAAAGACAAACCCTTGTCTTACATCGAAACCCACGCGGGTCGTGGTCTGTATGATCTGGCCAGCGAAGCCGCGGCCAAAACCGGCGAGGCCGCAAAGGGGATCGAAATCGCGCAGGCCTGGTTCAAGGGATCAGATCCCTACATCCGGGCGCTGGCCGCCATCCGTGCCCGCCACGGCAAAGACCACTATCCGGGGTCACCGCTGATTGCGCAGTCCTTGCTGCGCCCCTGCGATCACATCACGCTGGCTGAACTGCACCCCCAAGAAGTCGAGGCGCTTCGCGGTGCTATCCGCGCGGGGTTTGACCGGGATCAGCGCGGCGCGACCGTCAAAATTCATCATCAAGATGGTTTTGATCTGGCGCAGAGCCTGTGCCCCCCCGATCCAAGGCGTGGTTTGATCCTGATCGACCCCAGTTGGGAAATCAAAAGCGATTACAATACCGTCCCCGACTTTATGGCCAGCCTGTCGCGCAAATGGAATGTCGGGGTGCAACTGCTGTGGTATCCGGTCCTGCGCGATGGCACCCATGTGCACATGACCCGGCGCCTGTCCCAGCTGTTCCCGGACGCCCTGTGCCATGAGGTCAAATTCCCCCCGGCCCGTGATGGTCATCGCATGATCGGGTCCGGCATGTTCATTGTGAACGCGCCCTGGGGGCTGGATGTGTATGGCCGCGATCTCACGCAAAAGTTTCGCAGGGCCAATTCGTAGGGCAACATACCGGCTGCATTTCCCATAGCACCTTGGCGCAAGCGTGCTAAGGATAGGCGACCCTGATACGAAAGCGTTTGCCATGCTGGAAAAACTGACCGCCTTTTTCGCCCGAAAAACCCCCACCCCCGAGCCCCTGCCCGAACCCGACGCCCAGCTTGCATTGGGGACATTGCTGGTCCGGGTTGCTATGGCGGACCAAAGCTATCTCTTTGAAGAGATTGAGCAAATGGACCGAATTCTAGCCGAGGCCTATGATCTTAACCCGATCGAAGCCGCCCGCATGCGCGCCACCTGCGAAAAACTGGCCGCGACGATCAAGGATGATGCCCATATGGCGCAGTTGATCCGGGACAGTGTGGACTATGACATGCGCAAGGCCCATGTGGCCGCGCTTTGGTCGGTTGCGCAGGCGGACGGGTTTACCCATCAATCCGAAGCCGAGATCGTGCATGCGGTTGAAACTGCGCTTGGCATTGACGAAGTTGATCAACAAGCCGCGCGCGCAAACGCAGGCACCTCATAATCAGACCAATAGAAAGACCCCGATGTTCGCAGACTTCCTCCGCCGCCTGACCGCCCCTCATCCTGATCCTTTGGACGATGGGGATGCGCGTCTGGCCTTGACCGCGCTCTTGGTGCGTGTCGCGCGCTCGGACGGCGAATATGCCGCCAGCGAACAGGCCTGGATCGACCAGATTTCGCAGGCGCGATATGGGCTTGGGGCCGATCAGGCGCAGGATCTGCGTCAGCGCGCCGAAACCCTGGAAGCCGAGGCCCCCGACACCGTGCGCTTTACCCGCGCGATCAAGGATGCGGTGGCCTATGAGGACCGGATCGCCGTCATCGAAGCGCTCTGGCAGGTGGTTTTGGCCGATGGCGTGCGCGAGGCCGAAGAAGACGCCCTTTTGCGTTTGGTTTCAAACCTCTTGGGGATCAATGACCGTGACAGCGCACTTGCACGGCAAAGGGTGGCCAAAGGATGATCGCCGCCATGCCCATGTATGACCGGCCAGAAATGCAAGCGGCAAACGATGCATTCTGGCGGGCCATCCGGGCAGAGTTGCAAACAGCCTGTCAGGCCGGTCCTGACCACCTGACACGGGGCCCCGATCTTTGGGACATCTGGGAAAGCCCCGACCTTTGGTTTGCTCAAACTTGTTCGCTTCCCTATCGCATGCGCCTGCATGATCAGGTGCAGCTATTGGGGTGTTTTGATCATCAATTGCCCGGTTGCGCGCCGGGATTTTACAACAGTGTGCTGATTGCCCGCGCCAATGATGATCGCAGCTTGGGCGATCTCTTGCGCGCCCGCGTTGCGATCAATCAAAGGCACAGCCAGTCGGGCTTTGCCGCCCTGTTTGAAACCGCGCAAACCGCCAATGTCGCGGTGCAGGTGTCTTTGGAAACCGGATCCCATCTTGCGTCGGCCCAGGCGGTCGCCGGGGGGCATGCCGATCTTGTGGCGCTGGATGCGCTGAGCTGGCAATTCATGAAACGCTATGATGCCTTTGCGCAGGATCTTCGCGAAGTCACCCGTTCCCAACCCACCCCCGCGCTGCCGCTGGTCTGCGCGAAAACCGCCCCGGCAGAACAGATTCGATTCGCGGTTGGCCGCGCAGTGGCGGGATTGGACCCGGCGCTAAAGGACACGCTTTGCGTGTATAAAATGGTTCAACATCCGCAATCCGCTTATACGTCCCTGCCGATTTGGGCAGATTTCACGGCGATCTGACCGTGATCTGATCAAATTTTTGGATTTTTCGTCAGATTGGAGACCGCCCGTCGAAATGCAGATTGCATCCCCCCCCAATTTCGCGCCATGCTCTGCGCTAACTTGACACATGCAGGTGGACCGTGAGCGGCCTTAACCCAGTTATCGAAATTCGTAATCTCCACAAGGCTTATGGCTCTTTGGAAGTTCTCAAAGGCGTCGACATCACCGCGCAGGCTGGCGATGTGGTCTCTTTGATTGGCTCATCAGGCAGCGGCAAATCCACGCTTTTGCGGTGTTGCAACCTGTTGGAAGACAGCCAACAGGGGGACATCTTGTTCAAAGGCGAGCCCGTCACATGGTCGGGCACGGGCCACGCGCGCCGACCGGGCGACGCAAAACAGGTGCTGCGCATCCGCACCAACCTGTCGATGGTCTTTCAACAGTTCAACCTGTGGGCCCATATGACCGTGTTGCAAAACGTGATGGAGGCCCCCGTGACCGTTTTGGGCCGCGACCGGGCCGAGGTCGAAGAAAAAGCGCGCTTTTATCTGGACAAGGTGGGCATTGGCGACAAATGCGATGTCTACCCGGCGCAGATGTCCGGCGGTCAGCAACAGCGGGCGGCGATTGCCCGCGGGCTGTGCATGGAACCCGAAGCCCTGCTGTTCGACGAACCCACCAGCGCGCTTGACCCCGAGTTGGAACAAGAAGTGATCAAAGTGATCAAAGATCTGGCCGCCGAAGGGCGCACCATGCTGATCGTGACACATGACATGAAAATGGCCTCGGACATTTCCAGCCATATCGTGTTCCTGCATCAGGGGTTGATCGAGGAAGAAGGCCCACCCGACGCGGTGTTTGGCGCCCCCAAAAGCGAACGACTTAAACAATTCCTGTCCTCAACCGTGCACGCCTGATGACACGGACGGGACGACAACTCTGACCAATAACCAACGGGAGAAACGATATGAACAAACTGATTCTGACCACCGCTGCTTTGGCTTTGACCGCGGGCGCGGCCTTTGCTGACACCGTACGTCTGGGCACCGAGGGCGCCTACCCTCCGTACAACTTCCTCAACGATGCGGGCGAAGTTGATGGTTTTGAGCGCGAGCTGGGGGATGAGCTGTGTTCGCGTGCGGGCGTTGAGTGCACCTGGGTCACCAACGATTGGGATTCGATCATCCCGAACCTGACCTCGGGCAACTATGACGCAATCATCGCCGGCATGTCGATCACCGACGAGCGTGAAGAACTGGTTGATTTCACCCAGGGCTATACCCGGCCCTCGCCCTCGGCCTATGCTGGCATGAGCAAAGACATTGACGTGAAATCCGCCGTCATAGCAGCGCAGGCCTCGACCATCCAGTCGGCGCATGTGGCCTCGACCGGCGCGACCCTTGTGGAATTCCCGACCCCCGATGAAACCGTCGCCGCCGTCAAATCCGGCGAAGTGGACGCGGTCCTGTCCGACAAGGACTTTCTGGTGCCGATCGTCGCGGAAACCGACCTGATGTTCCTCGAAGAGGTCCGTCTTGGCGGTGGCATCGGCATGGCGTTCCGTGAATCGGATGACGAGCTGCGCGGCAAATTCGACGCGGCTATTGCTTCGATGAAGGAAGACGGCACGCTGAACGCGCTGCTGGACAAATGGGAAATCGAAGGCAAGTTCTGATCGCCTGATCCCAATATATCGCAGGGGCACACCCCCTGAAACTGACCGGGCAAATTCACTTTGCCCGGTTCCCTGCCCCAAGCCATAGCGCCAAGAGGCCCGTCATCTTTTCCTATTGCTCAGATCCCGCCGCGCTCGAAGGCCTGACCTGGCTCAGTTGCTACCTGACCACAGGCAAGCACATGGGCTTTTACGTCTCGTTCGGCACTGTCCTGTTGCTGCTGGCGATCACGGCACCTGTTGCGCTTGGGTTTGGGTTTGGTGCGGCGATGCTGTCGCGGGCGCGGTTTGCGCCGGTGTCATGGATCGGCAAGGGCTATATCGCCGCTGTCCGCGGTGTGCCGGACATCGCATTCTTTCTGTTTTTCGTCATCGCCCTGGACCAGGGGATCGAATGGCTGCTGCATCAGGCGCGCTGTCCTGACTGGACGGATGCCATCCGCCAGGGCAATGACTTTGTGGTTTGCGACGCCGCCAAGATGCCGCTGGGGACCTCTCCGCAGTGGATTCACGAAACCTATGGGTTTGCGCTTGCGGTTTTGACGTTTGCCATCGTGTTTGGCGCATTTTCTGGTAATGTGTTGTATGGCGCGATGAAGTCCGTACCCCATGGCCAGATCGAAACCGCCGAAGCCTATGGCATGACCCATCGCCAGGCCTTTTGGCGCATCCTTGTACCACAAATGTGGGTCTATGCGCTGCCGGGGCTGTCGAACCTCTGGATGGTATTGATCAAAGCCACGCCGCTGCTGTTCCTGTTGGGGGTCGAAGACATCGTGTACTGGGCGCGTGAATTGGGGGGGTCAAAGATGCCACGCTTCACCGACTATCCCCATGGCGACTGGCGCATGTGGTACTTCCTCGTGCTGCTGGTCTTTTACCTTGCCTTTACGCGCGTGTCTGAAATCGTTCTGGCGCGCATCACCCAACGACTGTCCCGTGGCCAGGCAACCGCCGCAGGCGAAGCGCAAAGGAAAGCGGCATGAGCTGTTGGGAAACGGTGCAGAAATACGCTTTTCAGTCGATCGGATACGGAGAGCGCACGCTTCCACGCGCGGATATCACCCTGTGTGACCAGTTTACGCTGATTGGTTCGGGCATGATCATGAACGTCTATTTCGGCGTGTTGGCCGTGGTGTTTGGCTATGTCTTTGCCAACGCGCTGGCCATGGCGAAATTTGCGGGCACGCGCTGGACCCGCAAACCCGCGGAATGGTTTATCTTTTTGTTCCGTGGCTCGCCGCTGTTCATTCAGTTCTTCTTTGCTTACTTCCTGTTTCTCAATCTCAAGGGAATGTCGCCCATCTTTAGCCCGCTCAGCGCGGCGTGGCTTGGGGCGCTGGTGGTGCTGTTCCTGAACACCGCCGCCTATTCCGGCGAGATCTTTTATGGCGCGCTGAATTCGATCCCGAAAGGTGATCTGGAAGCGGCGGATGCCTATGGGTTTTCCGGTTGGAAAAAGTTTCGCAAGATCACCTGGCCCACCATGATGCGGCTGGCCTGGCCCGCCTATACCAACGAAGCGATCTTTCTGTTTCACGCCACAACATTGGTGTTCTTTTCGGGTTTCCCGGTTTGGCGGCAGCAGGGGGATGCGCTGTATTACGCCAAATATATCGCGGATAAGACCTTCAACCCCTTTGTGCCCTATCCGATCCTTGCGGGCTATTTCATTGTTTTGACGCTGTGTGTGATTGGTCTGTTCGGCCTGATCAACACCCGTCTGAACCGGCACCTTCCGCGGGCACGCCGCAAACCGATCAAACTGCGCCCCAACCTGATCCGCTAAGGCAATTGCCACGCCGGGCTTGCCAGATGCTTCTTTAGCCCGTAACAATTTGATCAAATTATCAAGCGAGGCCCCCATGCCCGGTGCATCTGCCCAGTGGCTGACAGACAATCCGCAAATCCATTCCGTGCGCACGCTGGCGTGTGACCTGAACGGCATCGCCCGAGGCAAGCGCCTGCCCCTGTCCAGCGCCGGCAAGATCGTACAGTCGGGTGCGCGCATGCCGGTCTCGGCGCTTAATCTGGATATTTGGGGCGAAGATATCGAAGATTCTCCGCTGGTGTTCGAAAGCGGTGACGCGGATGCGGCCCTGTTGCCGACCGAGCGCGGCTTTGTTCCCATGCCCTGGTTGGGCGACGGCGCCGCGCTGTTGCCGATGTGGATGTATCACGAAGACGGCAGCGCCTTTGATGGTGATCCACGCCACGCATTGAACGCCGTGGTGCAACGCTACCGGGCCCAGGGGCTGACCCCGGTTGTCGCCATGGAGATGGAATTCTACCTGGTGGATGACAGTGGCGACAGCCTGCAAGCGCCGCTTTGCCCCAGGACCGGCAAACGTCGCACGACCACGGATATCCTGTCGGTGGATGCGCTGGATGCCTATGACGCCTTTTTCACCGATCTTTATGACGCCTGCGCCGTGATGGAGATCCCCGCCGATGCCGCGATTTCTGAGGGGGGGCAAGGCCAGTTCGAGATCAATCTGCTGCATCAAAATGACCCTCTGCGCGCCGCCGATGATGCGTGGTTCTTCAAGCTGTTGGTGCGCGGCATGGCGCGCAAACACGGGTTTGCCGCCACATTTATGGCCAAACCCTATGGCGATCAGGCCGGTTCGGGGATGCATACGCATTTCTCGGTGCTGGATGATCAGGGACGCAACATTTTTGATGATGGGTCTGATCAGGGCTCGGACCGTCTTGGCCATGCGGTGGCGGGCTGCGTCGCGGCGCTGGCTGACAGCACGCTGATCTACGCGCCTCACGCCAATTCCTTTGCGCGGATGGTGCCGGGGGCCCATGCGCCCACCGGGGTGTGCTGGGCCTATGAAAACCGCACCTCGGCCATTCGCATTCCCGGCGGTGCCCCGGCTGCGCGGCGGATCGAACACCGCGTCGCGGGGGGGGATGTGAACCCCTATCTGTCGCTTGCCGCCATTTTGGGGGCCGCGTTGAACGGTCTGGACGATCGGGCCCAGCCGCCCGACCCGATCCAAGGCAACGCCTATGACCTTGACCTGCCGCAGGTGGCCACCGATTGGGACAGCGCCATCGCGCGCTTTGACACCAGCCCGTTGGTGGCGCGCATCTTTACGCCCGAGTTGATCCGCAATCTGACCCTGACCAAACGCCAGGAACTGCGCAAGATGGCCTCTTTGGAGGCGCAGGCGCAAACGCAAATCTATCTCGAAACCGTCTGATCCTGCTCCCCGCGCGGGCGTCTTTGCAGGCTGTGATCAAACCCGAAACACAGGTGAACCATGAAAATCGGCATTTTGCAGACCGGACTTGTCCCCGACGAACTGGTGGACAAAGTCGGCGAGTATCCCGGCATGTTCGAAAGACTGCTGGCGGGACACGGTTTTGAATTCGCGACCTTCGCTGTTGTCAAAGGCGAGGTCCCAAGCGCCGATCAGGCCGATGGCTGGTTGATCACCGGATCGCGCCACGGCGTCTACGAAGACCATCCGTGGATCGCCCCTTTGGAACAGTTGATCCGCGACGCCGTTGATCAGGAGCGTCCGGTTGTCGGCATCTGTTTTGGCCATCAGATCATCGCCCAGGCCCTTGGCGGGCGGGTCGAAAAATTCGCAGGCGGGTGGGCGGTTGGCCCCCAAGACTATCAGTTCCCGGACGGGGTAAAGACCGTTCAGGCCTGGCATCAGGATCAGGTTCTCACCCTTCCAGAAGGCGCACAAACCGTGGCCACGAACGATTTTTGCACCCATGCGGCGGTGCTGTATCCGGGCAAGGCCTATAGCGTGCAGCCGCATCCCGAGTTCGAGGACGGCTATATGATCGACCTGCTTGATCTGCGCGGTGCCAGCCTTTTGCCCAAACCCGTGATAGACAGCGCCTATGAACGCACCGGCACCCCCTTGGACAGCGCGGATCTTGCTGCACAATTTGTCCATTTCTTCCGCAACAGGAGCCTTCCCCAATGATTGATACTAAGACGGAATGGATGTCGAAACTGCCCGAATCCGCCCAAGACTATCTTGCCGGGCATCGGCTGGACGAAGTGGAATGCGTCATCTCGGACCTGCCGGGCATCGCGCGCGGCAAGGCGGTTCCCGCATCGAAATTCGGGCGTCAGGACTATTTCCACCTACCGGATTCCGTTTTTTTTCAAACCATTACCGGTGGCTGGGGGGAGGCCGCCGATGAAGACGGGTTTATCGAAAAGGACATGATCCTTTACCCAGATATGGAAACGGCCACGGCGGCGCCCTGGACCGGGGACTGGACGCTGCAAGTGATCCATGACGCCTTTGACCGCAACGGTGAACCGGTTCCTTTTGCGCCGCGCAACGTGCTCAAGCGCGTGGTGCAGATGTATCGGGACAAGGGCTGGGAACCCGTGGTCGCACCCGAGATGGAGTTTTTCCTGATCGCGCGCAACCTGGACCCCGCGCAGGACATCAAACCGATGACGGGCCGTTCGGGCCGCCCTGCGGCCGCGCGTCAGGCCTATTCGATGACCGCGGTGGACGAATTCGGGCCGGTGATCGACGACATCTATGACTTTGCCGAGGCGCAGGGCTTTGAGATCGACGGCATCACCCAAGAAGGCGGCGCGGGCCAGTTGGAGATCAACCTGCGTCATGGCGACCCTGTGCGGCTGGCGGATGAGGTGTTCTATTTCAAACGACTGATCCGCGAAGCGGCGCTGCGCCACGATTGTTTTGCCACCTTCATGGCCAAGCCCATCGCGAATGAACCCGGCAGCGCCATGCATATTCACCATTCGGTTCTCGACATGAAAACCGGCAATAATATCTTTTCGGATGAAAAGGGCGATGGCACCGAGGCGTTTTACCACTTTATCGGTGGCTTGCAGACGCATCTGCCCGCGGCCCTGGCGGTGATGGCCCCCTATGTGAATTCGTATCGTCGCTATGTGAAAGACCACGCGGCGCCGATCAATCTGGAATGGGCGCAGGACAACCGCACCACGGGGATCCGTGTGCCCCTGTCCAGCCCCGCCGCCCGCCGGGTCGAAAACCGCATCGCGGGCATGGACTGCAATCCCTATCTGGGCATCGCGGCCTCGTTGGCCTGTGGGTATCTGGGGATGATCGAGGGTCTGGCCCCCTCGGCGCAATTCAAGGGCGACGCCTATGAAGGGGACGGAGACATCCCGCAGGTTCTGGGCAGCGCCCTGAATCTGTTCGAAGAGGCCGAGAAACTGCACGCGGTCCTGGGCCCGGATTTCGCCCGTGTCTATTCAATCGTGAAACGTGCGGAATATGACGAGTTCTTGCAGGTGATTTCCCCGTGGGAGCGCGAACATCTGCTGTTGAACGTGTGATGACCTTTGGGAGGGGCTTTGCCCCGTGCGCTGCGGGTGCAGCGCCCTCCCCAGGATATTTTCAAAGAGATGAAGAGGGGGCGCCCGATGGATCTGTTGTTTGCAAATGATACCGCCGGGCGCTATCCGCAAAGCTGGTATGCGGACAGCTGCGAAACCGGCCCCATCCGGCCTGCTCTGAGCGGTGGGACAAAGGCGGATGTGTGTATCATCGGGGGCGGGTTTACGGGGCTTTCCGCCGCGTTGCACATGGCCCGCGCTGGCATGGATGTTGTCTTGCTAGAGGCCCATCGCGCGGGGTTTGGCGCCTCTGGGCGCAATGGCGGACAATTGGGATCAGGCCAGCGGCAGGACCAGGAAGTTCTGGAAGAGATGGTCGGTGAAGACACCGCGCGTCGTCTTTGGGAGCTGGGCGAAGATGCCAAACAGTTGGTGCGCGATCTTGTGGCCGAGTATCAGATCGACTGCCACCTTAGGGATGGGATTGCCTGGGCGGCAAGCTCTGAGGGATCCGCGCGCCATCTGTATGACTATGCGGAACATATGCATCAGCGGTACGGATACGCGCTGGAGGCGTTGGATGCCGGGTCATTCCATGGGCTTTGCCCCTCTCCCAGCTATCGCGGCGGTCTCCTGGACCAGGGCGCGGCGCATCTGCATCCGCTGGCACTGGCGCTGGGGCTGGCCCGGGCTGCCGAGGGCCAGGGCGCGCGGATTTTCGAAAACAGTCACGTGACGAAGATCTTCGAGGGGCGCAAGCATCGGGTTGAAACCGCGGGGGGCCATGTCGAGGCTGACCATCTGATCCTGGCCTGCAATGGCTATCTGGGGGGGCTGAACCCCAAGGTGGCGGGGCGGGTCATGCCCATCAATAACTTTGTGGTTGCCACCGAACCGCTTGGGGATCGCGCCAAAGAGGTTCTGACGCGCGATGTGGCGGTGGCAGATGATCTGTTCGTGGTGAACTATTTCCGCCTGTCCCATGACAATCGGCTGCTGTTTGGCGGCGGTGAAAGCTATGGCTATCGCTTTCCTGCAGACATCCGCGCCACGGTGCGCAAGCCGATGCTTAAGGTGTTCCCGCAGCTCAGGGATGTCGAACTGACCCATGCCTGGGGCGGGACGCTGGGCATTACCATGAAGCGCATGCCCTATCTGGCGCGTGTTGCGCCCAATGTTCTGAGTGCTTCGGGCTATTCCGGGCATGGGGTGGGCAATGCGGTGCAGGCGGGCAAGCTTTTGTCCGAGGCGGTGCGCGGGGACAGCGCGGGGTTTGACCTGTTTGGCCGTGTCCCGACCCCTGCCTTTCCCGGAGGCCCACGCCTGCGCACCCCGCTATTGGTTCTGGCCATGACCTGGTTCGCCATGCGCGACCGACTGGGGCTTTAGGGCAACGATATCACCATTATTCGCCACGTAACGCCGCGCCATCGCCGCTTGGCGCGGGTTTTGTCTTGGTTCTGTCACATCTCTGTTTTACAAAACCCGAAACTAAACTTCAGGATTTCGAAAACATGCTTCCGAACATGCATCATGCCGAGCCCATCCCCGAAGAAGCGCGCGACGAAATCGACCGCTTGCTGCAATCGGGCGACCTGTTTCGCTACACCGCGCCCGAGAACGCCCCGGTATCCCTGTTGGAAGCTGAGTTTGCCGCGCAGCTGGGCAGCAAATACGCGCTGGCTGTGTCCAGCTGCTCTGCCGCGCTGTTCTTGTCGCTCAAGGCGCTGGACCTGCCCCGCGACGCCCGCGTCCTGATCCCCGGATTCACGTTTGCTGCGGTGCCCTCATCGATTGTGCACGCCGATTGCATCCCGGTTCTGTGCGAAGTTGGCGAAAACTATCGCATCGACATCGCGGATTTCACCGCCAAGCTGGACACTGTAGACGCGGTGATCATCAGCCATATGCGCGGCCATACCTCGGATATGGATGCCATCATGGCACTGTGTAACGCGCGCGGCATCCCCGTGATCGAAGACGCCGCCCACAGCCTTGGCACCACGTGGCACGGCAAGAATATCGGCACCTTGGGCAAGATCGGTTGCTTTAGTTTTCAAAGCTACAAACTGTTGAACGCAGGTGAAGGCGGCATCATGGTCACAAATGATGCGGATCTGGTGGCGCGGGCCGTGATCCTGTCGGGTGCATATGAACACATGTGGCGCAAGCACATGGATCGAAAGGATAATTCATCTGAGCTGGAACAGGCCTTTGCCCGCTGGCAAAACAAATTGCCGCTGTATAACCTGCGGATGTCGAACCTGTCCGCAGCCGTGATCCGCCCGCAAATCCCGCATATCGCGCGCCGTGTCACCGATGGGCGCCGCAACCACGATCAGGTGGCCACGCTGATAGAGCAAAGCCCCTGGATCACCGTTCCCGACAAATTGCCCCCCGAAGAGCGCGCCCCGGATTCGCTGCAATTCAACCTTGAGGGCCTGGGTGATGAACAGGTCCACGCCTTTGTTGCGGCGGCGGATGCGGCTGGCGTCAAGGTGCAGGTCTTTGGCCTGACCCAAGACAACGCCCGCGCCTTCTGGAACTGGGAGTTCCTGCCCGAAAAACACGACCTGCCCCGCACCCGCGCCATGCTGATGCGCGCCTGTGACACACGCCTGCCCGCGCGGTTGACACCTGCGGAATGTGCTGCGGTGGCGGCGGTTTTGGTGGATGCCGCGGACAAAGTCATGCGCGAAGCCAATCGCGCTTACGGGACCTGATCCGGGACCTTATGCACCGATGAAAGGGGCTCCACGGCCCTTTTTTCAATCCTGCGCCGCTTGGTGTTCTTTCCAGCGCAACACCGCATTGGCACCCCATTGGCGCACCGGCTGCGGTGGCAGGCGTGTGGGCGGGGATTCGGCGTCGAAAAACGCGGTGATTTCTGACCCCTGCCCCATGGCGCGTTCCGCAGCAGCAATCCCGGTCAAGGTGCCCCGCGCCGTACCAAGACCGTTTTGCACACAGGCGCTAAAGACCCCTTGATCGATTTCGCGGGCGACCGAAACGCTGTTCATGGTCAGACACAGATGCCCGGCCCAGGCATGCGCCATCTGCATGCCTTTAAGCTGCGGAAAGCGTTGATCAAATTTCTTCTGCATCACATGCGTCGCGCGTTTGAGATCCCGGGCCGTGGTCTGCATCCCCGGACGCAGCACCGCGCAGGTCCGGGTCACGATCCGATTGCCGCCCTGTCCGCTGTCAATCCTGCGCACCGTCGTACCCATCGGGTTCGACGGCGTCACCCCCCAGCGGCTCTGCCCACCCAGTTTGGCCAGCGCATCCAGGGCGATCTCTGGCGTCATCACGGCAAATAAAAACAACTGCATCAATCGGTTGCGCGCGATGCCAAAGCTTTCCAGATGGCCATTGTTGGCAAGGATCACCCGGCCTGCGCTTATTTTTCCGGTCGGGGTTTTCACCTCCCAATTGCGCGAACGGCGTTCAAATTGCAGCGCGGGCGTGTTTTCGAAAATCATGACGCCACAGTGCCGAAGCCCCTGCGCCAGCCCGCGAATGTATCCGGCTGGCTGAAGCATCACCGTGCCGGGGGTGAACAGCCCCGAACGATAATGCGGGCTTCCCGTCATGTCCTGCATTTGTTGCTGATCCAGCATCTCGCTTGGCTCATTCAGCTGCGCCAGATGTCGGGAAAAAGAGGCGTTGTGCGCGTGGGCCTTGGCACTGGCAGCCCCATTCACCTTCCCGACCGGGTCAAAGAAATCTCTATTTATATCAAACGTCTCGACCGCATTTTGCGCAAATTTCTGCGCCAGTCGGTTCAGGCGGATCATCTGCAGATCACCCGCTCCGCCCGCATAGTCCTGCGATGCGAGATCATGAGGGATGTCGATCATAAAGCCAGAATTACGCCCAGACGCCCCCTCGGCCAGCGCTCCGGCCTCAAGCACGATGACCCGCGCCGCCGGATCAATCTGCGTCACCCGAAGGGCCGCGGACAGCCCCGCAAACCCCGCTCCGATCACGACAACATCCGCCGTCATATCCTGCGCAAGGGGGGCCTGCGGGACATAGTCGCCAAGGATGGCCGCCCAGGCAGCAGGCCCCCGGTGCACCGGGAGCCGATCCGCGCGATACTGGGTCAATCCACCGCCTCGGGATCATCATCGCCCAGGTCGATCCAGATGGTTTTCAGCTGGGTGTATTGATCATGCGCATGCACACCATTGTCGCGCCCGCCAAACCCCGACTGTTTATACCCGCCAAAAGGTGTGCTGATGTCGCCTTCGCCATAGGCATTCACCGTGACGGTCCCCGCGCGCAGAGCCCGCGCCCCGCGGATTGCGCGTTTGACATTGGCGGTAAAGATCGACGCGCACAGACCATAGTCCGTGTCATTGGCGATCTGGATCGCCTGGTCAAATCCGGCAACCGGAATGACTGTCAGCACCGGGCCAAAGATCTCTTCGCGGGCCAGAACCGCATCATTTCCCGCGACTTCGACCACCGTCGCTTCGACAAATCCATCTTTGGCCTGGCCCCCGATCAGAACCTGATCGGCCTGCGCCAAATAGCCTGCGACCTTGTCAAAATGTGCCGCGCTGACCAACGCCCCCATACGCGTTTCCGGATCAAGCGGATCGCCTATGTTCCACTGTTGCGCGTGGTGTGCGATCCGTTTGACCAGCGCGTCCTTGACGTCGTGATGCACGATCAGGCGCGACGAGGCCGAACAATTCTCGCCCATATTCCAAAACGCGCCGTTGACCACATGTTGCGCCACGCGATCAAGGTTCTCTGCATCCTCCATCACCACGGCAGGGTTCTTGCCCCCCATCTCAAGCACGATTTCCTTGGCATTGCTTTGTGCCGAATAGGTCAGGAACCGTTTGCCGGTCACGGTCGAGCCCGTAAAGCTCACCATATCAATATCCATATGCCGGCCAATGGGTTCCCCCACTTCGGCGCCCCCACCGGGGATGACGTTCAGCACCCCCTTGGGCAGGCCCGCTTCCATCGCCAATTCAGCCAGGCGCAGCGCGGTCAGGCTGGTTTCTTCGGCGGGTTTCACCACCACGGAGCACCCCGCAGCCAGCGCCGGGCCGATCTTCCATGCCAGCATCAGCAGCGGGAAGTTCCAAGGCAGGACCAGCCCCACCACGCCAATCGGTTCGCGCACGACCATCGCGATATGATCATCCGAAGCAGGCGCGACCTGATCATAGATCTTGTCGATGGCTTCGGCATGCCATTTCAGACAATGGATGCTTTCGGGAATGTCCACGGTTTCACAGTCAAAGATGGTTTTTCCGCTGTCGAGGCTTTCCATGACCGCCAATTCGCGCGCATTGCGCGTCATGAGCTTGCACAGACGGATCAGCACATCTTTGCGATCAGAAGGGTGCATGCGTGACCACCGGCCATCTTCAAAGGCTTCGCGCGCTTTTGCCACCGCCACATCCACATCCTGTCCGTCGCAGGCCGCGATTTCGGTCAGGGTCTCTCCGGTTGCGGGATTGACGCTGGTAAAGGTCTTGCCGGAAACGGAGGGGCGAAAGCCGCCATCAATAAAAGCCGCATTGGGCAGATCCAGCCCGGCCGCAATGGCTTTGTATTCTTGTGTTGTCAGCAGATCCATCGTTTAGCCCCTTGCCCCTGTTTCGGACTGAATGTCAGCCACCGTTTGTTTCAACACCCGAACCACCTGCTCCAACGCGCGCTTGTCGTCTTTGTTCAGCCCTTTCAATGGGCTGCGCACCGGGCCTGCGGGGATGCCATTCAGCTCAACCCCGTATTTGATGGTCTGGATGAATTTGCCCCCCTGCTCCAGCACCCGCATCAGGGGCATCATGGCTGACATGATCCTGCGGCCCTTGGCAAAGTCGCCCTCGATCACACAGGCCTGATACAGCGCGACATGTTCGTCTGGCAGCATGTTCGATCCGCCACAGACCCAAAACGGCGCGCCCCAGGCAAAGAACTCAAGCGCCTGATCATCCATGCCACAGCCCAACTGGATATGCGGATAGTCCCGCGCCAAAAGATGTACGCGGTTGATATCCCCCGAGCTTTCCTTGATGCCACAGAAGTTGCGCGACCGTCCCACGCGGTCGAGGAACTCTTCGCCCATCATGGTGCCGGTGCGATGGGGATAGTTGTACAGCATGATCGGCAGATCCGCCGCCTTGTCGATGGCCAATGCGTTCAAGGCGTTTTCACGATCGGTCGGCACCGAATAGGGCGGGCTGGCCAAAAGGATGGCGTCGGCCCCCATGTCGCGGGCCCCAGTTGCCAGGGCAACACTGTCCCCGGTCAACATGGCGCCGGTGCCCACCACCAGCGGAAGATCCGGACAGCGTTCCCGCGTGAACCGCGCGATTTCAAGGCGTTCCTCGACGGTCTGGGCATAGTTTTCACCGGTCGATCCGCCAGAGATCAACCCAGCCACACCGCGTTCACGCAAGAACGCAATGACCTGGTCCAGGGCCTCCCAGTTCACCGCCCCATCAGCGTGATGTGGTGTCACGACGGGCGTATAAATCCCCTCGAATTTGAAGATTGGCGTCATAGAGACCTCATTTCGGCAAGTGTTGCGGGGCGTCACCCATGGGCACCTCAAGTGCGGATGGCATGACGAAATACTCAATCTGGTCGCGCGACAGCGTCCAATGGGCTTCGGCAAGTGCGGCGGCACGGGTTTCGTCGCGGGCCTTGATTGCGGCAATGATCTGGTCGTGTTGATCGCTGGCTTCGCTGACCCGTTCGGCGGCTTGCGCGTCTTGTGGCTGGTAAAACGTCATCGAGATTCGCGCGTGATCAATCAGCAGCCTCTGAAACGATGGAAGCAAAAACGTGTTGTTGGCCATCTCACCGGTGATCTCATGAAACCGGGTATTGGCCAGCGCGCGCTCTGCCATGCTGCCCGAGGCCAAAGCGGTCTTGAACCTGTCTTGCGCAGCCGTCAGATCGCTGATTTGTTCCGCTGTGGCGTTGCGCGCCGCCAGGCGCAGGATCGCCCCGTATACCATTGGGGCCGCTAGAAAAAAGTCCCGCAACACGGTATGTGACATCGACGAAGCCCGCGCCCCCCGGCCTGCGCGCAACTCAAGATACCCCTCGCCCGCCAGCTCTCGGATCAATTCGCGCAGAGGGGTTCGGGACAGGCCAAAGGCTTCGCTCACCGCGGCTTCGTCCACATCTTCCCCCGGGCGCAGGTCAAGCGTCAGCACCGCGCGTTTCAGATGCGTGGCAGCCCGGAGCTTGCGTTGGCGACTGTCATCTTTCATGGGAAGCCTTTCGTGCCTATCCTTGTGAGCATATTGATATTATAATTATTGTATAATACAGATTCCGACATGAACGAAAGCCCCACCGACACCCGTCATTTCGCGTTTCTCCTGGTCGAAGATTTCTCTCACCTCGCTTTTGCCTGCGCGGTCGAACCTTTGCGGATTGCCAATCTGGTCAGCGGGCAAACGCTGTATCGCTGGTCGTTCCTTTCCGAAAACGGAGAAACCGCCACCAGTTCCAACGGCGCAGTGACGCTGGTGCATCATGGATTGAATGCAGTTCCCAAATGCGATCATCTTTTCGTGCTGTCCGGCATCCATATGCGGCGGTATGTCTCCAAACCGCTGCTAGCCTGTATCCGGCGCGAACGGGCCCGGGGCACGCCCATCGGCGCCCTGTGTTCCGGCGCCTGGATCCTAGCAGAGGCCGGGTTTCTGGATGGGCACGCGGCCGCGTTGCACTGGGAATATCACGATGCGTTCTCAGAGGCGTTTCCGGACGTCAGCCTGCGGCGCAACGTGTTTGTCGCCTCGGATGGGCCTGTCACGGCCTCGGGTGGAACCGCGACCGCGGATCTGATGCTGCACCTGATCGAAGAGCAGCACGGCGCAAACCTGTCGGCGGATGTGGCGGATCAGATGATCTATACCGCCGCGCGCCATGCAACCGCGCAGCAGCGGGTTTCCCTGCAATCACGCAACGGCATGAGAAACGCCCATATGGCACGCGCAATCGAGATGATGCGGGACCGGCTGGATGATCCGATTTCACCGACGCGGATCGCGGAAGAAATCGGGATCTCCTCCCGGCAACTTGAGCGGCTTTTCGGCAAATACCTGAATTCAAGCCCGAGAAAATACTATATGGAACTGCGGTTGGAACGCGCCCGCAACCTCTTGGTGCAAACGGAATATTCAGTCATCGACGTCGCCTTTGCATGTGGCTTTGAAAGCGCCGGGCATTTTTCGCGCGTGTATCGCCAGGCCTTTGGGATTTCGCCCATGGCCCAGCGTGAGCGCCTTGATTAAGCGTTATTCGGGCTGACAGATCTGCCCTTTGAGCGCGGCAATGGAGGTGCGGAAAATCAGCCCGCCCACGATCACTAAAAGCGCGATCAAAAAGGCCACCCCAAGCCCGTCATGAAAGCTTGACCCCGCCAATTCGCCATAGCGGAACGTGGCCAGGGTCAATGCCGCAATCGGAAAGCTGAGCGCCCACCAGGACAAGGCAAAGGGCAGTTTGGCGAAAACCGGCGCTTGCAACACCACAATCGCGGTAAAGAAAGTGGCCGCGTAATACAGCATACGCGCAAAGGCATCCAGTTCACCGCCATTCAGCTGAAGCCATCCCATCATTCCCACCGCGGGCGGCGCAATCAGGATCACCAGCGTGGGATGCAGGCGCGCGGGCAAGGGTTCGTGAAAAATCAGACGGTTGATCACCAATGTCAGCAAGATGACCCAAAACAGGATGCCGACCGAAAAGAACAGCCAAGACACTTCGACAAAGCCCAGCGGCACGCCCGCAATTGGAGCAACCACATTGCCCACCGCAGGGATGAACCAGGCCGGTGAAATATGCATCGGCTGGAACGGGCGTTTGCCGATCCAACCCGAGATGACGGACAGGGTCAACATGGCCTGGGTGCCCGCCCCCAAGGTCCAGACCACCCGCGCGGTTTCTGGTGCCTCGGGGCGCAGTGCGGTTGCGATCAGCAGCAGGGAAATGGATATGGCCGGGAAGAAAGCGAGCTTTACAGGATGCTGCCACTCTCCGCCGATGGCGCCGGGATGGCGGATGGCCTTGAGCAGGTAAAGAACGGATACCGCAAGAAAATCTGCGATCGCCAGCACCAGCACCACGTGGCTGGCCACATGTGGCATCCCGAACCGGGTCTCAAACAGGTGCAGCGCCAAAGAAAGCCCCACCAATCCCATGACGGTTGCGAAGAAAGTAACAGGGAAATGCGCCAGCCTGTTTTCGTCAGGCACCGTGCTTGTCTCGGTCATGGTCCACCTCGTTGCGACAGTTATATCCGGCTTCCTAGATATATCATTGCACCCTGCGTTGACCCAGATCAAGCAGCGGGCGGTTTATTGCGAGAAGTGGAATATGATCGCCCTGACGGCCCGATGGGCCCCAGACGCCCAGACGCGCAGACGCGCAGGCGCACTCAGGGGGGGCAGCTGCCCCCACCGACAAGGGCGCCAGCCCTCCAAAACCGCTACACCGCAGCCGATTTTGATCGCGTTACGTGTTGAACAAGAAGTGCATGACGTCGCCGTCCTGCACCAGATAGCCCTTCCCTTCGGCGCGCATCTTGCCCGCCTCCTTGGCACCACTTTCGCCGTTGCAGGCGACATAGTCGTCATAGGCGATGGTTTCGGCGCGAATGAACCCGCGTTCAAAATCGCCGTGGATGACACCCGCCGCCTGCGGGGCAAGCGTGCCCTGTTTGATCGTCCAGGCGCGGGCCTCTTTCGGGCCAACCGTGAAATAGGTTTCAAGCTGCAACAGCTCATAGCCCGCCTTGATCAGGCGATCCAAACCCGCCTCTTCGAGGCCAAGTTCACCCAGGAACATTTCGGCTTCGTCGTCGTCCAGCTGGCTGATTTCTTCTTCGATCTTGGCCGAAATCACCACATGCGTGTTGCCCTGCGCGGCGGCCATCTCACCGACCTTGGCGGAGAGCGCGTTGCCTTCAGAGGCTTCGCCTTCGTCGACGTTGCAGACATAGAGCACCGGTTTGGTCGACAGAAGTTGCAGCATGTTCCACTGCTTGAGATCTTCGTCGTCGATGTCGCACAGGCGGGCGGGTTTGCCCTGTTCCAGCATCTCCATCGCGACTTTCATAAGGCGCTCTTGCTGAACGGCCTCCTTGTCACCACCGCGGACCTTGCGCACGATGTTCTGCAGGCGCTTTTCGAGACTTTCCATATCAGCGATGATCAGCTCGGTCTCGATGGTTTCCGCGTCGGCCACGGGATCAACACGGCCATCCACATGGGTCACATCTTCGTCTTCGAAACAGCGCAGCACATGGGCGATGGCGTCGGTTTCACGGATGTTGGCCAGAAACTGGTTGCCCAGGCCTTCGCCTTTGGACGCGCCTTTCACCAGGCCCGCAATATCCACAAATGTCATGCGTGTCGGAATGATCTGCGCCGACCCCGCGATGCCCGCAAGCGTGTCCAGACGCGCATCCGGCACCCCGACATCGCCTACATTGGGTTCGATCGTACAGAACGGAAAGTTCGCCGCCTGTGCCGCCGCCGTCTTGGTCAGCGCGTTGAAAAGGGTCGACTTGCCCACGTTGGGAAGCCCAACAATGCCCATCCGAAAGCCCATGTCTTATCCCTCTTTGCAATTGGCGGGCGTGGCCCGACGCTGTGATGTGACGGGCCGCTTCTAGTGCGAAGCCCCCTCTTGCGCAACCATCTGCGCGCCGCGTGTCCAAAACCTGTACGACAGGACCGCCGCAGAGGTGGCAAGGCCCAGCGCCAACCCCAACCAGATCCCCTGCCCGGACATTCCAAGTACAAAGCCAAACACATAGGCGGCGGGCATGCCCACGCCCCAATAGGAAATCGCAGCCACGACCATGGGGACCTGCGTGTCATGCAGCCCGCGCAGCAGACCAAGATGAATCACCTGGATCGCATCGACCAGTTGGAACAGGGCCGCCATCATCAAGAGGACGCGCCCCACCTCAAGGATCTGATCCCGCGCCGGATCATCCGCATCCAGGAACTGAGACATCAGCGGCTCGGGGTAAACGACGAAGGCAAAGACCGACAGCGCCACGCCGATGGCCATGACAAACACCACAACCTGCGCGCCGCGCATCAGGTGGTCTGCATCGCCACGGCCCAGCGCATTGCCCGCGCGTACGGTCGCCGCGTTGGCGATGCCAAGCTGGATCACAAAGGTCGCCGAAGCCAGCATGATTGCCACCCCATGGGCCGCCAGCTGCACTGTGCCCAGCCACCCCATCAACACCGCGGCCGCCGCGAACAAGCCAACTTCGGCCAGCATGGTCAGTCCGATGGGCCATCCCATGCCAAAAACCCGGCGCAGCATTTCGGAATCAGCCTTCCAAAAGCGTACAAAAAGCTGGTGGTGCGGCAAGATTTTCAACGCGTAGATCACAACCAGACCCATCGACAGGATCTGCACCACAAGCGATGCAACCGCCGCCCCGGCGATGCCCATTTCAGGAAAGCCCCAGTTGCCGAAAATCAGCGCGTAATTCACCCCTACATTGGCAAACACGGCCAAAACCGTGATCACCAGGACCACCCCGGTGTATTCCAGCCCCGCCAGATAGTTCTTGAGCACCATCACCCCAAGGCCCGGCAACAATCCAAAGCCCGCAATCCGCAGATAGGTCTGGGAAAGGGTCGCGGTCTCTTGGGTCTGGCCAATGGCCAGCAAAAGCGGTTTGGCAAAGATAAAGGTGGGCAAGATCAACAGGAAATAGCAGAGCGACAACCACAACGCCATGCGTGTCGCACGGCGGATATTGGTGTCATCCCCCTTGGCCCCATAGGTGGCCACCATCGGCATCAATGCAAAGGCAAAGCCCGAGCCAAACAGGAACCACACATGGAAAAACGACGCCGAAAGCGTCAGCGCCGCCAGTTCTGGCACGCCATAGCGTCCGATCATCAGCGTATCGGTAAACCCGATCCCCATCTGCGCCAGATGGCCCGCCACCAAGGGCAGGCTGAGTTTCATCACGGCACGCAGGTGCTCGGAATAGGTCATGGGTTGATCATACATCCTCAACCCATATGAGAGCGCAAACGGGCTGGCAAGATCCCCTGCCAGCCCGTCATATCAAATCATGTGATCTTTGGGATCACTTCTTGCGCTGCTCCGGGTGCAGCGATGCGCCCAGGATATGTTCGGATTTGTGGATCACACGCTGAGCGCCGCTTACGATCAGCGGATCGGGGGCTGTGGCAACCGAATGATCCTTACCCGGATAGTCAATGGTCGACAGGAAGTGGCGCATGCAGTTCAGACGCGCGCGTTTCTTGTCGTTCGACTTGATGACGGTCCAGGGCGCATCAGCGGTGTCGGTGTAGAAGAACATCGCCTCTTTCGCCTCGGTGTAATCGTCCCACTTGTTCAGCGAAGCCTTGTCAATCGGCGACAGTTTCCACTGTTTCAGCGGATCGGTCTCACGCGATTTGAACCGGCGGCGCTGCTCTTCACGGGTGACCGAGAACCAGTATTTGTACATGCGAATGCCCGAGTTGCACAGCATGCGCTCAAAGTTGGGCGTCTGGCGCATGAATTCGAGATATTCGTTCGGCTCGCAGAACCCCATGACACGCTCAACACCGGCGCGGTTGTACCACGAACGGTCATACAGCACGATTTCACCATCCGTCGGAAGGTGCTGAACATAGCGCTGGAAATACCACTGACCACGTTCACGATCGGTGGGTTTGTTCAACGCGACCACACGCGCATCACGCGGGTTCAGGTGCTCCATGAACCGCTTGATGGTGCCCCCCTTACCGGCGGCATCGCGCCCTTCGAACAGCAGAACAAATTTCTGTCCGGTCTCTTGCGCCCAATGCTGCACCTTCAGCAATTCGGCCTGAAGCTGGGCCTTCTCAGCCTCGTATTCGGGGCGCTTGATCTTTTTCTTGTAAGGGTATTCCCCCGTCTCAAATGCGCGGCGGATCTCATCTGCGGTGGGCTCACGACGAAGCGCGGGCACGTCAACGGCGGCAGCTTTCGCCGCTTTCTTGGCCTTCGCTTTCACCTTTTTCACCTTGTCGGCCTTCGCCTTGGCCGCCTTAACGGGCAGATTGGACGCGACCAGCAGTTTGCCGTTGGCTTTGGATTTCGATGAGACGTTTTTCTCTAACATGCGGTTTCCTCTTCAATGCGCGGCAGATGATTGGCATATGAATCAGAACCGCACCTTGAGCCGTGTCAAAAAACTGTGACTTTTTGAGGTCTGAACGCAGATTTATGCAATTTTTCGATAAGTTTTGCCCCCCGCGCCCCAAGGCGGCGGTTTGCGTTTGCTCTTGCGCGGATTTTCCGGCAACACGTTGCAAGCGAGAGTAGCGGAGGTAAAGCATGACCCGGATCGACACGAAATTTGCCCAGCTGGCTGCGGATGGGAAGAAAGCCTTTGTGGCCTATATCATGGCGGGTGATCCGGACATTGAGACCTCGCTTGAAGTGATGAAGGGCATGCCGGCCGCGGGCGTCGACATTATCGAACTGGGCCTGCCGTTTACGGACCCGATGGCCGATGGCCCAACGATCCAGCTGGCCGGGCAGCGCGCCTTGGACGGCGGGATGACCCTGAACAAGACACTGCAGATGGTGCGGGACTTTCGCAAAGATGACGAAACCACCCCGATTGTGCTGATGGGATATTACAACCCGATCTACAGCCACGGCGTTGAGCAGTTCCTGAAAGATGCGGTCGAGGCGGGGATTGATGGGCTGATCGTGGTGGACCTGCCGCCAGAGGAAGACAGCGAATTGTGCATCCCGGCACAAGCGGCGGGTATGAACTTTATCCGCCTTGCGACCCCGACCACCGATGACAAGCGCCTGCCCAAAGTGCTGCAGAACACCTCTGGCTTTGTGTATTATGTCTCGATCACCGGGATCACCGGCGCCGCCGCGGCGCAGGCCTCGGATGTGGCCCCCGAAGTTGCGCGCATCAAGGCCAAAACCGACCTGCCCGTGATCGTGGGCTTTGGCATTCGCGATCCTGAAACCTCGCAATCGATCGCATCTGTCGCGGATGGCTGTGTCGTGGGTTCGGCCATCGTCAGCGAAATCGCGGCAGGCAAGCCGGTGTCAGATGTGCTTGCCTTCGTGGCGGGCCTTGCGGGTGGGGCCCACGCGGCCTGAGGTTATGTTGCGCTCGCCACCGGGCGCAACAATTTGGCCATTTCCAGCAAGAGCTTATCGCGCTGCACGGGTTTTGCGACATGCGCATCAAACCCAAGCTGAAGATAGGATGTGACCTGATGCGTCATGGCATTGGCGGTCAGAACAATCATTGGCGTGGCCTGGGCCCCTGAACGGAGTTCGCTTTCCCTGATCTTGGTCGCGGCCTCAAGCCCGTCCATGCCGGGCATATTCACATCCATCAAGATGATGTCATAGGTGTGTGTCTCGAACCGGTCGAGGGCTTCGCGCCCGTCTGAGACCATGTCCATAGCGAGGTCATATTGCCTGAGCAGCAGTTCCAGGACCTTCTGATTGGTTTGCGAATCCTCGGCGACCAAGATTTTCCAACGCTTTGAGGCCATGATGGCCGTGGCATCAATGTTGTCTTCCTCAAACGCGCCCCCCTCAACACCCGCCAGATAGCGCACAGAGGCCGTGAACACAGATCCGGGTCCGGGATCGGCTGGCGCATAGCCGATATCGCCCCCCATAAGACGGCACACGTCGCGGGAAATACTCAAACCAAGACCGGTCCCACCGAATTGTCGAGAAATCGACGCGTCGGTCTGGGCATAAGCCTTGAACAACCGATTGCGCCGGTTCTCGGGAACGCCGATACCCGTATCCGTGACCTTGAACACCAGCATATCATCGCGCAGGTCGACACAAAGAGACACCGTGCCATCGCGCGTGAACTTAAGCGCGTTCGACAACAGATTGGCCAAAACCTGCCGCAAGCGATGCGGGTCGCCGCGCACCCACCGCGGAAGAGAGCCGGGCATCGTCACAGAAAGCTGGTTCCCACGTTGATTTGAAATCACCCTAAGCGCCGCGACTGCGTCTTCGACCAGTTGGAACAGGTCAAAGTCGATTTCCTCGACATCCATCTGCCGCGCTTCGATCTTGCCCAGATCAAGAATGTCATTGAGAAGCGCCAGAACCATATCGCCAGACGCCATAAGAGTTTCAATCATTGCGGCCTGTTCGTCGGTCAACTCGGTTTCCGACAAGGCTGTGGACATGCCCATCACACCGTTTAAGGGGGTGCGGATTTCGTGGCTGATCATGGCCAGAAACGCGCTTTTGGCCGCATTGGCGGCCTCGGCATCCTGCAGGGCGTCCTTTAGTTCAGCGGTACGCTGCCGGACAGCCTGCTCAAGTGCCGTGGCCTGATCGCGCAGACATTCATTAGCCTCAAACAGGGCGCGGCTTTTGTCCTCCAGAAGCGATTCGGCCTCAAGACGCGCGCGCTTTTCCCGGTTGTAGCGCCGTCGGGAAACGTGATCCTCAGGTGCGTTCTGGGTCTTTAGAGTCATTATGCGGCAGTCAACGATATTTCAAAGGCGGCCTTGTTTGCCGTGGCGTCTGGCAATTTGAAGACGGTTCCGTCCTGTTCAAAATGGGCGACACATGCCTCGATCAGCCCGTGGCAAAACGCGACCAGGGGACGTTCAGACCGATAGGTCATCCGCATCTTGTCCCCGGTCAACCATTCGGTATCGAAACGTGGCAGCTCTGCATCGGGATAGAGTTTCCGCACCTCGACGTGAACCTCGTTTTCGATCGCGTCCAACATCTCTAGGGCGTTGGATTTTCCATCGAAAAACTGGGGATAGCCCTGCACGAACCGATCGAACATCCACGCCCCGAACATCTTTTGCAGCGCTTCGCCGGACAGACCGGTGTGATCGCTGACAGCGCCAACGATTTGCACCAACTCGCTGCACGGATAGTTGCCAACGGCGGAATATGCCCCGTCGCTGGCCAGTGTGAGCCGATCCAACATATCATCCACCGCATCTTCGCCAATGGCATTTTCCGCCATGGCCAGAAGCTCCGTAAAGACCAAACCCTTCATTGAAATCCTCTCAAGAACCTGAATTCGGGTGTAGTGGAAATCGGTGAATCCAGCCTTAAGACACGAGGATTGCAATCCGCGCCCCGCATTGGTAAGGTAATTTTACCAATTCAACCCAAAGGCCCACCATGCCCGTCATCACCGAAATCGAAGATCTCAAACGCATCTACCGCCGCCGCGTACCCAAAATGTTTTACGACTATTGCGAATCCGGCAGTTGGAGCGAACAAACCTTTCGCGAAAACAGCAGCGATTTCGACAAGATCTATCTGAAACAGCGCGTCGCCATCGACATGGCAGGGCGGTCCACCCAGACCCAAATGATTGGTCAGGATGTGGCGATGCCGGTCGCCCTGGCTCCGGTTGGGCTGACGGGGATGCAACACGCGGATGGCGAAATCAAAGCCGCCAGGGCCGCTGCCGAATTTGGTGTCCCCTTTTGTCTGTCGACCATGTCGATCTGCTCGATCGAGGATGTGGCGGAAAACACGGACAAGCCCTTTTGGATGCAGGTTTACACGCTGAAGGACGATGACTTTATGCAGCGCCTGTTCGACCGTGCAAAAGACGCCAAATGCTCGGCGGCGGTGATCACGGTTGATCTGCAGCTTTTGGGGCAGCGCCACAAAGACCTCAAAAACGGTCTGTCTGCCCCACCCAAGCTGACCCCGCAATCCGTGGCCAATATGATGACCAAGGTCCAGTGGGGCCTGGGTATGCTGGGAACCAAACGCCGTTTCTTTGGCAATATTGTCGGCCATGCCAAGGATGTGACCGATGCCTCGTCGCTGTCGACCTGGACGTCGCAAAGCTTTGACCAATCGCTGGATTGGGACCGCATTCGCGCGTTTCGCAAGATGTGGGACGGGCCTTTGATCATCAAGGGCATCATGGATGTTCGCGACGCGTTGGAGGCCTGCAACGTGGGGGCCGACGCGATCATCGTATCAAACCACGGTGGGCGTCAGTTGGATGGCGCGCTGTCTTCGATCCGTGCGCTTGAACCCATCATCGACGCGGTCGGCGACAAGATCGAGGTTCACATCGACAGTGGCATCCGGTCGGGCCAGGATGTGCTCAAGGCGACGGCGATGGGCGCCAAGGGTTGCTGGATCGGGCGGGCCTATATCTATGGGCTGGGTGCCATGGGTCAAGCGGGTGTGACCAAAGCGCTCGAGGTGATGCACAAGGAGCTTGACGTATCGATGGCGTTGACCGGACATACGGACATCAACACCGTGGATCGCGATATTCTCATGGTGCCAAAAGGGTTTTCAGGCGACTGGGGGTAATTGCCCCCTGTGTGAGGTCGGTGGGAAAGAGTTTTCGAAAACTCTTTGGGGCGCAGCCCCCTGCTGCCCTTTGGCCAGCATTCCCCCGAGACACCGCGAGACAAAACAGCCGCAGCAGCGCTCTAGCTGCGACTCCGTATCAATGGGGCCAGGCCGAGCGGGATCATCACCAACAAGACCGCAACCGCAGTGAAGGCCATCGGCAACCCCAGCGCCTGCGCCAGCAAACCCATCATGGGCGGCCCCAGAAAAAAGCCCGCATACCCAATGGCCGTGACGCGGCTGATGGCCAGGGCTTTGGTCTCTTCATCGACCGCACGTCCTGCAAGACCAAACCCGATGGGCACGATCACAGAGACCCCAAGCCCCAGAAGCGCAAACCCCAGGTAGGCCAGGCTGATCGCCGGTGCCCAGGCCGCGATCCCTGCCCCAAATGCCGCGATAAACGCCGCGAGGGTCAGCATTCGGATGTCGCCAAAGCGCTGGATGATCAGATGCCCGGACAATCGGCCAATCGCCATGGTGATCCCCAAGATGGCCGGCCCAAAGGAGCCCCCTGTTTCACTTGCACCAAGTCCACGCTCAAGATGCAGTGCTGACCAGCCCTCGGTGCCTTGCTCGGCCATGAACGCAATCATCACAACAACGCCGGCCGGGATCAGCAGGCGCCAGGGCAGAGCCCCCCCTGTGCCCGGCGCATCGGTCGCGGGCCGCGCAGTGATCCGGGGCGCGGCCACCATGACCACCATCAGTGCCACTGTAACGCCGCCAAGCGTGGCAAAGACGTCAAATGGCGACCATCCTGCCCCGCGCGCCAGCCCCGTGCCGATGGCCGCAAGAGCATAGGCCACGGAAAACATGCCATGATTGAGGCTCATCAAGGCGCGCCCGCTTTGCCCCTCTAGCACCGACAGGCGGGCGTTCATGGCCACATCCAGGACCCCAGAGGCCATCGCCGCCAAAACCATCGCGGCGGTAAAGCTGCCCCAATTCCAGGCAAGCCCCGGCGTCAGATATGCGGTTGCTAGGACCGCTGATAGAATCGGCAAACAGGCAACGCCAAGCGCTCTGACCGCCCAAGGGGCCAACCACATCGACATGAGCGCGCCACAGGTAGACACCAGCATCGCGGTGCCAAAGGCCCCGTCAGACAGGCCCATCATCGGTTTGATGTCAGGCACCAAGGCACCAAAGGCCCCCCAATACATGCCCACCACACAAAAGGTCGCTATGCAGCCACGGCTGAAATAGATATCCCGGATCATACCCCGCCATGACACGCGCGGTGACGCTGGTCCATGGGAAAGACGAATTTCCCTTGCCTATTTGGCGAATCCGGGGTACGCGCACAGCTTCACGCGGGGTGACAGCCTTGGAGGCACCCTGCCCTAACTTTGGAGAATTTACTATGGCTGGTGAGATTCCTGATCTCGTAGCAATGGAACGGACGGGGACAGGCAAGGGCGCCGCTCGTCAAGCACGCCGTGACGGCATGGTTCCGGGCATCGTGTTTGGTGGCGACAAAGAGCCCCTGCCGATCAATATCCCGTTCAACAAGCTGTTCAAAAAGCTGAAAGACGGCCGGTTCAAGTCGACCCTGTTCAACCTCAAGGTTGAAGGTCACGAAGACGTGCGTGTTGTCTGCCGCGACGTGCAGCGCCACGTAGTCAAAGACCTGCCGACGCACGTTGATTTCATGCGTCTGCGCCGCACCTCGAAGGTTGCGCTGTTCATCCCCGTTGAGTTCATCAACGAAGAAACCGCGCCCGGCATCAAAAAGGGTGGCGTTCTGACCGTTGTGCGCCCCGAGGTTGAGCTGGAAGTCACCGCAGGCGACATCCCCGAGAAGATCACCGTTGATCTGGCGGGCCTGAACATTGGCGACATCGTCCACATCTCGGACGTGACCCTGCCCGCAGGTGCAAAAGCAACCATCGACCGTGACTTTGTGATTGCGAACATTTCGGCACCCTCGGGTCTGAAATCCTCGGAAAACGAAGACGACGATGGCGAAGAGGTCGCCGCAGAAGAGTAATCTTCGCGACCTGTCCAGACTTTGGCGCGTCCCATTGGGGCGCGCTTTTCTTTTGGCCCGCCGCTCCGCATGGGCTGCTGCCGATGGGTTGCCCCGTTGCCCCGCCCCCTGGCCTGACGTAAAAAGACCCAAGCCAAAGGCGGAGACAGACGTGCAGATTTTTGTTGGCCTCGGAAATCCGGGAAAGAAGTATCAGGGCAATCGCCACAACATAGGTTTTATGGCGCTCGATCGCATTGCCCTGGATCATGGGTTTGGGCCCTGGAAAAGCAAGTTTCAGGGCCAGATCTCTGAGGGGCGGCTGGGGCGCGAAAAAGTTCTGCTTCTAAAGCCAGAAACCTTCATGAACCTCTCCGGGCAATCCGTCGGTGAAGCCATGCGTTTCTACAAATTGGCCAGCGGTGATGTCACTGTTTTCCATGACGAATTGGATCTCGCTCCGGGGAAATGTCGTGTCAAGATGGGCGGTGGGCATGCGGGCCACAACGGGTTGCGGTCAATCCACGGCCATATCACCCCCGACTACCAGCGTATTCGCCTGGGCATTGGGCACCCGGGACGCAAAGAGCTTGTGTCGGCCTATGTCTTGCACGATTTTCACAAGGCCGACGAGGGCTGGCTGGACGATCTTCTGCGCGGGATCAGCGATGGGGCCCCGGCCCTGGCCGAAGGGGACGCCCCCAAATTCCAAAACGCGGTGGCCCTGCGCGTGAACCCGCCGCGCTCTTCAAAACCACCTAAGCAAGAGACATCCCCGTCAAAATCCGCTAAAGTTGAAGATATTATTGAAGACACACGCAATCCCCTTCAGAAACTCGCGGATAAATTTAAATGACAGCATTGACCGAGGCCTTCGCGGCCCAAGCCCCCCATTGCGAAACCCTGGGCAGCCCTTTTATGGCCCGCCTGTTGCGGCTTTTGGCGGTGCATTGGCCCACGGAGACCCATGTCGATCAAATCCTGTCGCACTACCAAGGTGACATTGGCCCCTTGGGGCATTCCCTGCCGCTGCGACTGTGCGGGGGGCTTCATGCGCTTGCCTTATCGGGGCTCGACCAGGGGATCAAATCCGTATACCCACCAAATTCCGTTGACGATTCAACCCTTTGGCGGGCGGTAGAGCACGCCTTGCGCGGGCACGCCCCCTTTTGGTCTGACTGGCTTGCCTTGCCACCCCAAACCAATGAGGTGCGCCGCGCGGCCGGTTTGATTTCCGCTGCGTCGGTGCTGAACACCCGGTTTGATCTGCCCCTCAAACTGTCCGAACTTGGGGCCAGCGCGGGGTTAAACCTGATGTTTGACCGTTTTCAAATGGATGTGGCCAAGACCCGCTTTGGGCCGGATTCGGGGGTACAGCTGACACCCGACTGGACCGGCCCCCTTCCCGCTCCCACCCCGATCCAAGTGGCCGAGCGGCGTGGCGTGGATCTGAACCCACTGGATGCGCAGGATCCGCAGGCGCAGTTGCGGCTGCTGGCGTACCTGTGGCCCGATCAGACCGACCGCCTGGAGCGCACCCGCGCGGCAATTGCCCTGAATGATGTAACGCTGGATCAAGGGGACGCGATTGATTGGCTCGAACAGCGGCTGTCCCCGACACCGGGTCAGCTTCATCTGATTTATTCAACGATTGCATGGCAGTATTTCCCCAAATCCGCACAGGCGCGCGGCGCGGACCTGATCCGAAATGCGGGCGCCAACGCCGGTCCCGACACCCCGTTGGCATGGCTGCAAATGGAGGCCGACGGGCAAACCCCCGGCGCGGCGCTAAGCTTGCAGCTTTGGACCGGCGCGCAATCCGAGGGGCATGCCATCGCTCTGGGCCGGATTGATTTTCATGGCCGTTGGGTGGACTGGCAGGGCCCCACGGATCTGAGCAACCTTCCCTAACGTTCCACTAGACCTCATCCCGGGTTGGACGCACCATGTGCCAAACGGGAGGAACACGATGGGTCTGGGCAAACGTCTTGTGCAGGGGGCCGCGTTGGGCGCGGCTGTCATCGCAGCGCTGGTGGTATGGAAACGCGAAGAACTGACCCGGCTGAACGCCGTCAACACGCTGTTTTCCGAAGAGAAAATCGTGTCGAACTTTTCGAACATGAAACAGCTTTTCGTCAATGTGCCGATCACCCGCACCGGAAAGGTCATCGCGCTTCCCCAGGGTCCTGACATGCCTTTGCCGGCGGGCTGGGAGGGCTGGCTGCGCGACCGCGCGGTGACCGCCGTGGTGGTCTTGCAAGACGGCGCCCGCGTGCACGAGAGCTATCACCTGGGAACCAAACAGGACGATCAGCGCATTTCATGGTCCGTGGCCAAGTCCTATCTTTCAGCGCTGTTTGGCATCATCAAAGATCAGGGCCTGATCGACAGCCTTGATGACCCGATCACGAAATATGTGCCCGATCTCAAGAACAGCGCCTATGACGGCGCGACGCTTCGCAACGTTTTGCGGATGTCTTCGGGGGTGGAGTTTGACGAGGACTATCTGGATTTCTGGAGCGACATCAACAAGATGGGCCGCGTTCTGGCGCTGGGTGGGTCGATGGATGATTTTGCTATCGGGCAAGACCGCCGCTTTGTCGATCCTGGAACACAGTGGCAATACGTGTCCATCGACACCCATGTTCTGGGCATGGTGCTGCGCGAAGTGACCGGGCGATCCATTGCGGATCTGTTGGGTGATCACATCATGGGCCCCATGGGCACCTATGGCCAACCGCATTACGTGACGGATGGGGACAAAGTGGCCTTTGCGCTTGGCGGTCTGAACCTGACCACCCGCGACTATGCCCGCATGGGCGAGCTGTTCCGGAACAACGGGATTTTCCAGGAAAAACAAATCGTTCCAGCGGATTGGGCCGTGGAAAGCACAACGCCCTCGGCCAAGACCGCGCCGGGAAAAGAACGGTATGGCTATCAGTGGTGGGCCCCCAATGATGCCATCGAAGGAGAGTTTCTGGCCCGCGGGGTCTATGGGCAGTACATCTATGTAAACAAGCCCGAAGGGACGGTGATCGCCCTCAATTCAGCAGACCGCAAGTTCCGTGAACCCGGCGTATTTGACCAGCATATCGCCATGTTCCGCGAGATCTCAAAAACCGCATCGGATCGCGTCAGGTAACAACGTCACGCGCGTGTCGGTTTCCGAATGCGCGATCCGTGCCGAGTTTGTGGATTTGGCCGACCCAAGCCGCACCCGTGCCGCGAATGGGAAGCGTGACGATCATTTGGCGGATTTTGCGAAACGGGGTCACAGCGGTGAATATGTGGGGCAGTTTCCCAGTTGGTCAGCGTGTCATACGACGTGCAGCCCCACAGACCCCGGGCGTTTCAGGGCCGGGCTCAAGGGACTTTGGGAGTTTTGGGGCGCATCCACCAAACACCCGCCGTGTGAGGGCGGGTGCTGAAATTCTCATCGGCTGTGATCTTAGTCCGCGTCCCGGCCTTCCGTGTCGGACATGTCAAAACCCAGATGGCGCGCAACAGTAAAGATGTCTTTGTCGCCGCGCCCGCACATATTCATGACGATGATGTGGTCCTTGGGTAGATCCGGCGCGATTTTCACCACATGCGCCAGCGCGTGGCTGGGTTCGAGCGCCGGAATAATGCCTTCGGTTTCGCAACACAGTTGGAAGGCGGCCAGCGCCTCTTTATCCGTAATGGCAACATATTGCGCCCGACCGATGTCATTGAGCCAGGCATGTTCCGGACCGATGCCGGGATAATCAAGCCCCGCCGAGATCGAGAACCCTTCGAGGATCTGACCATCGTCGTCTTGCAACAGATAGGTGCGGTTTCCATGCAAAACGCCCGGGCGGCCACCGGTGAGCGACGCACAGTGCTGCATCTTGTCATCCACGCCTTTGCCGCCTGCTTCGACGCCGATGATATTGACGGATTTGTCATCAAGGAAGGGATAGAACAGGCCCATGGCGTTCGATCCCCCGCCAATGGCGGCGATGATGGTGTCGGGCAGTCGGCCCTTGCCTTCTGCCGCTTGCAGCTGTTCCTTGGCCTCTTTGCCGATGATCGACTGGAAGTCGCGGACCATGGCCGGATAGGGATGCGGACCGGCGACAGTGCCGATGCAGTAAAAGGTGTCGCGCACGTTGGTGACCCAATCGCGCAGGGCGTCGTTCATTGCATCCTTGAGCGTTCCGCGACCCGAGGTGACGGGAACAACTTCGGCCCCCAGCAGGCGCATGCGAAAGACGTTGGGCGACTGGCGCTGGACGTCATGTGCGCCCATATAGACCACGCATTTCAGACCGAACTTGGCACAGACAGTGGCGGTGGCCACCCCGTGCTGTCCCGCGCCGGTTTCGGCAATGATCCGGGTTTTGCCCATGCGCTTGGCCAGGATGATCTGGCCCAGCACGTTGTTGATCTTGTGGGCGCCGGTGTGGTTGAGCTCATCTCTCTTGAGATAGATCTTGGCGCCACCCAAGCGTTCGGTCAGCCGTTCGGCGTGATAGAGGGGCGAGGGGCGACCCACGTAATGGGTCCAAAGGTGGGTCATCTCGTCCCAAAAGCTTTGATCGGTCTTGGCCTTTTCGTATTCCGCCTCGAGGTCGAGGATCAGCGGCATGAGAGTTTCGGACACGAAACGCCCGCCATGAATACCAAAACGCCCGTTTTCATCCGGGCCGGTCATGAAGCTGTTCACGAGATCTTCCATCAGCGCACTCCCTGTTGTCTCGCCAAGGGATAGGCATTTGGCACGGGGAAGACCAGAGGCAATCTTCAAGTCTTGGAAAAGGCGCTTGCAAGCGCCTTAAAAAGGGCCTTGGTAAGGCCCTTTGTCAACGTACCCTTTTGATCGGGTAGGCGTTGCAGAAAATGACATAGTGGCGGCCGTTTTCGATGGCTTGGTATCCGCGTTCCTCCAACGCAAGGACAAAGGCCTCGCGCCCGACATAGCGTTCCACATCGCGGATTTGGCGTTTCACGACCCCGCCTTTGCGCGCCTCAGTCGACGCAAAGATTTGCCTGAGCCACTGATCAGAGGGGATATGTATCGGAACATGTGCCATGCCCTACCCCACCAGATCGTGGTGAGCGAAAGGTTAACCTGCGCGAACAGACCGCTCCAGCGCCGGGTAACGCAGCCCAAGGGTCACCCCCCGTACCACGAAAGACACCATCAACGCCGCCCAAAGCCCATGGTTCCCGATCACGGGCATCAACGCATAGGCACTCGCGAAATAGAACGCGGCTGTGACCACCATCATATTGCGCATATCCGCTGTCCGCGTGGCGCCGATAAAGATCCCGTCCAGCATGGTCAGCCCGATCTGCAGGATCGGCGCGGCGACCATCCAAGGCAGGAATCGGCGTGCGGCCTCCTGTACCTGAGGGTCCTTGGTCAACACTTCGATGCCCCAGCCCCCCCACAGCGCAAAGATCAAAGACAGCGCCACCGCGAAACCCGAGGCCCAGACCGTGTTCATCCACACAGCTCGGCGTAGCCGCGCGCGCTGTCCAGCTCCAAAGGCCTGCCCCACCAGCGCCTCGGCCGCAAAGGCAAAGCCATCCAGCGCATAGCCCGTCACATAGAGAAACTGCAGCAGCACCTGATTGGCGGCCAGCACCGTATCGCCAAATTTACCCCCCAAAAGCAGAAAAGACACAAAGATCGCCTGCAACAAAACCGAGCGGATCAGAATGTCGGAGTTCACAACAGCCATGCGTTTCAAGCGCGTCGCCCTGAGGACAAGACCCCAAGCCCGCCACGCAGGCCGTGCAAACACATCGCGACACAGGAACAGGCCCAGCGCAAGCGCGCTCCATTCCGCAAGAAAGGTCGCCAGGGCAACACCCTCAACCCCCCAGTTCAATCCGACCACAAAGAGCAAATCCAGCGCCACATTCACGCCGTTCATCCAGAATTGCACGATCAGGACTTCGCGGGTGCGCTCTTGGGCGATCAGCCAGCCGGTGATCCCGTAGATCGCGATGGCCGCCGGCGCTGACCAGATGCGGATCTGCATATAGGCCCGCGCCAGCCCTTCGACCTCGGCACTGGCGGGCGAAATCCAAAATGCCCCGGCAAAGACCGGCAATTGCAGCACGATCAGCCCCAGCCCCCCCGCAAGACCCACCAGCACCGCGCGCGTAAACAGCGCCGCGACCTCTTCGTGGTCGTTCTGACCCAAGGCCTGCGCCACAAGCCCGGTGGTCCCCATGCGCAAAAACCCAAAAATCCAATAGACAGCAGAGAGGACAATCGCCCCCACCCCCACGGCTGCGATGGGTTCCGGGCTGGGGATCTGGCCCACAACCCCGGTGTCCACGAGGCCAATAAGGGGCACCGTGATATAAGCCAGAAGGATCGGCAGAGCGATCCTGAGAATGCGCGCGTGGGTGATCGGATCGTGATCCGCGGCCTGCGTGCTCACCCTAAGTGTCCCGCGGACGCGGCATCAGGAAATGTGTCATTGCCTGTGCGATGGGACGGTGATGATTGTCCTGCCAGGCCTCGGCCTGCACACTGGCGTACCGCCGCCCCGAGCGGGTGATCCGCGCGCGCGCATAGGCATCGCGCGGCAGCCCCGAACGCAGATAGTCAATGGTGAAATCGATGGTCTTGGGCAGGCGCGGCAGATCCCCGCGTGCCAGCTCATCCGGGTCCAGAGCCCCGGATTCGATATCCTCCCAGAGATAGGACCAGCTCAGCGTGATCATCGAGGTCATTTCCAGAAAAGCCGCGGTCACCCCGCCGTGCAGCGCGGGCAAAAACGGGTTGCCGATCAGCTTTTCGTCAAAGGACAGCACCCCGGTCAGCTCATCCCCGCGCCGGTCGAACTGCACATTGAGATAGTCGATATAGGGCACCCCATGCACCAACGCATTCAGCGCCGCATCCCGGCGCTGCTTGACCCCCTGTGCGGGCTCGGGCTTGGGGCGGTTCATGCTGTTTCCTCCACGACGGTAAACGCCCCCGCGGCGGTGGCCACCGGGCGTTGCGTGTCTTCGTCGACCGCAGTGGCGCGCACAAAGGCCACCGAACGGGTCACATTATAGCAGGTTGCATGGGCAACGATCGTCTGCCCCGGCGTGGCCGCGCGCATATAGTCGATCCGCAGGTTCAGCGTGGCCGTGATCGAGGGCGTTTTCGGATGGCACATCACCGCCGCACCACAGGTCGTGTCGATCAGCGCCGAAACCGCCCCCCCATGAATCACCCCGGTTTCGGGATCGCCCACAAACCGCGTGTCGTAGGGCATTTCGATCTCCGCTTCGCCATCACCGATCGAGGTGATCTGCATCCCCAGATCGAGCGCATGGGGAATGGCCTGAATGAACTTCAGGGCAATTTCTGTTGAATCCCGGCTCATGGGCACCTCCTGTTGCACCTTTTATGAAAGCGGCACCGTCACGCCGCAAGCGCGCTTTTCATCTTTTGCCGCGGTTGCACAGCACGCCGCCACGTCATAGGTTGGCCTCACCTAAGGAGGAGCGACATGTCGGAAGCCCGTCTGAGTTTCAAAGAGATGTGCGCCAAGTTCGATGTAACCCCGCGCACCCTGCGCTATTACGAATACATCGAACTGCTGGCCCCGGAACGCGAAGGGCGTTCACGGTTTTACGGCCCACGTGAAGTGGCGCGCATGACCTTGATCCTGCGCGGGCGCCGTTGGGGGTTTCAGCTTGAGGATATTCGTCAGTGGCTCTTGATCTACGAAGAACAGGGCACCGAGGAACAGATGCGCATCTGGATCGAAATGTCAGAGCGCCAATTGACGGAACTGGCCGAGCAGCGTGCGCAGCTGGATACCGCCATCGACGAGCTGAAACAGCTGCGCCAAGAGACAATTGTCGCGCTTGACCGCAAATCCTGATCCCCGGCGAAACCCGGGATCACGCCAGCGGTTTCGAGCGCCCCGCCAGATGGCAATCGACGCATGACCGATCCAAATCAGAGGGGCGTGGACCTGAGAATCGGGCCGCTGTGAAAAGGTCAAAACCGGCAAGGTTTCCGATAAGCTCAATGAATCCTATGGCTTGTCTACGCACACCCCGTCGCTGGCGACATGCATACAGCTGTTCATAAGAAGTTTACGCGATGTCGCCTAACGTCACTTTGAAAGTGACGCGGCGTATAACTTACGTAAGCTTCCCCTAGCGCTATATTTTAATTCATGCGCCGCTTCCCTTGGGCCTGAGCCAGCCATCACATGGGACACCCCCATGCCGTTGGCCCTTGGATCGCCCCGGGACCGGACGAAGGAATAGAGATGACCGACGACCAGTTGATGACAATCCGCGAGATGTGTGACGCCTATCAGGTGACCCCACGCACCCTGCGGTTCTATGAGCAAAAAGAGCTGCTGTTCCCCAAGCGAGAGGGGCAGAAACGCCTGTTCACCAAACGCGACCGCGCCCGTTTGACGTTGATTTTGCGGGGCAAGCGATTTGGGTTCAGCCTCGAAGACATTCGTCAGCTTCTGGACCTGTATCACCTGGGTGACCGCCAGAAAACGCAACTGGCCCGCACCTATGAGATCGCCAAAGAGCGTCTGGCCGACATGAAGCGCCAGCGCGATGAACTGGATATCGCCATCGCCGATCTCGAAGAGCAAATGCGCTGGGGGCAGGACATGCTGACCTCGACGCACGACGACAACGCGACAGATTAACGCCGCCGACAGGCATTAGGGAGACGAGAGACATGCCCAGCTATAAAGCCCCGGTCGAAGACCAGATTTTTGTTCTAAGCGATGTGCTGAAGGTCGATAGCGCGGATATTCCCGGCTACGAAGACCTTGACCGCGACACGCTGGACGCGATTTTGAATGAATCCGGCAAGCTGGCCGAAAACGTCATGGCACCGCTGAACCGCGTGGGTGACGAACAGGGCTGCAAGCTTGAGAACGGAGTTGTCACCACGCCCGAAGGTTTTAAGGAGGCCTTTGAACAGGTCAAGGACGGCGGCTGGACCGCGCTGGATTGTGATCCGGAATACGGCGGACAGGGCCTGCCCTATATCGTCGCCACTGCGGTGGGCGAACAATTCTCGGCGGCCAACATCGCGTTCAACATGTACGCGGGCCTGACCCACGGCGCCTATTCGGCGATCCATGCCCATGGCACCGACGCCCAAAAGGCCAAGTTCCTGCCCAAGATGGTCACATGTGAATGGACCGGCACCATGAACCTGACCGAGCCGCACTGCGGCACCGATCTGGGCCTGATGCGCACCAAGGCAGAGCCCCAGGACAACGGCACCTATAAGATTTCAGGCCAAAAGATCTTTATCTCGGCAGGGGATAACGACCTGAACAGCAACGTTATTCACCTGGTATTGGCGAAAATCCCCGGCGGCCCCGAGGGCATCAAGGGCGTGTCCTTGTTCATCGTGCCCAAGTTCATCGTCAACGAAGATGGCTCATTGGGCGCGCGCAATGGAGTGTCGGTTGGCAATCTTGAGAAAAAGATGGGCATCCACGGCAACGCGACCTGCGTGATGAACTATGACGAGGCCGAGGGCTATCTTTTGGGAGATATGCACAAAGGCATGCGCGCCATGTTCACCATGATGAACGAAGCCCGTCTGGGCGTGGGTCTTCAGGGCTATGCGCAGGCCGAGGTCGCCTATCAGAACGCGGTGGATTATGCCAAGGATCGTCTGCAAGGACGTGATGTGACCGGCGTCAAGAACCCCGATGGTCCGGCTGATCCGCTGATCGTGCATCCGGATATCCGGCGCAACCTGATGGAACAGCGGTCCTTTGTCGAAGGGGCGCGCGCCTTTGCCCTGTGGGCGGCGCAGATGATCGACCGCGCCCACAAAACCGAAGACGCGGCAGCGGACGGGCTGATCAGCCTGCTGACCCCGGTGATCAAAGGGTTCCTGACCGACAAGGGCTTTGAATACTGCACCGCGGCGCAGCAGGTCTATGGCGGCCACGGCTATATCGAAGAATGGGGCATGTCCCAATTCGCCCGCGATGCGCGCATCACCCAGATCTATGAGGGCGCAAACGGCGTTCAGGCGCTGGATCTTGTGGGCCGCAAGCTGGCGCAGGACGGCGGCAAGCATGTGATGGCCTTCTTTGAGATGGTCAAAGGCTTTGTGGCTGACACAAAGGACGCGGGCGAAGAGTTTGACAAACACTTCCGCGAGCCGCTGAAAGCGGCCTCAAAGGATCTGCAAGCGGCGGGCATGTATTTCATGCAAAACGGCATGAAAAACCCCAACAACGCCCTGGCCGGGTCGTATGACTTCATGCACATGATGGGGCATGTCTGCCTTGGTCTGATGTGGGGCAGAATGGCGATCGCGGCGCAGGCGAAACTGGACGCCGGTGAAGGCAATGCCGATTTCCTCAAGGCCAAGATCCTGACCGGCCGGTTCTACATGGCCCGTCAGCTGCCCATGACCGGCGCGCATCTCAAGCGGATTGAAAGCGGGGCGGACACGGTGATGGGGCTGGACGCAGAGCTGTTCTAACTCTCCTTGCCGCGACGGGTATACTTCGTATGGTCGGGCCAGCTTTGACAGGCTGGCCCGTTCTCATGTCAAAATTCGGTGTCTGGCGCGCAAGCTCCGTCCCGCTTGTCCATCTGCAAATCTCCGCATCTTTGTCTTCTGACAAAGCTGGGGGTCCGGGATCGGGAGCAAACGACTTGTGGCCAGACTGCTTTTCTCCGCTGTCTGGGCATCGTGCCTTATTGGTCAAAACGCGGCCCCTGACCTTGCGAAAACACGCGCCCGGTCTGGCGCGCGTTTTTTAGAGGAACAGCCAGGGCAAGCGCCCCCATCCCCTTACATGTTGGGGAAATAGTCTTCGCATTCGCCGTCACGATAGACGTCGGCGGTGCAGCAATGCAGGCCGCCGCCAAACGCATATGCGTCGCGCAGCTCGACCTCGACCACTTCCATGCCCAATTTGTCCATCTGCTCGGCCTGGTACACTTCGGATTTCTCGACGCAGACCGTTTTCGGATCCAGCACCAGCACGTTCATCGACAGCCAGGTCGACGAATAGCACAGCGGCGGCGGGGTGTTATGCGCGGGCTGCGCCGCATCGACAATTTCCCAGCCGTTCTTTTCAAACATCCCCCGCTGGTCTTCGGGCAGGCGGCGCTGTGGATTGTTCAGGATCAGGCCCGGACGCAACGGGGTAAAGGTGGCGTCGATGTGGATCGGATAGGGATCACCAGGAAAGTTGACCGTGTGCACACGATGGTCTGGGAAGTGACGGCGCAGCCATTCGATCCCCTTTTGGTTCGTGGTAAAGCCGTGTTGCACCACAAGATCCCGACCAAATCGCAAGACGTCGGCGGCATCGAACAGGGGCTCTTCTTCGGTGGTGACAAAGAACTTTTCCGCCGCCCATTGCAGCCGTTTTTCCACGCCGATTTTGTCGGACAGATAATCGGGATGGTAATCCGCATCGGTCAGGCGCGGCTTGGGCGCGGCTTCGTGGCGAAACTTTGGGTCCTCGTTCCAATATTGCTGCATCAAGGGGCGATAGTTCAGATATTCGAACCATCGGCAACGATAAGACATGGTCGCTTCGAGGATCTCATGGCCCACGGTCAGCAACACATCGCGCGGCGGCATGCAGCCGAACTGGCTGTCCGTGTGGAAATCCGGGGTGGTCGCAGGCTTGGAATGATCAATCGAGGTGGGGCGGTCAACACGAATGCCACGCGCGCGCAACTGATCCGCGAAATTGTCCAACAGCTCATTGGCGCGGTCGATGGTTTCCTGCGGGCGCCGCCCCCATTGGCCTCTCATATCGCTGTCTTCGGGCACCTTGGCGTCCAGCGCGGGTTCTTCGGGGGGGATGTGGCAATCATCCGCCCGCCCGACGATCACGTGGCGCAGGGTGTCCCATTCGTTCCAGCTTTTGACTTGTGTTTTGTCGGGTGACCAGGTCATGGCGATCTCCTGTAAAGGGGAGATCAGGCTGGGCCCTCAATCTCCCGATTGAAAGTCCCGGCGTACAGGATCTGTTGTGCGCATACTCGCTTTGGCGACGCCATCGCCAAAGTGCTGCGTGGAAATTAGCACCAGTCAGGGGGCTTGGAAAGACGCGATCGTGCCCGGCGGATCGGGGAGCGCGACTCGCCGTAGCTTCTTGAAAGGCCCGCATCGCTTCCATGGCTTCGCCACAATTCCCTGCGCAAAATGTGCCGTAACGTCTTTTGCAATTTGAGGGATTTCCCATGCCCAAACGCTTACGTCTGACGCGGCGTTTTCCTGTCGCCATGAGCGAAGATGGCTATCGTAGGCTCAAGCGGTTCGCCCATGAGGCGGGCCTGGATGAGGGAGAGGCGCTGTCCTTCCTGTTCGAGAATTTTGACAGTGTCACGGACACGGATGCGCTGACCCAAAGGATGCGCCTGTTCAATTCGGAACTGGAGGCGCGCAAACGGTAGGAGGAACCGCCCATGAGCTGGATGACCGAAGAGCACCAGATGCTGGGTGAGATGACACGCAAATTCATCGAAACCGAATGGCAACCGCTGTATGAAAAATGGCGCAAACAGGGACAGATGGACGCCGAGACCTGGACACAGGCCGGTGAACTGGGCCTGCTGTGCCCTTCGATCCCCGAGGACTACGGCGGTGCGGGCGGCGATTTCGGCCACGAAGCGGTGATCTTGATGGAAGCCAACCGCGCCAATCTGGCCAGTTGGGGCCATGGGATCCACTCGGGCATCGTCGCGCATTACATATTGTCTTACGGCACTGACGAGCAAAAACAGCGCTGGCTGCCCCGGCTGGTCACCGGGGAGATGGTCGGCGCGCTGGCAATGACCGAACCCTCGACAGGATCAGACGTACAGGCGATCAAGACCAAGGCGATCAAGGATGGCAACGCCTATCGTCTGTCGGGCCAAAAAACCTTTATTACCAACGGGCAACATGCCAATCTGATCATCGTCGCCGCCAAGACCGACCCGTCCCAGGGCTCTAAGGGGGTGTCGTTGATGGTGGTCGAAACAGAAGGGGCCGAGGGTTTCCAGCGCGGGCGCAATCTGGAAAAGATTGGCTGCCACGCGGCGGATACGTCCGAGCTGTTTTTCGACAATGTGGAAATCGCCCCGGAAAACCTGCTGGGCGGGGTCGAAAACCAGGGCTTTTACCAACTGATGCAGCAATTGCCCCAGGAACGGATGGTGATTGCCTGCATGTCCATGGGCGCCATGGAAGGCGCGCTTGAGCGCACCATCGCCTATTGCAAGGAACGCGAGGCCTTTGGCGGGCCGCTGACGCAGTTCCAGAACACCCGCTTTAAACTGGCGGAGAACCTGACCAAGACCAAGGTCTGCCGCGCGTTTCTGGACGAATGCCTGAGCGAACTGATCGCCGGAACCCTGAGCGTGGAAAAGGCGGCCATGGCGAAATACTGGCTGTCAGACGCACAGTGCGAGGTGCTGGACGACTGTCTGCAACTGCACGGAGGATATGGCTATATGCAGGAATATGCCGTGGGTGAAATGTGGGCTGACGCCCGTGTTCAACGAATTTACGGCGGCACCAACGAGATCATGAAAGAACTGATCGCCCGCAACCTGTAACCCGCGCACACCGCACCCGTGGGTGTATTCGCAGCATGAGGAACGCAAAGCCCCCCTGCCCCAGGCACCGGTCTGGTTACATCACGAACGAGACAGGGCATCGCCCTAGACGCCCCGCGGCTATCTAGTCTGTGACGCGAAGACAGGATGAAAAACTCTGGTAAAGATAGAGTTAAGACTTAGTCTTCATCTTACCGGATAAGCTTTACGGGAGTGCGGGGATGCCCCCGCTCTGACCAACCAGATAGGCAAGCGCGAACAACGAGGAGCAGACATGACCATGAAACTCTATTGCTTTGGCGAAAGCGGAAACGCCTATAAGGCTGCGCTTCCCCTAAGCCTGTCCGGGCTGGATTGGGAGGCCGTCAAAGTTGACTTTTTTGGCGGTGAAACCCGCACCGCACAGTACCGCGAGACCATCAATGAAATGGGCGAAGCGCCGGTTTTGATCGATGGGGACACCCGCATCAGCCAATCCGGCGCGATCCAGATGTATATCACGGAGAAGTCCGGCAAATTTAGTGGGCGCGACGCGGTCGAAGCGCGCGAAATCATGCGCTGGGTGCTGTGGGACAACCACAAGCTGTCCGGCGTGAACGGCATGACCCGGTTCTTGATGAACTTCCTGCCCGAGGACAAACGCCCCGCTGAGGTGATCGCTTTTAACCAGGGGCGCCTGCAAGCCGCCTACAAAACGCTGGATGCCCAGCTGAAAGGCCGTGACTGGATTGTGGGGGATGGCCCGACCAACGCGGATTTCAGCTGCTGTGGCTATTTGTTTTATCCCGAACCGTTCGGTTTTGACCGCGCGGATTGGCCCGAAATCGACCGTTGGCTGTCTAACATTCAGGCACTCGACGGCTGGAAACACCCCTACGATTTGATGCCCGGCTCCCCTGCGGACCGGGCCTGACGAGAAGGACGGAAGATGACCGAAGCCTATATCTATGATGCGATCCGCAGCCCCCGGGGCAAGGGCCGCAAGGATGGATCCCTGCACGAAGTAACCAGCCTGCGCCTGAGCGCGCAGATGCTGAATGCCGTAAAAGAGCGCAATGGCCTTGAGGGCCACGCCGTCGAAGACGTGATCTGGGGCAATGTCACCCAGGTCAAGGAACAAGGCGGCTGTCTGGCGCGCTCAGCGGTTCTGGCCTCGGATCTGGATCAGGCGATCCCGGGTCTGGCGATCAACCGCTTTTGCGCCTCGGGCATGGAGGCGGTGAACCTGGCCGCCAACCAGATCAAGGGCGGTGCGGGCAATGCCTATATCGCGGGTGGCGTCGAAATGATGAGCCGCGTGCCCATGGGCAGCGACGGCGCGGCCATCGCCGTGGACCCCACGCTGGCGATGGATACCTATTTCGTCCCACAGGGTATTTCCGCCGATATCATCGCCACCGAATACGGTTTCTCCCGCGAAGACGCGGATGCGCTGGCGGTGGAATCCCAACGCCGCGCCGCCGAAGCCTGGGCGGACAACCGCTTTGCCAACTCCATCGTGCCGGTCAAGGACATCAACGGTCTGACCATTCTGGACAGCGATGAATACATGCGCCCCGGCACCAGCCAGGACGATCTGGGCAAGCTGAAAGCCAGCTTTAAAGACATGGGTGAGGTCATGCCCGGTTTTGACAACATTGCCCTGATGAAATACCCGCATCTTGAGCGCATCAACCACATCCACCACGCGGGCAACAGCTCGGGGATTGTGGATGGCTCGGCCGCGGTGCTGATCGGCAACAAGGAATTCGGTGAAGCCAACGGGCTGAAACCGCGCGCCCGCATTCGCGCCACCGCGAAGATCGGTACCGACCCGACCATCATGCTGACCGGCCCGGTTCCTGTGACCGAAAAGATCCTCAAGGACAGCGGCATGAGCATCAACGACATCGACCTGTTCGAAGTCAACGAAGCCTTTGCCTCTGTTGTGCTACGGTTCATGCAGGCCTTTGATGTGGACAGTTCAAAGGTCAATGTGAACGGTGGTTCGATCGCCATGGGGCACCCGCTGGGCGCCACCGGGGCGATTATCATTGGAACCTTGCTGGACGAGCTGGAACGCAGTGGCAAAGGCACCGGTCTTGCAACGCTATGCATCGCATCGGGCATGGGGGCCGCCACCATAATCGAACGCATCTAAGGAGGACAGCATGCGTCGCGGATCGGGACAAACGGCTTTCGACATCTCACAAAGTTTGCTGGATCGCACTGCGCGGGCCCAGATGGAGGATGATTTCGACGCGTTTTTTCAACATGTGACGCTGCCATACTCTTTGGCCGCGGATGGCGAACAGACGATCATGCACAACCGCCAAGAGGTGCAAGGCACCTTTGACGCGGTGCGTGCGCATTACATGAGCCTCGGGACGACCGAGCTGAAGCGCATGGTCACTTTCGCTTTGTTTGATGGGCCGGATATAATCCATTCGACCCATGAAACCACGGTGTTGGGGGATGGCGTGCCGGTCGCGCCGTCGTTTTCCACCTATGTGCGCTATAAGCGAACCGATCAGGGCTGGCGGATTCAGCACTCGCAATTCTGGCTCAGCGATCTCCCTGGTGTGACGGAGGTCCTGTTGGGAAGCGCGCGGCAAAAGTCCGAACAAAGCGCCATCGCCTGCGATGCGGTGCGCGCCGTGTTTCAACGCTGCCTGAACTCGTTCACCATCACCCTATTGAAAGGGACCGAAGAACAGATCTGGCATCTGGTTCAACCACCGCTGTTCATTCAGGGCAACGAAGGCAACCGGGTTCTAGAAAACCGCAAGGATGTCACCAACGAAATCCACCGCTATCGTGCGACGTTTCGGATGAACCAGGTGACGGACATTGTCCGGCTGGTGAAATCCGCCGAGATGATCGGCAATCGTCGGATCAGCGGAACGTTTCGCACGCATATCCTTAGCGGGACCCAGATCGCAGTGCCCAGCTATGTCAGCACCATGACGCTGGAACAGGCCGAGGATCTGAACTGGCGCGTCACCTCGTTTGTGCACCCCATGAACAGCGTCACGCTGGATCAGATGGTGCAGCGCACGACGCAGGCCTGACCGGCCCGGCCACACGACATTTCGGCGGCGCCCCACCGGGCGCGCCACAACAAACACCCCCCGCATGATCGGCAAAGCCGGTTCAACACAAGCGGGACACGACATCGAAAGGAAGAAAACCATGACGGATTTCACGATGCAAAAAGACGCCGACGGCGTCGCGGTCATCAGCTGGGACGTGCCCGGAAAGTCCATAAACGTCCTCAGCATGGAGGGTCTGGACCAACTGAACGCTCTGGTGGATGACGCCCTGGTCGACGAAGCGGTCAAAGGCATCATCATCACCTCGGGCAAAGCTGGCAGCTTTGCGGGTGGTATGGATCTGAATGTCATCGCCAAGATGAAAGAGATGGCGGGCGATCAGCCCGAAAAGGGCCTGTTTGACGGCATCATGGGTATGCATGCCGCGCTGCGCAAAATTGAACGCGCTGGCATGGATCCCAAAACCAACAAGGGCGGCAAACCGATTGCCGCCGTTCTGCCGGGCACCGCGCTTGGCATTGGGTTGGAAATCCCGCTGGCCTGCCACCGCATCTTTGCCGCCGACAATCCCAAGGCCAAGATCGGCCTGCCCGAAATCATGGTCGGCATTTTTCCCGGCGCAGGCGGCACCACCCGCCTTGTGCGCAAGTTGGGCGCCATGGCCGCCTCACCCTTCCTTTTGGAGGGCAAACTGTCCGAGCCGAAAAAGGCGAAGGCCGCAGGCCTCATTGACGACGTATCAGACGATCCGATGGCCGCGGCCCGCGACTGGGTGTTGAACGCCAAAGACGCGGATATCGTCAAACCCTGGGATGCAAAGGGCTATAAAATGCCCGGAGGCGAGCCCTATCACCCCGCGGGTTTCATGACTTTTGTCGGAGCATCCGCCATGGTCAACGGCAAGACCAAGGGCGTCTTTCCTGCCGCCAAGGCCCTGCTGAGCGCGGTCTATGAGGGGGCGCAGGTTCCATTCGATGCCGCGCTGCGCGTCGAGGCCCGCTGGTTCGTAAACGTGCTGATGAACCCCTCTTCGTCGAACATGATCCGCTCGCTCTTTATCAACAAAGAAGCCCTGGAAAAGGGCGCCGTTCGTCCCGCGGGCATCGAGGATCAATCCGTCAAGAAAGTCGGCGTTCTGGGCGCGGGCATGATGGGTGCGGGTATCGCTCTGGTGTCGGCCCAGGCCGGGATCGAGGTTGTCCTGCTGGATCGTGATCAATCCGCTGCAGACAAGGGCAAAGCCTACTCCGAGGCCTATACCGCCAAAGGGGTGTCTCGTAAAAAGATCACCCAGGACAAGGCCGACGCACTTCTGGCGCGCATCACCGCGACCACGGATTACGCGGCGCTGTCCGATTGTGATCTGATCATCGAGGCGGTGTTTGAAGATCCCAAAATCAAGGCCGAAGTGACCGCACAGGTCGACGCCGTCACCGGCGCAGATTGCATCTTTGCCACCAACACCTCGACCCTGCCGATCACCGATTTGGCGCAGGCCTCGAAAAACAAAGAGAATTTCATCGGCATTCACTTTTTCTCACCGGTTGAGAAAATGCTGCTGGTCGAAATCATTAAGGGCAAGGAAACCGGCGATCGCGCCGTGGCCAAGGCGCTGGACTATGTTCGCCAGATCAAGAAAACTCCGATCGTCGTCAATGACGCGCGTTTCTTCTATGCCAATCGCTGCATCATCCCCTACATCAACGAAGGCATTCGTATGGTCACCGAAGGCGTCGCTCCCGCGCTGATCGAGAACGCCGCCAAAATGCTGGGTATGCCGCTGGGACCGCTGCAACTGACCGATGAAACCTCGATCGACCTGGGTGCGAAAATCGCGCGCGCAACCAAGGCCGCGATGGGGGCGGACTATGACGACGCCTGCGATGAGATCATCTTCTGGATGGAAGCAGAAGGGCGCCTGGGCCGCAAGGCCAACGCCGGCTTCTATGACTATGACGACAAGGGCAAGCGTCAAGGCCTGTCCGAAACCGTCGCGGCAAAATACCCTCAGTCCAAAGAGCAACCCGACCTGATTGATGTGCAGCACCGCCTGCTGTTCGCGCAATCCCTGGAGGCCGTGCGCGCCCTTGAGGAAGGCGTCTTGATGGACATCCGCGAAGGCGACGTTGGCGCGATCCTCGGCTGGGGATTTGCCCCGTGGTCCGGTGGCCCGCTCAGCTGGCTTGACATGATTGGCTCCCCCTATGCCGCAGCCCGCTGCGACGAGCTCACCGACGCCTTTGGGCCACGTTTCGCCTGCCCGGCTTTGCTGCGCGAGATGGGAGACAAGAACCAGAGCTTCTATGGGCGCTTTGGCACCGATAAGAAAGACGCCGCATAAGGAGTTGCGCCGCACTTCGTGCGCCGCAGTGGGCCGCCCCTAACGGGGCGGCCCATTTCATTCCTATGAGAGAGCTGCAAAAGTGGACACGGTTCAGGGGCGCTGCCCCGCCCACCTGCGGCGGTCCCCCCGGGATATTTGTGACCCAAAGAAATGAAAACTTAACGCAATTTCTCAAGACTGGCAGCGCGGTACAGGCTGGGACGCCGATGACCGCACCCGAAGAAGCACAGCTTCAATGACCCACCTCGGCGACGGGGTGGGTCACGTCGTTTCTTCGGGTTACAAATATCCCCGCCGGAGGCTTCCAATCCCCACATCCGCGCAACGAACCAGACAGACCAGTACCTCGCCCCACGCGCCAGCCTGAGCTATCTTCGCAGCGGATGGCGAGATATCAAGCGCAGGCCAAAGGCCTGTCCCTTTTGGTTAAAGCTGAATTGAACGGCCTGCTTCCGCGGGCGTGGGTAAATCTGAATGCGCCTCAAGGATCGCTTGCAAACGATCCGCTGTCCGGGTTTGCCATACGCACGCGCGCCGCGCGTTCAGATCGAACCCCAACACCTTCACCTCGTTGGTTGCACAACAGTCACCGGCCTCATTCAGCACACGGTGGAAGAGCACATAACGCTTGCCATCGACCGCCAGGAGTTGCGTCTCGATCACGAATGCATCACCCTGCGCCAGTTCACCGGTATAGGTCACGTGATTTTCCACGATCACATATTCCGCACCACCCCGCGCTTCGATACTGTTTTCAGGAAAATTCAGCCAGTTCCAGAAGGCCCAGTTGGCCTGGTCACAGATGGTCAGATAATGCGCCATGTTCAGATGGCCGTACTCATCAATCCATTCGGGTTTGACCACATTCTCAACCAAACGCAATGGCGTTGCGATCTCTTCGGTCCAATCGTGCAGAATCGTTTCTGTTTCCAGCATCTTAGCGCCCTTTCCACACGGGGTCGCGTTTCTCGAACAATGCGTTCATTCCCTCTTTGGCATCTTCGCTGTCATAGATCTGGCTGTACGCCCTCAGGTCTCCGGCCCGCATGCGCTCAAAGGCCGCTTGCTCATCCAGCCCTTCGGTGGCGGCATAGATCTCTTTTGCCGCCTGCAGCGACAAGGGCGCGCAGCGACAGACCCGATCCGCCAGATCATGCGCGGCCTGCATCAACTGATCTGCGGGCACAACCTGATTGACCACGCCCCAGCGTTCCAGCTCTTGTGCGCTGACGTGCCTCCCGGTCATGATCATTTCCATCGCGGCTGCCCGCGGCATGCGTCTGGGCAGCCGGATCATGCCACCACTGTCGGGCACAAGGCCGATCTTGGCCTCTGGCAGGCCAAAGGTGGCATGATCGGCGGCCACCACCATGTCGGCTGCGAGGATCAATTCAAAACCGCCGCCCAGCGCCATCCCGTTCACCGCCGCGATCACGGGTTTGGTCAGGCCCCAGTATTCGGTCAGGCCCGCAAAGCCTCCAACCCCCATGTTTTCATCGGGGGCCTCGCCCTCGGCCGCGGCCTTGAGATCCCATCCGGCGGAAAAGAACCGATCGCCGCCGCCGGTGATGATCGCGACCGACAGGCCGTCGTCATCTTGCAACTGCTGGAAAGCAGCGCCCAAGGCGCGACTGGTCGCGGCGTCCATGGCGTTGACCTTGCCGCGCGCCAAAGTGATTTCAAGCACCCGACCCCGGCGCTGTGTGGTGACATCTGACATTGTGGCTCCTGTGATTTTCCACAGTGTTCCGCAAATCGCGGCGCTTTATCATGCACACAACGACAAACATGTCGGATATTGCGGGATATCAACCGCTGGGACATCCCACCTTTCATATGGGCTTATGATCGGGTTTCGGCCTCTTTGAGCGCCTTGCGCCGGGCTTTGAAAGCGCGGGCAAGATGTTCGGCCATACGCGGTTTGTTGCGTTTTTCGAGGTACTCGGTCATCGTCTTTTTATAAAGATAGATCTCTTTGCGGGCCTCGATCATCTCATCAAAGCTTTGCCGGGTCAGGCTGCCGTTCACCGCGGCCAGCATAATTGGCTTGAGCTGTTTCATCCGGCGCATGACCAGTGCAGATTTGTGTCCGACACCGCGCGCAGGCAGGTGCAGGATATTGTCGCCGCGCAGCCGCGCGACCTGGGCGCGGTCATTTTGATCAAATGGATCATAGACCAGATAGATTCGCGCCGCGCCCTGGATCTGATCAGCAGCGTCTGAATAGGGCAAGGTCCAGTCTTGCCGGCGCCCTTTGACAAAGCGGCGTTCCCACGGCACCAGTTTGCGGTTCAAGGTGGTCTGCGGGCTAAAGGCAATCACGCTACAGCCCGGGATCAGGCTCGAGAACGTCAGCGCCCCAAAGCCCCCCATCGAGGTGCCGCACAGCACGACTTTGTCGAACCGGCGGAAAAACCCGCTGTCGCGCAGCATTTCCATATGCCGGATCAGCTTTTCCTCGCGAAACCAGGTGGGACCTTCGGCAAAGATCCCCAGGTGGCTCCACCCATTGTCAGAGATGAATTTCGCAGCCCAGGCATCGCGGTCATAGCGGCGCCCTCCGGCCTCGGCGAGGTTGTCAAACGACACCACCAGAACCGAAGAGGCGCGAGCCACATGCACCAGCGCGTGCATGCCCTGCTTGTGGTAAAATCCGTCAAAGGGGCCTGCCGGAAAGATGTCTTTGAACCACCCGGGAGGGCCACCCAGCTCTTCGCTGTCTGGGCCGTCGCTGTCTGGGCTTTGGCTCATCTGGCCACCTTTCGATCACAAGACCTGACAAACCGGGCGCGGCAGTTGTTTCCAAACCCGATTTTATTCAAGTCGTTACCCCTATATTGTGTACGCATAGCCCAGAGTCAGGTCAAGCGAGGGCAAAGGCGTGCCCCCAGATCAGCCGCCTGCCCCTTCGGCTTTGGCGAACCCCGCCAGCAGGCGCTGTGCCACGTCTTGGGGCAGCTCACGGCTATCGCCACATAGCGCCAGACGGGTGAAGAGTTTGTAAACATGGGCCTGTGCCGACAGCTGTGCAAATCTGGCGCGATGCCACGCGACCCCGCGGTCATGCAGGTCACGTATCCCCGGCAGCGCCATCAACTGTGCGTATTCACGATCACATGCGGGCGCCATGCGCTGGATTGACAGGTCTTCGACCGTGTTAAAGTTGCGCTCGGCCCAATAAGACAGGTCGAGTTTCTTGTCGCTGCGGTTGGGCAGGCCCCGGTCCTGTTTCACCACGAAGCTTTCAACCGAACGCAGCGAATAATGGTTCATTTCCACCAGATCCCGCGCCGCGCCATAGCCCAACAAAGACAGGCGGTTTTGTGTTTCGCAGAAGACGCGTGGCAGGCGTTGCCCCGAGCCATCAACCCAGCGCGGCAAACCCGCCTTGTCGGGGGATTTCTGACGTGGGCGATGCACGCCAAACTGGTTGAAGGGCCCGTTCAGCCGAAACAGTGATTTAAAAAAGCTGGCCGCGATCGGGTATTGGCACTCAGGCGTGGCCGCACGGGTAAACACCTGCGGCGTGGGGCGATCCTGGGCCCAGATCTGACCAGACGACCCAAACAGGCGCCAAGGCAGGGTGATGGCATCTGTGTCGGTAGGCACCGCCTTGATCAGATCCGGGATCCGCCCTTGCCCGACGTGGATATTCAGATACTCATCGGTATCGCAGACCAGCGCCCAATCACAGGTTTTGCGCAGCGGGTGCTTCCATGCGGCGCGCAGGGCCTGCCACTGCGGGCTTTCCTCTGCGGCAAGCGTCTGGGGCATATGGGTGACGATCCCAGCGGTTTTCAGGGCTTGGAGCATCTCATGGGTGCCATCTGAGCAATCATTTGAGTAAATCAGAACATCCGTCACCCCGACCCCCCGTATGTGGGCCAGCCAATCCAGAAGATAGGGCGCTTCGTTCTTGACGGAGGTGACGCAGAGAATGCGCATATTTTGGGTCCGATGGTGATGCCTGTTGGCCGGGATGGTGCCCAAAATCCACCGTTACATCAAGCCTTTGACAAGGGGAATTGCCTTAGGAGATAAGGCAATTGCAAGGGGCGCTGCCCCTTCTGAGACCTGCGGCCTCATTCATCCCCGGGATATTTGTAAAAAGGTGAAAGCAAAGCGGACAGAGGATTGGTTGATATTTTGCCTTCAGAGCGCGATGATTGCAGCCGAGCAGAAACAAGCCCGACAGGACCGCCAAAGAATGTCCAAGGCCGAACCACGCCTGATTTTTCGCCAGTTGAAGCGGCGCGACCTGTTGGGGGCGCCCTTGATGGATGCGATTTTAGACCCGGCGAGTGGGTTGGCCAGCTATGTGTTCTTTACCGGCGCCGAGGTTGAGGCGGTCGCGCGGGCGATGCCCGGCAAGCCCCAGATGTCATCCATGATCGCCGGGGCGCCTGTTTTGCGCGGCAGGCCCGTGAAGATCAACCACGCTGCGGCCGAACATGGCCTGTTCGCCGGTCGCAACGCCCTGATCGCCACGCGGAATGGTGAAGCGGCCGAGGTCATCGCTGACTGGCTGCTTTATCATGCGACGCACTTCGATCTGGGTGGGGCGGTGATCTTTGAGCGCGCGCAGCCCGGCACGTCCAAGTCCGTCTGGCAGCGGGTGCGGCATCTGTTGAAAAAGGCCGGGCGCGATGTGATCGTCGTGGTGATGGAATGTGATCAGCCGCTGGGTGAACACGGCCTGGGCCCCGAAACCCATCCGATCAACGTGGCCGAGGCCCCCGGGCATGACCGGATGGAGATCCCGCCCCCGTCGCCCTGGGATGCGCCTCTTGGGGAAAGCCAGATCTTTCAGCTGGCCTATGAGCGGTTTTTGAAATCCGCGCGGGCCTTTGCCAATCTGGACCTGCATGATCTGATGCTGCCGACCGGAGACCAGCCTGATCCGTTCACCCGCGCACAGACCGGAATGGTCGAAATGGTCGGGCAGCATTGCTATCCTTGGCGCGTGCGCAATGGTGAAGACCCCCATTACCGCGACCACATTTGCGTGCAGTTTGACAAACCCAAGATGCGCAAGCGCTGGTGCGTGTCCCCCGCCTTGATGAGCTCTGACAGCGCGTTGAAATATCTTAAGATCTCGGATCTTAATCCCCGGTATCGCGCCGGGTTTCACCGCTTTGTCGCGGTGCGTCATCGCACGGAAAAAGCCAGCCACATCGTGCCCAAAACCAGCCTTGTGGAATCGCAGCCGCTGATCGATCTGATGAAGCGGGTGTTTGACGCCAAGCCCGTGCGCGCGCCGGATGTGCAAAGTCGGGCCCAAGCGCGCAGCAACACAACCACGATCGTCACCACGATGAAAAACGAAGGGCCGTTTATCGTCGAATGGCTGGCCTATCATCGGGCCATCGGCGTGACTGGTTTTTTGGTCTATACCAATGATTGCGACGACGGGACCGATAGGTTTTTCGATCTCTTGCAGGAAAAGGGCATCGTTCAGCACCGCGACAACAAGTTTCGCGAAATGGACCTGAAACCGCAGCACGCCGCCCTGCAGATGGCCGAGGACGAGCCAATCATGCAAGAGGCGGATTGGCTGATCTGCATGGATGTCGATGAGTTCATCAATGTCAAAGTGGGCGACGGGCGGTTGGAGGATCTGTATGCTGCGGTACCGGACGCCAATATGATTTCCTGCACATGGCGGTTGTTCGGCAACTCTGATCGTCATGATTTCGCTGACGAATTCACCATTGGCCAGTTTGATCGCTGCGCGGAAGAGTATTCCCCAAAACCCCACCAGGCCTGGGGGTTCAAGACGCTGTTTCGCAATATTGGCCTTTTCAAGAAAATGGGCGTTCACCGGCCAAAGGGTCTGCGACCGCAGCTTTGGGAAGAAATCAATTGGGTCAATGGCTCGGGGAACCCCCTGCCCCGAAACGAGTTTCGCAATGCGTGGCGTTCAACCACCACGACCTATGGGTATGATCTGGTGGCGCTCAATCACTATGCGGTGCGCAATGCCGAGAGCTTTTTGGTCAAGCGTGACCGGGGGCGCGTGAACCACGTGGATCGCGATCAGGGGCTGGCCTATTGGTTCCGCATGAACAACAACGCCGTCGAAGAGCGGTCGATCATGAAGCGGATCGAGATGATGCGCGTCGAGTTCGACAAGCTGATGTCAGACCCTGAAATCGCGGCCCAGCATCACGCCTGCGTGGCCGCCCATCGCGCCAAGATTGACAGCCTGAAGGCGCGTCCCGATCAACAGCAGTTCTTTGACCAGCTGACCAGCGCGCGGATGGAACGGCTGTCGCGCCTGCATCGGCATTTCGGGGCCAATGTCTTTTTGTCCGGCCCCGATTGCGTGCCAGAAGAGGTCACTCAGGGTGAGGTGGATCAGGATTTCTTTTTCACTGTCGAGCGCGGTGAAACGGCCCACTAAAACGCCCGATCTTTACCCTGACACATCAGCCATCAACCTGCGCCAAGAGCGCGCGGCGGAGCTTTGGCAGGGTGTCAGCGCTTCACGCCTTGTGGTCGGGGGCGCGGCCCGACGGGGCGGCGTAGGGGCGTGTGACATCGCGCAGGCTGACTTCCAGGGCTTCGACCTGGGCTTTCATGCCGCCGTCGCCCGCAAAGGTCAAAATCACGGCACCCTCGGCATCGTCTCCGGGTTCAAACGCGATCGACAACAGCGACAGGATCATGTCTTTGTCTTTGGGATCAACGCCTTGGCTTGCGACCCGCAGAACATTGTCGATCACCAAAATCGATTGCACCCGTTCAACCGCGCGCCCGCCGCGCTTGGCGTTTTCCACGTCTTCCCAGCGCACACGGTTCACCAAAAGCGCCAAGCGCCGATCAGAGGGACGCCAGGAAATTTCCGTTACCGGCAGGACCGCATCCTGCACCAGTGTCGAAATGACCTGCAGGTCGCCGGCATCCAACGCGCCCAGGTAAACCGGGCGCTCTGCTCCGTCTTCGAAACGCGCGTCACCCGTCATTCGCCAGAAATCCTTTCAATCTTGGCGCCCAGGGCGCTCAGTTTTTCTTCGACATGTTCATAGCCGCGATCCAGATGATAAACCCGGCTGACTCGGGTTTCCCCCTCGGCGGCAAGCCCGGCCAAGATCAACGAGACCGAGGCCCGCAGGTCCGTCGCCATGACCGGCGCCCCCTTAAGGCGCTCCACCCCGTGAACCGTGGCCGTGCCACCCTGGACGTCGATCTGCGCGCCCATGCGCACCAGTTCCGGCGCATGCATAAAGCGGTTCTCAAAAATCTTTTCTTCCAGCACGCTGGTGCCCTCGGCGGTGCACAACAGCGCCATCATCTGCGCCTGAAGATCCGTCGGGAACCCGGGGAAAGGTTCGGTGGTGACATCCACCGCCTGCACGCGCCCATTCTTGCGCGCGACTTTCAGGCCCTTGTCGGTCTCTTCAACCGAAATGCCCGCGGCATCCAGTTTCTCGCAGAAGGCTTCGAGCAAAGAGATCTTGCCGCCCAGGCAGGTCACTTCGCCACCGCAGAACGCCGGCGCAAGCATATAGGTGCCCAGTTCGATCCGGTCGGTGACAACCCGGTGCGTCGCGCCCCCCAGCCGATCGACCCCCTGGATCGTGATTGTGCTGGTGCCATCGCCCTCGATCTGGGCGCCCATCTTGCGCAGGCAATCAGCCAGATCGACAATCTCGGGCTCACGCGCTGCGTTGCGGATTTCGGTTGTTCCCTTGGCCAGCGTCGCCGCCATCAAAGCATTTTCCGTGGCGCCAACAGACGCAAAGGGGAATTCCACAATCCCCCCCTTAAGCCCGCCCGCCGGAGCCTTGGCGTGGACATAGCCGTCGCGCAGATCCATTTCTGCGCCCATGGCCTCCATCGCCTTGAGGTGCAGGTCCACAGGGCGGGCGCCGATCGCGCAGCCACCGGGCAGCGACACTTCGGCATAGCCAAACCGCGCCAACAGCGGCCCCAGGACCAGGATCGACGCACGCATCTTGCGCACGATGTCATATTCTGCCCGCTGCGTGGTCAACCCATGCGAGGACATGGCAAGCACATTGCCCGCGTTCAGGCTGGACACCTCGGCCCCCAGCGATTGCAGCAGCGCGGTCATGGTCTTGATGTCCGACAGACGCGGCGCATTGGTCAGGGTCAACGGATCTTCGGACAAAAGAGTGGCCGGCATCAATGTCAGACAGGCGTTTTTTGCGCCCGCAATCGGAATGTCACCGTTCAAAGGGCCGTTGCCCGTCACCAAAATGGAATCCATGCCTGTCAGTCCTTGTCTGTCTGCTGCGCATCGTCTCGGTCCGCTGCAGAACGCGCACGTGTCTGCGCCTTGCGCCGGGCCATATTGGCCTTGAGCGCCGCCTTGAGGCGGTCTTCGCGGCCAGCGTCTTTTGCTTTGCGAGATGTCTGTTGTTTGTCCATGTTCCGCCTTTACCGCAAGGCTCGCACGCGGTCTAGCCCGGTGGGATTTCCACGGGCCTAGAAGCGGTGCTTTGCCACCGCGCCGGATCGCGGCAAACTTTTCTCGAAGTTTTTTACATTTTTCCCGCCCCCCCTCTTGCGCCCCCTGAAATTTGGCCTTAAACGCCCCTCACGTTGCTGCTGTAGCTCAGAGGTAGAGCACTCCCTTGGTAAGGGAGAGGTCGAGAGTTCAATTCTCTCCAGCAGCACCATTTCACCAAAATGGCCATTCAAACCTCCTAACACCTTGAATGGTAAGGTGGTTTTTGGTGTTCGATAACCTTCGCTACGGGTGTAGTGCAGCGGCTCGGAAAAGGCCAATTTCAACACGGTTCGCTTCACCACGGGGCAGCCTTTATCGTATATTTCCCAAGGGCTTGACAGGAAACGCAGGGAGAGTTCAATAAAATCCTCCAGGTGTCCCTTGGGCGGCAGCGCGGAATCTGCTTTTTCGGTCAGAACCAGCTTCTGGCGCTCCAGTTTTGTCAGGCGCGCCTCATAGGCGGACGCCACAGTCGGAGACGAGGCATCTACGATGCGATCCAGCAGATTGTCGATCTGTTTGGTCACATCCCCGATTTGACGCTTCCACCCGGCCCGCGCATCGGCGGCGATATCAAGACGAAGCTGCCATGCGTCAAGAAACATCTGACGCGCAATATCAAAGAGCTGCCGAGTCGGTTGAAGCGTCTTGAGCAGGTCTGAAATGCCATCCTCGATCTTGGCGCGCGGAATCGATTTGCGCTTGGACGGGCATCCGCGCGTGTCGCACAGGTAGTACGGATAGTGCTTGTATTTCCCCTTTGAGAACGCCGCCGTCATGGGCTTGCCGCAGTCTCCGCACATGACAAAACCACGCACCGGGAAATCCTCGTTGAAATCCTTTCGGGCTGCGGGACGTCTCTTGCCCTCCAAAAGGTCCTGAATGCGCTCAAAGGTTGCGAAACTGATCAAGCCCTCGTGTTGCCCCTGCCGCACCGAAACACCCCATTTGGGCGCTTCGACATGACCCGCATAGACGACTTTGCGCAGCAATCGCCACACCGTCATCGCACGCAAAGACCCATCCGGGCGATCCTTTGGGAAATGCGGATCAGCCTCAA
>JAOARX010000008.1 GCA_025210345.1 Pelagimonas sp. | reverse complement strand
GTCCCATCCCGAACCCGGCCGTTAAGTGCCGTCGCGCCGATGGTACTGCGTCTTAAGACGTGGGAGAGGAGGTCACCGCCAAACCTAATAATCCACTCAATCCTCTCAAAACGATTACCAAACCCGATTGGAATAAAATCCCTCTTAAAGGCAGATAAAGCGCTAACGACAGCACTGACAAAAGCGCTGGCCTATACATATTGGCGCGGGATGGAGCAGCCCGGTAGCTCGTCAGGCTCATAACCTGAAGGTCGTAGGTTCAAATCCTACTCCCGCAACCACTGAAAGAGTACGCCCGGTCCCATTTAGGACTGGGCGTTCTTCTTTTTGACTGCCTCGGTATGTAGGAGCCCCCGCAACCACCGATAGCGAACGCCCCGACACGTCTGTGCCGGGGTTTTTGCTTTTCTGGTCCATGATGGTGAGGATCGCCCCCAATTCACCGTTCAGTACGATGTCAAAGCGATCATCAGGGCCAGTGGTGGTGACATCAGCGTTGAAGACCTTGTGCAACTCGATCAGCGAGCAACGTGGGGCTCAGACACCGCTTACACTGGACCGGCTTGGCTATATTGAATAAGATCAAACGCTAAAGTGTAAAATGCGATTTATACATCGAGGCAGTGACCACATTCTCGCCACTTTTGCGCGATGAAATCTGTTTTGTGGGGAGCGCGAGTTAAAGATAAGAAAAGCTCCATGCCGGACATTAACGCAGTTTTTGAAAGTAGCTCTGCAACAGGACGCTATGTATCTGATGGATTGTTTGGTGCGAATGCGCTGCACGACATCAACATGTCTGATGCGCTATCGGGCACCCCTTCTTTGGGTTTCCAAGAGGCAGTCAGAGCGCAGGGAATAACTTCTTTGCGCTATCCAGGTGGTCACGCTGAGAACACCCTTGACGTGACTCATATGCCCAATGGTGCAATCAGGTCCGAAGTCAGTGAGTTCCTGACCTGGTGCCGCGGAGAAGGCATTTCAGTGACCTTGACCCTTCCAACCAAGGTGCTGATACCTCAAAGTCAGCTCACGGCCTTTGTTGAACAGCTTTCAACTGAATTTCCGGATGTGGTTACAGCATTGGAAATCGGTAATGAGTATTCCATTGGCCATCCGCAAGAAGACGCCAACCGCACGACGCACCCCGAGTTTATCGAAGACAGTGATTTCGTCGCTGCCATGAACGAAACCGAATATGGCCAGGCGGCCAATCACGTGGTCAACGCTGTTCTGGACGCATGGGATAACCTCGCGTCCCGGGGAAATCCGGTCACAAATCAGCCCGATATCCTTGTGCAAATGGCGGAAACCAACGGTGCGGCGAGCCAGTTCAAAAGCAGCGCTGACGGATATCACTACGAAGCCAATCGAACCATTCTTGGCGAAATGTCCGAGCGTGCAAAAGACGCGATCGACGGCGCTGTTGTGCACTACTATTATAATGCTGACCACGCTTCAGGACAAAGCTTTGACACCGTTCCGCAATGGCGTGAGGTGCGCTCGATCAATGATCGCCTAGAGAGCTTTGAAGCATTTCTCACGCGTCCAACTGAGTTGCACATCACAGAATGGAATGTCGTCGCAGGCAACATTGAGCAGCAGGGGGCAAGATCAACCTCAATTATTATAGAAATGCTTGAGCATATGGTGCGTATGGATACGCAAGAGGCTTTTGTGTGGCCATTGCAGCATCGCTCTAATAATGCCCTGTTCGGGGATCGCAACAGTGACGATGTTCAGATGACAACCGCTGGAGCTGCTTTTGAGATCATGAAGGAAACGCTTTCGTCCCGAGAAAGCGAAACAGGCCATGTAGATCGCATGGAAAGCATGGAAAGCAACTGGGCGACTGGCTCAAGTGAATTGGAAATCAACCATTTTTCCAGCACTTATCGTGATGTGATTTATGTTTCGTCACGTGCCATGAACCAGACTGACCTCACCCTTGATTTGGGATCTCTGATGCGCAGCGGCACTGATGGGTACTGGCAGCAGATCACGAATGATCGGGACGACTCGGATGGGTTGAGCGATTTTGCCAATAGCGAAGGCGAAGACCGCATTGGGCGACGAGCAATCGATGCCGAAGAACTGGCACAACTGAGGACGCTGGCATTCTTTGATGAGACGAACTCGAATCATATAAAGATCAAAGGGGACAGGCTGTTAACCTATATCCCCCCTTTCGAAACCATCGTGGCCCTAACCGAAAACCCGGCTACGGTCGATGATTACTACTTCACCGCAGAAGCCGATGTGCAGCCCTTGATGGAACTCTTGCAACCGATGGATCTGAGCGGTGCGCAGCTGAACGTCAACTTGATGCCCTTTGATGTGGCCGTGATCGTTCTGGAGCAGGAGAACCGCTACGACGGAAGCAATACGGCAGACTATCGTTTAGGTGGGATTGGCCGCGATGTATTTTTGGGAAGAGGCGGAAATGACACCCTGATATCTGGCGAAGGTGACGACCTTCTGAAAGGTGGCTACGATCAGGATGATCTGCGCGCAGGAAGAGGAAATGACTATCTAGACGGCGGCTATGGGCATGATCGGCTGACAGGTGGTGGAACCATGTTCGGATCAACTGCCTCAGACACCCAAAGTGGAGACGACTATCTTTTGGGGGGCGCAGGCAACGACACGTTGAGCGGTCAAAGTGGTAACGACACGCTGTTTGGAAACGAAGATCATGACCGTTTGTTTGGCGGTACTGGGCACGACAGTTTGAATGGCGGAAGCGGAGATGACACGCTCTGGGCGCAAGACGGCGATGACACGCTTTGGGGTGAAATTGGTGCTGACGAACTGTTGGGTGGGCGCGGAAATGACCACCTATATGGGGGCGATCACAATGATCTGCTGTCGGGTGGAGAAACCATGTTTGGGTCGACGTCGGGCGATGTAAATAGTGGTGATGACACGCTTGACGGCGGTTCCGGTGATGACACGCTAAATGGCCAAAGCGGCCATGACAGCCTGATTGGAGGCTCCGGCGACGATGCGTTACACGGCGGTGCGGGTCGGGATACCCTCTGGTCTGGATCGGGCCATGACAGCCTGTATGGGGGGGGATGGTCTGATCAGTTAGCTGCAGGTTCCGGAGATGATCATCTATATGGTGAAAACGGAAATGACACGCTATGGGGCGGCAGCGGTTCTGATCATCTGTATGGGGGAGAACACAATGATTTTCTTGCGGGTGGCTCTGAAAATGACTGGCACTTTGGTGGAGGCGGCAACGATACGCTGAAAGGCGGATCTGGAAGCGATACTCTGTTTGGAGATTCTGGAAACGACAATCTGGATGGGGGCGATGATCATGACCTCCTGAACGGCGGCAGCGGAAACGATACGCTCACTGGAGGTGCGGGAAACGATACCCTGACCGCAGGTTCCGGGAATGACACACTGTGGTCCAGTACCGGGATAGATGTCATTTCTGGTGGTACCGGGGGGGACGTGTTTGTTTTCTCGACGTCAATCAGCACGACTACTGTTGAAGATTTTAGTGTCTCTGACGGTGATATGCTCAGGTTTAATGACAGTCTTTGGCGGGCCGCGCATGGGACATTAACTGCCAACGAGGTTGTCGAAACATTCGGAATTGCCTTGACCGGCGATGCGTTTGCCCTTCAATTTGCGGACGGATCTGAAGTCATATTTCAGAATTGGATTGCACACGTCGACTATTCAGAATTTATCCATATTTTCTGATCGCCTGCATTTTCGGCGTCAAAACCCGAATACAGGATTTGTGTGTCATCTACTTTAGCCTGATGGGTCTTTTCCAGGTCGCGTTCGATCTTCGCCAGCTCGCGCTTGTGAACTTTGATTGATGCGTTGTCGGGCATGAGCAAAAGCTGCATCGGCACCAGCGCAAATATCACGCCCTTGCCGCGAAAATCGAACCGGGCAAAGGCTGCCAGTGTGCACAGCGTGAACTGCGCTGCCATGATCCCGGTCACAAGGAGCAGGGTGTTCAGGAAATGCCGCCTGCGGCGCGGCCGCTATCGCGAAGCGACCGAGCTCTTGGCGCGGGCCTGTGCTGAACATCCTCTGGATTTGTCGATCTACCCTGCCCTCGAAACTGCCGCCAATCATGCGGATATGTCCCAGACATACAAAGAGGCCGTGGCGCGGCTTGAGCGCCTGCAACCGGGCACCTTGAGCGGGGCGGGGGGGGCGGTGGCCTGGCAGGGCCCGGCTGCGGCCTGATACAGACACGCAACCTGATCCTGACCTATTGTGGCAGCTTGTAGTCGTCCAACGTGTCCAGCGCGGATTTCAAAGAGGCGCTCCAATCGGTGCTGATTTTCTGGAAAAACGGGTCGTCTTCTTCTATCCGGCCAACGGCGCCTTGGCACAGGCTATCCGTCACATAGAGGTGAAAGTCGAAGGGCGCGCCGACGGTCAAATTCGCCTTGAGTGTGCTGTCGAAACTGACCAGCAGCAGTTTCATGGCCTCTTCAAACCTCATCTCGGGATCATAGGCCCGAACCAGAATAGGGCGGCCATATTTCATCTCGCCGATCTGGAAGAACGCCGTGTCTTTCCCTGCTTCGATAAAGTTGCCTTCCGGGTAGATGAGAAACAGCCGTGGCGGGCCTCCGGCGATCTGTCCACCCAGGATGATCGTGGCGTTAAAGGCGCTGTCCGCGCGCTGCCCTTCGTCGCCCTGCCGTGCGATCACTTCGCGCAACGTGTCGGCCACCATGCGCGCGGCTTGGAACATCGACGGCACCTCAAGCAGGGTCATCGAGCGCTGGTCCGGTGCCTTGGTCCGTTCATCAAGCAGGCTGACCACCGATTGCGTTGTCGCCAGGTTGCCCGCTGTCATGATGGTCAGCGCCCGATCCCCCGGCTTGGACCATGTGGTCATCTTGGTGAAGGTTGAAATATTGTCGAGCCCCGCATTGGTTCGGGTGTCCGACATAAAGGCAATGCCTTGATTCAACATCATGCCCACGCAATACGTCATGCAATCCTCTTATTGCTGCGCCACTTTGATCTGGACATCCAGCGCTTCGCCTGCGCCGCCGATCCGTGTGCCAGTTACAGGCGCCGCCCCTTCATAGTCCAGCCCGGTTGCCACACGAACATAGCGTGTATCGGGGGAAATCCCGTTTGCCGGATCGAATCCGACCCACCCCAATCCGTCGATGTGGGTTTCGACCCAGGCGTGCATCGCGTCTTGATCCACCGTGCCGTCCAGCATCAGATAGCCCGAGACATAGCGCGCAGCGAACCCCATGTGGCGGGCGGCCGACAAAAAGACATGGGCGTGATCCTGGCAAACTCCGGCACCATTCTTGAGGGCGTCTTCTGCGGTCCATTCCGGATGAGAGGCCCCAACTTCGTATCTTACGGCTTGCCTCACGGCGCCCATCAACGCGTGCAGGCGGTCCAGATCCCCGTCTGTGGCCACGTCGCGAACCAGCGCCTTGATGCGGCTGCCTGCTTGTGTGCGCGGGGTTTGGCGCTGGTAGAACCACAAGGGCGCTGGCCCTGTGTGCCGGCCGATGATCCCGTGGTTCTCTTTGATTTCGACCTCTCCCTCGCTGGTGACGGTCATTTCGGTGGTGTCGCGATCAAAGCTGATCAGTTCGACAATGTTGTGGTGGTGGTCTTCGAATTGCACCTCTTTTCGCCCACACTCAATGCGTGTCGCCCAGTTCAACACCCATTGCTGGTGCCCGGTTTTGGGGGTCTTGCGCAGCTGCTGGAGCCCATAAGACACGGGTGTTTCAAACGCATATCGGGTGGAATGGCGTATCTTCAGGCGCATGGCTTACTCGTTGAACCTATAGTCATATTCGATCTGCTGCCCCAGATCCGACAGCAACGACAGCGTTTTCTGGATGAATTCGTGCAACCCATAATCAAACACGGCCTCGATCTGATGTGACAGGTAAGTGCGTTCCAGATGCCCGACTTTGGCGAATGAGGGTCTTCTTTCTCCGTACTCCGACGAAAGATAGCCCAGGTTTTCGCGCATCTTGCGGGTGCAAAAGGCCAGGCTTCTGGGCATCCGTTTGTTGAGGATCAGGAACTGCGCAATGTCGCGCGGATCAGAGATCGATCCATATTCCATACGGAACCCGCCGCGCCCTGAAACTGCGGAAAGGATCGTTTCCCACTGCACGTTGTCCACCGCGGTGCCCACCGCAGAAATGGAGGGCAAAAGCACGTAGAATTTGACGTCGAGGATCCGAGCGGTGTTGTCGGCGCGCTCTATAAATGTGCCGATGCGCGCAAAATTATAGATGTCATTGCGCATCATCGTGCCATGGGTCGCCCCGCGCACCAGGGCGGTCCCCTGACGGATCGCGCCAAGAGTGGCAGGCAGATCGCGCTCGCTTACTTTGCGCTGGGTCAGGGATTTGGCACGCATATAGGCCCCGTTGAGCGCCTCCCAGACTTCTTCGGTCAGGGCCGTGCGGACCAGGCGGGCATTCTGTCGCGCCGCCGTTATGTCGGACATGACGGACGACGGGTTGTCCTTGTCGCGCAGCATCCAATCGATGGCGGATTCCTTGGTCAGTTTGCCATGGGCCGCGCTAAAGCCTGCGGCAACCCCGGCGGTTTGCAAGATAGAGCGCCATTCCTCTTCTGAACTGCCCAGACGGGTCAGTGCGATCCTTTGTCCGGTTTCGATCATCCGGGCCGCGTTCTCGGCCCGCTCCAGATAGCGATACATCCAGTAGAGCCCATTGGCCGTCTTGCCGAGCATCATGCCTCCAAAACCCATGTATCCTTGGTGCCGCCCCCCTGTGAGGAATTCACCACCAATGATCCCTTTTTCATCGCCACACGTGTCAGGCCCCCCGGCGTGATCTTGATCCCTTCGGGACTGACAAGGACGAAGGGGCGCAGATCGACGTGGCGCGGCGCCAAACCGGTTCGAGAAAAGATCGGCACCGTGGACAGGCTAAGCGTGGGCTGCGCGATGTAGTTTCGCGGTCGCGCCTCGAGTTTCTTGCGAAAGGCCGCGATATCGCGTTTTGTCGCCGTTGGCCCGATCAGCATGCCGTAGCCACCCGACCCATGGACCTCTTTGACCACTAGGTCTTCGAGGTTGTCCAACACATAGGCAAGACTGTCCCGGTCCGCGCAACGCCATGTCGGAACGTTTTCAAGCAGCGGGCGTTCCCCGGTGTAGAACTCGACGATCTCGGGCATGTAGCTGTAGATCGCCTTGTCATCGGCAATCCCCGTGCCCGGAGCATTGGCAATGGTCAGCCGCCCCGCACGATAGACGTCCATGATCCCCGGTGTGCCCAACTGGCTGTCCGGATTAAAGTTCAACGGGTCTAGGAACGCGTCATCAACCCGGCGATACAGCACGTCGATCGGTTTGTAGCCTTCGGTCGTTCGCATCGCGACATGCCCGTCAACAACACGCAGATCGTGTCCTTCGACCAATTCGACGCCCATTTCGTCCGCCAGGAACGAATGCTCAAAATAGGCCGAATTATAGATGCCGGGCGTCAACACCGCGACGGTCGGTTTGCGGGCCAACCCGGCGGGCGCCGAGGCCTTGAGAGACCGCAAAAGATCGGCCGGATAGCGTTGCACTGGCTGAACTCGGTTCTTGGAAAAGAGTTCCGGGAACATCTGCAACATCGTTTCGCGGTTCTCGAGCATATAGCTCACCCCCGAGGGGGTGCGCGCATTGTCTTCAAGGACATAGAATTGGTCTGGCCCCGTGCGCACCAGATCTATGCCGACGATATGCGTATAGATGTTGCCCGGGGGGCGAAGGCCGATCATGGTTGGCTCGAACGCGCTGTTCCGGGCGATCATTTCGCGTGGGATGCGCCCGGCCTTTACGATTTCCTGTTCGTGGTAGATATCATGCAAAAATGCATTGATCGCCCGAACCCGCTGTTCGATACCGCGACTTAGGCGCGCCCATTCCGCACCGGAAATGATGCGCGGAATGATATCGAAAGGGATCAACCGTTCCTCGGCCTCGGTCCGCCCATAAACATTAAAGGTGATGCCGGTGAGACGGAAAAGCTCCTCTGCTTCCCTTTGCTTGGCGCGCAGCCGTTTGGGGTCTTCGTCGGCAAACCACTGGTCAAACTGCGCATAAGGATCGCGTATGGTCTCTCCGTGGCCCAGCATTTCATCAAAAACGGATTCATCTGTCATAAGACAAGTGTGAACAAGCCGTTTACAACATCCATGGCGGGGGCCAATTCGGAGCACCCCAGGCGCGCGCGGCGGCGCATTCGCCAACCAGATGGGCGCCTTGCCTATTTGTTAATCTGATCGCGCCCCCATACGGACGGGATCTGGGGCAGTTCGATCAACACGCAACAGCGCGTTTGCCGATCTACTGCCAATTCTCAGTTTCCCTGCCCACTGCGAAATCTTGTTTTGGGATGGAGGTCAGTGTCCGGGTTTTGATTCGATATTTTCGAATTTGATATTTGGAATTTTCCAAAATAATACCGCTGCTGTTGTGCTCCTTGGTCATTCCATTTTCAGGTCTCGGTGGTGGGACCTCATGGACAGAGAGGCCAACTTGGCAAGGCAGCGAGTAAAAAGAGGTGGACGGCAGGAACGTCTGGCGCAACGTGCCGCCAAGCCAATCGTCGATCCCTGCCCACCGGGTCAAACGGGGGGGGATTATAAGCCATTAAGCGATACAGACCTTCGGCGCATCTATGATACCGCGCTTGATTTGCTTGAGAAACTGGGGATCGGAGAGGTCCCCGACCGATTGTGCAAAGATCTCATGGCGATCGGAGCGACGTCGAACGGAAATGGCCGCGTTCTGTTTCCCCGTGCGTTGGTCGAAGAGGCGATCGACAAGGCGGCCAAGACCTTTGTCCTGCATGGTCGCGACCCTGACCGCTCGATCGAAGTGGGTGGGGACAAGGTGTATTTTGGCACTGGCGGCGCAGCGGTGCAAACGCTTGATATGGACAGCGGGCTGTATCGGCCATCGACCCTGGCAGACCTGCATGATTTCACCCGGCTTCAGGATACGCTGGCCAATGTCAGTTGGTATACGCGGTGTTGCGTGGCCACCGATGTACCCGACATCTACGACCTGGATGTGAACACGGTCTATGCCCTGCTGAAAAACACAACCAAACCCACCGCAACGTCGTTCACGGTGGCCGAACATGTGACCCCCATTGTCGACATGCTGGATATCGCTGCCGGGGGACCGGGGGCCTTTGCCAAACGCCCGTTCATGAAGGCGCATATCAGCCCGATGATTTCGCCCATGCGCTACGGCGAAGACGCGGTGGATGTGGTGTATGAATGCATCCGGCACAATATTCCCATGTCCTGCATCACCGCGGCACAGGCGGGGGCAACAGCCCCGGCGACGCTTGCCGGATTTCTGGCCCAGTCGCTGGCCGAAACGCTGGGGGCGCTGTTGATGGTGCATGCCATTCAGCCCGGCTATCCCATGGTGTTTTCGAACTGGCCCCTGGTGATCGACCTGCGCACCGGAGCCTTTTCCGGGGGCAGCGGAGAGACCGCCGTGCTGAATGCCGCCTCTGCGCAGTTGTCCAATTGGCTTGGGCTGCCCTCGGGTGTGGCGTGTTCGATGACCGATGCCAAGGCGATCGACGCGCAATATGGCATGGAAAAGGGGATCACATCGATGTCCGCGGCCCTGGCGGGGGGCAACCTGATCTACGAAAGCTCGGGCATGACCGCGTCGCTGTTGGGCGCCAGTTTCGAAGCCTTTGTTCTGGACGATGAAATGCACTCGAACACCTATCGGGCCCTGCGCGGGATTGAGGTCACGGATGAAAATCTGGGATTTGATGCCATCTGTGATGCGGTCCTGGGCGAGGGGCATTTTCTGGGGGGGCAGCATACCTATGCCGCCATGGAGCGTGACTATTTCTATCCCACGCTTGCGGATCGGGACGAGCCCCGCACATGGGCGCAAAACGGTGCGCTGGATGCATGGGGCCGTGCCAGGGCGCGCGCCCAAGAGATCCTGCGCGATCACCAACCCAGCTATCTGACCCCCGAACAAGACGCGGCCATTCGGGCATCCTTCACTATTCTTGTACCCTGAACGCCCACCGGCGGACATGGGGACAGGCCACACAAGGCGCCCGCGTGGCTCCGACCGGCAAGGGCTGCTTTCCGTGGCCTGAGCCTTAACGCCCATGCCTTTGATCGTGTCGCGGCCATGCGCGTGTACCTGGATTTCGACCAATCTTCATGGCCCGTGCGCCTATGGACGCTTGGTGTAAGCGCTGGGTTTTGCGATCAACAAGATACGCAGTTGCCTGAAAGAGCCGGATTTCGTAGCCTAATAATTAACCATTTTGCCAGTTCAGACGTTTCCAGTTCATTGTTTGTCAAAAGGGGGCGCTGTGCCTGAAATCAGACACGTCTTTTTCGGCGGGCCGCGTCGCGCGGTGGTCAAGGTGATTTGGCGGGCTGGCATTGTTCTGGCAGTATGGATGGGCGTGATGCCCGTCGGGCACAAGGCCCATGCGCAAGAGACCCCAAACAGCCTGGGAGCCCTGCTTGATCGCGATGCGTATCTGGCCGTGCCTTCCGCACCGCCTTTGGCGCGGGGGGATTATCTTGGGGCACCGGCACGGGTCTCACTGCGGGGGTTCACGCCGCCGGTGGGGAACCAGGGGGCACAAAGCAGTTGCGTGGGCTGGGCCACGGCCTATGCGGCACGTACATTGATTGCGGCCAAACAAGAGGAAGCAACCTCGCGCAGCGATGTTGGACAGATGTCGTTTTCCCCGGCCTATGTTTTCAACCAGATCAAGGCAGATCCCAACAACTGCATGGTTGGCAGCCGGATTTCGGATGCGCTGTCCCTGATGTCCGGCACCGGGGCCATGCGTCTTGCCGATTTTCCCTACACCGACCAATCCTGTTCTCGCCTGCCCAGTTCGGCCGATCAGGCCCTTGCCGCTCCGAACACCATCAAGACCTTCAACAAGCTGTGGGGGCAGAGCGGCCGCAATCGCCATATCCCGACGCGGCGGGCGTTGGCCGACGGTCATCCCGTCGTGATCGGCATGTGGGTGACGCCCAGTTTCAATCGCCTGCGCACCGGCGAATATGTCCCCTCTTCCTCCGAACTGGGGGCTGCGCAACAGACAAACCAGACGGGCAAACTGGTGACGCCGGTTGCCGGCGGGCATGCCATGACCGTGGTTGGCTATGACGACACCCGCAACGGTGGGTCGTTCGAGGTAATCAACTCGTGGGGCCGCGATTGGGGGGATGAGGGCTTTTTCTGGATCCGATACGATGACTTCAACACCTTGGTCAGCCAGGGCTATGAGATGATCCCCAAAGATCCGCCGCCGCCCCCCAAGGTGGTCGACCTGTCCGCGACGCTGCGCTTTGTGCATCTTGATGGTCATGAGCTGGGGGCGCAGACCCTGGGCAATCGCTATCGTCTGGATCAGAACCTGCCGTCGGGCAGCCGCTTTCGCGTCGAAGCCACGCCGGGGTTTGCATCTTACCTGACCGTGATTGGCGGCGATTCATCTGGTCGCTACGGGGCGCTGTTTCCGCGCGGTGACACTGTGTCGGCGCATGTGTCGCAAGGTGCGACCCTATTGGTGCCGGGCCCGTCCGAAGCCTATTATACGCGGCTTGATGATAAAGTGGGGTTGGATTTCTGGATCCTTCTCGTGTCTCAGGAGCCTTTGGACGGAGCGGATCTCGCGGCGCGGCTCAGCGACATGCGCAGCACGCCGATGGCCATGTTGCGCAAGGTTCTGGGGGACCGGATGTCGCCCGACGCAGAGGTGACACTGACCGGTGACAAGATTGGATTTTCCGCCACGACCGGCGCGGCCGATGTGGTGGCTCTTGTGGTTGAAATCAATCACATCGCACCGCGTCCAGAACATCGCGATACCGCGGCGCCGGTTCTGGTGTTGACCAACCCGGCCCCCGAGGGCTTTGATCTGGCCGAAGACCCGAATGCGCCCACGCCAGTGCACAGCCGGTTCCTGACCCTGACCGGTCAGGCCCAGGACGAAAGCGACATCGCGGGGCTAGAGGTCTTGGGTGCGCTTTCGACCCGGTTCAGTTCGCGTGGACCCTTCAAAGCCGAAATCGAGCTTCCCGCCGGAGACGCGGCACATCCCGTGCGCATCGTGGCAACAGATATCGAAGGCAACACCGCCGAACGCGTCTTTCATTTCCGCTTTCAACCATGATCTACCGCTTGCTCTGCCCGATGATCCGCCCCGTGACACGCCGTTTTGCCAACCCGAAAAGGACCGCACCGATGCCCCGTATCCTTGCCTGTCTTGCCCTGCTTTTGCTGCTGTCCCCGCTGCGGGCCGACGCCAATCCCTGTGGCTATTGCGAAGGACGAGATCTGCGGGAACTGGTTTGGTTTTCCTCACACATTGATACCGGCCCCATGCGGCGGCAGATCCGTGGCTGGCTGGCTAAGAACGGGGGGGACACCGCCGAAGGGCATTACGCGCGCGGATGGATCGCGAACCAGAACGATGCCGATGTCGAAGAGGTCATGGCGCATTATCGCAAATCCCTTGCGGTTGATCCCACCTTTTCGTTTCCTGCCAATGGCTTGTTCCACAAACTGCGTGATCTGGATAGACCGCAAGAGGGGTTGGAGGTCCTGCAAAAGGTGCTGCCCCATGGGGATCAGAACAACTTTGTCGCCTATAACCTTTACAGAACACTCAGGGATGACCTGAAAGACGCGGATGCGGCGCAGGCCTTCCTAGCACAGGCCCGCGCCACGGGTTCGGTTCACCCCTGGATCCTTGACTGGATCGAGGCCTTCGACGCCTGGTCGGCTGGGGACTATGAGCAGGCGGACATGCTGTTCAAACGGTCCCTTAAAACCGGTGGCAGCGCGACAGTATATTCTGACTGGCTGCGGATGCGTGGTCAAAAGCTTGATCAGGACCGGGCTTCGGAAAAAACGCGCCAGGCCTTTTTGCGAGAGGCCTATAACGTGGCGAACCAGACGCAGCTTCCACGTGCGTTTAACAAATTGGGGCAATACCTGCGGGACGATCTGAAGTATGCATCACTTGCCTTGCAGGTGTTCGAAGAATCCTGGCGCGTGTCCCCCACGGTCGAGGCCGCGATCGGCGTGATTGGCTCCTCCGGCGAGGGGATCTTTCCCCGCGCGCTGCCCTTGTTCGAAGCGGGGTTAAAGCGGTTCCCGGACAACACCGAAATGCTGTCCTTGGCCACCGTGATCTGGTCCGAAATAGCGTTTGATCCTGAAAAGGCGCGCGCCTATGGCCAACGCGCCATTGAAACCGCCGCAACGAACACCGAACGCCAAACAGCCATCCGTGACAACCTGTTCTTTCTTGAGCAGATCACCGACTTTGACGAGGGGGCGCGTCTGATCGAGACCCATATGCCGCAGATGGACCGGGACAACCGGATCGAGCTTTTGTCCTTTTATATCGACAACCGCATCGCGGCCAAGGATTTCAGCCACGCCGCGCGGTTGATCGAACAGGCCGAACCTGACTTTTCCGCCGCCTGGCTGGACGGGCGGCGGTATCGGCTGGCCTCGGCGATCCAACTGGCGGAATCGCGGGACCGGTATTTTGAAGAAAATCCCTTTCTCGCCGATTGGGAGCGCAAATTTGGGGAAAGCCTGCGGGTTTCCGTCGAATTCGACACCGGCAAGGCGACACTGCGGCCCGAAGGGCGTCGGGTTCTTGACCAAGCTGCCTCGGCTCTGACCGCGCCGGGTGCCGAAGACTATGTCTTTTTGATCGAGGGGCACACTGACAGCACCGGCACGGATGACGTCAACCTGCCTTTGTCGCGCGACAGGGCCGGGGCGGTTGAGGGCTATTTTTCTGAGCATGCGGGCATCGCGGCAGAGCGGTTGCAGACGGTTGGCTTTGGCCCGCGTATCCCGGCCGCCACCAATGCCACCGACGGCGGACGCCAGATCAACCGTCGGGTTGAAATCCGGCCCTGGGGCAGCATCGCCGCACCGCAGATCGTGACCAACGGCTGGGTCGCGGCCGAAGATCTGCGCCTAAGCCCCGATGGGCGCACCGCCGTGGTGGGCAGCAATCCGATGCAGGTCTGGGATCTGCAGCGCATGGTGCGCCTGCATGAACTGCCCCTGGGGGATGGCACCCGCGAAATATCGCCCAATGGGCGCTATGTTGCCGCTGCCTCGTCCTTTGCCGATGCCGCCGGAACCGAAACCCACCGCCTGATCATCTACGATCTGCGCACAGGTCTGCCGCACAGCAGCCTGATCCTGAACTGGGCCCCCTATGACCTGAGCTGGAGCCCCTTTAGCGAAGAATTGGCCTGGATCGACGACGCGGGAAACATCGACATCTATAACTTGCGTGACCGACGCAAGCGCGACACCTTCCGCGCGCATACAAACCGAATTTCCGGTCAGCTCTTTTGGTCGCGCGATGGGCGCGAGATATCGGTTGCCCCGGCGCAGTCCGATTTTTTGACCATCTTTGATGCCACGACGCTGGACCCCAAAACCACCTATCGCAACACCGGCTGGTTGCACAGTCTGATGGAGACGCCCGACGGCAAATACCTGGTCGCCACCGACAACAAATACAATGTCGTGGCCTGGGACAAAGGCACGGGACAGGAAGTGCTGCGACAGCGTCTGCCGATGGGGGGATGGGGCGCACGAATGCATCCGACCCAGCCGTGGATCATGGTTGTGGACAGCTTTACCAACCAAACCAAGCTGATGCTGGTCGAAATTCCCTCGGGCCAGGTTCTGGCCAGCCACACGGGGCCCAAGACCGTCGAAATGCCCGGGGGGTTCACCCCTGATGGCAGTCGTTTTCTAACGGCTTACCATGATGAGATCGTGTATTTCGATACGGCCACTTTGAAACCCGTTGCGCGCCAAACGGGTCACGCGGTGCGGGGCCATGACCTGACCAAAATTCCGGATACCGATCTGATGGTGTCGCGCGATGATCGGGGCTCTGGCGTGTGGAACCTTGGAAACGGGCGCCGCGTGCACCGCATCGACGTGGCGGTCACGCTGCCATGGCAATCGTTCTCGGCGGATGGCAGGACATTGATCAATGCGGACCCCTCCGGCAAGATCGTGCTGTTCGACAGCGCGACCTTTCGGGTTGAAACCGCCGCGCAGGTCGCGGGGCGCGTGAGTGACCTGGTGGTGAATGACCGTTATGTCGCTTTGGCGCTCATGCCTGAGGGCGACGGTGCCATGCGCGCGCCGCAAGCCACGCTTGTGGTGTTGGACCGCATCGATTTCTCTGAGGTGATGCGCGTTCCCTACGCCATCGTGACCGAGCCGCTGCGTTACGGTGGTCTCGTCTACCGCCCCAAGGCGCATATGGCGATCTCGGATGCCGAGGCGCTGGCAATCGTCACGTCGTGGCAGGACGGGTTTGGACATGAGATGACCGATGGCAAATACCTGTCGATCTTTGACATCGCCAGCCAAACCGAGACCCTGGGCCTGTCGATGGAGCGCCGGTTCAACGGCGACCTGCGGTGGGATGACACAGAAGCGGGTTTCTGGTTCCATGGGGCGGGGCGGCGCTATCTTGTTCGGCCTGACGACAAGAACTGGTCCAAGTCGCGCAACGCGCGGCTCAATCGCGAAATTCCCCTGCAGGATGGTCGGGTGCTGACATGGCTGGAAAACCATATGACGTTGGACGGCCAGTCGCTGGCCTTTAACTATAACCTCAGCGATGTCGAACTGCATGAGGCGCGAAACCTTGCCGTGGGCATCACCGATGGCAATGAGATCGTTTTTGTCAATCTTGCCGATATGACCCTGGCGCTGACCATTGCACCAAAGGCCGATGGCGAATGGATCGCCTTCGCGCCGACCGGCGAATACAGCGCGTCTTTGAATGGAACAACCGGGGTCTATTGGTCCTTGGGGGACAACTATCTGCCGTTCGAAGCGCTGGCTCAGAAATACGCGCGCCCCGACGTGGTGCGCAGGCGGCTAGATGCGGTGGCCCAAGGTACAAAACAAGCGGGCGAGGATCGCGACGTTGCCCCGGACCTGTTCGAAGCGCCCTATACGGTGACGCTTGGCTCGGAGGCGAACAGCAGCACCGAGTCAGATTCGTATATGCTCAAACTGGCTGTGGAAAAGGCCAGCGCGGATCTGCCCGATCCGGAAATCGAATATCGTCTGAACGGGCGCCGCATTCTGAAATCGCGCGGTTTTGACGAAGATGTGTTCTTTACCGATACCGAGACCGTCAGCTTTTCCAGGCGTTTCGCGCTTAAACCCGGTGACAATGTCATCGAGGCCAGCCTGCTGTGGAAAGGGGCGCGTTTGCAAACCCAGCGGGTCAAGGTCCGGCGCACCAGCCTGTCCGACACGGAAAAGAATGTGACGGGCCGCACGCTTTGGTTCTTTGGTGTGGGTGTATCCGACTACGAAATCAGCAGCCAAAATCTGAACTTTGCGCACCGCGATGCGGAAGAGCTGGAACGACTGCTGAAAGACAAGGGGGGCGCTCTGTACGACCGGGTCGAGACACGGATTTTGACCAATGCGAATGCCACCGAACGTGCGATCCGCGTCGAGATGAACGAGTTTCTCAGCGCCTCTCAACCCGATGACGTGGTGGTGGTCTTTATTGCCGGGCACGGGGTGACGGACGAAGACGAGTCGCTGTATTTCCTGACCCACGAAGCCGACATGTCGCGCCCCTACACCGGTATGGCCGTGGATCGGTTCCGACAGTATCTGGAACGTCGCCCGATCAACCAGACCGCGCTGTTATTGCTGGATATTTGCCACTCTGGTGCGCTGGAAGGGCGTGTCGTGGCCGATGATGCGGTTCAGGAACTGTCGGCGGGCACCGGAGCCATCGTCTTTGCGTCGTCGCAGGGGTCACAGCAATCCCTGGAAGACGAGAGCTTTGGGGGCGGGCACGGGGCCTTTACCGCGGCGTTGCTTGATGCCCTCAGGGGAACGGCGGACACCACCGTTGGCAACCAAGATGGGTTCAACTCATTGAAAGAGATTATTCTTTATACCGCCTCCGAAGTGCCACGCATCACCGCCGGGAACCAGCAGCCAACCATCCCAAGGGTCACGGATTCCGCGGACCACGCGATCACCAGAACCCAGTAGTGCGTTCGCCGATCTCACGCCCATTGCGGGCAGATGCACGGGCGGGCACGCCAACAGCGGCCCGTTCCTGAACGCATTGGGCAAGGTCGGAACCCCAGTTGAAACCCGGGCACCGGTCACAGGGTCGCACCATCTGGATTGCGAATCTTGCCTGCGATTGCTTGCAAAGCCTTGAGAAACTGGAAATGATCGCGCCGGAAATTTGCGCGAACTGCTGCCATTCACAGGAGAGATTTCATGTATGACGTTGCGATCATCGGTGGCGGACCCGCAGGCAGCACGGCTGGCAGCATTCTCAAAACCTATAATCCTGACCTGTCTGTCGCGATCTTTGAAAAAGAGACCTTTCCCCGCGATCATGTCGGTGAAAGCCAATTGCCCCCGATCAGCCGAATCCTTGATGAGATCGGCTGCTGGGACAAGGTCGAGGCCGCAAATTTCCCCATCAAGGTCGGGGCCACCTATAAATGGGGGGCGTCGCCGAACCTGTGGGAGTTCTACTTTGTCCGCTCGGGCAAGTTCGAAAGCAAACCGCGCCCGGGACAATATGAGGGGCAGCGCCTGCAAACCGCGTTTCAGGTGGATCGCGCGGTATACGACAAGATTCTGTTGGATCATGCGCAGGAACTGGGATGCGAGGTCTTTCAAGGCGTCGGGGTGTCCCGCATCGGGGTCAAAGATGACAGCGTGACAGGGTTGACCCTGTCGTCGGGTGAAACCGTTGCGGCCCGCCATTACATGGATGCGTCCGGCAACGCGGCCATTTTGCGCAAGGCCATGGGGGTCGCGGTCGACCAACCGGGTGCCCTGCGCAATATCGCGATCTGGGACTATTGGGAAAACGCGGAATGGGCCGCCTCGATTGGGGTGGGCGGAACCATGGTGCAGGTCATGAGCATCGGCACCGGTTGGATCTGGTTCATTCCCCTGTCGCCGACCCGCACGTCAATCGGCTTTGTCTGTCCGGGGGAACACTATAAATCCAGTGGCAAGACGCCCGAGGCGCTTTACCTAGAGGCGCTGGCGCAAGAACCGCATATTTCCGCATTGATCAAAAATGCGCAACGCGAAGGCAAACTGGCAGCGACCAAGGATTGGTCAAGCCTGTCCGAGCGTATGACCGGGGAAAACTGGTTCTTGATCGGCGAGACCACGGGCTTTGCCGACCCGATCCTGGCCGCGGGCATGACCCTAAGCCAATCCAGCGCCCGCGAAGCCGCCTATAGTATTCTTGAACTCGAACGGGGTGAGCATGATCCCGACTGGCTCAAGTCGCATTATGGCACCCTTCAGTCCAATCGCATCCAGCAGCACATCCGCTTTGCTGATTTTTGGTATGCGGCCAACGGGCAGTTCACCGACCTCAAGGACTATACCGCCAAAATCGCAGAAGACGCGGGCCTGTCACTTGACCCGGATGAGGCCTTTCGCTGGCTTGGGACCGGTGGTTTTGTCGACGATCTTCAGGGGCAGGTCGGCATGGGGGGCTTTGACATTGGCAGCATCAAACAGCTGACCGGCCTTTTTGCCGAAAAACAGGCGGATTGGGAAATGAACAAGGTTAATGTGGTTCAGCTTGACCTGGAAGGTGTCGAAGTCTCAAAAACTGCGATCTACGACGGCGGTCGGATCACGGCCTGCAAGTGCCTTATGCGAGAGGGGCGAAAATTCCCGTTGTTTGGTTTGAACGATCTCATGTTCCAGGTCCTGCAACGCCATTCGGACATTGTTGATGTGCTAAAGGCACTGGAGCAGTTTTTCCGTAGTCGAAGCGTCAATGCTACGCCACAACAGGCCCTGATGTACGCGATTCAGCCCCTGGAAATCCTGATTGCCGAAGGCTGGGCCAAGGCGTCTTTCGATCCGTCCAAGCCCCGGGTGCGCCTGTCGTCGCCCCTGTCGGGAGAGGTGATAAAACTGCGGTCTGACCAATAGATCAACCGCTGATGGGTGCGCTAGATCTGGGTTTATACGCAATAGGTTGTGTGGTGTTGGCGGAGTTGTTGCGGCACAACCACATTTTACATAATCGTGAAATGATCATTCGGACGGATTTGACTTGGTCTTTCCAATTCAAATAGATCTCACCTTCAGGTTTTCACGAGTTTTCTTTTCCAACATTTGATTAGGGGGCAGATGTGTCGAAAATTGGAAACTCGAAGAGTTTGAAAGCAACGGGTGCCGCGGCATCCGCCGTTCTTGCAACAGTCGCGGCCGAACCCGCACAAGCTCAGGCCGCACCGGCTGTACCTGTTTTTGTTGCAGCACCGGGCGTTGATGTGTTCACATCGGCGGACACCCCGATCCCGATCCCGGATCAAGGCACAATCACCTCGACGATCGACGTTGGAGCAGGTGGTTCGATTGCCGATCTGGACGTTGAAATTAACCTGGAACATTCTTGGTTTGGGGATGTCGATGTAATGCTGGAATCGCCGGACGGCACCGTTGTCGAGTTGTTTACCGGTGTGTACGGTACACAGGATCCGGATGGGTCCTATACCTTTGACGACGAGGCGGCAGAGGCCTTTGGCAGCCACGCAACGTTGCCGGCGGCAGGTGGTACGTTTACCCCGGAAGACGATCAATTGTCTGATTTCGACGAAAAGGATTCGGCCGGAACCTGGACCCTGACCGTCAACGACAGGGTATCAGGAGATGACGGCACCTTGCGCTATTGGCGCCTGCTGATGACGCTGAAGAAAAATGCGGAAGAAGAGCTGAAAGATCTCAAGGCGACCGCAGGGACGCTTAGTCGTATGTTGACCGGGGCCGGAACTGGGAATGTACGCGCCTCGGCCGGGAACAGCTTTGCTGCGCGCGGGCAGCAGGGATCTATTGCGCTGTCTCAGGGCAATGGGGCGGGCAATCCGACCATTTCGACCAAAAATGGCAAGCTGACCGGAAACACCTATACGTGGCTTTCGGTATTGGGAACCGGGGCCAAGCAGGGCAACGATCAGGAATACAGCGGTGGCGGTATTCAGATCGGGGTCGATACGGCGCTTTCGCCCAACGTGGTTTTGGGGATGGCCCTTGGCTATAATGACATGTTCGGTGACACGCCGACGGCAAAGACGCGCGGATACCTGACCTATGCGCAGCCCTATCTTGCCTATAACCGTGGCCCGTGGTCCGGGGCGTTGTCCTTTACCTATGGCAAGGCCAATTACACCCAGTCGTCTGCGGCGGGAATAGGCAAGGCCGACAGTGAAATCTGGACCGTTGGACTATCCGTTGATCGCGATATTCCGCTAAACAATCAAAGTGCTCTGACCGCGATGGCCTCATTCCACTATGGCGAAGAACGCGTGAAGGGCAAATCGGGGACGCTTGCGGGCAGTGGCACCAATATCCTGGATTTCTCCGAGCTTTCGACGGGCGTACGCTGGAGTAAAGCGACAGCCAACGGAAGCTATTATATCGGCCTGCATGCGGATTACCAAAAATCGGCAGCGGCACGCGCGATTACGGGGCGTCTGGACACAGACGGTCTAAGCGGGCGTCTGGATTTCGGCGGAGAGATCCCGATTTCGGACCGTGGCAGCATCGCTGCGGGGTTCGACTATGGGGGCTTGGGCACCAAGTTCTCGGAAAAGAACGGACATCTCAGTTTTGTGGTCAAATTCTGATAGGGCTAATGGGTAGGCCCCGGGGCCGTGTTGAGCAACCAACCGGGTCATGGGGCAGCCTTGTGCGGGCGATGGCCCGCATCCTTTGCAAGGGGCGCGCCATGGATCTGGATCAGGCTTGGGATCGAACCTCAGGTTACAGCCCGGCTATGCGCAGCATCAACAGGCTGATCCAGACGATAAGGGCTCCGGTCGTAATCTGAAGACCTGACAGGACAAAGCGCATCAGTCCGGCCCGTTTAAACGAGGCGATTGCAACACCGCGCGCGGCGACACTGGACAGGGCAACAAGACTGGTCAGACTTGCGGTGCCAAGGCCCATGACCACCACCGCCGCGGCCCCGGCGGCGCGGATATCCATTTGCCAGGCGATCACCAGCAAAAAGATGGCGCCGGTGCAGGGGCGGATTGCGATGCTGGCAACCAATATGATGGCGTCGCGAAGCGATGTGACCCGGGCCACCGCGTCCGGGCTTGGCCCATGGGCGTGGCACCCGCACTCCACATGATGATGGTCATGCGAATGGTCATGATGATGGTCATGGGCATGCGCCCTGTCATGCCCATCGTTCCGCATCTGATGGACCAAGGCCCGCACCCCGCGCCAGATCAGCACGAGGCCAATGGCGGAAATGGCCAGATAGCTGGCAGGGGCAAGATAGTCTTCGGCCAATGTGGTCATGGTGCGGGCGGACAGGCTGAGTACGGCAAACCCGCCGTAGACGATGATGATCGCCCAAAGGGCCTGTGCCAGGCTTGAAATCAGCGACAGGCTAAGCAGACGCCAGGCCGAAATCGAAGATGCAACCCCGACCCCGCCGATCACGGCTTTGCCGTGTCCCGGTCCGACGGCGTGCATGAACCCATAGGCCCCGGCGGCGCCCATCAACACCAACCAGGCGCCTGCGTCTCCGCTGCGCAGGCCACGCACGGCCTGGGCCATCTGATGTTGAAAACCGCGCTGCTGCTCTGCAGCCCAACTGGCGATGCCTTGCGTGTCGACCAGAAAGAACGCCACGCCCACCAGCGCAATCAACACAAGTGAAAGCAAGATCAGTCGCATGTCAGGGTTATCCTATCCGCAAACAGCGCACCAACATTGGCAATTTCCGAGGTCTCTTCGCGGCCAAGTTTGGCCAGAACCCTAAGAAGCGCTGTGTCCTGGCTGTCCGGGTCAAACGGGGTGACCTGCGCCCGGCAGGGCGCGGGAACACCGGTGATTATTGGGGTATTTGTCACAGTGAAATCAAAGAAATAGGTGGATTCGTAAAAGGCGACTTCGGCTTGCCCCTTAGCAAGATCAAGGGGCTCTTGCAGTACGCGGGTAAACGTGACCATCAGGCGCCCCTCGATCAGACGCGCGTCCAAGGCGCTGGGCCAGTTCAGCGGGATGGGCTGGGCATCCATGCTCAGATGTGCGGATCCGTCGAAATCGTCGGGCCAGTCGTTCAGCCGACGCACCAACTCATGACGGTCGGCTTCGTCCAGATCCCCCTGATCGTTCAGGTTCATTTCATGGGCTGCCAGCATGTATAGCGTTTCGAATGCGTCATATAGCCATGTGACCTGCATGGCCTCCAGCCGGGTGTCTTCGCCCATCACGAAATTGATACTCCCATCAATAAAGACGTGGGGGTGGGTATTCGCCGGTGTTCCCAAGGCGGCCACAGCGGCCAGAACCGCGACCCTGCGCGTGCAAGACAGCACAACGCGGCGCATAAGGCCCCTCACCATGGGCGCAATGCCAGGCAGGTCGCGTCTGAACAGGGGGCGGGTCCTGCTTTCAACAGGTTGGGTTTGCCCCGTCGCGGGGGCGCGTTTCAAAGCGCGCTTGCTGTCGGGATCAGGGAGCACGACAGAGGTCATGAGAGCGAAGCTTTTAGCTCTGTTGGGATCGCCGTGAACATGAGCGCCCGTCTGAAGATCATGAAATCAACCTTTCATCATGAATGAGCTGCGGACCGCCCGGCGGTAGGGGTGGCGCCACATTCCAAGGTTGAGGTATGTTACAAAATAACATTTCGCAATCGCGAATTCTGATCTCCGCTTGTAGACCGCCGGTCCGGGCAAGACCTTGCCGATATGTCGGATGTGCTGCTGTAGCTTGCACCCGGCGGCAAACACGCCTGCGAAAAACTGGCCCCAGAGCATGCTCTGGGGCCAGTTGAGTGCCAATTGTGTTGTCAGATTTTAGAAGACCTTGGTTAGAGAGAACTTTACGTTTCGACCCGGTGCATCGAATGTCGAAAGCGCTGGGGTATGGCTTTCGTTAAACGCATTCTCGATGCCAAAGCGCATTTCTGTGCCTTCGAACACACCTGACTTCGGGCGGAAAGTCGCGCGCAGGTTGTGCAGTGTGCTTGATGGAACTTTACGTTTGTCACGCCAGGACGTACCCGAGCCGGGGTTTGGAATGTTGGTGACGGTAAAGCCGCTGTAGTTCTGGGTAAAGGCGGCGGTGTGCACGACTTCCCAGCTGAGATCGAGCTTTTCCTCCCATTTCTTACCTAGGGTCAGACGCAGGCTGTCGCCAGACAGGAACCGCCAGGGAAGCGTGTCATTGGTCGAGGTCAGATCGCTGGCCGTCTGCGGGTTGCTATAATATTCCCGACCCTGGCTGATTTCCCCCGCCAGATCGAAATACAGCCCGTTTTCAAGACCGTAGGATGCCTCAAGCTCAAAACCGCTGGTTTCAGCCCTTTCGACGTTGCGCAGGCTGGTGAAATCCCAGGTGTTCGTCTGGTAGACGTTCCCCTTGATCGAAAAATTGTCGCCCGCGGTGAACACATCGGTCCCCGCATAGGCGGCACCAAACTCGAAGGTGCGCGATTTTTCGGTGGTTGCCATTTCGCCGCCATAGGTGGCCGCCCCGGAACGTGTGCTGATTTCCGGCAGGTCATCAATAATCGGCATGGCTTCGGTATAGGCCGCAGACCCAAAGACACGGAACCCGTTGGTCCATTCATATTCCGCCGACAGGCCGCCCATGAAGGCTTCGGATTCGAATTCTTCGCCAAGCGCGCGCAACTGGGCCTGCTGTGCAGGTGTGTACGAACGATAGTCCGCCTTGACGCGCGACTTTTCCCAGCGCAGGGCCGGGGTCAGGGTCAGACCGTTGCCAAAGTCCATCTCGTTGATCACAAAGACTGCAAGACGGTTGTCGGTGCCGCCCGGAGCGTTGGATGCGGTCGCGCGCGTGCGCTTTTGCAGCTCAACGCCATAGGTGGCGTTGTGGCTGATGATCCCCGTATCAAAGCGCGATGTGTTCTTGGTGGTCAGCTTCAGGGTCTCATAGCGGTGCTGCGCCGTGTACAGGCCACTTGTCGACGTGTTCCCAGGGGCGGGTTCGTTGTTGATGACCTGATCTGAATAGGTCAGTTCGACATTGAGATCGACCAGGTCCGAACCGGGCTGATAGGTATATTTCAACGCCGAGATCTTGGATTCAGTGTCGCGGTTCACGCGCCCGAATGAGCTGGTTGGATCCTGCGAGTTATACGAGATGTTGTTTTCGTTCGAGACGGTCTTTTTGTGGCTGAAGGTCAGCGATTGGGAATCGTCCTGACCAAAAGTGTATTTGCCTTTGATAAGCCATGTCGGTGTAAACCCGCCCGTCTGCTTGATTTCTTTCCCATCCGCATTGTCATAGTTCCCCAGCTTGCGCGAGGTATAGTTGGCCAGCAGTTCGAGATTCTCGGACGGCTGCCAGGCCAGGGTGGACGAACTGGTGAACCCGTCGCCGTTTGATGAGGCCTCGATGGTTTCGGCGAACCGGAAACCGGGTTCCCCGTCGGTAAAATCCGATGCGTTCTTGGATTCCGTCAAGATCACGCCGCCAACAACACCCGAACCATATTCAAAGCTGCCGATGGTGCCGCGTTTGACCTCGACCGAACGGTACAACAGGGGGTCGGTGAACAACTGGGTCGAGATGCGATACAGCTCTTCCGAGCCCACGGTGGCACCATCGTCTAGGATCAGGATCTTGTTGTCGGTGCCATAGGTGCCGGGCACCGCGCCATAGCCACGGATCAAGACCGACGCACCATGGGGTGTGCGGCCATTCACAACGTCGACCGATGGAATGGAATCGATCAGCTCGCCCACCGTTCCCGCCTGGCGGTCTTTGATTTCTTCGTCTTCAACGACGGTGGTGGGCGTTGCGGTGCCGATGGCAAGATCGCGTTTCCCATCAGTGCTGTAGATGTACCCTAGGAATCCGCCATCCTGGGCGGAGGCAGGCACGGCGGATGTCAACGCGACGACCAATGCGGTCGACGCGCGCAGATGCGCTTTGGGCATTTTGTCCCTCTGTCAGTTTTGTTTTTTGGAAAGCTGCTGGCACAGGGCTGGCAAATGAAGAGCACTGCTCTGCATTTCATGCTTGCGGGGCCTATCTTTGTTAACTAAAATAGTCAAGATATAGAATTGAGCCAGCAAACCAGTGCATTCGCACTGCCATGCCAGCACCTCTTAGTCCCCATCATACGAGGATGCCATGGCACTGGACACGCAAAGCGCGGCGCAGATTCGCGACGCGATCGCAAATAATCCCAAGACCCGAGAGCGTGACTTGGCCGAACAATTGGGCCTGTCAGAGGCACAGTTGGTTGCTGCCAATGTAGGGCATGGTGCGACGCGGATCGCATCACATCCGAACAAACTTATTCCCGCCGTCGAATGCCTGGGCGAGGTCATGGCGCTGACCCGCAACGCGTCTTGCGTGCATGAAAAGGTCGGGATCTATACCGACTATCGCGCCGGTGAACACGCGTCGATGATCTTTACCGACACCATCGACCTGCGCATGTTCCCGAAACACTGGTGCAGCGCGTTTGCTGTCACCAAGGAAACCGAAGGCGGTACACGCCGCTCGTTGCAGGTGTTTGATGCGGCTGGGGATGCGGTCCATAAGGTGCATCTGCGCGATGGCTCAAATCTGGGCGCTTGGGACACACTTGTGTCAGCGCTGGCATTGGACGCACAGACCGATACGCTAGACGTGTCTGCCCGCACCCCCGCCGAACCCGCAAAATCCAACCCCGAAAAGCTGGACCAGTTGCAACAAGAGTGGCGCAGCATGACGGATACGCACCAATTCCTGCGCATCTGTTCCAAGCTGAAAATGAACCGCCTTGGGGCCTATCGGATCGTCGGGGCGCCTTTTGTGCGCCGACTTGCGACCTCGGCCGTTGATGTGATGTTCGAAGCTGTGCGCGACCGCGGCATCGACTTTATGTTTTTTGTCGGCAATCAGGGCTGTATCCAGATCCACACGGGACCGTTGCATCGGCTAAAATCCATGGGGCCCTGGCAGAACATTCTTGATCCCGGGTTTGACATGCATCTGCGCAGCGATCACGTCGCCGAAGTCTATGCCGTTGAAAAGCCAACCAAACGCGGCCCGGCCCTGTCCATCGAGGCCTTTGATGCTGCGGGATACCTGATTTTCCAGGCCTTCCCGGTGGGCCGCGAGGGGCGGGACACACGGCCCCAATGGCGCGACATCGTTGATGGTTTGCAATCCGAAGAGGTGACACAATGAAGCGCGGCAACTCCGGGTCTTTTGCTGCCTTGGGCAGCGCATTCTTTGGCGCGGTCATCGCTTGGCAGGTCAGCGCCCAGCAATCGACGGATGTGGAAAACCCGCATGCTGAAATCCTCTCCATCGGCGGGGAAATCACCGAGATCGTGTATGCGCTGGATCAAGGCCACCGCCTTATCGCCCGCGACACCACCTCGACCTGGCCGGAACAGGCGCGCGACCTGCCGGATGTCGGCTATATGCGTGCGCTCTCTCCCGAGGGGGTGCTTTCGGTGGGGGCAAGCATGATCTTGTCCGCCGAGGGCTCTGGCCCGCAAGAGGCCATCGACGTGATCAAACAGGCGGATATCAATTTCATCGAGGTCGCCCACGGCTTTGACGGGGACGCCATCGCAGAGAAAATTCGCACGGTCGGGGCGGCGCTTGAGGTCGAAGACAAGGCCGAAGCCCTCGCGCGCGACGTCACCGCCGCGCTTGATAGCGCTGAGGCCGCTGCCGAGGCCTATCAAGGGCCCCGCAAGAAGGTGATGTTCATCCTCAGCGCCAATGGCGGAAAGCTGACAGCGGGCGGCCAGAACACGGCGGCAGATGCGCTGATCCGCATGGCGGGGGGCGTGAACGCCGCGCAGGGGTTCGACGGTTATAAACCGGTCAGCGGCGAGGCGGTCCTGGCTGCGGCCCCCGATGTGATCTTGATGATGAACCGGGGCGGGGATCATGCCATCCCGGCACAAAAGCTGTTCTCGATGCCCGCATTGGCCCTGACCCCGGCAGCGCGTAATGGGGCGCTGATCCATGTGGATGGTCTCAAGGCGCTGCGCTTTGGCCCACGCACGGCCGAAGCCGTCACGGAACTGACCCAAGCGCTGTACGGAGAGTGAGTGGTGAGCTTGGTAAGCGACATCGCACCGGGGGTTGATCGTGTCGAAAAACCCGTGTCCCGGTTGACCCGTGCCCGGCACCTGCATGTTCTTTTTGCGCTCTTGTTACTGGCGGTCGCCCTGATCAGCCTGACCGTGGGCGCGACCGATGTGTCACTGGGTAGGGTTTTGTCCAAACTGATGCGCGGCGCCCCCCTAAGCCCGGTCGAGTCCGTGGTTCTTTGGGACATACGTCTTCCGCGTCTGGTGCTGGGCATGCTTGTCGGCGCCGCTTTGGCGGTGGCGGGGGCGGTGATGCAAGGGTTGTTCCGCAACCCGCTGGCAGACCCCGGCATCGTCGGTGTCAGCGCCGGCGCTGGGCTGGGTGCGATCCTGGCGATTGTGCTGGGCGGCATGCTACCGGCGGCGCTGTTGGGGCTGGTAGGGCAATACCTGGTGCCATGGGCGGCGTTTTTGGGGGGATGGGTCACCGTGATCTTGCTGTACCGTGTCTCGACCCGGCATGGCCGAACCTCGGTGGCGACCATGCTGTTGGCGGGGATTGCAATTGCCGCGCTGACCGGCGCGCTGGCCGGGATCCTGATTTACAAGGCCGACGACAATCAACTGCGGGATCTGACCTTTTGGGGGATGGGGTCGTTGGCCGGGGCCAGTTGGGCCAAGCTGTTGGGGGCCGCGCCAATTATGCTTGCGGCTTTGATTGGCGCGCTTTTTCTTGGGCGGTCCTTGAATGCTCTGGCCCTTGGCGAAGCCACGGCACATCATATCGGCATTCCCGTGCAGCGTATGAAAAATGGCGCCATATTGGCGGTCGCCGCCGCCAGCGGCGCGGCGGTTGCGGTGTCCGGGGGGATCGGATTTGTCGGCATCGTGGTGCCGCATCTGTTGCGCCTTGCCACCGGGCCAGACCACCGCGCGCTTTTGGTAAATGCGGCCCTGTTGGGGGCGAGCTTGTTGGTGGTCGCGGATATGATCTCACGCGTGATCGTCGCCCCGGCCGAGCTGCCGATCGGAATTGTCATGGCGGTTTTGGGGGCACCGGTGTTCCTCTGGATCCTGTTGCGCCAGCGCGGCGTGGTGGATTTGTGATGTTGCAAGCCAATGAGATAACCGTCGCCCTGGGGCGCAAGGTAATATTGGACCGCGTGAGTTTTGAGGCCGCAGCGGGTGAGATCACCTGCATCGTTGGCCCGAACGGTTCGGGCAAAACCACGCTGATGCGCGCGTTGACCGGCGATTTGCCCTACTCAGGGCATGTCTTTCTGAACGGCGTGGACATTGCTGACCTGAAGCCATGGGAATTGTCTGCGATGCGGGGGGTTCTGCCCCAGGCCAGCGTTCTGGCCTTTCCCTTTACCGTGGCAGAGGTGGTGCAGATCGGTCTGACTCGGGGGGTTCGCACAGCGCATAGTCACGGTCGTGATGAAGAACTGACAATGGCGGCCCTGGCGCGCGTGGATCTGCTGCACTATGCCAACCGTCACTTCCAAGAGCTGTCAGGCGGCGAACAGCAGCGTGTTCAATTGGCCCGGGTGCTGGCGCAGGTCTGGCAGCCGGTGCTGGATAACAACCCGCGCTGGCTGTTCCTGGATGAGCCCGTCTCGGCGCTGGATATTGCGCATCAATTGCAGGTGATGCGGATCGCGTCGGACTTTGCGCAAGGCGGGGGTGGGGTTGTGGCGGTGATGCATGATCTGAACCTGACCGCGATGTATGCCGACCGCATCACGTTGCTCAGTGAAGGGGCGGTTTTGGCCGATGGCGCACCTGTCGATGTCATGACCGATGCGACCCTGAGCACCGCATATGGCTGTGCCCTGACCGTCGGGCAAGCACCTGCACCGGGCACACCCTTCTTATTGCCACATATGGCGCGGGGAACTGCGCCGCACCCAGCCGAATGATCGAAAGGACATCATATGTATCTTGCCATGAACCGGTTCACGGTCGCCCTGGAAAACGCGGAAGCGTTTGAAAACCTTTGGTTGTCACGCGAAAGCCGCCTGCATGAGTTTGACGGCTTTGTTGACTTTCACATGCTCAAAAGCGCCGAAAAGGACGGGAAAATTCTCTATGCCTCTCACACGGTTTGGGCCTCTGAGGAAGATTTCACCGCGTGGACGCGCAGCCAGCAATTCCGCGACAGCCATGCCCGGGCCGGTCAGACCCGCAAGCTGCATGAGGGTCATCCGACCTTTGAGGGCTTTTCTGCCATCCAGCACATCCCGGCCAAATCAAACGCGGCGTAATCCCGATGCCCCGCGTCGATAGGGGGCGGGGCATAAGACAACTGGGGCTGCCGCCCTTGCGGATGGCAGCCCTCAGCGGCGGGTGGTCCGTGACATCGCGCGCCCCTAAGCGGGCCCTATGCGGGGATGACGGCAAAGCGGTGTTTGGTTTCCATGATCTCAAAGGGTGTTTCATAAAGATCGACCAGTTTTGTTTTGGTCAAAACCTCTCTTGTGGGGCCACTGTCAAAGCGCTGTCCGTCTTTCAGCGCAACCACGTGATCTGCCCAGCGTGCGGCCGTGTTGATGTCATGCAAGACAACCACCACGCTGCGGGGCGACACATCCGGACGGCTGAGCCGGTGCAACCTCTCCATCAGGTCACGGGCATACCGTGGGTCTAGCGCATTGAGGGGTTCATCCAGGAACAACCAGGGCGTGCCCTGCGCCCAGGTCATCGCCACATTGGCGCGCTGTCTTTGACCGCCGGACAAGGCGCCCAGACCACGCCGCGAAAACGCCGTGAGATCAAAGGCCTCAAGCGCGTCAAGCACAGCCCGCCGGTCGGTTGTGCCGGGGCGCCCCCGATGATGAGGCCAGCGACCAAAGCTCACCAGATCCTCTACGCTCAGCCGGGGCACAGTGTCCGGGTTTTGCTGCAACAGGGCCACAAGCAAGGCGCGGTCCCGCTCTGCCATCGCAAAAGGGTCTTGCCCGTCGATACGAACCCGCCCGGACGAAAGATCTTGAAGGCCGGACATGCAGTGAAGCAGGCTGGATTTTCCGGCGCCGTTCGGCCCGATCAAGGCGGTGATCCCCCCCGTGGGGATGGTCAGCGAAATATCATTCAGGATCTGCGCATCGCGGATCCCATAGCTCAGGTTGTCCACTTGGATCATCGTGATCTCCGTCGCAGGATCAAAAACAGGAACGCCGCGCCTCCAAACAGTTCGACAACAACCGCAAGCGTGGATTGCAAACCCAGGAGGCGTTCGAACAGGACCTGCCCGGTGACAAGGATCAGCGCCCCCAACAGGGCGCTTGCGGGCAGGATGATGAGGTGGCGATGATCCGGGATCACTTCGCGCGCAAGGCTTGCGGCCAGCAGCCCCAGAAAGGTTATGGGCCCAACCAGCGCGGTGGACACCGCAATCAGAACCGACAGCATTCCAAGGGCCTGGCGGATCAACCGATCGTATCCAAGCCCAAGACTGCGGGCGCGTTGACGCCCCAGGGCCGCGACATCCAGTGCCGGCGACAGCCGCAGCGCCGCCGCGAATACCCCGACAAAAACGATCCCAGACAGGGTCAGGCGCCCGGGGTCGACGGCTCCGAAGCTTGCGAACATGGTTTGCTGAACCATCGCGAATTCGGAAGGATCTAGCAGGCGCTGACCCATCTCGGCCAATCCACGCAGCAGCGTTCCAAGGATGATCCCGGTCAGAACCATCTTCATCATGTCATCTGCGGATCTGCGCAGGAGCGTCTGGAAAAGGGCCAGAGCCGCGATCAGCAGGACGAGGGTCTCGATCACGAACCCAAAGCCTTTGGGCAGCTGGGCATACCCCACGCCGCCAAGTGTCAAAATCAACAGCGTTTGCAAAAATACGAACAAGGCATCAAACCCCACCAGCCCCGGCGTGAGCAGGCGATTGTTCGCAACCGTCTGAAACAGGACCGTTGCGACGCCTGTCGCGGCACCGACCAGCAACAGCGCCAACAGTTTGGTGATCCGTAGCTCAAGGATAAACAACACCGGGCCGCGCAGGTTCCAGCCAAGGAACAGCACCGACATGGCCACAACCGCCAGCGTCAAAAGGATAAGTCGTTGCCTAGCCACCCGCATACCTCGTCGGGCGGTGCAGCAGCCAAAGAAAGATCGCCGCGCCGATCACGGCAAACACGGTGCCTGCCGGAATTTCATAGGGATAGCGGATCACGCGGCCGATCACATCTGCCGCCAGAACCGCTCCGGCGCCAAGACTGGCGACAAGCGGCAGGTTGTGCCGCAGATCATCACCCTTGAGACGCGACACAATGTTCGGCGCGACCAGACCGATAAAGGGCAAGGCGCCCACGGTGACAACCACAAGCGCCGTGATGCAGGATACGATGCCAAGCCCAACCCATCGCGTCTGAGCATAGTTCAACCCCAGTGACCGCGCCTGGATTTCCCCAAGCGACAACAGGGTGATGCGATCCGCGAACAGGTACAGCAATCCCGCAAGCCCGGCGATGGCCCACAACAGTTCGTATCGCCCCTGAACCACGCCCGAAAACTCACCCAGCCGCCACGCGCCCAAATACTGCATCAGGTCGGTGATCCAGGCCCCGCCTAACGCCAGTGCCCCCAGAATGCCACCATAGACGATCCCGACAATTGGCAACAATATCGGGTCTTTACGCGGGACGTGGCGGGCCAGGGCCAGAAACCCGATCGTACCGATCAAAGCGGCGATGGCCGCAACGGTCATCTTCCAGATCAGCGCCGAGCCAGGGGCGATCAGCGTGATCGCCAGCAAGCCGATCATCGCGGCCTCGGGTGTTCCCGTCAAAGAGGGCTCAACCAGCCGGTTCTGAACCGCCAGTTGGGTGACGACACCGGCCAGGGCCAGGCCCGCCCCCGCCAAAAGCGCCGCGGCGGTGCGGGGGAAACGGCTGACCGCAATCAACCAGCCCGCCTCAAGATCCCCTTGCCAAAGTGACGCGGCCCCAATGGAAATACTCGCCCCGATCAACAGGACGAATAGAAAGGATATGACGATAGGATTGCGCACGTGGCTTAGCCGCCAAAGGCCACCAGAAGGTCATCCAATGTGCCCATCATCGACTGCAAGCCACCTCCAGCGATATAGAGGGGGCCGGAATTCAGATAAATGATCTGGTTGGCTTTGCCGGCTTTGGTGCCCGCGACAAGCGGGTTGTCCAATGTGGCCGAAGCGGCTTCGCCCGCCTTGCCGATGGCCGCGCCGCGGTCGACAACCAACAGCCAGTCCGGGTTGGTTTGTGCGATGAACTCGAACGAGACCGCTTCGCCATGGGTTTCGGCGCTGATCTTGTCGTGTGCTTCCGGCAGTCCGGTTGCGGTGTGCAGCCAGCCAAAGCGCGACTCCTTGCCATAGGCCGACACTTTGCCGCCATTGGTCAGCACGATCAGCGCGGTTCCCTTGCCTTGGATCGCGGCCGAGACCGCATTGATTTTGTCGTCCAGAGCGGCGTTCAGATCGGCTGCGGCCTGTTCTTTCCCAAAGATCTTGCCATAGGCGGTGGTGCGTGCCTTTGCCTGTTCAACCAGATCCCCACCGCGGATGGTCATATCGAGTGTGGTCGAGACCCGGGACAGCGGCCCGACTTGTTTAGAAGAGCGGCCACCCGCGATAATCAGATCGGGGGCCATGATCGCGAGCGCTTCGAAATCGGGTTCGAACAGGCTCCCCACCGGGGTTGCCACCGCAGCGGTGTCGTCAAGATAATCGAGGTAGACCGGGTTCGGAACGCCCGCGATCGTGATGTCCAGGGCTTCAAGCGTATCGACCGCCGCCAGATCCAGAACAGCAACGGTTTTCGGCGCCCGGGGGGATTCGACCGCACCTAGTGCGGTTTCAACGGTGACGGTGTCGGCCGCAGCGAATGCCGGAAGGCAGACGGCCAGCGTCAGGCCAGCCAAAAGGGTGCGTTTCATATGATGTCCTCATGTGATGCGCGGGCTGACCAAAAGGTTGGCTGGCGGGGTTTGCTTGGGGCATTTACGCCTTGCCCGATTGTGCGGCAAGGTGTTTTTTATAAAAACAGTCAGGATATATGGGCCCAGCCAAATGCCACATTTGACCGAAATCGGGGTTTTCAAAACACCTCATGCCGGAAAGTACATTCAACAGCTGTGCAAGCATTTCGCGCATAAGGTCCCCGTTGAATTTGATGCGACCAAAGGGCATGCAGATCTGCCCACGGGCCCGGCCAAGATGATCGCGCTGAAAGACGCACTTCGGATCGAGATCACCGGCAAAGACCAAGCGGCCCTCGTGCGGGCGCGGTTTATTATCGACAGCCATCTAGAGCGGTTCGCCTTTCGCGAAGATTTCAAGACAATGAGATGGCAATCGGTTTGAGCGATTCCAGCAGTCGTGGAGCAAAAGGGGCGGCGCAGTGGCCGCCCCTTTCACTTAGAACTTCATCGACGCGCTGAGGGAAATGCTGCGCCCCGGTTCGTTCAATGTGTTGACACGGGCGTTGCCAAAGCCATCCGCGCTGCGGGCGACATAGGTCTGGTCGAACAGGTTCTTGACGTCCAGACGCAGGCTGAGCCCATCAAGAGCCTCCGGTTCATAAGTGGCAAAGACATTGACCACCTCGTAGCCGGGCATATTCAGGGCGGGTTTGTCGTTTTGCAGGGCGATTTCCGCGTTCCCGCCGATGCGCCACTGGTCGTTAAAGTCATACCCGGCTTCAAGACCGATCATGTGACCCACCGGCCGGCCATAGTAATAGGCCGTACTGCTGATCACGTTGCCGTTTTGCTCGACATCCGCATAGGTGTAGTTCAGTTTGGCAAAGCCCTGCGCCCCGGTATATCCAAGCGAGGCATCAAAACCGCGCGTCGTTACATCCGAGGTTGCCCCACGCGCCCCACCTGACGGGAGGACCGCGGTCAGGTTTTTGATTTTGGTTTCATACAGGGCGCCGCTCACGGCCCAGATACCGTTGTCAAACCGCAAACCAAGCCGCGCCGACTGGCTGCTTGAGGTCTTGAACCCGGCATAGCTCCAGGGGGTAATAAAGTTGATTAGGCCTGCTTCGCCCAACTCATACCCCCCCCAGCTTGAGGCATAGCCCGCGTTCAGGCTGAGCGTGTCGGTCAGCATATAGTCCAGCTGGGCATTGGCGCTGAGGCCCGTGTCTTCGTGTTTTGATCCATCGGCGCCGGTCAGGATCTGGCGATCCGCGCGGGCCCCGTAGGACACGGACAAACGATCCCCAAGATCCTGGCGGGCCTGTGCGAACAGCCCGATGCTCTTGAGCGTTTCTTCGCCCCGGTAGGTGCCTGCAACGGGGGGTGGCGCGGTGCGGCGTGCAACCCCCTTGCCTTCGGCCTTTTCATCAAAAAAGTCGATCCCGGCCGTCACGGTGCCGTTCGACAGCTGCCATTCGTTCTTGATAAAGCCGCTCAGGCTGGTGTTGGTGCCTTCGACATCGCCGGAATCGATTTCCTGTTTGTTATAGCTGAGCTGGATCGTCGGGGCGAACCAGCCCTGCGGGTTTTCATCCGTATAGGTCAGCGTATGAGATGTCCGGCGCGACAGGCCTTTGATCATGATATCCGCAACACCACCGGTCAGACCCAACAGGTCGGGGCGAATGGTGATGGCACCATGGAAAGGATGCGCCTGCGCCGCGCGGGTGCCTGTGTCTTCGGTCACGGACGAGGCAAACGACAGCCGCTTGCCGCTTTGCGATGTATAGGCCAGTTTCAAAACATATGCCGAAAGATCGGCCTCGGTGCCCAGCACGCGATCGCCGCTGCCATCTTTATAATCGTCACCGGTGTGCCTGGTGCCGCTGAGCAGCCATTCGAACCCATCGTGCTGACCAAAGACGGTCAACGAACGGCGGATGTTGTTTTCGCTGCCATAGCTGAGCGCGGCAAGACCACCGATCGTATCGCCATCATCCAGCAAATCCCGCGCGTCTTTGGTTGTATAGGCCAACCCACCTGCCAGCGCATTGGGGCCTGCATCGGCGGGGGCGATCCCTTCGCTCACCTCAACCGACTTCAACAATTCGGGGTCCAGCAAGATGTTCCCAGTGTGGTGGAATGCGGATTTGTTCTGACGCGCACCGTCAATCGTGACCGACAAAAGGCTTTCTTCGATGCCGTTCACATAGACCTTTTGCGCGATCGCCGCGCCACCGCTGGCAGAGACTGAGGTTTCGCCCGCGAAAATATCCGCCATGGTCTGCGGATTGCGCTCTTCCAGCTCTTCTTGCGTGATCTCGGTGTTGCCCAGCAGGCTTTGCGCGCCCGCGGACTCAATCCGCAAAACCCCCAGATCAACCCTATCTTGCGCGGCAACGCCCGTCGCCCAGATACATGTTCCCACCAACAGCAAACTCTGTGTTCGCATTTCAGCTACCCCGTCTAAACTTGACTCAATTTGTCAACTGCTACAAAACACAGGGGCATCCCGCCAGAGAGCGACCTATGCGCAAGCGCCAGAAGTCTGTGTCAAAGCGTCAAAGGTGGCTTCCCCCAGCCATCGATGCGGCAACGAAACAGGCTAAGGGGACGTCATGACACATCTGCACAACCACAGGCGGCGGCGCGACGGGGCCATGGATGTCTGGGCCTCGGGGCTTGATGAGCGCAGGGTCAGTCAGGCCTATCGCGGTCGCTGTTCATGGATCGAAGTGCAGCCGGGGCTCATCTTGCATACCACCGATGCCACGTCGCTGGAGCAATATGACATCAGCGGATCTTATGCCCCGGGCGTGGCCCTGCATTGCTTTCTTGAGGGCAGCGCAGATGCCGATTTGGCGGGGCGTCCCATGAACCTGGGGCGGGAACGCGGGGCACCCGTTCGGATGCGTATGGCGTCGGTCGCGCACCCCGAACCGTTTCGCCGCCGTTCCAAGCCGGGCCACTATGCGCGCAAGCTGAACCTGCTGCTGTCGTTTGACTGGTTGGCGGAAAACGGTTTGGAATTGCATGGCCGTCGCGATGGGCATCACCTGAAGTTCCACGAATGGGCGGTCTCCCCCGATGACATCATCATGATGGAGCGGCTTGTGCAACTGGCGGGCCGGCCATCGCCCTTGACGCGGCTTGAGGTTCAGTCGGCCACCTTGGGTCTGGTTTGTTCGGCGTTTGCGAACTTTGACATTGGCGATGATGCGGCATCATTGTCCAATCCCGATGCGCGCAAACTGGACCGTATGGAACAGTTCATTCGCGAGGACCAAGGGGCCTTTCCGACCTTGGCAGAGATCGCGCAGGCTGGCGGGGTCAGCCTGTCAACGATGCGGCGCCTGTTCCGCGCGGCCCATGATTGCACGGTGCAAGAATTCGTTCGTAATCTGCGTTTGACCCGTGCCCGCCGTGCCCTGGAGCGTGACGGGGTAAGTGTCGCACAGGCGGCGCGGATCGCGGGATATCGCTCACCTGAAAACTTTGCGGCGGCTTTTCGCAAGGCCAACCAGATGTGCCCGTCAGATGCTCAGGCGCGCTATCTTGCGCCGGATACGTCGTCGTTTGAGGGTTGATGTGGGCCAGCGGGCGGGCGCCCAAGCCCACGGAAACAAATCATACTAAAATTATAAGAAAATCTTGTACCCGTTGCCATTCTGTGCGAATAACCCCTCGCCCAGCCACATCAACGCAGCTCTGGCTCGATTGTTACGGAGAACAGCATGTGTGATGAAACCCGGCGACCGCCGACCTTGAGCGACCTGGAGCATAAACAGGGCAGTGGGCTGAAACCTGAACTCAAAGCTTTGCTGATGAAATCCGCATTTATCGGATCACGGGGCGCAATACCGTTGCCCGTTCAGCCTGTCGCGATCATTCCAAGGCACCAATTCGCGACCAAGGCCGAATTGGATGCGGCAGGCATTCCAATCCTGACCGGGTTCAACAGGGAGGCCGGATAGGGAAAACCGGCACGAGCAGAAGGCGTCGCCAACGCATGTGATGCCTGAGAGATTTCAAACCAATCCCTTTTGAATACTTAGTGTCGGGGCCGATGCGCTGGCGAGTGTATCGGCCCCGGAAATTCGGTTTGACCACATCCGTGCCCAATGGCCCGCAAGCCTGGTGGTAAATGTTTTGAATTCAAAGGGATATGGCGTGTTTGTTCGTGGTGCGGGAAAACGCCTGATCTGTCGAAATAACCGACTTAATAACTAAACTATTGCGCAAATCGGCCTGACGTGCCAAATACCTCTCGTCCGGTTCAGCCATTTTGATGGGGTCCCCCCTGTGTGTCACCAGCCAGTCGGATGCCTCCAATATTCAATTGAGACCGGACCATGATTGATTTTCGTGCACTCTTGAGCGCTGCACTGCTGGCCCCCGTGGCGGCATCTGCCGAGACCCCTCTTTCGCAACAGCTTTCCATCGAACTGAACGCGACCCAGCCGGCTGACACGGGATGCAAGCTGAGCTTTCTGGTTGTGAACGGGCATGACAAGGAGGTGGCGAAAGCGGTTTACGAAGCTGTTCTGTTTGACAGCCAGGGGCAGGTGAACCGGCTGATGTTGTTCGATTTTGGCGCTCTCCCCACCAAACGTCCGCGGGTCCGCCAATTTGTTGTGCCCTCTGCCAGTTGTGCGGGTTTGGGGCAGATCTTGATCAATGGTGTGCACCAATGTGACGGCACGGATCTGCCTGAAAACGCCTGCACACAGGATCTTAAGCTGAACTCACGCACGGACATTGAGGTGATCGGATGATTGGCTTTGTAAAAACGTCGCTTCAACAGGTGTATGATCTGGGCGGGCCGGTTGTCTTGCTGATGCTGGGGGTCTCGGTTCTTGCCATTGCGGTGGCGCTGTACAAACTTTGGCAGTTTTCAGCCGCCGGTGTGGGGCGACACAAGGCGCTGGAAAAGGCCGTTCGGGCCTGGGATTCCGGCGCGCGCGATCAGGCGATGCACGAATTGCAGGCGTCGACCAGCTATCTCGCGCCGGTGGTGAAGATGGGGTTTAGCGAAAAATTCGATCGCACAAGGTTGGAAACCGAAGCCGAGATACGGTTTGCCAAGCTTGAAGGCGGGCTGCGGTTTCTCGACAATGTCGCGCAGTTGTCCCCGTTGTTGGGATTGTTTGGCACCGTGCTGGGGATGATCTCAGCGTTTCAGGCGCTGCAACAGGCCGGAGCGCAGGTCGATCCATCCATTCTGGCCGGTGGGATTTGGGTGGCTTTGCTGACCACGGCTGTCGGCCTTGTCATCGCGATGCCAACCTCATTGGTTCTAAGCTGGTTCGAAGGGCGGTTGGACAAAGATCGTGTTCTGGCCGGGCGGGCGATTTCGTCGATTGTCAGCCCCGGTCTTGTGGCGCCGACAGCCCAGCAGGAAACAGCCCCTCAGGGGGACATCAGGTTTCCGGCCCATGCGTAAGCGGCAAAACAGGCGCAGGCTGTCGATGACGTCGCTTATTGACGTCATCTTTCTGCTCTTGCTGTTTTTCATGCTGACATCCACCTTTACCCGCTTCTCCGAGGTTGAATTGACCGCAGCGGGGGCAGGGCGCGCAGCGCTGTCGGGCAAGCCGCCATTGTTTTTGAAACTTGGCGAAACGGATATGACGCTGAACTTGCAAAAACTGGACTTGGACCAGCTTGAAACAGCCCTGATCACCCATCGTGGCGACGCGACTGACTTGTCCTTGTTGGTGGCGATGGACGATCACGTTTCGGCCCAACGGCTGACGGATGTGTTGGTCGTTTTGCGCGCCATTCCGGGTCTCAAACCCACTGTGTTGGGGGCGACATGATCCGCCACAGAAAGAAGTCCGAGCGCGAGCCGACGATCGCGCTGATCAATATCGTATTTCTGATGCTGATCTTTTTCCTTGTGGCGGGCACGATCGCGCAGCCGTTGGAAAAGGATCTTAAACTGGTTAGCACCAAGGATTTGAACGGGGTTGCCCCCGCGAATGCCGTGGTGATTTTGCCAGATGGGCAAATGATGGTCGCAGGCAAAGCCGTAGAGGATGTGCAGGCCACCGTTGAGACGCTTAGGGACGATGCGGGCGCGGTGCGGATCGTGCCTGACCGAAATCTGCCTGCGAAGATCCTGGTGAAACTTGGCGCGGAACTCCGGGGGGCGGGCGCAGAAAAGGTTTTGATCGTGACCGAAAGGGCGATGGAATGATCGCATCCTCGAACAGTTGGAAAGTGATATCTCTGGCGGCGGCCCTTGTCGTTGTATCCACGGCCTCGGTGCTGAGTGTTCAAAACACCCAGGCCCTTTACGAAGGGGCCTCGGGGCACAGTGACGTCGCCCTGGGCAACAGTTTTCAGGACATGGCGGTCGGTACGTTGACGCCGCAACACACCCCCGACAAAGCGGAACCCATCACCCCGCAGACGCCCGACACGCCCCCCGCCGAGCCAACCCCAGAGGCCACAGTGGCCCCCGCCGAAGCACTGGTCCAACCCCCGCTTGAGGCGGAAAAGGTGATGGCGCTGACCGCGGAAATGGCACCTTTGGCCAATGCGCCCTTGGTGCCGGTTGTTCAGGCGGCTCTGCCCGCAGCTGGTGAAACCCCGCCCGAACTGGCCCCCGCCGCTCTGCCCGAAGCCGTTGAGGCTCGCGACCCGGATACCGCGGCAGTGACGACTTCTCGGCGGCCGATGCCACGCAGCAAAGAGTTCGTCGTGAAGGAAAAGCCCAAGCCCAAATCCAAACCGAAGCCCAAGCTAAAATCCAAGCCGAAACCGAAACCTCAAAAGACGGCCAAGACACCAAAACCAACCAAGACCCCCAAAAAGGTGACGCGCGGCAATGCCAAGCAGAAGGCGCGCGCAGGGCAAAGCAGCGGCAGCAAGACCAGCAGAGCCAAAAGAAAAGGGACCGGAGGCACCAAGAAACGGGCGGGCAATGCGGCCGTCAGTAACTATCCGGGTAAGGTGGCCGCAGCCGTAAAGCGGCGGACCCGTGTGAGGGGCAAAGGCCGTGCAACGGTATCCTTCTCGGTCAGTTCCAATGGCCGGATCACCGGGGTCTCCGCCAACGGCGGCGCCTTTGGCCGCAAAGCGGCGGCAGCGGTGAAACGTGTGGGGCGGGTGCCGCCCCCCCCGCCAGGGGCTCGGCGAAGCTTTTCTATTACGATCATCGGACAATAGCGGCCAGATCAAAGTGCGGCGGGGCAGCCAGTCTGGCCGCCTGCCTCTTGGGTACAGTACAGATGCGGCGATTTCGAACAGAAAGCGGACCGGATCGGTTTGGGGATGCGCGCGGCTCAACCGCGTGTTTGAAATCGTCTTGCGTTGATCATCTGCTGAAACATGTCCTCTAGAGAGGTATTCAGCGATCGATAGGTCACGCCCAACGCGCGTTTCGCTTTGGAATTATCCGCCCGGAAGGGCACGTTGACATTTCGGGCCACCAGTTTGCAGGTGATCCCATCCCCCGCAAGCGGAACCGTCAACCAAACCAACCATTTGGGCATGGGCGATCTCCCAAGCCGCTTTTCCGCCAATGTCTTGGAATAGCTATAGACGTTGTGCTCTAAACCCGATGAGGTGTTCCAAGCACTTTCGTCCACGCGCCCGCCCGACGCCTTGGAGCAATCGATGTTATCCCCGTAAATTGCGGCACAGGATGACGTCAGCACCATGCGGGAAACGCCAGGTGTTGCGTTGGCCTGTTCCAGAACGTTCTTCGTGCCCTGCACGGCAGGTTCGATCAGCTCTTTTTGCGGGTCATTCACGCTGATGGTAAAGGGCGACGCGGTGTGGAACACAACACCACAGCCCTGCATTGCCTGGGCGTATGATCCCGGTTCCAGCAGGCCGCCTCAAACGATGGGCATTCGCAGATCGCGCCAATCCCGTGGGGCATCGCGCCAAGGATCAGTTCAGAAAACGGTTGCGCACATCCGCGGGGGTTCGGCCGGTCCACCTCTGGAACGCTCGATAGAAAGACCCCAGGTCCTGAAACCCAAGCAAGTATGCGATCTCGGCCACGCTGATGTCCGGTTTTTCAAATAGTGATGCGACAGGTCGGACCGGGTTGCATCGAGAACGTCCTGATAGGTGGTACCCTCATCCTTTAGCCTGCGCTGCAACGTGCGTTTGGAAACATGCAAGCGCTTGCAGACATCATCCACGGTTTTGTGGCCAGACGGCAATGCCTCGAACAGGGCATTGCGCACCCGCTCGGTCATGTTAACGCGCAGATTTCTGTTTAGCATTTTCTTGCGCAGTCGCGCTTCGAACCCGGCCCACATTTCTTCGTTCTGCGTGATCAGGGGCAAGTTGGTGTCATGCAGGCTAAAGGTCAGGGAAAACGCATCGGCCGGTTGCGGTTCAACCCCCAGCATGGCTGCCAGGGGCTGCCAGGGATCTGGCGCTCCGATCATTCCGACCGCCAGCGGCACAATGTGTTCGCCGGTAAAAATCCGACGGCATTCCATAAAGTAGGCGGCTTCTAAACGGGCCATCGCAGGGGGGCATGGGAAGGTCAGGATCGACCGAGGTATAGGTGACTTTGACGGCGTCTTCTTGACGTTTCACGGCCAGTTTGATCGGCCCGATTAGCGGTTTGAACAGTGCCGGCCGGGCCAGACCCATTTCGATATTCGCGCTGCACGAAAAGGCGAAAATCGGGGGGCAAAGGACCCCCGTGCCATGGCTTGCCCCAGACGTATTGCGAAATCCGGTTTGCCGTATTCGGATTCCACTGCAATCCACAGATCAAACCATTCGCGGGCTGTGAACCCGCGGGTTTCGGACACCAGATCGTTGTCCGGAAGACCAGCGCGACGCAACACACGTTCCGGAGAAACCTTGAGCAGTTGCACCGCCGCGCGCGTATAGTCAGCAATCTGGTATCTGTCCCGCGTTTTCATCAGGCGTCTCCATTTTGATCAATGAACCCATGTCAGGATAGGTGCTGATCCCTGGTTCCTTTGCAGGGGGCCGTTTTTTGCCATTCTTCCTAACTGAGTTGGCACGATCTGCAAAACAAGGATCGCGTGACCAAGCGAATGTGGTTCGGGGCTGGGTGCAGCTCCGGTCCAGGTCCGCGGCGCCGACTAGAATTGCTCTCAGAAACAGGCGACCACCCCATGTGCATCAGCGTCCATGCATCGCGCCTGCAAGCCCGATGGTCATCCCGTTTTCTCAGTTTTGCGGGCAGGGCATGCCTGCGATCCCCCAGGTCAGAATATCGTTCACGTGCTCTTGCAGGCTGTATGGGGCAGGTTCGCGGGTGCCGCCTGGGGCCCATGCCCAATGCAGGATCACGTCATGATCCAGATGCTCGGCCAGCTCCATCATGTCGCGGTCGCCATTTCGCTCTGGATCGCGCAGCTGTTCGCAGATCTCGACCGAAGAACGCCCGAACCAGTCGGCTTCGACCGGGGCCAGTTGCCACGAGGCCGTTACGCGTGGGGCTGTGTGGGGCGTGGCATTTGCGTTGTCCCAATCTTCGGCTTTGGTGGTGTGACAGGTCTGGCACGCGGTGTATTCCACCCCCATCCGGCTTTCCCCGGCTTGGATGTTCATGCCGTGTACCCGCGTTTTGCCATAGCTTGGTCCCGACCACATGGGGCGGTCACTTTCCCCGGTATGGCAATTTGCACAGCGTGGGTGGCTGGCCACTTCGTAGATGCGCGCCCAGGCCGCAAGGCCCTGCGCTTTGGATACGCTGCCCTCGTCGGGGGGATTGATCTCAACCGTGGTGCCGTCGGCCCAAGCCGGAACAGCCAAGAGAGTCAACGCCATGCATGTGTGTTTCAAGTTCGTCATGATGTGCCCCCTCAGACAAAATCGATATGCTTATTGAACGGCATCTCGCGGATGCGTTGGCCAGTTGCTGCAAAGATGGCGTTGCCGAGCGCGGGGGCCGATGGGGGCACGGGTGGTTCGCCAAAACCACGGATTTTGTCGCCGTTTTCCAACGCGCGGAATGCGATCGGCGGACATTGGTACAGCCGCATGGCTTCGTGAGCGTGATAGTTGTTTTGCTCGGCCATGCCATCGGCATAGGTGATTTCGCAATTGATCGCGTGACCAAGGCCAAAGACCGTGCCGCCCTGCGCCAGGTTTTCCAGGTTCACCGGGTCGATCACCTTGCCCACATCGGCAGCGTGCCAAACATGATCAAGCCGGATCCCGTCATCGGTGTTTGTCACCTCAACAATGGTCGCAGCCGGCACCCCAAAGGAAAAGCCAAATGCCACGCCGCGTCCCCGGTTTTCCCCTATCCGGGGGCCGGTCCAGTTGCACATCTCACCCACGGCCTCCAGCACCTTGACCGACACGTCATGGCCCATCAGGCGCAAGCGTTCTTCGAGCGGATCGGCCCCGGCCGCATGGATCGCCTCGTCCAGCAGGGTTTCATAGATAAACACATTCGGCCCCGCGCCCACCGCACGCCAAGACGACACCGGCGCCAGCGCTTCGGTCCGATAGGAGCGCACCCGTAGGTTGGGCAGGTTGAACATCGGCGCATCCCACGCGCCTTCGTGCAGTTGCGTATCCGGACCGGGCAGGCTCATGCCCATGCGGCCCATCTGCGAGCGCATCACAGATTGCCCGGCGATCTGAACATCCAGCGATGTGATCTTGCCGTCCTTGTGTTTCGCCACGCCACGCCCCAGCGTGATGTGGCGGGGGAAGTCATGGGCAAAATCCTCTTCGCGGGAATAGGTCATCTGTATCGGCGTCCCGCGCATTTCATGCGCGATCTCAGCGGCTTGCTTGACAAATTCGAATTCCAGCCGGTGGCCAAAACTGCCGCCGATGAACATATTGTGCAGGTGGACGTTTTCCTGATCAACGCCGGTGATCTCACTCACCATCTGTTCAACCGTCATCTGTACCTGATGCCCTGTCCAGATATCGACACGGTTGTCGGTGACAAGGATTGTCGCGTTCAGCGGTTCCAGCGGCGCATGGGCGATGTAAGGGGAACGATATTCGCCTTTGATCTCTGCGCCTTCTGCGCTGCTCACATCACCCTCGACCCGGGCTTCGGCGTTCAGGTGATCATCGTCGAAGATCCCTTCGAGATGCGCCCAGTGGTCGGCCTGTTCGGAGGGGTAGGGGGCTGGGCCCCAGTCAAACTCTATCGCCTCGGCTGCCTGAAAAGCGCGCCATGTGTTGTCGGCCACTACGGCCACGCCTCCGGTGATCTCAAAGATCTTTTTCACCCCAGGCATGTTCTGGGCGCTAGAGGCGTCATAGCCGGTCATGCCGCCGCCTTGACGCGGGTTCACCTTGACCGTGGCATGCAGCATGTCCTTGGTGCGAAAGTCGATGCCATAGGTCAGGGTTCCTGTGGATTTCTTCACGATATCAACGCGTTCCATCGGCCTACCCAGCAGGGTCCAATCCTTGGGATCGCGCAGCGTGACATGCGTCACCGGCTCTAACGTGCCAGCCAGACCAGCCAGGGCCGTATAAGCGATTTCACCGCCATCGGGCAGGATCACCTTGCCGGATTTGGTGGTCAGCTGATCCATCGGTACGCCCGTCTGCTGTGACGCCGCTTGTTTCAGCGTTTCGCGTGCCATGGCCCCGGCCCGGCGCAACTTGTCATAACTATCGGGCATCGCTGATGAGCCACCCGTCACCATCATCGGCAGGGCCAGCTTGATGATCCCGCCGAGAATGCCGCGCACCCGTTCGGCGGTGGGCCCGTTGTCATACATGGGATAGCCCGCCACCGCGTCTGATACCGCGCGATTGTAATAGGCCTTGTCCGGGGTGCCAAAGCTGATCTCGACCTGATCCAGATCGACGTCGAGTTCCTCGGCGATCAGCGCCGCCTGGGCCGAGAACACCCCTTGCCCCTTGTCCGCGTGGGGCGCAATCAACGTGATCTTTTCCGCATCGACCAGAACCCAGGGGTTGAAGGTGGCCGATCCTTCGGGAAGGTCCTCAAGGTTCGGATTGTCAAAGGGCTGACGGGCGGCATAGACACCAAAGGCCACGCCCCCGGCGATGGCTGCAGACCCGATCAAAAATGTGCGGCGGGCGATTTTTCCTGCGCGACCCATGGCTTAGACCTCCTGTAGCTTCTTGGCGGCGGTGTGAACCGCGGCGCGGATGCGGGGGTAAGTGCCACAACGGCACAGGTTGCCTGACAGGGCGGCGTCGATCTCGTCATCTGACGGTTCGGAGTTTACGTCCAAAAAGGCAGCGACCTGCATGATCTGTCCCGCCTGGCAATAGCCGCATTGCGCCACTTGGTGTTCGATCCAGGCCTCTTGCACGGCATGCAAGGCTTGGGGCTGTCCCAGCCCCTCGATGGTCGTCACTTCGCCATCAAGATCACCCACGGCCAACTGGCACGACCGCACGGCCATGCCATCCACATGCACGGTGCAAGCTCCGCATTGCGCGATGCCGCAACCGTATTTCGCCCCGGTGATCTTTAGTTCGTCGCGCAACACCCACAAAAGCGGCATGTCTGCCTCGACATCCACCTCATGTTCGATCCCATTCACGGTCAGTCGCATATCGCTGCCTCCCTGTTCGCCGTTGGATGAGGATAGGCTCAAATGTGTCTTGGAGAATAGCCTAGCGCGCCAAATTGGTGGTGTATCGCGCCAAACAGTGGGTTTGCGGGCCATTAATGGTGCCCCTACCTGCTTGGGGTGGGGGCAACTGTGTTTGGGCATCTCGTGGGAAGGAACTGTCGCGCCAAGGTCTCAACCAACGTCTGCCACAGTTTCGGGCTCAGCGCTGCGTGATCTGCCAGCATCCAATAGCTTTCGGCATGGACATGGGTTGCGCTGCCCAGCTGGACCAGACAACCCGCGTCGAGATCCCTTTGCACCAGGGGAAGAGAGGCCAGCAAGACCCCAAGCCCTTCGCGCGCCGCAGACAGCGCATGACCAAAGGTGTCAAATCGCAAGGCGGGCGGGTGCGTTGCCTCTGCCCCGAAGACATCTGACAGTTCCGACCATCCGGGCCGTTTGCCAGAACAGAAAATCCGGGGGATATCGGCAAGGTTGCCATAGGTCTGCAACAGGTCGGGGGCGACAACCGGTGCCAGTTCTTCCGGGTAAAGACGTTGTTTGTACCTATGGGGCCAGTGCCCCGCGCCATAGCGAATATGCACCCTGCGGTCACTGGGCGCGTCAAGCGCGCCAACCACCATGGATTGCAGCTGGATTTCCGCACCTGTCAGGGATTGCAGCCTGTGCAGGCGCGGGACAATCCACAGATCGATCACAGAGCTGCTGGCGGTGATGGTGATCCTTGGGCGGTCCTGACCAAAAAGGGCCGCGGACCCGGATTGCAGTCGGTCAAAGGCTTCGGAAACCTGGGGAAACCAGGTTTCACCCTGAACCGTCAGGGCCACCGACCGGGCGCGCCGCTCAAACAATTTGCACCCCAACAGGTTTTCAAGCTGGCTGACCCGCTGGCTGACGGCGGATTGGGTCAGCCCGATTTCATGGGCGGCGGCGGTAAAGCTTCCCAACCGTCCTGCCGCTTCAAAGGCGCGCACCCATTCCAAAGGGGGAAGTTTTCGACCGTGATCATTCATTAGGTCAGCTTGCCCTTGTGTGCTTTATTCCTAATTTGTGCTTATGGCATGGAAATTGGATGCTGTCTGCACTGCAAGTTCGAGGACCCCATGACCGCTGTGAAAATTGACCCAACCGGGCGCAGTCTTGCGCTGGATCTGTCAGGCCGCGAAACCCGATTTCATGCCATCTGGCTGCGTGACAATGCGCAAGATCCGGAAACGCGCGCCAAGACGAATGGTCAGCGTCTACTGGCCCTGCGCGATATTCCTGAAAGCACACTGATTTCTCAGGCCGAAATCAACGAGGACAGGTTGGATGTCACCTTTTCGCCTGAACAAAAGACGGTCTCGTTCGGGCTGGGGTGGCTGGCGGCGCATGCCTATGATCGACCGAACCGCGCCGCGCCGGGTTGGTTGCCAGAGCAAACCCAGACATGGACCGCCGAATTGAATGCACAGGTGCCCACCGGTGATTTTAACCAGCTGTCTACAGACAGGGACAGGCTGCGATCCTGGTTGGGGGACGTCACGCGCTTTGGCTTTGGCAAGGTGATCAACGGCCCGGTCGAAAGCGGAGCTTTGTTCCAGATTGTCGATCTGTTCGGGTATGTGCGTGAAACAAACTATGGGCGCCATTTCGAGGTGCGCACCGAGATCAATCCAACCAATCTGGCCTTTACCGGGCTGGGGCTACAGGCGCATACGGACAATCCTTATCGTGATCCGGTTCCCTCGGTTCAGGTTCTCTATTGCCTTGAAAGCTCGGCCGTGGGGGGTGAAAATATGGTGGTGGACGGCTTTGCGGCGGTTCAACGCTTGCGGGATGAAAACAAAGCGTTTTTTGACGTTCTGGCCAATCATTGCGCGCGGTTTGAATATGCCGGGGAAGACGGTGTTTGCCTGACGTCCCGACGCCCGATGATCGAGCTGTCCCCAGACGGCGAACTGATTGGTCTGCGCTTTAACAACCGGTCGCTTGCGGCGGTGACGGACATTCCGTTCGAACAGATGGAGCTATGGTACGCCGCTTATCGACGCCTTGGTGAAATCATCGACGATCCGGCGATGGAGGTGGTGTTCCGTCTGGACCCCGGCGAAGGGTTCGTCGTTGACAACACCCGCGTGCTGCATGCGCGCAAGGGGTATTCGGGGGAAGGCACCCGTTGGTTGCAGGGCTGCTATTCGGACAAGGATGGCCTACGGTCGACCTATGATGCCATGATGCGCGAGGGAGGGGCCACATGAAACCGGATGTCGAGACACTTGGCCCCGACAATATCGTCGCCTTTCTGGGGTCGATATTCGAACGCCGGGGTGGCGAAGAATACCTGGGCGAGCCCGTGACCATGGCCGAACATATGCTGCAAGGGGCGACCATCGCCGAGCAAAACGGCCAAAGCCAAGAGATCATCGTCGGGGCGCTTTTGCATGATATTGGTCATTTCACTTCGGAATTCGGCACCTATCATCCCGATGATACCGAGGACCGCCATCACGAAGATGCCGGGGCCGAGGTTCTCCAGGCCTTCTTTCCAACGGTGATTACGGATTGCGTGCGCTACCACGTCGCCGCCAAACGCTATCTATGTGCAACCAAGCCCAGCTATTATGCGCGGCTGTCACCGGCGTCGGTGCACACGCTTGGGCTTCAGGGGGGGGCCATGAGCGCGGATGAGGTGGCCGAGTTTGAAAAGAATCCCAATTTGCGCGAAATTATTGCGGTGCGCTATCTGGATGAGGCGGGCAAACGCGCCGATATGGAAACGCCCGATTTCTGGCACTTTGCCCCCATGGTGCAACGGCTGGTGGATTCGCATGTCGCGCAAGTCGCGCGGACCCGTTAGGCTGGATCAGGTCCACCGATCTTGGTGACACCCAAAGGGGCAAACATGGCCAAGTTTCAACGTGCTTTCGGGCAGTCTCTGCGCTAAGGAAACGCAAACCAACAAAGCGAGCCCCGCATGCAAGACCTGAGCCTCACCACATCAATGGCCACCGTCATTTTTGTGATCACATGCCTGTGCGGCGTACAGTATCGCCGCGTCTGGAAGGCAGAGGGGCCGCGCTATCAATACTGGATCTACGGAATCTGTGCGGCGGCGGGGCTTTTGGTGCTGGGCTTTTTTCCTTTGGAAACAACGCCTTAAGACAGCTTTTCCTGCGCCGCACGTTCCATCATTTTCTTTGCGCGCGGGCATTGCAGCCGCTCGCGCAAAGGAGAATCCGGGTCGATCTCTTTTTTGCAGACCAGACATTGATCTGCGTCACTGATGGCGTTCAGCCCCCCGCAGCTGCCCTTGATGCGCTTGTTCATAAAGATCACGCCAAGCGCCATGCCCAGCATGATGATCATCAAGAACACAAAGGTCAGCAGGAAGGTTTCCATCAGGTTTGTCCTTTAGGCGGTCAGGGCGGTGAACGCGTCGCTTGAGTAGCTCTTGAACTGAAGCTGGGCAACGTTCGGGTCGCGTTCAATAAAGTGAACGGCGATTCCGTGTTTCGCGGCAACTTCAAGACCTTTTTCGCGGCCCAGGATCAGCATCGCGGTCGACCAGGCGTCGGCCAGCATGGCGTTGTCCGCCAGAACCGTGGCCGATGCGGTCTTGTGCGCGACCGGGCGGCCGGTGGCCGGGTCGATCAGATGCGAGAAACGCTGGCCGTCTTGTTCAAAGTAGTTGCGATAGTCGCCCGATGACGCCAGCCCCATGCCCGAGACACCAACCACACCCAGGATACCACGGTCCGTGGTGTTCGGAGCTTCGATGCCGATCTGCCAGGGCAGACCATCCGGGTTGCGGCCCGACGCATAAAGATCGCCGCCGATTTCGACCATGTAGTCGCTCACACCCAACCCTTTGAGCGCGCGACCCACGTGGTCCGCGCCATAGCCTTTGCCGATGCCAGCCAGATAGATCTGCGCGTCGGCGCGGGTTTTTTCCAGCTGCCCTGCACCCAGACGCATGGTGTTTGCATGGCCCGATTTGGCGCGTGCCAGTTCGATCTGATCTTCGCTGGGCATCGCCTGCGCACCTGTGGCACCAAAGCCCCACAGTTCAATGAGCGGGCCGATGGTGGTGTCAAAACGACCCTCAGAAGCGGTGTTTACATCGACTGCGGCCTGCATGACCTGCGTCAGCTCCTGCGACATATCAGCCGCAATACCGGTGCCGTTGGCATTGAGACGCGAGATTTCCGACGAATCATCCCAGTTCGACATGCTTTTGTTGACCTGATCAAGGGCGCCGTTGATGGCGATTTTGACCGCGGATTCGTCAAGTTTATTGTCGTGGTCAACCGCCACGACCTTATAGGTGGTGCCCATGGTCGCACCTACGATTTCAATGACTTGCTTGCGCTGATAGCAGGCAGCCAGCGCCAGCGGCATCACAAGGAACGAACGGCGGGAGATCGATGTCAGAGTGCTCACGATGGGACCTTTTTTGACAATTTGTGGCGTCGTAGTCGATTTTTGGCGGTTTCTTCAACCCTGTTTTTCTTTCAGCCCGTTATGGCCATTTGCGACAAAACCCGTTAGCAGACCGGCATATTGTGCGCATGCAGCGAATGCATAGCACAAATGCCGAAAACGTAATACGCAGACTGAAGGTCAAGAACTGTGAAGCATTTTAAGCTGCGCAAAGGCTTGGATTTACCAATACTTGGGGAAGCTCGGCCCGAAATCAGTCCCTCTCATCCCGTCAGGACCGTGGGTCTCATGGGCGATGATTACATCGACTTGAAGCCGCGAATCGTGGTGGCCGAGGGCGACGTCGTCACGCCGGGAACCCCGGTGATGTTCGACAAGAACATGCCCGAAGCCCAGATCGTTTCGCCGGTCGCGGGCAAGGTGCGCGCGATCAATCGTGGGGCGCGTCGCAAATTGATCAGCGTCGAGATCGACGTGGATGAGACCGCAGGCGCCCCGGTTGATTTCTCCGACGTTGGGAATGCCAGCACGCGCGAAGGTCTGACCGAACGCCTGTGTGCCGCAGGGCTCTGGCCCGCGTTTCGCGCACGTCCCTATTCGAAAATACCGCAGCCGGGCAGCGTTGCGGCGGCGATCTATGTCACCGCAACAGATTCCGAGCCTCTGGCCGCCGATCCTGCGATCGTCATAGATGACGCGGCGGACGCCTTTGCCAAGGGGCTTGAGGCCGTTGCCAGCCTGACCGACGGTCCGACCTATCTGTGTCAGTCGCAAGGCGTGCAGCTGCCCGGCGCCGATCTGGCGGGTGTCGAAGCGGTGTCCTTCAGCGGCCCGCATCCTGCGGGTCTGGCCGGGACACATATGCATTTTCTGACACCGCCCACGGCAGAGACCTTTGTCTGGACAATTGGCTATCAGGATGTGATCGCGATTGGCCGCCTGCTGGACACGGGCCATCACGACGCGTCGCGCGTGATTGCACTGACCGGACCGGCCTGCGCTGATCCGCGCCTTGTCCGCACGGTTTCAGGTGCGTCTTTGGCAGATCTGCTGCACTCTGATCTGCCCAGCGACCTGCCGGTGCGCATGATTTCGGGCTCGGTGCTCAGCGGTCGCGCCGGTGAGGGCGCTGGCGGGTATCTGGGGCGCTATGCGCGTCAGGTCACCGTGATCGAAGAAGACAAAAAGCAAATCCCAATGGGATGGATACGCCCGATGTTCGCGAAATACGCGGTGCAGCCGGTGTTGGGTTCGGCGTTGTCGGGGCGCAAGTTCCCGCTGACATCGAACCTGAATGGCGGTCGCCGCGCGATGGTTCCCACTGGCACCTTCGAACAGCTGATGCCGCAGGATTTCCTGCCCACCCAGCTTTTGCGCGCGTTGTTGGTGATGGACACGGATCAGGCTCAGCTTTTGGGCGCGCTGGAGCTGGACGAAGAAGACCTTGGTCTTGTCGGCTTTGCCTGCCCCGCGAAATACGAATACGGGATGGCGCTTCGTGACTGCCTGACCAAGATCGAGAAGGAGGGCTAAGATGGGTCTTCGCAACTTCTTTGACCGGATCGAGCCGCATTTTGAAAAGGGCGGCAAATGGGAAAAGTACTTTCCCGTGTACGAAATGGTCGAGAGCTTTCTCTACACGCCGAAAACCGTAACCACGGCCGCGCCGCATGCACGGTCTTACGTGGATATGAAGCGGATCATGACCTATGTGGTGATCGCGACAATCCCCTGTATCCTGATGGCGCTGTACAACACCGGCTATCAGTCGAACCTGGCGATTGCCGAGCACGGCCCGTCGGGCTGGCGTGCGGCGATCATCGGTGGGCTGGGCATTGGTTTCAATGCAGCGAACCCGCTGGCGAACATGCTGCACGGGCTGATGTATTTCCTGCCGATCTACATTGTGACGCTGGTGGCAGGCGGTATCTTTGAGGTGATCTTTGCCACCGTGCGCAAGCACGAGGTGAACGAAGGTTTCCTTGTGTCCTCGATGCTTTACGCGCTGATCCTGCCCGCGACCACGCCGCTTTGGCAGGTGGCGCTGGGTATCATCTTTGGTGTCGTGATCGGCAAAGAGGTGTTCGGCGGCACGGGCAAGAACTTTCTCAACCCAGCGCTGACCGGGCGGGCGTTCTTGTATTTCGCTTATCCCGCGCAGCTGTCAGGTGACAGTGTCTGGGTCCCGGTGGATGGCTTTACCGGCGCGACCGCGCTGGCGGTTTCCGCCTCGGACGGGTTTCAGGAGCTGGCCGCACGCGGCATGACCTGGTGGGACAGCTTCCTAGGCTTTGTGCCCGGCTCCATGGGCGAGACCTCGACCCTGGCGGCGCTGATCGGTCTGGTCTTCCTGCTGGCAACCAAGATTGCGAACTATCGCATGGTTCTGGGGTGCCTTGGGGGGATGATCGGGTTCTCGCTGCTGCTGAACGCGATTGGCTCTGACACCAACCCGATGTTCGCCATGCCGTGGCATTGGCATCTGGTGCTGGGGGGCTATGCCTTTGGTCTGGTCTTCATGGTGACGGAACCCGTGTCCGGGTCGCACACCAACATGGGCCGCTATATCTATGGCGCGCTGATCGGCTTCATGGTTGTCATGATCCGTGTGATCAACCCGGCCTTCCCCGAAGGCATGATGCTGGCGATCCTGTTTGGGAACGTCTTTGCGCCGCTGATCGACCACTTCGTCGTCCAAGCCAACATCAAGCGGAGGGCAAAACGTCATGTCTAACGACACCGCAAACACCCCGCCCAAGGGCCCGATTGGCCGCTTTCTGGCGCTGCCAGCGGATTCAGTCGGCAAGACCCTGACCGTGGCCATCACCCTGTGCCTTGTGGCGTCGATGGTCGTGTCGGCCGCTGCCGTGGCCCTGCGCCCGTTGCAAGAAAAGAACGCGCTGAAAGACAAGCAGTTGAACATCCTTCAGGTGGCGGGCGTGTATGACCCGGCGCAGGATGTGGCCGAAGCTTTCGCCGCGTTTGAGCCACAGGTGCTTGAGCTTGCCACCGGCGCCTTCACCGACGCCTTTGACGCGACAACCTTTGACGATCGCGCCGCGGCAGACAATCCCGAGACCTCGGTTGCGCTGACCGATGATCCGGCGGGCATTGGCCGTCAGACCAAGTTTGTCACCGTCTATCTGCTGCGCGACGACGCGGGTGCGATCGACAAGGTGATCCTGCCGATCCACGGTTACGGGCTTTGGTCGACGCTCTATGGCTTTATCGCGCTCGAAGAGAACGGCAACGACATCTTTGGCCTGCAATTCTACGAACACGCCGAGACCCCCGGTCTGGGTGCCGAGGTGGACAACCCGCGTTGGAAAGCCCTGTGGAATGGCAAGCGTCTGGCCGATGACACGGGCGCGCTGCAAATCAGCGTCACCAAGGCCGTTCCCGCGGCAGGCGCGGATTACCACGTCGATGCGCTGGCGGGTGCGACGCTGACCACCGTGGGCGTGCACAACCTTGTGAACTTCTGGATGGGTGAGGCGGGCTATGCGCCCTTCCTGGCCAACCTCAAAGCGGGGGCTCTCTAATGGCACATAAACGCAGAGAAATGCTTCTCGACCCGTTGGTCGACAACAACCCGATCGCCTTGCAGGTGCTGGGCATCTGTTCGGCGCTGGCGGTGACCTCGTCGCTGAAAGTGGCCCTGGTGATGACCATCGCGGTGACGCTGGTGACGGCGTTTGCGTCGATGTTCATCTCGATCATCCGCAACCATATTCCGGGCTCGATCCGGATTATCGTGCAGATGGTAATCATTGCCTCGCTGGTGATCCTGGTGGACCAGGTGCTCAAGGCCTATGCCTTTGAGATCTCCAAGACCCTGTCGGTCTTTGTTGGTCTGATCATCACCAACTGTATCGTGATGGGCCGCGCCGAAGCCTTTGCCATGAAAAACCCGCCGCTCGACAGCTTTATCGACGGGATCGGCAATGGTCTTGGCTATGGTCTGATCCTGATGCTGGTGGGCTTTATCCGCGAGCTGTTCGGCTCGGGCAGCCTGTTCGGCGTCACCATTTTTGAGACGGTCAACAATGGGGGCTGGTACGTGCCAAACGGCATGCTTTTGCTGCCACCTTCGGCCTTCTTCATCATCGGCTTGATCATCTGGGCCTTCCGCACATGGAAGCCGGAACAGGTGGAAGAGCGTGAACACAAAATCCAAACCGTTGAGGCGCACTGATGGAAGGCTATATTGCTCTCGCTGTCAAAGCGATCTTCGTTGAAAACCTGGCGCTGTCCTTTTTCCTGGGGATGTGTACCTTTATCGCGGTATCGAAAAAGATCTCGACGGCCATTGGCCTGGGGATCTCCGTGATGATCGTGCAATCGATCACAGTGCCCGCGAACAACCTGATCCTGACCTATCTTCTGGCGCCCGGCGCGCTGGCCTGGGCCGGGTTCCCGGATGTGGATCTGACCTTTCTGGGCCTGATTTCCTATATCGGTGTGATCGCGGCGCTGGTGCAGATCCTTGAGATGGTTCTCGATAAGTATTTCCCGCCGCTTTACAACGCGCTGGGGGTCTTTTTGCCGCTGATCACGGTGAACTGCGCGATCCTTGGTGGGTCGCTGTTCATGGTGGAACGTGGGTATGACTTTGGCGAAAGCCTGACCTACGGCGTGTCCTCGGGCTTTGGCTGGGCGCTGGCGATCACCGCGATGGCGGGGGTGCGCGAAAAGCTCAAGTATTCCGATATTCCCGATGGCCTTCAGGGCCTAGGCATCACCTTTATCACCGCGGGTCTGATGGCACTGGCCTTCATGTCCTTCTCGGGCGTCAAGCTGTAAGGGGATCGAGAGATGGCAACATTTAGTCTTGGGATCATCCTGTTCACGCTGATCGTTTTGGCGCTGGTGGCGATCATTCTCGCCGCGCGGTCGAAACTGGTCAGCTCGGGCAATGTCAATATCACCATCAACGGCGAAAAAACCATCTCCGTTCCGGCGGGTGGTAAGCTGTTGCAAACGCTGGCGGAACAAAAGCTGTTTGTTCCATCGGCCTGCGGCGGTGGCGGCACCTGCGCGCAGTGCCGGGTCAAGGTGCATTCCGGTGGCGGGTCGATCCTGCCCACCGAAGAAAGCCACATCACCAAGCGCGAAGCATCCTGCGGCGACCGCCTGTCCTGTCAGGTCGCGGTCAAGCAGGACATGGAAGTGGAAGTCCCCGAAGAGGTCTTTGGCGTCAAAAAGTGGGAATGCACCGTGCGGTCCAACGAAAACGTGGCGACCTTCATCAAGAACCTCGTGCTGGAACTGCCCGAGGGTGAGGATGTGAACTTCCGCGCGGGTGGCTATATCCAGATCGAGGCACCGGCCCATACCCTGTCTTATACCGATTTCGATATTCAGACCGAATACCGCGACGACTGGGACAAGTTCAATCTGTGGCAGTACAAATCCACCGTGTCCGAACCGATCGAACGCGCCTATTCCATGGCGAACTACCCGGATGAAAAGGGCTTGATCATGCTCAATGTCCGCGTGGCATCGCCTCCGCCGGGCACCGAGGGCATTCCCCCGGGGCAGATGTCGTCCTACATCTTTAACCTCAAGCCGGGTGACAAGGTCACGATCTCTGGTCCGTTTGGTGAATTCTTTGCCCGCGAAACCGAAAAAGAGATGGTCTTTATCGGGGGGGGGCCGGTATGGCACCGATGCGGTCGCATATCTTTGACCAGCTCAAGCGCCTTGAGAACCGCAACCGCAAGATTACCTTCTGGTATGGTGCGCGCTCTAAGAAAGAGATGTTCTTTGTTGAGGACTTTGACCAACTGGCCGAAGAGTTTGACAATTTCGAATGGCACGTCGCCCTGTCGGATGCGCTGCCCGAAGACGACTGGAAGGGCCTGACCGGCTTTATTCACAACGTCCTGTTCGAAGAGTACCTCAAGGATCACCCGGCGCCGGAAGACTGTGAATTCTACATGTGTGGCCCACCCATCATGAACCAGTCGGTGATCAATATGCTCCTGGATCTGGGCGTTGATCGCGAAGACATCATGCTGGATGATTTCGGCGGATAAAAATTTTAGCCCCCCGTGCCGCGCAGGTTCGGGGGGCTTTTTTTCCGGGTGCGACGCCAACACCCGATCGCGCAGGCGCGTGGCATGATCAGCATGCGGTCTTGACGGCGATGCTGACGATTTGAGATGTTAGTTGTACGCTTTGTGGCGATTGGCCGGGTCTGATCGTCTTAATCGTCGCTGTCGGGCGCGGTCGCATTGCTGGGTGCGGTCTGATTTTCCGATGCCATGCTATCAAGCTGTTGTAAAAGGGCGGTAATTTGACCATCCAGCCAAATGCGGCCTGCGTCGACCTTGCTGACATAGACGTCCAGATACGGCGCGATTGCGGGCACGCTTTGTGAGAGTTTCGGGGCATAGGCATAGGTGCCGATACCCAAACCCGCCAGCACAATCATGCTAAGAAACCCTTTGCCAAAGCCACCTTGGCGCGGGGTTTCCTGCGGTGGCAGACCATCGCCGGGAAAATCCTGAGGCCGCGGATCTGCGTCAGAGCGCAGGGTTTGGTTGATCTCTTCGACGTCGGGCAACAGATCCCGACGCGACCCCACGGCGGCCGCGGCCGCTGCGGCGGCCTCATGTTCGGGAACCGATGGCTGTTCCGGCTCGGGCGCTGTCCCCAAGGTGGGGACGGCAGCTTCGTCGAACGTCGGCGCAGGGGCGGGTTCGGGGGCCGAGCCACGCAGGCGCGCCATGCGCTCGCGCGATTGGCGATCGCGACGCGCCCTTTCGTCTTCGTCCGGGCTTTGCAGCCCCAGATCCGGCTGTGTTTCAAGGGCCTGCGCCGCGCGTTGGCGGGCCTCGAATTCGCGTTCTTCGCGGAACATGTCGGTCAGTTCCGGATCAAAGGTCCGACGTGGGGCAGGGGGGGGCTGAGGCTCTGTTGCGTCCCGGGGGGCTGGCGTGTCCCGGTGCGCCGGTTCCGCCGGTGCGGGCTCTTCTTCGAGAGCCTGTTCCCAAGCGACGTCTTCTACGGGTTGTTCCAGTTCTTCAGCTAGGGCCTGATCCTGATCCGGGTGCCGTTGAAACCAAGTGTGGGCACAGCTTGAGCACTGTACATCGCGGCCCGCATCAGGAATGACGTTCAAAGGCACTTCGTATTGTGCCCCACAGTTGGGGCAAACCAGCCGTATTCTGCTCATATCCCGTTCCTTGCCGCCACATTCCTGCCGATGGCCCATCATGGGCCCGTCATTGGCTTGTATTCCAACAATAAGATGCCCTTATCACGGGGAAAAGGCCAAAACTTTCTGCCCATCACGTTGCATGACGGCAGGGGAACGGGCAAAACAAATGGACCAAGGCAGGATGGGCACGCGGGGACCGCATGATCGAATTTGACAATGTTGCCTATTCCTATGGCAGTGACGCGCTGTTGACGGGGATTTCGCTGCAACTTGCGCCGGGGGCGTTCCATTTCCTGACGGGCCCCTCGGGTGCAGGCAAGACCACGTTTTTAAAACTGTGCTATGGCGCCTTGCAGGCCAGCCAGGGAAACGTATCCCTGTTTGAACGGGACGCAACGGGACTAAGCCGCGATGAGATGGCCCTGATGCGGCGGCGCATTGGGGTGGTGCATCAGGACTGCCAGTTCCTTGATCACTTGCCGATTGCCGAAAACGTTGCCCTGCCGTTGACTGTTTCAGGGCAGGCAACACCCGAGCAGGCACAAAACCTAAGCGAGTTGATGAGCTGGGTCGGCCTGTCAGACAAATATGAATCCCTGCCGCCGGAACTGTCGGGCGGGGAACGCCAACGGGCGGCTTTGGCGCGGGCGCTGATCTTGTCGCCCGATGTGATCTTGGCGGATGAACCCACGGGCAACGTGGATTGGGAAATGTCGCAAAGGTTGCTCAGGCTGTTGGTCGAGCTGAACAAAATGGGCAAAACGGTGATGATCGCCACCCATGATCTGGGGTTGATCCGCGCGGCCAAAACCATGGTGCCCGCGCGAATTCTGCGCATTGCCAACAAGACGGTCCAGGCCGCGGGAGTTGACCTATGAGAGCCCTGCTCACAAATCTGCGTCCGTTTCTGGTGGCGGATGCGGCGGCGGATCGGGTGGTGCCCCCCTCGGGGTTTACGGTTCGGCTGACGCTGTTCACGGCGGCGGCCATGTCGTTTCTGGCTGTGTTTGCCTTGGCGCTGTCGCTGGCCTCCGGTCGTCTCGCCCAGGTCTGGGGCGAAGAACTGGCGCGCGAGGCAACCATACGGATTTCGGCGCCAAAAGAGGAAATGAAGGGGCAGACCGCTGCGGCGCTGAAACTTCTTGAGCAAACGCCGGGGGTTGTGAACGCGCAGGCCCTGACACCTGAGGAACAAAAAGCCCTGCTGGAGCCCTGGTTTGGACCGGGACTGCCGATTGATGATTTGCCCGTGCCGCAGCTGATCCGCATCGAACAATCCCCCGAAGGCTATGACAGCGAGGGGCTGCGGTTGCGGCTTCAGGCCGAAGTGCCCGGCGCGGTTCTGGATGAGCACGGACGCTGGCGCAAACCTTTGCTGGTTGCAGCGGCGCGATTGCGGCTGCTTGGCTGGATCGCGATTGTCTTGATCGGGGCAACCATGGGCGCGATGGTGACACTGGCGGCCAATGCGGCGCTGGCAGCCAATGCGCAGGTGATTTCCGTGCTGCGGCTGGTGGGGGCGACAGACAGCTATATCGCGGGGGCCTTTGTGCGCCGTTTTACCCTGCGGGCCTTTACTGGGGCATCCATGGGAACGTTCATGGGGTTGATCGCCGTGGCCATCATGCCGGGCAATTCCGAAGCCGGGTCATTCCTGACCGGACTGCGATTTGAAGGCCTGCACTGGGCCTGGCCACTCTTGGTGCCGCCCTTGTCGGCAGCGGTGGCCTTTGTTGCAACACAAACCGCCGCGCGGCGTGTGCTAGAGGGGTTGAGCTGATGCAATATGTGCGCTCACTGATTTTTAACACCCAGATGTACGTCATGATGTTGGTCATTGGCATTACGTTTTTTCCATGGGCTTTGATCAGTGCGAAGGGCGCGCGTGCCGCCTGCAAAACCTATTGCCGTTGGGTGTGCTGGACCGCTGGCTGGATGGTGGGCCTCAAGACCGAAGTGCGCGGTGAGGTGCCCAAAGGCGAAGTGCTGGTGGCGGCAAAGCACCAGTCTTTCCTTGATATTCTCATGATTTTTGGCGTGCTGGATGCCGGTAAGTTCATCATGAAGCGGGAGCTGATGTATGCGCCGATCCTTGGCCAATACGGGTTGCGGATCGGATGTATTCCGGTTAACCGTGGCAAACGTGGCGCAGCGATCAAGAAGATGAAGGAAGGCGTGGCCAACGGCACCGCGCATCCCGGTCAGCTGATCATCTATGCCCAGGGCACACGCACGCCACTGGATTCGGATGCGCCTTACAAGGTCGGCACGGCGGTGCTATATGAACAAATGGGACAGCCCTGCGCCCCCGTCGCGATCAACTGTGGTGTATTCTGGCCCAAACGCGGCGTGCTGCGCAAACCGGGTACGGCGGTGGTTGAATTCTTGCCCGTGATTGAACCGGGTCTGAAGAAAGACGTGTTCCTGAAAACATTGGCACATGAGGTGGAAACCGCCTCGGATGCCCTGATGCTGGAGGCTGGTTTCGATGCGAAAGCTGCACGCGAAAGATCTAAGTGACCTATACGGCGCGCCGGTTCCGGCGTCTTTATCCAAGGTTGCGGACCACCTGACACCGCTGTATCGCGCGTGGATTGAAGGATCACGGTTTTGCATTCTCAGCACCGTTGGGGCCGAAGGCGTGCGCGGCACACCGCGTGGCGATGACGGCCCGGTGGTGCGGGTACATGACAGCAAGACACTGTTGATGCCCGATTGGAAGGGCAACAACCGCATTGATGCGTTGCGCGACATTGTCGACGATGGGCGGGTTGCTTTGTTGTTCATGGTGCCGGGGTCCAAAACAACGGTGCGGGTGAATGGCAAGGCCTGGCTGACCGATGATGAACCTTTGCGCCAAAGCTTTGCCCGCAAGGGGATATTGCCGGCGAGTGTTTTGGTGATCGAACTGCACGAAGTCTTTACCCAATGCGCCAAGGCGCTGATGCGGTCGGGGCTTTGGGCGCGCGATGACAAAGATACGGTGCCCACGGTTGGTCAGATCATGGCCGAAATGACCGACGGGGAATATGGCGGCCCGGACTATGATCGCGATTATGAAAAGAACGCGATCCCACGCATGTGGTAGGGGTCACGATCCCGGCACGCTTACGAAGCGGGCGCTTCCGACCTTTTGGCGCGTGGCGCTGCCCAAACGATTGACGCGCACCACTTTGCCGCCGGGATTGGATTTGATTCCGGCTGCCTCGGTCCTCAGGCGCTTTTTCAGGTGGGCCACGCGATCGGGCAGGGTCATGCCATAGGTTTCCGCAGTGCCATCGCGCCCGGTGCCCCCGGCGGACACCACGGAAAGAATGCGCATCCGCCCGTCTTCGCGCACGAACACCGGCGCACCAGACGACCCGAAGGTGCTGGAGCAATCAAAAGCAATCACCCCGTCGCGGTAGTGCTGTTTTAACGTGCAGTCCTTTTCGTGGGTCAGCGCTTCGTCGCGCCCCCGGCCATAGGACACCAGCGTCACAGGCTTGCCGGGTTCATAGCGCTGGTGGATCAAAAACGGATTGACCCCATGCGCGTAAATCGGGGCGTCCAGACGCAACAGCGCGAGATCATTGGCGATATTCTGTCCGCTGATCTGTCCGGTGCCACTGTGCCGATAGCTCTCATGCGCGGCGATTTGGGTCACGCCACGGGTTTCAAGCGCCGCACCGTCGAAATAGCCGGGGCGGAATTTGATCTGGCTGGCAGGGATCAGCTGACCATTGTCACGATAGACGCAATGGGCCGCCGTGAGCACAATGTCACGCGCGATCAGGGCGGCGGTGCAATAACCTGTCCCGGTCTCAAGCTTGCCCACGGCTTCCCATCCCAACAGCTTGCTGCGTTGATCAATGCGCCGGGTGTCCTGCGCCTGCGTGGGCAGGGCAGTGATCAAAAGAGCGCCCAGAACAAGGCCAAGAGTTTTGCGAACCATATCTGCTATCCCTTTGGGTCAGCAGCAGCTTTGCGTAGGAATGTGGCGCGAAGGTGGGGCGGAATGGGACGATTTTAGGGTTTCGGTTCTCGCGGCAAAGAGAGGCTTAGGATACTATATGCGTGTTTGCCATGCTCGGGTGTGGCAAAGAAATAGGTGCCCCAGCGGGAGGGGGAGCGGATCTCTCCGTCCATCCAAGCAACCGAGATACTGCCCAGTCGGCTTTTGGGATCGAAAGCTAGGTCTGGGAAGGTGCTATGCACGATGGGCTCAAGGCGTTTGGCGAGAGCCTTGGCGTCTCTTTTGTTCAATGCGATAGGTGCCATTGTATTGATAGAGCAACTACGGTCATTCAGTCGAACGAAAGCCTGCGCGTCACCGTCGATCCAACTCCTTTCCGGCCAATTGACGGGGGATAGACCGATGGATTCACCATCGACCGGCTGGGAACCTGTCAGGTTCGGAATGCAGAACTCGGTGTAGATTTCCAGAATACGCGTGACGCGGTCCGGCTGAGGCGCGAACGCGTTGCGGGTCATGTAGCCGACGAAAAGGCCCGCGGTGACAATGAGGAAAAGATTAAGAAATTTCATGGGTCAAACAGGGGTGGCCCGCCCTAAAACGGGGCAGGCCGTTGGATTTACATATGGATCGCGCCGTCGCCACAGGCAAGCGCGGCTTCACGCACGGCCTCGGAATAGGTCGGGTGCGCGTGGCAGGTCAGGGCGATGTCTTCGGCACTGGCACCAAATTCCATCGCGACGCAGATCTCGTGGATCAGATCCCCGGCCGCGGGGCCGATGATATGCGCGCCCAGCACGCGGTCGGTGTCTTTGTCCGCGATGATTTTGACAAAACCGTCGCCCTGGAACACGGCTTTGGCGCGGCCATTGCCCATGAACGAAAACTTGCCCACCTTGATGTTGCGGCCGGTTTCCTTGGCGGCGGCTTCGGTCAGGCCAACGCTGGCGACCTCGGGTGTGGTATAGATCACACCGGGGATCACGTCATAGTTCACGTGGCCGTGCTTGCCGGCGATGACCTCGGCGGCGGCCATGCCTTCGTCCTCGGCTTTGTGGGCCAGCATCGGACCGTCGATGGCGTCGCCGATGGCGTAGATGCCGGGCACATTGGTGCGCCATTGATTGTCGGTTTTGATCTGCCCGCGCGGCGACATCTCAACCCCCAGAGCCTCAAGACCCAGACCATCGGTAAAGGGTTTGCGCCCGGTGGCAACCAGAACCACATCGGCGTCCAGCGTTTCTTCGCTATCGTCCTTGCGCAGTTTATAGGTGACCTTGGCCTTGGTTTTCAGGGTCTCAACCTTGGAGACAGCAGCGCCCAGAGTGAATTTGAGGCCCTGTTTCTTGAGGATCTTCAACAGCCCCTTTTGCACGTCTGCATCCATGCCGGGTGTGATATGATCAAGGAATTCAACCACATGCACGTCAGAGCCCAGACGGGCATAGACAGACCCCAGTTCCAAACCAATGACACCCGCGCCAATCACGACCATCTTTTTGGGGATCTTGGGCAGATCCAGCGCGCCGGTTGATGTGACGACGATTTTCTCGTCAATCGTGACCTCTGCACCGGGCACCGATGACGGCTCGGACCCAGACGCGATGATGATGTTCTTGGCTTCGTGCACGTCGTCGCCCACTTTGACCTGACCCGCCGCCGGGATCGAACCCCAGCCTTTGATCCAGTCGATCTTGTTCTTTTTGAACAGGAATTCGATGCCGCCGGTGTTTTGCCCCACAACGTTGGACTTATAGGTCTTCATCTGGTCCCAATCGACGCTGGGCGATTTGCCCTTCAGGCCCATTTCGGCAAAGTTGTGTTCCGCCTCATGCAGCGAGTGCGTCGCGTGCAGCAGTGCCTTGGAGGGGATGCAACCCACGTTCAGGCAGGTGCCGCCAAGCGTGTCACGCCCTTCGACCACCGCGGTTTTCAGGCCCAACTGGGCACAGCGAATAGCGGACACATAGCCACCCGGCCCCGCGCCAATCACGATCACGTCGTAAGATGCCATTTCAATCTCCTATCGGTTTTGTTCGCGACACGGGAAGGCCCATGTCGTCATCAGGTGTCGATCTGCAACGCAAGATCGAAGCAAATAGATGGCGGCCCCGGCTGAGGGTGCCGCATTTTGGGGTGGGAACGCGCAGGTCATGGCTATATCCCCGTTTCATAAGGCGCATGGTCCAGGGCGTACATCTGGTCACGAGTCTCACGAAACCAGTCCTGGCAGCGCCGTTCCAGACGCGCGACAACCGGGTCTTCGCGCCATTGGCTTAGCAATTGCCGCAGGGCGGGCAACACCGATTGCATGCGCGTTTCTTCGACGTCATTGCGATTGCCCGCGCGGTGCCAATCTGACCCGATGCGGTATTTGCCGTTGTCGTTGGCCTGCCCGTCTCCGCGCATGTTTTTCATCAAGAACGCGTCGCTGGCGCGGATGCCATAATGAAAAATCCGCGCGCTGTTCACGTTGCAGGCCACGGCGGTGGGGCGGAAGCGTGCGGATTTTTCTTGATAGAGGGTGCCGTTGCGCAGGGGTTTGCCATCAGGCGTCACCACAAGCGGATCATCCACCAGCGGATGCAACGGGTTGTGATCGGTGGCCCTGGCAAAGCTCTGGACCCGGAACAAGGATTTGAACTTGGTCTCACCGGGCGTGGGGCCCGGTTCTGAGCGGATGTTTTTCGCCAACACCAGATCGCCGGGGTGCCATTCGATTATCCCACTGTCACCCAGGGCATGCCAAGGCAACGCAACCACATCGGCGTCCGAGGTCCGATCCCGCAGCGCGGCCAGATCTCCTTGATCAAAAAAGACAAACTCATCGCTGTCGATGTGCAGAACATGGCTAAGGCCCTGTTCGCGGCAATACCGCAAAACGTGGTCCATGCCCGCATCTTGTGGCGCGCGGCCCGAGGGCACGTCCTGAGAGATGTGGATCACCTGTCCCAGATCGGCAAGGCGGTCCAACAGCGCGTCAGACCCATCGCGGCACGCATTGGTCACCACCAAAATCGGGTCAAACCCCAAAAGCCGATGATAGGCCAGCCACTCAAGCACGAAGATCCCTTCGTCTTTCATACAGGCTGCGAGGGCAGTGCGCATGTTCGGGCGGGTCCTTTGGCGTCCCTGTTAAGCGGGGTTCAGGGTTCGGGTGTGAATGTTTGTCACCCCGTCCCGTGCGAGATGCACCGCCAGCTCTTCGGAAGACAAAAAGGCCGAGGCTTTTTCAATGTCCGCCACGCGAAAGACAACGACGGCATGGTTCAGTTTGGATTGATCATGCCAGACATGCATCACGTTGATCCCGGCAGAGCGGCGGTTGTACCGGTCTTGCTTGAATATCTCATACCAGGCGTCAAAATCCGCGACATCCGCTTCCCAAAGTATGTGCGTGGCCATGTTCCCGCTCCTTGCAGTTTCTCAGGACCAAGTCCTTGCGTCGGTTAAGTATGTCCTTGGTCAGTGCACATTTACAACTGGGATCTGAGCAAAACCCTAAGCCCGTCGCGGGTTGCGTGCGGCGACAACGTATCCGTCACGGGGGCATAGGACGCGGACAGCGCCCTGATGCGTGTCACCTTGGAACGGGCCCGGATCCAGTATGCGGATATAGGCAGGCCCGTCACCCGGCATGCTCTGCGGTCCGGTTCCCACGATCCAGACCACCTGACCCGAAAGACCGCAGTGCGGGCAGGTCAGGCGACATGGATCGCGGTAGGCCAATTACAGATCCATCAGCAGACGGCGGGGATCTTCCAGGGCTTCTTTCACGCGGACAAGGAAGGTCACAGCGCCCTTGCCGTCAACGATGCGGTGATCATAGGACAGGGCCAGATACATCATCGGGCGGATCTTGATCTCACCGTTGATGACCATGGGGCGGTCCTGGATCTTGTGCATGCCAAGGATACCCGACTGCGGGGGGTTCAGGATCGGCGAAGACATCAGCGAGCCATAGACACCACCGTTCGAAATGGTGAAGGTGCCGCCCTGCATTTCCGCCATGGACAGTTTGCCGTCGCGGGCGCGTTTGCCTTTCTCGGCGATGGCGCCTTCGATTTCGGCAAAGGACATGCTGTCGGCGTCACGGATGACCGGAACCACCAGACCCTGCGGGGTGCCCGCGGCGATGCCCATATGCACAAAGTTCTTGTACACGATGTCGGTGCCGTCGATTTCGGCGTTGACCTCGGGAACCTCTTTCAGCGCGTGGCAGCAGGCCTTGGTGAAGAAGGACATAAAGCCCAGGCGCACGCCGTGCTTTTTCTCGAACAGGTCTTTGTACTGCTTGCGCAGGGCCATGGTCTCGGTCATGTCCACCTCGTTGTAGGTGGTCAGCATGGCGGCGGTGTTCTGGCTGTCTTTCAGACGCTTGGCGATGGTCTGGCGCAGCTTGGTCATCTTGACGCGCTCTTCGCGGGCGGCGTCGTCGGCGGGAACCGGCGCGCGTGGTGCGGCGGCGGCAGGTGCCGGGGCAGCAGAGGCGGCGGCAACAGCGGCGGCGACATCGGCCTTGGTTGCGCGACCATCGCGGCCGGTGCCGGTGACGGCGTTGCGGGCAACGCCTGCTTCGGCCATGGCTTTCTCAGCAGCGGGACCATCCTTGATGTCTGCGCCCGAAGCCGGAGCGGATGCGACCGCCGCCGGAGCCGCCGCAGGGGCCGCAGCGGATGCACCGGCCCCGCCGGAAATCACCGCCAGCTTGGCGCTGGCTTCGACGGTGTCGCCTTCGTTGGCAACGATATCCGTCAGAACACCAGCCGCCGGCGAAGGCACTTCGACGGAAACCTTGTCGGTTTCCAGCTCACAGAGCATTTCGTCTTGTGCCACGGTGTCGCCAACCTTTTTGAACCAGGTCGAGACAGTCGCTTCGGTCACCGATTCACCCAATGTGGGCACCATCACGTCAATCGCGGCAGCGGTGGTTTCGGCTTTGGGGGCCTCGGCGGCGGCGGGGGCCGACGCCACGGCTTCGCCACCTTCCGAGATATTGGCCAGCAGGGCGTCGACACCAACGGTGTCCCCTTCATTGGCAACGATATCCGCAAGGGTGCCTGCCACGGGTGAAGGCACTTCGACCGTCACTTTGTCGGTTTCCAATTCACACAGCATTTCGTCAACGGCAACGCTGTCACCGGGTTTCTTGAACCAGGTCGCAACGGTGGCTTCGGTCACGGATTCCCCAAGGGTAGGGACGCGCACTTCGGTCATGTTTCTTTCCTTCTATGTCACCCAATCGCTATCGCGACGGCTGGTTATTCCATGGTCAGCGCTTCGTTCACGAGCGCGGATTGTTGTGCTTTGTGGTTGCTGGCAAGGCCCGTTGCGGGCGAAGCCGAGGTGGCGCGGCCCACGTAACGCGGGCGCGGGTGCGCGGCGTCGATACGGCCCAGAACCCATTCGATATTCGGCTCGATAAAGGTCCAGGCGCCCTGGTTCTTGGGTTCTTCCTGGCACCAGATCATCTCGGCGCCCTTAAAGCGTTCAAGCTCTTTGATCAGCGCATGCGCCGGGAATGGATAGAACTGTTCGATGCGCAAGAGATAGATGTCGTCGATGCCACGTGCGTCGCGCTCTTCCAGAAGGTCATAATATACCTTGCCCGAACACATGACGACGCGCTTGATCTTGTCATCGGCGACCAGATCGGTATCCGAATTGCCCTTTTGCGCATCATCCCAAAGGACGCGGTGGAACGACGACCCTTCGGTAAAGTCCGAGATGTCCGAGATGCACAGCTTGTGACGCAAGAGCGACTTGGGCGTGACCAGCATGAGCGGCTTGCGGAAAGAGCGGTGCAACTGACGGCGCAGGATGTGGAAATAGTTCGACGGGGTCGAACAGTTCGCCACGATCCAGTTGTCCTGGCCACACAGCTGCAAGAAGCGTTCAAGGCGTGCGGAGGAGTGTTCCGGCCCCTGACCTTCAAACCCGTGCGGCATCAGGCAGACCAGCCCGGACATGCGCAACCATTTGCTTTCGCCCGAGGAAATGAACTGATCGAACATGATCTGCGCGCCGTTGGCGAAATCGCCAAACTGCGCTTCCCAAAGGGTCAGCGCGTTGGGTTCCGCCAGCGTATAGCCGTATTCGAAGCCCAGCACCGCATATTCCGACAGCGCCGAGTCGATCACTTCATATTGGGCCTGACCTTCGCGGATGTTGTTGAGCGGATAGTAGCGCTCTTCGGTTTCCTGGTTGATAAAGCCCGAGTGACGCTGAGAGAAGGTCCCGCGCGTACAATCCTGACCCGACAGGCGCACCGGATAGCCCTCAAGCTGGAGCGAACCAAAGGCGAGGGCCTCGGCGGTGGCCCAGTCAAAGCCCTTGCCGGTTTCGAACATCTTGGCGCGGCCTTCGATAAGGCGGCCCACGGTCTTATGCAGCGGAAAGCCATCGGGGATACGGGTCAGCGCGGTGCCCACGGCCTGAGCCGCCTCATCCGAGATCGCGGTGGTGCCGCGCTGATAGTCTTCGGCCTTGGTTTTATCCAGGTGGCTCCAGCGCCCATCCAGCCAATCCGCCTTGTTGGGTTTGAACACCTTGCCCGCCTCGAACTCTTCGTTCAGATGGGCCTGGAAGGCGGCCTTCATGTCTTCGATCTCGCCCTCGGGGATCAGCCCGTCTTTGACAAGGCGATCAGTGTAAAGCGACAGGGTGGTCTTTTGCGCCTTGATCTTTTTGTACATGATCGGGTTGGTGAACATGGGCTCATCGCCCTCGTTGTGACCAAAACGACGGTAGCAGAACATGTCGATGACCACGTCCTTGCCGAACTTCTGGCGGAACTCGGTCGCGACCTTGGCCGCGTGAACCACCGCTTCGGGGTCGTCCCCGTTGACGTGGAAAATCGGCGCCTCAACCACCAGCGCGTTGTCTGTCGGATAGGGCGACGAGCGTGAGAAGTGCGGGGCGGTGGTGAACCCGATCTGGTTGTTCACAACGATGTGGATCGTGCCGCCGGTCTTGTGACCGCGCAGACCCGACAGGGCAAAGCACTCGGCCACGACACCCTGACCGGCAAAGGCCGCGTCACCATGCAGCAGGATCGGCATGACCGTGGTGCGGGTGCTGTCGTTGAACTGGTCCTGCTTGGCGCGGACCTTGCCCAGAACCACGGGGTTCACCGCCTCAAGGTGCGAGGGGTTGGCAGTCAGCGACAGGTGCACCGAATTGCCGTCAAATTCGCGGTCGCTGGAGGCGCCGAGGTGATATTTCACGTCGCCCGAGCCATCCACGTCTTCGGGCTTAAAGCTGCCGCCCTGGAATTCGTTGAAGATCGCTTTGTAGGGTTTGCGCATCACGTTTGCGAGTACCGACAGACGGCCCCGGTGGGGCATGCCGATGATGATTTCGCGCACGCCCAGATTGCCGCCACGTTTGATGATCTGCTCCATCGCGGGGATCAGGCTTTCGCCACCGTCCAGACCAAAACGCTTGGTGCCCATGTATTTGACATGCAGGAACTTTTCGAAACCCTCGGCTTCGACCAGCTTGTTCAGGATGGCTTTGCGGCCCTCACGGGTAAAGGCGATTTCCTTGCCGAACCCCTCGATGCGCTCTTTGAGCCATGCGGATTGTTCAGGGTCGGAAATATGCATGTATTGCAGGGCGAAGGTGCCGCAATAGGTGCGTTTCACGATCTCGACGATCTGGCGCATCGACGCGATCTGCAGGCCCAGAACATTGTCGATAAAGATCGGGCGATCCATGTCCGCATCGGTGAAACCGTATGACTTAGGGTCAAGCTCGGGGTGGTTCGAGGTGTCACGCAGGCCCAGCGGATCAAGATCAGCGGCCAGGTGGCCACGGATGCGGTAGGCGCGGATGATCATCAGGGCGCGGATACTGTCAAGAACCGCACGCTGGATCGCGCTGTCTGAGACCTCAACGCCCTGCGCCTCGGCCTTGTCCTTTATCTTTTTGGCGGCGCCTTTGGCCTCTTTCGGGGCAACGGGCATGGGGTATTCGCCGGTCAGCGCACCGGTCAGATCGTCATCGGGGGTCGGGGGCCAATCGCCACGCGCCCAGCTGGGGCCCTGTGCCTCGGCTTTGACGTCCAGCTCGGCATCGCCAAGCTGACGGAAAAATTCCTGCCACGCCTGATCCACAGCGTTGGGATCAGCTGCATAACGGGCGTACATCTGCTCAAGATATTCCGCGTTATGCCCCTGCATAAAGCTGGAGGCATGGAAGAGGTCGTTGGGGCTTTGGTCGTTCATTTTGTGACCCTCTGAAACGTGGTATTGGTTGAGTTCATGTATTTCACTACCGCTGAATTTCACGCTTCGCGGTTTGTTCGGCGACTTTACGCAGGGCGCCCTGATAGGAATGGGCCGCGCCAGGGACCTCGATATAACTGGAAGGAACTCCGTTCGATTGCAGTTTAGCTACATAGTTTTGTGCCAATGTAGGGAACGTGTTACTGTCATTCGAACCAGTTATTGCGATCACTTTCGTAGATTTAGTGACTTTCTTTACATACCGGCTGGGAGATTGGCTTTTGTTCCAAGCACTACGCCCGCGCATTTGACGCCATCGTGTGATATCACAAGGGCATGAGACCAAAATTGCGCTGTCGATCAGTCCAGGAAAGCGTCCGATGATTGATCCAAGTTGCGCAGCGCCACCTGAATGGCCAAGTGCTACGACCCGCTTTGCGCCAGTAGATTTTTTCAAATTTGAAATGGTATCGGCGACCAGCTTGTTGTTGCGATTCGTATAGTGGTCACGTCGCCCTCCGTGGGACCCGGGAGATTTACGTCCCTGGCTATCGCGATAGCCAGCGCGGATGAGTGCAAAGCTGGTTGTTCCCGGAATTCCAGCCATGCGTTTGGCGGTGCCTTTATGGTAGTCCGCTGATGCTCCGCTACTAAGATCCCCGTGTAATACGACAAAGAGAACCCTATTTCCGTTGGAGTATAGTTCGCCATTTAGAGGTCCGGGGCCATCAGCTGAGGCGATGGTACTCAGTAAGCCAAAGAAGGTTGCAACAACGAAAAACACGGTCCTTTTTACAAAAACTTGCATTGGCCTTTCCTCCATAGTGAGAAAGCGCGCAGCCATGAGCCGCGCGCTTATAGGTTAACCCAGCTCGATGGCCTTCTGAACAGCTTCGCCCAATGTGGCGGGGCTGTCTGCGACAACGATGCCAGCGGATTTCATCGCTTCGATCTTGTCTTCGGCGCCACCTTTGCCACCTGCGACGATCGCACCGGCGTGGCCCATGCGGCGTCCCGGAGGGGCGGTGCGGCCTGCGATGAAGCCTGCGGTGGGTTTCCAGCGGCCTTTTTTCTTCTGCTCGGCGAGGAAGGCTGCGGCTTCTTCTTCGGCAGAACCACCGATTTCACCGATCATGATGATCGACTGGGTTTCATCGTCGTCCAGGAACATGTCCAGCACGTCGATGTGCTCGGTGCCTTTGATCGGGTCGCCACCGATGCCAACCGCGGTCGACTGGCCCAGACCAATGTCCGACGTCTGTTTCACAGCTTCGTAAGTCAGGGTGCCCGAACGCGACACAACACCAACCGAGCCACGCTTGTGGATGTGGCCGGGCATAATGCCGATTTTGCATGCGTCGGGCGTGATCACACCGGGGCAGTTCGGGCCGATCAGGCGCGAGGTGCTGTCTTGCAGGGCGCGCTGAACGCGCATCATGTCCAGCACCGGAATGCCTTCGGTGATGCAGACGATCAGTTCCATTTCCGCGTCAATCGCTTCGAGGATCGAATCCGCTGCGAAGGGCGGGGGAACATAGATCACCGATGCGTTGGCTTCGGTCACGTGCTTGGCTTCGTGAACCGAGTTGAAGACGGGTAGGCCGAGGTGCTCATTGCCACCTTTGCCCGGCGTCACGCCGCCGACCATTTTGGTGCCATAAGCGATGGCCTGTTCGGAGTGGAATGTCCCCTGCGAGCCGGTGAAGCCCTGACAGATGACTTTTGTGTTTTCGTCGATAAGGACTGCCATTTTTGGAGTCTCCTATATTTGTATATGTCGGTCGCGGCGCAGGATAAGGACTGCCCGCAGTGCAGCGATAATCAAAAACGCGAGGGCGGAGAGTTTGCGTATGAAGAAGCCCAGAGCGTGGAGCGGTTCGGTGTTGCCATAGTGAATAGGACATTCGGGCGACAGCAAAAGAACCGACTTTAACCACCCTGAGATCGACATGTTGCACTCATTTAACTGGATCAAAGACACACTCTGGTAAATCCAAATGACGCTAAGCGCCGAAAGAAGAACCAGAACGAAGTCTTTCGCAGTTTGACCGAGAAATTTGATCGCGAACAAAAATGCGAAGACCCAGGCAGCAAGCCCCAGAGGTATGAATATCACTCCTAACAAAGTTAGCCTTTAACCGCTTTCACGATCTTCTCAGCACCGTCTGACAGGTTGTCAGCGGCGATGACGTTCAGGCCAGAGGTGTTGATGATCTCTTTGCCCTGCTCAACGTTGGTGCCCTCAAGGCGCACAACCAGCGGAACTTCCAGACCGACCTCTTTGACAGCGGCCACAACACCCTCTGCGATCACGTCGCAACGCATGATGCCGCCGAAGATGTTGACCAGAATGCCTTTGACGTTCTTATCCGAGGTGATGATTTTGAACGCCTCAGTCACTTTCTCTTTGGTGGCGCCACCGCCAACGTCGAGGAAGTTCGCAGGCTCGGCACCGTACAGCTTGATGATGTCCATGGTGGCCATCGCCAGACCCGCACCGTTCACCATGCAGCCGATTTCACCGTCGAGTGCGATATAGTTCAGGTCGTATTTCGAGGCTTCCAGCTCTTTGCTGTCTTCTTCGGTCTCGTCGCGCAGTTCCGCGATGGCGGGCTGGCGATAGATCGCGTTGCCGTCAAAGCCAACTTTGGCGTCCAGCACCTTGAGCTTGCCGCCGGGCATGACGATCAGCGGGTTGATCTCAAGCATCTCCATGTCTTTTTCCATGAAGGCCTTGTAGAGGATGCCCATCAGCTTGACGCATTCCTTGACCTGCGCGCCTTCTAGGCCGAGGGCAAAGGCGATGCGGCGGCCGTGGAACGCCTGATAGCCGGTTGCGGGATCAACGGAGAAGGACAGGATTTTCTCGGGGGTTGCTGCGGCAACCTCTTCGATGTCCATGCCGCCCTCAGTCGAGCAGACGAAGGACACGCGCGATGTCTGACGGTCGACCAGCAGGGCGAGGTAGAGTTCGCGTTCGATGTCCGAACCATCTTCGATGTAGATGCGGTTGACCTGCTTGCCCGCCGGGCCGGTCTGGTGGGTGACGAGGGTCTTGCCCAGCATCTTTTTGGCTTCTTCAGCGGCCTCTTCGACCGACTTGGCCAGGCGCACGCCGCCCTTTTCACCGGCTTCGGATTCTTTGAAAGAACCTTTGCCGCGGCCACCTGCGTGGATCTGGGCCTTTACAACCCAAAGAGGGCCGTCCAGCTCGCCTGCTGCGGTTTTGGCGTCTTCGGCTTTCAGAACGGCACGGCCGTCGGAAACCGGTGCGCCGTATTCGCGCAAAAGCGCCTTGGCCTGGTACTCGTGGATGTTCATGGGTCGATTGTCCCCGTTTTGCTGCGGTTTGCATGGGTTTAACCCCGTCTAGCCGCATCGGCTAAACGAAAACTTGCCGCAGGTGGGAAAATAATGCGCTTTTTCGACATTTGTGATCACAGTTTTGGAAAGTGTGATCACAAGTAAATTCCATGTTAGCGCTTGTGGGGGAATCAATCGGGTTAATCGCCAATAAGTGGAGAATGTAACGCGAATATTAATCAAAGACGGGATAAAGGAAGTCACCGCGTCACCCGTCTTATGAGAACGCAAAAGCCCCGGACAGATGTCCGGGGCCTTCACCAATGTCAGTGGCTTATGCCAGCGAGCTGTCGATACCTTTGCAGGCGTCAACCAGGCCCTTGACCGCGTTGACCGAGGTGTCGAACATCTCTTGCTCTTCTTTGTTCAGCTTGATGTTGACAATTTTCTCGATGCCGCCGGCGCCGATCACGGTGGGCACGCCCACATACATGTCCTTCACGCCCAGATCGCCGTCACAGTATGCGGCACAGGGCAGAACGCGTTTTTGATCTTTCAGGTAGGCTTCGGCCATTTCGATGGCCGAGGTCGCGGGCGCGTAGAAGGCCGAACCGGTCTTCAGCAGGCCAACGATTTCCGCGCCGCCGTCACGGGTGCGCTGAACGATCGCGTCCATTTTGTCCTGCGTGGTCCAACCCATTTCGATCAGGTCAGGCAAAGGCACACCAGCAACGGTCGAGTAACGCACCGACGGCACCATGGTGTCGCCGTGGCCACCCAGAACGAATGCGGTGACGTCTTTCATCGACACGTTGAACTCTTCCGCCAGGAAGTGGCGGAAGCGCGCACTGTCCAGAACGCCTGCCATGCCGCAGACCTTGTTCGCGGGCAGGCCCGAGAATTGCTGAAGCGCCCAGACCATCGCGTCAAGCGGGTTGGTGATGCAGATCACAAAGGCGTTCGGCGCGTGATCGCGGATGCCTTCGCCAACGGATTTCATGACCTTGAGGTTGATGCCCAGCAGGTCGTCGCGGCTCATGCCCGGCTTGCGCGGAACACCGGCAGTCACGATGCACACATCTGCGCCCGCAATGTCAGCATAGTCCTGCGTGCCTTTCAGCTTGGCGTCAAAACCTTCGCTGGGGCCTGATTCCGCAATATCAAGCGCTTTGCCCTCGGGGGTGCCTTCTGCAATGTCGAACAAAACGACGTCGCCCAGTTCTTTCATTGCTGCGAGATGGGCGAGGGTGCCACCAATCTGACCTGCGCCGATAAGGGCAATCTTGGGTCGTGCCATGGAAATTCTCCGGTCCTTCGTGAATTTGCCAAGCTGCCTAAGACCTTATGGCCCTTTACGCAAGGGTGCTGCACTGCGGCGCCTGCGCGCGCTTTGATTAGGACTTTTCTAAACAAAGAGATAAACGCAGTATCTGTCGCAAGTTAGAGGAGAGCGCGCGGTGCTATTTGATCCGGTAATTTTGGCAATGATTGCGGCGGCGACGGTCTTTGCCGGCATATCCAAGGCCGGATTTGGTTCGGGTGTTGCCTTTGCAAGCGCATCGATTCTTGCCTTGGTGCTTGACCCGGCCGTGGCATTGGCGGTCATGCTGCCCCTGCTGATGCTTATAGATCTGGCAAGCCTGCCCGCCTATTGGCGAAAATGGAATTGGAGCAGCGCGCGCGCCCTATTGGTCGGCGCAGTCCCGGGAACTTTGGTTGGGGCGATGTTTTTCACCGTTGCCGACCCGAACCTGATCAAGCTGCTGATCGGGCTGGTGGCGGTGCTCTTTGTGCTTTGGCAGGGGGTGGTGGGGCTGGGGGTGGTGACCCTTGGGCAAAACCCAATGGGCACAATGACCGGCTGGATCGCGGGTCTGGTCCTAGGGTTCACAAGCTTTGTCAGCCACGCTGGTGGCCCGGCAGCGGCGGTGTACTTGCTGGGGCGACGACTTGGAAAGCTTGAGTTCCAGGCCACCACGATCTTGGTGTTTTGGGCCGTAAATCTATTGAAGTCAGGCTTTTACGCGCAGATGGGAATATTCACCCAAGACATACTGTTAGTCGCGCTGATGGTGAGCCCCGCTGCGCTATTGGGAACATGGCTGGGCGTGAAAGCCCATCATGTGATCCCGGAACGGCTGTTCTTTTTGATTGCCTATGTTGCCTTGTTCCTGACCGGATCAAAGCTCATGTGGGATGCGCTGAGCTAGAGCAGACAGATCAGGGACCTGTGCGCACAGCACATTTGCGGGAAAGCCCCCGGTGCGGAGGACATAGTTGTTTCAGGTCCCCCGAAAACGCATCCCCAGCTTGATCAGGCATCATCGCCCTTGGGCGGCAGGGCCTCGGCCAGTTCTTCAAAGGCCTGTCCACTGGCGACCAGACAGGTCACGCCGTTGGCCATGGTCACAGTGATGGTCCAGGAACCGCTTTCAACCGAGGCAAATACCTCCATCACAGCATTGTTGGACCCAAGCCCCATGCTTTGACGTGTTTCTCCATATTTGGATGCCAGACGATCCACCACCTGATCCCGGGGCGCGCAGTTTTGCGTGCCCTGCGCGTTGACCAAAGTAGCAGCCGCCAGCAGCAGGCCTGCAGAAAGCATTCCGATCTTCACAAACTTATCCGTCATCGTCGTTACCTTTCGGTAAGGGGATACCTTTTGCGACTTTGCCGCATGCATCCCCGGATTGGGTCCCCTCAGATCCCGGGCGCCAGCCCTGTTCCGCAAGGCGCCCCAGCCGGTTTTTGGCCGTGCTGTAAGACTGTCCCCAGACTGGTGACAATGAGGTTAACGCTGCGTACGCTGCCTAGAATCTTAAATATATGCCGCAGGCGCACGAGAAAATATCGCGAAATGCTGCGCTGCGGCGCTTTATTCCTTGAAGTTTCCGTTAAAAAGTAGCCTATAGTGCGCAACTTTATTTCGCAGGAGATTCTCATGGACATGCGCGCACGCCCCTATCGTTCGGTGCTTTACATCCCCGGTTCCAAGGATCGGGCGCTGGAAAAAGCGCGAACCCTGCCTGTGGATGCGGTGATCTTTGATCTCGAAGACGCCGTGGCACCCGGGGAAAAAGTGGCTGCGCGCGAGACCCTCAAGGCCGCCCTTGCGACCTCTTATGGCAATCGCACCCGTATCGTGCGCATCAATGGTCTGGACACCGAATGGGGCCAAGATGATGCGCGCGCGGTGAACGAGATGGACTGCGATGCCGTTTTGCTGCCCAAGGTCGAAAGCGCCGCGCAACTGGATGCTCTGGCTGCGCTGTGCGACAAACCGATCTGGTCGATGATGGAGACCCCGCGCGGCATGTTGGCGGCGGCCGAGATTGGCGCGCACCCCAAGATGGTGGGCATGGTGATGGGCACCAATGATCTGGCCAAAGAGCTGAACAGCCGGTTCCGCGAAGACCGCCTGCCGATGATGCCCGGCCTTGGCCTGTGCTTGCTAGCGGCCAAGGCCACGGGCTGTGTGATCGTTGACGGCGTCTATAATGCGTTCAAGGATGCCCAAGGTCTGAGGGTGGAATGTGATCAGGGCCGCGACATGGGCATGGATGGCAAGACCCTGATCCACCCAGCGCAGGTTGATGTGGCGAACCAGGCCTTTGCCCCCTCCGAGGTCGAGGTGGATCTGGCCCGCCGTCAGATCTCGGCCTTTGAAGAGGCCGAAGCCGCAGGGCAGGGCGTTGCGGTTGTGGACGGCAAGATTGTCGAAAACCTACACGTCGAGACCGCACGTAAAACGCTTTCCAAAGTCGAGGCTATTGCCGCGCTGGCAGAATGATCTAGGTCTATGAGCAGGCATCAATAACGACACCCGGAGGTTTACATGATCCTGCTCGTTTCCGGCGTCGCCCTGTGGTGGGCCGCGCATTTGTTCAAACGTGTGGCGCCTGAGGCGCGCGCAAATCTGGGGGATCGTGGTAAGGGGCTTGTGGCTTTGGCGCTGTTGGGCGCGATCCTTATGATGATCTTCGGCTACAAGACCGCGGATGGCGCGTTCTTTTGGGGTAGGCATCCGGCCACTGTCGGGATCAACAATCTGATGATGATCGCTGCGTTGTATTTTACCAGCCCCGGACCCTCCAAGGGCGCGCTGTTTTACAAGATGCGCCATCCCATGCTGACCGGCTTTGTGATCTGGGCTTTGGCCCATATTCTGGTGAATGGTGACGTGGCGTCGTTCGTGTTGTTCGGCGGCCTGGGTCTTTGGGCGATTGTCGAGATAGCGGTGATCAACCGCGCCGAGCCCGATTGGACACCACCGGCCAAGGGCGCAATCAAAAAAGACATCATTTTTGCTGCGGCCTCCATCGTGCTGCTTGCCATCATTGGGATGGTCCATCAATGGCTTGGGTATATGCCGTGGGGGTAAGCGTATGAAACTCTATAGATTCTTGTCCGAAGACGACACATCCGCCTTTTGTCACAAGGTGACCGACGCCCTGAACAAAGGCTGGGTGCTGCACGGCGATCCGACCTATGCCTTTGATGCGGCCAACGGCGTGATGCGCTGTGGCCAGGCCGTGACCAAAGAGGTCGACGGCACCTACACACCCGATACCAAACTGGGAGAACACTGATGGCCAAGACCAACCCGGGCCGCTTTTTCGAAGACTATAGCGTGGGCCAGGTGCTGCCCCACGCGGTGCCGCGCACCGTGGCCGAAGGTGAACGCGCGCTTTATCAGGCGCTTTACCCGATGCGTCATGCGCTTTACTCAAGCGATGAATTTGCAGCGCGCTGTGGGTTCGAGGGATCGCCGATCGATGATCTGGCGGCGTTCCACGTTGTCTTCGGCAAAACCGTTCCGGATGTTTCCTTGAACGCGGTGGCCAACCTTGGCTATGGCGAAGGGCGCTGGCTGTTGCCGGTCTATCCCGGGGATACGCTGCGCTCTGTCTCCGCGGTGATTGGCCTCAAACAGAATTCAAATGGCAAAACCGGTGTGGTCTATGTCCGGACCCGTGGGTTGAACCAACGCGACGAAGTGGTCATGGAATATGTGCGCTGGGTGATGGTGCGCAAACGGGACGTGGACGCGCCTGCGCCCCAGACCGTCGTGCCGGATCTGAAAAAGGTCCTGGCGGTCGAGGATCTGGTGATCCCCGAGGGGCTGACCTTTGCGGACTATGATTTTGTTCAGGCAGGCGAGCCGCATCGCTGGGGCGACTACGATATCGGCGAGGTGATCGATCACGTTGATGGTGTGACCGTCGAAGAGGCCGAACACATGATGGCCACACGTCTGTGGCAAAATACGGCCAAGGTTCACTTTGATCTGACGTTCCGCCCTGATGGCCGTCTGATTTACGGCGGCCACGTGATTTCGATGGCGCGCGCGCTGTCGTTCAACGGATTGGCCAACGCGCAGATGATTGTTGGTCTGAACGGTGGCGCGCATGCAAACCCATGCTTCGCCGGGGACACCATCAAGGCCTGGACCGAGGTTCTTGATAAGGCTGAAACCGGCGCGCCTGGTGTGGGTGCCATCCGTTTGCGGCTGGTTGCCACCAAGGGCGGAGAGGCTGGCCAACTGCGTGGCGATGATGGGAAATACCTCCCCGACGTGCTGTTGGATCTGGACTACTGGGCCTTGATGCCGATGTGATCACGGCCGCCTTGGACCTGGGCGTTGCACTGGCAAATTGACAATAGGATCCTGCATTGCCGCCTCAGATTGGGGCGGCAATTTTTTGGCACAACGTGACTTAACGATTTCTTATGATTTGTGTGACGATCCGATTATGATCTCTCATGAAACGCGATTCGAAGTCTCTCACCCTGCGGCATGGGTTGCCGGGGTGCATCAAAAGGGGGTGTATTATGTCGTTTGCCGGTCTGCCCAGCAGCAGTAAAGATGTCCTAGAGTTGACGTCTACCGATGTGCCCGAGGTGTTTCGCAACCTCATCGCAAACCGTGGGTTAACCCCGCTGATCCAAGAGATTCATCGTGAAATGGGGTCTTTGGATCCGGATCTGCGCCGTCGGGCGACCCATGCGCTTGAAAAGTTGGGGTTCACCGACTGACCATCGCGCACTGCCATATGCGCTAAGCGTGGCTGAGCCCTCTGTATTGGACAGGGGGCTTTTTTGTCGACATTGCACCACAATGCCGATTCTGTCGTGAATTGCGTCGAATTTGACAAATTTACTCTGAAAAGGAATTTTGCCCGCTTTGTGATCACGCGTCGATTTTACGTGATCACAAATTAAAAAATTCGGGAGAAATGCGCCAAAAAACCGCGTCTGAGCGGCGGCGCAACAGGTGACAGAGATGTAAAAAACTATAGAACCTAAGCAACGGATACCGAAAGGAAACAGTCATGGCCGACGTGAACCGAGGCAACCGCCCGCTTTCGCCACATATTCAGATCTACCGTCCACAGCTAACTTCAGCCTCGTCGATTTTTGTGCGGATCACCGCGATCGTCTGCTTTGTTCTGTCGTTCTTCTTTGTCTGGTGGCTGCTGGCGGCGTCAACTTCGGCGGAGGCCTTTGCTCTGATCGACGGACTTATTCGCAGCTGGCTGGGTGATCTGGCGATGTTCGGCCTGACCTGGGCGTTGTTCTACAACATGCTGGGCCGCCTGCGCCACGTGCTTTGGGATCTTGGCTATTTTCTGGAGGTCGAGATTTCCGAAAAGCTGGGCATTGGGATGTTTGTCGGTGCGACCGTTCTGGCGCTGTTGACCGTCGTACTGGTGTAAGGAGCAATACCATGAGATTTCTCACAGATCGCAAACGCGCCGGCGGCAATGGCGCAGCAGGCACCGGGACACAGCAGCATTGGGAAATGATGATGCGGTCCATTGCGATGGTTTTCATCGTGCCCTTGTTCGTCCTGACGTTTGGTGCGGGCATCGGCGGGACCCACGAAGAGGTTCTGGCCTATTTCGGACGTCCGTTCCCGGCGATCATCACGGCCTTGATGATCCTTGTCGGTCTGCGCCACCTGCGCGCTGAGATGGACGAAACCATCGAAGACTATATCCACGGCACCGCACAAAAAGTCGCCCTGATGGTCTCGGCCGGTTTCACTTATACCCTGATGGTTGCGGGGCTTTTCGCGCTCGCCAAAATCGCCCTGTAACGCGCGGTTAGGAAAAAGACATGACAGCTTCATATCAATACGAAACGCATGATTACGACGTCGTTGTGGTGGGCGCCGGCGGTGCCGGTTTGCGCGCGACCTTGGGCATGGCAGAGCAGGGGCTTCGCACTGCCTGTGTCACCAAGGTGTTCCCGACGCGCTCGCACACGGTGGCCGCACAAGGTGGTATCGCCGCATCGCTGAGCAACATGGGCCCCGACAATTGGCAGTGGCATATGTATGACACGGTCAAGGGCTCGGACTGGTTGGGGGACACTGATGCGATGGAATACCTTGCTCGCGAAGCGCCCAAGGCGGTTTACGAGCTGGAACACTACGGCGTGCCCTTTTCGCGTACCGAAGAGGGCAAGATCTATCAGCGTCCCTTTGGTGGCCACACCACCGAATTCGGCGAAGGCCCGCCCGTTCAGCGTACCTGCGCCGCAGCGGACCGCACCGGCCACGCCATTTTGCACACGTTGTATGGCCAGTCGCTGAAAAACAACGCCGAATTCTACATCGAGTATTTTGCCATCGACCTGCTGATGGAAGACGGTCAGTGCAAAGGTGTGCTGTGCTGGAAACTGGATGACGGCACGTTCCACGTCTTCAACGCCAAGATGACTGTTCTGGCGACCGGCGGCTATGGCCGCGCCTATTTCAGCGCCACCTCGGCCCATACTTGCACCGGCGACGGTGGCGGCATGGTGATGCGCGCCGGTCTGCCGATGCAAGACCTTGAGTTTGTTCAGTTCCACCCGACCGGCATCTATGGCTCGGGCTGCCTGATCACCGAAGGCGCGCGCGGCGAAGGCGGCTATCTGACCAACTCAGAAGGCGAACGTTTCATGGAACGCTACGCGCCGACCTATAAGGATCTGGCGCCGCGTGACTATGTTTCGCGCTCGATGACCATGGAGATCCGCGAAGGTCGCGGTGTGGGCGCCGAGGGGGATCACATTCACCTGAACCTGTCCCACCTTCCTGCGGAAGCCTTGGCAGAGCGTCTGCCGGGTATCTCGGAATCGGCCAAGATCTTTGCCGGCGTTGACGTCACCAAAGAGCCGATCCCGGTCATCCCGACAGTCCACTACAACATGGGCGGCATCCCAACCAACTATTGGGGCGAAGTGCTGAACCCGACCCAAGAGGATCCGACAGCTGTTGTTCCCGGCCTGATGGCCGTGGGCGAAGCGGGCTGTGCCTCGGTACACGGTGCGAACCGCCTTGGCTCGAACTCGTTGATCGACCTCGTGGTGTTTGGCCGCGCTTCGGCCATCCGCGCGGGTCAGGTTGTCGACAAAGACAGCGCCGTGCCCACCGCGCCGCAATCTGAAATTGACAAGGCCTTTGACCGCTTTGACGGTCTGCGCCATGCGACGGGCGCGATCCCAACTGCGGATCTGCGTTTGGAAATGCAGAAAACCATGCAGCGCGACGCTGCCGTGTTCCGCACCGCCAAAACCATGGCGGAAGGCGTCGAAGCCATGACCGAAATCGCGGGCAAGATGGGTGACCTGAAAGTCACCGATACATCGCTTGTCTGGAACTCGGACTTGATGGAAACGCTGGAGCTGACCAACCTGATGCCGTCGGCGCTGTCGACCATCGTATCGGCTGAGGCCCGCAAGGAAAGCCGCGGCGCGCACGCGCATGAGGACTTTAGCGATCGCGACGACGAAAACTGGCGCGTCCACACCGTCAGCCGCATCAATGAGTCAGGCACCAAGGTGGACCTGTCCTATCGTCCGGTGATTGTTGATCCGCTGACCAACGAGGATCAGGGCGGCATCGAACTCAAGAAGATCGCGCCCAAGGCGCGGACATTCTAAGGAGAGAGACCCATGGCAGAATTCAAGCTACCGAAGAATTCCAAGATTCGCGTGGGCAAGACCTGGCCCAAGCCCGAAGGCGCCACGAATGTTCGCAAGTTCCAGATCTATCGCTGGAACCCCGACGATGGTGAAAACCCCCGGGTGGATACCTATTTCCTGGATATGGACAGCTGCGGTCCGATGATTCTGGACGCGCTGATCAAGATCAAAAACGAGATTGACCCGACGCTGACCTTCCGTCGTTCGTGTCGCGAGGGGATCTGCGGATCCTGCGCGATGAACATCGACGGCATCAACACGCTGGCCTGTATCTATGGTCTTGATGAAATCAAGGGCGATGTGAAAATCTACCCACTGCCGCATATGCCGGTGGTGAAAGACCTGATCCCGGATTTGACGCATTTTTATGCGCAACACGCCTCGATCATGCCGTGGCTGGAGACCAAGACCAACCGCCCCGCGAAAGAGTGGAAGCAGTCGATTGAAGACCGCAAGAAACTCGATGGTCTGTATGAATGTGTGATGTGCGCATCCTGTTCCACCTCTTGCCCAAGCTATTGGTGGAATGGCGATCGCTATCTTGGGCCGGCGGCCCTTTTGCATGCCTATCGCTGGATCATTGATAGCCGCGACGAAGCCACCGGCGCGCGACTGGATGGTCTGGAAGATCCGTTCAAACTGTATCGTTGCAACACGATCATGAACTGCTCAAAGACCTGCCCAAAGGGCCTGAACCCGGCCAAGGCAATTGCAAGCATCAAGAAGATGATGGTCGAACGCCAGGTCTGATCCAGCCAGAGTTTGAAACCCCCGCCCGACAGCCATTGGGCGGGGGTTTTCTGTTTCTGCATGGCGTCCATGCGCAGATTGCAGATGTGTACCGATCGGTTCAGTGCTATGTCCCGTAGTGGGGAGGACATGTTTTCCAAAGGGAACAGTCCGATGAGCGATATTCAAAACATCAAAGCAAAACAGGCACTTGAGGCATTGGAACAGGCCTATGCCTATTTCACACCCGAGCCCCGGCCCGAGTTCAAATCACCTGCCTATGACGAAATGCCCGTCGCAGCCTAAGCAAATACCCCCTGACGCGGGTTTTGTGATTCACCACGGTCGCGAAACGATGTAGTCAGGGGGAATGCATATCCTGATAGGCCTTCTGGTGGCCTTTGTCCTCGTGGCGGTTTTTTCCAATCGCAAGACGCGATTGTGCCGTTGGCGAGAGTATCGCCAAACGGATCAGAGCCGTTGGGTCTGTGTGCACTGCGGGTGCGAAACGCTGGGACCCAAGGGAACGACGCCCCAGACCTGCCTGCGTTCCAAGCTTGAAGCGTCTCAGAAAGGATGAGAGTTTGCCTGCAAAGGAGATCCTCATGACCCTGCCCAAGGATGCACAGGCGCGCCGCGCCGTTCGACCGGTGATCTGCTATCCGACCGACACCTTGCCACCTGCGCCCCTGGCGCTTTACCAAGATGCACTGGTGGATACCGAGCTGGTTGAAACCATCATTGCACCGCCGCGGGATGCCTCCCATTTTCGGGTGCCTATGGGCCATTTTGTCCGGTTTGTTTCGGTTGATGGGCCCCAGGTGGGTGATCTGAACCTGTGGCATGCGCATGATCTGGGTGAGCGGTTCTTTTCGGGCAAAACGCGCGCTTTGTACGGGACACATGTCAGCACCGGGGACCGGCTTTGGTCCAACCTGCCGCATATGCGCCCGATGGCCACTGTGGTGCGGGATACGCTGGATTGGTATGGGATCGACGAATACGGTGGATCTGTTCACGATGTGATCGGCACGCGATGTGATCCTTACACGGGGCATTTGCTGTCCGGAGATCACTATCATTACTGCTGTCACTCAAATCTGACACGCGCTTTGGCGGATGCCTGCGACATGACACTGAAAGAGGCAGAGCCCCACGTGCATGACGTCCTGAACGTGTTCATGTGTACGGGCTTCACCCGCGACACGGGGCAGTATTTCATGAAGGCCAGCCCTGTGCGACCCGGCGACAGTCTGACTTTGTTTGCCGAAATTGACCTTCTGGGGGCGCTATCGGCCTGTCCGGGGGGGGATTGCTCGTCCGAGCATTCCTCAGACAGTGCCAAATGTTATCCTCTGAAGGTCGAGGTTCTGAAACCGCGTGAGGGTGCGCTGGCTGGATGGCGCAGCCCGAACCGCAACGGTTATGATCAAACGCATGGGCGTTAAATAAGAAAATGGCGGGGATTTCCCCGCCAGATGCTGTTCCGTGAGTGTGATAAGAACAAGACAAACACACTGCCGGAGCGGTTTGTCATGATTATGAGGCGTCGGGAAAGGCCGCCTGGAGTGCGATTTCAACCATATCGCCAAAGCTCCGCTCACGTTCGTCAGAAGGCAGCGCCTCATCACGCAAAAGGTGATCGGAAACGGTCAACACGGCCAGGGCGCGTACGCCGTAGCGCGCAGCGAGGATGTAAAGCTCGGCGGCCTCCATCTCGACCCCGAGCGCGCCGTGGCGGGTCATTTCGCGGGTCAGGTCCGGGCGCTCATCATAGAAGACGTCAGATGAGTAAATCCCGCCGACATGGTACTGTGCGCCCATACCCTTTGCCGCGTCGACGGCAGATTGCAAAAGATCGTAATTTGCACAGGGGGCAAAGTTCAATTCCCGGAAAATTCCGCTGGATGGGGTGGAAAGCGTCGATGCCGTCATTGCGATGATGACATCACGGATATTCACGGCATCCTGCATCGCCCCACATGACCCAATACGAATAAGCGATTTGGTTCCGTAATCGCGGATCAACTCATTCGCATAAATCGACAGGCTAGGCATACCCATGCCTGAGCCGTGAATGGTGACGCGATTGCCTTTCCATGTGCCCGTGAAACCCAGCATGCCACGTACACGGTTTACACAGACAGGATCATCCAAAAAGGTCTGCGCGGCCCATTCTGCGCGCAGCGGATCCCCCGGCATCAAAACGGTTTCGGCTATGTCACCGGGATTGGCACCAATATGAACTGTCATGTGTATTGCCGTATATTGTGTCGAATTACCAAATCAGATCATAAGATCGTCGATGGACGCGCCCGATTCAAGTGCCTGAATAACCCAATTGGGTTTGCGACCCCGTCCGGTCCATGTCTGGGTCGGGTCAGCGGGATTGGCATATTTCGGGGCGCCTTTGCTGCCCTTGCCTGCTGCGTCCATCACCTCGTCCAGAGAAAACCCAAATTCCTGCGCTGCTTTTTCAGCGGCGAGTTTGGCTTCGGCACGGCGACGGGATTCAAGTGTCTTCAGGGCTTTTTCTGCCCGTGCAATCAGGTCACTCAGCTCTTCGCGCGAAAGCTTTTCCAAATCCATATTGGCACTCCTTTTATTTCTAACTTTTCTAAAACGAAAAAGGGAATGACAAGCTGCATTTTGTGTCAGGGTGCCGATGAAAATGGCACCCTCTTATTAAAAGAGGATGCCAATGAGCGTCATTTTTCAAAACGCCGTTTACTGATCGACGAGTTGAACAATGTCCCGCATGATCGTATTCAATTCGAAGTCTTTGGGGGTATAGACGCGGGCGACGCCCATTTCGCGCAGGCGGATCGCATCATCGTCGGGAATGATCCCACCGACGGTGACCGGAATATGGTCCAACCCCTCGTTCTTGATGCGGGTCATCACATCCTCGACCAATGGGATATGGCTGCCTGACAAGATCGACAAACCAATCACATGGGCGCCGTCTTTGGCTGCATCAACGATTTGTTCAGGGGTCAGGCGGATGCCCTCGTAATCGATTTCCATGCCGCAATCGCGGGCGCGGAACGCGATTTGTTCCGCGCCGTTGGAATGCCCGTCCAAGCCGGGTTTGCCGACAAGGAACCGCAGGCGGCGGCCGAGTTTGTCGCTGACAGCATCCACTTCGGCCCGGATGTCGTCCAGACCTTCGGTCTGGTTCGAAACGCTTTTCGACACGCCCGTCGGGCCGCGGTATTCGCCGTGAACCGCGCGCATTTCACCAGCCCATTCGCCGGTGGTGACCCCCGCCTTGGCGCAACGGATCGACGCCGGCATGACATTTTCGCCGGCTTTGGATGCGGCCCGCAGCGCAGCCAGTGCTTCTGCAACGGCTTTGCTATCACGCGCGGTGCGCCATTCATTCAACCGGGTGATCTGGTCTTGCTCAACGGATGGGTCCACCACCATGATGCCCCCGTCTTCGCCCATCAACGGCGAGGGTTCCGTTTCGATCCACCGGTTCACCCCGACCACGGTGATGTCACCTTGTTCAACGTTGTTGACGCGAGTCGCATTGGATTCGACCAGGCGCGACTTCATATATTCGATCGAGCCAATAGCGCCGTCCATGCTTTCGATGTTGGCCAGCTCGGCCCGCGCGCCGTCTTTGAGGGCTTCGACCTTGCGATCAACGGCTGGGTTATTGTCGAACAGATCGTCGTATTCCAACAGGTCGGTTTCATAGGCCATGATTTGCTGCATCCGCATGGACCACTGCTGATCCCATGGACGAGGCAACCCGAGGGCTTCGTTCCAGGCGGGCAACTGAACCGCGCGTGCGCGCGCCCGTTTCGACAGGGTAACCGCAAGCATTTCAATCAATATGCGATAGACATTGTTCTCGGGCTGCTGCTCGGTCAGGCCAAGTGAGTTCACCTGCACACCATAGCGGAAACGGCGGAATTTGGGGTTTTCCACGCCATAGCGCTCTTGCAGGATCTCGTCCCACAGGTCGACAAAGGCGCGCATCTTGCACATTTCGGTGACAAAGCGGATGCCCGCATTCACGAAGAAGGAAATGCGTCCACACAGGGCAGGAAAGTCCTCGGCGGCCACGCGGGGTTTAAGTTCATCGAGAACAGCAATCGCAGTGGCCAGCGCAAAGGCCAGCTCTTGCTCGGGCGTGGCGCCTGCCTCTTGCAGGTGATAGGAACACACATTCATCGGGTTCCATTTTGGAACGTTGGTGTAGCAGTATTCAGCCACATCACCGATCATCTTAAGCGACGGTTTTGGCGGGCAAATATAGGTCCCGCGTGACAGGTATTCCTTAATCAGGTCGTTTTGCACCGTGCCTTGCAGCTTGGACACGTCAGCGCCCTGTTCTTCTGCAACTGCGATGTACAAAGACAGCAACCACGGCGCAGTCGCGTTGATCGTCATCGAGGTGTTCATCTGCTCTAGCGGGATTTGGTCGAACAGGGTGCGCATGTCACCCAGATGGCAGACCGGAACACCAACTTTCCCCACTTCACCGCGGGCGAGAATGTGATCGCTGTCATATCCGGTTTGGGTGGGAAGATCGAAGGCCACGGAAAGGCCGGTCTGCCCTTTCGCAAGATTGCTTCGGTATAGCGCGTTGGACGCAGCGGCGGTCGAGTGGCCAGCGTAGGTGCGAATCAACCAGGGGCGATCTTTTTGTGTTTCGGTCATCTTGGCCTCCTGCGGCGGGAATCTGGTGTGCAATCATATTGCGTTGACGAAGGTGTATGCGAAATAATGTGTCGCTGTCAATTCGCCGCAATGCAGCGTTTGCAGCTGCAGCAATAACGCTTCGTTTGTCTGGAAACAACGCGACAAACCCGCCTTGCGACTTGCACCTATCGGGCATGGCTGACAGGGTCACGCAATGACTTCTCAAGTGACTCTCCCGATGTGGCTTTTCTTGTTGATCCTGCTGTTTGCAGGGGCTGCATTCGCAACCAATTTTTTGTTTCCCTCGGTTCGATGGTTTTTCCGTCGCCGTGCGGAAAAGGCGGTTTCGCTGCTGAATCAGCAACTGCAGCGGCCGATCGAGCCCTTCAAACTGCTTGAGCGGCAGGATTTGATACAGCGCTTGATATATCACCCCGACGTGACACAGGCGATTGTGGAATATGCCAAGAAAAACGGTGTGCGCGAGGACGTGGCCTTTGAGAAGGCGCGCGATTACGCCCGCGAGATCGTACCGGCGTTTTCGGCGTTTACCTATTTTGGTTGGGGCGTGCGCTTGGCCCGGTGGCTGTCCAACGCGCTTTACCGCGTCCGTTTGGGGCATCATGATGCCAAGGAACTGGCTGGCATTGATCCAGAGGCGACGGTTGTCTTTGTCATGAACCATCGTTCGAACATGGATTATGTGTTGGTTACGCATTTGGCGGCGGATCGGTCCGCGCTGTCCTATGCGGTCGGGGAATGGGCGCGTGTCTGGCCGCTGTCGCGGTTGATCCGGTCCATGGGGGCGTATTTCATTCGGCGCAGATCACGTGGTGGGTTGTATCGCCGGGTTCTGCGCCGCTACGTGCAGATGTCGACAGAGGGCGGCGTCACGCAGGCGATCTTTCCCGAAGGTGGGCTATCGCTTGATGGGGCGCTGGCCCCGGCGAAGATGGGGTTGATCAGCTATATTGTAGAAGATTTTGATGGGAACGATCGCGATGTGGTGTTCGTGCCGGTCGGGGTCAATTATGATCGTGTGCTGGAAGATACGGTCCTGATCAAGGCATCCGAGGGCGGAACCCGTCGCTTTGATGCAGGGTTTGGCCATGTCAGCCGGGCGATCATCAAGCAGATTTGGTTGCGGGTAACAGGCCGCTTTCACAGGTTCGGCTATGCTGCGGTCAGCTTTGGAACGCCGTTGTCATTGGCAGAGCATCCCGAATTGGCGGATGCGCCCGAAGCGCTGGCAGAGGCCATCATGCAACGCATTGCCCAGGTTGTTCCGGTCTTGTCAGTCCCCCTGGTGTCCCATCTGTTGCTGCGTGATGCCACGGTTGAGGGGCTTGCAGAGCGGTTTGATGCCGCGCTTGAACACCTTGCGGATTCGCATATCCATCTCCCACGGGGCGACAAAGCCTATGCGTTGAGCTATGCGCTGCGCGCGTTGCAAGAACGCGATGCCATTGAGGAACGCGAAGGGCAATACCGGATCAAGCAAGATAAGCTATTGTCATACTATGCAAACTCGATCTCTCACCTGATGTGATTGCTGCGTGCGCATTGGCTTTTCTGCATCTGCTCGGTTATAAAATTACAAAAACACCGTGTCACTTATTGCAATGTTTCGCGATGGGTCGTAATTCCTAGGTCAATCCCCGCGATTCTGCACCGCAGAAGCGGGTGCGGAATAGACAAGTTCAACGGATAGGAGGCCTCTCATGGCTTTGGACACCGACACCAGCATCGCCCAGTACGACGCGCCTGAAAAGGATCTTTACGAAATCGGCGAGATGCCCCCGCTGGGCTATGTGCCCAAGCAGATGTACGCTTGGAACATCCGCCGTGAACGCCACGGAGATCCGGACAAGTCGTTCCAGGTCGAAGTGGTGGACACATGGGACATTGACAGCCACGAAGTGCTGGTCCTCGTGATGGCCGCTGGCGTCAACTATAACGGTGTTTGGGCTGGTAAAGGTGTTCCGATCTCACCCTTCGACGTGCACGGTCAGGAGTATCACATCGCGGGCTCTGATGCGTCGGGCATCATTTGGAAAGTCGGCGACAAGGTGAAAAACTGGAAAGTTGGCGACGAGGTTGTCATTCACTGTAACCAGGATGACGGTGACGACGAAGAATGCAACGGTGGTGATCCGATGTTCTCGCCGACCCAGCGTATTTGGGGTTACGAAACCGGCGATGGGTCGTTTGCCCAGTTCACACGTGTGCAAGCACAGCAGCTGATGCCGCGTCCCAAGCACCTGACATGGGAAGAGGCGGCCTGTTACACACTGACATTGGCGACCGCATACCGCATGTTGTTCGGTCACCATCCCCACGAGCTCAAGCCGGGTCAGAACGTTCTGGTCTGGGGTGCGTCGGGTGGTCTGGGCTCGTATGCGATCCAGCTTGCCAACACGGCAGGGGCCAACGCGATCGGTGTCATCTCGGATGAAAGCAAGCGTGATTTCGTGATGGCGCAGGGTGCCAAGGGCGTGATCAACCGCAAGGACTTCAAATGCTGGGGTCAGCTCCCCACCGTGAATTCGCCTGAGTATAACGAGTGGCTGAAAGAGGCGCGCAAGTTCGGCAAGGCGATCTGGGAAATCACCGGCAAGGGCAACAACGTCGACATGGTGTTCGAACACCCGGGTGAAGCGACCTTCCCGGTTTCGACCCTGGTTGTGAAAAAAGGCGGGATTGTTGTGATTTGCGCTGGCACATCGGGCTTTAACACCACCTTTGACGTGCGTTACATGTGGATGCACCAGAAGCGTCTGCAGGGGTCGCACTTTGCCAACCTCAAGCAAGCCGCTTCGGCGAACCGCCTGATGTGCGAGCGTCGCCTGGATCCGTGCATGTCCGAGGTCTTCCCCTGGGCAGAGATCCCCGAGGCGCATATGAAGATGATGCGCAACGAGCACAAGCCCGGCAACATGGCTGTTCTGGTTCAGGCGCCGAAAACCGGTCTGCGTACTTTTGAGGATGCGCTGGAAGCGCGTTCGTAACATCTGGCCGGTCATCACCGTCCTACCAGACGCCCGCGAAGTGCTGAAAATGCCTTTGCGGGCGTTCTCTTTTTGTTCACATTTTTATGTTATCAAGAGCTTAGTTGCCCGCACCCTCGCAGTTTTTGGGGAGTTAGAATTCGCGAATTTCGCAAAATCTACCCAAATGCTAGAGTTGCATTAATGAAGCATTAACTATCTATGGAAGAGGTTAACAATGGGACACGACTGGATACTGGACGTACTGACTGACCTGAAAACGTTCGCGCGGGCGAATGGGATGCCTTCCCTTGCCGCTCAACTGGACGATGCCTCTTTTGTGGCTCAGGCAGAGATTTCGTCCCTTTCTGAAGGGAATGGGATTGGGCTTCTTGGTAAATGCTCCGCGACTGGGCGGGCTGATCGAACGGTTGGAATCGGCTGAAGGGCTGGATGATCTGCAAATCCTCATTGAGGAATTGCGAGACAAACTGGGTGTCGATCATCTTGTCTATCACTGGGTCAACAGCAATGGCGAACAATATGGATGTGGAACCTACGATCTTGAATGGGTCAACCGCTACGTCCAAAAGGGGTATCTCCGTGTCGATCCCGTCATTGCTGGGTGCTTTCAGCGCTTTCACCCAGTTGATTGGAAACGTCTGGATTGGTCGGGCAAGGCAGCCCGGGCCTTTCAGAAAGACGCAATCGAGCATGGTGTTGGAAATCAAGGCTATTCCATCCCAATTCGCGGCCCAAACGGACAGTTCGCGCATTTCACGCTAAGCCACAGTTGCAACGATACCGAATGGGAGGAATTCACAGAGAAAAATCGGCGCGATCTGATTCTGATCGCCCATAGTTTCAACAAGAAGGCGCTTGAGTTCGAGAGCGGACGCACACCTGAAGCAGCCCAGCCACTGTCCCCGCGGGAAATCGAGGCAATGACACTGCTGGCCACCGGTCATAACCGGGCCCAAGCCGCAGAAGCCCTGTCGATTTCTGAGCACACGCTGCGCGTCTACGTCGAAAGTGCCCGGCACAAGCTTGGAGCGATGAATACAACACATGCGGTGGCGCGTGCCATCAGCCGAGGCCTGATCGTCGTGTGACGAGCACAGGCCATAAACGCTTTGTTAGGCCTGCGAACGGTCCTGTCGAAACTCCTTAACGGCTAGCGATCAGATTTTCCCCATCGACACCAATTTCTCAGGGGAGAAACCTAATGATCCGCTATATTTACGGCAACGACCTTCACAAATTCCCACAGCTCGCGCGTTCGATGTTCAAAGATCGGGCAGCGCAATTCAAGATCCGCCACAATTGGGCGGTCAGCGTCGACGACGATGGATATGAGCGCGACGAATATGATCAGGAAAATCCCCTCTATATCATTTGGCAAAACCCCGATGGTTCGCATGGTGGCTCATTGCGGCTGATGCCGACGGTTGGTCGAACAATGGTCAACGATCACTTTGTCCATCTGGCGGATGGTGTCCGCATTGAAAGCCCTCTGATTTGGGAATGCACCCGGTTTTGCCTTGCACCTGGTGCCAAGCCGGGTGTTGCGGCTGCACTGATGCTGGCAGGCGGGCATGTCATGGAAGAGTTCGGGGTTGAGCATTTCGTAGGTGTATTCTTTGGGTCGATGGTGCGTGTGTTTTCCCGGATTGGCTCCGCACCCGAAGTTCTGGGGACTGAGGGTAAAGGCCGCGAAGCCATAAGTGTGGGCCTGTGGGATTTCACCCGCGAATCCCAAGCGCGTGTTGCGAAAACCGCCGGTATCACCCCTGAGCTGTCCAAGCGCTGGTTCGAACTGTCGTTCGGGTCCCTCGCGTCCTTTGATTTCGAAGATCAGGCCGCGGCCTGAATGTCGAACTTTGGATGCGCGCTCTCCCCTGTGCGCATCCAAATGCCCAAAGCCTGCTGGCAACAGGGGAAATTGGCGGCTAGTGTGCGCGCATGACACAGCCCACCCTGCAATATTCCGATGACCAAGCCGAAGCTTATGACCGGGTGAGTGACGTATTGCGCGCCAATGGGGTCGATCTGGAAGAAGGCCTGTGCTTACCCGCCACAGAGGGGCGCTCTTCTGTCATGGCGCTGATGGGCAAGGCCGGAAGTGGCAAGACCATGCTCTTGTCCGAAATGGTCAAAGGGCTTGAGGCCGCAGGTGTCGAAACGGTTTCAGGCGACTATGAGGGCAAGCCCCGCAAAGATCGTCGCACCTTGGCTATTCTCGCGCCAACGAACAAGGCGGCCAGTGTCTTGCGCATGCGCGGGGTTCCGGCGACCACGATCCATCGCATTTTGTACACGCCGGTCTATGACCCCGACTACGAGCGGATCGCGGAGTGGTTGATGGGGAACGAAGATCAACCCGAGATCGAAGGCCTGACCGAAGAGGCGCTTGCCCGCGCTCAGGCAAGCTATGAAGTTCATAAGTCTATCCCAGCGGCCTTGGCGGCAGCGGGATTGCGTGGCAGTGATTTTATCACCGGATGGAAGCGCCGCGACGATCCGCTGGATATCGGATTTGTCGACGAGGCGTCGATGCTGGATGATCGGCAATACGAAGATCTCAGAGAAATCTTTCCGACGCTTTTCTTGTTTGGCGACCCGGCCCAGCTTGCTCCGGTGAACCAATCTGGCAAAATGGTGTTTGATGCCGTGCCAGAACCCGCGCGGATGGAGCTGAGCCGGGTTCATCGGCAAGAGGCCGGCAATCCAATTCTGGATCTGGCGCATGCATTGGCCGATCCACAGCTTGGCTTTGAAGATTTTGAACGCATGGTCGAACAGACCGCGCGCAAAGATGATCGGGTGGTCTGGGGGCAGCGTGTCGAAGTCGACCTTATGGCCAGGTCCCCGGTGCTGGTCTGGCGCAATGCCACCCGCATCCGTCTGATCAATGCCTTTCGACAGGTACACGGTGCCCCCGAAGATGATCTTTTGCCGGGTGAGCCGCTGATTTGCGACGGAATCGAGCTGCCGATGAAACATCGGAAGAAACGCCTGGATCTTGAGGCCCGTGGTCTGATCAAGGGGGCGCAGGTGATCTATCTGGGGGCAGGGCGCAAGCCCGGATTTTCCAAGTTGCACGTCGTCGGTGCGATTGAACCTCAGGTCTCGGCGGCCTCGATTGTTAAAATCGAAAAACCTGATGAGGAAGAACCCTTTATCCCCTATGCCGCGCGTATGGGGGCGGCCTTTTTGCATGGTGCCGCGGTCACGATCCACAAGGCGCAGGGATCGCAGTGGGACGCGGTTCAGGTTTTTGCGCCCGATCTGTATGCGGCGGCGCGCATGGGGCGGACCGAAGCAGGCCAGCCGCTTTGGAAACGTCTTGCTTATGTGGCGATCACCCGTGCGCAATCCCGTCTTTACTGGGTGGTGCGCAACCGTCTATCACGACCCTCAGGACCGCTGCGCGTGGATGATCTGGGCGGCGCGCCTGCGCCTCTTTCTTTGCAAATGCAAAGCTGACATACACAGGAGTTCGACCGATGGATATGCGTTTTCGCGAAGAGCCCTATGCCTACTCGGCCCATTTAGGGTTTGACATGGTTGAGTGGCACGAAGGGTATGCCCGGTTTGAAATGCCGCTTGGGGATCATCTGATGAACCGCCACGGGAGCCTGCACGGCGGGGCGCATGCATCGTTGTTGGATACCGTGATGGGCTATGCGGGGTGTTGGACGGGGGATGTGGACCGCCGCCAGCTGTGCCTGACGCTGTCGCTGAACGTCCAGTATATATCGCGCCCGCTTGGCAAAATCCTGATTGGCGAGGCCTGGAAAACCGGGGGCGGCAAAGCGACGTTTTTCGCCGACGGACATGTCAAAGACGATACGGGCGAATTGATCGCCAAGGCGAGCGGTGTGTTCAAATACAGAAAAGGCGGCGCATAACGCCGCCTGATTTTCCAGCCATCATCCCGCCCTGCGGTTGCCCCGCAGGGGATGGGTCAAAGCCCGTCTTAGGCCACCGAAGCGCGGATCGCCTTGATGTTGTCACCGTAAACTGCGGGATTTTCGACCGAGCCACCCCGGAATACCGCTGAGCCCGCCACCAGGACATCCGCCCCCGCGTCGACCACCAAGGGTGCGGTCGAGGGATCGACGCCGCCGTCGATCTCGATATGGACCGGCCGATCACCGATCATGGCCCGCAGGGTTCTGATTTTGGACGTCATATCGATGAACTTCTGGCCGCCAAAACCGGGGTTCACGGTCATGACGCAGACCAGATCGGTCAGATCCAAGAGATGCGCCACGGCTTCCGCCGGGGTGCCCGGGTTCAGTGCGACACCAGCCTTCATCCCGGCGCCACGAATGGCTTGCAGCGTGCGGTGAATATGTGGCCCGGCCTCGATATGCGCGGTCAGGATATCCGCCCCCGCATCGGCATAGGCCTCAATGTAGGGATCGACGGGGGCGATCATCAGATGCACGTCCATCACGGTTTTCACATGTGGGCGAAACGCTTTGACCGCGGGCGGACCAAAGGTCAGATTGGGGACAAAATGGCCATCCATAACGTCCACGTGAATCCAATCGGCGCCTTGGGCCTCGATCGCCTGAATTTCAGCGCCAAAGTTGGCAAAGTCAGCCGAAAGGATCGACGGTGCAATCTTGATGGAACGGTCAAAGCTCATGTGCGGGCTCCTTTTCGGGCCGGTTGCGTTTGGGGCCGTTTAGTATCCGGCGGTACGATCGACAAGGTGTTGCAGGGGGTCTCCGCGCTCGTAGCGCTGAATATTTTGTGCAATTTCGCGCGCGGCGGTCACCGGGCGGGTTTCCGAGGCGATATGGGGGGTCACGGTCACTTTGGGATGCGACCAGAACGGATGGTCGCGGGGCAGGGGTTCAACGCGAAACACATCCAGCGTGGCATGGTGAATTTGGCCGCGATCCAGCGCATCCAACAGGGCCTGATCCTCAATCAAGGGACCGCGGCCCGGATTGATGACGCACGCACCGTCGGCCAGCAAATCAAGCGTGCGCGCATTCAAACAATTCTCGGTTTCTGCGGTGGAGGGCAGCAAGAGGACGACGATTTCCGCATCGTTCAGCGCGGCATCCAAGCCATCAGGCCCATGATGGCAGGTCATGCCCTGGATGTGCTTTTCCGACCGGGCCCAGCCGCTAACATCGAACCCAAGCGCAATCAGCGCTCGCGCGCAAGCCGTACCCAGCACCCCAAGCCCCAGAATGCAGACCCGGCGTTCGGGCGCCAGTGGCGGCGCAACCGCGTCCCATTTATGATCGGGATTCACGATATGCGCATCCATCCCCAGATGATGGCGCAACACATGTCCGGTCACCCATTCCACCATCCCCTGAGTCAGCCCTTCGGTATCGACCATCCGGGTCAGGGGTACGGTGAGTGTCGTGTTTTCAACCACTTGCTCGACCCCGGCCCATAGGTTCAACACCGCCTTGAGGCGGGTGTAGGGGGTGAAATCCTGTATGTCGGAGTTGGGCGCATAGATGATGTAATCAACCGTCTCGGCGGGCATGTCCGTCGCAAGTTCATATGCAAGCCCGGTAGCCATAAGGGCGCTTTTCAATGGGGCTTCGTATTCCTGCCAGCGCGCTTGGGGGGCGGCAAAAAGAATGTTCGGCATGCTTGGGTCTTTCGAATGCTGATATTGATCATCGGGGTCGATGGACATGGGCGCTTTGCACGAGGCCAAAAGCCAGCAGCAACACCAACATCGCGGACCCCCCGTAGCTGACCAGGGGCAAGGGAACCCCAACCACCGGAGCCAGCCCCATCACCATGGCCATATTCACCGCAAAATACAGGAAAAAAGTCACCCCTATCCCAAGGATCAAAAGAGAAGAGAACCGATCTTTGTTTTGCAGCGCAGAGACATAACAAAATACCAAGATCAGCAGGTAAAGCACCAACAGGGAAAACCCGCCGACAAATCCGAACTCTTCGGCAAGGGTGTTAAAGATAAAGTCGGTGTGTTTTTCAGGCAGAAAGTTCAAACGCGACTGCGTGCCCTGCATATACCCCTTGCCAGCCCAGCCGCCCGATCCCATGGCGATTTTGGCCTGCGTGATGTGATAGTCATCCCCCAAGGGGTCTTCTGAACTGTCCAGAAATGTGTCAATGCGACCGTAGTGATAGTCGCTCAGAAGTTGCCAGTCGGTATTGCGGCTTTCGAAGATCCCAATCAAAAGCGCAACCGAAAGCAGGGCGACGCCGCCGAAATACAGCCAATGCACACCGGCCAGGAAGATCAGGATTGCCCCCCCGAACATGATCAGCAGCGCGGTCCCCAGGTCCGGTTGTTGGAACACCAGGGCTGCGGGCAGAAGGATGATGAGAATTGGAATGACCACCCATAGTGGGCGCGACGTCTTGTTCAGCGGCAGCCAATCGTAATAGGCGGCCAACAGCATGATCACCGCGATCTTGGCCATCTCGGACGGTTGCAATCGCATAAAGCCCAGATCAATCCAACGCTGCGACCCACCGGCCTCTGTGCCCATGAACTCAACGATCAGCAGCAGGACGATGGACGCAAGATAGGCAACCATGGCCATATTGCGCCAAAACCAAATGGGCACCATGGCGACCAAAAGCATGGCCACCATTCCAAGCGCAAATCGTTTCATCTGGGGCTCGGCCCATGGGGAAAACGACCCGCCCGCGACGGAATACAGCATCAAAAAGCCGACACTGGCCACGGCGCTGAGCAAAAGGATCAAGGCCCAGTTCAGATGCAGGATCTTGCGCCAACCGGTTGGGACCGTTTTGATATTATGCTCAAGATAGGTCATGTGTCAGGCCCGGGTATCGCGTGTTGCGGCGCGCTGGGCGCGTTCGCGGGCCAACCGGTCTTGTTGCGCTTTGATCTTGCTTCGATCCTTGGTGGGATAGGCGCTTAGCGGGGGGTCGCCCTTGTAAAGCGCCTGAAGCGTGATGTCGCGCGCGATGGGCGCGGCGGCGGACGACCCGCCGCCGCCGTGTTCGACCACGACAGACACAGCGATCCTGGGCGCGTCATAGGGGGCAAAGTTCACAAACAGCGCATGATCACGCTGTTCCCAGGGGGCTGTTTTATTGTCGATAACTTTTGATGTGACCTGGGCCGTGCCGGTCTTTCCTGCCATGCGATTGGTCTCGTCGATGATGCGTGACCCATAGGCGGTTCCCTGACGGTTGTTGACGACCGAGTACATGGCCTTGTGAACAAGGCGCAAGTGGTTGGGATTTATGTCCAATTCTGGTCCGATCCCGCTTGGCGCGGCAACCCCGTCCACGCTGCGGATCAACCGGGGAGACACAAGACGACCGGTCGCCAGACGCGCCGTCATCACCCCAAGCTGCAAGGGAGATGCCAACAAAAAGCCCTGACCGATTGAGGCATTCACGGAATCCCCGATGACCCAATCCGCCTTATGTTTGCGCTTTTTCCAGGCTTTGTCCGGGACAAGGCCGCTGGTGACGGCGGACATGGGCACATCCGGCGCCACGCCGAGACCCAGTTTGCGCGCCATTTCAGCGATCTGTTCGATGCCGACCTTCAATGCCAGATCGTAATAGTAGACGTCACAGCTTTCGCGCAGCGCCTGTTCCATGTTCATATTGCCGTGCCCGTAGCGGTTCCAACACCGGAATTCGCGCGAACCGATTTCGACCTTGCCAAGGCATTTGACGGTTTCATCCGGTGTGATCAGCCTGGATTCCAAACCGGCCAGCATGGTGATCATCTTGAACGTCGACGCGGGCGCATAGCCATCCTGAACAGTTTTCGACGCCAGGGGCCGGTGGTCGTTCGTCAGCAGGGGTTGGAATTCGGCGTTTGAAATCCCCTGTACGAATTTGTTGGGGTCGTAACTGGGCGCTGAGGCAATGGCGAGAACGTCGCCCTCTTCAAGGTCAATGACCACGGCGCTGGCGGATTCAGATCCCAAACGCGCCAAGGCGTAATCCTGAAGCTCACTGTCGACGGTCAGCTGAAGATCGGCTCCGGCCTGACCCTCTTTGCGGGACAGTTCGCGCATTTCACGGCCTATGGCGTTGACTTCGACCTGTTTGGTCCCGCTTTTGCCACGAAGCAGATCTTCGCGCTCGGCTTCGACGCCCAGATGGCCGATGCGAAAGCGCGGAACACGAAGGACGGCGGGCGGATCCTGATAGGCCTCCAGATCCTTTTGACGCACCAGACCCACATAGCCGACCACATGGGCATAGAGATCGGATTTGGGGTATATGCGGCTTAGCCCCACTTCGGGGGTAATGCCCGGAAGCGCGGGGGCGTTGACCGCAACGCGACTGATGTCGGACCATTCAACACGGTCAGCGACGGTGACAGGCAGGAACGATGGCGTGCGCTTCATCGCTGTCAGCGCCCGGTTCAGGTCATCTTCGTCCAGTTCGACCAATTGCGACAGGCGCCCGATGACCTCTTCGACATCGCCGGCGTCTTCGCGAATCAACGTGATACGATAGGTGGGCTCATTGTCCGCGATCACGGTGCCATTGCGGTCAAAGATGCGACCGCGAGCGGGGGGAATCAGCTTGAACTTGATGCGGTTTTCTTCCGCCAAGAGGCTGTGCTTGGTCCCCTCTTTGACCTGCAAAAAGTGCATGCGACTGGCCAGAAGTCCAGCAAAGGCCAGTTGCGATATGCCCAAAAGCAAACCACGGCGGGTGATCCGCCGGGCGCTTTCCTTTGTTTCGCGTGCTGTGCGTTTCATGGTTGGCGTCCCTAATGGTCATATTCGCCGGGGGTGATCTGGCGCACCCCAAAGATAAGATAACTGGCGGCCGCGACCAAGGGATAGCACAGAACGGTTAGCCCGAATTGCTGCACGCTCAGCAAAAATGCGCCGGGCGAGACGACCAAAATGCCAAGAACCAAACGGTATCCGATCGCCACCGCCAATGTGGCGGCCGCCACCGTGATCCATTCGGTGAAAAACGTGTTGTCGCGAAGTTGCTTGCCCTGACCCTTTAGCCATTCAACCGCCAACAGACCCAACGCAGCCCAAAGACCGGGTGGGCGCATCAACAATAGATCCGCCAGCAAAAGCGCAAGCGCAACAAGAGGCGCGGGGATGAAATCGGGGCGCCGCAGCGCCCAGGCAAAACTGAGCGCCAGCAAGACGTCAGGCCCAGCCCAATCCATAGGCCCCAGCCGGATCGGCAAAAGATGGGCAAGGATGATCAACAGCGCCAGCGCCAGATAGGTCAGCCGCATGACCCACAAACGTGTGGGTGTTGTTTCAGCCATCTTGGGCAGGCTCCGTGGCATCCTCGGATGTGGGCGTGGCGTCTGCCGGGGGGGCGCGATCGGGCAACCGGTCAGGCAAGATGAGCTCGCTGGGGGTTTCCACCCGCCGGGCGCCGATATCGCGCAAGACGCGCAGGAATTCGAGCCGTTCGTAATCTGCGGCCAGCTGCACACGCAGGCGCCCACCCGGGTCTTCTGCGATTTGGCCGATCAACAGGCCGGGGGGAAAGACCTCGCCGTCACCCGAGGTCACGATCCGATCCCCAGGGCGCACCAGATCCGGGTTCTCCAACAGATCAATCGGGGGGGCAGCGGTGTTGTCGCCCACCACCAGGGCCTGTTGTCCCGAGGGGAGAATTTTCGCGGGGATGCGCGATGTCGGGTCGGTCAGCAGAATGACCCGGGCCGTGTTCGCATCCACCCCGGACACGCGGCCCACCAGCCCGATCCCATCCATTGTTGCCCAGCCATCAACAATGCCATCCCGACCGCCAACATTGATCACGAATGACTGACGGAACGGAGAGCCGGAATCCGCCAAAACCACCGCCGTGATATAGGTGAGTTTGGGATCAAGGCGCACGTTATTCAGGTCACGCAAGCGGGCGTTTTCCTGTTCAAGCTGCAACGCCGCCTCTTTCCAGGCGGTCATTTTGCGCAACTCGCGGCGCAGCTCGTGGTTTTGGGCGTGAAGCTGTTGATAAGACTGGTAATCCCGAAGGATCTTCAGGCTGCCGGTGACGGGGGCCATGGCCCAATCCATGCGCGGAACAACCGCGTCCACGACCTGTGCGCGAAACCGCTCAACCCGCGGGCTGTCGATGCGCCAGATTAAGAACAAGGCGATCAGAAACAGGCACAGTAGCACCAGAATCAAACGTTTGATCGGTGTTGCGAAATCCTCGCCTGAACTGCGGTCGCTCGCCACGGCTCCTCCGGTGGTTGGTCGGTCGCTGAATATGGTCTACGCGAAGACGCGGCCGCGTACAAATCGGCACACGTCCAGATGGCCAAAGATCAGCTGTCGTAATCAATCGCGTGGCGCAGTTGCTTTTCGTACTCCAGCGCTTTGCCGGTGCCCAAAGCCACGCAATTCAGCGATTCATCAGCGATCGAGACCGCCAGACCGGTCCGTTCCCGCAGGGCTAGATCCAGATCCCCCAAAAGCGCACCGCCTCCGGTCAGCATCACGCCGCGGTCGACAATATCGGCGGCCAGATCCGGCGGCGTGGTTTCCAGCGCGGTCATTACGGCTTCGCAAATTGCATCGACGGGTTCGGACAGGGCTTCGGCGACCTGCGCCTGAGAAATCTCGGTTTCTTTTGGCACGCCATTCAACAGATCGCGTCCCCGGATCTGCATCGAAGAGCCTCGCCCGTCGTCGGGCATACGCGCCGTACCAATCGACGTCTTGATCCGCTCGGCGGTGCTTTCGCCAACCAGCAGGTTCTGCTGGCGACGCAGGTAGGAAATGATCGCTTCGTCCATCCGGTCACCACCCACACGTACAGAGCGGGCGTAAACGATGTCACCCAAGGACAGGACGGCGACTTCGGTGGTCCCGCCGCCGATGTCGACAACCATGTTGCCCGTCGGGTCGGTGATCGGCATGCCCGCACCAATTGCGGCGGCGATGGGTTCGGCGATCAGGCCGGCCTTGCGGGCCCCAGCCGAAAGAACCGAATTGCGGATCGCACGCTTTTCAACCGGGGTTGCACCATGCGGCACGCACACGATGACCTTGGGTTTGGAAAAGGTCGTGCGGCGGTGCACCTTGCGGATGAATTCCTTGATCATCTCTTCGGCGGCGACGAAATCCGCGATGACCCCTTCGCGCATGGGGCGGATGGCCTCGATGGAGCCCGGCGTCCGGCCCAGCATCAATTTGGCGTCTTCACCAACGGCAAGAACCTTTTTCTGACCGTCTTTGACGTGATAGGCGACCACCGAAGGCTCTGACAGAATCACGCCCTTGCCTTTGACGTAAACCAGCGTATTCGCGGTTCCAAGGTCAATGGCCATGTCCGCCGAGAACATGCCCATGATGCCGTCCAATCCAAACATACGTGTCGTGCCCCGCTTCGCGCCCTTGTTTCCAGCCTGCTATCCGATGGTCAGGCGAAATCGCCCAATGCCACGGCATTTTAATCCGCGACTCTGACGAGAGCGGACCGGGGCCGTTATAGGGGGGCTTCTCGGAATGCGAAAGGCTGCTGATAGGGCATTCGGTACAAAAGCGGCGTGAATTCGCTGGAATTTGCCGATGATCGGGGGCGCGAGTGGGAAAAATGGCTGGCAGGCGACAAGGATCTGTCGCTTTCAGTCGCAAAGTGTCGGGCAGGGCGGCTCGGATGCAGATGAGCAGGGTATGACTCTGGGTAAGTTATTTGCACGGAGAGACCCGATGAAAACGCAAGTCAAAGCACTGGTTGTCGGCGGCGGCGCTGTTGGCACCTCGATTGCCTATCACCTGGCCAAAGCGGGCTGGGATGACGTGATGCTGATTGAGCGCGATGAGCTGACATCAGGGTCCACGTGGCACGCAGCCGGCCTGCTGCCCCTGTTCAACATGTCCTATGCCACGACGCACATCCACCAATATTCGGTCGACTTCTACAAAACTTTGGAAGAAGAAACCGGGCTGAACGCGGGCTTTGCCGTTGTTGGAAACCTGCGCATGGCGCAGACGCAGGAACGCATGGATGAATACATGTTGTATGCATCGACGGCAGAGACCTGTGGCGTGGCCTATGAATGGCTCACACCCGAGCAGATCAAGGAACGCTGGCCGCTGATCGAAACCGGCGATCTGAAGGGGGCGATCTATCACACCGAGGATGGCTATATTAACCCCGCTGACGTGACTCAGGCGATGGCCAAGGGCGCGCGCCAACGCGGTGTGGAAATCGTGCGCAAGATGCAGGCGGATGACTTTCACTGGAACGGCACTCACTGGGAAGTGACCTGCACCAAGATGGTAGAAAAGGGTGGTAACCTGGTGGAAAGCGACGAAAAAGTCGTGATCACCGCTGAGCACGTTGTGACCGCCTCTGGCAACCACGCGCAGCGCACCGCCAAAATGCTGGGCATCAAGATGCCCGCCATCCCGGTCGAACACACCTTCATCGTGATGGACAAAGACCCCGAGCTGGTTAAATGGCGCGAGGCGGGCAACCCCGAGCATCCGGTGGTTCGCGACGCGGACAACGAATCCTATGCCCGCGAAGAGCGTGGCGGCTGGATCCTTGGGATCTACGAACATGGGGCGCCTGCGCGCTTTGAACATGGTGTGCCGGACAGCTTCCGTGCGGATCTGTTCCCGCTCGATCTGGACCGGATCGCGGATCAATACATGGCGATGGCCGAGCGCGTTCCCTCTTGCGCGGAATCGGGTCTGAAGGACGATTTCAACGGCCCGATCTGCTATACGCCCGACGGCAACCCCCTGGTTGGTCCGGCGCCGGGTCTGCGCAACATGTGGCTGGCCGAAGGGTTCAGCTTTGGCATCACCGCAGCGGGTGGCACAGGGTATTACCTGGCGCAGATGATGGTCGATGGCGAAGCCGAGATCGACATGGCGTCGCTGGACCCCAAGCGGTATTCGTCGAACTGGATGACAACCGAGTTTGCCGCGCGTAAAAACGAAGAATGCTATGAGCACGTCTACATCCTGCACCACCCGGATGAAGAGCGCGCCGCCTGTCGCCCCTTGCGCACCGCGCCTGCCTATGACCGTCAAAAAGCGCGTGGCGCGCAATTCGGCTGGGTCAATGGCTGGGAGCGTCCGAACTATTTCGGCCCGGTTGACGCGCCCGACAACTACGACCACGATTCGCGTTCGTTCCGCCGTGGCGGTTGGTGGCAGCACGCCGTCGACGAAGCCAAGGCCATCCGCGAAGGTGTGGGCCTGATCGACGCCACCGCCTTTACCAAACACGTCGTCAAAGGCCCCGGTGCAACCCAGTTCCTGGATTGGTTCACCTGCAACAAGCTGCCCAAGGTTGGACGCATCAACCTGACCTATGCGCTGACCTCGGCGGGCACCACGCGCACCGAATACACCATCGTGCGCAATGGCGAGAACAACTATTACCTCGTTTCGGCGGGCGCTTGGACCGAGTATGACGCGGACTTCCTGCGCAAGGCTGCCGAAGACAAAATGGAAGAGTTCGGCTATATCGAGATCCAGGATGTGACCACCCAGTGGGGCGTTTTTGCCATCGCCGGGCCCAAGTCGCGCGATGTTCTCAAAGAGGTCATCAACGACGCTGATCCCGAAACCGCCCTGTCGAACAAGCGTTTCCCCTGGCTGTCTGCGCGCCAGATCGAACTGGGCATGTGCCCGGTCAACGCGATCCGCGTGGCCTATACCGGTGAACTGGGCTGGGAGCTGCACCACCCGATCGAGATGCAGAACTATCTGTTCGACCTGCTTGAAAAAGCCGGTGAAAAGCACGGGATGAAGCTGGTTGGCGCACGTGCGCAAAACTGGCTGCGCCAGGAGAAATCCTACCGCGCCTTCGGCACCGAACTGGGCCGCGACGCAACCCCCGCCGAAGCCGATCTGCCGCGCTTTATCGATCTGGAAAAGGACTTCCACGGCAAAGAGGCCATGATCGAAAAAGGCATTCGCGTGAAATGCTGCACCCTGTTGATCGACGGGCCGGCGGATGCGGATCCCTGGGGGCGCGAAGTGCTCTATACGCCCGAAGGTGAGCGCGTTGGCCGTCTGACCTCGGGCGGGTATTCGGTGGCCTTCGAGAAATCCATCGGGATGGGCTATGTCAAACCCGAACTGGCCGTCGAAGGCACCAAGTTGCAGGTCAAAATGCAAGACAAGCTGTGGGATGCGGTCGTCACCTGCGACAGCCCCTATGACCCGAAAAACGAAACCATCCGTGTGAACGGATAAACGGATAAGGGCCACCCAAGCGGTGGCCCTTTTCTTTTGCCGCGCGCATGAGCGGATCTGCTCGCAAGACCAAAATCCCAATGCGCCGGTTCCCGACTGCGATGATCCGTCCCTGCCAAACACCTGTGTAAACCAAGTTTAGCAGAGCGCCCAAATGTGGGCGCTCTGTTTTGCATTCGCCCTTGGCGCAGGACGTGATAGGTCAAAGGCACAGTAGACCAATAGGGAAAGATTATGGGCTTGAATGTATATTTGTCGGGCGAAATCCACACCGACTGGCGCGATCAGATCACCTCGGGGGCCGCGGGGCTTGGGATCACGTTCAACGCACCGGTCACGGATCACGGTGCCAGCGACGATTGCGGGGTGGCGATCCTTGGGCCCGAAGAGAACAAGTTCTGGCATGACAATAAAGGCGCGAATATGAACGCGATCCGCACGCGCAAGGGCATTGCCGACGCGGATGTGGTCGTTGTGCGGTTTGGCGATAAATACAAACAGTGGAACGCGGCCTTTGATGCGGGCTATGCGGCGGCGCTGGGCAAATCCTTGATCATCTTGCAACCCCCTGAACACGATCACGCCCTCAAAGAGGTCGATGCCGCGGCCTTGGCCGTCGCGCGTAAGCCCGAACAGGTGGTGCAGATCCTGCGCTATGTGCTGACCTCTGAACTCCCGTCGTAACGCGGGGAACCGGTTTGTCGCTTTCCCGCTGACTGCGTGCGAGCTGCGTGGCAGGGTTCTGTTGCGAATTCAGCGCGCTTGATGCGCATGAAGAGGGGACAGAAATGGTTCAGGAATTCAAAGACTTCATTGCCAAGGGCAATGTCATGGATATGGCCGTCGGCATCATCATCGGTGCAGCGTTTACAGCGATCGTAAAATCCATGGTCGGCGATTTGATCAACCCGATCATCGCTTTGTTTACCGGTGGGGTCGACTTTACGGGCTGGTTCTATGCGCTCAACGGCGAGGTCTATGTCTCTTTGGCGGCGGCGAAAGAGGCGGGCGCCCCGGTCTTTGCCGTTGGCCGCTTTGTCATGGCGGTGATCAACTTTTTGATCATCGCATGGGTTGTTTTCATGCTGGTCAAGATGGTGAACCGCGTCAAGGAAGCCGCCGAAAAGCAAGAAGAGGAAGCCCCCGCAGAAGAGGCCCCCGCAGGGCCAAGCGAACTGGATATCCTGATGGAAATCCGCGACTCTTTGAAAAGATAAGCATCTGATAAAAAGAGAAAAGCCCCGATCCATGCGATCGGGGCCTTTTGTATTCAGATGTTCAACGCCGCCTCTGGGGGGATACTGTCGATCCCCAACGCGTCACCCACAGCCGCATATGTGAGCTTGCCCGCGTGAACGTTCAGCCCATTCAACAGGTGCGCATCGTCGGTGCAGGCACGCTTCCACCCTTTGTCGGCCAATGACAGCATGAAGGGCAGCGTGGCGTTGCCAAGCGCGATGGTCGATGTGCGGGCGACAGCGCCGGGCATATTGGCAACACAGTAGTGCATGATCCCGTCGACGTCATAGATCGGATCAGCGTGGGTTGTGGCCTTAGAGGTCTCAAAACACCCCCCCTGGTCAATCGCCACATCGACAAGAACCGCGCCGGGCTTCATGGTCGATAGCTGTTCGCGGCTGACCAATTTGGGGGCGGCAGCGCCCGGGATCAGAACCGCGCCAATCACCATATCGGCATCCTGGATCAGCTCGGCGGTGGCGCCAGCGGTTGAATATTGGCTCTTGAAGGTGCCACCAAACACGTCATCCAGATACCGCAGACGTGGTAGTGACCGATCCAGAACCGTCACATCCGCCCCCATTCCAGCCGCGATTTTGGCTGCGTGGGTTCCAACGACGCCCCCGCCAATCACGATGACCTTGGCCGGGCCGACCCCAGGCACGCCCCCCATCAGGACACCGCGACCGCCATTGGCCTTTTGCAGCGTCCATGCGCCAACCTGCGCGGCCAACCTGCCAGCGACTTCGGACATGGGTGCCAGAAGTGGCAGACCCCCACGGCCGTCGGTCACGGTTTCATAGGCAATCGCTGTGCATCCAGAAGCCAAGAGATCATGGGTCTGATCCGGGTCAGGTGCGAGGTGCAGATAGGTGAACAGCAGCTGGCCTTCGCGCAGCATCTTGCGTTCTACCGCTTGCGGCTCTTTGACTTTGACGATCATGTCGGCCTTGGCAAAGACCTCTTGCGCGGTCTCGACGATCTGCGCCCCTGCCGCCAGGTAATCATCGTTCGAAAAGCCTGACCCCATGCCGGCACCGGACTGGATCAAGACCGTATGGCCGTGGGCGATGGCCTCACCTGCGGCGTTGGGTGTCAGGCCGACGCGGAACTCCTGGGGTTTGATTTCGGTCGGGCAACCGATGGTCATGGGGGTGGTCATGGCGCGCTCCTCTTCGTGCGATGCTGAAAAAAGCGTCACATGGACCGCATGCAATGTGCTTCGTCTCTTGTGCGGGTTCTGCTTCTTGATGCATGATTATGTGCGCAAGGCGACCACATGATCGAAGAAAGTTCGAAAAATGCCTCTGGACGAGACCGATAAACGTATCCTTAGGGTGCTCCAGCGCAAGGGGCGCATATCGAATGCGGATCTGTCCGAACAGGTGAACCTGTCAGCCTCTGCCTGCCATAGGCGCGTTCAGCGGCTTGAAAGCGGTGGCTTTGTCAGGAACTATGTGGCCCTGTTGGATGCCCGGAAAATGGGGCTACCTGCGACGGTCTTTGTCGAGATCACACTTAATGCGCAGGCAGATGAGGTGCTCGAAGCATTCGAAGCCGCGGTGGCGCGGGTGCCGGATGTGCTGGAATGCCATCTCATGGCAGGATCAGCGGATTACATCTTGAAAGTTGTCGCCGAAGACACCGAGGACTTTGCCCGCATCCATCGTCAGTATCTCACACGGTTGCCTGGGGTGGCGCAAATGCAGTCATCATTTGCCCTGCGCACCGTGTTCAAGACAACGGCCTTGCCCGTCTGAGCCCGCCCGCTGTGTGATGGATTCAAAGAAAAGCGCGCCCGGTCGGACGCGCCTTTGAAACAAACCGAGGGGTCGACGAAATATGACGCCCCACGTGCGACTTGGCCGAACTGGGGCGAATCAAACCACCGATAGTCCAGTGCGGACAAGAAGGGCCTGAACGCTGGTCTGGGCCAGACCTGCATCTGCCGGTTGGGGGGGCTTTTGCGCGATCTGCGCGCCACCGCATCCCGAAAGCCCAAGAAATGCGATGGGCGCAAATAATCTGATAGCTATACTTGGCATAACATGATCTCCTGACTATGAGATCAATATTGCCCTGTAATGTGACGCTAACTAGGCACAGGTTGGAAATCACTGTGCCGTTTTGGTTAACGGTTTTTTAAACGGGTGCGAAATTGTTTCCGTTTCGCCGCAAGGATTTATGGCTTGGGCTTGTCGTCATACTCGCCGGACAAGATCCGCTGGGCGTCGCCATCGGGGTCGTCATATTGGCGTGAGCGGATCGTAAAGACGAAAAATGCCAATCCCAATCCGCCAAGGATCAGTGAAATCGGGATAAGATAGGTCAGGACGTTCACATCAATTACCTCAGGCGAAGAGCATTCAGCGAGACTGTAATCGAACTTGACGACATGGCCAAGGCAGCGATCAGCGGTGAACACAGCCCGGCAATCGCCAAGGGGACAGCAATGATGTTGTACCAGGTGGCGATGGTAAAGTTCTCGCGGATGCGCCGGGTCGCCTTTTGTGCGGTGGTGATCGCATCGGGAATGGGGGCCAGCGTGCTGCCCAAAAGCACGATGTCAGAGGCGACGCGCGCCGCATCCAATGCCGAGGCGGGGGAAATAGAGGCATGTGCCGCCGTCAGCGCGGCGGTGTCGTTCAACCCATCGCCCACCATCAGGACATGACATCCTTCATCGGTCAGGGCGGTGATGCGGTTGGCCTTGTCCTGCGGCAGGGCTTCGGCCATCCATTGCGCGATGTTCAACCGCTTGGCCAAGGCTTCGACCGCTGGGGTGGTATCACCCGACATCAAGATAACGCGTACCCCACTGTCCAAAAGCGCCGCCACGGCCTCTTCGGCGCCATCACGCAGGCGATCTGTAAAGGTAAAGGCCTGCGGGGCTCCTTCACCCACCCTTAGCCAGGCGGCGGTGGTTTGCGATTGGCCGCCGCCAACCCATGTGGCGCGGCCAAGCCGGACCTCATGGCCTTTCCATACCCCTTGGGTGCCGTGACCGGGGATCTCCTGGATGTCGCTGACCTTTGCCGGGTGGATGCCCGCGTCTCTGGCCGCAAGGGTCAGGGAGTGTGACAGGGGGTGAGCGGAGGCTTCTGCCAAAGCCAGCGCAATCTCAAGATCACAGCGGGTGAAATCCCCAAGATTGGTCAGTTCCGGCGCGCCCGCTGTCAGGGTTCCGGTTTTGTCGAAAACAACCGTGTCGACCTGGGCCAATCGCTCCAAGGCGGTGGAATCCTTGATCAAAAGGCCCCGTTTGAACAATCGACCCGAGGCAGCGGTGGTGACCGCCGGAACCGCAAGCCCCAGCGCGCAGGGGCAGGTGATGATCAAAACGGCGGCGGCAATGTTCAACGCCACGCGCAGGTCACCGGAATAGATGTACCAACCGACAAACGCCAGGGCCGACAGGATGTGCACCCCCGGGGCGTACAGTTTGGCCGCACGATCCGCCAGCGACGTATAGCGCGAGCGCCCGGATTCCGCCACGGCCACAAGATCCGCCATCCGGTGCAATGAGGTGTCGCGCCCAACTGCGCTGGCACGGATGGTGAGCGGGCCCGTCAGGTTCACTTCGCCTGCGGACACCGTGACGCCGGGGGCGGCGTAAACGGGCAGGGTTTCCCCGGTCAAAAGCGAACGATCTAGTTCTGATGTGCCGTCGGTGATCTCTCCGTCAACCGGCATGCGGCCACCAGGGCGCACGCGGATCAGATCCCGGACTGCCAGCTCAGTAACGCTGACCTGCTCTTCTCCGGTCTCGGTCAGACGGTACGCGCGCGGCACCTCCAGCGCGGCCAGTTCTTCGGCGGCAGAGCGGGCGACAGACCGGGTGCGGTGATCCAGATAGCGGCCCGTGAGCAGGAAAAAGGTCAGTGCGATCGCCGCGTCAAAATAGGCGTGTTCGCCGGAAAGCGTTGTTTCCCAGAGGCTTGTGATGATCGCGAGCCCGATGGCCAAGGTGATCGGCACATCCATGTTCAATTGGCCAACCTTCAGAGCGTTCCAGGCGTTCCGGTAAAAGGGCTGGCCGGAAAAGGCCACGGCGGGCAGCACAATAAAGGCCGACACCCAATGGAACATATCCCGCGTCGGCCCCTCGGCCCCGGCCCAAACCGCGATGGACAAGAGCATGACATTCATCGCGGCAAACCCGGCCACGGCCAGCCGCATCAAAAGATCACGCCCGGCGCGATCCGTCTGGGTGGCGGACAGGGCGGTGCTATCCAGTTCATGCGCCTCATAGCCCACACCTTCGACAACAGGCACAAGCTCTTGGGCGGTCACGTCAGGGTCGGCCTCAATGCTGACCCGCTTGAGGGTCAGGTTGACCCGCGCCGAGCGCACACCGGAGTGCTGGTTCAGCGCATTTTCGACCGTGCTCATACAGGCGGCGCAATGGATGGTTGGCACAGACAGGGTGATATGCGCCTCGCTTGGGGCCTGGTATTCGGCGAGGGCTTCGGCCGCGGGGGCGGCAGAACAGGCGGGGCAGGCCGAGGCCTGAGGGCGCATAGCAGCTGTCATATCTGGTCTTTCGACATCTTGTTTTGCGATCAGGCCCCCCGCTGGTGCAGGAGGCCCCCGGTCACGCCGGGTCTTTTACGTAAAAAACAACGCGTTGTTCAAAGGGTGTGCCATCCAGTGCGACGGCCTTCATACGGATGTTCCAGTTGCCAGGCGCAAGGGTTTCACGCGCGACATAGGCGGTGCCGTCAAAGCTGAACTCGGGGGTCTTGTCGTCTTTGACATGGGTCGGGCGGCCCAGCGTGGCATCCAGTTTTCCCACCTGAACGGGGCGGCCGTCCGTGTCGGTGATCGACAGGATCAGCAACCCACCGGTGTTTTTCGCCACAACGGACCAACCCAGGGCTTCTTGCGGAATGCGACGATCCTCAAAGGTCTGGCTGGCAACATAAGAGTTCTTCACCTCGACCCCAGGAAAAGTTTTGACCGCGTTGTAAGCCAGCGCAAGATTGACCGCGATGATCACGCCAAAGGCTCCGACAAAGATGGCCAGAACATGCCACCCGGTCAATTTGCGCTCACCCATCATATCAGTTGTCCCTTCCGTTAAAGATCGTGTCGTTATGTGCGCGATCCCCGGTTGTCAGGTCTTCGACCCAAAAGCGGAAGGGGGTGCGCTCGGACGCTGCGGCGTCAGAGTGGCGCGGCGCGATGACATAGACCTTTTGCAAATACGTTTCGTTCGCAGGCACATTTACCGTTTCATACGGGGTGCCTTCAAGCTGCACGCGCAAAGCAGGATCCCCTTTAAGCGTGATGCGGAACGGGCGATCTTCGCCGTGTTTGTTCAGCAACCGCACATCATAGGTATTGCGGATCGAGCCATCGGACAGCGTCACGAAGGTCGGATTGCGCACCGGGGCCACCGTCATCTCGATTTCCGGGCGAATGAACAGGGCGACCACCAGACCGATGCCAACAAGGCTCCAAAGGGCTGTGTACATCATCGTGCGGACACGGAAGACGTGATACCAAGGAGAGCGGGGCGCCTCGCCCGCGCGTTCGCGTGTTTCATCCGATACGGCAAGATAGTCGATCAGGCCACGCGGCTTGCCAATTTTGTCCATCATGTCGTCACAGGCGTCGATACACAGGGCGCAGGTGATGCATTCAAGCTGCTGACCATCGCGAATGTCGATGCCTACGGGGCAGACGTTGACGCATGCGTTGCAGTCGATGCAATCCCCAAGGCCTTCGCGGTTTTTCCCTTTGCCTCGGGGCTCCCCACGCCATTCGCGATAGCCAACGGTCAGCGTGTCTTCGTCCATCATGGCGGCCTGAATGCGGGGCCACGGGCAGGCGTAGATGCAGATTTGTTCGCGTGCAAAACCACCAAAGAAGAAGGTGGTCATCGTCAGGACGAGCATGGTCGAATAGGCGATGGGATGCGCGTTCAACGTTACGAGATCAACCAAAAGGGTCGGAGCATCGGCAAAGTAGAACACCCAAGCGCCACCAGTCGCGAGGCCGATCAGGAACCACGACACCCATTTGGTGACGCGCAAACGTGCTTTGCGGAAGTCGAGCTTCTTTTGACGGTGGAGGCGCAGACGCGCGTTGCGGTCCCCTTCGATCCAGCGTTCTACGAGGATATATAGGTCCGTCCAAACGGTCTGGGGGCAGGCATAGCCGCACCATACTCGACCGGCGGCCGATGTGAACAGGAACAGGCCAAGGCCCGCCATGATCAAGAGACCGGCAATAAAGTAAAACTCATGCGGCCAGATTTCGATCCAGAAGAAGAAGAAGCGGCGATTTGCCAAATCAATCAGAACCGCCTGATCCGGGAGTTCGGGACCGCGGTCCCAGCGAATCCAGGGCGTGAGATAGTAAACCCCAAGGGTCGCGATCATGATGACCCATTTGAGATTTCGGAATTTGCCGCTAACCCGTTTGGGAAAGATCGGCTCGCGGGCTGCGTATAGCGACGGTGCTGGCGAATTGTTGTCGGACACGGGGAATCGCTCCGTTAAGGACTTGACTGGCAGTCTTTTCTCAGGCGCTGGTGAACGCCACTTTGACCTGCATCAAATATTTAGTCACAGATTCAACTTTTGAACCCGAGGGGGTCGGATTTTACCTGTCGGCGCAGCCAATGACACAGCGATTTCACCGCGGGCCGCAGCGGGCCGGGGCGTGTTACGATATGATATGATTTGCCAAGATCGTGTTCGAACAATACCCTTAATCGCCCGGCCTTCAAATCCTGTTCGACGAAAAGTTTTGCCGCAATTGCAATGCCTTGCCCCTGTCTTGCGGCCTCTAACATGAGGTGCCCGGGAAGATTGGTAAGTCCCGCGCTGGGTCCTTCTGTAATCCCCGATTGGGCAAGCCATGTCGTGGTTTCGCTGGTTCCGAGTTCTTGCAGCCAATGCAGATGTCGCAGGTCTTCCGGGGTCTCGAATGTTCGGTTTCCGACCAGGGAGGGCGCAGCGACCACCACGATGGGCGAGGCGATCAGAGGTTCGGCCTCTAGCCCCGGCCAATCGCCGTTTCCATACCGAATGGCAATGTCGATTCCGCCCGGCTCAAGCTTGTGTATGCGTGGCGAGGGATCAATCATGAGGCTGATGTCAGGGTGTTTTTCCCGCCAGCTTGGCAGGCGCGGCATCAACCAGGAACTGGCAAAGGACGGCGTCACCGAGATTTGGATGGGCCGTTCAGAGCCCTGGTCGGTCAGGGTTTCGATACATCGGGCGATTTCGCCAAACCCCATTGTCAGGCTCTTGGAGAGGGCTTCGCCGGCGTCGGTCATGCGCATGGGCCGGCTTGTGCGATCCAAGAGAGGGATGTTCAAGTGGCTTTCCAGCGTCCGAATCTGCTGACTAATGGCAGCGTGGCTAACACTCAGCGCCTGCCCGGCCTTTTCAACAGACCCCTTGTTTGCATAGGCATGAAAGGCGCGCAGCGCTGTAAGCGGGGGGAATTCATGCCAATCCATTGTAAGCCTACCTAACATACCTAAGGATTTCCTGAGTCGCATGCGAATGTATGTCCTGTCAAGAATGACCCATCTCAGCCGTAGGAGGGCAACATGTTGACTATTTGGGCAAAGACACTTTTTACCGCGACCGGGACCCATGAAACACGGCTGCGGACCCCCCGGGTCCACGGGTCGGATTTTGTGCGCCTGAGTGCAAAAAGGAACGGGTCATGATGGATCCCGTCGTGTACCAGGCACCGCTGTTGGCCCATCACGGCGTTGGCGCGTTGCGTCACCATAGGCCGCTAAAAAGTGAGCGCGATCACCAGGCACGCAAGCGCGCGGTTCCTCAGTTTATGCAGGGCCTGCGACGTGGGTTGAAGGGGCAAAGCAACATGCGCCCGTGCTAGCAAGACCACCAAGCTCCAACTGTCAAAGCGAGAAAAGTCAAGACGCGCCGGTGCCCCAGGAAACGCGCGAACAGGACAGGACACCGGCGCCTAGACCCCTTCATATGAGGGGGTGTCTTTGATCACCGGGGGAGGACCCGGCTTTGGTTTGGTTGGGGGGAGGGCCCCAACCGCTGAAGATGACTATCTCAGCGGCAGGGGGGATTCTCTTTGATGTGCATCAAGATTCTCAGATACACCTTTTATTTTTCGCATGTAAGATTGGATTACAAAGCGCCTATCGCCTGAGCAATGCGCAACCGTTCCCCATTCCATGCGCCTGCTGCGGTGATTACTTGCGATATTGATCGTGGCAGGATTTGCACGACGTTCCCAGATCCACCAACAACGGGCGCAGACCTGCGGGTGAGGTCGGGCGTGCCCGCGCCAGATCTGCCTGTTTCTGCAACCGATTTGTGAAATCCCCATAGTCTTGCCAGATTGCAGGCAGGCTTTCGGATTTTGGGTCCTGTTCTGGGGCGCGAAACAGGTCGATGGCACGGTGGGATTCGTGATCGAGGCCCTTAAGCGCGCGAGAGATGGCGTTTTGGTCAAACGGGCGTTTGCCCTTTGTGGTCTCACCGATGACGTCAAGGTGTTCCTTCATGGCTTTCATCCCATCCATCCGAGCCAATACGGCCGCGTTTTTCACACCCTGATGCGCCAAGGCGGCAGTTCCGGTGAGAAGAAGAATAAGGAATGCGGTCTGCTGAACTGTCATGGGGGCCTCTTACAGGATACCGTTTTCGCGCTGAAGTTCGCGGATATAGGCGATGATTGCACCTACGTCACCTTTGGTGAGCCCCTCAATTTTGGGCATGTCGCCAAATCGCCAATGGTGCGCACGCACACCCATGGCCACCGCCCTATAAAAGGCCCCGTCACCGTGATGCGATGGCTCATAGATCTTGTGGATCAGCGGCGGTGCAACCCCCTCTTGGCCCACGGCGTTTTCCCCATGGCACACGGTACATTTCGCGGCAAAGGCCGCTTCACCCAGCCGCGCCGTTTCGGACAAGGTGTCAGGCAGCGTGATCGAAACCAGTGCCGAGGATGTCAGGGGGGCTTGTGTCTGCGAAGGCGTTGATTGCGTGGCCAGCATATAGCCCAGCCCAAGCGCCCCTAAGACGCCAAGCAGGTAAAAGCGTTTCATGGGTCCCTCCTGTTCGCGGATTGAAACTAGGGGATCCAGCAGGGGGAAGGTCAAAGGCTTACTGTTAACAAAACCGTGAGGCCCAAAAGAAAAGCCCCCACCAAATGGCGGGGGCCTTCGTTTGTTCAGATGCCAGGATCTTATTCGGCGGCCTGACCGCCACCCAGACCGTGGACATAGGTCGCAACGGCGCGGATTTCGGATTCAGACAGACGGGTCTGCCACGCGGGCATCACACCGTAACGGGCGTTGTAGACCGTTTCGTAGATGTCGTTGTAGTCGATCTTGTTGTCTGCACCTTTGAACAGCCACAGAGCATCGGCCAGGTTCGGCGCACCTTGATAGATGTCGCCTGTGCCATCTTCTGCGTGGCAGGACGAACAGTTGTCTTCGTAGACAACCGCGCCTGCTTCTGCTGCGGCCGGGTCCTGGGCGTCGAGACCCGAAAGGGTCATGACATAGTTGACCACCTGGGTGATCTCTGCCTCTTCGAGCAGCTCATCGCGCCCAAAGGCAGGCATCTCAGAGTAACGCGCGTCTTCGTCCTCTTCGTTGCGAATGCCGTGGGTGATGGTCAGGTGGATGTCCTCAAGCGTACCACCCCAAAGCCAGTCGTTGTCCAGCAGGTTCGGATAGCCCGAAGCCCCCGCCGCGCCCGAGCCGTGGCACTGAGCACACCAGGTGCGGAAAACCGCGCCACCGGCGTTCAGTGCATAGCTGTGCAGGTCAGCGTCCGCCGCGATTTCCTCAAGCTCGACCGAGGCCAGCTTGTCGTTGATCGCTTTGTTGGCTTCGTCCACGCTTGCGATTTCCTGTGCCACTTCACCGCGGGTGGAATAGCCCAGAAGACCGGGGGTTGCGCCATTGATCAGCGGCCATGCCGGGTAGGCGATGACGTAACCAATGCCCCAGACGATGCAGAGATAAAAGGTCCACAGCCACCAACGGGGGAGGGGTTTGTTGTACTCCTGGATGCCATCCCAGGAGTGACCTGTTGTCTCATAGTCGAGATTGTCGTCTTGTTTTTTGTCACTCATGTCCTCGCCTCCTTAATCTTCGGCGGGGGCGCCCGAAACGGGCGCCACAGGTCTGTCGTCGTGGCGAAACGGGATGTTGGCTGTGTCTTCATGGACCTTGTTGCTGCCCGGGCGGATCGCCCAGACAATGATCCCCATGAAGATGGTGAACATTGCCAAAAGCGCCCAGCTGTCAGCCATTTCACGAAGGAAGGTATAGGTTTCCATATCCAATCCTCCTTAGCGGCTTGCGTCGGGGGTAAAGGTCGAGAAGTCAACCAGGGTGCCCAGCATCTGAAGATAAGCCACGAGGGCGTCGGCCTCAGAGATACCAGCCTGCGCATCAAAGTTACGCACCTGCACCTTGTCGCCATAGCGTTCGAGCAGACCGTCATAGTCGCTGTCCGGGTCCGCCTGAGCGGCGAAATCGGCCTGAGCGTTGGCGATCATGTCGTCGCTATAGGGCACACCGACCAAGCGGTTGGTCTTCATCAGGTCGCCAATGTACTTGCCGTCGATCTTCTTGTTCTCGAGGAAGCCATATTTCGGCATGACCGATTCCGGCACAACTGACTGCGGGTCACGCAGGTGGTCAATGTGCCACTCGTCCGAGTAACGGCCGCCCAAACGCGCAAGGTCAGGACCGGTACGCTTGGAACCCCACTGGAACGGGTGGTCGTATTTCGACTCTGCCGCCAGCGAGTAGTGGCCGTAACGCTCGACTTCGTCGCGCATCGGGCGGATCATCTGCGAGTGGCAGACATAGCAGCCCTCGCGGATATAGACCTCACGACCGGCCAGTTCCAGCGGCGTGTAGGGGCGCATGCCTTCAACGTCCTCGATGGTGTTTTCGAGGTAGAAGAGCGGTACGATCTGCACCAGACCCCCGATGGTCACCACGAGGAAGGCAAAGATAGCCAGCAGCGTGACGTTTTTCTCAAGGATCGCGTGTTTATCAAGAATTGCCATATGTCCGGTCCTCCTTATTCGGCCGGAGTGGCGTGAGCGACAGCCGCATCGGCTTCAACAGCCGGAGAGCGACGGGCGGTCATCCACAGATTGTAGCACATGATCACAGAGCCAGCGACGAACATCAGGCCACCCAGCGCACGTACAACGTACATCGGGAATTTCGCGGCAACGGTGTCGGCGAACGAGTTCACAAGGAAGCCGTTTGCATCCACTTCGCGCCACATCAGGCCTTCCATGATGCCGGTCACCCACATGGATGCAGCGTAGAAGACGATGCCGATGGTGGCGAGCCAGAAGTGCCAGGATACCAGCGACAGGCTGTACAGACGCTCTTTGTTCCACAGTTTGGGAACGAGGTAGTACAGGGCACCGAAGGTGATCATGCCGTTCCAGCCAAGCGCACCCGAGTGCACGTGACCAATGGTCCAGTCCGTATAGTGCGACAGCGAGTTCACCGCGCGGATCGACATCATCGGACCTTCAAACGTCGACATGCCGTAGAAACCAACCGAGATCACCATCATGCGGATCACAGGGTCAGTGCGCAGCTTGTCCCAAGCCCCCGACAGGGTCATCAGACCGTTGATCATACCACCCCAGGACGGCATCCACAGCACAACCGAGAACACCATGCCCAGTGTCGATGCCCAGTCAGGCAGCGCGGTATAGTGCAGGTGGTGCGGACCAGCCCAGATATACAGAAAGATCAGCGCCCAGAAGTGGATGATCGACAGTTTGTATGAGAACACCGGACGTTCGGCCTGTTTGGGGATGAAATAGTACATCATGCCCAGGAAGCCCGCGGTCAGGAAGAAGCCCACAGCGTTGTGGCCGTACCACCACTGAACCATCGCATCCTGCACACCCGAAAAGACCTGAACCGATTTGGAACCCCAAATGGATACCGGGATCGACAGGTTATTGAAAATGTGCAGCATCGCGACAGTCAGAATGAATGACAAGAAGAACCAGTTCGCCACATAGATGTGGGGTTCTTTACGTTTGACGATGGTGCCAACAAAAACCGCCAGATAGGCAACCCAGACAACGGTCAGCCAGATGTCGACGTACCATTCGGGTTCAGCGTATTCTTTTGACTGTGTGCCACCCAGCAAATAGCCGGTTGCCGCCAGCACGATGAACAGCTGGTAACCCCAGAACACAAACCAGGACAGGTTGCCGCCCCAAAGGCGGGCCGCCGAGGTGCGCTGGACCACGTAGAAAGACGTCGCGATCAGAGCGTTGCCGCCAAATGCGAAGATCACCGCCGAGGTGTGCAGCGGGCGCAGACGGCCAAAGTTGGCATAGCCCTGGGCCCAATCAAAGTTGAGCGCCGGAAATGCCAGCTGGGCCGCGATGAATGTTCCCGCCAGGAAGCCAACGACCCCCCAGAATGCGGTTGCGATGACGCCCGCGCGGATGACGCCATCCATATATTCGTTTTGAGGAGCCACTTTGGGTTCCTCGTCCGTGCGGCGCAGGGTCCACACGAACATGCCGGCGGATACCAGCATGATAATGATCGCGTGCACCATGTAAGCCACATCTCGTGCATAGTTTGCTGCAATGGCTGCGAAAATCGCAACAGCAGCAAGCACGATGAGCTTGAGATAGTTCATTGTTTTCGTCCCTTCGTCTGACCTGCACGATTCGGAATCCGGGCAGGCGGTTTTTAGACTGGCTTGTTCATGCGTGTTCCCCCTCGCTTATACTTTGATCTGTATCAATGGAAGGTGAGCCAGAGCTTGACCCCGGTCAAAGTGCGACCATCTGCGCCGCGCTATTCATGGTTGCAATGCGGATCAGGAGACATTCGATGGGATATAAATCTGTACTGACGGTTTGCACCGATGAAACCCTGCTGGAAAGTACGATCGACCACGCGGCCACCCTGGCCACTGGGTTCGACGCGCACCTTGATATCCTGTGTCTGGGCGTCGATCGTAGCCAGACCGGGTATTACTATGCCGGCGCCAATGCGATGGTGCTCCAAGAGACCCTGTCGCGTGCCGCCAGTGAGGCCGAAGAGCTGGCGGCCAAGGCCAGGGCCCGCATGGCTGGGTTCGAATGCCGCTGGGCGGTGGATCATGGGGTGTCGCAATTGGCGGATATCGGGCGGCATGTGGCATCGCGCGCGCGGTTCAATGATTTGGTCGTGTTGCCCAAACCCTATGGAGACAAGCGCGGGGTCGAGTTGGAGCCCGTGCTGGAGGGCGGATTGTTTGAAGGGCAGGTGCCCGTGGTCGTTGTGCCCGATGAGGTCACCCCGCCCGCGCAGCCCCGTCGAATCGTGATCGGCTGGAATGAAAGTGCAGAGGCGCTGCGGGCGGTTCGCGCGGCGCTGCCGATGTTGATTGAGGCTGACAGCGTGCATGTTGTCGTGATCGACCCGCCAAAACATGGCCCAAACCGGTCCGATCCCGGCGGCGCGCTGTCACAATTCCTTGCACGACACGGTTGCAAAGCGGAGATCGATGTCTTGTCCCGCACCTTGCCGCGGGTCTCGGATGTGTTGTTGCGTCATGTCGCGGATCTGGACGCGGATATGGTGGTTATGGGGGCCTATGGGCATTCGCGCTTTCGCGAGGCGATTTTGGGGGGGGCGACCCGGAACATGCTTGAGAATGCCAATGTCACCGCCTTTATGGCGCATTGAGTTGTCGGCGGGGACGGGAGCGCCGCTTGTGCTGCGCACGTCGCCCCGCCCACCGTCCCGCCAGGATCGGTCAGGGTTTGGGCAGCGTGATCTGTCCGCTGCTGATGGCAATGGCGCTGCCTGAGATACGCACCTGTGTGAGTGTCTGATCGCTCACCACGCAGCTCAGGCCAATGCGCGAAGGGCGTCCCATCTCGACACCTTGTTGCAGGTCTATCCGGGTGTCTTTGTCACCCAAGGCGCCGCTTTCCAGAAGTTGCGCGGCGAGGATCGCCGAGGCAGAGCCTGTCGCCGGGTCTTCCGGGATGCCTGCCGTGGGTGAGAACATCCGCGCCCGATAGCCGTTCTCAAACGGCGTATAAAGATAGGCGCTATCCACCGCGCCGATGTCCATGACCCGGGACCAATAGGGTTCGATGGGGCGGGCCCTGTTGAGGGCCTCAAGAGACCCGACCGGGACATAGAGAAACCGCGGACCACCTTGCCAGACTGCAGGTTTGTGCGTGGAAAATCCGATATTTTCCATTTCAATATCAAGGGCCTGGGCCAGGGTCTCTGATGGCGCGGCGCTGCCGTCAACCGGGGCATGTGGGATCACGGGGGCGATGAACTCGGCCTGCAGGTTGCTTTGATCGCGCCACACCTTCACCGGCACCAGCCCTGCTTGTTCTTCCAGCGTGATCTGTGTCTCGAACGGCCCCTCGGGCGCATGTTTCAAGGCCAGATGGATGGCGCAGCCAATGGTGGGATGGCCCGCAAAGGGGAGTTCAGCAGTTGGAAAAAAGATGCGGACCTTGGCGGAATGTTGCGGATTGTCTGGGGATTGGACAAAGATGGTTTCGGACAGGTTGAACTCACGCGCGATGGTCTGCATCTGCGCGGTGGTCAGCCCATCCGCATCCTCGACAATAGCCAGCGGGTTCCCGGAAAAAGGGGTTTGCGTGAACACGTCACAGGTCGAGAAGCGCAGCGTTTTAGGCAAACACACCGCCATCGGCGTCATCCCCGGCCTCTTCCATCAACCGGGCCATGTCCGGGATGGTCACGTGACGCTTGCCTTCGAGCAGGATAACCCCGTCTTTTTTCAAAGCTGAGATCTGGCGGCTGACCGTTTCGAGCGTCAGGCCGAGATAGTCCGCCATGGCTTCGCGGGTGAGCGGCAGGTCAAACACCAATGCACCCTCGGTCCTGTCGGCGTGTTGCAGGTGCAAAGTGGCGTCGCGGCGGGCGATGATCGACAAAAGTGAGGCAATCTTTTCGCGGGCGGTCTTGCGGCCCAGCACGAGCATCCATTCGCGCGCGGCATCAAGTTCGTCCAGCGTCATTTCCAACAGGCGCTGGGCGATATGCGGAGTTGTTGCCATCATGTCTTCGAAAGGGGCTTTGCGAAAGCAGCACATCACCAGATCCGTGGTTGCCACCACATCATAGGCCGCAGCAGAGCGCCCGGGCCGACCAACGAAATCCGAAGGTAGCAACAAACCAACCATCTGGGTGCGCCCGTCTTCCATGGTCTGCGTCAAGGTCGCGATGCCGGACACGACCGAACCCACGAAATCCATCCGATCCCCGGACCAAATGACGGTCTGACCCGCTTCGAAACGCCGATAATACTTGATTTCATCAAGTTTCACGAGCTCATCCGCTTCGCAGCGCGCGCATACGGCCCGATGGCGAATTGGACAGTCACCGCATTCTTGCGTGACGGATAAGCTTCTTTCGTTCAGCATCGAATGCCTCTTATTGATCTGTGTCAAGGTTCGAACACCCCGACGCCCCTAACCGTACGCGTATGGTAAAGCAAACACAACTTGCGCGGCTTGGTCTTTTCGACGCTAAAGTACCGCGGTACACATCTTACCCAACGTCACCAAATTTTGCCGGGGATGTTGAGCCTTCCCGATTCTCGGAATGGATTCGGGCAATTAAAGGTGATTCTAACATATCCCTTTACCTGCATGTACCCTTCTGCCGCAGATTGTGCTGGTTCTGTGCCTGCCGGACACAGGGGACGGCAACGGCCGCGCCCGTCGAGGCCTATGTACAAACGCTGGTTGACGAGTTGGCGCTGCTAAAGCGCGAACTCCCTGCGGGGGTCAAACTGGCGCGGGTGCATTGGGGCGGGGGGACGCCGACGCTTTTGGCGCCGGATATGATGAAGCGTCTGATCGATGCGGTGCGCGATGTTGCGGATTTCGCGGAGAATGCCGAATTCTCGGTCGAGATTGATCCGAACGAAGTGGATGGTGACCGGTTGGACGCCCTTGCCGCAGGCGGGATGAACCGGGCTTCGATCGGGGTACAGGACTTTGATCCGCAGATTCAGGAAACCATTGGCCGTTTGCAGGGCTACGATGTGACGCGCGCTGCGGTCGAGATGATCCGCGAACGCGGTGTAGCCAGTCTGAACGCGGATATTTTGTTTGGGCTGCCGCACCAGACCAAGGGCAAGATCACCGAGACCGTTCAAAAGCTGCTGAGCTTTTCGCCGGACCGGGTTGCGCTGTATGGCTATGCGCATGTGCCCTGGATGGCAAAGCGCCAACAGCTGATCCCCTCGGATGCGCTGCCAACGCCGGATGAACGCTTGGCGCTGTTCGAAACGGCGCGCCGACTGTTCATGTGGGACGGATATGCGGAAATCGGGATTGATCACTTTGCCACCAAAGACGACGGGCTGACGATCGCGCAGAAAACCGGGCGCCTGCGCCGGAATTTTCAGGGCTATACCGATGACACCTGCGATGTGCTTATTGGCATGGGGGCGAGCTCGATTTCCAAGTTTCCCCAAGGGTTTGCACAAAATGCCCCGGGGACTTCGGCCCATACCAAGGCCATTCGTGATGGTCAATTCTCGACCGCGCGTGGCCATGTTTTCAAGGGCGATGACCTGTTGCGCAGCCGCCTAATCGAGATGATCATGTGCGACTTCCGCATCAATGCGACCGAGATCCTGGAAAGGTTCGACATCTCGCGCGATGCGCTGTTTGACATGTTCCAGACCGCAAACGCCGGTTTTGAAGACCTGCTGGAGATCACCGAAGACGGGTTGTTTGTCCCCAAAGAGGCGCGGCCCCTGACCCGGTTGATTGCACGCGCCTTTGACGCCTATGACCTGTCAAAAGCAGGCCATAGTTCGGCGATCTGAACGGGCCAAGATGAGGGCGAATCAGGCGCGCTTTCGGGTGCGCCTTTTCGGTTTCGATGCAATCAGGCCAGCGCCGCCGACAAAAGCGCCTGTGTATAGGGCTCTTGCGGGTTGGAGAACAGCTCTTGTGCCGGGCCGAACTCGACCACGTCCCCCCGCTTCATCACCATCACGTGGTGGCTCATGGCGCGCACGACCTTGAGATCGTGACTGATGAACAAATAGGCGAGATCGTATTTCTTTTGCAGCGCGCGCAGCAGTTCGACGATCTGCACCTGAACGGTCATATCCAGGGCTGAAGTGGGTTCGTCCAGGACCACCAGCTTTGGCCGCAGAACCATGGCGCGGGCGATGGCGATGCGCTGGCGCTGACCGCCGGAAAACTCATGCGGGTAGCGGTGCATCGTGGCAGGATCAAGCCCCACCTCTTCCATGATGTCTGCGACGACCTCCCGATGGGGGCGCCCGTCAGGGGATCCGTGCACCTTCAGCCCCTCGGCGATGATCTGTTCGCAGGTCATCCGCGGCGAAAGCGAGCCAAAGGGATCTTGGAACACGATTTGCATATCGGATCGGAGTTTGCGCAGATCGCGGGTGGACCAGCGTCGCAGGTCATCACCGCGATAGGAAATCCCGCCCTCTGAGCTGATCAACCGCATGATCGCCAGCGCAAGCGTGGTCTTGCCTGATCCGCTTTCGCCAACGATCCCAACGGTTTCACCCGCGCGGACCACAAAGCTGGCCTCGTTGACCGCCTTGACGTACCCCGTGGTGCGCTTGAGAAAACCGGTCTGGATCGGGAACCAGATCTTGACCTTGTCGGTGCGCACGATCTCTTGGGCTTGCGGATCCACCGGATCGGGTTGCCCGCTGCTTTCGGCGGACAAAAGCATCTGGGTATAGGGGTGGGTCGGGTTGTCGAAGATGTCTGACGTGATGCCCTGTTCGACAATCTCACCATCCTTCATCACACAGACCCGATCGGCAAATTTGCGCACGATCCCAAGATCATGGGTGATGAACAAAAGGCTCATGTCCTCGGTGGATTTGAGCTCGGCCAGCAGGTCGAGAATCTGCGCCTGGATGGTCACATCCAATGCGGTTGTCGGTTCATCTGCGATCAAAAGATCGGGACCATTGGCCAGCGCCATGGCGATCATCACCCGCTGGCGTTGACCGCCGGACAGTTGATGTGGATAGGCGCCCAGGCGGCTTTCCGGATCATGAATGCCCACTTTCGTCAGCAACTCCAGGATGCGTTGGCGCACGGCCGCGCCCGTTAACCCCTGATGCAACTCAATGCTTTCGCCGAGTTGTTTTTCCAGTGTATGCAGCGGGTTGAGCGAGGTCATGGGCTCTTGGAAAATAAAGGATATGTCGTTCCCGCGCACGTCGCGAAGCCGCCCCGCGTCCGCGCCAATCATTTCCTGCCCCTCATAAAGCACCGAGCCCTCGACGCTGGCGTTTTCCCCCAAAAGAGAGACCGTCGAAAGGGCGGTCACGGATTTGCCCGATCCGCTTTCCCCCACCAATGCCACGGTTTCCCCGCGCGCGATGTCAAAAGAGACCCCTTTGACCGCGAGATTGGATTTTCCATCCTGACGGAAGCTGACCTTGAGGTCCCGGACCTGAAGAACTGCGCTCATGAGAAGGTCTTTCTGGGGTCAAATGCGTCGCGGACGCCTTCGAAAATGAAAACGAGCAGCGAGAGCATGACGGCAAAAACGGTAAAGGCGGTAAAGGCCAGCCACGGCGCATCCAGGTTTTGCTTGGCCTGCAGGGTCATTTCCCCAAGGCTGGGTGCGGTGCCCGGCAGGCCAAATCCCAGATAGTCCAGCCCGGCGAGCGTGCTGATCGTGCCCGTCACGATAAAGGGCATAAAGGTCAGCGTGGCCACCATCGCATTGGGCAGCATATGGCGGAACATGATGGTCCAGTTTGATACGCCCAACGCCTTGGCCGCGCGGACATATTCCAGGTTGCGTGCGCGCAGGAACTCGGCCCGGACGACACCCACCAGGCCTGTCCAGCCAAAGAGCACCATGAGAAAAACCAAGAGCCAGAAACTTCGACCCAAAATCGCGAAGAGAATGATGATGATGTAGAGTTGTGGGGTTGCGCTCCAGATTTCGATCACGCGTTGAAAAATCAGATCAAGCCACCCGCCGAAATAGCCCTGAAGCGCACCGGCAATCACCCCGATGATCGAAGAGGCGATGGTCACGATCAGCGTGAACAGGATCGACAGGCGAAAGCCATAGATGACCCGTGCCAGCAGATCGCGTTTGGTGTCATCGGTGCCCAGAAGGTTCTGCCCATTCGGGGGCAGGGGGGCCGCACCGGGACGATCAACCGGGGTGTCATAGCTGTAGGGAATGAGGGGCCAGAGAATCCAGCCCTTTGAAATTTCGGCGTTTTCGAGGATCTCGGTGGCGGTGCCATCCAAGATCCCTTCGGGATCGTCAAAGCAATCCTCAAGCCCGCCAGTTTCGATCAGGCATTTCACCTCTGGGTCGCGATAGGCCGCTTCAGTCTTGAAATCGCCACCAAAGGCGGTTTCGGGATAGAATTTGAACACAGGCGTGTGCAGCTCGCCGCGATAGCTGACGAGGATGGGTTTGTCATTGGCGAGAAATTCGGCAAACAGCGATAGGCCGAAAAGCAGCATGAAAATCCACAAAGACCAAAACGCCCGGCGGTTTTTGCAAAAGTTGTCCCAACGCCGTTGACCCAGCGGGCCCAAGCGGAAAATCCCTTTGCGGGCAATGTCCTGGCTCATCTCACCCCTCCCGCTTTTCAAAGTCGATGCGCGGATCAACCGCCACATACATGAGGTCAGACAGGATGCCCACCACCAGCCCGATCAGCGATGTCGCAAAGAGCGTGCCGAATATCACCGGATAATCGCGTTGCAAAGCCGCTTCGAACCCCAGGCGTCCCAGACCATCCAGCGAGAAAATCGTTTCAATGATGATTGACCCACCAAAGAACATGCCGATGAACACCGCTGGAAAGCCCGCGATCACGATCAGCATGGCGTTGCGGAACACATGGCCATATAGCACCCGGGATTCCGACAGACCCTTGGCGCGGGCGGTCATCACATAGTGTTTCTTGATCTCATCAAGAAAGCTGTTCTTGGTGAGCAGGGTCAGCGTGGCAAAGCCCGAGATGGTCGAGGCAATCACAGGCAACGCAATGTGCCAGAAATAATCCGTGATCTTGTGCCAGGTGCCAAAGGTTTCCCAATCCTCTGACACAAGGCCCCTAAGCGGAAATATCTGCCAGTAACTGCCGCCTGCAAAGAGCACAAGCAACAGAATCGCAAAGAGAAATCCGGGAATAGCATAGGCGACGATGATAAGACCCGAAGTCCAGGTATCAAAGCTGGTGCCATCTTTGACCGCCTTGCGAATGCCCAGCGGGATCGAAATTGCATAGGCAATCAACGTCGACCAAAGCCCCAGCGTGATCGACACGGGCATCTTTTCAAGCACCAGATCAACCACGGAAATCGAGCGGAAATAGCTTTCGCCAAAATCGAGCCTGACATAGTTCCACAGCATCATAACAAAGCGCTCAAGCGGTGGTTTATCAAGGCCGAACTGCCGTTCGAGGTCTTCGATGAACTCTTTGGGCAAGCCACGGGCGCCGATATAATCGCTGTCGGATCCAAAGGTTTCTTCGACGGCCACATCGTTTGACCCGCCTGAAAAACCTTCGGTCACGTCACCTTCGCCCTGTATCTGCGCGAGGACCTGCTCAACCGGTCCGCCAGGGACGAACTGGGTGAGGGTAAAGTTGATGATCATGATCCCCAAAAGGGTGGGTATGATCAACAAGAGACGGCGGAGAATATAGGCGCCCATGGGTTATTTCACCGCGCCTTTCTCTTTGAGATCATTGTATTTATCTTGGTTCACCCACCAGAAATCCATATAGCCGGTCGCATAGGGGGGCAATTCTTCGGGGTGTTCGTAAAAATCGTAATAGGCCAACCAGCTTTCCGCCACATAGCCTGATGGGATGACGATGCGTTCGTGCCGCAGCGCGCGGTCCAGTGCCTTGAGGGCGGCGATTTCCTCTTCACGCGATTTGGTGGCAAGGGCTGCGGTGATGATTGCATCCACCAGAGGGCTTTGCAGCGAGGCGGGGTTATACGACGAAACCACGGCGCTTTCCGAGCCAAACAGCTGGCGCAGCCCGGTGCCTGCCGATTGGAACGGCAGGTAGCCGGTAAAGATCGTGTCGAAATCCTTATCGTAGAACCGCTGCGAAAACTGCGCGGAATCAATCTTGTCCATCGCGGCCTCGACGCCGAATTCCTGAAGCGTTTTCACATAGGTCGTGATGATGGCTTCGGCGGTATCAGAGGTGGCCGAGGACAGCAGGAACGTCAGTTTCAGGGGATCGCCAGCCGCATTGCGCAGCATGCCGTCATCACCGACATCCCAGCCCGCCCCCGCGAGCAATTTCAATGCCTTACGCTTGTTCTTGCGGTCGGCGGGCTTGGCCGGATTCGAGGTGTGGGGCAGGACCGCGTCTTCGGTCAGCAATTCGGCCGGAACCAGATCGCCCAGGGATTGCAGAAACGCCAGTTCCGCGCCCTCGGGCACGCCGTCGGCCATGACCTCAGAGCCCTGACTAAATGAGACCCGTTGGGTGGTGAGGTCAAACTGCAACGAGGATTTGACCCACTCAAAGTTAAACGCCAGTCCAAGGGCCTGACGCACGTCTTTGTCATCAAAAGGCGCGCGCTGCGTGTTGAAAATCACCCCGCTAGAGCGCGGCGGATTGGCTGTGGCGATGGATTCGCGTTTGACGTGGCCGTTTTCAACGGCTTTGAAATCATAGCCCGTGGCCCAGCGCTTGGTGCTGCCTTCGGCGCGGAAGGTATACACACCGGCCTTGAAGGCCTCGAATTCGGCGGTGTCATCGGCGAAATACTCAAAGCGCACTTCATCAAAGTTATAGCGCCCCTTGTTCACCGGCAGGTGCCACCCCCAATACTCGGGATTGCGTTTGTAGATCGCGTAGCGGTTGATTTCATAGTCGGCCAGCTGATACGGCCCTGAGGCCATGGGGGATTCCAGCGAAGGTTCATCCAGCCGCTCACCGGTGGCTTCGTACCATGCTTTGGAGAAAATCGGAGTGCCGCCCACCTGATCAATCAAGGACCGCCGCGAGATCCCGTCAGCGAAGGTGTATTTGATGGTGTGATCATCCAGCACTTCGACATTTGTGATACGTTCAGCGACGGCACGGGCGTAGGAGCGAATGCCTTGTTCCAAAAAGAGATTATGCGTAAAGGCCGCGTCATGCGCGGTCAGTGCAGACCCGTCGCGGAAACGGGCTTCGGGGCGCATGTGGAAAATGCACCAGGTCTTGTCTTCGGGGTATTCGACGCTTTCGGCAATCAACCCATAGCTGTCCGTGATCGTGTCGGCGGGCAATCCGCCGCCAAAGGGCATTTCGCCAAACAGGGATTCGGCCACGACGCCAGAGTTGGGCTCGGGCTTGCCGGACTTCCAAGACCAACGGTTGAACCCGTCAAACGTACCGCGTTCAGACAGGGTCAGCGTGCCCCCCTTGGGGGCGTCCGGGTTCACATAGTCGAAATGGGGGAAATCGGCGGGATATTTCAGATCGCCGTAAAAAGAGTAACCGTGGCTTTTGATCATGCCGGGCGCGGTTTCACCGGTGTTGGCCCAACCGGGGCGTGGAACACCAACCAGTCCAAGGGCCGCGCTGGAGCCAATCAGGCCAAGGGCGTGTCGGCGGGACAGGGGGCGGAACGGGGTCGAACGCATGGTGCTCTCCTTACTGCTGGTGCAAACCATGACAGCCCCGGAGATGGGGCGGTTTGCTCGGACGCTCATTCAGGCACGATTTATATTTAATTTTAAGTGTGCCCAGCTTCAGTTTCTAAAATGTTAACCGATGTGAACAAGCTTTTTACGCGTAAAAGCAGAAAAAAAACCGCCGGGCGCTGTGTCCGGCGGTCTGATTTCAACTGATTTTCGGGGCGATTAGCCGCCGAAGGTCGCCAGGTAGGCAATCAGGTTGGCACGATCTTCGGGCTTGGAGATGCCCTTGAAGCTCATGGTTGTGCCTGGTGCGGTCTTTTTGGGGCTCTCGATGAACGCGTTCAGGGCGTCTACGGTCCAGCTGTCACCCACTTGGGTCAGAGCACCAGAGTAACCAAACCCAGCTGCCGCGCCCATCGGACGGTCAAGCACACCGTACAGGTAAGGGCCGGTGGCGTTGGCGCCATCTTCGAGCTTGTGGCAGGCCTTGCACTTTTTGAAGACCTTTTCGCCTTTGCCTGCGTCCGCAGCGGCATAGAGGGTCGCAAAGTCGACTTCTTCGACCTCTTCCGCGGCTGCGCCGCCTGCGTCGACCTCGATCACATAGGCTGCATGGCTTTCGCCACCGTGTCCGCCGCCCATGGAATACAGCGAGTCACCGACCCAGCCGCCCAGCAAATAGATCAAAAAGGCGCCACAAAAGCCGCCCAAGATCTTGGTGAATGTCATCGTGTCAAACATGTCTAAGCCCTGTTCGTCGAAAAGCGTATGTTGGGCGCGTGTGTATTGCTTCCCTTCGCGTGTGGCAAGGTATAGAAGGCGCGACCAATCGACCGCTTTACATCTATGTGAGGAAAATACCCATGAATGAGCATGCAAAACCGGATGTGACGGGGCGGATTGCCTTTCAGGGGGAACTGGGCGCCTATTCGCATCAGGCCTGTGTCGATGCGCGGCCAAACATGGAGGCGATCCCCTGTCGCACCTTTGAAGAGGTGATCGGCGCCGTGCGCGAAGGGCGCGCGGACCTGGCGATGCTGCCAGTTGAAAACACCACCTATGGGCGCGTTGCGGATATTCATCGGTTGTTGCCGGAAAGCGGATTGCGGATCATCGACGAGGCCTTTGTGCGCGTCCATATCAGCCTGATGGCGCTGCCCGGGGTGCAGATTGAAGAGCTGGAAAAAGTGCGTGCCCACCTGGTGCTGCTGCCGCAGGCGGCGAGCTTTCTCAAGCAATATGGCATCCGGGGCGAAGCGGCGGCTGACAGCGCGGGCGCTGCGATTGAACTGGCGCGCGATAAAACGCGCGAGATCGGGGTTTTGGCGTCGGATCTGGCGGCGGATATCAACGGGTTGCATATTCTGGCCCGCCATATCGAAGACCATGCCCACAACACCACGCGGTTCCTGATCATGGGGCGCGAAGCTGATCGCACCCGGCGCGGGGATCACGGGATGATGACCACCTTTGTGTTCCAGGTCCGAAACATCCCCGCCGCGCTTTACAAGGGGATGGGCGGTTTCGCCACCAACGGTGTGAACATGACCAAGCTGGAAAGCTATATGGTCGGCGGGTCCTTTACCGCGACGCAGTTCTATGCGGACATCGAGGGCCACCCGGACGATCCCGGCGTGAAACGTGCCCTCGAAGAGCTGGATTACTTTACGGATATGCTTGAGATTCTGGGGGTTTACCCCCGTGACGCACGGCGCGACTAAGCGTTTCAGGGGGATCAGATCAAAAGTCAGATCAATAGACTGGCCGCCCCTTCGTGTTTGAGCAGTTGAACCTTGCTTTCCACGCCACCCTCGCCAGAGAACCCACCCAACCCGGTGGCGGAAACCACCCGGTGACAGGGAATGATCAGGGGAATCGGATTGCCACCACAGGCCTGTCCGATGGCCTGGGCCGGGGCGGACAGGGCCTTGGCCAGATCACCGTAGGTGCGGGTTTCCCCAAATGGGATGGCGGACATTGCCGCACAGACGGCATGCTGAAACTCAGACCCTTGCACCTCAAGCGGCAGGTCAAAACCGGTCAGGTCGCCGGCAAAATATGCCTCAACCTGATCGCGCGCACCCAGCAGCAACGTGGTGGGGGTTTGGTCTTCGCAGGGGCGCCAGCCCGCGCGCACGATGGCATCGCCCTCTTGTATCAAGGTAAACGGGCCGGTTGGGGTATCGAAGGTCAGGCTGGGCATCTCTCCATATTAGCCGCCATTTGGGATGTCGCAAACAGAACGGACGACGGGGATTTCGCTGGGCAGGGTGGGGCAAAAGGGAGGAGCCCATGGCCACGGGATTTATCGGACTGGGTGCGGTCGGCGGAAAACTGGCCGGCAATTTGCTGCGCAACAATGAGCGCCTTATGGTCTTTGATCTGGACCAGGACAAGGTCGATGCCTTTGTTGATATCGGCGCCGAACGGGGGCAATCTGCGGGGCACATCATGCGCGATTGCGAGGTGGTGATCACCTCTCTTCCCAGCCCCGCCGCCTCAGAGGCGGTGTTGACCGAAATGCTGCCTCATATGGCAGGGGGTAAGATCTGGATCGAGATGTCGACCACCGATGCGGATCTGATCATCTCTCAGGCCAAGCGGGTCGCGCAGGTCGGAGCCCTGACCATCGAAGCGCCGGTTTCGGGCGGGTGCCACCGGGCGGCGACGGGGAATATCTCGGTTTTCGCCGGATGTGACCGCGCCGCGTTTGAACGGGCTTTGCCGCTTTTGACCATCCTGGGGCGCAAGGTTCTGCACACCGGCGACGTGGGGACGGCGTCCAAGTTGAAGGTGATGACGAATTATCTGGCGACCGCCAATTTGCTGACGCTATGCGAGGCGCTGACCACCATGAAGGCAGCGGGGCTGGATCTGGCCACCACCTATGAGGCCATCCGCATCAGCTCGGGCAACAGTTTCGTGCATGAAACCGAAAGCCAGCTGATCCTGTCCGGGGCGCGCGATGTGGATTTCAGTATGAACCTGGTCCTGAAGGACATTGGCCTGTTCCAGTCGCTCGCCGATGCGCATGATGTCCCGCTCGAACTTTCGCCGCAGATCATCGCAATGATGCGCGACGGGCAGGCCCGGTATGGGGAGCGCGCGCAGTCGGACCGTATGATCGAACGCCTCGAAGAGGCGGCGGGTGTCTCAGTGCTTGCGGATGGGTTTGCGCTGGAACTTGTCGATGATGAGCCGCCCGCCCGGGGCGCCGAGGTGATCGCGGTGCGCTAGCTCTTTCCCTATGGGCGCCTTTTGGCTATGGCAGTGCTGAGACGAGGAGGCGTGACATGCAGCAAGACGAATTGGCCCGGATCAGGACTTCTGCGGGGCGCCGGGCCCTGGGGGTTGGCGCCATGACCGTTCTGGGAGGCATGCTGGTTTATATGGGCGCGGCGACACCGGGGATGGATATGCTCTGGCGCGGGGCGCTTGCCGGGGGCGGGACGCTGAGCCTTTTCGTGGCGCAGGTCATGTGGCGGTGTACGGCGCATGATTTGATCCTGACGCAAGATGCGCTGATCGACAGCGATGGCACGGTGTTGGCCCGGATCAAAGATATCGCCCGCGTGGATCGCGGCACATTTGCGGCCAAGCCCTCTAACGGTTTCTTGCTGATCCTCAAAAGCCGCGCCCCCGGCGCCTGGCGACCGGGGCTTTGGTGGCGGCTGGGTCGTCGCGTGGCCATTGGTGGCGTGACCGCCGGGTCGCAGACACGCCCCGTGGCCGATATGATCAAGATCCGCCTGACCGAACTGGAAGGCGGCGCTACGTCTGATTGAAACCGGTCCGGTTTTCGCCGACCATGATGGCAGGAGGCCCACGATGAAATGGCGCGATCTTGCAGAGCATCAAATCCAAAAGGCCAGGGCAGAGGGGCAGTTTGATGACCTGAAAGGTGCCGGTAAACCGCTTCCCAAACGGGCGGCGGGCGATGTGGTGTCCGCCGGGATGGGGATCATGGCCGAGGCGGGGGTGCTCCCCCGTGAAATCGAGCTGAGAAAACAGATCGACGCCCAGAGACACCACCTGGCTGAGGCCCGGACGCCCGAAGAGGAAAAAGAGCGCCTGCGCGCGCTTGCGGATCTTGAAATGCGTCTTGCGATCGAACAGGAGGCGCGCCGAAAGTTCTATGCAACCACGTGAGCAAACAGACAAAAAGCCAGCGCAACCTGCACTGGCGTCTGATTTGTGTGTCTGGACGCACGGAGATGCCCCCGTCATGCCTACCCTGTAAACAGGATTTGTGGCGTATAGCGCGGGCGTGTGAAACTGTAAGTTTTGATTTCGAAATCCCCCAGGCCCACTTGCAGCACGGGACTATGGTCTTCCCATGTTTCAACCACGATCAGCTGTTCGGCATTCATCGCCGCAGGCAGACGATCCGAGATCGCCGATGCCGAAGTGAGGGCGCTGCGCCCCCCGCGTGCCTGCGACCAGACCACGGACCATGTGGTGGTCTCGGCGTCATAGCTGACCACGCTCACCCGCAGATCGGTTTCAGAGCCGCTGCTGTTTCCAAGCAGTTGCAACAGATTATAGGTGTTCGTGACATAGGTCCCATTCAGTGGGTCCGTCTCGCGAGAGATCATATCAGCGATGGTGTAGTTGGCTTTTTGGTTCACCCCTTGCTGGTGAAACGCGTCGAAATACACCCAGCCAGCCCCAAACAACCACAGAAGGATCGGCAGGACGATGACAGATTCAACCGTGATGTCGCCGTCGGTCTGCTGCCAGAAACGGCGCAGGGAAAACGATTTACCATACAAAAACATGTGTCTTCTCCTTAACCGGGTTCATGAACAAAGGCTGACGCCGAAACCAAGGCGGAATACCCTTGGGCATCCTTGGCCAATGCGCTGCCCAACATTCCTGTGGGGGTGGTTGGGCGATACTTGAAACAGGCCCTCAGCAGCATCAGTTCGTGATTGCCGCCGTGATCGAAGGTGCGATTGGGCGTGACGCTTTGGGTGGTGTCAACGCATTGCGCCTGTGCGTTCGGCGCGCTCCAGTCGCGCATATCCAGCGAGACCATCTCAAGATGCAGGCGGTTTTCGCAGTTCGGCAGGATGGAGGCGCGATCGCAGATGGCGGTTTTCAAGCCATTTGATGAGCTGTCCACCGTGCCAATGCGCAATCCACGGACGGTCTCGTCCAAAGCGCGCTCAAGGATGGCATGGCGGGCCGTCAGCAGGCCCAGTTCGATGCTTGACCCAATGATGATCAGGAACACGGGCACCCAAATCACGAAAGGAACCGCGATCGAACCGTTTTCGTTTTTGCGGAAATGGCGGAGGGCGTAGAAAACAGAGCGGATCATTGTGTGAGCCTCAACTGAGAAATGGTGCGCGCGATGGAACTGAATGCATCCTGGATGGCGATTCCTTCAACCCGGAAGAAATGCGATGGCGACGAAGCGCAATTCCGCATGACGTTCGCGCCATGATCGGTGGTTTCGAATCCAATCCCCCAGACGATAATGCCCTGGGACTTGGCCGCGGTGCAAATGCTGCTCAGCATCGCATCGCCCTGATAGGCCTGATACTTGGTATAGTAATAGCTGGACCGGTTGCGACGGTTCACGTAGCGGTATAGGTAATAGTTCAGGTTGTAGTGCGCCCAATGGCTGATTTCACTGGGTGAGTTATAAGCCCAACTGCGAATCCGCTTGGTCGTCGAGTTTTGCCCGTCCGTCATCAAGACGACGGTTTTCATGGTCTCGTGATCCGTGTGGGCTGCGGGGCGACCGGCAAAGGTTGCATCCACATCACCTGATGAGATCATCCCGGAGGCGACGTCGCGCGTTGAGGGATCCAGCAGGGCAGTGGCCCATTTCATCCCCACAAAGATTTGCGTCCCGGCGCGTGGCTGCAACTGATCAATCTGGCTTTTGAGCGCGTCAGCATCCTGGCTGAAGGCGGTGATACGCTCATAGCTGTGGCGCGGGCAGATCGTGTCGTTCAGGTCGTTCCGGCCAGAATAGTTCCATTGGAAATGCTGCATCTGGTCAAACTGATGACCGGTGTTCAGCGCCGCCTGATTGTAATGAGAATCGGGAAACTCAAGGCAATGGGAATAGTTGTGATCCCAATCCACGTTCAGATTGGCGGTGATATCCGGGCCGGCATTCACCTGTTCCGAATATGGGATCAGGTTGATCGAGATCAGATCCCGGTTGGCATCGGTCAGCAGGGTGTCGACAAACTCTTTGGCCGCGACTTGCAGGTTGGCCATTTTGTTGCCGCGCCCCATCGACCCCGAGATGTCGAGCACAAGCGAGATTTCGACTTTGTTCTGACGTTCTTCGGCGCGCGCGCTCCCACCCGAATACATGGTGTCCTGGCCGATAAGATGGGTGAACAGCGTTGACGTGGTGGTCCCGGCCGTGGCGCCCACCTCTTTGAAGTTCAACCCCTGGTCGACATCAACCGCACCCAGCGTATCGGTCAGGTTCATCGCACGAAAATAGTCTTGGACCGTGTCATTGGCGTCGCGCGTGTTTTGCATATTGGCCGCGGCCAGAACGGCGCGGTCCAGGGTGTTTTGGATCTTGGTGCGCTTGAGTTCGGTATGCATCAGGTCGATGCCGATGCCGCCGAAAATCATCATGATGAGCGCACCCGAGATGGCGAGATAGGACATATTGCCGGATTCGTCCCTGCCGAATCCGCACATCCTGCCAAGGAACGCACCCGCGCGCGACGGGCGTGTTGCATTCGTGGCAGCGCAGCAGACAAGGTCGTATTCTGGCGACGACTGGTTCAACTGTTCACACATAATAAAAGCCTTCCCCCCCAGAGCAGACCGGGGACATGTCGCGCTTTGCGACCCGCGACGTGCGGTTTTTATCGCGCAGCATGGTGGCCAAATTGGGGCAGGAGACTTGGCGGAATTGCAGAAGTTTTGAGAGGTTTTGGGACAGTCGTGGCGAATTGCGCAATCTGTTGCGCCCTTCGCAACATTGGCGCGTGGAGGGGTGTTTGCACCCGCGATTCTGCGTGCACCGAAACGGATAGAAAAGGTCAAGGGAATTTGTTCCTTGTGCGACATTAACGTAAATGTCACGACTATCGGATTACGTGTTCTTGGCCCTCTGGGGACAAGTGGGCTTGATGAAAAGGGAAACGCATGAACAAGCCAATGGCAAACGAGCCGACGTTCCGTGAATCAGTCGATTTGATGTATAATCGGGCGGTTGCCCTGATGGATCTCCCGCCGGGGCTGGAGCAAAAGATTCGTGTCTGCAACGCGACCTATACGGTGCGTTTCGGGGTGCGACTGCGAGGGCAGATCCAGACCTTTACCGGCTACCGTGCGGTTCATTCCGAACATATGGAACCGGTCAAGGGCGGCATTCGCTTTGCCATGGCCGTGGACCAGGACGAGGTTGAGGCGCTTGCCGCGCTGATGACCTATAAATGTGCCCTGGTTGAAACACCTTTTGGGGGGTCAAAGGGCGGGCTTTGCGTCGACCCGCGTCTGTATGATGAGCAAGAGATGGAGATGATCACCCGTCGCTTTGCCTATGAGCTGATCAAACGCGATCTGATAAACCCGTCGCAAAACGTGCCCGCGCCTGACATGGGGACCGGCGAACGTGAAATGGCCTGGATCGCCGATCAATACGCGCGGATGAATACCACGGACATCAATGCCAAGGCCTGTGTAACCGGCAAACCGCTGAATGCGGGGGGGATTTCGGGCCGGGTTGAGGCCACCGGGCGCGGCGTCCAATATGCGCTGCGCGAATTCTTCCGCCACCCAGAGGACAAGGCCGCAGCGGGTCTTGACGGGTCGCTTGAAGGAAAGCGCGTGATCGTTCAGGGGTTGGGGAATGTGGGCTACCACGCCGCGAAATTCCTGCACGACGAAGACGGGGCCATCATCACCGGTATCATCGAGCGCGACGGCGCCCTGTTCAACGAGGCCGGCCTTGATGTCGACGCGGTGCGCGACTGGATTGTCAAACATGGCGGTGTGTCGGGCTATCCCGATGCAAACCACTCTGCCGAGGGCGGCAAGGTTCTGGAAGAGGCCTGCGATATCCTGATCCCGGCGGCGCTGGAGGGGGTGATCAATCTCTCGAACGCCGACAACATCAAGGCCAAGCTTATCATCGAAGCCGCAAACGGCCCGGTGACGGCGGGAGCGGATGAAATTCTACGGACCAAGGGAACCGTGATTATTCCGGATATGTATGCGAATGCTGGCGGTGTGACGGTGTCCTATTTCGAATGGGTCAAAAATCTGTCACACATCCGATTTGGCCGTATGCAACGCCGCCAGGAAGAAGCACGCCACCAACTGGTGGTGAACGAACTGGAACGTCTGGATGAGGCAATGGGGGACGCGTGGAACCTATCGCCCAGTTTCAAACAACGCTACCTGCGTGGTGCTGATGAACTGGAACTGGTGCGTTCAGGCCTGGATGACACCATGCGCATCGCCTATCAGTCCATGCGCGAAGTCTGGCATGGGCGCACGGACGTGACAGACTTGCGGACAGCCGCCTATATCGTCGCTATTGACCGTGTTGCCAAAAGCTATCGCGCCAAGGGGCTGTAGCGCCAGGCGCCATACCCAGTATATAGTCAGGCGGACACCCGATTTTCGGGTGTCCTTTTTTGTTTGGGCGGGGTATTCCCCGGATGGGGGCAGTCGCTATTCCTTTGGATAGTTTGTATTGAGATCTGCATAATTTGAACAAAATTGCCCAAGGTTTCCCTGAAATGCCAAGGCCCAAGCCCCAAATCCTCCATGCAAATACGCCTGCTGGGGCACAGTCTAGGCCCAATTTTGCCTAAATTGAACGCTAGTTCTTAACCTTAATTGGGACACGGGCACCCTGTAAGGTAAGGACGAAGATTGATGATTGGTGAAAGGTTACGGGCGCATCCGTTTCTTGAGGATGACGCCGGAAGTTTGACGATTTTCGCGTTTGTCATGCTGATGATGATACTGCTTTTGGCGGGGGCGTCGGTCGATTTTACGCGATATGAATCCACCCGCGCGCAGTTGCAGAACACGTTGGATCGCTCCGTGTTGGCCGCCGCCGATCTTGACCAAAAAGCAGACCCCGACAAGGTTGTGCGCGACTATATGACCAAGGCGGGTCTGGGGGATGCCCTGACCCAGATCACCGTCGATGACGGTTTGAACTACCGCACCGTGACCGCCAGCGGTCAACGCGAAATGGACACCGTCTTTTTGCGCATGGCGGGAATGGACACCATGACCGCGCCCGCCCTGTCAGCAGCTGAGGAAAAGATTTCGAACGTGGAAATTTCGCTCGTGCTCGATGTGTCGGGATCAATGGCGCACAACGGCCGTATCGGCAATATGAAGGATGCGGCTGAAGAGTTCATTGAAACCGTTGTCCAACCTGCGGTCGACGGATCGGGCCTGACCACCGTGTCGATCGTGCCTTATAACTCGGCCGTGAACCTCGGGGCGCAGACCGGACCGTATTGGAACATCGAAAATACCCATGCCTACAGCCATTGCGCCATGTTTGATAACAGCGATTTCATGAGTGTCCCCATCGACGACAGCCTGCCCCTGCGCCGGATGGGACATTTTGATATCTACACCAGCGGTGAATACACCAGCCGGGTCCCTGTACCGCTGTGCGGTGGGCGCGATAGCGGGTCGGTTGTGGTGCACAGCTCTGACAAACCGACCCTGCTGGACCGGATCGGCGATCTGGATGCCTATGGCGGCACGGCCATTCACGTGGGTTTGAAGTGGGGGGCAGCCCTGTTGGATCCATCAAGCCGCCCCGTGGTTCACAGCATGGCGCAGGCAGGGTACATCGCACCGGACGCCGAAAACCGTCCCGCCTCTTATTCGGATCCCGAAGCGATCAAATTCATCGTGGTGATGACGGACGGGGCGAACACCAGCGAATATGACTTTAAAGCGCGTTTTGACGGCACCATGTCCCCGGTCTTTGTCGATGATAGAGGAACCTCGAATCCGTCTGATGATCGGTTCTCGGTTCTGGTTCGTGACCATTCGGGCACATATCACGATGTGTATTTCCGCGAACGCTATGAGCACAACTATCGCAACCGCTACAGCAATCAGCCAGACGGGGGCAGCAATGCGCGCCGCATGTCGCACCAAGAGCTATACGCCCGTTTCAGCGCACGGGGATTGGCCAATCGCTTTTTCTATCGCCCCTATGCGGATCGGTATATCTCGTACTCGGACTACATCGATTACAAATATCCCTATACAGATGTGGCCTCGGGCAGCACCGTGGATAGCCGACTTGAAAACATCTGCACGGCCTCGAAAAACGCCGGTATCGTGATCTTTGCCATCGCCTTTGAGGCACCGGACGCCGGGAAAGAAGACCTGTTGGCCTGCGCATCCTCTGCTTCGCACTTCTTCGAGGTCGAAGGCATCGAGATTACCGAGACCTTCCACGCCATTGCGCGCCAAATTAACAGCCTGAGGTTGATCCAATGATGAAAGCGCTTCGCACTGCCCTGAATCGGTTTCACAAAGAAGAAGACGGCTATACCGCAGTTGAGGTTGTCATCGTCTTCACGGCCTTCATCATCTTTTTGATGATCGGTTTCGAACTGGCCTATATCAATCTGCGACAGGCCACGTTGCAGCAATCCGTTGACAAAGTCGTGCGCGAACTGCGGCTGACCACGGGGCGCGATCTGACTTATGGCGAGTTGCGCAGTGAAATCTGCGACGAAGCCGGTGTCCTGAAAACCTGTGACAGCAACCTGCGGCTTGAAATGATCAAGGTGAATCCGCGTCAGTTCACCGGAGCGGTGCCCCAGTCCTTCTGTACCAACGCGGCCGAGGATCCAAACCCGCAGCGCAAATTCACGGCGGGTCATGACAACGAGATGATGTTGATGCGGGTTTGCCTGCGGTATCGGCCGGTTATCCAAGGCGTCGGGCTGTCCAAATTTATGAACAAAGACGAACAAGGCTATGCCGCGCTGACCGTGAACGCCGCCTTTGTCCAAGAGCCGAGGTAAGACCATGTTGACCAAGTTTACCAAACATCTCGCGCCACGTTTGGGCCGGGCCCTCCGCAGCTTTCGCAACGACGACGCGGGCAGTGTCTCGATCGAAGCGATCATCTTTACGCCCCTGTTCGCCATGGTGATCGGCGCGGTGTTCTCCTTGCATGATCTCTATCACCACAAGGGTTTGAACATCAAAGCGGCCTATACCATCTCGGATGCGTTTTCGCGCCAGACGGATCCGGTGGGGGATGACTATCTGACCGGGATGTATAATCTGTTGGGTTTTTTGACCGAAACCGAGGGCGAACAGTCTCTGCGCGTCACCATGGTGCGCTACAACAAGAAAAAGGACAAATACATCGCGGAATGGTCCAAAACCCGAGGCGAGTTCAACCGCTTGTACAACAAGCAGCTGAAGGACGTGTATGACGATCTGCCGAACCTGGTGCACAATGAGCGGGTGGTTCTTGTGGAAACCAAGACACCCTACCGTTCGCCCCTGCCGATCCCCGGGCTTACAGGTGAAGAAGTGTTTTACAACTTCGGGTTTACCCGGCCGCGTTTCGCCCCAAAGATCGTCTGGTCAAACGGCTAAGCGCCGTCGAAATGCGCGGATCCTTGCACAGGCTGGGGCAAGGTCGCGCATGGGGGGACAAATGTCGCCAACTTCTCTGGCAAATCAAAATTCCGGTTGCTAGGCTTTGAGCGCGGGCACATCTGTGACCGCGTTTTGCCGTGTTGTAAGGGAGCGCGCCCATGCGGTTTTCAGGCTTGAGAATTCTCAAGGAAGGGGTGAGAGGCAACCGGGGCTGGACCCCGCATTGGCGGAACCCTGATCCGAAACCCGACTATGACATCGTGATTATCGGGGGCGGCGGACACGGGCTTGCCACGGCCTATCACCTGGCGGCGAAATACGGTCAGACGCGGGTGGCCGTATTGGAAAAGGGCTATCTGGGGGGCGGCAATATCGGCCGCAACACCACGATTGTGCGCGCCAACTATAACTTGCCCGGCAACTCTGAGTTTTATTCGCATTCGCTGAAGCTGTGGGAAGACATGGAGCAGGAACTCAACTTCAACACAATGATGTCGCAGCGCGGCGTGTTGAACCTGTTTCATTCCGACGCCCAGCGTGACTATGCCGCGCGGCGGGCAAACTCCATGATCAATCAAGGGGATGATGCCGAGCTGTGGAGCCGCGACAAGGTGCGCCAAACCGTGCCCTATCTTGATTTCGACAACGGGCGTTTTCCGATTTATGGCGGGTTGTACCATGCGCGTGGGGGAACCGCGCGACATGATGCGGTCGCCTGGGGCTATGCCCGTGGCGCGGATCAACACGGGGTTGACCTGATCCAGAACTGCGAAGTGACGGGCATCGATATCGAGAATGGCAAACTGCGCGGTGTTCAGACCACGCGCGGCGCAATTCGCGCGAAAAAGGTGGGGATTGTTGCCGCCGGGCGCTCAAGCCAGGTCGCTGCGATGGCGGGCATGCGTCTGCCGATCGAAAGCCACGTTCTTCAGGCCTATGTCACCGAAGGGTTAAAGCCCTGCATCGACGGGGTTGTGACCTTTGGCATGGGGCATTTCTATATCAGCCAGTCCGACAAGGGCGGGCTGGTGTTTGGCGGGGATCTGGACATGTATGCCTCATATGCCGCGCGGGGGAATTTGCCGCTGACCGAACATGTGATGGAGGCCGCCATGACGCTGATGCCGATGATCGGCAAGGCGCGGATCTTGCGCAGCTGGGGCGGCATTATGGATATGTCCCCTGATGGGTCTCCGATCATTGATAAGACCCATATTGAGGGTCTCTATCTGAACTGTGGCTGGTGTTATGGCGGATTCAAGGCGGTTCCTGCATCCGGGGATTGCTTTGCCCATCTGATGGCGACGGACACACCGCATCCGGTGGCGGCGCGCCTGCGGCTGGATCGGTTTGAAACCGGGCGCGGTCTGATGGACGAAGAGGGCACGGGCTCTCAGCATAATTTGCACTAGGGGGGGGGCGACATGCGTATTGTGACAACATCCATTCTGGCGCTGGGTTTGGCTTTGGGTCTGGTAGGTGGCGCGCAGGCGCAGGATTTCCGCCCCGGCTGTTATGAACGGATCTACACCGACGCCCATCTGGCCAAGCAACCGGCGCAGGTGGTGAAACTGATCCGCTTGAAAATCGGCAACTGGATGACCGAAGTGGCCCGCGAAGGCAGCATGATGGTGATCCCGGCCGATCAGGGGCATGTGCGCGGGCAGGTCATTGTCGGGCAGCCTTTGATGCAGTTCCTGATCTGCGGCAACGAAGCCGGTGATCCGGTGTGCCAGGTCGAGTGCGACGGGGGATCGCTTGAGTTGCGCAAGATCAGCGACATAAGCCTGACCTGCCGGACCCGCTATATGCTTGTGGGGTTGGGTGAGGAATGTGGCGGCGCGCTTGACCTTGCCGAGGTGCCCGGAACATGGGTCAGCTACCGGCTTGATCGCGTCGACGATGCCAAGTGTCAGGGGATGTAACGCATGAGAATACCTTGTCCCATCTGCGGGCCGCGCGACCGGCGCGAGTTTTATTATCAAGGTGCGGCCAGTATGGAGCACCGCCCCGACCCCGATGCAGGCGCGGAGGTCTGGCATGACTATCTGCATCTGCGCGACAACCCGGCGGGCCGGACGCAGGACCTTTGGTTCCATGAGGCGGGATGCGGCGCTTGGCTGCGCGTGGATCGTGACACGGTGACCCACGAGATCTTTGGCGCCGAACTGGTGGGAGAGCGCGATGCGGATTGAGGGAAAAGGCCGGATCGACCGCGCCAAGCCGCTTACATTTACCTTTGACGGCACGCGGTTTGATGGGTTTCAGGGCGATACCCTGGCATCGGCCCTGATGGGGGCGGGGGTGCGTCTGATGGGGCGCAGTTTCAAATATCACCGCCCGCGCGGGGTCTTGACCGCGGGATCATCCGAACCCAACGCCCTTGTGACGGTCGGGACCGGGGCGCAGAGCGATCCGAATGTCCGCGCCACGGTGCAAGAGCTGTATGAGGGGTTGACTGCGCGCAGCCAGAACTGCTGGCCGTCGCGCAAATGCGACCTGATGGGCCTCAACGACCTAGCTGCGCCGTTTCTGGGCGCGGGCTTTTATTACAAGACCTTCATGTGGCCCAAGGCCTTTTGGGAAAAGCTGTATGAACCCATGATCCGCCGCGCGGCGGGGCTTGGCGCGCTGTCTGGCGATCCTGTATCCGAGGCCTATGAAAAGGCTTATGCCTTTTGCGACGTTCTGGTCATCGGCGCAGGACCCGCAGGTCTGATGGCGGCTTTGGCGGCGGCACGGTCCGGGGCGGATGTGATCCTTGCCCATGAAGAGGCCGAGCTGGGTGGTCAGCTTTTGAGCGATGACCAAGAGATCGACGGGATGCCTGCGGCGGATTGGGTCACAGGGATCGAAGCCCAATTGGCCGGGATGGACAATGTCCGGATTCTGCGCCGGACCACCGTCACCGGGGCCTATGATGATGGCGTCTATGGGGCGCTGGAACGGGTGAGCCAGCATATGGCCTATGCCGGGGATCTGCCGGTTGAGTGTTTTTGGCGCATCACCGCCGGGCAGACCGTGCTGGCGGCGGGGGCTTTGGAACGGCCCATCGCGTTTCGCGACAATGACCGGCCCGGTGTGATGATGGCCGGGGCCATGCGCAGCTATTTGAACCGTTGGGGTGTCGCGCCCGGCAAAAGCATCGCGGTCTTTGGCAACAATGACGATGCCCATAAAACCGCGCGCGACCTCGCACAGGCCGGGGTGCATGTGGCGGGGCTGATCGACAGCCGCCATGACGCGGTCAACAGGGCCGGGGATGTGCCGTTTTTCGCGGGGTATCAGGTGACGCGCGGCCACGGCCGCCACGGGTTAGAGGCCATCTCTATGCGGGCGCCCGATGGTTCGGTCGAAAAGTTGCATGTTCAGGGGCTTGGGGTGTCAGGCGGGTTCAACCCGTCGGTGCATCTGACCTGCCACATGGGTGGGCGACCCGTATGGCGCGATGATCTTTTGGCCTTTGTCCCAGGCGAAGGTGCGGTTCCGGGGATGCAGGTCGCCGGTGCGGCGCAGGGGGGGTTCTCGACGGCAGGATGTTTGCAAAGCGGAGCCGAGGCCGGAGTCAAAGCAGCGCAGGCCCTGGGGTTGGCGGCAGACTTGCCCAGGGTTCCCGACGCGGAAGATGCGCCCTTTCGGATTGGACGGCTGTTTGCCGTGGCTGGCAAAGGGCGTGCCTGGCTGGATTTCCAAAACGACGTGACCGTGAAAGACGTGAAACAAGCTGCGGCGGAAAACTATGCCTCGGTCGAGCACATGAAACGCTATACGACACAGGGCATGGCGACGGATCAGGGCAAGAGCTCGAACGTTCTGGCGCTGGCGGTGCTGGCAGAAGCCACGGGCCGCGACATTCCCGAGACCGGGACAACCACCTTCCGCCCGCCCTTTAGCCCCGTTTCGATTGCTTCGATGGGGGCCTTTTCCCAAGGCGACGGCTTTGCCCCGACGCGGTTGACCACCTCGCATCAAGCGTCCCAAGACATGGGCGCCGAATTTGTCGAAGCGGGCCTGTGGTATCGCCCCAGTTTCTTTCCCCGCGCAGGAGAAAGCACATGGCGCGAAAGCTGCGACCGCGAGGTCAAGATGGTGCGCGAACATGTTGGTATTTGCGATGTCTCGACCCTGGGAAAGATTGATCTTCAAGGCCTGGATGTGGGGGCGTTTTTGGATTTCGTCTATACCAACAGCTTTTCCAAGCTCAAACCGGGGCGGGTGCGCTATGGGTTGATGCTGCGCGAAGACGGGCATGTGATGGACGATGGGACCACGGCACGTTTGTCACAAAATCAATGGGTTATGACCACAACCACCGCCGCGGCGGGTCAGGTGATGCGGCATCTGGAATGGGTGCATCAGGCGCTTTGCCCTCAGATGGATCTGCGCTTTATTTCGGTGACCGAGCAATGGGCGCAATTCGCGGTGGCCGGACCCAAGGCACGCGATCTGCTGAATGATCTGCTGGATCAGCCCATCGACGATGTGTCCTTTCCTTTCATGCAATGCGGCCCGGTTGCCGTTGGCGGTGTTGCCGGTCGGCTGTTCCGGATCTCGTTTAGCGGTGAACACGCCTATGAGATCGCCGTGCCCGCACGCTATGGCGACAGCCTGTTCCGTGCGCTGGTCGCGCGCGCGCAGGCGCTGGGCGGCGGGGCCTATGGCATGGAGGCGCTGAATGTATTGCGTTTGGAAAAAGGGCATATCACCCACGCCGAGATCCACGGCCGCACCACAGCCTTCGATTGCGGTTTCGAAAAGATGGTCAGCGCGAAAAAAGACTGCATCGGCAAAGTCATGGCCAGCCGCCCGGGGTTGGTCGAGGACACGCGTGAGCAACTGGTGGGGCTGCGTGGCCTGGATGGCAAGACCGAGCTTCCCGCCGGTGCGCATCTGTTTGATCGCGACGCCGAGGCGCTCAGCGCCCATGATCAGGGCTATGTCACATCAACAGGGTTCTCACCCACGTTGAACGAAATGCGGGCGCTTGGTTTTTTGAAAAACGGGCGCGCGCGTCATGGGGAAACGGTGAAACTGGTGGATCACGTGCGCGGTGTTGAAACCCTGTGCGAAGTGACAGACCCGGTGGCTTTTGACACGGACGGAGGGCGTTTGCGTGGTTGAATTGATGGATCAGAACCCCTTTGGGGCGTCTTTGCCGCAGCGCGTTGGTGATCTGGAGCTTGGCGCATGTGATCTGGGGCCAATGTATTCCATTGCGCCCTTCAAAGGGCAAAAAGACAAGGTTCATGAGGCGCTTACCTCTGTTGGCCTGGGGTTTCCCGCACCCGGAGAGGTGGTGGCCCATGGGGATGCGCAGGTGATCTGGACCGGTCGGGATCAGGCCTTTTTGATCGGTATCGCCCCCGACGACGCGCTGGGCGACATGGCCGCGATCACCGATCAGGGGGATGCCTGGTGCGCTGCGCGGCTGCGTGGGCCGGGGGCCGAAGATGTGCTGGCCCGTCTGGTACCTTTGGATCTGCGCGCCGGGGCTTTTCCGGCTGGGCGGACCCTGCGCAGCCAGTTGGGCCATATGACGGTGTCGATCACGCGTGAGGCCGATGGCTTTGTGATCCTGGCGTTTCGCTCAATGGCGCGGGATCTTGCTCATGAATTGGGGCAGGTGATGCGGCTTGTTGCTGCGCGCGGGCTTGCGCGCTAGACCCATCGCAACAGCAAGGGAATGTGAGTGATGCGCAATTGGGTGAGTGCCGGTTTGGTCGCTGGAATGATGATGGGTCAACCGCTATGGGCTGAGGACGCCACCGACGAGGGTGGGCTGGATTGCGCGGCCCAGGCCCAGCTGGTCATGGACGCGGTGAATGCGCGCAAAGATGGGCAATCCAAACGCAAGACACGCAGGGCGCTGGTCAAACAGCTGGACAAAACAGCGGGTGAAATGCTGGCCGATTGGATCTATTCTCTGGAAGACGCGCAGCTGACCGATGAGGTCGGCGAAGCCTGGGAAATGCAGTGCGAGGCCCTTTAACCGGGGTTATCCACAGATCATTTGCATTACAAAGGGGCTGCGCTGCGCAGCCCCTATTGCGTCGCCAACTCGGAGGCCCGATATTACCCCCATGAGTTTGCCGCCCGGTTTCATGGATGAATTGCGCACCCGCACCAGCCTTGTTCAGGTGGTCGGGCGCAAGGTCATGTGGGACAACCGCAAGTCCAATCCAGGCAAGGGGGATATGTGGGCTCCGTGCCCGTTTCACCATGAAAAAACTGCATCTTTTCATGTGGATGACCAAAAAGGCTATTACTATTGTTTCGGCTGCCAGGCCAAGGGCGACGCGATCAAATTCGTAACCGAAACCGAGAACGTCAGTTTTATGGAAGCGGTGGAAATCCTTGCCCAAGAGGCGGGGATGGAGGTGCCCAAGCGCGACCCGCAAGCCCAGCAAAAGGCCGATCGCCGCACGATCCTGACCGAAGTCATGGAGCAGGCGGTGCAGTTTTTCCGGCTGCAACTCAAAACCGGGGCCGCCTCAGAGGCGCGCGCCTATTTGGCCAAGCGTGGCCTGAGCGCCGCGGCGTTGGACCGGTTCGAGATCGGGTTTGCACCGGCTGGATGGGACAACCTGCGCGAGGCCTTGCTGGCCAAGAACATCCCGGTTGAGCATCTTCTGGCGACCGGGTTGGTCAAGGCGTCTGACAAGGGGCGCGCGCCATATGATGTGTTCCGAAATCGTATCATGTTTCCGATCCGCGATGCGCGCGGGCGGGCGATTGCCTTTGGTGGGCGGGCCATGGACCCGGAGGATCATGCCAAATATCTGAATTCACCCGAAACGGAGCTGTTTGATAAATCACGCAATCTCTACAATCTTCGGGCGGCGCGGCAGGCTTCCGGAAAGGGGCAGCCCCTGATCGTGGCCGAAGGTTACATGGATGTGATCGCGCTGTCTGAGGCCGGGTTCGGGGCTGCGGTGGCGCCTTTGGGAACCGCCGTGACCGAACCCCAGATGCAGCTGATGTGGCGCATGTCCTCAGAGCCGATCATCGCGCTTGATGGGGACAAGGCCGGACTGCGCGCCGCCTACCGTGTGGTTGATCTGGCGCTCCCGCTGTTGGAGGCCGGAAAGGGGCTGCGCTTTGCGATCATGCCCGAGGGGCAAGACCCTGACGACCTTTTGCGCGCCAAAGGGGCGCGCGCGCTGCAAGAGGTGCTGGACGCCGCCATGCCCATGGTCAAGCTGCTGTGGCAACAGGAAACCGAAGGCAAGGTTTTCGACAGCCCCGAACGCAAGGCCGCCTTGGACAAGCTGCTGCGCGAACGCATTGTAAAGATCAAGGATCAGGGGCTGCGCCGTCATTATGGTGATGAAATCAAAGAGTTGCGGTATCAGCTGTTTCGCCCGCAGCGCTCGGGTGCCTTTGTTCCCGGGCGTGGCAAACGCCGGGATTGGCGCGCACCGCCCCCCGCCAGCGCCGGTGCGAAATCATCGCTTTTGGCGGCTGGTGGTGATCAGGCAGAAACCCGGTTGCGTGAAACGGTCATTCTAGCCGCGCTGATTGTAACACCCGAGGTCGCCGCCGAGTTCGAACCTCAGCTTGAGGATATGCGTTGTTCCGACCCTGAGCACGCGGCGCTGCGTGACGTGATCTTGCGCTGTATCGGCGAGGAGGCGAATCTGCGCGAGATGGCCGAGAATATGATTGGCCCCGAAGCCCTTGAAAACCTGCTGCGTGCACGCCATGTCGCAGTTGTCCCCTGCATTCGACAGCCCGGAAATGTTGAAATGACCCGTATGACGATCGCGGGAGAACTGGCCAAACTGGAAGCAACGGAGGGCTGGCAGGCAGAGTTGCTGGAAGCGCAGCAGGATCTTGAAACTGACCCGGATGAGGTCATGACCTGGCGGTTGGGAGAAGCCGCCAAAGCCCGCGCCCAAGCGGGGCGCAGAGACGACGAAGCAGACGCTGATTATGCGCTGGGTCAGAACGGCGCCCATATCGACCGAGAGGAGAAAGACGCCTTTGATTCGCTTCTGGCACAGATCCGATTCGAAAAGGGACGGAACTGAGTGGCATTTCGGTCAGAATTGCGTAAAGAAATAAGGTTAGACGGGGTATTCGAATCGCGAATCATCTGATGATTCGCTCGGAACGCCCGCAGAGCCCGCTAGCAGGAGAGCCGCATGGCAGCCAAGGATAACGACGACGCCAAGACCCGGGATCAGGACGAGGATGTTTCCCTCGACATGAGTCAGGCGGCGGTCAAGAAGATGATCGCCGAAGCGCGCGAGCGCGGCTATATCACCTATGATCAGCTCAACCAGGTTTTGCCCCCCGATCAGGTCAGCTCCGACCAGATCGAGGATGTCATGTCCATGCTCTCGGAAATGGGGATTCAGGTCACCGAAGACGACGAAGAGGGCGAAGACGAGGAAAACAAGGGCTCGACCGAACTGGTGGAAACCAAGCGCGGTGGCGATGTTGCCCTGGCGGCGGGCGCCACGGAAAAGCTGGACCGCACCGACGACCCGGTGCGCATGTATCTGCGCGAAATGGGCAGCGTCGAGCTTTTGTCGCGCGAAGGCGAGATCGCGATTGCAAAACGCATCGAGGCCGGCCGCAACACGATGATCGCGGGGCTGTGCGAAAGCCCGCTGACCTTCCAGGCGATTACGATCTGGCGCGAAGAACTGTTGTCCGAAGACATCTTGCTACGCGATGTGATCGATCTTGAGACCACCTTTTCGGGCCAGATGGACGAAGATGGGGATGTCGAAGAGCCGGTTGTAGGTGCTGCGACGGGTACGGTTGAGGCCGCGAAACCCGCTGCGGACACCGGGCCAGAGCTGGATGCCGATGGCAATCCGATTGCCAAAGACGATGATGACGACGACGACGACGAGCAGGCCAACATGTCATTGGCCGCGATGGAAGCGGCGCTGAAACCCCGCGTGCTAGAGACGCTTGATCATATTGCCCGCGATTACGAAGAACTGGCAGAAATGCAGGACAGCCGGATTTCGGCGACCCTGAATGAAGATGGCAGCTTCACCGAGGCCGACGAGGCCCGCTACCAAAAGCTGCGCTCGGAAATCGTTGAGCTGGTCAATGAACTTCACCTGCACAACAACCGTATCGAAGCGCTGATTGACCAGTTGTACGGGATCAATCGCCGGATCATGTCGATTGACAGCTCGATGGTGAAACTGGCGGATCAGGCGCGTATTAACCGCCGCGAATTCGTTCAGGAATACCGTGGTCACGAGCTTGACCCCAACTGGCTTGAGCGTATGGCGGAAAAAACCGGCCGTGGCTGGCAGATGTTTATCGAACGCTCGACCGACAAGGTCGAAGGTCTGCGCGCCGATATGGCCCAGGTTGGCCAGTATGTTGGTCTGGATATTTCCGAATTCCGCCGCATCGTGGGCCAGGTGCAAAAGGGTGAAAAAGAAGCGCGGCAAGCCAAGAAAGAGATGGTCGAGGCCAACCTGCGTCTCGTGATCTCGATTGCCAAGAAATACACCAACCGTGGGCTGCAATTCCTTGATCTTATTCAGGAAGGCAATATTGGCCTGATGAAGGCGGTGGATAAATTCGAATACCGCCGCGGCTATAAATTCTCGACCTACGCGACCTGGTGGATCCGTCAGGCGATCACCCGCTCGATTGCGGATCAGGCCCGCACCATCCGTATCCCGGTCCATATGATCGAAACGATCAACAAACTGGTGCGCACCGGTCGCCAGATGTTGCATGAAATTGGTCGCGAACCGACACCCGAGGAACTGGCAGAAAAGCTGCAGATGCCTTTGGAAAAGGTGCGCAAGGTGATGAAAATCGCCAAAGAGCCGATTTCGCTGGAAACCCCGATTGGCGACGAAGAAGACAGCCAACTGGGCGATTTCATCGAAGACAAAAACGCGATCTTGCCGCTGGACTCGGCCATTCAGGAAAACCTGAAAGAGACCACGACGCGGGTTTTGTCGTCTCTGACGCCCCGCGAAGAGCGGGTTCTGCGGATGCGTTTCGGCATCGGCATGAACACCGATCACACGCTGGAAGAGGTCGGGCAGCAATTCAGCGTTACGCGCGAACGTATTCGCCAGATCGAAGCCAAAGCGCTGCGCAAATTGAAACATCCAAGCCGTTCGCGCAAATTGCGGAGCTTCTTGGATCAATAATTGCACAATCTGATCATCCCCGCCCGTAAACTGCTTTTGGCTGCAGGTGGGGCGGGGTGTTCATGTCCAATCGCGCTGGTTGCTTTTCCAGAATGGCTTTCAGAAACACACCTTACCCTTGTAGGGGCCGGGGCTGATCTGATCTGATTGAACGGTTTTGGGGGCTGGTTTTCTTGTGTTTGGTTTGCACATTGCAAGCTTGGCATGTGCGGATTGGTTTGCTAGGGGGGCGATCTTGCAGACACAATTTATGATCAGCACCGCTGGGCAGGGCCTGTATGAATTCACCCCGAATGTGAGCGGGTGGGTTTCTTCTCGAAACGTAAATTCCGGGCTGCTCACCCTGTTCGTTCAACACACCTCTTGCAGTCTTCTGATCCAAGAGAACGCCGATCCCGAGGTTCAAACGGATCTGCGCAACTTTTTCCACCGCATGGTCCCGCCGACGACCGATCCGTCGATGTCCTACCTTACTCATACCTATGAAGGTCCGGATGACATACCCGCGCATATCAAGGCCGCAATGATGCCGGTCAGCCTGTCTATTCCCGTGACGGCGGGGCGTCTGGCGCTGGGGACCTGGCAGGGGATTTACCTGTTTGAGCACCGCGATGCGCCTCATACGCGAAAAGTTGTGGCGCATTTATCCTAGAGGGGAAATCACAGGGATCTTCCCCTTCATCATCTAGCGGCTGCATTTCCCCTCTACCCAAGGTGTGGGATGTCCCCTATAGTGCCTGTGGATAAGTTGGGACAAACCAACAAACAGGCGGAAAAAGAGCGGAAGAGGGGATCTGCGGATGCGTTGCCCGTTTTGTGGAAATATCGACACTCAAGTTAAGGATTCTCGCCCAGCGGAGGATCATGTCTCTATTCGCAGGCGGCGCTTTTGCCCGGCTTGCGGGGGCCGGTTCACGACCTACGAACGCGTTCAGTTGCGCGACCTTGTGGTGATCAAAACCAATGGACGACGCGAAGACTTTGATCGCGAAAAACTTGAACGTTCGATCCGGATTGCCCTGCAAAAGCGGCCGATTGATCCCGATCGCATCGATCAGATGATTTCGGGGATCGTGCGTCGGCTGGAAAGCATGGGCGAGACCGACATTCAATCCAAGATGATCGGCGAGATCGTGATGGAGACCCTCGCACGCATCGATACCGTGGCCTATGTGCGCTTTGCGAGCGTTTATAAGAATTTTCAGGCTGCAGATGATTTTGACAAGTTTGTCAGCGAGTTGCGACCAGACGCCCCGAGCACCAAGTGACCCCGGACGATCGTCATTTCATGTCTCTGGCGCTTGCGCTGGGGCGGCGCGGCATGGGGCAAACCTGGCCCAACCCCGCAGTGGGCTGTGTGTTGGTGCGCGATGGGGTGATTGTCGGGCGCGGGTGGACGCAACCCGGTGGTCGCCCGCATGCCGAACCCCAGGCTTTGCAAATGGCCGGCGAGGCCGCGAAAGGCGCGACCGCCTATGTCACGCTTGAGCCCTGTTCGCATTTCGGCAAGACCCCGCCCTGCGCCGATGCCTTGATTGCGGCAGGGGTGGCACGGGTTGTTTCACCTATCCAAGACAATGATCCGCGTGTTTCGGGCGGGGGATTTGCCCGCTTGCGCGAGGCGGGCATCACGGTTGAAACCGGTCTGTGCGCAGACCAGGCGCTGCACGATCACGCCGGGTTCTTGATGCGCGAGGCGCAGGGACGGCCCTGGCTGACGCTGAAATTGGCGCTAAGCCTGGACGGTCGCATCGCAACCGCGACGGGGCAAAGCCAGTGGATCACGGGTCCGGCAGCCCGGCGCAAGGTACATGCGCTTAGGGCGGCACATGATGCTGTCATGGTTGGTGCCGGAACGGTGCGTGCAGATGATCCGGCCCTGACCGTGCGCGGTTTTGGAACACGCAGGCAGCCCGTCAGAGTGGCTGTTTCACGGCTTATCGATTTGCCACTTATGAGTCAGCTGGCGCGCACCGCCAAGGAGGTGCCCGTTTGGGTGTGCCATGGTGCCGGGGCGTCTGGCGACTTGGTAAAGGCCTGGGCTGGATTGGGCGCCGAGCTTGTCGACTGCCCGTTAAGCGCTGGGCGCATTGATCCGGTGCCGATGATGCAAAATCTTGGTCAAAAGGGGCTGACGCGGGTCTTTTGTGAAGGGGGCGGCCAGCTCGCGGCATCGCTTTTGATCAACGACTTGGTCGATGAACTTCATGTGTTTTCCGGGGGCGTGATGCTGGGTGCCGAGGGGTTGCCTGGCGTCGGTGCACTTGGCATCGAACGGTTAATTGATGCACCTTCGTTCAAGCTTGTGGATGTTTGCGTGGAGGAAAACGACACGCATCAGGTCTGGCGTCGGGTGACGTAGCGGAAATTTGATTGCATTGTGGGAGCTTGGCCCGTGTCCCACGAGGTCGCGCCGGGATCATGCGCCATGTGGATAAGTCGAAAAATCCCGCGACTGCGCATAGAACCACGCAAAAGTTTAAAAAAAGCATTAACTGCGCCAGAGGTGGGCGTATGACGAAAGCAACCCCTGAGCTTTCGCGAGCGTGCGGTTAAAGGGGCCGGGTTTGGCAATCTGGTCTTTCTGCAACCTTTCCACAATAATTTCCACAGGGCAGGCTAGGCCCGAAACCGGGTCAAAATAGCGGGGATAGTCGATCAGGCAGGCGTGAACCAACGCGGCAAGCGTCGGGCGGGGGCCAGTCAAACGGCGTTCTGGGATCTCTCCGCGATCTGTTGTCAGCCCCCAACCGGCATAAAACGGGGCGCCGTAGGTGACGACCCGGGCGCCCCGCAAGAGCGCTTCGAACCCTGTGAGCGACGTCATCGTGCTGACCTCATCGACCTGTTTGAGCAGGGCCCCCATGTCGCAATCTCCGATAACCAGATCCGCAAACTGCGTGGGGTCGTCAATGTGCCCCTTTCGCAACCCAGCGCGCACGTCAGGATGCGGTTTCCAGACAATGTAGGCGTTTGGGTTGTCCAAACGTGTTTGGGCCAGCAGGTGGTGATTGGTCGAAACACCCGTTTCAACCGTCCCCTTTCGGATGGAGGCATCATCTTCAACCTGCCCCGGGACCAAGATCACCGGGGGCCGGCCAGGCCCTGTCGGCAATGTGGGTATCTCTCCGGATAGATTGTATTTCGACAAGTTGTGCTGGTTCAGCTGGTCGATCAGCCGCTCTGCACGTTGTGTTTCGGAAGGTGAAAGGCGCAGGGCACGGCGGGAAATATGGCTCTCAAGGTCCGAAGGTCGGGTGGGGTCATAGTAAATTCCCTTGTGGTCAACCACCAGAGATAGCGGTGGGATGAGGTCCGCCCCCAACCCCTTGGAGCGAAGAAACCCATCTTCGACGTGCGCCACATTCGCAGGTGCGGTGTTGGCCCAGGCCATATGACGACGCCCATCCGTATGCGCAAGCTGCTTGGCTTGCGCGGGTGTCGCGGCAAATCTCAGCTTTTGTGGGGCTTCAAAGAACTTTTGCAGGTGGCCACGTTTCCAAAGCCGCATGCCGCTGGCGACCCACCCTTGTCTGTCTTCGCGCCAGGCCCGGCTTTGGGCGGTCAGTGTGGTGATGGCGGTTTCCAGCGGGCAAAGACAATCGCGATAGGGGTCGTACCAAATGGGGTACAGGATCATCGCAGCCGCGAACAGTTGCGCGCGGGTCAGCCTGCGGCCGCGTCTGGGAAAAAAGATCTCATCCTCTGTTAATCCCCAACCCGCATAAAACGGGGTCCCAAAGACACGCGGTTTGTGCCCCGCGAGAATGGCCTCGAACCCCATCTGCGATGACAGGGTGTAAACCGCGGTTGCGCCGTTCAACAGGGTCCAGGGGCTTGCATCCCCGCTGTAGATCGAGATGTTGTCCGCACAGTCCTGATCTTGATAATGCCCGGGGCGGTGGCCCGCGGCCGTTTCCGGGTGGCTCTTGATCACAAAGCGCGCGCCGGGGTGTTCTTCGCGTGCGATGGTGAGCATCTCAAGAAACCGCGTACGATCGCCGTTGCTGGCGGTGACCGAGGCATCCCCTTTGGTCTGATCTATGATCAAAACATATCCCGCAGCCGGACCATCGAGATCAGGCCGCGTCGCGCTATACTTGCTCAGGTGGTGGTCTTGCATCTGTGCCATGGCGGCGCGCGCACGGTCCAAAAGTGCCGAATCATCCAGTGGATGAGAGGCCAAAAGGGTTTCCAAGTCCGTGGGTGTGCTGGCGTCAAAGTGATTGCCAGCATGGTCGATGATCAACCCGATCGGTGCCTCGCCGCTGCGTCCTGGGTGCAGGGACCGCAAAAAGGCGTCTTCGATGGTCAAAAGGGGGCTTTTCGTGCGCGCGGCCATGCGGCGGCCCCGGTGCGCAGTGTCGGCATTGCCCCAAACACCAATCAGGTCATTTGCCCCGGGCCGCCCCAATGAGATGCGGTGGCCAGACAGCGCCAAAATGCGCCGGATTCGTTTTTGAAACAGGAAGCCACCATTAAAAACGTAAAGACGCCGGGGGTTTTCAGCCCCGGCGTCCAATGGATGATCGTTGGGTGCGTGCACCACGGATTTTATTCACCCGACAGCGAAGATGCCAGTGAACTCAAAGAGCTGACAGTGCCCAGCGAACCAGTCAAAGACGCAATGGTCTTGTCCCACTGGGTCCAGGGGGCTTCGGTGACGTAAAGCGTGTCCTGGTCGCGCACAACAAAATCACGCGCGGTGAACATGCCGTTGGGTTCGGTTAGATTCAGCACATAGACCATACGCTGGGCACCGATCAGATCGGTGCGGCCCAAGACCTGATTGGCCACTTCGGCGGCTTCGTTGCGGAAAATAAACACTCCGGTCGGATCCGCAGAGGTCGGGGTCAGGCCACCCACTTGGGCGATCGCTTCGACGGCGCTCAGCGTCTGGGTTTCAAACGGAACGCGGGCCTGTGCACCGGTTGCCCCCAGCGCGGTAAAGGCGCGGGTGTCTTCTTCGATCAAGATACGGTCGCCACCGCGCAGGGCAATGTCGAGCTGCGGATTTTTGTACAGATCCTGAAACCAGATCTTGCCGGTTTTTTGACCACGCAGCACGGTGACCTGAGCGATTTCAGGTTCGATTGTGATGCCGCCGGCCCGCGCCAGCATGGCAGAAAGCGTCCGGGTTGGCCGCTCGATCGCATAAACACCCTGTCCACCGATTGACCCCACGAGGCTGACGGTCGATCCGTCACCCGCGACGCGGCGCACCTGCACCTGCGGATCCGGGGTTTGGTTTTCCAGCTTGGTGGTGATGATGCGGCGCACCCGTTCAGGGGTGTTGCCAGAAGCTTTGATCCGACCCGCGTAGGGAATAAAGATAAAGCCGCTGCCGTCGACCTGCACCTCTTCCAGGATCGCGGGGCCACCCCCTGTTGTTCCACCCGAGCCCAGCAACGGGTCGTCGACGTTTTCCCAAACCGAAATCCCAAGCGTGTCGCCCGGGCGGATCGTGTCAGAGCCAACCACGCCGGCGCGCTTGAAATCTTCGCTGAACCCAAGCGCCGGAACAACGGCAGTGGCGCGCGTGACACGGTCGTTCACCGCGACGATAAAGGCGTCACCCTCGCGTTGCACGGATCCGGCATAAATCTCACGTTTGTTGGGGCCAGAGCGGGGCAGGCCGCAAGATGCCAGTACAGACACCGCAGCCAAGAGTGCGATCAAACGCACCCATGGGGAATGGGATTTTTTCACTGCTCGGTCTCCTCGACCTTATATTTCTGCCTCAGTTTTTTATCAAATTACCGGATTCCTGAGAGAAAATCCAGTACTAGGGGTTGTGTCGCCTAATGCACGACCCGCAACTGTTGCCTCGGAGCCGCGGTGCCCCGGCGCAGCGCATCATAGGGATCGTCAGGGGCAAGCATCATGTCGACCACCTGGCGCAGCAGTTGTCTGCGCCCCCGCGCCGAGTAAAATCCACCCGCGATTTGCGAGGTTTCCAACAGGTAACGACGGTAGTCCTTATAGGCGTGCATATCGGGCCGCGACGGGGTCGAAAAAAATGCCGCAAGGGATTGATGCGAAACAAACTCGGGCTTGGCATAGACCGCGTCGCCAAAGACCTTGATCGGAATGCCGCGCCAGAGCGCCTGTTGTCCCGCGGTTGAGTTCACGGTGACCGCCGTGCGCGCATCATCCAACAACCGTGCGAGCTTGCCACCCCGGACATAATGGACCCGATCCGCGACCTTGTATTTGCGCGCCAATTCGCGGATGGATTTGCGAATATTGCCGCGCCCGTCTTCGAGCGGATGGGCCTTGAACACAAGGTGATGATGCCCCGGCGCCCCATTGGCAAAGCCCGATATCACCATTTCGGCAAATTCGGACATGGTGTTGAACGGCGAGTGTTTTTGAAAGCTTGAGTCGTGCTCAAGTTGCATAAGTGCAAGATGATAGGGAAATCCCCCAAGGCGAATGCGCTGGGTGGCCAGAAAACGTTGGGCCCAAGTCACGGGGATGCGCACCAGTTTGTTGAGATACAACCTGAATTCCTGCCCCACCGACAGGCTTCGATGGGGGCGAAAGTTGCGATACTGGCCGTTTCGAAACATCACGAACCAATGGTATAGCGCACCGTAAAACATGTGCTGGCGCATGTCGCCCCAATGCGCCGGGGGCAGCGGGGCTTCCATGTCCGACAGTTCGAGCGCATGCCGCATGCGCTCGATGCTCATGGTCATCAGCTTGGAATGTCCATTTGATCCACCGCGTTCGTATGTCACCCAATAGGGCCGCATATACCCCTCTTCAAAGACATGAATGCGCAGGTCCATTCTGCGCGCTTCGTCCACTGCTGTGGCGTGAATGCCGCGCACATCCCCATACAGCACAATGTCCGTCACGCTCTTTTGGTGGACAATATCACGAAACGTTTCTTGCCACCGTTCCGGGGGATCCTGAAATGGAATATAGCTGGTCCGGTCGAACCAAAAGGCGCGGTCCCCGGCGTTGAATCCAACCCGCCAGGCGGTTGCGCCGGTCTTGCGCAACATGGCGGCCAAGCGGGAAAAGAAGGGGCCATGTGGTCCCTGCAAAAACAAAAACACCCGGTGCTGGCTGGTTGCGTTGCTCATGTTGCCGTTCTAAGCCCTTATCCTGAGAACTTGATTAACAAGTGACTTGGTCAGAATTAAGGCCAATTGTCTGAAATCTGAGCGATTGTCGCAAAGGGGAAAACATGTTCACCGGAATCATCACCGATATGGGCGAAATTCGGGCCACCGAGGATCGTGGCGATCTGCGCGCCCGGATTGCAACGGCATATGAAACGCAGGGGATTGATATCGGCGCATCCATCGCGTGCGATGGCGTTTGTCTGACCGTGATCGCGCTGGGTGAGGATTGGTTTGATGTTGATATCAGCGCAGAGACACTGTCAAAAACCAATCTGGGGACGCAGTTCGGTGGTGATGGCTGGCAGGTGGGCCGCCGCGTCAACCTTGAACGCGCTTTGAAGGTCGGAGACGAACTGGGCGGGCACATTGTTTCAGGACATGTGGATGGCGTCGCACAAATCGTCGAGATGCGCGATGAGGGCGACAGCACCCGGGTGACGCTGCGTGCGCCCGAAGACCTTGCCAAGTATATCGCGCCCAAAGGATCCGTTGCCCTGAACGGAACATCGCTGACGGTGAACGAGGTGGACGGCTGCACCTTCGGCATCAACTTTATTCCGCACACCAAGGCTGTGACCACCTGGGGGCAGGCCAAAACCGGGGATTGGGTCAATCTCGAAATCGACACGCTGGCGCGCTATGTCGCCCGTCTGCGCGATTTTGCGTGATAGCGCCTTGGCTTTCACCTTTTTGAAAATATCCCGGGGGAATTGCTCAGCATGAGCAATGGGGGCAGCGCCCCCTTTGGCCTCGGATCATTCAGCGGGCGCAAAGCCCACAATCAGCTGCTTCAATCCAAAAGCGGCCCCGGCGAAAATCGCCAAGAAGGTGATCGGGGCTGAAATCGCCAGAACGGAAAACGCCGATAGGCCCTGACCGATCGAACAGCCCAGGGCGATGACCGCACCCGCGCCCATCAGGGCCGCACCAAGTATCTGGCGGCGCAACTCACGGGGGTCTTCGCAGGCCTCCCAGCGGAAATGCCCCTTGATCAGCGATCCGATGAAGGCGCCGCACCAGACGCCTGTCACCGATCCCACGGCAAAGGACAAGGGGCGCGCCGAGCCGGTCATCCACCACAGCATTGTTTCCCCAAGCGGCGCGGCAAAGCTGTGTGAAACGACGGGCAGGTCTTCAAAACTGTTGGCCACAATCCAGGCGCTGCCACCCCAGCCCAAGACCACCCCGATGCCGACCATTGCGGCCCAGAACAGCTTGGCCTTGTCGCTGAGAACCTCTTTAGATGCCAGACACCCGGCGAGAACCATCACGCCGATCACCATGCCCACCAGATGGACCGAAAGCCCCGTGACCGCACCGATCTGATGGGCGATTCCGGGTGGCGTGCCGATCACTTCGTGCTGGGGGAAAATGGCATTGCGCAGGGGCGCGAGCGGCCCGGAGAGCACCACATATGTGGACACCCCCATGACCAGGACAATCACGAAACTGCGCAGATCGCCCCCACCAAGCCGGGCAATGGCGCCGAAACCGCAGTTTCCGGACAGCGCCATGCCATAGCCAAACAACAGCCCCCCCAAGACCGAGGCCAGCGGCATCCAGCGGATCGAAAGATAATAGGTCGTGTGATCCACCAACAGGCCCGACCCCATGAGTGCAAAACTGCCGATGATCGCAACGCCGATGGCGACCCCCCACAAGCGCAGCCGATGATTGGATCCGCCGTACAGCGCGTCTTCGATGGCGCCCAAAGTGCAAAACCGTCCCAAGCGGGACGCAAGGCCAAGCAAAAGCCCGCTGCCAAGGCCGACAAGGGCCATCAGCTGAAAATCCGTCAAAATACTGGACATGACACGATCCTCCTCCCAGATGGCTGTGCCGTTGGGACAGTATGGGCGGGAAACGAAAATTTACAAGAAATTCCGGGGACAAATCGCCCAGCCCGGGGCCGCTTTGGCGCGTGGGCTAGTCCTCGTAGCGGCAGAACAGTTCGTAGACGCATTCAAGCATCTTGCGCGACCGATCATCCGCCAGCCTGTAATAGATGGCCTTGCCGTCGCGGCGTGGGACCACCAGACCTTCGAGACGCAGCCGGGAAAGCTGTTGGCTGACCGCGGCCTGACGGGCCGACAGCAATTCTTCCAACTCGGTGACAGATTTTTCCCCCGTCACGAGATGACACAAGATCATCAACCGGCCTTCGTGGCTGATCGCTTTCAAAAACCCGGACGCCACGGTTGCCTTGTCGACAATGGCATCAAGCTCCTTTTCGGTCAGATCATCGTGCAGTACGGGCAGTCCCATGGCATCAGCCTGTTTCGTTAGTTGGTCTCTGGCGCATAATTGGTGTGCTCTTGTAGCAAGTTCGACAGAACAGGCCAGAAGAAATCTTCGCCGGGATATCCCTCAAGACGTGCGACCTCGGATCCATCGACGATCACCACAAATGTCGGGGTAAAGCGCACGCGGCGGGCATAGGTGACGTTCTCTGGCGGGCCTTCGCGCAGATCCGCCCGGATCAACGGGGCGTGCTTTCCCTCGTCGGTATTGGGATAGGCCGGTGCAATCTGATCGTTCCATGCCATGCAATAGGCGCAGCCGGGTTGTTCGACCATGACCAGATTGACCTCGGCCGCCCGCAGGGGGCTGGTCAGTAGGCAAATCGCAGAAAGCGTAAAAAGAGCGAGTGCGCGCAAGGACATGGGTTCACCGATTGACGTAGTGCTGACATACAACCTAATCTGAATGTGTGAATTGTTCAAGGAGCCGCCCAAAATGGACGTAACACATCTAGGAGCCTTTTTGGCGGGGCTCGGGGCCTTTTTCACACCCTGTATTTTGCCGATGGTGCCCTTTTATCTAAGCTATATGGCCGGGCTGTCCATGTCAGAGCTGCGCGACGAAGGGGGGATTTCTCCGGGTGCGCAACGGCGTTTGCTGATTTCGGCGCTGATGTTTGCCCTGGGTGTGACCACTTTGTTCATGGTCCTCGGCATGGGGGCGACCGCCCTGGGGCAGGCGGTTGATGCCTGGCTGGACAAGCTGCGCTATGTCGCGGCCCTGGCGATCTTGTTGTTTGGCCTGCATTTTCTGGGAGTGATCAAGATCGGGCTGCTATATCGAGAGGCCCGCATGGAAAGCAAATCCGATCCCTCTACGGTGCTTGGGGCTTATGTCATGGGGCTGGCCTTCGGCTTTGGCTGGACGGCCTGCGTGGGGCCCATTCTTGCCACCATCTTGATGATTGCGACAACCATGGGCGACGTCTGGCGGGGAGGGGTATTGATGATGGTGTTCGGCCTGGGGATGACCGCGCCGTTTCTTGTCGCGGCCCTGTTTGCACAGCCTTTCCTGGGCTGGATTCAGCGCCATCGCAGCAAGATGGCCTATGTCGAACGCATAATCGGTGCGATGATGGTGATATTCGCAGTGCTGATCGCGACGGACAGTGTGCGCCATATCGCGGATTGGCTTTTGGCCCTGTTTCCGAACTGGGTCTGACGAAACCTTTGGGAGGAAAGCAGATGAAACACTGGATTTTCGGTGGCCTCTTGGCCCTGATAGCGGCCCCGGTTCTGGCGGAACTGGGCGACGATGGGCTGCATAAACAGCCCTGGATGCGGGAAACCTTCAAGGACCTGCGCGAAGACTTGGACGAGGCCAACGCCGAGGGCAAGCGGCTGGTTTTGTTCTTTGAGCAGGCCGGGTGTATTTATTGCCGCAAGATGCACGAAGAGGTGTTCTCGGATCCGGGGATCTCTGACTACATCGATCAGAATTTTTTCGTGGTGCAGATGAACCTCTATGGTGATGTCGAAGTGACCGATTTCGACGGGGAATCGCTTTCGGAAAAACGGATGGCGCGAAAGTGGAACGTCATGTTCACACCCAACATCGTTTTTCTGCCCCAAGAGGTGCCGGAAGGCAAAACCGCCGCTCAGGCCGCGGTGGCGGTCATGCCTGGGGCCTTTGGGAAAGGGACAAGTTTAGACATGTTCACCTGGGTGGCGGAAGAGCGTTATAACCTTGATAACGGGGAAGATTTTCAACGCTATCACGCGCGCATGATCCAGGAACGCAGCAACGGAAGCTTTGATTAAGGTGCGGCGTAACGGAGCATTAATTCACATCCGTGAATTTGTTGTTGCGTGACCCCGCATCGGTGGCCTACGGTATACAACAGCTAAACGTGGGGGCGACGGCCTCCTCATATGTAGCCTAGGGAGGGAACATGAGGCTTACAGTATTGACTGCGGTTGCAGCGCTATTCACAGGCGCCGCGACTGCCGAGACAGTGGCGCCCGCAGATGTCGTATTTGGTGAAAGCGGTGAGGTCGTGGCCTCGCTGACCGGCGTCGCGGGAGATGCGGACCGCGGTCGCGACGTTTTCGCCACCAAATCGAAAGGCAACTGCGTTTCGTGTCACGCGGTGGCGCAGCTGGCGGATGTGCCGTTTCATGGCGAAGTTGGTCCGGAACTGACATGGACCGGTGAAGGCCGCTCAGCCGAAGAACTGCGTGGGATCGTAGCGAACGCCAAAATCTCATTTGAAGGTACGGTTATGCCGGCTTTCTACAAGACCAGTGGCTTCATCCGTCCGGGTGATGCGTACACAGGTAAAGCCCCCAAGGGCGAACTTGCGCCGCTCCTCTCGGCGCAGGATATCGAAGATGTGGTCGCGTTCTTGCTGACGCTCAAGGACAGCTGATCATTTAGGGATCTCAAGGAGTATTGACGATGGAATTTACTCGTCGCGAAACGCTGGCACTGGGTGCCGGTGCAGCGCTGATGACCGTCCTTCCGTTCCGCGCAAATGCGGCGGCAGAGGATGTTATCAATGAATTCACTGGCGGCGCAGCCGTTGCGGATGGTGGTGTCGATCTGACCGCGCCGGAAATCGCGGAAAACGGCAACACCGTTCCGGTTTCGGTTTCTGCCGAAGGGGCGTCTGCCATTCTGGTTCTGGCGGCAGGCAACCCGACCCCGGGTGTCGCAACCTTCAACTTCGGCCCTCTGGCCGGTTCACAGTCCGCGTCGACCCGCATCCGTCTGGCCGGCACGCAAGACGTGATTGCCGTGGCCAAGCTGGCCGACGGTTCGTTCGCCCGCGCATCCAAGACCGTCAAGGTCACCATCGGCGGCTGCGGCGGCTAAGGAACAGGAGTTTAGACAATGGCATCTGGTGTAAAACCCCGCGTGAAAGTCCCGAAAAAAGCTGCTGCTGGTGACGTGATCACCATCAAGAGCCTGATTTCGCACAAAATGGAATCCGGTCAGCGCAAGGACAAAGAGGGCAACCTCATTCCGCGTTCGATCATCAACCGCTTCACCTGTGAATTTAATGGTGAAAACGTGGTTGACGTGACCCTTGAGCCCGCGATCTCGACCAACCCGTATCTCGAGTTCGAAGCCAAGGTTCCGGAAGCCGGTGAATTCAAGTTCACCTGGTACGACGATGACGGCAGCGTCTATGACACTGCCAAGAAAATCGCCATCGGCTAATGGTTCGATCCTGCCCCGCTGCGCGTGCGGGGCAGGGTTGCCTTAAGGGAGGGAAACGAATGAAATTCAAGGCTTTGACGGCAATTGCCGCCTTGCTTGTTGCGCCCATGGCTATGGCCGGTGGCGCGGATGATGACACTTTGGTCGTCAACGAAGAAATCGAAATCATCACCAAAACCGCCGCGCCCGCGCATTTGTCGGATGCGCTGGACGAAGTGATTTCGGGCTGGCACTTCCGCAAGGATCCGACGCAGGCGATGCAGGCGGACGATTTTGACAACCCGGGCATGCTGTTTGTGGAGCAGGGGCTGGAATCCTGGGAAACCGCCGAGGGCAGCGAAGGCAAATCCTGTGCGGATTGTCACGGCGCGGCCGAGGAAATGGCAGGCATAAAACCGACCTATCCCAAGTGGAATGACGCCGCTGAAGAGGTGCGCACCCTTCAGATGCAGGTCAACGATTGCCGCGAGAATCGCATGGGCGCCGAGCCGTGGAAATACGATTCAGGCAAGGCGATCAACATGGAGGCGCTGTTGTCTTCTGTTTCGCGTGGCATGCCGATGAATGTCGCGATTGATGGCCCGGCCGAAGCGATGTGGGAACAGGGGAAAGACCTGTATTACACCCGCACCGGTCAGCTGGAACTGTCCTGTGCGAACTGCCACGAAGAAAACTATGGCAACTACATCCGTGCGGACCACCTGAGCCAGGGTCAGATCAATGGTTTTCCGACCTACCGTCTGAAAAATGCCAAGCTGAACGGTGTCCACAGCCGCTTTAAGGGCTGCGTGCGCGACACCCGCGCCGAAACCTACAAGCCTGGCTCGGAAGAGTTCATCGCGCTGGAACTTTACGTTTCGTCGCGTGCGAATGGCCTGTCGGTCGAAGGCCCGTCGGTTCGCAACTGATCCAAATCGCCCCGCGTCGCCCATGGCTGCGCGGGGTTTTTAAACACTAACCCATTCACACATGCGCATGTGTGTCGCGAGAAGAAAGAAAGATCCCTCCCCATGATCTCAAGACGCGATTTTTTGCAAGTGTCCATGGCGGCGTCGGCAATGGTCGGTGCCTCTGGCTTTGGCAATTGGGCCCGTTTGGCCGCGCAGCAAAGCCTGACTCAGGACCAGCTGCTTCAGTTTGATACCTTTGGCAATGTCAGCCTGATCCACGTCACCGACATTCACGCGCAGCTCAAGCCCATTTATTTCCGCGAGCCAGAGATCAATCTGGGTGTCGGCGAAAACAAAGGCTTTGTGCCCCACATCACCGGCGCCGATTTCCGCAAAGCCTATGGTATCAATGATGGGTCGCCCTCGCATTATGCGTTGACTTACAATGACTTCACCTCGCTGGCGCAGACCTATGGCAAGGTCGGCGGGTTGGATCGCGTGGCGACCGTTGTCAACGCGATCCGCGCGGATCGCCCCGATGCGATCCTGTTGGATGGTGGCGATACCTGGCATGGGTCGTACACCTGCTACAAGACCGAAGGCCAGGATATGGTCAATGTCATGAACGGCCTGAAGCCCGATGCGATGACCTTCCATTGGGAGTTCACGCTGGGCTCTGAGCGCGTGAATGAGATCGTCGAAAACCTGCCCTTTGCGGCATTGGGCCAAAACATCTTTGACGCCGAGTGGGACGAGCCCGCCGAACTGTTCCCGCCCTATAAGTTCTTTGAACGTGGGGGTGTTAAGGTCGCTGTGATCGGTCAGGCGTTCCCTTATATGCCGATCGCGAATCCGCGCTGGATGTTCCCGGAGTACTCGTTTGGTATCCGCGATGAGAACATGCAGGCCATGGTCGACGAAGTCCGTGGCATGGGTGCAGAATGCGTGGTTGTGCTGTCGCACAATGGCTTTGACGTGGATAAAAAGATGGCCAGCCGTGTCTCGGGCATCGATGTGATCTTGTCGGGGCACACCCATGACGCGCTGCCCGAGCCCTATCTGGTGAATGAAACCATTGTTGTGGCCTCTGGCTCGAACGGCAAATTCGTCAGCCGCGTCGATCTGGACATCCGCGAAGGCCGTATGATGGGCTTCCGCCACAAGCTGATCCCGATTTTCTCGGATGTGATCACCCCGGATCCCGAAATCGCCAAACTGATCGACGATCAGCGCGCGCCCTTTAAGGCCGAGCTCGAAGAGGTCATTGGTCAGACCGACAGCCTGCTGTATCGCCGCGGCAACTTTAACGGATCGTGGGATGACCTGATCTGTGACGCGCTGATTTCGGAACGCGAAGCCGACATCGCCATGTCCCCCGGCGTGCGTTGGGGGCCAAGCCTCTTGCCCGGCGACAATATCACCCGCGAGGACATCTTTAACGTGACTTCGATGAGCTACGGCGAAGCCTATCGTTCAGAAATGACCGGTGAATTTATCAAGGTGATCCTTGAGGACGTGGCCGACAACATCTTTAACCCCGATCCCTATTATCAGCAGGGTGGGGATATGGTGCGCATTGGGGGCATGGCTTACCGCTGCGACATCACCAAACCGCAGGGCGAACGTATCAGCGATATGACCCTGCTCAAGACCGGCGAAGCCATTGATCCTGCGAAGACCTATGTTGTCGCGGGCTGGGCGTCGGTCAATGAGGGCACCGAGGGGCCGCAGATCTGGGACGTGGTCGAAAGCCACATCCGCAATCAGGGCACCATCAAGCTGGAGCCCAACACCTCCGTTACAGTTGCGGGTATCTGACCCCGCGTGACCCCATCGGAGGGCGCCCTTCGCGCCCTTCTTTTTCAAGCAGATCATTCACACAAATGAATGAGATGATCCGAGAGGAGAACACTATGGCAGATGAACAGAAGCACGGCGCTTCGCGTCGCCAGTTCCTGACCGGTGCTGCCGCGCTTGGCGCGGGCTCGGTTGCGGCGACGGTGACACAGGCAGCAGGTCCAGACCCGTTGATCACCGAAGTTCAGGAATGGGCAAGCGGTCTGGGTGATGGCGTCGACGCCACCCCCTATGGCCTGCCGATCCAATACGAAAACGATGTTGTGCGCCGCAATGTGGAATGGCTGACCGCCGACACGATTTCGTCGATCAACTTTACCCCCATCCACGCGCTGGACGGCACCATCACCCCGCAGGGCTGCGCGTTTGAACGCCATCACTCGGGTGCGATTGAGCTGAAGAAAGACGATTATCGTCTTATGATCAACGGCTTGGTCGACAATCCGCTGGTCTTTACATATGCGGACCTGCAGCGCTTTCCACGTGAACAGCATGTGTATTTCTGCGAATGCGCGGCGAACACCGGTATGGAATGGGCGGGCGCGCAGTTGAATGGCGCACAGTTCACCCACGGCATGATCCACAATATGGAATACACCGGCGTATCCCTGCGGACCCTCTTGGAAGAGGCCGGGCTGGACGCGGCGGGCGAGTTGAAAGACAAATGGGTCTATGTCGAGGGCGCGGATGCGTCGTCGAACGGCCGGTCCATCCCGATGGAAAAAGCGCTGGATGACGTGCTGGTTGCTTTCTATGCCAATGGCGAAGCGCTGCGCAAAGAGCACGGCTATCCTGTGCGCCTGGTTGTCCCCGGTTGGGAAGGCAACATGTGGGTCAAGTGGTTGCGCCGTATCGAAGTCATGGACGCGCCGGTTGAAAGCCGCGAAGAGACCTCGAAATACACCGACACGCTTGAAGACGGTACGTCGCGCAAGTGGACCTGGGTCATGGATGCCAAATCGGTCATCACCTCGCCCAGCCCGCAGGCCCCGATCAAGCACGGTCATGGCCCGCTGGTGATCACCGGCATGGCGTGGTCCGGCCATGGCAAAATCACCCGCGTTGACGTGTCGAAAGACGGTGGCAAGACCTGGGAAACCGCGCGTCTGGCCAAGGAAGGCGAAGACAAAGCGCTGACCCGTTTCTATCTGGACACCCAGTGGAATGGCGAAGAGATGCTGCTGCAATCGCGCGCCATGGATGAGACCGGCTATGTTCAGCCCACCAAAGCGCAGCTGCGCGAGGTGCGCGGCCTGAACTCGATCTATCACAACAACTGCATTCAGACCTGGTCTGTGACATCTGATGGGAAGGCGGAAAATGTCGAAGTTTCTTAATCTGACTCTCGCCGCCACGCTGGCGGTAGCGGCTGCTCCTGCGTTTGCAGATGGTCACAAATTTGGCCTGGGCCGCACGGCGCTGCCCGAAGAAATCGCGGCATGGGATCTGGATGTTCTGCCCGATGGCACCGGCCTGCCGGTTGGTCAGGGTGACGCGATTGACGGCGAAGAGATTTTCGCCGAAGCCTGCGCCATCTGCCACGGCGATTTCGCGGAAGGCGTTGATAACTGGCCGAAACTGGCCGGTGGCGATGGCACCCTGGCGGATGAAGATCCGCTGAAAACCGTCGGTTCCTACTGGCCCTACCTGTCGACCACCTTTGACTATGTGCGCCGCTCGATGCCCTTTGGCAATGCCCAGTCGCTGTCGAACGACGAGGTCTATGCCATCGTTGCCTATATCCTCTATTCGAACGACATCATCGAGGATGATTTCGTGCTGTCGAACGAGACCTTCCTTGATGTGGACATGCCCAATGCGGCTGGCTTTATCGTCGATGATCGTCGCGACGCGGAATACGCGATCTGGAGCGGCGAGCCCTGCATGGAAAACTGCAAGGACGACGTGAAGATCACCATGCACGTGCTCTTTAAGGGCGACGAAGAAGAGGCCGCAGCTGAGACGGGCCCGGCTGCACAACAAGACGCCGCAGCCCCTGCTGCAGAGGCCCCGGCCCAGGAAGCGGCAGCACCCGCTGCCGAAGCCGCACCGGTTGAAACCGTTGCGCTTGACGCTGAACTGGTGAAAAAGGGGGAGAAGGTCTTTAAAAAGTGCAAGGCCTGCCACCAAGTTGGCGACAAAGCCAAAAACAAAACGGGCCCGATTTTGAACGGGATCATCGGCAGCGAAGTCGCTTCGGTTGAAAAGTTCAAATATTCCAAGGCAATGTCTGCACTGGGGGGAACCTGGACCGAGGAAAACATGGCTGAATTCCTGAAAAAGCCCAAGGCTTATGTCAAAGGCACCAAGATGTCGTTTGCCGGTCTGAAAAAGGACAAGGACATCGCCGCCGTGACCGAGTATCTCAAGAGCTTTTCCGAGTAAGCTATGAAAAAGGCTCTTGTTGCACTGATCTTTGCGCTGGTCCCGATGGGGCCAGCCTTGGCGGAAACCGAGGCCTATGAGCTTGGCGATGCCGAGCGCGGGGCCAAGATTTTCAAAAAATGCAGCTCATGCCATCAGGTAGGGCCCGATGCGAAAAATCGCGTCGGGCCTCAGCTTAATGGCATATTCGAACGCAAGGCGGGCACGCAGGAGGGGTTTAAATACTCCAAAGGCATGATGCGGGCCTCGAATGATGGGCTGACGTGGAATTTCGAACTGCTGGACGCCTATGTCGAAAATCCCAAGGCCCTTGTGTCCGGGACGAACATGTCTTTCCGGGGGTTGAAAAAAGAGCAGGATCGCCACGATGTATTGGCGTTTTTGCGTCAGTATTCGTTGAACCCGCAGGATCTGCCCGAGGCGGCCCCGACCGCGTTCGAGCGCGAAGTTGAGCTTGCCCCAGAGATTTTGGCCATCGTCGGCGACATTGATTATGGCGAATATCTCGCTTCGGAATGTCTGACCTGCCACCAGGTCAATGGTACGGACGAAGGCATCCCGGCGGTGATTGGCTGGCCCGAAGAGGACTTTGTCATCGCGATGCATGCCTACAAGCAAAAGTTGCGACCGCATCCCGTGATGCAAATGATGGCGGGGCGCCTGTCAGATGAGGAAATCGCGGCATTGGCGGCGTATTTCGCCAAAATTGAGCGATAGAAATCAAAAAGATACGCGTCGTTCTGTTGTCTGGAGGGCAGGGCGGTGCAAAGTGGGAATCAACAAGGAGGAGTTGAGAATGACCCTAAACAGACGAGCCTTTATCGGAACTGCTGCGGCCGCGACGGCCACCGTGTCCGCACCTATGGTGCGCGCGCAGGGCAAGCCTCGCGTCGTGGTTATTGGCGGTGGCGCAGGTGGTGCGACTGCCGCGCGCTATATCGCCAAGGACAGCAAGGGTGAAATCGACGTTACGCTGATCGAACCATCGCGTATGTACTACACCTGCTTCTTCTCGAACCTGTATATCGGCGGCTTCCGCGAGTTGTCGTCGATTGGCCACAGCTATGGGACCTTGGCGGCTGAATACGGCATCAACGTGGTGCACGATTGGGCAACCGGTGTGGACCGCGATGCGAAAACCGTTGCCTTGGCCGGTGGTGGAAAAGTTCCCTACGACCGTTTGGTGATCAGCCCCGGTATCGACTTTGTCGACGGTGCGGTTCCGGGCTGGGATCTTGCGGCACAGTCAAAGATGCCTCACGCCTACAAAGCGGGCACTCAGTCGGAATTGCTCAAGCGTCAGATTGAATCCATGCCCGAGGGTGGGACCTATGTCATGGTCGCACCGCCCAACCCCTACCGCTGCCCCCCCGGTCCCTATGAGCGGATTTCGATGGTTGCACATGTGTTGAAAAACACCAATCCGACCGCCAAGATCATCATCGCGGACCCCAAGCCAAAGTTCTCGAAACAGGCGCTGTTCGAAGAGGGCTGGACCAAGCATTATGACGGGATGATCGAACGCATTGGTCCCGATTTCGGCGGCGAAAACGTGTCGGTCAACGCCAATGACATGACCGTTGATATCGACGGCGAAGTGGTCAAGGCAGACGTCTGCAACGTGATCCCGGCGCAAAAAGCAGGCAGCATCTGTGATGCGGCCGCCCTGACCGAAGGGAACTGGGCGCCGGTGGATGGCCACAGCATGCAATCTCGTCTGGATGAGAATATTCATATTCTGGGCGATGCCACCAATCAGGGCGATATGCCGAAATCGGGTTTTTCTGCCAATAGCCAGGCCAAGGTCGCGGCGATGGCGGTACGTGGCGCCCTGACCGGCTCCAAGGTGTTCCCGGCGAAATTCTCGAACACCTGCTGGTCATTGATCAACGACGATGATGGCATCAAAGTTGGCGCATCTTATGAGGCGACCGACGAGAAAATCGCCAAAACCAGCGGCTTTATCAGCAAAACCGGCGAAGACGCGGCCCTGCGCAAAGCCACATATGAAGAAAGCATCGGCTGGTACGAAGGGATCACCACCGACATGTTCGGCTGATCTTTGCGACACATTGAAAATTCTTGAGGGGCGCAGGCAAGCGCCCCTTTTTCGTGACGGTTTCTTGGGAATTGCAACTTAAAGGTCGATCTGAGTCTTTTGCGCCCCTTGAAGCTGTTGGGCGCGAATACTAAGACTCAGTTAACCTTCGCGCGTTACGAGAAACAGACAGCACAGTTTAGGCAGGCCCATGAAAGATCCGATTGAAACATATATGAACACCCTTGTGCCCATGGTCGTCGAACAGACCAGCCGCGGCGAACGGGCCTATGATATCTTTTCACGCCTGCTCAAAGAGCGGATCATTTTCGTGAACGGCCCTGTGCATGATGGCATGTCATCATTGATCGTTGCACAGCTGCTGCACCTTGAGGCGGAAAACCCCTCAAAAGAAATCAGCATGTACATCAATTCACCCGGTGGCTCGGTGGTTGCGGGCATGAGCATCTATGACACCATGCAATATGTGAAACCCAAGGTGTCGACCCTTGTATGCGGGTTGGCCGCGTCCATGGGCTCGGTGATTGCCATCGGTGGCGCAGAAGGCATGCGTTTCTCGCTGCCCAATTCCGAGTTTATGGTGCACCAGCCCTCTGGCGGGATGCAGGGCACGGCCGCGGATATCATGATTTCGGCCCGTCACATCGAACGCACGCGCGAACGCATGTATGAGCTGTATCAGAAACACTCGGGCAACGATCTTGAGACCGTCAAAGCGGCCCTGGATCGCGACAGCTGGATGACCCCCGAAGAGGCCAAGGAATGGGGCCATCTGGATGAGATTGTCACCAACCGGGCGATGGCTGACGAATAATTCTTGGACGAGCCAAAAGGCTCGTTTCCATTTTCCGATTGTGGCCCCTTGGTGGCTGTCTTAAGCTGGATCAACAAGACAGCCTGCGAAAGAGTGGGGCGCAGGGGTCCTGAACAGGATGACGAGACCGGATTGTTCCGGGAAAGGTAAATTATGGCGACAAATTCAGGCGGTGACAGCAAGAATACCCTCTATTGTAGCTTCTGCGGCAAAAGCCAGCATGAAGTCCGCAAGTTGATTGCTGGCCCGACCGTGTTCATCTGTGATGAATGCGTTGAATTGTGCATGGACATCATCCGCGAAGAAACCAAGGGCGCGGGCCTGAAATCTTCGGACGGGGTCCCGACGCCGCGCGAGATTTGCGAAGTCTTGGATGACTACGTGATTGGGCAAGCCAAGGCAAAGCGTGTTTTGTCGGTTGCGGTGCATAACCACTACAAGCGTTTGAACCATTCTCAGAAGAGCTCTGACATTGAACTGGCCAAGTCGAACATCCTTCTGATCGGGCCTACCGGTTGCGGTAAAACGCTTTTGGCGCAAACACTTGCGCGTATTTTGGACGTCCCGTTCACAATGGCGGACGCCACCACACTGACCGAGGCGGGGTATGTCGGTGAAGATGTGGAAAACATCATCCTCAAGCTGCTTCAGGCGTCGGAATATAACGTCGAGCGTGCGCAGCGCGGGATCGTGTATATCGACGAGGTCGACAAGATCACGCGCAAGTCTGAAAATCCCTCGATCACCCGAGACGTTTCCGGAGAAGGGGTGCAGCAGGCGCTGTTGAAACTGATGGAAGGCACGGTTGCCTCTGTGCCACCGCAAGGCGGGCGCAAGCACCCTCAGCAAGAATTCCTTCAGGTCGATACGACCAATATTCTGTTCATCTGTGGCGGCGCGTTTGCGGGCCTTGACCGCATCATCAAACAGCGCGGCAAGGGCTCGGCCATGGGCTTTGGCGCAGATGTCCGCGACGATAGCGAAGCAGGCGTTGGCGAAACTTTCAAAGAGCTCGAACCCGAAGATCTGCTGAAATTCGGACTGATTCCCGAATTCGTTGGTCGTCTTCCGGTTGTCGCGACCCTGGAAGATCTGGACGAAGACGCGCTGATCACCATTTTGACGCAGCCGAAAAATGCCCTCGTCAAGCAGTACCAGCGCTTGTTCGAAATGGAAGAGACGCAGCTTACCTTCACCGATGATGCGCTTTCAGCGATTGCGCGCAAAGCGATTGAACGCAAGACCGGTGCGCGGGGCCTGCGCTCTATTCTTGAGGCAATCTTGCTGGATACCATGTTCGAACTTCCGGGTATGGATGAGGTGACAGAAGTTGTCGTCAACGAAGAATCGGTTGCCGCAGAGAACAAGCCCTTGATGATCTACGCAGATCAGAAAAAGGAAGGCTCGGCGGCCAGCTGACCTGGATCATAAGCAATACATCAGGCGGGGATTCCCCGCCTTTTTTATGAGGGTATCATGATTAAACGTATCTCTTCCGGTGGGGAATTTGAAAAACGCATCGGCTATTGTCGCGCGGTTGTTGCGGGTGGGTTCGTCCACGTCGCGGGCACGGTCGGGCAGGGGGAAACCGTTGTTGAACAATGCAAATCTGCCCTTGAGGTGATCGAAAACGCCCTCAAGCAAGCGGGCAGCGGCATGGACCAAATTGTCCGCGTCACCTATTTCCTACCCGATCGACACGAGTTCGCGCCATGCCATGATCTTTTGGCACAAACCTTTGGCGACCATCCCCCTGCCGCAACGATGATCGAATGCGGTTTGATTGACCCAAAGTACCGCATTGAGATCGAAGTGACGGCGCTTGCCCCGGCAGAGTGATCAATTTTCGGCAGAATTTTGAAGGGCGAAGGAACAGTTGAGGGGATGCGACCGCGCAACCCCTAGACCTTGGGCCTAGTTTTCGCCATAACGCGAGTAAGAGCAACAGGAGTCGTCCATGGGCATTCTCAAAACGCTTCTCAGCGCAGTCACCTGGTGGGACGGAGCCACCTTGAACACGCGTCTATACACGGCGCGCAAAGGGGTTCGTGTCGGCGAGGATGAACAGGGCAACACCTTTTATACGTCTCACGATGGCAAGAAACGTTGGGTGATTTTCAACGGCGAGGTCGAAGCATCGCGCATCAGCGCGGATTGGCATGGCTGGCTGCACCACACCTTTGATGAACATCCCTCGGGCACGCCGCTCGCGCATAAGGCTTGGGAAAAAGAGCACCAGGAAAACCTGACCGGCACGGTTCTGGCTTATGCGCCGTCCGGTTCGATTCGCGGCGCTGCGGCACCCACTGCCCGCCGCGACTATGAGGCGTGGAGCCCGGAATGAGCCATTCGCTCACCGAGTTGACCGTAGGCGGCGCCGTATTGGCTGCCGCCTTGGCGTTTGGGGCCTATGCGATTTCTATCGCAGGCCTGAGCACGGGCGGATCCGGCTATGAACTCACGGCGTCATTCCGCTCTATCGAAGGCGTCAATGTCGGGACCGACGTGCGTTTGGCGGGCGTCAAGGTCGGAACCGTGAGCGCGATCGATCTCAACACGCAAACCTATCGTGCGGACGCGCGTGTCTCGATCCAGAACGGTATTGAAATCCCCGATGACAGCGCCATCGTGATCGCATCCGAAGGGCTTTTGGGTGGGAATTTCGTTGAAATCTCTCCCGGTGGGTCGCCATTCTTTTTCCAGCCGGGCGACGAATTTATCGATACGCAGGGCTCTGTCAGCTTGATTTCGTTGTTGTTGAAGTTTGTGAGCGGTGGCGAAGAATGAGATCCGTAATTGTCGCCCTGATGCTCGGATGCTGCGCGGCAGCTGCCAGCGGGCAAGAGGCCGTGAATACCGGTGATGGCGCCGTTTTGCGGGTTCTGGACAAGCTGAATGCCAAGACGCGTGACGTGACACTGGGCAACGGCGAACGCGATGTGCAGGGCCTGATTGAAATCGCTATGGGCGAATGCCGCTACCCCAAGGGCAATCCGGCGGGAGATGCCTATGCCTTTGTTACCGTGCGTGAAGCGGGCATCCCAGAGCCCGTGTTTCGCGGTTGGATGGTGGCATCTTCACCGGCGTTGAACCCGATGGATCACCCGCGCTATGACGTATGGGTGTTGCGTTGCACCACGTCGTGACCATTCGATGCCAATGGGGCGGATAGGATGTCGGCGCTGTCGTCGCGCACGGCTTCAAGTCTCTTACCATAGTCTGCACGGGTGATTTCAATCGCCCCCAGGCTGGCCAGATGCGGGGTCAGGAATTGCGTGTCGAACAGGCTGAATCCGGTTCGATTGAGCAAATCCACGAGCCACGCCAGTGCAATTTTCGACCCGTCGCGCTGCCGCGAAAACATTGATTCACCACAAAACGCGCCCCCGACAGTAACGCCATAGACACCGCCAATCAAAGCACCGTCCCTCCAAACCTCAATGGAATGGGCGTGGCCCTGTTCGAACAATGCGCAATACAGGTTGTGAATGTCATGGCTGATCCAGGTTTCATGACGTTCTGCGCAGGCGCCGATCGTCTGCGGAAAGGCATGGTTCAAAGTGACTGTATAGTCATTTTTTTTCAAACGCTTGGCGAGAGACCTTGAGATGCGGAAACCGCCCAGGGGCAACACCCCGCGACGGCGGGGATCCACCCAAAACACCTCGTCGTCGTTCCGGTGTTCCGCCATGGGAAACAGGCCCGTGCGATAGGCCCTAAGCAGCAATTCGGTGGTGATGGCCGCCAATGTCAAAGAGTCCAGATCGGGTCATGAGCGCGCGCCACAACAGCGCGCGCAGTTAAGTCAGCGGTCCAGGCCGCCAGCGTCAAGCCACTTTTCCAGCCAGTGAATGTTATACTCGCCGGTGTGGATGTCCTTTTCCTGCAAAAGCGCATGGAATAGGGGCACTGTGGTCTCAATCCCGTCGATGATCAACTCACCCAGCGCGCGGTGCAAACGAGCCAGCGCTTCTTGCCGGTCGCGCCCATGCACGATCAGTTTGCCGATCAAACTGTCGTAGTAGGGGGGGATTTTATAGCCATTATACAAAGCCGAATCCATGCGCACGCCCAAGCCACCAGGGGCGTGATAGGCGGTGACCTGGCCGGGGTTCGGCGTGAAGTTCGGCAGGCGCTCGGCGTTCAGTCGGACTTCGATCGAATGGCCGTTGATCTTGAGATCATCTTGCGTGAACGACAGCGGCAGGCCTGCGGCGACGCGGATCTGTTCGCGCACAAGGTCGACGCCAAAGATGTTTTCTGTCACCGGGTGTTCCACCTGAAGGCGGGTGTTCATCTCGATGAAATAGAATTCACCTTTCTCATAGAGAAACTCGATCGTGCCAGCACCGGCATAGCCCATCCGCCCGACGGCGTCGGCGCAGATTTTGCCGATATGCGCACGTTCCTCGGGGGAAATGCAGGGGCCGGGTGCCTCTTCGAACACCTTTTGGTGACGGCGCTGAAGCGAACAGTCGCGTTCGCCCAGATGCACGGCATTGCCCTGACCATCTCCAAAGACCTGAATTTCAATGTGGCGCGGCGTGGTCAGATATTTTTCGATATAGACTTCGTCGTTGCCAAAGGCGGCCTTGGCCTCGGAGCGCGCGGTGGCAAAAGCGATGGCCATTTCATCGGCATCATACGCGACTTTCATACCACGCCCACCGCCACCGGCCGTGGCCTTGACGATCACGGGATAGCCGAACTCTTCGCCAATTTTCAGCGCCGCGTCGACATCAGGGACGCCGCCTTCGGACCCGGGCACGCAGGGCACGCCCAGTTCCTTCATCGTGTCCTTGGCGGTGATCTTGTCACCCATCATGGAAATATGCTGGGCAGTCGGACCGATGAATTTCAGGTCGTGATCTTCGACGATCTGCACAAAGCGTTGGTTTTCCGACAGAAAACCATAGCCCGGATGGATGGCCTGTGCGCCGGTCACTTCGCAGGCGGCGATGATCGAGGGGATCGACAGATAGCTGTCCGTGCCCGGTGCCGGGCCAATGCAGATGCTTTCATCCGCCATGCGCACATGCATGGCGTCCGCGTCGGCGGTTGAATGCACCGCAACCGACTGGATACCCATTTCGCGGCAGGCGCGCACGACGCGCAGGGCAATTTCACCCCGGTTCGCAATCAGGATTTTGTCAAACATGTGAAGCCCCTCTTATTCGAGGATCACAAGCGGGGCGCCGAATTCGACCGGGGCGCCATCTTCGACCAGAATGCGTTTCACGGTGCCGGATTTGGGGGCCGGGATATGGTTCATGGTTTTCATCGCCTCGACGATCAACAGGGTGTCGCCCTCTTTGACCTGCGCCCCCACCGAGATGAAGGAGGGTGCGCCGGGTTCGGCCTGCATGTAGATGGTGCCGACCATGGGCGATGTCACCGCGCCGGGATGGCTGGCCGGGTCTTCTGCCGCTTCGGGAGCGGCTGCTGCGGCAGGCGTCGCCGGTGCGGCAGCCGGGGCCGGCGCTGCGGGGACCGCCACTTGTACGGGCGCGGCCGCCGCAACGGGGGCCGCCACTGCGCGGCTCACACGGACATTCAGGCTGTCCTCATTGCCATATTCACGCATGACTTCCAACTCGGTCAGGTCATTTTCGCTCAGCAATTCTGCCAATGCCTTGATAAAGGCCACGTCCGCGTCGTGATTGTTCTTACTCATCCGATCCTCGCCAGAATGTGTTCGGGCCGCCGTGTTATCGCCATCGGTTCGACCATATCGCGCCGGTTATAGAATAAGCCGCAACGTAAGGAAAGCGAAGGAAGGTGGGAAAAGCGCCAAGGGATTGCCCTGTATTCGGTCAATCGCTTTAATCGCGCCAGGTTTTGGGAGGAAGAGCATGAATATCGCTTTGTGGTTAACGCGTGCGGCCGAGGCTTTCGCGGATCGTCCGGCTTTGTACCACGGGCAGACCGAGGTCGCGAGCTATCACACGTTTCATGAGCAGGCCGCACGGCTGGCGCAGGGCCTCGTGACTGCGGGCATCGCACCGGGCGACCGTGTCGGTATTTTCATGAAAAACACCCATGAGTACCTGATCGCGCAATATGCGATTTGGTATGCGGGGGCCGCGATTGTTCCCATAAACGCGAAACTCCACGCGCGCGAGGCGGCTTGGATCTTGCAAGATGCTGGTGCGAAACAGGTGTTTGTTTCCCCGGATCTGGCCGCTGTGCTGCGCGGTGCCAGCGATGTCGAGATCCATGAAACGGGCACGTCCAAATGGGTGGACCTGTTGGAAAACGCGCCGATCGAACAGGTTCGGTTTCGTGCCCCGGAGGATCTGGCGTGGTTGTTCTATACCTCTGGAACGACCGGGCGCCCCAAAGGGGTGATGATCACGCATCGCATGTTGATGACCATGTCAGATGTCTACCAGACCGACTGCGACCTGGTGTCCAGGCAAGATGCAGCGATTTACTCGGCACCGCTGAGCCACGGGGCGGGTATTTACAATATGATGCATGTGCGCGCGGGCGCGCGGCATGTGTTTCCCGAAAGCGGTGGTTTTGACGAAGCAGAGTGCCTGTCGCTTGCGGCGCATTTCGGAGGGGCACATATGTTTATGGCGCCCACGATGGTGCAACGTCTGACCAGCCATGCCAAGGCGCATGGGCTGAGAGGAGAGGGGCTTCGCACCATCGTTTATGCCGGTGGCCCAATGTATAACGAAGACATCATCGAGGCCGTCGATTGGTTTGGGCCGGTGTTCGCGCAGATCTATGGACAGGGCGAATGCCCTATGGGGATCACGGCCCTGTCTAGGCATGATGTGACCGATCGCAGCCACCCGCGCTGGCGACAGCGGCTTGGGTCGGTTGGGCGGGCACAATCCGCGGTCGAGGTCATGATCGGGTCCGAGGAGGGCACCGCCTTGCCCGTGGGGGAAACCGGGGAAATCATGGTGCGCGGCGATATGGTGATGCCGGGCTATTGGCAAAACCCCAAAGCCACAGCCAAGACCATCGTGAACGGCTGGCTGATGACCGGAGACATGGGCAGCATGGACGAAGATGGCTATGTGACGATGAAGGACCGCTCGAAGGATCTGATCATTTCCGGAGGCACGAATATCTATCCGCGCGAGGTGGAAGAGGCGCTTTTGACCCATCCCGATGTGGCTGAGGTGGCCGTCGTGGCCAAGCCCCATCCAGAATGGGGCGAAGAGGTCGCCGCCTTTGTGGTTCCCAAAGGTAAGCAGGTGGACGAGGTGTTATTTGCAGCTTTGGATGCGCATTGCTTGTCGATGATCGCGCGCTTTAAACGGCCCAAGCACTATTTTGTCGTGCCTGAACTGCCCAAGAACAATTACGGCAAGGTGCTCAAGACCGAGCTGCGCGCATCGCTTTCGTCGGAGTGAGGCAAGGCCGGGCTTTGGGAATTCTCAAGCGCTTCTTCACGCAAAATCGGATCCGTCTCTGCGATGGCGGCCTTGATCCGATCCAGAGGGGCCAGCGATTGCGAGGCGTCCGATGGATTTGACAAGGCACGGATCAGATCCTCTTGCTCTTTCAAGATCTGAGTGATCTTGATTTGCATGATCGAAGGAGGGGCGTTGTGGCTGTTGGGGTCCGGATCACCATTGGCCACTCGCCAGAAATCTGTTGGCTGTGCGCTGCCGGAATCCAGTTGAAGCTCGGGATTGCGCGCCTCTTGCGCGGCGGCGACCTTTTGCACCGATTTGTCGTCTTCGTTGGGCACCTCGGGCAGGCCATCGCGGTGGCCTGTCGTAAGCGGTGCCCACAACAATGAGAGCCCTGAAAACTGCATGGATACACTCCGTCCAGTGCGCCCCCACCAAACACGTTACCATATTTCTAAGACTATTGCCCCAGGTGCCTCAAATTGGAAGTAGATTTGGGGTTTGTGGTTAATGGGGCGGGGTGCAGCTATCCGCGTGTCTGTCGGCTCAACTCCAGCGCTTTTTGATATTTTCGGCGCTGGTTGGTCACTTCGTATAAGACGATCCCCGAAGTCGTTCCCAAGTTCAGGCTGTCGACCATGCCGAACATTGGAATGCTGACACACATTTCAGCCTGGGAAACCGCAAGTTCGCTGATGCCCGTCGCTTCGCTCCCGAACCAAACCGCAAGTTTCTTGAATTTCGTGAAATCCGCCTCATCCAGTGTCTCATTGGTTTTGCCCTTGATGTGCGGAGACGTGACGACTGAGGTGAAATTATTGCGCGCCAGATGTGCCAAGCAACCCTCGGTACTGTCAAAACGCTTAACGAAGCTCCATTTGATGGCTGACACCGAGCCTTTTGACAAAAACTTGGTTTCTCGCATTTCGTGCCAATCGTCCGGAAGCGATTGCTTAGGATCAATAATGTAGGTCTTCTCGGCACCAAGTGCGTTTACATTTCGAATGACAGTGCCGATGTTTTTGAAATCGCTTGGGCATTCGAGAACAGCGATCAAGTTCTTACAGCGGTATGGCTTAATTTCCTCCGCACGTTTGCGGATATTGCTCCTTTTGGGATCAAGCGGGGCATCAGTCATTGCGCAGGCTTTCAATTGGTTCTGAGTTAACTGTCGTGTGTGAAGCAAAGGCATTTCGGATGATCTTGATATTATGCCCAAACGATTACAACATGGTTTGCTCTCGACCTCCTGTGCATGGGTAACCTTTTGACAAAAGAAAACGGGCCCGCTTGGGGCCCGTTATTGTCTCACGATAAAAAACCGATCAGATCGCCAGATATTCGGCGCGCAGTTCGGCGTTTTCCAGGACCTCGGCAGCCGAGCCGTCAAACACGATAGACCCCGTATCAAGGATGATCGCGCGGTCGGCCAGTTGCAGGGCGCGCACGGCGTTTTGTTCGACGAGGATCGTGGTCATGCCCTGTTCCTTGATGTGGCGCAGGGTCTTTTCGATCTCGTCAACGATCACCGGCGCCAGCCCCTCATAGGGTTCGTCCAGCAGCAGCACCTTGATGTCACGGGCCAATGCGCGCGCAATCGAAAGCATCTGCTGCTCACCACCCGAAAGGGTCACGCCCTCTTGGTTGCGGCGCTCACCCAGACGCGGGAAAAGATCATACAGACGCTCAATCGACCAGCCAATCGGCGGGGCGATCTGGGCCAGTTTCAGGTTCTCTTCCACGGTCAGGCCTGGGATGATGCAGCGGTCTTCGGGCACGAGACCCAGACCAACGCGCGCGGCGTCGTGGCTTTTCATCGTGTGCAGCGGCTGGTGGTCCAGCCAGATCTCGCCGTGGTTGACCTGCGGGTCATCCATACGCGCGATTGAGCGCAAAGTGGTGGTTTTCCCCGCCCCGTTGCGGCCCAAAAGCGCGAGGATCTCGCCCTCGTGGACGTTAAAGCTGATGCCTTGGACGATATAGCTCTCACCGTAGTAAGAGTGCATGTCCCAGACCGACAAAAAGGCCGGGGCGGTTTCCGCCATATTGGCGTTTTTGGAAAAATCTGGACGTACGTTCATGTGATTACCTCATGTATGAGAGGGAGGCGGAGCAGGCCCGCCGCCCAATCGCTTGGTTCAGACCTGTTGGGTCTCGCCCAGATAGGCTTCTTGCACCTTCGGATGGCCCTTGATGTTTTCAGGGCTGTCCTCGACCAGCGGGGTGCCCTGGGCCAGAACGGTGATCCGATCCGCAAGGCTGAACACCACATGCATGTCGTGTTCAATGATGGCGATGGTGATGTCACGCTGTTCCTTGATCTCGATGAGCAGATCAATGGTGTTGTTCGTGTCAGCACGCGCCATGCCAGCGGTCGGTTCGTCCAGCAGCAACAGCTTGGGCTCTTGCACCAGGCACATCGCCATCTCGAGGCGGCGTTTGTCACCGCGCGACATCGAGGCGGCGTGCATGTGGCGCTTGTCCAGCATGTTCACCTCTTCGAGCATCTTTTCAGCCTGCTCAACCAGTGAGGTCTCCGAGTCGACCGATTCGATTGCGTGCAGGCGATAGGCGCCGTCACGTTTGGCAAACAGTGGGATCATCATGTTTTCCATCACCGTGAGATCGCCAAAGATCTCAGGGGTCTGGAACACGCGGGAAATGCCCATCTGGTTGATTTCGTGCGGTGCACGCCCCAGGACCGATTGGCCCTGGAACATCACGCTTCCCGTGTCGGGGATCAGCTTGCCGACGAGGCAGTTCAGCAGCGTCGACTTGCCTGCCCCGTTGGGGCCGATGATCGCGTGACAGGTGTTTTCCGCGACCGAGAGGTTCACGTCTGACAGCGCCTGAAGGCCACCGAACCGTTTCCCTACGTCTTTGACTTCAAGAATTCCCATGGATTTCTCTCCTTATTCCGCAGGCTCTGAGGTGGCGCCAGAGGTGTCGTCGTCGGATTTGCGGCCAAAGCGGTTCGCAATGCGCTGACCACCTTCGACCAGACCACCGGGCAGGAAGGTCACGACCAGCATGAAGATGATGCCAAGTGTCAGGTGCCAGCCTTTACCGATGAACGGGTAGATGATGGTGACGATGAAATCCTCAAGCCCATCGGGCATGAACGAGAACCACGCATGTAGGATGTCGCCGTTGATCTTGGACAGGATGTTTTCCATGTACTTGATGATACCTGCACCCAGAACCGGACCGATCAGCGTGCCTGCACCCCCAAGGATGGTCATCAAAACAACCTCACCCGAGGCGGTCCAGAACATGCGCTCTGCACCTGCCAGCGGGTCCATCGAGGCCATCAGGCCACCGGCCAGACCCGCATACATGCCCGAGATCACAAAAGCCGCCAGCGTATAGGGACGCGGGCTCAGACCCGTGTAGTTCAGACGCTGTTGGTTCGATTTGATCGCGCGCAGCATCAGGCCAAAGGGCGACCGGAAGATGCGTACCGCCAGGTAGAAGGCAAGGATCATGATGATCGCACAGAAATAGTAACCCATGTTAAAGGTGAACACCCATGCACCCAGCTCCATTTCAAAGCTGTTGCGCATTTCGATCCCAAACAGGCTGGGAACCGGAATGTTGCCTTCGGGGGTCTGGCTTGCACCCAGGATGCGCGGGTCGTTCAGCGCCAGTTGCAGGCCGGTCTCACCACCGGTGATCGGGGTCAGAACCGAATAGGCGAGGGCGAACATCATCTGTGCAAAGGCCAGCGTCAGGATCGAGAAGTAGATCCCCGAGCGACGCAGGCTGACATAGCCGATCAGCATGGCAAACAGGCCCGAGATGATCACCGACAGAACAATCGCCGGCAGCACGTTCATGCTGAGCAGTTTGAACATCCAGACCGCCGCATAAGATCCCACACCCAGAAAGGCCGCGTGACCAAAGGACAGGTATCCGGTCAGACCGAACAGGATGTTAAAGCCGATGGCAAAGATCCCAAAGATCACGAAACGCTGCATCAGGTCGGGATAGCCCGCGTTGAACTGTGCAAGGGCCGAACCTTCGGGGAAGGGGTTCAGGATGAAGGGGGCGAACATCGTCAGGATGCAGACGATGATCAAAAGACGGGCGTCTTTCTTTTCAAGACCGAACATGGATCAGTCCTCCATCACGCCTTTGCGACCCATAAGGCCACGGGGACGTGTCAACAGAATGATTACGGCGACCAGATAGATGATGACCTGGTTGATGCCGGGGATGATGTCGATG
>JAOARX010000007.1 GCA_025210345.1 Pelagimonas sp. | reverse complement strand
GGCCGCATGGTCTATGTGTTCAGCCAGGACTTTACGGTTCTGGGGGGCTCGGTGTCTGCGACCCACGCGATGAAGATCTGCAAGATCATGGACATGGCCATGCAAAATGGTGCCCCTGTGATCGGCCTGAACGACTCGGGCGGGGCCCGTATTCAGGAGGGCGTGGATGCGCTGGCCGGCTATGCCGAGATTTTCCAGCGTAACATCATGGCCTCGGGCGTGATCCCGCAGATCTCGGTTATCATGGGGCCCTGTGCCGGTGGTGCCGTGTATTCGCCCGCGATGACCGACTTTATCTTCATGGTCAAGGACAGCTCGTACATGTTCGTGACCGGCCCTGACGTTGTGAAAACTGTCACCAACGAGGTCGTCACCGCCGAGGAGCTGGGCGGCGCAAGTACCCACACCAAGAAATCCTCGGTCGCGGATGGCGCGTTTGAAAACGACGTCGAAGCGCTGGCCGAAGTCCGCCGCCTGGTCGACTTCCTGCCGCTGAACAACCGTGAAAAGCCGCCCGTGCGCCCGTTCTTTGACGAGCCCGGCCGTGTCGAGGACAGCCTGGACACTCTGGTCCCTGAGAACCCCAACACGCCCTACGATATGAAGGAACTGATCCTGAAAATCGCGGACGAGGCGGATTTCTACGAGATTCAGGAAGACTACGCCAAGAACATCATCACCGGGTTTGTCCGCATGGAAGGCCAGACCGTGGGTGTTGTCGCCAACCAGCCGATGGTTCTGGCGGGCTGTCTGGACATTGACAGCAGCCGCAAGGCCGCGCGTTTCGTCCGTTTCTGTGATGCGTTCGAAATTCCGATCCTGACCCTGGTGGACGTGCCCGGCTTCTTGCCCGGCACCAGCCAGGAATACGGCGGCGTCATCAAGCACGGCGCTAAACTGCTGTTCGCCTATGGCGAGGCAACCGTGCCCAAGGTCACCGTCATCACCCGTAAAGCCTACGGTGGTGCCTATGACGTGATGGCGTCCAAGCACCTGCGTGGTGATTTCAACTATGCTTGGCCGACTGCGGAAATCGCGGTGATGGGCGCCAAAGGCGCGACCGAAATCATCCACCGTGCCGATCTGGGTGACGCGGACAAGATCGCGCAGCACACCGCCGATTACGAAGACCGTTTCGCCAACCCGTTTGTGGCGGCCGAGCGTGGCTTCATCGACGAGGTGATCCAGCCCAAATCGACCCGCCGGCGCGTGTCGCGTGCCTTTGCCAGCCTGCGCAATAAAAAGCTGCAGAACCCCTGGAAAAAGCACGACAACATCCCGCTGTAAGGGATACCTGGGTGGGGGCGTCAGCGCCCCCGCGCTCTAGCGTAGTGGCATGGATCACAACGGGTCTTGATCCCGTTGGGCAGTCTTGGAAGGGACGGACGTGAGCCGATCAAAGTGGCATATCCAAACAGAAGAGGGCGCGCTGACTTTGGCGCGATCCTTGCCTGTGCGCTTTGATGTCTCGGCGCAGGTGATGCTGCCCCGTTGTAGCAAGCGCCGTCTGGCCATGCAGATCCGTCAGGACATGTGGCGCCTGCTGCAGAACCTGCGCGGATTTTCCCCCATCGTACGCGTCGAAGACGCGGGAGACATGCTGCGTGTCACGGCAGGTGGGCGCATGGATCAGCGGGCCTTCCCTAAGGGAAAGTCCGAAGAAAAGTTGCGCGACATGCTGGCAGGCAGACAGAAAAATATTCGCTGGGTGACATATGCCGGGGTGTTCTGCTATGAGTAGAGCCCTGATGATATCAGCCGCGTTTGGAGGGTGCCTTTGGGTATCTGCGGCCACGGCGGGCGTGCAAGAGGAGGCCCCCGCCGTGCCCTCCATTCAGGACCTGCCGTCGGGGCTGTCCGTGACGCTTCAGGAACACTTTGTCGATACGCTGCCGGATGGGTCAGATCAGGCGCGATTCCGCTTTGTTGCTCCGGGTTTGGGGCAGGGCGCGGGCTTTGCTCGGGTCGAGTCAGATTTCCCCATTCTGTGCGCCGATATCGCGGTGCCGACATTGGCGACAACACGCCCGGATGTGACGCAGGTCATCATTTCAATGGCGGCAAAACCCTTGGCGTTCGGCGCGACCGACCCGTCGGTTGTTCAGTATTTCGAAGCTTTCCGCATCGAAAATGGCTCCTGCATCTGGGAGGTTTTCTGATGTACACACAACATCTTGCGGATCGTTCTTCACCTAACTGTGGTTTTGAGGCTTTCGCGCCACAGACCGGCAACACGCACCCTCAGCAATACCTTTTCCTGGCCAAATCGGCTATGCTTCGCCCCGGTGGCCCCCGTGCCACCCGTATATCGTGCATGAGGCAGTCGGGGAGCAAAACCCCCGCGCAACAAGATTACAGGAGAAGCAAATGTCGAAGAAATTCCAGATCGTCGTGGCTCTGTGCGCCGCGTCCTTCGTGGCCGCTTGCGCCCAGCCGCAAGAAGAGTTCGTGGTCGTTGAACCCGAGCCCATCAGCGCAGAACCCGTATACACCGGTAAATACAAATAAGGGCCAGCCCCTGACGCAAACAGGTTGGGCGGTCGCGCCCAGCCTGATTCGCCTCGGTTCCGGCCTGGGAGAGACCCCATGCTGAAGCACCGAGGATTTCCTGGGCGGATGCCCAGCACCGATTTCCAATTCACCATCCGTCGCGCCAATCCCAAGGGTGTGACCCCGCTGACCAAGCGCGAGCGTTTTCGCGACCGCCGTCCGGCGGATCGGCGCGCGGACACGGCCTTTATGGCCGCGTTGTGGCAGCATTTCGGGGACCAGCCCTTTGAGCGGGGCAACCTGGATGCGGGCCGCCTGAGCTGGTTGTTCGGCCGCGAGGTGATCGCCGCAGAAGAGCCCTTTGATCCGGCCAGCTATGACGCGCTGCTGGTGATCGACGAAGCCGTCGCCCGCGCCTCGTTTCCCGAGGCCTTTGAAGATCAGGAGTGGTGATCGGCATGTTTTCGCGCAACCCACAGCAGATTGAGCGGGAAGCGGCCCAAATGGGCGCGCTAACAGCCGCCTGCTTGGCAGGGTGCGGCGATTCCCCCAACG
>JAOARX010000006.1 GCA_025210345.1 Pelagimonas sp. | reverse complement strand
GGATCGTAGGGGTCAACACCGGCATCATCTCGACCGAGGTCGCGCCCTTTGGCGGGGTCAAACAGTCCGGTCTTGGCCGCGAAGGCAGCCACCACGGCATCGAAGACTATCTTGAACTGAAATACATCTGCATGTCTGTGTGAATACTCCATAAAAATAAGGGGTTTTGTGAAAAATCGAAACCCCTTATTGGGACAAAATCACCTCACTATTGGGACAAATTGAGCAGTGCATAGCCACTAAAATGTTCCCAGCCCCACGAAAGGTGTCACAGGTTGACCACGCAGCATTGTTAATTTCAGATTGCGTTACTGGGGTTATTCGCTTGATGCCTGTTTAAAAAGTAAGGCCAACAGGCCCTGGTATTTTGTCACGTCCAAAGGTTCGGTATCGGGTGAGGTCTCGCCTTTGGTTTCTTGCTTCAGGACTTCGACAACAGCTTCACCAACCAGATGTGGGGGTGGCTTCACATCCAGTTTCTGAGCCTCCGCTTCAACCAGCGCCACCACTTCGCCAATACGCTCGTAAAGCTGCGCACGTGACGTGGTGGTGGCCTCAACACCATGGAATAAGGTGTAAGGGTCCACTTGGTAAATCGCCGCGAGGATGAACAACCGCTCCGCGCTGATCGTCTCAGCCTTATTTTCCATCCGCCAAATCTGAACCCTGCTCACACCAAGTTTCTCCGCCGCTTCGTTGACGGAGAGGCCAGCACATTCCCGTGCATACCTGATGCGTTCGTATAGATGTTCCACAATGGTTCTCTAAATGGCCAATGTTTCATCATATGTAACACATTTGGAACAAATGCAACATTCATGTAAGTTACCTGTAGCGAATCATTGCGTTACCTTATATGTAACATTGCATGACTTTGAAGGAATACCTTGATAGGAATGAATTGAGCCTGCGGGCCTTTGCAAAAAGGTGTGGTGTCAGCGCACCGACGATCCTGCGGGAAAGCGTACAAAGAATGCACCGCGCAATGTGAGGCTGATACTGGTATCGCCAATCCTCATAAACGCTATCCTGACATCGTGAAGATCATCAACTGCTATGCAGAGCCATTGACCTAGGCTTCACGCCTCAGAGGCACCAGGTGGCTCCTGAGGACCACTTGTTAGGTTATGACCCTCAGACAGATACTCAGCCCAAAGCGCCTCTACAGCGTCGTCTATGAGGCTTCCAAAGGCCAAGCGGGTGTATGCTTTCAATGCATCCAGACGGCTGCGAGTTTCAACAGAAATAGACCGCACAGTGATGTCTTGGGTGATGGTGTTCATGATAAATCTCCTCACCAATATTTATGGTTGCGAGGTGATCTGCGTGGTCAAAAGATGTCCTGTGTCTGACATGTGAGGCTAAAGATGCAACGGTCAGAAAAAAATCCACTAAGTATAACGTGAAGAGATGTTGAGCAGTCGTACCACGGATGACGACAGCAGTTACAGCTTCAAGATTTAGGAGCGGAGGCTATGGCGGCAAGCGTTGAAAAAATGCACCTCAACGATCACAGCATTGGTGAAAACCATGTGCCGTCATCTCCATTGCACCAATTGCAGTATAACATCGCCAACATGAAGCTTGGACGGATAGAACTAGGCGTCACCAAGTGGTGGAACTTCATTATGAAGATTGTCCACGAACTTGAATATATGGACCTAGATCATGTTCTTCAGGGGCGGTTCCTACCTCAGTTCGTTGCAGATCGGCTAACACCTGAATATCGGGAGTGGGCTAGAAGCAGGCTGGAACGACCTGATCAGGCCAGAGCAGGTAAAGGTCTCCAGCATAACTCTCGTATCACCAGAGCATTAGAGGTGCTGTCTGGGGCCTCTCTAGGCCAACTGGGTTTTGCAACGGTTGTGGCCAATTTTACGGGAACGGAAGAAGAAGCTATTGCTGCGGCAGAGAAAGAGGCCAAACGTCTGGATCAATTCATTCGGCGTCGGTTCCGTCATGCCGTTAGCTTGATGTTCCCCGAAGTAGACCTCAAGGTTGCGAAGGATGTAAATCCAAGTCTGCTGCCACACGTTGGTTGGACGTTGAAGTTCGATCCACAGCAGCGCATCTTTAAAATCCATTTTCATGGTCTGATTTATGTACCTGGACTTAGCCCTGCTGAGATCGAGCGGGCATTCAAACGGACAGCAAATGGTAAACGTATCCACATCAGAACAGAACATCGAACACCAGAAAGTCCAGGCTGAGGAAGCTGGGTTCAAATTTGACAAAGTGATTTGTGATGATGGTGTTTCTGGTATCGCCACCAAACTTCAAGACCGACCAAACGGCCAACGTCTGTTCGATATGTTGCGGGAAGGTGATACGCTGGTTGTACGCTGGGTCGATAGGCTTGGCAGAAACTACCAGGATGTTACTGATACGATCCGACACTTCATGCGCGAAGGTGTGGTGATTGAAACCATTATCAACCGTTTGCGCTTTGATGGTTCCACCAAAGACCCCATGCAATGTGCAGTTCGTGATGCTCTGATATCCTTTATGGCAGCAACAGCCCAAGCACAGGCTGAAGTGCAAAAGGAAGCACAAACCGCTGGTATTGCTGCTGCCAAATCTGATGCAAAGAAGTACCGTGGAAGAAAGCCTGGTTATGACCGTAAGCAGTTTGATGCTGTCACTAGTGACCTAAAGTTCATGAGTGTGGCCCAAGTTGCCAAGAGCTACCACTTAACCCGTCAAACAGTTCTGCGGATCAGAGATGAACCACACAAAGCCGAAGCAGCATTGGCAAGGTGGGGGATGTAGGGCAGCTAAGCCCAATCGTCACTATCTGTCAGAGGGGATTGTGCATCGATTTACATAATGGTGTGGGGGGGCGGAATCGAACCGCCCCTTCGCAGTCTATCAGCTTAAACTGTGAGTACATGCTGTCTTCTTGTATTTGGCGTGGCTGCCCATCCACCTAGGCCCACAGAACTGCGAGAGCATTCACACCAGTTTTAAACGTTGCTTCCATAATGTTCTCCTTCAGCACTTTGAGGTTGAGAAACCAATCGGTGCAAGTCCAGAGGATGAACAGCCACGCCACAACATCTCCAACAGCGATACCCAGAGTCGTTAACGCCGACCTCAATATCACTCACTGCTACTTAGGCTGTCATTTCTACAATTCAACCATCTGAGTGAAGTTGTCGGCAATGTGTTACACTCCCGCTCATTATAATCAACATATCTCTAAGTCTGATTGAGGATTGTAATTTTTGCGCCTCATCGGCAAAGATAAATCGTACTGATTAGTGCGCCCAGCCACTGCTGTTGCATCTACTAACCATTTCAAATTTTCAGGTTGGTTTTCGATACGTGACCAAGGAACTACAGACATCGCGACTGTGTTGGACATTAAGTTGTCAATGATGCGCGATGGCATGTCAGGATATCGCGACTGGTACTCGGATTTATGTGATAAACTGGTCCATGATCCACGATAATCGCCATAGATCACATCCTTCTCGCTCGGCAAGCTGCAATGCCAACTTGTTGCCGCAGTGGTTGGTAAATCTATGACCAAAATCCCAGACTTCTTGTTGACCTGCCCATCAATCATGGAAGACTTCAACTCCCAATCAATGTGTTTCCGAAACCTGGTCTCGGTGCCGCACAGCAGGATCGTAACTTCTGTGTCACGCAGATATTGATCACGGATTATTCGGCGAATAGTCTCGCTAGGAAGATCATCATCTATATCACCAACTTCAACAGAGCCGTCCTCAAAGGCTCCGTGATATTGGCTTAGGTATGCAAGGTGTTCTCTGTAATATTGATCGTTATCATGATGATAACTGACAAATGCACTTGTCACGAAAATCTCCAGAAGTTTGGGAATAGGGGGCGGTTTAGTTCAACGTTTCTTGGTCGATTGCAATGATGCTTTCTGGATCACCAGTAGCCAGTTCATACATCGCCTTGCGATATTCAATGAGCTTTGCGTTGATCTCCAGCAGGTCTTTCAAAAGGTTATCGTACTTGGGGAACTCTTGCTGCACCGCTTGAGGCTCTCGAATATCGTCACATTTAAGGGAGGCTTCATACCATCTGCGGTAACGAGCTTGCCATTGTGTAAGGTGTGGTCGCAGCCCTTCGTTTAAGACCTGCACAGAAGCTCTGACTATGGCCCGTGTCCCCTTGCTCTTTAGCTTGTGCGCTGGCACTTCCTTGATCAAGTCACGGGTCACACCGAAAAAGCTGTACCAGGAATCGTATACTTCAGAAATCACGTCGTGATCAGGGTCTATGGGTAAACCAACCTTTCGGGTGCTCAGTTCCACCCAGATCGCATACGCAATTTGTCGGTCTGTCCTGTTAGGCTTGAAGCTAACGCTGGTATCCCCAATGCCAATGCCTGCACTGTCGAGTTCATAATTCTCAAAGCCGATGCGACCCTTTAACCAGAACCAGACTAACAGCAGGAGGGTCAGTAATAGGACCGTGGGTGCGACCCACGAACCAAGCTCTAGAGAAACGGAGAAGTCTTCGGCTATTTGGAATGAAAATAAAGGTTCTGTCACATCTGTGGTTTGCTCTGTCATGTATCAAGCGGCCTGTACTGTAGGGATCGTGCATCTCTGTCACCAACAATGACACCACCTTTGTTGGAATAGGCTTGGCGGAAAGCACTGTATCCATCCAGAATGCACTTTTCCCAAAGGTTCATGGGGCATTGATCAACTTCATAACCCCTAACAAAATCTTGAATGTGCTTTAGAATGTCCAAAGATACACTGTTGTGGTCTTCGAAATAGTCAAGCTCTTTGGCTTTCGAGAAAAGCCAGGCTGCTAGACCTTCCTCTACGACAACCCCACGACCTCCATCCTGGCTTTCATCAATACGCTGGTCACTTTTCCTCTTTCTTTTTAGCAGTCCACGCATTGTTGGAGACCAGTGCAAGATGGCTGCATGAGCAAAGTGGATCACATCATGATATCTGAACCCATCCTGTTCACCTATGTTGTCAGAAAGAGGATCGCCGATGAATACACCGTTCCAACGAAGGTATACCTTTCCATTGCTCCGTTCTCGCATTTCAATAGAAAACTGTCTTGGCAACTGCTCATACTCAGGGAAGCCAATATCGAAGTCATGTTGAGTGGTTAGGTCCAGCTTTCCAAAACGCGATCTGGTCTTCAAAGCATTTGCACTGAGAACCTCTGCGAAGCTTACTCTGCATTCTCTAAGAACCACCAAATAAGTTCTTACGAATGATGTCATTGTGTCTGTACGTTCTTCCTGATCCATACCCTGAATGCGCATCATATCTGCACTAACGCGCCCAAGCTTTAACAGTGCTTGATCACAAATACCTTCACTTGGACCGACCTGGCTGGTGACAGCAACTGGAGCTAGTGGATCGTTCGTAGCCAGGAAGATACTAGTGTCGTTAGAGTTGATAGCATCGTGAAGCATGTGAGGAACGCTTACTTTGTACCTGCGGGCTAGTGCTGAAAAGTACCAGAAAGCATCCCCCAGTTCATCTATGACGCTAGATCGAAAACCAGTGTACGCTTTCTTTTCACGTTGCAGCTTTTTAACAGCAGCCATGATACCCCCGACCTCTCCAAAAAGACCGAGTAAGATTGGTTGGACCTCATCGTCACCAAAGCGATCCGTTTCTTGTGCTTCGCGGCAGTAATCTTGAATGTCATAGGTCACTATTTTTGTCCCTCAATGGCGCTATTCCATGCCTCAGGCAAGCCACGCAATCCCCATTCAAAGGAAGTCGTTAGCCAGTCCTTGATGGCTGACTGAATAGCGGGTGAATAACTTTTGTAAGTACGAACATCGCGCGGGAAAGGCTCTGAGAACTTATCAAAGATCGCTTTTGGTGGCGTTACTGCGTTAGCACCAAAGTAGATGAAGTCTTTTCCTAGTAGCACTCTATCGCTTTGTGTATCCTGCCTTAGGTTGTTAATATTCACGCGCCCATCTGAAAGACTGTGGTGTGAGTTTGCCTGAAGGAACCCATTCAAGCTTCCATCCCTTTGATAAATATTGTCGCCAAAGAACCCTTTGTGAGTACCACCAACAACGGGTTTCTTGACTTGGTATCTTGGGTCGTTCCAGTACTGATCAAAAGTCAGAGTTTCGTCCACAATCATCGCATAGATGATCTTGCCCCTTAGGTCATTTGCTTGGGAACCTGCACCGATAATCCAATCACCAATCTGTGCATGGCCTCTAATCAACGGCTTGCAGCAAGCCAGTGTGCAAACTCCATGAAACGGGTTTGGTGCAAAACCGTAGTCACGTGCAACTTTATATGACCATACTGTCATTGGCACACCACTCGCTTGAAAGGGATAGGGGTGCATATCCCACCATCTTTTGTCTCTCTGCCGTTGAAATCGCCAGTCAATGCATCGACAACTCGACCGCCATTCCAGCCAACCATAGCATCTGCCAATTTTTCCAGATTGGCAGGAGGTTCGCAGCCAGCATGACCATGCGCCCAAACGCCGACTATGCGTTTGCCAAGACGGGCAGCCCGCATGATTTCCTTGTCAACCCACTCGCTGTTTTTGGTGCCAGGGGTGATGTAGACAACCATTACACTGCACCACTTTATTCGCGGGCCAATGATCTTGTTTAAGATGTAATCCGCATTTTTTGCCCGATTGGGTTTTTCCTTGTTGATCGAACCATCGCGAACCGTCAGCCCGTTGTTACGGGTGAGTGTCTTTAGTTTGGCTAAGCCAGCGTCATCCTCATGGATGTGGCTGATGAAAATGTTCTTGCTACCTTTCATGGTAACCCTCTCGTACTGCTTTGCAGAAGGGCACCAGGCACCCAACTGTTACCTCACCTGTATTGACACGCGCGGTCCCAAATGATTCAAGTGTTTCACAGGTTGGACGCTAGCAGACGGCAAACGCACTTGTCCAGTGTGTGAAACACAAATACCAGTCTGTGAGACACTTGGGGGATTATATGGATATCGGAGAGCTAGGCAGTGTACTCGCTAAGTATCGGGGAAATATGGGGATTCGTGCTGCGGCCAAGGAAATTGGCATAAGCCCTTCGACACTATCCAGAATTGAAAATGGCCACGTTCCTGACGTTAGTACGCTTGAAAAAGTGTGTGCCTGGATGGGGGAAGACACCGCAAAGTTCACTGGCATAGCGAATCTACAGATTGCTTTTAAGAATAAGAAAGCTGTCCCTTCACAAACCGCGAAGTCTTTGGCAAATTTGATAGAAAAAGCATCGGAGCAGTTCATTAAGATTGATGCAAGGGGACACTAATTGGCATTTCGTCGCGGATTTAAGTCACAATGTGAACGTCGTGCTGTGGAGTATCGCAAGCAGCTTGGCCTGCATCCAACCGCCCCGTTGTTAGCAGAGAACTTGGCAGAGCATTTAGGCATAACTGTTTGGTCTACCAAGGATGTGTCAGGACTTAGCGCTAACGACATGCATGTATTGAATGATGAAAAGGATGACTCCTGGTCCGCGCTAACAATGCGCGTTGGGACGGCGAACCTTGTTCTCTTTAAACCTGTTTCATCTGTTGGACGCAGGAATAGCGTGATCATGCACGAGCTATCCCATATCATTTTAGGGCATGAACTTGCTGAGGCTTGCATTCTGGAAGACGGGTCTCTGGTGCCTGGCAACTTTGACCAAGACCAAGAAGATGAAGCTGACTGGTTCGCAGGAACGCTGCTACTACCCAGGCCAGCACTTCTGGCTATTCAGGGTGGTGGAGCATCCAATCAGCAAACTTGTGATCGGTATCAGGTGAGTAAAGAGATGCTTATGTGGAGAACGAGAATGACTGGTGTAGCGAGGCAGATGCAACGGAGGTGGGGGTAACTCACCTAAACCTCAAGCACTTTTGTGTTTCGCTTTCGGTAGTGACGAACCCCCACAACCAACATACCGATCCAGTACTTGACCCTACAGACATGACCTGCCCTTCACCCGCCAATACAATCCATCTTATCAACCCACTCCAACTGGTTGTGTAGGTCATCAAAGTGGTGCGTATATCGTTTCGCAGAAGCTGACTTGGAGTCTGACGTGTGTCCCATGATGGCATTGCGCATGGTTTCACTCATGCCTGCATCCTTCGATGCACCTGCCCAACTATGACGTAGGCTGTACAACACCTTCTGAGAGTCAGTGGATACGTGCGGACGGAAATGCGCACTCCAGTCCAATCCTATCGGGCTGGCGTACCTTCCATTTTCCGTACCTGGTACGAATGACGGGAATAGTAGACCTGAGTTACTAACCGAACTGATGTATTCGATATGCTCTTCAAGACGCGGAAGCAGTCGATGGTGAATCGGGATGCCACGTACTGACTCTTCATTCTTCAAAATCCGCCTTCGTACCCCAAGGTCATCGCTTTCATTCGTGATGATGATACCACGACGTTCCAAATCAACATCAGCCAGCCGAAGCTGACAAATCTCTTCTGGCCTTGCACCAGTCCAGATCAGCATATGCAATGCAGTGATCGAATCCGTCACACGTGACATCCGTGTACGATGTGCCTGGTACTTCCGTTCGGTCCAAATCTGTGTTGCCACTTCAACCAGCTTACGGACTTCGGCCTTGGTAAACGGTTTATAAGTCTGATCACCTATAGGACGTTTATCCTTAGGTGCTTTGACTGCCTTGGCGACATTATATTCAACAGCATCAACACTGGTCGCAAACTCAAGGATGGCTGACATCTTCTCTAAACGCTGCTGGACGGTCGTTGGTGCCAGAGGCTTACCTTTTTTGCGCACACCACATAGATGCTCAACATAGTCGTTCAAATGTTGCTTCGTGATTGCAGCCAGTTGCAAATCACCATGCAAAGCTATGAACTCCTCAACAGCACGTAGATGACTGGCCCTTGTAGATGCGCGTGGATTGTTCTGGTTATGCATCTTAGGCAGAATTGACCGAAGTGTATCACCACTAGCTGGCACCATTTCGTCAATCTGCCGTGCGTAGTTCGCAGCCTTGAGTTCATTCAGTTCCAGTTCGACACCCTCAGAACGGGGTATAGCTTGAATGATCTGCCCCAACTCTACCTGCATAAGCCCCTCGTCTCGCCGCATTCCGAAATAGCCATCCCTCTCAGCTTGCCTGAGATAATCGGGATCATCGGATATCGCGATCTTGAAGGTCTCAACCACCTGACCATCCCGACGAAACTTAAATGGTCGGGTAGTCATTGGTGTGAAATCAAGCCGCATTGCAAGATCATCTGTGTCGGTAATCGTTGCGTCTTCTAGGATGTCATACATCATGGCTTTGTTGTGCTGATGCGCAAGTGCTGCTGCTTCAGCACGACGGCTGGCATCCGTAGGCCCTTCAAGCTTGATGTTCCATTCAGATTTACCACCAAACATCCATCGAAACTCAGGTGGTATCGCACGACGATAATAGAAGCTCTTCCCACGGGGTTTTATGTAGTTGGCCTTACCACTGCGCGGACTAAAATTAGACACGAACGACACCTCTTATTGGGACATTTTCACCCCACTATTGGGACATTTCCCATAGCTGTAAAGGACATGATCACACCTTATACGATGAAAAACCCTATAAGTATCAGACACCTAATGGATATATCATGTGATCCATCATTCGCCCTTCGTCCGCGAGGAAAAATGAAATACGTCTGCATGACCGTTTGATTGCAAAGCACCCTGTGGATGGTCCCGAATTTCCGGGGCCATCCGTTCAATTGGTAAGATTCCCTTAGGCAGAATCGCACGATTGTTAAGACATGCGCTGCCTTGCTTTTCTCTTCGCGTTCGCGACCCTGCTCTCATCCGTCCAGGCGGACCCCCAGACCGAAGTTGAATTCGGGATGTCCCATTTGGGCCTCTCGAACACCCACACCGCCAAGATCAGCCGCAAGTTGCGGCTGCGGATGCCCGTTTTCGGTGGAACACAAGGTCAGCGCATCGCGCATGCTGGCGACACCTATGGTGGCAGTTTTTCCGCGCCCGCGCGGCACATCATGGCAGATTACTTTCCCAATAACAGTGGGTTACATCTTTCTGCGGGCATTTCCGTTGGATCGGGTAACGTAACCGGGTCAACGCAAAATCCCCGGCTCGGGGGAACCACATACATGGGGCGGTATGACTTCGAAATTGCTCAGGACCGGCCGATCGCCCCCGTCGCCTCGGTGGGATATGAGCACCATTTGGGGGATCGCCTGGGCCTTAGCGCCGAGGTGGGCGCACGTTTTTCGCGACTTGAGATTACCACCACGGACAAAAACCCCCTGACGCCCGCGCAGCGCAGCGCCTTTAACAATCAAATCGATCACATTAACGAAACTCTGGCGCAGGCACCGGTTATCCCCTTTGTTTCGCTCGGGTTGGTGTTGAACTTTTGATCCCTCTTGCACGGGCGTTTGACCTGTGCCTAGATTGGGCTGTCTGACGATGGCGTCGTCAGTCTGATCCCGCGAGGATCACAAAATCCGTCCTGAACGCCGGGACCTTGCTTTGTCATTGGCAAAGGGAGGCCCCGCCCTCCCACGCCAGAAGGAGGACCGATGGACCGACCCCAAATGTACCGTTTTCACCAAGGTGAAAAGATCCTGCCCTTTGCAGCAGAAGAATATGACGCGCGGCTTTCCCGGCTGCGCGCGCAGATGCAGGCGCAGGGAATACACGCCTGTGTGCTGACCTCGATGCATAACATCGCCTATTATTCGGGCTTTCTGTATTGCAGCTTTGGACGCCCCTATGGCCTGGTTGTCACCCAAAGTGAAAACGTCACCATCAGCGCCGGCATTGATGCGGCCCAGCCCTGGCGGCGCTGTCACGGCGATACCATCACCTACACCGATTGGGAGCGAAACAACTATTGGCGCGCGATCCTGTCTGTCACAGGTGAGGGCAAACATATCGGCTATGAGGCGGATCACCTGACACTGGCGCAAAAGACGCTGATGGATTCAGTGCTGAAACCCGCTCGGACCACGGATGTTGCACCCGGCACCATGCGTCAGCGGATGCACAAATCGCTGGCCGAAATCGACCTGATCCGCCACGGGGCTCAGGTGGCCGATGTGGGGGGATATGCCATCCGCGACGCCATCAAACCCGGTCTGCGCGAAATCGATATCGCGATGGCAGGTCGTGATGCCATGGAGCTGGAAATCGCCAAGCGTTTTCCGCAAGCAGAGTATCGCGACACCTGGGTCTGGTTCCAGTCCGGCATCAACACCGACGGGGCGCATAACCCAGTCACCGCACGCCAGCTGCACTGCGGTGACATTCTGTCCCTGAATACATTTCCAATGATTTCAGGATATTACACTGCACTTGAGCGCACAATGTTTGTGCAAGAGGTTGACCCCGCTAGCCTGAAAATCTGGGAGGCCAATGTCGCCGCCCATGCCTATGGCATGAGCCTTTTGAAACCCGGGATGTCCTGCGCCGAGGTGACACAAAAGATCAACAGCTTCTTTGCCGAACGTGATCTGCTGCAATATCGCACGTTTGGATATGGCCATTCATTTGGCGTTCTGAGCCACTATTATGGGCGCGAGGCGGGGTTGGAATTGCGTGAGGACATCGACACGGTTCTTGAGCCCGGCATGGTGATTTCCATGGAACCCATGCTGACGATTCCAGAGGGGACACCCGGCGCAGGGGGATACCGAGAGCACGACATCCTGCTCATCACCGAGGATGGGAACGAGAACCTGACCGGCTATCCATATGGCCCGGACTTCAACGTGGTTGGCTAAGGGCGCCGGGTAACGCGGGCGGGATCCACCCTTCCAACAGGGGGATCCCATTTTGCTTGGCCCGTTTAACCAGTTGGTTTTGCTTTTGAACCGGGGGGATTTTGCGGGTCATTTCGTGAACAAAATCATTGGCCAGTTCCGGAAACACCTCGACAATCTCGTCAACCTGATCCTGCCCCAGTCGGTCCATCGCCTGTGGTCCGAGATACAATGTCTCGGCGGGTGCCCCGTTGGCGATCACGATTTCATGGTGATCACACAGGAAATGCCAATAGGTGACCTTGTCCCGCCCAGAGACCTCACGCACACCGGGCAAAGCCGACAGCTTTGCCGCGGCAATCAACACCTGTGGTACATTGAACATGCGCGCCGCGATCCGGGACTGCGCCAAGATCCGGTGCTGTCGCGATACCACCAGATCCCGTTTGGGAACCTTTGGGCCCAGCGCCCCTTTGCAAATTCTTATCGGGGTCATGGCGCCGCGCGCGTCGACTTCGCGTCCAGAAATCCAACGTATGGGTTGCAGCCCATTGTCCAGGGTTTGCACCAAATCCCCAACCCCAAGCTTTTCAACAGGCCGTTCGCCTTTCTCGGTCATAATCCGCGTGCCTTCGGCAAAACAGACCATGAAATTCGTGATTTCGCGGCTGGCGGCCAGACCATCAAAACTATCTGCCAAAAGCCTATCAAGCGTCAAAGAGCGGATCGGAGCCGCCTCCATCGCGTCGACATCGGCATTTGGGCTCATCTCAGGCATCAGATAGGTGTTGCCATCGGTGTCCTGTGCAACCACAGCCGTGATCGTCGCGGTTTCACCGTTGGTATAGGTAATCGTCGCGCTATAGACGACAGCGGTGTCATAGGTCTGAACCGGGCCGCCATTGATAGAAAACTGATCGTCCGCGAGTGAGTTGTTGTTATTATAGAAATTTGAATTTCCACCAGCAAAACCGCTGCCTGCAGGTGTCAGTGTTTGTACATTCAGGCACAGGGGATCGCCGACACTACCAAAGGACATGCCCACCAGGGAACTGGCGTTTTCGGCCTGAATATTCCCTTCGGCCCTATCCATGTCCGCCTGAACACCAAGCGATATCACACTGAAGGTCGTTGGCATCTGAGAACCCCGTTCAAACACTTACCCGGCGTCAAAGTGACACTAAGAGGTAAACGAACTCTTTGAGGCCCTGGCCAATCTAAGGCGGATTTTAAGGGTTTTTAGTGTACTCCGGCCAATAGACGCGACCAAACGACAGTTCCCCGTTGATTTTCCCCGCCGCCCGTATCAGGTGTTGATCAGAACGAATGGAAAGGTTGGCCCGATGAAATACGTGAAATGGACGATACTTGCCTTGGTCTGGCTGATCGTGGCTGCTTTCCTGCATTACACGCTGCCGCAATATGACATCGCGCGGATCACCGACACCTATGAAAAACGGGTGGACCCGGGAAGCAACTCGATTTTCTGGGCGCAGGCCGACACGGGCAGCAATGCGGCCGTGACCAATCGTGACGTCTTTTTCATTCAAACCATGCGTGCCAATGGCAAGCCCATGGTCTATCGCAATGAGGACACGGGCTGGGGCTGGCCTCCTTACTTCAAAATCCGCACGTCGAATGTTCAGGCCGAGGCCGCAGATCTGAAATCCACCGCCGAAGATCCCAAATGGGTGGCGATCAAACACTATGGTTGGCGCAGTACTTGGCTGTCGATCAACCCGAACGTTCTGTCGATCAAGGCGGTTGACGGTCCCGATGTCCGTGTCATCCCCTGGGGGGCAATTGTCATCTTGATCCTATTGGCTGCGCTGTTCTGGGCCTTGCGTGTGCGCTGGATCCGTTTCAGAGAAGCGCGCATCGATCCGGTTGTGGACCAGGTCGAAGACAGTATTGAAGATGGGTCAGACCGTATCAGGGGCTGGTTCGGACGAAAGTAACCTGTCTATCGTTTGCCGTAATACAGGCCGACGACGTGCTCGGCCTCGGCAAAGAACAACCATCGGCAGGTGAACACACCTGCGATATGGGACACCACCGCAAGCGCGGCCCAGAAGTGGCCAAAGGGCAAAAGCAACAAGATCGCGGGTAGCACGCTCATCAGCGCAAGCCCGATGACCCGAATCTTGCGGCTGTGTTTGCGCCCCACCACATGCACCATCTCGCGCAGCAGATAGTTGGTGCCGGTGTGTGGCGGCTCAAAGGCTCGCACCTTGCCGATCTGCCCCAGCCCCGTCGCGCTTTGCATATCCGAGCCCGACCGCAGCAGGCGGCTGTCGCCATCGTACCAGATCCAGGCTTGTAGCAGCCCGGCCAGGATCAACAGCGCGATTGCAATCGTCACGCGCCCCGACAGCAGCGCCCCGCCCCCCAGCATCAACACCAGAAACAGCGCAGGGGTCGACCAATGATGCCAGCGCGGCACGGATCTAAGCTGGGTATAGATCATCGAGGTGGTGAATACCGTGGCAAGGGCCAACACGGCGCCCAGCCAACCCAGAACATGCAGTTGGAGACCTCCGAATACCAACAAAGCGGCGTAGAGCCCCATAACCAACAAAGTCAGCACAGCCGCCCAGCCTTCGCGCGAAAGCCAGGAACTGCGCCACTGGCGAAAGGCTTTGATCGCGCGTTCGCGGCGACCAAGGTGGAACGTCGAGGCCAACAGCCCCCCAACCGCCAGCGCATAGGCCATCAGGAAAAAGGTAAAGCCGATCCAACCCGTGGGCGCGGATGCGTCGATACCCAGCCAGAACAGCAGGCCAAAGCCAAGGCCCGAAAGCGATGTAAAAATGATAACCGATGGTGCGGGATGCATCAGGCGGACCCTCCGGGAAGTTTTTCAAGCGCTTTGTCCAACCATCCCAGAAACCCTTGCGGTTCTTCGGCGACGGGCGCAAGGAACGGCGACAACACGTCGACCTCTTCGCGCAAATTGTCCTTGAGACGCGGCGGCAGGTACTTGTTCACGGGCTTGGTGCCCTGTTCCGGCATCAAATCCATCCCGCCGCGCTCGGCCACGAGTTTGGACACCTCACTGTCAGGATCGCCCAGATCCCCGAAATGCCGCGCACCGGCCGGGCAGGCCCGCACGCAGGACGGAATGCGGTCTTCTTCGGGAAGGTTATCGTTATAGATGCGATCGACGCACAGGGTGCATTTCTTCATCACCCCTTCGGCCAGATCCAGTTCACGGGCGCCGTAAGGACAAGACCAGGCGCACAGCCCGCAGCCCATGCAGTCGCTTTCATTGACCAGAACAATGCCGTCTTCGACGCGCTTATAGCTTGCTCCGGTTGGGCAGACCGTCACGCAGGGGGCATCTTCGCAGTGAAGGCAGGATTTGGGGAAATGGATCAACTGGGCCGGGCCGGTTTCGGGCTGGGCCTCATAGCTGTGCACTCGATTCAAAAACGTACCCGAAGGGTCTGCGCCATAGGCATCCTGGTCGGACAGGGGCGCGCCATAGTTCTCGGTGTTCCATCCTTTGCAGGAAATCACACAGGCATGGCAGCCAACACAGGTATCCAGATCAATCACCAACCCCATTTTGCGAGAGGTGTTTTCAGGCAGACAGGTCATGATGTGCCTCCTTGCTGAAGCGATGGGCAGGGGCGGGCATTCCCGCGGATTTTGCCAAACAAGCACACGATCATTCGCCCACCTTCCAGCGCAGTTCATCGGGGCCTTGACCAACAGGTGATGTGATCGGGTCAAAGGCGGGTTGGGGCTCGGATGGGGCGGTGGTTTTTTCCAGCCGCACGCGCAGGTCGAACCAGGCCGCCTGCCCCGTGATGGGATCAGAGTTGGACCAGCGCAACCCATCCCCCTTGGGGGGCAGCAGTTCGTGGATCAGGTGATTGAGCAAAAAGCCTTTGGTCGCCTCTGGTGCGTCCTCTTTCAACGCCCAGGCACCTTTGCGTTTACCGATCGCATTCCATGTCCAGACCGTGTTGTCATTTAACGCGGCCATTTCCATCACCGGGACGGTGATCTGCCCGTACGGTGACGTGACATGCACCCACTCGCCATCTGACAAATCATGTTCGCGCATCAACTTGCTGGGGACATAAAGTGGGTTGCGCCCGTGCAACTGCCGCAGCCATGCGTTTTGCGTCCCCCAACTGTGATACATCGCCATGGGGCGCTGGGTCAGGGCGCGAATGGGGAAATTCTCTTGCCCTTCCAGCCCGTCTTCGTACCACTGTGGCAGGGGCGTCATGCGGGATTTGATCTGATCGCGCAGGTGCTCCGGCGGTTGATGCGGGCCAATGCCTTCGGCGGCGCGCTGAAAGCGGCGGATGGGCTCGGACCACAGTTCAAAGATATAGGGCTGCGGGCTGTCAAACAGGCCGATTTCAACCGCCCAATCCTGATAGGCCGTGTTCCACGGCTTATAGTATTGCGCCGCATCCGGGATATGCGCGGTGAAAAACCCGCCGTTCTCGATATAGCGGTCAAGCTGCTCTGGGTTTGGCGCGCCGCGCCCTGCGCTGTGCCCGTCTTCGCCCATGCGCCACCCGGCCAGCGGCCCGACGCCCGGACGGCGCTGGTGGTTGGTGATGTAATCGGCGTAATCCTTGTAGATCGCGGCGCCCTGATCATCGACAAACCCCGGCAGCCCCAGCCGCACAGCCAGATCCACCAGAACAGACTGAAACCCGCGCACATCGCGATCAGGTTCCACCACGGGCCAGCGGATGGCATCAGCGGCGGCATCGGTTTCACAGATCGGGCGGTCCAAAAGGGAAATGCAGTCGTGCCGTTCCAGATAAGTCGTGTCGGGCAGGATCAGATCCGCATAGGCCACCATTTCCGAGCTATAGGCATCAGAATAGATGATGCGCGGAATGACATAATCCCCGTTGTCATCGGTGTCGGTCAGCATCTCCATGACGGACCGCGTGTTCATCGACGAATTCCACGCCATATTCGCCATATACAGCATCAGCGTGTCGATCTTATACGGATCGCCCGCATGGGCGTTGGAAATCACCATATGCATCAGCCCATGGGCGGACATGGGGTTTTCCCAGGTAAAGGCCTTGTCGATGCGGGCGGGGGTGCCATCTTTCTTCAGCATCAGGTCTTCGGGGCCGCGCACAAAACCCAGATGCGGACCATCCAGAGGTCCACCGGGGCTCACACCGCAATGCGGCTTGGGGTGGGCGGACACGGGTTTGGGATATGGCGGCTTAAAGCGCATGCCCCCCGGCGTTTCCACCGCCCCCAACAGGATCTGAAGGATATGCAGCGCGCGACAGGTCTGGAACCCGTTGGAATGGGCCGAAATCCCCCGCATCGCGTGCATCGAAACCGGGCGACCGATCATTTTCTCATGCCGATCACCACGGAAATCGGTCCAGGGTTGATCCAGCTCTATGGCTTCGTCAAAAGCCACGCGCGCGATTTCACCGGCCAGCGCACGAATGCGATCTGCCTCAATGCCACAGCGTGCAGCGACCGCTTCGGGCGCGTATTGCGGATCAAGATAGGCCTGCGCCAATTCATGCATGACACTGTGGTGCGTCACGCCCGCCTTGCGCAATGTCCCGGTCAGGTCGGGCTGCACACCGGGCTGATCAAACGGCTGTGGCTGTCCGGTCTTGCGGTCCATGACCAGATGTTTGCCAGTCTCATCGGTCAGGGGCAGCCCGCGATTGTCCGAGGCGGGATCACAATCCAGCAGCACCGGCGCATTGGTGAACCGCGCAAGATACTCAAGATCAATCTTCCCGGCCTTCATCAGGCAATGGATCAGAGACAGGATCAACAGGCCGTCAGACCCCGGTGTGATCCCCACCCATTCATCGGCCACGGCGTTATAGCCCGTGCGGACCGGATTGATGCCGACCACCTTGGCACCGCGCGCCTTGATCTTGCCGATGCCGGCCTTGATCGGGTTGCTATCGTGGTCTTCGGCCACGCCAAACAGCAAGAACAGCTTGGTGTGGTCCCAATCGGGCGCGCCGAATTCCCAGAATGCGCCCCCCATCGTATAGATCCCCGCCGCCGCCATGTTGACGGAACAAAACCCCCCATGTGCCGCGTAATTTGGCGTGCCATAGTTTTGCGCCCAGAAACTGGTAAAGCTTTGCGACTGGTCCCGCCCGGTGAAAAAGGCCAGCTTTTCGGGGTTTTCCGCACGCAGCGGGGCCAGCCATTCGGTGGCGATCCCCAGCGCTTCGTCCCAGCTGATCTCTTCGAACTCACCGGAACCGCGCGGCCCCACCCGCTTCATCGGCGCCCGCAGGCGTGATGGCGCATTGTGCTGCATGATCCCCGCGCTGCCCTTGGCGCATAACACGCCCTTGTTCACAGGGTGATCGCGGTTGCCTTCGATATAGGCGACCTTGCCATCCTTCATATGCACATTGATCCCGCAGCGGCAGGCGCACATATAGCAGGTGGTCTGACGAACTTCGTCCGAGACCTCGGGACTTGTGTTCACTTGGGGTTGCTGGAACGACATCTGGCTACCTCGGGTTAAAGAAATGGGCTAGGGAAGCAGGGCAATCCCCGTCAGGATGAATGCGCCGATAAAAAGCGTATCGACAACAATCAGGGCGATGGCCGCAGGACCGACCGCAAGCACCTGTTTGAGATTGGTTTTCATCCCCACCGCGGCAATCGCCACCAGCAAAAGCCAGCGCGACGTCTGGCCCAGGAACTCGGCCAGACCGGTGGGGATCAGATGGGCAGAGTTGACCGCAGCCAGGACCAGAAAGGCCACGACAAACCCGGGCAGGATCGGCGGGCGTTCACCGCCGGGAGCCGCCTGCGCATAGGCACGGATCATAAGCGAAGCCACCAAAACAACCGGGGCCAGCATGGCGACGCGGATCAGCTTGACCAAAGTGGCCGTGTCCCCGGTTTCGGTTGAAATCGAAAAACCAGCGCCCACCACCTGGGCCACATCATGGATGGTTCCACCCAGGAAAACCCCGGCCTGCGCGGTGCTCAGACCCAGGGCGGACACCAGGATCGGATAAAGGATCATCGCCAGGGTCGACAGTACCGTGACACCCACCACGGTAAAGATAAGCCGTTCTTCTGAACGCTCATCCTTGGGCAGGATCGCCCCAATGGCCATCGCCGCTGATGCGCCACAGATGGCGACCGACCCGGCGGTCAACAGGGAAAAGCGCCATTTGTGGCCAAAGAACTTGCCCACCCAAAGACCAAATCCAATCGTCGCCAGCACCCCCGCCACAACCAGTATGATCAAAGGCACGCCCAGCCCCATCAACAGATCGACGCTGATCCGTGCACCCAAAAGCGCGACACCCAGCCGAAGCAGGCTTCGGGCGGAAAACGCAATACCCGGCGCGGCTTTGCCCTCTTCGGACAAAAAGCTGACCGCGATCCCCAGCAGCAGCGCCAAAAGCATGGCAGGCGTCGCATAATGCTCGGACAGAAACTTGGCGGCGACGGCCACAAGCCCCGCGACCATGATCCCCGGAAACAGCTCCTGCACGCGGGTCTTCAGGCTCGGCATCGCGTTGGCGATGAGTGCGTTGCTCATGTGTGGTGGCCCCTCCAAATGTGCATCAATCGTATATCAATTAGCCTATCGAGCAAGTGTTAGCGCCGATCAATCGCGATATAATCGCGTTTTTCCGGGCCGTTATAAAGCGTGAGCGGGCGGATCAGAATGTTGCTGCGCTGTTGCTCAAGGCACTGCACCAACCAGCCCGGCATGCGACCGATGGCAAAGATGGGCACGTAAAGATCCATGGGGATGCCGTGTAGCTGGTACATGACGCCCGCATAGAAATCGACGTTCACGTTCAGACCGTGACGGGCGTAGGGCTTCATCGCCACGACCACCTCTTCGAGGATTTGATAAAACTCTGGTGCGCCCATTTCTTCGCCCAATGCCTTGACCCCATCGCGCATGTGCCGGGCACGGGGGTCTTCGGCGCGATAGACCCGGTGACCAAAGCCTGTCACAGCCTCACGGTTCTTGCGCTTCGCCTTGACATAGGCCGCCGCCTGATCCGGTGTGCCAATCTCGGTGACCATCTTCATCACGTCCTCTGCCGCGCCACCATGCGCCGGCCCGGCCAGCGTCGCCAGCGCCGTCACCATGGCGCCGTGCAAATTGGCCTCGGTGCCCACGGTGACACGGGCGGCAAAACTGGACGCATTCGCGCCGTGCTCTGCGTGCAGGATAAAGTCCACATCCGCCAGCCGCGCCGCATCCGCTGAGGGCTTTTCGCCCTTGAGCATCCAAAGCCAGTTGGCCGCATGGCTCAGCGAGGTGTCGGCAGGAACCGGGTCACGCCCCTTGCGAATGGCTTCATGCGCGGCGATGATCATCGGCACCTGCGACGTCAGTCGAATACCGTTGTTCAAAAACCCTTCTTCGCCCTTTTCCGCACTGCTGTCTTCCAACGCGGCCAGGGCACTGACACAGGTGCGCAGCACGTCCATCGGATGCCCGTCTTTGGTGGCGCGGATGATGTCATATATCTGATCGGGCAACACACGCGCCGCTTTCAGCGCGCGGTCAAATGCCGCCAGTTGCTCCGCGTTGGGCAAGTCGCCATGGATCAACAGGTAACACACCTCTTCAAAGGTGGACTGCGCCGCCAGATCATGGATGGTGTACCCGCGATACAGCAGTTCACCTTTTGACCCGTCGATGTGGCTCACACCTGAACGTTCAAAGTAGATCCCTTTGAGACCGCGGTTGATCTTGACGTCTTCGCTCATCGGTGGCTCCTATTCGAAAAGCGTTGCACAGGGGGGCACACATGGCAGTTCTGGAGAAAATTTTCGCAACGGCGCGGGCGCGCAAAATGCGCGTGGTGTTCCCCGAACTCGAAGATCCGCGCGTGGCCCAGGCCTGTGATCGTTTGCATGCCCAAGGTCTGGCCGAGCCCGTCGGCCTGTCCGATCCCAACGATGCACAGCTGGCGGCTTTGGTTGAAACCCGTGGCATGAAAGAGAAAATCGCCACCCGCATGCTGAGCAAACCTCTGTTTCGTGCGGCCGCGATGGTCGCGGCGGGCGAAGCGGATGCCATGGTCGCCGGTGCCGACAGCCCGACGAAAAAAGTGATCGAAGCGGCCTCGATCGGGATCGGTTTGTCCGATGGCGTGACGGTGCCCTCGTCGTTTTTCCTGATGCTGTTTCCCGACGGGCGGGAATTGGTCTTTGCCGATTGCGCGGTGAACGTGGCCCCGGATGCAGAGGCACTGGCCAGCATTGCGCGGGCCTCGGTCGGTTCGGCGCAGGCGCTGCTGGGCGACGCCCGCCCGGCGCTGTTGTCCTTTTCCACGGGCAACAGCGGTGCGGGCAGCAGTGTCGATATGGTCAAAGCCGCCGCCCAAGCCACCGGCTATCTTGGTCCGATTCAATCGGATGCGGCGCTGAACACCGTGATTGCCGCCAAGAAAGGATTGGGCAAGGGCGATGCAAACGTGCTGGTCTTTCCCAGCCTCGACGCCGGGAACATCGCCTATAAGCTGTGTCAGGAACTGGCAGGCGCGCAGGCGCTGGGGCCGATCCTGCAAGGGTTCCGGCGTCCGGTGTGTGATCTGAGCCGCGGTGCCACCGTAGACGACATCGTCAACGCCACCGCGGTGACCGTCACATTGGGCTGAGGCGGCTGCGTTCATGCCGCCTCCAGCAGGCTGGCGGCATCCAGGGCGATCATACGCTCTTCTTCGGCGGGAACGATCCAGACATCCACCTGCGAGCTGTCGCAATGCAGCCGCGGCCCGGCGCGATGGTTGAAATCCGGGTTCAGCCGAACGCCCACCCATTCCAATCCGCGCAATATCCCGGTGCGTACACCGACCGCGTTTTCGCCAATCCCGCCGGTAAAGGCGATGGCATCCACCCCGCCCATGGCCGCGATCAAAGACCCGGCGTGCCGGACGCTCCAATAGCAAAAATGCTCAACGGCAAAGGCGCTGTCGGCGCTGTGATCCAGCATCAGGTTGCGCATGTCGGATTTGCCCCCCGACAGCCCCAACAACCCGCTTTCGTGGTTCAAAATCGCTTTGGTGCGCTCTAACCCGTTGTCCTCGACCAGACGCAGAACCGCGTTCGCGTCGATCCCACCGGACCGGGTGCCCATGGTCAGCCCATCCAATGGCGAATAGCCCATGGTCGTCGCCACCGACTGGCCATTCTTGATCGCACATAGCGAGGCCCCATTGCCCAGGTGAAACGCCAACAGGCGTGACGGCAGTTTGGCCCCGGAAATCTCGGGCAACCTGCGCACAAGCGACGCATAGCTGAGCCCGTGAAAGCCGTAGCGCCGGATTCCCTTGGTCTCCATCATCTTTGGGATCGCATAACGTGTCGCGACCTCGGGGTTGGTGGCATGAAACGAGGTATCGAAACTGGCGAATTGCGGCAGATCCGGCGCGATCTCGGCCAGGGTTTCAATGGCGGACAGATTGTGCGGATTGTGCAGCGGCGCCAAGGGCGAACAGGCGGCGATTTCATCACGCGCCTCTTTGGTCAGACGCACAGGCGCCGTAAGTTTGCGCCCGCCATGCACCACGCGATGTGCCGCCGCGCGCAGATCCGAAGGGTGAATGCCCTCTTGTTCCAATGCCGCCAGAATGGCGGTCAAAGCCGCGCGGTGGTCGATCATCGGCAGGTCCCGGGACGTGTCCCCAACCTTAAGGCGCGACGCGCCGCCGATGGCATCAGCCATGCCCGAGAGGGTCTCGGACATGGTCTCATCAAACAGGGCAAACTTGATCGACGACGATCCAGCGTTGAAGACCAAAATATGTCCTGCGTTCCCCATGCGCTTAGACGTCCTGCGGAACCATATCGGCTGCGTCGATGCCAGCGACCGATACGGGTTTCTTCATAGCATCCCGGCGGAAGGGTTCGCCCAGTTCCTGGTTGATCATGGCCTCGATCAAAGTGGTTTTCCCCTCTTTTTGATCCGCGATGGCCTTGTTCAACGCCTCGGTCAGTTCGTCCATAGTGCGGGCCACGACACCTTGCAGGCCACAGGCCTTGGCGATGCCCGCATAGCTGACCTGTTCGTCCAGCTCGGTGCCGACAAAGTTGTCATCGAACCACAGGGTCGAGTTGCGCTTTTCCGCGCCCCACTGGTAGTTGCGGAACACAACCTGCGTCACGGCGGGCCACTCGCCACGGCCAATCGCCGTCAGTTCGTTCACCGCGATGCCAAAGGCGCCGTCACCGGAAAATCCGACCACCGGCGTATCCGGGCAGCCGATCTTGGCACCTACGACCGCGGGCAGGCCATAGCCACAGGGGCCAAACAGACCCGGCGCCAGGTACTTGCGGCCCGCTTCGAACGACGGATAGGCATTGCCAATCGCACAGTTGTTACCGATGTCCGACGAAATGATCGCATCCTTGGGCAGCGCCGCGCTGATCGCACGCCACGCCATGCGCGGGCTCATCCAATCGGGCTTGGCCGAGCGCGCGCGCTCGTTCCAGGTGGTGCCGGGATCATCGTCTTCGTGAGTCATCTCGGTCAGTTGCTGCGCCCAGGCGGATTTGGTCTGTGCGATGTTGGCTTTGCGCGCGTCGCGACCGGCGTCACCGGCGGTGTCGGACAGCTGGCTCAGGATACCGTTCGCAACCTTGGCCGCATCCCCCACGATCCCGATGGACACCTTTTTGGTCAGACCAATGCGGTCCGGATTGATATCAACCTGGATGATCTTGGCGTCCGCAGGCCAGTATTCCATGCCGTACCCCGGCAGGGTCGAGAAGGGGTTCAGACGGGTGCCCAGCGCCAGCACTACATCCGCCTCTTTGATCAGCTCCATAGCGGCCTTTGACCCGTTATAGCCCAGCGGCCCCGCGAACAGAGGGTGGTTGCCCGGGAAGGCGTCATTGTGCTGATAGCCCACGCAAACCGGCGCATCGAGACGCTCGGCCAGCGCTTTCGAGGCCGCAATGCCCCCCGCCGACAGGACAACGCCCGCCCCGTTCAAAATGACCGGGTTCTTGGCCTCGGACAGCAGCGCCGCAGCGGCTGTAACCGAATTCTCACCACCGGACGAGCGCTCGAACTCGATCGGATCTGCGATTTCGGTGTCGATCACCTGGGTCCACATATCACGCGGAATGTTCAGCTGCGCGGGGCCCGACAGGCGCTTGGCCTGCGAAATCACGCGGGTCAGAACTTCGACGACGCGCGACGGATCCCGGATCTCTTCCTGATAGCACACCATGTCCTCGAACAGTTTCATCTGCTCGACTTCCTGGAAACCACCCTGACCGATGGTCTTGTTGGCCGCCTGCGGTGTCACCAACAACAGCGGCGTGTGGTTCCAATAGGCGGTTTTGACGGCGGTCACAAAGTTGGTGATGCCCGGACCGTTTTGCGCGATCATCATCGACATCTTGCCGGTGGCGCGTGTGTAACCATCAGACATCATGCCTGCGCTGCCTTCGTGCGCGCAATCCCAGAACATGATTCCCGCCTTGGGGAACAGATCGGAAATCGGCATCATGGCCGACCCGATAATCCCAAAGGCGTGTTCAATCCCGTGACGCTGGAGAACCTTCACAAAGGCTTCTTCGGTGGTCATTTTCATCTGTCTATATCTCCCAAGCAGGCACGCCGACCCAAGACGGTCGGCGCGGTTTGGAAGCCATCGTAGGGATCCGGGAAACCGGCGAATAGGGCCAAAGTAAGCGGCCTAATAGATCCAGATGAAATCGGGGCTCAGGCCCGCTTCATTTTGCACCGCCGTGCGACTTGCGCGCAACCGCCTGTGCCAACAGCTCGGCCGTTGATTTGCCCCAACTGTCCCAATTCAAACGGGTTTCATATTCTGTACGGCAATCACGGCTAAGCTGCGCATAGTCCATGGGCCGCGCCAGATACCGACGGATCAAAGCGACAAAGTCCACGGTCGTTGCCCCCAGGGGCAATGCATGACCGTTGACCCCATCACGCACCGGGACGCCGCCCACCCGCAAACACAGCGCCGGAAGCCCATAGGCCGAGGCCTCGCAAAAGGCAAAGCCATAGCTTTCGTAAGACGGTTGAAACAGGAAATGCGCCTGCTCCAGCGCGCGCTCAAAGCTCTGCAATTGCGCGGGCACGCTTTTGTCGAGGCTGGGATGAACCGTGACATAGTTGTTCACATGCATATCTGGTGGGACACAACCAATGACCGTCAGGCGGGCGTCCACGCCTGCCTCGCGCAGGGCACACAGGGTTTCATAGGCCATCGGTCCCCCCTTGGCCCACCAGTCCCGCCCGATCACCAACAACCGCAAAGGGGCGCCGGGTAACAGGCTTTTGGGGCGCGGTGATGGAACAAACGGAATATTCGCCCCCCAAGGCAACACATGGGCCCGCGCGGCATCAAGCCCATACAAGGCCTGCGCTTCGTCCCGCAGCCACTGGGATGGCCAAAGCAAAAGATCCGCCTGCTTTAGCGCGCGTGCTTCCTGACGCATGGCATAATGTTCGAACAGCCGACTGGGCAAGCTGGCGCGGCGATGCCCCTGCCCGACCTCTGAACGGCGATAGACGGTTTGGGTCGCATCCGAAGAAAATACCGTCACCATGTGATCCGGGATCTTGAGCCCCGCAAGAGATTGCAAAGAATAGGCGCCGAACAGCACATCAAACCGCCCCTGCGCAAGAATCCGGGACACCTGCCGGGCAATCAACCGCTGCAAAACGAAATGCGCACGCCACCGCAAACGGATGCTCATGGCATCGGGCATCGCGATGATGGCCCGGCGAAACGGCTCGGCCAGGTCCCAATCATTGGGTAAAATGGTCACATCGCCCGCATGTTGGCACAGGCTGTCGAACAGGCGCGCATTCCCCCCGGAATAAAGATTCCGGTTCAACGGCGACTGGTCGCAAAGATACCCGATCCGAAGCCTGTGCATAACGGTTTTCCACTCTGAACTCGGGCCACGTGCCCGTCGACCCCGAAGTACCGATCATTTGCGGCGAATCTGAGGCAAATTGATTTGGGCAGTCAAATCTGGCTTGTTTTCGGGTGCTTACCAATACCCAGGCCGCGCCCCTTTCCTTGTTTTTGCGCCATTGCAGACGCGACTTTGCCCAAACGCCTTGGTATGTTGCCCCTGTTTCGGGCACGTCGCCCGAGAGCTTGATAGTGACCATGCCAAACGCAATTGCCTTTTTAGCACTGGGGGCGTCGCCCCTCATCGTGTTCGCCCTTGTCGGGTGGCTGCGGGCCGAACTTGCGCTGATCTGGTCCCTAATGCTGGCCTATCTGTTCTTGCCGGAATCCCCCACCGCCGTTGATTTTCCGCTGTTGCCCCCGTTGAACAAGCACTCTTTGCCCGCAATCGCCGCCTTTGCCGCGATGATGTGGAAATATTCGGATAGCGGGCCATTGCTACCGTCATCGCACTTTGGAAAACTGTTGGTGCTGACCTTTGTGTTTTCCCCTGCTCTGACGGTTCTGACCAATGGTGAGCCCGTGTTCTGGGGGCGGATCGGCCTGCCTGCGCTGGCGATCAAAGATCTGGTCGCCCTTGTCCTGCTTCAGGCCATGGCGGTGATGCCCTTTCTTTTGGCCCGTCGCCATCTGGCCTGTGCGGGCGCGGTACGTGACCTGATGGTGGCCCTGATGGCTGGGGGATTGGTCTATTCGCTGTTGATGCTGATCGAAGTCCGGCTGTCGCCGCAACTGAACCTGTGGGTGTATGGGTACTTCCAGCACTTCTTTGGTCAATCCATCCGTTTTGGCGGCTTTCGCCCAGTCGTATTCCTGTATCACGGGCTTTGGGTTGCCTTCTTTGCCCTGACCGCTGTTGTGGCGACCTTTGGACTATGGCGACAGGCACGGCGCGATCAAAAGGGCGCTGCGTTTTATCTTTTGGCCGCGCTGTATCTGACTGCGGTTCTGGTCCTGGCGAAATCGCTGGGCGCGTTGATCTTTGCAATCTTCCTGGTTCCGATGGTCGTTTTCCTAGGGGTAAAAACGCAGGTGCGTATCGCATTGATTCTTGGAATTCTTGCGCTGGCTTATCCCATTATGAAAGGCGCCGATCTGGTCCCCGAAGCCTATCTGATCGACCAGGCGGGCAAAGTCGACCAAGAGCGCGCCAACAGCATCGAGTTCCGCTTTGACAACGAGCGCACGCTGCTGGACCGCGCCGCGTTGAAACCGGTGTTTGGCTGGGGAAGCTGGGGGCGCAACCAGATCCTTGACCCCTATACCGGGAATTTTCTGACCGTATCTGACGGTCGGTGGGTGGTGACCATCGGCATCTATGGCTGGGTGGGCTTTTTGGCCGAATTTGGTTTGGTTCTGTTCCCGATTTTGTTGATTGCGCGCGAAACCTTTGGCCGCGCATCGCATGAACTGACGCCTCTGGTCGGGGCGGCGACCCTGATATTGGCGATCAATCTTGTTGATATGCTGCCAAATGCGACACTGACACCGATGACCTGGCTTTTGGCTGGCTGTCTGACCGGATACGCGGAACAGTTGCGGGTTCAGCGAAAAGCAATGCCCCGAGCCCGCGCTCTTGTGCGCTGGAAACCCGTGATGTGATGCAGGAGCCATTGATGCACAAACGTCCCAAAGTGCTTGCCATCGCCGAAGCGGCAAACCCGGAATGGGTCAGTGTCCCCCTGGTGGGGTGGTCCCTGGCTACGGCGCTGCGCGAGGTTGCTGACATGCATATCGTTACGCAGATCCGCAACCGCGACGCGTTTTTGCGCGCAGGCCTGCGCGAGGGGATCGATTTCACCGCCATCGATTCCCAGGCCGTTGCCCGCCCCATCTGGAACCTCGCGGAACGTCTGCGGATGGGCGAGGGAAAGGGCTGGACCATGGTTCAGGCGATGATGTCGCTCAGCTATCCCTATTTCGAACATCTGATCTGGAAGCAATTTGGCGCGGGGATCCGGGCAGGAGAGTGGGACATCGTGCATCGGATCACCCCGTTGACGCCCACCGTGTCCTCTCCGATAGCAAAGCGCTGCGCCAAGGCGGGGGTGCCTTTTGTTTTGGGACCGCTGAACGGCGGTGTCCCCTGGCCCAAGGGGTTCGACGCCGAACGTCGCGCCGAGAAGGAATGGCTGAGCTATGTACGCTCGGCCTATAAACTCATGCCCGGACGCCGAAAGATGCTCCGCAGCGCCAGCGCGCTTTTGGTGGGGTCGCGGCACACGGCCTCGGAAATCCCGAAGGCCTATCACAACAAGCGCATATATATGCCCGAGAACGGCATTGACCCAGATCGCTTTAACCGTATGGCGAAACCTGAGGGCGTTTTGCGTGCTGCTTTTGTCGGGCGCATGGTACCCTATAAGGGGCCCGACATGCTGATCGAGGCGGCAAAGCCCCTTATCCAAGCCGGCAAGCTGAGGCTTGAGATGATCGGCGACGGTCCCATGGCACCCATGCTAAAGGAACAGGCCAAGGGGCTTGGGGGCATTACCTTTCACGGTTGGAAAGCCCATGAAGAGGTGCAGGAAATCCTGACCCAGTGCCACCTGTTGTCCTTCCCTTCGATTCGCGAATTCGGGGGGGGCGTGGTGCTTGAGGCCATGGCCTTGGGGGTTGTGCCCCTGATCGTCGACTATGCCGGTCCCGGTGAATTGGTCCAACCTGAATGGGGATACAAGGTGCCTTGCGGGACCCGCAAAGAGATCGTGGCGCGCTTTGGGACTGCGCTGGCCGATGTGGTCAGTGACCCTTCGACCTTGCCCCGGATGTCAAAGGGGGCCCGCGCCCGTGTTGAAAGCCATTTTCTCTGGGCGCGCAAAGCCCAACAGGTTGCGCAGGTCTATGCCTGGATACTGGATGGGAAAGCCACCCCTGCCCCAGAGTTTTTCTGACGCGGCTCAACCTCTGGTCGTCATATTGTTGCCAGAATGTCGGGTATTTTGACGATATGACAAGTGTTCTGCAGCATTCCTATGCGCAGTAGGCCCCGGCCATGCATGCAACCCGCGCTTTTTACGTGCGAACCCGGAGAACCCGGTGACGGTATTGACCCATTTGACCCGCCCCCCTTTGACCGAGGGTTTTCGATGAGCGATCACGGCTTTGCCAAAATGCCCTATCGCAGGGATATCGACGGGCTGCGCGCAATCGCGGTTCTGGCGGTGGTTTTGTATCATTTTGGCGTGCCGCTGCGTGGCGGGTTTGTCGGGGTCGACATCTTTTTTGTCATCTCGGGCTTTTTGATTGGCGGTCTTTTGTGGCGTGAAATCGATGCCACCGGGCGGATCAGCCTGCGGGATTTCTATGTGCGCCGGTTTCGCCGCCTGGCACCTGCGTTCTTTGCCATGGTGGGTGTGACGGCGCTGATCGGCTGGATGATCCTGCTGCCCTTTGAATACCGCGAATTGGGCAAATCCGCGATCGCCGCGACGGTCTATCTGTCGAACGTCTTTTTCTACCGGCAGGCCGGCTATTTCGACACCACATCAGAAGAGAAACCCCTGCTGCACACTTGGTCACTGGCTGTAGAAGAGCAGTTTTACGTCTTTTTGCCCCTTCTCTTGATCGCGGTGATGCGTTGGTATTGGGGAAGCATTGCGGCCTTGGTTTTCGCATGGGCCGCATCTTTGGCCGCATGTATCGTATTGACGCCCAGCCTGCCCACCGCGACCTTTTACCTATTCCCCTTCCGCGCGTGGGAGCTGTTGTCCGGTGTGCTTTTGGCCATCTATGGTCATGAAACCCGGCGCCGATGGCAGGGGGCCGCGTGGATGTCCTGGCTGGGTTTTGCGCTGATTGTCCTCTCGATCACACTGATTCCCGCTGGCCCGCTATTCCCCGGCATCCTGGCCATCCCCCCCGTTTTGGGAACCGTCCTAGTGCTGTCCAGCGGCGCCGGTGACAACAGCGTGAACCGTCTGTTGACGCATCGGTCCATGGTGCTGATCGGATTGCTGTCCTATTCGCTCTACCTTTGGCATTGGCCGATCTATACCCTGTCGGACTATCTGCGCGGCGGGCACGCCAACCTGATCGAAAGCGCGGGTTGGATGCTGGTTTCGCTGGGTGTTGCGTGGCTGTCCTGGCGGTTTGTCGAAACCCCCATCCGCCGCGCCAACCGGCTTGGGCCGCTTGCGATCTTGTCGGGTACGGCCCTGGCCTCGGCGCTTGTGTTGGGGGGTGGGGCATGGGTCTATCTCAAACAGGGCCTCCCCCAGCGCTTTTCGAAAGACGCCCAGATCCATATCGCGGCGAGCGCCGATTTCTTGCAGGATTGGAGCCGCTGTTACATCGCCAGTGACCTGCCGCTGGATGGGTTGGAAATCTGTCCCATCGGGCCGGAAGGACCGCCCAAAGTGCTGGTCTGGGGGGACAGCCACGCCCGCGCCTTTAAAGAAGGGCTGGATCTGGCGGCACATGAGGCGGGCACACCCGGCATAATCCTTTGGCGCGCGGGCTGCGCCCCGTTGATTGGCATTCGCAAGGTGGAAAGCGCCGCAACACCGGAACAAGACACCGCCTGCACCCAGGCCACGAAACAGATCGAACAAAGCTTTGGCCGCTTACCAAGCCTTGAAACGGTTCTTCTGATTGGTCGCTGGGCCTATTATGGATCGGGCAAGGGGTTTGGTTTGGACCAACACAATGAAATCACCCTTCACAGCACCACAGGGCCCCTGCGTACTGATCTGTCTCAACCCGATCTGCTGGCACGCGCGGCGCAGGACACGGTCGCGCATCTGTCCCGTTGGGTCACAAACATCCACGTGTTACGTCAACCGCCCGAACTCCCGATGTATCATAGCCGCCTTGCCGCACGCGAGGCCGCCCATGCAGGAAATCCCCTGGCACCGCCCGCGCGCATGCAGGACAAAGCGCCCATCGCGGACCTGACGGCGCGCGCCGCAGTTGCAGATGCGCCCTGGGCCGCTCTGGGTGCCACGGGTCAGATCACCCAGATCGATACATGGGCGGGCCTGTGTGACGCCCGGCATTGTCACGCCATCGCACAGGGGGTGGGCCAGTATTTTGACAACAACCACCTGACCAACAGTGCGGCCATTCGGCTGCGGGATATCTTTTTGCCGGTCTTTTCCACCGATCACACGGCCACAATCATCGGGGACGGATCATGAAAGTTCATGAAGCGGCCCATACCCATTGGGATGCTATCATTATCGGCACCGGCATGGGCGGCGGAACCATCGGTCGCGCCCTGGCCGAAGCCGGACAGAAAGTGCTGTTTCTTGAACTGGGGGCCGAGGGGCTGCGCCATGAAACCCACGGCCTATCCGACATTTTTGTCCCCGAAGCGCGCCTGACCCGTGGCCTGTGGCCCACGCCTCTGCATGCGCAGGTCGATGGATGTGAAACCCACTTTTACGCGCCGCTTGGGGCCGGTGTCGGAGGATCCTCTGCCTTTTATGCCGGCACGCTTGAGCGCCCTGCGCGACATGATCTGGATGATCTGCCTGACCATCCCCACCCCTCTGGCGGTTGGCCGGTCAGTTTCGATCAAATGCAGCCCTGGTTTGCCAAGGCTGCAGAGCAATTCCGCCTTTACGGCAGCGACGACCCGCTTTCCAACGCGCCCCCCCTGCCGTTGCGCAAGCCGCCCGAGCTGAACCCAACCGAATCCAGCTTGATGTCCAGCCTCTCCCATGCGGGGCTGCACCCTTATCATGCCCATACGGCGGTGGAACGCCTGCCCGGCTGCACCGGCTGCCTGGGGACAAAATGTCCGCGCGCCTGCCGGATGGACGGGCGGTCCGCCGGGGTTGAACCCGCGCTCGCCACGGGCAACGCCCAGCTTATCGCCCGCGCCGAGGTGCTGCGTTTCGTGGCCACCGAAGGACAGATTACACGGGTTCTGGCCCGCATTGGCAATCGCATCCGGCCCTTTACAGCCAAGCGCTATATCCTTGCCGCAGGGGCGTTGAACTCGCCCCGCGTGTTGATGGCGTCGACTGACGATGCCCGGCCCGGTGGTCTGGCAAACGGGTCGGGGCTTGTGGGACGTAACCTGATGTTCCACGTCAACGTGATGTTCGCGCTCTGGCCCAGGCGTGGCACGCCGGACCACGGCCCGACCAGGGCGATTTCCCTGCGGGATTTCTATCACCGGAACGGAGAGCGGCTTGGCACGGTGCAAACCATGGGGGTCCGCGCCTCCTATGGCGAAATCGTGCATTACCTGAACATGATGCTGGCGCGTTCGCGATTTGCGGGCATCCGGGGATTGTCACATCTGACCCGCATCCCGGCGGCGATTGCGCATCGTCTATTCGGATCGGCGCAGCTGTTCGTTGGCCTGCTTGAGGACCTGCCCTATCGGGAGAACCGCGTTCTCTATGACCACGAGGCCCCCGATCGGCTGGCCGTGTCCTACCAGATCACCGATGAGCTGCGCGCACGCCACAAGATCTTTCGAACCGCCATTCGGCGCGGGTTTCGCGGGCATCGCAGGATGTTTCTGGGCCATCAAACTGAATTGAACTTTGGCCACGCCTGCGGCACGCTGCGGTTTGGCAATGACCCCAAGACATCTGTCCTGCGGCCCGATTGCCGAAGCCACGAAATCACCAACCTGTGGGTGACAGATGCCTCGTTCATGCCCAGCTCGATGGGGGTGAACCCCAGTTTGACCATTGCGGCCAACGCCCTGCGCGTGGCCGATCTGATTGTGAAAGAAGGCCCATGACCAAGATCACCCCCCAAGACGGCATTGTCATCGTGACCGGCGCCAGCGCCGGGCTGGGGCGGGCCTTGGCCGTTGAGCTGTGCCGGAGGGAATTTCAAGTGCTGGGCATCGGGCGCAGCCAAGAAGCCCTGAACGACACGCATCTGATCTGTAAAGGCGGTGAGTTTCGCCCACTTGTTCTGGACATCGCAGATGCAACGGCGGTTGATCAGGCCTTTGCCCAGCTGGGGCCGATCAGCGCGTTGATCAACAACGCCGCGGTCTATCCGCACCGGGATTTTCTGGATGAAACACCGGCCAGTTTTCAGGCCACCCTGGGGGTCAATCTGGGCGGTGTGTTCAACTGTTCGCAGGCGGCGCTGCGCGATATGACCCAGCGCGGCACCGGGCGTATCCTGAACGTGGCCACCTTTGCGGATCTCAACCCGCTGCCTGCGTCCATGGGCTATAGCGTGTCCAAAGGCGCGGCCCGCATTCTGACCCGTGCGATGATCGCCGATCTGGCAGACCGCTTTCCCGACATTGTCATCGGCGACTGGATGCCCGGTATGCTGCAAACGCGGATGGGCATTCCCAATGGCACCCCGCCAGAGGTCTCGGCCCAATGGGGGGTGGCGCTGGCGCTGAACCGCGATCCGGCGCTGATGGGGGCCGTGTTCGAGATGGGAACCGAAATTCTGCCGCCTCGCGGTCTGAAAGGAAAGCTAAAGGATCTGATCCTGATGCGCCGCCGCAAACCCCGCGTGCTGTCGGTATAGGATCTGTCAGGACCGCAGGCGCATCGACATGGCGGCAACCACATGCCCCGGCAGGATCGCCATGCATTTCAAATAGCGTGAAGCCAGCCGTCTGGGGTTGCTCAGCATGCGCCACAGCCATTCAATCGCCAGCCGGCGCGCCCATTTCGGCGCCCGCTTTTGCGACCCCGCCAAAAAGTCCAGCCCCGCCCCGATACAGGCAAACCCGACGGTTGGCGCAACCTGCCGCCCCTTGGCGGCCAGGATCTCTTGTTTGGGGGCACCCATGGCGATGAAACACAACCCCGCGCCCGCCTCGGCAATCTGCTGCAACAGGGCCTCTGCCTGGTCCCCATCGGGATCAAACCCCATTGGCGGAGCGATGCAGCTTACGATCTCCAAACCCGCGATATTGCGTTCAAGATAAGATTTGGCCCCCGCCAAGGACGACTGCGAACTGCCAAGCAGCGCCACCTTGACCCCGGCGCGCGCGGCCCACTGCGCAAGCGGCAAGATGGCTTCGGATCCGGGCACCAGTTCAACAGGTTGCCGCGCCAGGCGCGACATCCAGACGATCGGATTGCCATCCGCCACCACCAGATCCTGCGCCTGATAGGCGGACATGAACGCGGCATCCGTGCGCAGCTTGACCAGATGATCCAGATTGATCGTCGCCAAGGCAAACCCCTGCCCGGCCACAAAGCGTTTTGTGACCTGATCTTCGAGCGCGGCCCAGCCTGAGACGTTCACCGCAATCCTTTGACCGTTGATCGTAAAGTCCATCGTCTACCTTATAATCTGCACCCGTTCCGCGGCCAGTTTGCCCCGGTTTCCCGGCGTTTTCACCTATGAGAGCGTCCAAATTAGGGCCAATCCGGGTTATTCCGGTCTCTTTTCGAAAAAACTCTGCCTGTGGTCGAATTCTGGCCATGATTGAATGATTAATCTCTGCCAAAACGTAAAACGTGAAAAGTGTCCCTGTGTGTGAAATTCATTTAAGAACGATGAGGCAACTATGAGCGGGCAGGTTGTATTGCTGGGATGCGGTTTTGTGGCCGATCTCTATATGCGCTCGCTGGCGGTGATGCCGGACATCCAGGTTGCGGGTGTCTATGATACGAACCCCGAGCGGCTCAGACAGTTTTGCGCGTATTGGTCGGTGCCTGCCAAGCCCTCGTTTGACCGTCTTCTGGCCGATGCGCCTGACGCGCTTGTGCTGAACCTCACCAACCCGCATGCGCATTTTGAAACCACCCGCGCCTGTTTGCTGGCCGGTCGGCACGTCTATTCGGAAAAGCCGCTTGCGACGGATTTTGAGGACGCCAAAGCGCTCTTTGATCTGGCGGCGGACAAGGGTTTAATGCTGGCCTCGGCGCCCTGTTCCGCACTAGGTGAGGCCGCGCAGACCCTTGGCCATGCGCTGCGCCAGAACATCGCGGGCGCCCCTCGCGCCATTTACGCCGAACTGGACGATGGCTTTGTTCCACAGGCGGCCTATGACAAGTGGATCTCGGAAAGTGGGGCGCCGTGGCCCTTTGAAGATGAATTCCGTGTGGGCTGTACGCTGGAGCATGCGGGCTATTACCTGACATGGTTGATCGCGTGGTTCGGGTCGGTGCGCACGGTGGTCGCCGCCAGCGCCGAGACGATCCCCGACAAAGCGGGCAATGGCCCCTATGCGCCCGATCTATCCGTCGCGACGCTGTTCTTTGAAAACGGTCCGGTGACGCGCCTGACCTGTTCGATCACCGCCCCGCATGACCATTCGATCCGTATCGTCGGTGACAAGGGGGTGCTGTCGTGCAAGGCCGCGTGGGACAATGCCGCAAAGGTGACATTTGCCCGCCGACTGACCATACGACGCCGATTGATGGAGCACCCCCTGCCCCGTCGTATCCGCCTGAAGGGGCCAACCCACCCCAAGGTCAAACGTTGGGGGGCGGCGGCGATGAACTTTATGCTGGGACCGGACGAAGTTCTGTCCGCCTTGCGCGAAAACCGGCCCTGCCGTCTCTCGAATGCGTTTGCCCTGCATCTGACCGAGGTCACGCTGGCCATTCAGAACGCCAACGAGACCACCGGGGCCCAGCGCATGACCACAACCTGTGATCCGATGGAGCCAATGCCATGGGCGCTGTAAAGATGCTGATCACCGGGGCCAATGGCTTTGTCGGGCGGGCCTGTGTCGCACGGGCGCGGGCCTTGGGGCATGAGGTGGTCGCCCTTTATCGCAGCACACCACGCGCCGAATGGCGGGACGACCCCGGCATTCAGGCCCGGCAAGCGGATCTTGCACAGGCCGACAGTACCGTGCAGCTGCGCGAGCTGGCAACCGACTGTCAGGCCGTGATCCACGCCGCCGCGCATCTGGGAAGCGATCCTGACCAGCTGGCCAATGACACGTCGCAGGCCACAGCGCATCTGTTGCAAGCCTTGCAAGAGACGCGGCCGCGCCTGGTGCTGGTCAGCTCGATTGCGGTCTACGCGACCGACGGGCTAACCGCCGGTGACACTCTGACCGAAGCCACACCCCTGGAAACCGCCGAAACGGCACGCGATCCCTATACCGCCAGCAAGCTACATCAAGAAGCGCAGTGTCAGGCCTCTGGCCTGCCGCTTTGGCTGATGCGTCCGGGTGCGATCTATGGTCCGGGTCGGACATGGCATGCGCTTATGGGATTTTGGGCGTCGAAACTGCATGTGACCCTCACCTCACAAGGTGAGCTGCCTGTGACCCATGTGGATCATGTGGCGCGGGCCCTGATCAGCGCCGCCCTGACGGATCCCCAGGGAGTGCGGGCATTGAACGTGTTGGACGACCAACGTCCGACGCGCACAGAGTTCCTGACCGCGCATCGCAAGATCACCGGGTGGCCCCGTCTAAATCTATCTATTCCCTATGGGGTTTGGCTGAGTTTGGTCAGACTTGTGAAACCAATCGCGGGCAAACTGCCCGGATTATTTCAAGAGCCGATCTTCAAGGCGCGCATGATGCCGCTGCGCTATCCCAACACCGCCCTCAGGGACACATTGGGAGGGGCCGATACCGCCCCCTTTGACCAGATGCTGGCCCAATCATACGAGGCCGAGACATGACAACTTCTCTTCCTAAACTGGCGTACCTGACCGGGGAATATCCGCGCGCCTCCGATACGTTTATTCAACGCGAAGTCGCGGCCTTGCGGGATCGTGGGCATGAGGTCATTACCTGTTCGATCCGCACCACAGGCCCCGAACATCTGGTTGGACCGGAACAGAAGCAAGAGCACGCACAGACCTTTAAGGTCTTGGCAGGGGCGAAAAACCCGATCCGCCTGTTTGCGTCACATCTGCGCGCGATGGCCACGCCCAAGCGGTATTTCAGCGCGCTCAAACTGGCGTGGACCACCGCGCCAAAGGGGCTGCGCGGACGCGTCTACAACCTGATCTACTTTCTGGAAGCTGCCGTTTTGGCCGCCCATCTGCAGGACCAAAAGGTCACGCATCTGCACAACCACATCGCCAAGGCATCCTGTACCGTCGCGATGCTGGCCTCGGAACTGTCGGGCATCCCATTCAGTTTTACGATCCACGGACCGGATATCTTCTTTGAACCGCACCACTGGCGAATCGACGAAAAAGCTGCGCGGGCCAGCTTTGTCGCCTGTATCAGCGAATACTGTCGGTCCCAGCTCATGTGCTTTGCTGCCCAGTCCCATTGGGATCGGTTCCACATTGTGCACTGCGGCGTCGATCCCCAACGCTATGAGCCTTCTGATCATCAGGGGGCGAACCTGTTGTTTGTGGGGCGTCTGGCGGCGGTCAAAGGCGTGCCAATCCTGTTGCAGGCGCTTGCCAATCTGCGCGATATCCATCCGGACCTGCATCTGACCTTGATCGGCGATGGGCCAGACCGGGCCGCGCTGGAACAGATGTCGGCGGATCTGGACCTGCACGATGCCGTCACATTCGCCGGATACCAAAATCAGACCGAGGTCGCCAAGGCATTGCAGAAAACCGATCTGTTCGTCCTGCCCAGCTTTGCCGAAGGGGTGCCCGTTGTCCTGATGGAGGCCATGGCCGCAGGTGTCCCTGTTGTCACCACCCAAATCGCAGGAATTCCCGAACTTGTGACCCCGGGCACCAATGGAATTCTTGTCCCGCCGGGGGACACGCGCGCCCTTGAAAAGGCCGTTCAGCGGCTCATGACCGACAATGCCGAGCGCATGGCCATGGGGGATCACAGCCGGGATACGGTTGACATAGAATTCAATATCCACCGCGAGGCGCGCTGGCTTTCTGAGCTGATCACTGGATATGCGCAGGGCAAACAAGACCTGCCCAAACGCCGGAGTCTTGGCGGATGACACCCGTTGATGCGATCTTGATCGGGCGCAACGAAGGGGCGCGACTTGTGGCTGGGCTGGCCTCGGTACAGGGGCAAGTGCGCCAGATCGTCTATGTGGACAGCGGATCAACGGATAATAGCGTGGCCGAGGCCAGGCGCGCCGGCGCCAAGGTCGTGCAACTGGACATGTCCATCCCCTTCACCGCCGCCCGCGCCCGCAATGCGGGGTTTGACGCGCTGGATGATCCGGAACTGGTGATGTTCATCGACGGTGATTGCATGCTGGTCAAAGGGTTTATCGCCGCCGCCCGCGCGCATCTTGAGGCCCATCCGCAGGTCGGCATGGTCACCGGCTGGCGATCCGAGATTCACCGCGACGCAAGCCTGTATAACCAGCTTTGCGATTGGGAATGGCATCGACCCGCCGGTGAAATCCTGGCCTGTGGCGGCGATATGCTGGTGCGCGCGCCCCTGTGGCAAAAGGTGGGGGGCATGAACCCGTCGGTCATCGCCGCCGAAGATGATGAAATCTGCTGTCGCTTTCGCAAGGCCGGAGCGGTGCTTTACCGTATTCCGCAGGACATGACCCGCCATGACGCCGCCATGCTGCGCTTTTCCCAATGGTGGAGCCGCGCGACGCGTACGGGGCATGGGTTTGCGCAGGTTGGGCACCTGCACCCCGACTATTTCGTCACCGAACGCAAACGCGTGCTGGTGTATGGCCTGGCCTTGCCGCTGCTGTTTCTCTTGGGGCTGATCACCTGGCCCATCCTGTCCGTGCTGGTTCTGATGCTCTATGTGCTGAACTATGTACGAACCGCGCGCGGCCTGATCCACGAGGGGCTGAACACGCGCGAAAGCTGGCGCCACAGCCTGCTGCTGACGCTTTCGAAAATCCCGAATTTCATTGGTTATCTGCGCTTTCACCTTCGCCGCCTGAGCGGGGCGAAAATGCGCATCATCGAATATAAGTGAGACAGACATGACCCGTCCCATCCGCGTTGGCCTGATCGGAGCCGGATATATCGCCACATGGCACGCAGACGCCCTAAAGGCGACCCCCGGCGTGCAGATCACCGCGGTCTGCGACCCCAATGAAACCGCCGCCAAAGGGTTGGCCGAGGCCCTGGGGGCTGCGCCCGTTCCTTCTGTGGATAAGTTGATCAAGGATGATCGCTGTGACGCGGTGCATATCCTGACACCGCCACATCTGCATGAGGAAATCGCCATCCAATGTCTGCGTGGCGGGCTGGATGTGCTTGTGGAAAAACCTGTGGCCGAAAGTGGTAAATCCACGGAATCAATTCAACAAACCGCCCAGGAAACCGGCCGCAGGTTCCATGCGGGGCATAACTTTCTCGGGCTGCCGTCCTATACCCGCATGAAAGCCGCAATGCAGGCGGGGGACTATGGCCGCATTTCCGGCGCCGAGATCACATGGGCCCTGCCACTTTCCCCCCTGCGCTCGGGTCCTTTCAACCTGTGGCTGCTGCGCGCGCCCAAGAACCTTGTGCTGGAACTGGGGCCACATCTGATGGCCTTTGCGCAGGATCTGTTTGGGGACGTCACCATCACCCACTCCGAAGCGCATAAGCCCGCCATGCTGCCCGGTGATGACCCGCGACCGCAATACATCCGCTTTTTCGCTCAGGCCGGAGGGGTTGAGATCACATTCACCATCTCGATGGTCGAAACCGTCGACGATCGTTCGGTGACGCTGCGCGGCTCAAGCGCGCGGGCGCGGCTGGATTTTGCTCAGGATGTACTGGTTGTTGAGCGGGAAAATGCCGGGGATCTTGTGGTGAACCCCCTGCGCAAACAGCTGGATCTGGCGCGCCAGCACCTATGGCAGGGCACGCGAAATGCGGCGGTACAACTGGCATCGCTGAACACCAAGGGGCCCTATGCCCTATCGTTTCGCGGGATGGACGCGGCCATCTATGGCGCGATGAACGCCAACCAACCGCAAGACCCGCGCTTTTCCGGTGAAACCGCGGTCAAGGTCATGCGCGCATTGGACCAAGTGATCCAGATGCTGCCAGATGAGGTCAAACAGGTCAAAACCCCCATCGTGCAAACCCGCAAACCCAAGCCCACGGCGCTGGTCATCGGTGGAACCGGATTTATCGGCCGGGCGCTGACGCGGCGTTTGGTGGCCGAAGGGCGCGATGTACGCGTGCTGTCGCGCGGCAAAACAGGCCCCTTCCCCGATCTGCCCGACGCTGTGGAAACCGTGGGGGTCAGCCTGCATGATCTGGACGGCTTGACCGAGGCGATGCAGGGCATGGACGTGGTGTTCAACCTTGCCAAGGCCCTGGAAACCACATGGGCGGATTGCCTTGTGAACGATGTGGGCGTCGCCCTGCGCGTCGCTGCGGCAAGCCAAAAGGCCGGGGTACGTCGTCTGATCTATACCGGCACGATTGCCAGCTATGATATGTCCGACCCGAATGCGCAGATCACCGAAGACACGGGTTTTACCAAGGACATGACCGACCGCAATCTCTATGCGCGGTCCAAGGCGGAATGCGAACGCAAACTGTTGGAACAACATCGCGAACGCGGGCTGCCTTTGGTGATCGCGCGTCCGGGCATCGTGGTCGGCGCGGGCGGGCCGCTTCAGCATTGGGGCATCGGTCGCTGGCATGGCGCGGGGGCAGTTCGGATCTGGGGACATGGCCGCAATATCCTGCCGTTTGTGTTGAATGATGACATCGCCGATGGGCTGGTGCGGATGATCGACACGCCCGGCATAGACGGCGAGAGCTTTAACCTGATCGGTGAACCCATGATGTCCGCCCGCGACTATTTCGACGCCATCCATGAGGAACTGGGGGCACGCATCCGCGTCAGCCCCGGCAATCTGCACGCGTTCTATGCGTCTGACGCAGTGAAATACCTGCTTAAGAAACACGCGCTGCGCCGCAAAGAGGTGATCCGCCCCTCTCTGGCCGATTGGAAAAGCCGTGCGCATTTCTCGCCGTTTGTGAATGACAAACCCAAGCGCATGCTGGGCTGGCAACCTGAATCTGATCGCGCGCGCTTTGTCGAACAGGCCATCACCCGGGCCAATCTCATGGGGTTTTGAGCTAAATTTAGCGACAATCCCACAAAGCCGACTTATTTCAGCCCAAATCCTTTGGTCTAGTCGGGCAAAGATCCGACGCACCTGAGGATCTGGAGTGTTTCAAGAAACGGTGCCCGGCTGGTATTATTGGTCCGGATAATGGGTGAGCAGACAGGAAGCGTGCAGATGCAAGAGCGCCGCAAATTCAGCCGCAAGAACCGCGGGGCCACGCCATCAGTGGCGTCGCCCGATGCTGTTCGCCCGGATTCTGCGACTGCTTCGCCGCCCCAACCCCCTGTTTCACAAGACGATTTGGCCCTTCGCCAGGCCAAGATCGAAAAACTGCGTCAGATCAAAGCCGCGCGTGAACAGGCCGCTTTGCGGGCCGCCGAGGCAGAACAAATTCGCCAACAACACGAAGCCGAAATCCAAGCCGCCAAGGAACAGATTCGCCAAGCCGAAGACGCCCGAAAAGCCGCCGAAGAGGCCGCCCGCGAAGCCCTTGAGCAACAACAAAGGCTGGCGGAACTGACCCGACAGCACGAAGACGAAGCCCGTCGCGCACAAGAGCAGGCGCAGGCGCAGGCCCGACTTGAGGCGGAACAGGCCGCAGCCCGCGAAGCCGAACGCCTGCAAGCTGAACTTGATGCACAACGCGCTGCCCAAGCGGCCGCGGAACAGGCGCGGCTTGAAGCCGAAGAACGCGCCGCGCACGAACAAGCCCGGCAACGCGCCGAAGAAGAACACGCCCGCGCCCAAGCCGAGCTACGCGCCCAGGCCGAAGCAGAGAAACAGGCCGAAGCGGAACGCCAGGCCAAGCTTGAACGTGCAGCTTTTGAAGCACAGGTTGCCGCGGGACAGGCAAGCGAGCGCCGCTCGCAGGATCAACGGCGCAGCACGCCATCCCCCGATCAGGTCTTTGCACCACTAGAGCATGAACCGCTCCCCCCTCAAAGTCGCTCCGAGCGGCGCCACGCTGGACGACGCACGGGGGATACGGTGATTTCAAATGCACCCGCCCCGTCGGTGGCACAGCAGTTGCACGCCAATGACCCCTGGTCACAGCTGGCCTCCATTCAACTTGACCCTGACCTTTTGGCAGGCAATCACATCATCACGGCCAAGCGTGAACATCACGCCCATACCGCGTTTGACGTTCTGCGCACCCGCCTTTTGCGCGCGCTGTCAGAAAACAACTGGCGTCGGGTGGCGATCACTTCGGCAGGCAAGGACGTGGGCAAAACCTTTACTGCTGCCAATCTGGCGATCACCCTGTCCCGGCAGGCGAATTGCCGAACCATGCTGATCGATTGCGACATGCGCCGGCCCAGCTTGCACCGGACCCTGGCGGTCGACACCGATCTTAGCCTTGGCGATCTGCTGCGCGGAGATGTGCCCCCCCACGACTATTTCCAGAAGATGGGGGAAAACAGCATCAACGCCGGTCAGCAGCTGGCCTTTGGGCTGAATTCTGTGGTTGAGCCCTACGCCTCTGAGCTTTTGCAGGACCGGCAGACTCAAATGGTCCTGGACCAGATTGAAGCAACCTATGACCCTGACATCATGCTGTTCGATATGCCGCCTGCGCTGTTCTACGATGATGTCATGGCCTTTCGCCCCTATTTCGACGCGGTGTTGTTCGTGGTTGGCGGGGGCGTCACATCTGCCAAGGAAATCAAAGAGGTGGAACGCAGGCTGGGTCAGGAAACACCCCTTTTGGGTGTGGTTCTGAACATGGCCGAAGGCACGAACATCGAGCGCTACCAATACTAGCGCGCCCAGAGCCTCCACAGAAAAGCCCCGGCACCAGCGTCCGGGGCTTTTGCATGTCTGGTGATCTTCGGTCAATCAGCCCTCTCCGGTGCTTAATCCGAACAGATTTTGCAGCCAGGGCACATTGCCCGCCAGCATTTTGGCCGCCCCCAGCACGATCAACGCAAAAATCCCTATCTTACCCGCGCGCCCCAGCTTCTTCTTTCGGGTATCTGTCCCGGTCATGATGACGGGAATGGATACGACAGGCGTGATGCCCAAGGCGCGCTCCAACTGGCTGGGGGTTCGGATCGCGGGGTTAGCAAGTTCGATCACGAACGCGACGGCAATCCCGGCCAACAAGCTGCCAAACGCCCCGATTATGGCGGTTTTCTTGCGGCTGCGCGAAATCGGATATTCGGGGACAAGGGCCTCTTCCAACACCTGGAACCGGCCTGCATCCTGCCGGTCTTGCAGCATCTGCCCCATTTCGGCATCCGCTTTGCGCGTGGCAATAAGGGCGTATTGTTCTTGCAGTTTGGTCAGCTCACGCTCAAGCGCATTCATCCCGCGCTCGACCTCGGGGGCGCCCACCAAGAGCGCTTGAATTTCCGCCACGCGTTCGGCGATCAACAGCTTTTGTTCCCGCAAAAGCGCCTCTTCGCGGTCTTTGACATCCTGTCGCTGACGTCCCGACGTATTGCCCAAGGCGACAATTTCACGATCAAGTTCCAGATCTGCCGCTTCCAGCTGGGCCAGTTGACTGCGCAAATCCCGAATACCAGACGGAAGCTGTTCTGCGTTTTGTTGTTGATAGGCCGAGATCCGCGTTTCCAGTTGCTCGATCTCTGCGCCCACCCGCCGCTCTTCGGTGGCGAAAAAGTCCAGCGCATCCCGGGCACGCAGGGCGCTGCGATCGCGCGTTTGCGAAATCACGTAAGCCATCAGGTCATTGGCCACATCCGCAGCCTTTTGCGGGTTGTCCAATGTCACATGGATCATCAGCCCCGAAGGCGCCACGCCCCCCGGAACAAACCCCTGGGATTGATCCCTGATCTGGGCAATGCGAATCGCCTCACGCATGTTGGATGCGCGTTCGGACAGCGTCTCGCCTGGATCTTGCATAAACAGACCATGGTCATTGATCACACGAAGAAGATTGTCGCGCGACATCAACCTTTGTTCGATCAGGCGCACCGCGCGAGTGGTATCATCTCGCCGCGTCGCACCGCCGTTTACGAATTGATTGGGCGCGGCAGCGTCTTCGATCTGAACCACGGCAGTCGCCTGATAAAGCTTGGCCTGATTCAGCGCATGATTGAAGGTCGCAATGCTCCCGACAACCGCGATTGCCACGATCACCCAAAAGCGCCTTTTAAAGACCGAGAGCACCTCATCGATCGACTGGAACTGGTTCATTTAATTCCTCCCGCAAGGGGCCCCCGATGCGGAAGAGACGCATGAAAAGGCTTGGTACTGACAAAACAAATGCGTCTACTTCGTGGTTAACCCTATCAAATTCGCCCTATTTTCGCCACGGATTTCCACATGTTGGACGGAAACAAAGCGTTTTGAAACACACAACCACGGCCGCATTTTTGTCAAATTTTCCAAGAACATGGCGAAAACATGGCGCAACTTTGCCGAAATTCAGACACCCACCCCCGCGCGCATTCGAGTACCCGAAACTCCCCCGCTCAAACACAAAAAACCCGGCCTTCGAGGGGCCGGGTCACAAGATTGGTTTTGATAAGAATCACACCTTGCGGCGGGCCCGCATTTCGCGACGCCGCGACATGGCCTCGGATCGGGATCTTGCGCGTTCGTTGGCCGCCGGCGCAGGGGACGCCATTTCCCTGGGGGCGCTGTCGCCAACCATCTGGGCAACCCGATCGGACAGATCGGACAAGACCGGAAAGCGGAAGATATCCGTGATGGACAGGCCGGATGCGCCCAGCTCTTCGCGGATGGCGCGGTGGGCCTGAACCGCCAGCAGGGAATGACCGCCCAGATCAAAAAAGTTGTCCCCGGCGGAAATGCCGCTCACACCCAAGATACCCGACCAAATCCGGGCAATCGGATCGACCAGATGCGCCCCATCTTGACCGGATGTGGTGGTCTGAACGATGGGTTGCGCCGTGGGCGCAGGCTTGGGCGCATGCTTGGGCGCGACGGGGGCAGCGGGAGCGGGCAGGGCCTTTCGGTCCACTTTCTTGTTTGGGGTCAAAGGGAAGGCCGGCAGGTGAACCATGCGCCCGGGCACCATCGAAAAGGGCAACTGTTTGCCCAACGCCGTGCGCATCTCTGATTCGTCTTGTTGCGCACCGGTGTAGTACCCGACAAGGCGCTGATCGCCCGGCGTGTCTTCGCGCACCATAACAACCGCTTGGCTAACCGCTGGCAGGGCCTCAAGCGCGCCTTCGATCTCACCCAGTTCAATGCGGAAGCCCCGCAGTTTCACCTGGTGATCAACGCGACCAATAAAGTCAATCCGGCCATCTTCGCGCCTGCGCACCAGATCGCCGGTCCGGTACATGCGCCCGTCCTGAAACGGATTGTTCCGGAAACGATCCGCGGTCAGATCATCGCGGTTCCAATAGCCGCGTGTGACCCCGTCGCCGCCAATCCACAGCTCGCCCTCCTGGCCGATGCCGACAGGGTGCTGATCCGGGTCCAGCACATACAGCTGTTGATTGGCCAGGGGCAGGCCGACGTTGACAATGGTTTCCTCAGCAGAGGCGGGCTGAACCGAAGACCAGATCGTGGTTTCCGTTGGCCCATACATATTGGTGATGGGCGCGTCGGTGATCTCAGAGAATTCGCGCACCAGGGCACCGGGCAAGGGCTCTCCGCCCAGGAACAGGTGCTGCACCCCCCGCAGGGCAAAGCGCGCCTCATCATTCATCGCGATCATCCGCGCCATCGAGGGTGTGCATTGCAGATGCGTCACTTCATGGCGCACGATCTGCGCCGCGACCGAAAAATCATCCGCCGCGAGTTCAGGTTTCACCTGCGCACGTTGGACCACCTCGGCCAGCGGTTTGAGTCCATCCAGAACGGTCTGGCGTTCAATGCCATAGTCGATCAGACAGGCGATTTCGGTCACGCCGATGCGGGTCAATTCATCGACCCGCGCCATGGCATCATCAACCGTGCCGAACAGGCCGCTTTCGTTGAAATAGCGCTCAAAAGCGAACTCAAGGATCGCATCCAATTCGTCAGGTTCCAGAACATCCAGTTGCAGGTCAAACGCGTTGTTCACCCCCTCGGGGCGCTTGAAGGCTGGAAAGGCCCAGGCGTATTGCTTGATCAGCCCGGCGGCGGCGTTCAGGTAATCCTTCATCGGTTGGCGCGCGATCTCACGCGCGTGTTCGCGCGTATCGCTAATAAAGGTGTGCAGCATCAAGGTGACGGTAAAGTCCTTGGGATTATGCCCCGCCTCCCGCAGCGCCTGATGATAGATTTTGATTTTGCCCGCGACTTCTTCGATCGATTGACCCAGCAGGTGGGTCAGAACATGGCATCCTGTGCGGCCCGCTTCGCGCCAGGTTTCGGGATTGCCCGCAGTCGTCACCCAGATCGGCACCTCTTTGGAGACCGGGCGGGGCTGGGTCACCACCTCATGCAACGTGCCGTCCTGACGCGGGAAACCGACAGGTTCACCGCGCCAAAGCCTGCGGATCTGGTCGATGTTTTCCATCATCGCGGGCTTGTTGTTGGGTGGCGTGTTTTCCGGGCGCAGCACGAAATCATCCGGCTGCCAGCCACTGGCAATGGCCAGACCCGCGCGCCCATTGGTGAGATTGTCGATCACCGACCACTCTTCGGCGATGCGGGCAGGATGATGCAACGGCGCCACGACCGACCCGGATCTTACCCCGATATTCCGCGTCACAGCCGCCACGGCCGCCCCCGTCACCGAAGGGTTCGGATAGGGGCCACCAAAGGCGTGGAAATGCCGTTCAGGCGTCCAGACCGCCACAAAGCCATGTTCATCCGCGAATTTGGCACCCTCAAGCAGCATGGTGTATTTGTCGCGCCCAACGCCGTCATCATTGCCCCAGTAATAGATCGAAAACTGCATCGCCTGATCCGACATGGGCATTGGCCCCTTCGAGATCAGGCCGCGATCCTCATCCGAACTGAGCACAACCGTCAGCCCACGCGCGGTGGTCCAGAACAGCTCAAGTACGGAAATGTCAAAGCTCAGCGACGTGACCGCCAGCCAGGTTCCCCCCTGGGCGTGGGGCACGTGGGCATCCATACCGGTGTAGAAATTCAGCACGTTACGGTGCTCGATCATCACCCCCTTGGGTTTGCCGGTGCTGCCGGATGTATAGATCAAATAGGCAAGATCATCGGGGCTGGCGGTATCGGGTAGATTGCTGTCCGGGGCTTGCATCAGCCGCGGCTCCGCATCCAAGACCAACAGATCCGCGCGGTGAGGTGGCAGGTGCGGTTCGACCCCGGCCTGTGTGACGATCACCCGCGCCTGGCTATCCTCGACGAAATGCTGAAGCCGGTCCGCCGGATAGGCCGGGTCCATGGGCAAATAGGCCCCACCTGCCTTCAAGATGGCAAGGGCGCCCACCATCAGATCGACCGAACGGTTGCAACACAGGCCCACCACCTGCCCCGGCGCCACGCCCATGTCGCGCAGAAGATGTGCGGCGCGGTTGGCGCGACTGTTCAGCTCCGCATAGCTCAGATGCTGGTCTTCGAAAATCAGCGCCAGCGCGTCTGGGGTTGTGGCCACCTGTGCCTCAAAGGCCCGATGCATGGTCAGGGTTTCATCCCGATCCGCCGCCGTCGCGTTCCAGAGATGCAGCACCATCTCACGTTCGTGGGCAGGCAGTCTCTGGTCTGGATTGATCGCCAATAGTTCCAGCCGCGCGGCAAGCAGTTCGGCCATCGCGGGGGACACACGGCCGGTGTGATAGCTAAGCTGCGGGCTCTCGCCCATGATCACGGTCAGCGCCGTTCCCTGGATATGCCCCTCATAGGACAGGCCCAGGGCGGGCGTTGAAGGCCACTCAAGCTCGGGCGCGCGGGCGGCAATATCGGTGGTGAAACTGCGCCCCTTGGCCTGCTCGAGGGCGGTATTCATCTGAACAGTCAGCTGGTCAATCGACCCATGCGGCAGGCGCAGGGGCGCCCAGTCGGAAATCAACCCGTTTTGGGCCAGCGCGGCAATCTCGGGATCGCGATAGGCGATATCGACCAGATCAGCGGTCGCCAGACGCGCGGCCCAATGCGCGATCAAACCCACCGCGTCACCGGGCAGGTCCAGCGCACGGCGGTCTACCTGCTCCGAGGCAGTACCAAGACCGACCAGTTCGGCGGGTTGGAAATCCGCCAACCGGGTTCGAAAGGCGCTGTCATCGCGGGTGGTTTTGGCGATGGCGGCATCAATCTGCGCCAGATCCCCCAGCGCGGGCAAAACGTCACCGGGCTGGGCAATCTGCGCCGGATCAACCGGCAGGCCGCATATCCGGGTCAACCCCGACAACACCAGGGCATTTTCACCACAAGCCACGGTCAGCTGGTCCTGGCCAACGTCAAGAACGGTGCCCGCGCTGGCGTGGCTTTGCGTCAAACGCGCCTTGCCCACCAGCCAGACCTGATCCTTGGCGCGGAACTTGGCGGCAGATAGCGGGTTCCAATAGGCCCCATGGTCCAGCGCGCGCACAAGCCGTTCTAACGTCTGCGCGGGGCGGGCAAAATCCAGCATGCCATGCCCGGCGGGACGATCCGAAAGCGCGTGATAGCTGCGCAGGTTCAGATCCTGGGAAACAGGCGAAAGCGCATCGGTTTCAAGTTGATCCAACAGGCTTGGGAACGAGCGCAGCGCAGTTTCATAGGCTTTGGTGTTCAGCGTCAGAGCGGTGTCCTGCGGCGAAATATCAAAGCTGTGTTGAACCAGAATATCGCCTTCATCCACCCGGCTCTGGATCAGGTGCCAGGTGATGCCATGCTGGGTTTCGCCTTCGATCAAGGCCCAGATCGGCGCATTCAGACCCGCATGCCGCGGCAAAGGGCCATCGTGAAAATTGATCGCCCCCTTTTGCGGCATCGCAAGCACGTCTTCAGGGATGATATCAAGGTTGGCGATCGACAGCAGCCAGTCACAGCTGATCCCCCCCAGGCGCGCCGCCAGATCTTTGCCGGGTTGTTCGACCCGCAGCCCCCGATCGCGCGCCCAGTCGCGGATACTGCTGTTGCGCGTGATCACCGCAGCAACCGTATTTCCCCGCGACAAGAGCATCTCGGTGCAATGCACCAAAAGCGATTCATTGCCCATCACAACGCAGGAAATTCCGGCCATCTGTCTACTCCGCTTTCACCTCTGCCGTGTCTTCAACGCCCGTTTTCGGGATCTTCCCCGCAATCGGGCGAAACACCGCTTTCAGATCATGTACAACCAAATCGCGCAAAAAATATGGCGGGTCTGCCTTTGGTTTGCGCTGAATCACCCTGCGGATCCTCCAAAGCACCCCGGCGCCAAGGTGGAACAGCGTGGCAAGCGCGGCATAGATCCGTCCGTGATTCTTTGAGAAATAGTACCACCGGCTGTCCAACCAGTATTGCGGCACACGGGTCCACCCCCCCATGCCAGTTGAAACAGATCCGATGTGCATCACTTCGCTGTCATGCACATAATGCACCTCGTGTCCGGCTTGATGGGCGCGCAGACACAGATCTGTCTCTTCGTAATACAGGAAAAAGCGCTCATCAAAGAGGCCGATTTCGTCAAGAACGTCCTGACGCATCAGAACGGACGCCCCCGAGATCCAATCGACGCACTGCGAGGCCTTGGTCCAGATGGGAATGGTGCGGTTGCGCAGCAGCCAGGATACGACCCCCAGGCGCAACGCCCCTTCGAATTCGGAATCGATGGAGGGGAAACGGAAGGTCGACAGATGCGTTTCCCCGTCTTCGCCGTGAATATAGCTGCCGGCAAAGGCCGTCTTGGGGTTGGCCTCCATGTGATTCAACAGTTTCCGAAGCGCGTCGGGCTTTGGAAAGGCGTCGGAGTTCAGGATATAGACATAATCCGCGCGCACCCCGTCGCTACAGCCCAGCCGAATGGCAAAGTTATTGCCCGCGCCAAAGCCGCCATTGTGCCCGGATTGCACCACGCGAACCGGCTGTCCCTGCGCCCAATCTTCGGTTTCAACCGCCTGAACCATTTTTTCGAACGACCCGTCCCCGCTGTCATTGTCGACAATCACCAATTGGGCATCCAGCCCCTGCATCGCCCCAAGCGCGGTTTTTGCGGACCGCAGGGTCATGTCCGGTGTTCGATAATTCAGGGAAACAACAAGGATTCGGGGCATACTCACTCCGCCGCGTGCACGGGAAAACTAACGACTGTACCGTTGCCTTGAACCTGTGCCTCGGCCTGGTCAATAGCTTGTCGCATCTGAGCGGCGAGAACCCGCACATTTGGCTCAAGAACCATGCTGTCATGATCGCCCGGAACTTCGTGGACCGTGACAGACGGGACATATCGGCCCCAATCATTGTCATGGGTGACATAAGAGCGCTCACGGTTGACCAGCTGTCCTTTCGACACGGTCCACTTGCCACGCATCGGCGGGCGATACAGCACCAGGGGGCCATCCCATGGCTGAATTTCGTATCGTCCGATTGCGCGATAGAACGCGGCCTCGATTTCAGCATTGTGGAAATCATGCTGGGCTGCGGTTTCCGCCGTGGGGCGACGTTTCGCGATTTCCCAGGCGATGCGGTTGCGCACCCATTTGAAGGGGTACGACAGCCCCTGTTCGCGCAACTCGGCCTGTTTGATCCAGATCCGGTCAATCGCGGTCAGGGCGCGGCGCTGCGGCAGCGGCGTATCCAGCATCACCACCAGTGACACCGTTTCGCCCATGGTTTCCAGCTGGCGCGCCACCTCATAGGCGGTGATCCCACCCCCAGAAAAGCCACCGATCATATAGGGGCCTTCGTGCTGAACCTGACGCATTTCCGCGATATAGTCGCGCGCGGCGTCTTCGATGGTTTCATGCGGCTCTTCACCACCCAACAGACCGCGGGCCTGCAACCCATAGAACGGACGATCCGCCCCCAGCAGATGCGCCAGATGGCGCAGGTTCAGCACATTGCCAAACATCCCGGCAATCAAGAAGAAAGGCCTGCGCGCGCCCCCGTCACCATCGTGCATCGGCACAAGATGTTTGAACCGGCGTTCGGGCTTTTTGGCCCCCTCTTTGGGGTCTGACGTCCCTTCGACCGGGCCGATCTGCGCTTCGATCAGTTCGGCGCAGCTGCGGATTGTCGGGGCCTCGAACAGCACGGAAATCGGGAAATCCACGCGGAAGTGTTTCTTGACCATGGCGAACAGGCGCACGGCGATCAAGCTATGCCCGCCAAGGTCGAAAAAGCTGTCACAGGCCCCCACATTGGACACGCCAAGCAGGTCTTCCCAAAAGCCCGCCAGCTGGCGTTCGATCTCTGTTTCGGGGGCGACAAAATCGCTTTCAAGTTGGGGGCGCTCAAAGGTCTGGGCGGGGCCTGCTTCGATCGAGGCGGCGGCGGCCTGGCGGGTCAGATCCTCAAGATCCATCGAAGAGATCACCACCTGTGGCTGCGCCAGCGCAAGCGCCGCGCGGAAGGCACGCACCCCCTCGTCGGGGCGGATGCCCTGTGACAGGTTGTGGGACAGGCGCTCTTCGGACGGGGAAAGAGGCTGCACAGGGGCCTTGTCGTCGTCAAACTCCATTTCCGCCATGGTCAGACGCCGCCCGCTGGACAGCGTATCCAGAGAATCCAAACGACGGATGGTAAAGCCCGCGATTTCCACGATCACCTGCCCATTTTCATCACACAGCGTGATGTCAAAGCTGGCGGTCTCAGCGCGCGCGGTGTTCTGTGCGGCGTTGCGCACCCAGGACACGATGCGATCGGGCAGATCCCCGTGGACACGCACGCGCCCATAGCGCACAGGAACCCACAGATGGGTGGGCTGATAGCCTTCGATCAGGTCCATCGCCCATCCGGTCGCGATATCCAGCAAGGCGGGATGCAGCAGGCAACCGTCATCCGCCGCCTCTGGCGCGCGCGAAAGATCGGCAATGCCTTCGCCCTGGCCAATGGCGCGGGTGTCCAGCACCTTCCAGCGCGGCCCGAAGTTCAGGTGAACCTCTTGCGCGGCGGTCAGCTTGCTTCCGGGGGCGGCACGTTCCGGCGTGGCGCAGCGCGCGCGGATCGCATCAAGATTGATGGGCTCGGGCCGCTGCAGCGGCAGCAGAGAAATCTCGCCCTGCGCGGTCAATGTATGCCCCAGGCGGCCATTCAAGGTCGCATCGGCCAGGGCCTCAAACCCATAGCCCTCATCGGTGCGGGTCAGGCGAATGCGCATGTCGCGTGCGCCCTGATCCGCCACGCGCAAGGGGCGCAGAAAGTTCAGGTCCCGCAATTCAAACGGGCCTTCCTGGTGATGCGCACGCAGCGCATGGGTGGCCAGCGTCAGATAGCCGGTGCCCGGCAACAACGCATCCCCAAGCCGTGTGCGGTGCTCGTCGATCACCCAGTCCTGCGCAGACAGTTCGGAAAAGAACACGCGGTTGCCCTGATCATCAAAGCTTGAGCTTTCCAACAGCGGCAGCTCGGCCGGAACCACCGGTGCTTTCTGGATATCGCCCACGCGGGCGCTCATGGCATCGGCGGCCATGCCGACCTCGGACCAGATCCCCCAGTTGATCGCCAGAACCCGCGTCTTGCCACTGCGCGCGCGGGCATAGGCATTCAGGAATTCATTGGCCGCAACATAGTCGATCTGCCCCGCAGGCGCCGTCACGGTCGAGGAAGAGCTGAACAACGCAATCCAATCGACCGAACCATCCGGGAAGACGCGCCCCAGCACCTCGGTGCCGTGAATTTTGGGGGTAAAGACATCTTCGACCGACGCCGGGGTCTTGGTCATCAAGGGGGCATCGGCAATGACGCCTGCACCATGGATCACGCCGGTGATCGGGCCAAGCCAGGTCTCGACCTCGTCGCGCGCCTTTTGCATTTGGTCAAAGTTGCAGACATCCGCGCAAACCACCATGACCTCGGCCCCGCTGTCTTCCAGCGCGCGCACCGCGCGAATGCGGATGGCGGTGCTGTTCTGCGGGGCGTGGCGCAGCAGGAATTCATCCCACAGCTCACGATCCGGAAGGGGGCTGCGGGCCAACAGGGCAATTTTGGCCCCCTGCGCCGCAAGATCCCGCGCGAGGGTCAGGCCAATCCCGCCAAACCCGCCGGTGATCAGATAGGTGCCATCGCTTTTGGTGGCAGGCAGATCCATATCCAGCGCAACAGGGCGCATGGCACATTCGAACCGACGCCCCCCGCGCAACGCCGCCGTGCTTTGCCCCGGATCCGCCAGCAATTCTTCCAACACGCGTAAGGTCAGCGTGTCGAGATCATCGGCCTGCGCCGAATTGTTCCGTGCCTTGTTCCAAAGACCACCCTTGCGCAGCTTGGGCAGTTCAAGATCCAGCGTGCTGACACTGACACCGGGCAATTCGCGTGGAATAACCCGCGCCGGACCGGCGATAGTGGCCTTTTCGGGATGCGGCAGGGCTTCGTCGTGCAGCTTGCTGGCCCCGTTGGTAAACACCGAAATATGCAACGGACGCGGAACCGCTTCGTCCTCAAGCGCCTGCGCGAGGAACATCAAGGCATAAAAGCCCTGCTCCTGCACCCTGTGAAAGAACGAAGAGCCGGGGCGGTGGCTTTGATCCTGTGTCACCAACCAGAAATGGGCAATCCGCGTGAGCAGCACAGCATTGGCAGCCAGATCCTGCAAAAGGCGATCATAGCCTTCACGCCCGTGTTCCGGGGCCAGAACATAGCTGTCTTCGCTGATGCGCGCGAACATATCGCCTGTGCGCAATTCGATCACACGATGCCCCGCATCCCGCAATTTGGCGACCGCAGGTTCGGCCACGCCGGCGTCGTCAACGAACACCAGCCAAGTCTGGGCTGAAACGCTGTCCAGATCGCAGGTTACATCGACTTCGACCGCCGCCGAACGCGGGCGCCAGACCGGGGCCCACCCCCATTTGGACGGATCCGCAGTCCGCGTTAAGAACAGGGGCATCGGGTCAACGGCGGGTTTGCCGGGCTCAATGAAATAGGGCGCGCGCTGAAAGGCATAGCTGGGCAAAACCACGCGGTGGCGCGGGGTCTCTCCCCAGATTTGATCCCAGTCGATTTCGACGCCCAGCGCCCACAGGCGGCCCAGAACTTCGAACAGATGTTTGTCATCGGCGATCACATCTTGCGGGTGGCGCAGCGATGACAGGGTCTGATTGGCCTCAAGCGCGGAATGCTGCCGCGCAAGCGAGCTGAGCGCCTTGCCCGGGCCCACCTCAAGAAACACGCGATTGGGCGCGGCCAAGGCGCCGACGCAATCGGCGAACAGCACGGTCCCGCGCAGATGCGCCACCCAGTATTCCGGGTCCGTGGCCTGTTCAGCGGTCATCAGCGCGCCGGTGCGGTTCGAGGTCAGCGGAATTTGCGGGGCGTTCAGTTGGATAGATCGCAGATAGGCGCCGAATTCGGCCAAAATGGGTTCAAGCATCCGGCTGTGCGCCGCGATATCAATGGCGATGCGCTGACAGTCGATCTCTTGTTCTTTCAGGCGGGCTTCGAGCGCATCCAACGCCGCCTGCGGGCCCGAGGCGACCGATAGCGCTGGGCCGTTTTCCGCCCCCAGATCAAGATCATCCCCCAGCATAGGGCGCAGTTCGCCCGCGGACAGGTTGACCGAAAGCATCCCCCCCGCCGGGACCGTATCGAACAGCCGCCCGCGCAGATGAACCAAACCAATGCAATCCTCAAACGACATGACACCCGCCACACAGGCGGCGGTGTTCTCGCCCATGGAATGGCCGGTCAGGGCAGCGGGTGTCACCCCCCAGCTGATCCACAATTGCGCCAGCGCATATTCCACGATCATGATCAGCGGCAGTTGCAGACTGGGGCGTTTGAGCATTTGATCCGCCTGGGCGCGCTCTTCTGCGGAAGGCAGCCAAAGCGCCCGCATATCCACTGTGCTGAGCGTTGCCAGATGGTCCAAACCCCGGTCCATCCATTCCGCGAAAACCGGTTCGGTTTCATATAGATCCTGCGCCATGCCCGCGTATTGCGCGCCGCCGCCGGGGAACATGAACACCGTTTCGGGCCGGGCCAGCGCCGTATGGGTATGCATCCGACGCACATCACCCTCTTGCAACAGCTTTGCGGCCTCTTGATGGGTGTCCGCCACCACGACCATGCGCTTTTCAAAGGCACGGCGCCCCTCTTTCAGGGTCCATGCAACATCCGCCAGATCCTGCTCTGGGTGGTCATTCAGGTGTTGGGCAAGGCGGGCGGCATTTTCGCCAAGGGCGGTTTTGGACCGCGCCGAAAGGGTCAGGATCTGGAACGGGAAATCACTTTGCGCCGAAGCGCCACGTTCGGGCGCCTCTTGCAAGATGACATGCGCATTTGTCCCCCCCACACCCAGCGAATTCACCCCGGCACGACGGGGGTGATCGCCCAGCTTCCAATCGCTCAGACGGCTGTTCACCCGAAACGGCGAGCTTTCGAAATCAATGGCCGGGTTCGGGGCTTCATAGCCCAGCGACGGGGGCATTTGTTTGTGATGCAGCGCAAGCGACGCCTTGATCAGGCTGGCCACACCCGCAGCGGTATCAAGGTGACCGATGTTCGTCTTGACCGAGCCAATCCGGCAATGCCCAACGGCGTCAGAGGTCTCGCGGAAGGCCTGCGTCAGGGCGGCCACTTCGATCGGGTCGCCCAGATAGGTGCCCGTGCCATGGCATTCCACATAGTCAATCGTATCCGCAGTCACATCGGCAATGGCCTGGGCCTCGGCGACGGCGATGGCCTGCCCCTCGACCGAAGGCGCCAGATAGCCCGCTTTTTGCGCCCCATCATTGTTGACGGCGCTGCCTTTGATGATCGACCAGATATGATCTCCGTCGGCAATCGCATCCTTGGCCCGACGCAGCACAACCACCCCGGACCCTGACCCGAACACCGTGCCTTTGGCGCGGTGGTCAAAAGCGTGGCATTCGCCATCCGGGCTGAGGATTTCGTTTTCTTTGTAAAGATAGCCCCGCCCCTGCGGAAGCTCGACCGTGACACCGCCGGCAATGGCCATGTCACATTCGCCATTCAACAGCGCCTGCACCGCGTAATGCGTAGCAACCAGCGACGTGGAACAGGCGGTTTGCAGGTTGATCGACGGCCCCTTCAGGTCCAGCACGTGGCTCAGACGGGTGGTCATAAAGTCCTTGTCGTTCCCCGTATGCCGCAGCAGGAACATCCCGGTGCTATCCACCAGATCCGGGTTGGAACAAACGTTGAAATAGAAATAGCTGCCCATGCCGCAGCCCGCGAAGACACCCACCTGCCCGGGAAAATTCTCTGGAACGTGGCCGGCATTTTCAAGCGCCTCCCAAGCGGTTTCCAGAAACTGGCGGTGCTGGGGGTCCATGATCGCGGCTTCTTTGGGGGAGAATCCAAAAAACTCAGCGTCGAACAGTTCAAAGTCATCCAAGGGCGCAGCAAAGGGGACATAGTCCTTGTGACGCATGAGCCCGGGGTCTTCGCCTGCGTCCAGCAGCTCTTCCTCGGTCAGTTTGCGAATCGAAGACACCCCATCGCGCAGGTTGCGCCAATAGGTCTGAATATCGCCCGCACCCGGCAAATGTGCCGCCATTCCGACGATGGCAATATCGGTCTCAGCAATCGTTGCACTATCCGAAGTCATACACGTATCCCCGTAAATCCCGGAGCATAGCTAATGCAAAATTACGCACAAAATACGGCGTCTTTGGGGAAATCCGCCGCATTCACCCCCCTCAAACACCCACGACAGGGCCCAGAAACCAAAAGGATAATCAACCCACGGTCGCATCATGCCCCATCCTGGTGCCATTGGCAAAGGCTCTGGGGTCACAGCAGGGTCATAAGCACGTCGAAATGAACGGTACATGCCACGGCAATCAGCGCGGCCCCCATCCCCGCAAAGCCCAGATCATGCATCGCGTCCCACGCCCCCATATGCCGCGCAAGCCAGACAACCGCGGGATAGGACGCCGCCAATGCGACCCCATATCCAACCATCGCCCCCAATAGCTCAGCGCTTTGCACGCCGATATACAGACAGGCCATCATCAGCACCGCCCGCACCGCCGCCAGAACGAAAAACCGCTTGGAATCTCCGGCCGCCAAGGCCGCCTGATCATAGGTCAGCACGATCAGCATCGGCACCTGGGCACAGGCCATCATGACCACCACCGCACCGGCCATTTGATAGCGATCATCATACAGCGTCTCGACCAGCCCGGGCCCCGCCATGGCGATCATCCATGTAAAACCCATCAACAAAGACGTGACCAGCACCCGCATTTTGCGCAGCTTGGCAAAATTCGCGGCGCTCGCACGGGGTGGGGTTTCGCGGTAGATGGGGATCAGTATTTTTTGCGTCACCATACCGCCAAGCAACATAGGGAACGAGGCCCAGAAAAAGCCGATATTGTAGACGCCAAACGCATCCAGAGGGATGAACTTGCCGACCATGATCTTGTCCGCCTGGGAAAAGAAGAACCCGCAGACCGTCGCAAGAAAGACCCATTTTCCAAAACCGACCAGTTCGCGCACGGCGGCACGTTCAAACCGGAACCGGTTGGCGGGTCCCGGCAGGAACAGCCAGTTGATCACGACTTCGGCGATAGCCCCGACCAATCCGCTGATCACCAGCGCCCAGACCGATCCCATGACCCATGCCAAGACGATCCCGACCCCCACGCCAATAAGCTGAACCACCATGTCCAACACGGTCACGCGCCCCAGCATCAGGTGCCGGTTGGCCGTGACCATCCGCGTGGGCCGAAAGCCCGCGATGATCAGTGTCAGCGCGGATACAGGCAGGATCTGGGCAAGTTCGGGCTGCCCATAGAGCCAGGCAACCGGCCACGCGGCGGCGCAGGCCACCAGCCATAAGATACCGCCGCGAATGGCCTGAATCGTCCAGGCCGTGTTCAGAAAGGCCTGCTCATCCCCGCGCTTGCTTCGCAGGATTGCAGGGACAACACCCGCGTCCGAGAACTGGACCAGCCCCATCAAAAAGACAGACACCAGCGCCATGAGGCCAAAGGCCTCTGGAAACAGCAGGCGCGTCAGGATCAGGTTCGACGCCAGTCTGATCACCTGCGAAAACCCAAAGCCCGCGACCACCAGAACCGAGGATCGGATAATGCGCCGACCAAGCGCCTCTTGCGGTGCTGAAGAAGATTGGCTCATCTGCTGCGGCTCCATCCCTGGGCGCGGTGCCGGGTACGTTTTGAGACAATCGCCACAAGGCTATAGATCGCAAAGCCAACAGGGGCCCGCAGGGCCATATCCAGCTTTTGTCGCATGGGAAAATGGTTGCTGTCTTCGTTCACCAACAGATCAGGATAGGTTTCGCGAATCTGATCCACACCCGCATCCTGCCGCCTACGCACCCTGACAAGCGCCCGCATCCCTTCGGCAATCGGCCAATCATACCCGGCCTGCGCCAACAGACGTTCCTGCGGTGCAAAGCTGAGCCGCACAAAGGTATCGTCAGAAATAATATCGGGGAATTGATCCCATCGGGCCCGTCCAGCGGTGTTCACGGCAAACAATCCGCATCCGGGCACACCGTGGCGCATGAAAGGCACCTGCCGCCAAATCCGCGCATAGGCGCGGGCCACCCAACCCCGCGCCACGATCCGCACCCGACCGCTGGCATAGAGGGGCTTGTCACTGTCAAGCAACCGAATGATCTGCGCCATCAATCCCGGATCCAGGGTCACATCCGCATCCAGATACGCCCGGATCGGCGCACGCGCGACCGCATCACCGGCGTTCAACGCAGCCAGCTTCCCCCCCTGAGCAAGCTCTAAAACCTGTAGATCCCAGCCCAGCGCATCAAACCTGGGCGCCCAAACGCGCGCGCGGTCCGCCGTGTCATCGTCACACCCATTGGCCACCACGATCACCTGCACAGGCCCCATGCCTTTAAGTTGCGATTCGGCAAGCGCCGCGAGGCACCTGTCGATCAAACCCGCCTCGTTGTTGGCGGGCACAATCACGCTGATGGATGCGCCATCCGTAGCGCCATTTGTCATGATTGCCGTACCCAAGGGGCCACACCTTTCGAACAATTCACCGGTCACATGCCGGACAACTATGGCCAAAGCATGGAATCGCCTAAATATTTCTGCAACGGGCCAAAACTGCTTTTGGCTTACACTCATAGTTCTTATCGGGAAAACCACGTGTCGCGACCCTTGCGCATTGGCTATATCGTTCCGCAGTTTCCGGGACAGACGCATATCTTCTTTTGGCGTGAAATTCAGGCGCTTGAGGCGATGGGTCATTCTGTGCATGTTTTTTCAACCCGCAAGCCACCGCCCGGGTTGATTGCGCATGGCTGGTCCCGCGCGGCGATTGCCAGCACGACCTATCTTGGAAAACTGGACCCTCTGCATTCCGTATCCAGTTTGCTGCGCATGCTGCCCAAGGGGTTGGTTGGCTCGATGCTGCGCGAGGGTTCGGGCTATGCCAAAGACGCGCTGATGACATTGGGGGCGGCCAGTCTGCTGCGTCGGCATGCGCGGCGGCTGAAACTGGATCATGTGCATGTGCATTCCTGTGGGCGCGCGGCGCTGATTGCCGCCTTTGCCCACAAGATGGGTGGGCCCCGATATTCATTGACGCTGCATGGCCCGCTTGAGGACTATGGCCCCGGACAACGGGTAAAGTGGCGCGATGCGTCGTTTGCCACGATCATCACCCATAAGATCCTGCATGAAATTCAGGAACAGCTGACCGGGAGCCTGCCGGAGCGCTTGTTGATTCGCCCCATGGGGGTCGATACCGAAGTCATGCGCCGCGACGCGCCCTATGTGCCGCCGGAACACGGCACACCGCTCAAGGTCTTTGCCTGCGGGCGCCTGAACGTGGTCAAAGGGCATCAGGATTTGATGGCAGCAACCCGCCAGCTGATTGACCAGGGCGTTGATATCCGGGTGGAAATCGCCGGCGAAGATGATGATGGCGGCTCGGGCTATCGGCTGGAACTTGAGGAAACCCTGAAAAAGCTGCGCCTGCAGGACCACGTCAAGCTTTTGGGGGCCATTGACGCCGGGGCTGTGCAGCAAAAACTGCAAGAGGCGCATCTTTTTGTTCTGGCCTCGTGGTCCGAACCACTGGGCGTCGCCTATATGGAGGCCATGTCGATGGGGGTTCCCACGATCGGCACCGATGCGGGCGGCGTGCGAGAATTGATTCAAGATGGGTCAACCGGGTATCTGGTTGAACCGCAAAATCCTGGCCAATTGTCCCGAACGATCAAATCCCTGTCCAGTGACCCGGATGCGCTGATGCGGCTGTCACAAGCGGGACGCGCGCATATCGAAGCACATTTCCGCGCCTCGCTGGGGGCGGAAACGCTTGCCCAGGAAATCCTGCGCCTGTCGTGATCCCATCATGATCCTATAGCGTATCCGCGTTCACGGTGACTTCGGGTGCGCTTTCAAAGGCGATCTGTTCAATACCGGCCATCGTGACCCGGCCTTTGGGCCCGGTGGCGATCAGGCGGCCCTGTTCACGCGCAAAGGTGAAATCGCTCTGCGCGCCGGGCAGCACCGCACGATCCCGCCCCGCCCCACCATGCAGGATGTCATCCCCGCCTGAGCTGACCAGGGTGTCATTTCCCGACCCGGCGATCAGCACATCTTCGGCACCGGTACCCTGAAGCCGCTGGTTGCCAGCCCCGGCAATGCGCGTGATGCCGTTGTTAAAGGTCTTCAGATCGCGCTCTTCCCAGTCATTGGGGCCGACCGCGTTGAAGGCCATTAACATATCCCAGCGCGGGTTTTGATCTTCAAGGTAACGCTTGGCGCCCCAGCTGCCCCATTGCGACGCAGAGGCCACGTCCACAAAGGCGTTGAACAGAACTCCACCTGCATTGGTCCAGCCATTCAGCAGCTGTTCATACAGTTTGGCCATCTCCGGCGTGTAATTGTAGTAGGTAAAGAAATCAGTCAGCCGTTGATCCTGGACCTGTTCCCCATGGCCGGACACGTGGGTGCCGCCTTCGTACATGAGCAGGCGCAGATCGTTTCGCGCCGCGACCCCCGCATGATAGGGAAACACCTGATCGGTCAGCTCTTTCAGGGATCCGTTGGAAAGGGTTTCGGTGATGGGGGTCACCGCGCCTTCGAACCGGTGCTTTTTCACGTATTCCCGCAGGGCAACACGCCGCAAGCCCTTATCCTTGCCCTCTTTTTCGGCCTGCGCCTCGGACCGATCCAGCCAGCCATCAACACGGTGCTTCATCTCGGACGAGCCCATTTCAAAGCCGAAATAGCCCGTGATCGCATAGGCATCAAAGCTGTCAATCGGGGTTTTGCCCGCCTTGAGATACCCCAAAGGGGAAAACAGAATGTGATCTTCCAGCCCGGCCCATCCGGTGTGTGTCGCCACCGTTCGGATCAGGCTGTCCTTGGCGCGGTCCCCGTAAACCTCTGTCCAGATGTCCATAATCTCGGCGGCGCGCATTCCGTAGAACTGCATCCACCCATGGGCGGTTTCCCCCCACATACGCGTGGCATTTTCCTGTGCCCAGCGCGCTTGCGGGAACACGCGGTTCCAGACTTCGTTTGAATACTCGACATAGACCTTAAGGTCCGGATCCAGGTCGCGCTTAACCATTTGCGCAAATCGGCGGACATAGTCATCGTCTGCCCTGTGGGGCATATTGAACCACGGGTCTGCACCGATCTTGTTCGCAAGCCGGATCATCACCTCAAGCGGCACACCCCATTGCGTCCAAGTGCCGTCTTCCATGCGGGGGCGTTCATCCCAGGTTGAAACAGGCGAGCCATTGGTCAGCATCCAGTCCATGAACCGGACCGAGCGCACATCCTGCACCACCTCGATCCACTCGGGGTTGAAAATCGCCCCGGCTTCATACAGCGCCATCTGGTTTTTGCGCACCACGTGGATGTCACGGATCGGATCGCTTTCATCCAGTGCGTCGATCTTGATCCCAACAAGGCTGCCCGGTCCACCCGGTTCATAGTAGAACTCGATCCGACCGTCTTCGTAGCGGGTACGCCGTGCCGCCCCCATCATACGGATGCGCCCCTTGCCCTTGTACATCAGCACATAGTCCCCGCGCAGGCTGTTTGATCCCTCAGATTGGCTGGTCAGGAACACCGCTTCCAGGGCATCCACACCGTCTGGCAGTCGCAAAGGCCAGCCCGTGTCGCTTAGGTATCCACCAGCCACAAGCTGTTCTGTGCTGAACCCGCCCCAATCATCCCCGATATGCCCCACCCATCCGCGCGAGGTTTTCATGATATCGACAAAAGGCTGTTGGGTGGACCAGTCGGAAACGCCGTTCAAACCAAACCCCATGGCGGGAATGCCCGTGGGGCGCACGTCTTGCGGAGGCAGATCCACATCCGCACGTTTAGGGAGATCCAAAACCCCGCTGGACCCCTGATCTGACTGTATAGAAACGGCGGCGCGCGCCTCGATTCGCGGAGTCGCGTCCCATATCACTTGGGCGATCTGGCTATATTTCGACGCGATTTCAGGGTGCATGCCCGCCGGCACCTGAAAGTCAGCCGGAGGAGGCGCCTGATACAACGCCGAATAGGTAATCATCGCCGCCAAAAAATAGGTTTCGGGCGTGCCATGCGGCGCGTCATCTTCGTATAGGGCTTCGGGCGGGACATTTTGCAAAATGCCACCCTTGCCCATCAGTTTCGCAAGCGTAGAGGCAACCGGAATCAGTTGAACCTGCATATCCGGGCGGGCGGTGTTCGCCTTGCTCACCAAGTCCTGGAACCAGGCATGATAGTCCCCGGCGTTATGCGCATGGTACTTGTGAAGCGCGCGGCGATCGGGGGGAAAGCGCCCAAAGCGCGCCATGTCGGACCACCCTTCGTAGACCATCAACTGAATGTTCGGGTTCTCTTCCGCGACCCAGTCAAACACCTGCAGCATGGCGGTCAATGGGCTGATATGATCAGGATTTTCCCCGTCATAGGGAATGTCAGGCTGTTGATATTGAATGAAATTCGCGGGCGTCATGATCACGGCGTCATAGCCAGATTGCCCAAAAGACCCCGCGTTGGTGTTCCAGACCCCGCTGACCCCCTTGAACCCCCAGTTCGACGTTGGTGGCAGCCCATCGGCAAAGTTGCGCATAAAGCCCCACTGTCCATCCACGCCAAAGGTCTGGCCACCTGTTTTGGCCAGCGCGTTCAACCAATAGGGAACATTGGTGTTTTCGCTTTCTTTGCTCAGATGATGCACAAGCGAGTTGCCAAAAATATAGACCTTGGCGCTGTCGCGCTCAGCCAAAGCACCCTGCCCCGACACCACCCCAAGTGCCACCGTCAAAATCCCCAGCATTGTCCGGATCATGCTATGCGCCCTGCCCTGTTGTCTTGCCTTGGGGCCACTATGCCGCAACTGATGCGTGCAAGCAAAGCGCAGCTTCGTGAGAAAGCAATATTTCTCCTGCCCGGAACGCCCGGTTGCGGCATTTGTCTGGCAATCTGTCAGGCCGGTGATTGTGGGCTTTTCATTTACGTTCCGCTGCGTATAGTGGCCCGCATGATGACCACCAGCCATATCCCTTTTGTCGCGCCTCTTCAGGCGCTGGTTGCGCTGGCCCTACGTCTTCTCCTAATTCGCCTCTGAGCGTGCCGGTCCGGCGCGTCCGCTCAGAGGAGAGTTTGATCGCGCCGATGGCCCAACGGGCCCTTCACCCGCAAAGAAGAAGACGACATTCAAGAGACCTGACATGACTGATATCCAAAAAGACCGCGTTCTTATTTTTGACACAACGCTGCGCGACGGCGAACAAAGCCCCGGCGCGACCATGACCCATGACGAAAAGCTTGAAATTGCAGAACTGCTTGACGACATGGGCGTCGACATCATCGAGGCGGGTTTTCCGATTGCCTCCGAAGGTGATTTTCGGGCGGTGTCCGAAATCGCCGAGCGTTCGAAAAACTCGGTGATCTGTGGGCTTGCCCGCGCGCAACTGCCCGATATTGATCGCTGTGCCGAGGCGGTCAAGAAATCCGCGCGCCCGCGGATTCACACCTTTATCGGCACCTCGCCGCTGCACCGTGCCATTCCGAACCTGACACAGGACGAAATGGCCGAGCGCATCCACGAAACCGTGACCCATGCCCGCAATCTGGTCGACAATGTGCAATGGTCGCCCATGGATGCAACGCGGACCGAGTGGGATTACCTGTGCCGCGTGGTTGAAATTGCCATCAAGGCGGGGGCCACCACGATCAATATCCCCGACACTGTGGGCTATACCGCTCCGGTCGAAAGCGCCGATCTGATCAAGCGCCTGATCGAAACCGTGCCCGGCGCCGACGAGATCGTCTTTGCCACCCATTGTCACAACGACCTTGGCATGGCGACCGCAAATGCGCTGGCCGCCGTTGCCGGGGGTGCGCGCCAGATCGAATGCACCATCAACGGCCTGGGCGAACGCGCGGGCAACACCGCCCTCGAAGAGGTGGTCATGGCCCTTAAGGTGCGCGGGGATATCATGCCCTATACCACTGGGATTGATACGAAAAAGATCATGCACATCTCGCGCCGCGTTTCGACGGTTTCGGGTTTCGTCGTGCAACCGAACAAAGCGATTGTCGGCAAAAACGCCTTTGCCCACGAAAGCGGCATCCACCAAGATGGCATGCTGAAGAACGCGGAAACCTTTGAAATCATGCGCCCCGAAGATGTGGGGATTTCTGGCACCTCGCTGCCGCTGGGCAAACATTCGGGCCGGGCTGCGCTGCGCGCAAAGCTCAAGGACCTGGGTGTTGATGTGGGGGACAACCAGCTTAAGGATATTTTTGTAAGGTTTAAGGATCTCGCGGATCGCAAGAAAGAGGTATTCGACGACGATATTCTTGCGCTTGTCTCCACCACCGGCGAAGGCGAAGAGCATCTCAAGCTGGTCAATCTCAAGGTGGTCTGCGGCACCGGTGGTCAGGCCGAAGCCGAGCTTGAAATGGAAATCAATGGCGATGATGTCACCGCGATCTGCAAGGGCGACGGCCCGGTTGATGCGACATTCAAAGCCGTGCGTGACCTGCACCCGAACAAGGCCAAACTGCAGCTGTATCAGGTTCAGGCCGTGACCGCGGGCACCGACGCGCAGGCCACCGTTTCGGTCAAGCTGGAAGAGGACGGGGTGATTTCCACCGGACAATCGGCGGATACCGACACGGTTGTCGCCTCGGCCAAGGCCTATATCCAGGCCCTGAACCGTCTGATCGTGCGCCGCGAAAAGGTGGGCCCCGGGGTCGACACCAAGGAAATCAGCTATCGGGATGTGACCTGATTCAAGCTTTATCAAACCAGGCAACAGGGCGTCCGACCGATGGGTCGGGCTCCCTACTTTCATAATTTTGAAAAATACCTTAACCAGCCGTTAACCACCATTTGATAGGGAATCGTTAAGAGCGAGGTCCCTATGCCCAATGATTTATCCCCGAATACCAATCGGTCGGTCCCAGCCAAGAAACCCAACCCCGAAAGCTTTTTCGGGGATGTCATCGGTGCGCTGGCCGGCACGCTGGAAGATGTTGTTGGCCTCGAAGACGCCGCGGGATTTGTAGCCCGGGTAGGCAATGAACTGGGCCGCGATATCGGTGACAGCTACCGTGACGAAAATGGCCATCTCCCGGCGGATTTAGAGGGTCTTGTCAACATTCTGACCGACCTGAAAACCCGCATCGGGGGTGAATTTGTGGTCGATCACGTCGACGCGGAAAAGATTTGCCTGTCGACCACCAAATGTCCCTTTGCGCGCCGGGTGCAGGGGCGCCCCTCTTTGTGCATGATGACCACCAATGTCTTTGGCCGCATCGCAGCCGACGCGCTGGGCTATGCCAGCGTCCGGGTCGAAGACAGCCAGGCCGTCGGGCACAGCTGTTGCCGGGTCACCGTCAATCTGAACAAAGACTCTGAGGTTGACGCATATGAGTTCTTTGGATGAGCCCTGTGCAGCGCTGAACGGGCTGCTTCAGGGGATAGAGCGCGCGCCGCGCAGTATGATCGTGCTGGATGATCGGTTTCGTGTCCTTGGTGTGAACAAACGATGCCGGGCAATGACCTGCATCACAAAAGGCTGCTTTCTGCCCGATGTGCTTGATGGGGATTCCGACAAGACGCGGTACGTCCTGTCACAAGCGCTGTCGATGTCGATGTCGCTGCCAATCCGTCTGGAACACGGCGAGCGCAGCTGGACCTTCAACGTGTGGCGGATTGATCCGCTGCGCGATGGAGATACGCCGTTGATCATGATGGCCTATGACGCCGCAAACACCATGGCCGCACGGCTCAGCAAAGTTGAGCACGCCCATGAATCCGTCACCCGGCGCCTTGTGGCAACGGAAACGGAACGCGATCGGTTGCGTCGTGCCGCCAAACGCCTGCGCCAACTGGCCGAGATTGACCGCCTGACCGGGCTTTTGAACGGCGAAACCTTTATGAAGCGCTGTAACGCGGCCCTGAACCAACCGGATGCAGAGGGGATGTTCGTCTTTGTCGATCTGAATGATTTCAAGCCCATCAATGACCGTTTTGGCCACGACGCGGGCGACCATGTGCTGCGTACCATTGCGACGCGGTTGCGCGATGAAACCCGACGGCGGGATCTGGTCGCGCGGCTGGGTGGTGATGAATTCGGGCTTTGGTTGGATGGCGGGGACAAATCGAACCTTCGACATATCGTCAACAACCTCGAACAGGTTTTGACCCAACCCATCACCTGGTCCCCCAACGGGTCGCGACAGATTCTGCTGAACGTCGGGGCGTCGTTTGGGGCGGCCTTTGCCCCGGAGCACGGGCGCAGGGCAGAACAGCTCAAGCGTTTTGCCGACCTGGAGATGTATCGCCACAAAGAAGCCTCAAGACGTATAATGCGCGCCTGATCATCGGATCGGACGCGCATCACATGGTCTGCCATATTGGCAAAGATCTAGAGCATACCGGGCACAACCTGATCCGGTGGGCGGTGCCCATCGGCAAAGGTCTTGATATTGATGATCACTTTCTCACCCATCTCGACACGCCCTTCGAACGTGGCCGAGCCCATATGCGGTGTCATGACAACATTGGGCATATTGCGCAGGTCCGGGTTGCCCTTGATGCCATGCTCATAGACGTCCAGACCCGCTCCGGCCAGCTCCCCATTCTTGAGCATCCGCGTCAGCGCGTTTTCGTCCAGCACCTCTCCGCGTGAGGTGTTGATGATCACCGTCGAAGGTTTGAGCAGTTTCAACCGACGCGCATTCAACAGGTGATAGGTGCTGGGCGTCGACGGGCAGTTGACGCTAATGATGTCCATGCGCGCGGCCATCTGGTCCAGACTTTCCCAATAGGTGGCCTCAAGTCCCTCTTCGATCTGAGGATGCAGTCGGCGGCGGTTGTGATAGTGGATCTGCATGCCAAAGGCCTTGGCGCGCTTTGCAACAGCCTGACCGATGCGGCCCATGCCCAGAATACCCAGTCGCTTGCCCCCCAAACGCCCGCCAAGGAACGCGGTCGGCGCATAGCCGTCCCAGCTGCCATCCTGCATGACGCTCAGGCCCTCTTGGATGCGGCGGGTCACGCCCAGCATCAAGGCCAGCACCATGTCGGCGGTATCGTCGGTGACAACCCCCGGCGTATTCGAAACCAGGATCCCACGACTGCGCGCCGTGGCCACGTCAATATGATCAAAACCCGCGCCAAAGTTCGCGATTAACTTCATTCTTTCAGAGGCTTGGCCAATCATACCCGCGTCGATCTGGTCGGTGACCGTCGGCACAAGCACATCGCAATCCTGCATCGCCTGAACCAGCTCTGCGCGTGTCATCGGCGTGTCATCATCCCGCAGCTTGACGTCAAACAGCTCTTTCAACCGGGTTTCGACAACCTCGGGCAAGCGTCGCGTCACGACAACACTTAGACGTTTTGATGGCATGTTTGCTCTCCCCAACTTTCACAGCACCGCGCTTGGGGGCTAAACTGCGCCAACAAGAAGCGGGACACAAGAACCCGGATCAAATTTGACGAGCAGGAACGCCAAAATGTTGAGAAAAGCCATCATCCTCGGGGTGGCCATGCTGATGTCCCCTGTTGCCTGGGCGCAGGAACGGGGCCCGGTCACAAACCTGCCGTTGCCGCGGTTCGTCTCGCTTAAGGCGTCCGAAGGAAACGTGCGCCGCGGGCCTTCTCTTAGCCACCGTATCGACTGGGTTTACACCCGCCGCGACATGCCGCTTGAGATCACCGCCGAGCACGGGCACTGGCGGCGTGTGCGTGACCGGGACGGGGCCGGGGGCTGGGTGCATTATTCTTTGTTGTCCGGCGTGCGCACGGTGATCATCGAGCATGACATGCTTCGCCTGTACACGGACCCCAATCCCGACAGCCCACTGACTGCGCGGCTGGAACTGGGCGTGATTGCACGGCTTGGGGCGTGCGACAGCGAATGGTGCAAGGTGACCGCCGGCGGTTACAAGGGCTGGGCGCCCAAGGCCGCGCTTTGGGGGGTACGCCCGGACGAGATCCGGGAATAGCGCGTCAGGCGGCTTCGTGCAGCAGGATCGCCGCCTCAGAACTGGACAGATTGCGGCGCGCATATGATCCATAATTATGCGGGTTTTCAGCCACATAGGGCAATTGATGCAACAGGCGCGCGCGATCGGCTTCGTGAATCGTTGAAAGCGCGGTGTTGGCGGGGTGGAAGCTTTCGGTTTCCACGCCATTGGCGAACAGCACTTCGTGGCGTTCCAGCAGCACGTGATAATAGGTGACTTCCTTGGCGCGGGTGTCCAGCATCACGCTTTCGCCATTGATCAGATCCCGCGCCGCCACGAGAACCTCGGGCGTGTTGAACAAGGCACGGGCAACCACGCCTTTCACCAGCATGCGATGTTCCGGGGAAACAACGATTTCCTCGTCGGGCTCACCAATGCCAAAGGCGCCGGGGCGGATGCGGATCGGGCGCAGCTTGGGCATGGCGAACAGGCGTGCGCCGCTCATGCGGCGACTGCCGATCCAGCGGATTTCCTGCGCCCCGTTATCCTTGGTCTGAACCTTGTCGCCTTCGCGCAGATCCTCGATCCGCACGGTGCCATCCGGCGTGCGAATGCGCGTGCCGGGGGTGAAACAGATGACGCCGCTGACCTGATCCCCGGCCGCATAGCTGCGCACGGGATCAAGGTTGTGATGAACAATCCAAAGATCACGCCCGCTGGGGGGCAGTTCATCCAGGAACATCAAAAGGGGACGCGCGTTCGGCCCAACTTCGATCAGGGTGACCGTATAGCTTTTGGTGCCATCGGTGACGACAAAGCTGCTGTCGGCCAACGGATGATCCACGTCGACCTGATCCAGCTTGGTTTGATGAGTGACGGCCGCGCCCACCAGACGACGCACCATCTTGGCCGCGCGGCGGCGAAGATCGGCCTCACCTGCCGCTTGATCCAGCGTCAAAAGCGAAGTCGGCCCATCGACGCGAACCGGCTCTCCACTCCACGACCACGCCGCCCCCACGGTAAGCGACGATGTCGGCGCCGATTGTAGCCCGTCGATCTCTGTCTGTGACCAAGAGATGACGAACGTGCCTTTATAGCCCGTTTTCATAACCTGAACCTGCCTGCTCGTTTGTTATTGTTAACGATATATTAACTATTCATCTTAAGCTGTGAACAGGGATATACTTTTGAGAACGCCTTCTACCCTTTCAACTAAAAGCTGTGTTGCAACCATGCAACCACAGAGCCTTAGAACTTAAGCTTCAACCGGACAGATCCCACGTACTGTCCCTCTGGCTGTGCTTTGAACTCTTCCGAAAGATAGGTCACGCCGTAAAACACGCTCCTTCTCTCACCTTGCCAATGCACCCCTGCACGATACCGGCTGCGCGTTTCAGTCAGTTGAAGGCCGTTTTTCTCGGGCAGCAAAGCGCTGCTGTCGACCTTTGCCACATCCCCGCCCAGAACATAGCTGAATCCCGGAACCTGTTGGCTGATCGCGCGATATCGTTGCCCCGTCACCGGGTCGCGCACCAACAACTCGCCCTGACCGACGGCGCCGATGCTTAGGTCTGCGCCCACGCGCAGGATGTTTTCCACCCCAACACGGGCCTCGGCATAGGGGCGCAACACGCTATTGCCACCCACGGCAACCGGATGCGCCACTTCGCTTACCAATGTCGGGAAAAAGTCGTTCTTAACCTGGTCCTGCGCCACCCGCTTGGAGGCCGCGGCCACGCCAAGCGCGTCGTGAATACCGGTTTGCAGATCCATCAAGCCAGTCTGCGGTCCAACTGCGACCAGATCCAGACCCAGCGCGAATTCGGTCGCGCCCTTGGCGAAATGTGTGTGCAGCCCGACCGAGAACAGCCCGGCAAACGGGCGGTCCGTTGCTTTGGGCGTGCGCAGGTTTTCGGGCGCTGCGACCTGGGCCCCGATGCGATATTCCAGTATGTCAAAGGGACGGTCCGGCAAATACCCGGCCCAACCGGACCCCACAACGTGGCTTCCGGCGACCGAGCCCGACTGCCAGCGGTCTTTATTGCCAACCAGCAAATCATTGGTAACCAAACGTCCATGGCCAAGAACCTGACGTCCTTCGCCCAAAACGGGGGCGGCCATAGCCAACATGGCCATTGCGGCCACAATACATGTGCGGATCATCTTAACCCTCGGATCACAGCCCCCCCGGACAAATCGTGCTTAACACAACAAACGCCGCGACTTCCAGCGCGGCGTTTGCGAAAAACAGATCAGGATTTCAACCTGTGGCGCGAATGCCCGTTACGCGGGCGCATACCCCGCGCGGCCAATGCTGTCATAGGCTTCAAAACCCGCACGCTGCGCGTCTTTGTTGGAATAGATGTTGCGCAGATCGGCCATCCGAGGCGACGCCATGGTTTCCGCCAGCTTTTTAAGATCCAGCGCGCGGAATTCGTTCCATTCAGTCAAAACAACCAGCAAATCAGCATCTTGCGCGGCCTGATAGGGATCTTCTTCCCAGATCACGCCGGGCAGCAGCGATTCGCCTTCGTGTTTGCCCTGCGGGTCGCAGGCGCGCACCTGGGCACCGCCGCCAACAAGGGCCGGGATGATGGTCAGCGACGGCGCATCGCGCATGTCATCGGTGTTCGGCTTGAAGGTCACACCCAGAACCGCAACGGTCTTGCCGTTAAAGCTCCCACCGGAAAGATCGAGCAGCTTGTCGATCATGCGGCGCTTGACCTCTTCGTTGACCTTGATCACCGCTTCGGTGATCTGCATCGGTGCGGCGTGCTCTTGCCCGATGCGTGCCAAAGCCTTGGTATCTTTTGGGAAACACGACCCGCCATAGCCGGGCCCCGCATGCAGGAACTTATTGCCAACCCGGTTGTCCATGCCCATGCCCTTGGACACCTGTTTGACGTCTGCACCAACTTTTTCGCACAGCGCGGCGATTTCGTTGATAAAGGTGATCTTGGTCGCAAGGAACGCGTTGGCCGCGTATTTGATCATCTCGGCGGATTCCAGATCGGTGGTGACAATCGGGAATTCGCGCAGATACAGCGGACGGTAGATTTCGTTCATCACCTCACCGGCGCGCTCGGTTTCAACACCGACGACCACGCGGTCGGGCTTCATAAAGTCCTCGATCGCCGCGCCTTCGCGCAGGAATTCAGGGTTCGACGCCACGTCAAAGGCGAGGTTCGGATTTGCCTTGGCAATGGTTTCCTGAACCTGACGGTTGGTGCCCACCGGCACCGTGGATTTGGTCACCACCACCACGTAATCCTTGGCGGTGTTGGCGATTTCCTCGGCGGCGGCCATCACATAGGTCAGATCCGCGTGACCGTCCCCGCGGCGCGTCGGCGTGCCCACGGCAATAAAGACCGCCTCGGCACCGTCAATTGCGGAGTCCAGATCAAGCGTGAACGACAAGCGCCCCGCATCGACGTTCTTGTGCATCAAGGCATCAAGACCGGGCTCATAGATCGGCACTTCGCCGCGCTCAAGCATTTCAATTTTGCGCGGATCCTTGTCCACGCAGACCACTTCGTGTCCAAAATCCGAAAAACACACCCCGGATACGAGTCCCACGTAACCGGTGCCAATCATTGCGATCTTCACCCGAGCTGCCCCCGCTCTTAACCTATTTTCCCGATCACATGGCGCAGCAAATGGGGATTTGTCAACGCAGCCCCGTCAAACACCCGTCAATCATAAGCGAACTGTTGCACAGTTGGACAATCCGCGCCGGTAGGATATGAGACAGGAAAACAGATCCGAGCCCATCATGTCCCAATCCCCTTCAGAAGCCGCAAGACAGGTTTTGACCATCGAATCCCGGGCGCTCGCGCAGCTGCGTGACGAACTGCCGGCGGATTTCGATCGCGCGGTGCAAGTGCTGCTGTCCGTCGAGGGCCGGGTGATTGTATCCGGGATGGGCAAGTCCGGGCATGTGGCCAATAAAATTGCCGCCACCTTTGCCAGCACCGGCACCCCCGCGCAGGCCGTTCATCCCGGAGAAGCCAGCCACGGCGATCTGGGCATGATTACCCCCAAGGACGCGGTGATCCTGATTTCCAACTCGGGTGAAACCCGCGAACTTTCGGATATGATCGCCCATTGTGCGCGCTGGTCCATTCCCCTGATCGCCATCACCAAAAAGGCCGACAGCAGCCTTGGACAGGCCGCCGATCATCTGTTGCAACTGCCCGGCGCACCCGAGGCCTGCGCAATCGGCATGGCGCCAACCACGTCGACGACAATGACCATGGCCTTGGGGGATGCGCTGGCGGTGGCGATGATGGAACATCGCGGCTTCGGCAAGGAAAACTTTGCCGCTTTTCATCCCGGTGGTTCGCTTGGGGCGCAGCTGCTGCGGGTTTCGGCGGTGATGCATCGTGGGGATGATCTTCCCGTGGTGACGGCGGACACCCCCATGTCCGAAACCCTGCTGGTCATGAGCCAAAAAGGCTTTGGTGTGGCTGCTTTGGTCGATGACGGTCAGTTGATCGGCATCATCACCGATGGCGACTTGCGCCGAAACATGGAGGGGCTGACCGGCCGCACCGCCGGCCAGGTCGCCACGCGTGACCCGATGGTGATTTCACCCGACAAATTGCTGACCGAAGCCCTTGGGCAGTTGAACGCCAATAAACATACCGTCGTGATGGTGGTCGAAGCGGACAACCGCCTTGTTGGCCTTTTGCATATCCACGACATCCTACGCACAGGTGCCGCATGAAAACCGTGATCTTTATCCCGGCGCGATACGCCAGCACGCGCTATCCCGGCAAACCTCTGGTTGAACTGACGGGCGCGACCGGTGACTCAAAGTCCCTGATTCAACGCAGCTGGGAGGCCGCCAAAGCCGTCAAAGGGATAGACGCGGTCTATGTTCTGACCGATGACACCCGCATCCAACAGGCCGCACAGGGCTTTGGCGCCGAGGTTCTCATGACGTCCGAACAGGCCCGCAACGGCACCGAGCGCTGCGCTGAAGGTGTCGCGCAACTGTCCGAGACACCGGATGTTGTCGTCAATCTGCAAGGCGACGCGCCGCTGACCCCCGCTTGGTTTGTCGAGGATCTTGTGGCGGCCATGCAAGATCCCGCCTGCCAGATGGCCACGCCGATCCTGCGCTGCGATTCCGAGACCCTGACGAATTTTGTAACCGACCGCCAAAACGGCCGCGTCGGTGGCACAACCGCTGTAACGCGCACCGATGGCACCGCGCTGTATTTTTCGAAAGAGGTGCTGCCCTATGTCGGCGATCTGAACAACCCGCCCGAAGTCTGGCACCACGTGGGGTGCTATGCCTATCGGCCAGATGCGCTCGCGGCCTATGTGTCGTGGGACGAAGGGGCGCTGGAACTGGCTGAGGGGCTGGAACAACTTCGGTTTCTGGAGAATGGCATCCCCGTGACCTGCGTCCCGGTCCAGGGCCAGGGCCGTGTGTTCTGGGAACTCAACAACCCCGTCGATGTTGCGCGCATCGAATCCGTGCTGAAAAAGGAAGGCATCGCATGAAGACCGTCACCGTCCGCGACATCGAAATCTCGAACGCCAAGCCCTTTACCCTGATCGCCGGCCCCTGCCAGATCGAAACGCTGGATCATGCGCGCATGATGGCCGACAAAATCGCCAAGGCCTGTGAGGCGGTGGGGATCCGCTGGATTTATAAATCCAGTTTTGACAAGGCCAACCGGTCGTCGGTGGATGCGGCACGCGGTGCCGGAATTGACGAGGGGCTAATGGTGCTTGATACTATCCGGTCCGAGTTCAACGTGCCGGTTCTGACCGATATTCACGACGCTCACCAATGTGCCACGGTGGGCGAGGTGGTCGACGTCTTGCAGATCCCCGCGTTCCTGTGCCGCCAGACCGATCTGCTGTTGGCCGCTGGCAGGACCGGCAAGGCGATCAATGTCAAAAAGGGCCAATTCCTGGCGCCATGGGACATGACCAATGTCGCGGCCAAGATCGCATCAACCGGCAATGATCAGATCATGCTGTGCGAACGTGGAACATCCTTTGGCTATAACACGCTGGTCAGCGACTTTCGCGGTCTGCCGCAGATGGCGGAAACCGGCTATCCGGTTGTCTTTGACGCGACCCATTCGGTGCAGCAACCCGGGGGGCAGGGGACATCAACCGGGGGACAGCGTGAATTCGTCGAACCGCTGGCGCGCGCGGCCCTCGCCGTTGGCGCAGCCGCCGTGTTTATGGAAACCCATCAGGACCCGGACAACGCACCCTGTGACGGCCCAAATATGGTCCCCGCCAGCGATCTCGAACGCCTGCTCGGCGGACTGAAAGCCATCGACAGCCTGACCAAGAGCTGAACCAGAGTTGAACCAAGGGTCTTCTGTCCAGAACAACTCCGGGGTCATGGGCGAAACGCATGACCCGGACGCGCTCCAAAGGTTTTTCGAAAAACCTTTTCCATCGCCAAGGAACACACGCCATGCCCGATATTTCACATACCGCGATCCTTGGGTCTGGCGTGATTGGTGCCAGCTGGGCGGCCTTGTTTGCGGCCTCTGGTCGTTCGGTCGCCGTGTACGATCCCGCCCCGGATAGCAAAGAAACAACCCTAGCCTACATCGAAAAAGCCTGGCCTGCGCTGCAAGGTCTGGGCCTTGTGCAACCCGGGCCACGCGCGCAGGTCACCTTTCACGCGACGGCAGCGGATGCCGTCAAGGACGCGCAATTCGTGCAGGAAAACGTCCCCGAGCGCCTTGGGATCAAACATGCGACCTATGCGAAAATTGAGCCCGCGCTTTTACCGCAGGCCATTGTCGCCAGTTCCGCCTCTGGCCTGACGCTGTCACAGATGCAGGACGGCTGGCAAAATCCGGATCGTTTGATCCTTGGACACCCGTTCAATCCGCCCCACCTGATCCCGCTGGTCGAAGTGATGGGCAACGACCGCACCGCGCCGGGCCTTTTGCGACGCGCCGAGGCCTTTTATGCCGAGATCGGCAAAACCACGATCCGTGTGAACAAAGAGGTCCCGGGCCATGTGGCGAACCGCTTGCAGGCGGCCATTTGGCGCGAGGCCATTCACCTGGTGCTGGAAGGGGTTGCCAGCGTCGAAGACGTCGACAAGGCGGTCAGCGCCGGGCCTGGCCTGCGCTGGGCGGCCATGGGACCGACGGCGCTGTTCGGCATCGGCGCCTCCGGTGGGCTTGAGGCGTTTTGCGATCACTTTGGTGAGGTTTTCAACGGCTGGTGGGATGATCTTGGGCAACCACATATGGATGCCCAAACCATTCAAACGCTGGTCTCTGGCTGGCAGGACGCCATGCAAGACACCAGCGTCGAAGAGCAATCCGCCAAACGTGACGCCATGCTGATCGAGATCCTCAAAGCGCTGAAGCCGCTGGGTTAGGTTACCCCAGCTCTGCTTTCAGTTTGGCAAGATAGGTTGTCACCAGGTCCGCGGCGCGGTCTGCGCTGTCCGCCTCTGCGTAGCAGCGAAATTCGGGCGCATTGCCTGAAGGACGCAGGTGCACCACCTCTCCTCCTTCAAACGTCACGCGCAGACCGTCGGTTTCATCCAACGCGGCTTCAGACGCAGCAAAGAACGCGGCGCGTTCCGAGGCATCCGATGACAGCTTGGCGATAAAGGTCTTGGAGACCTCTGTCTCGATGCCCTGAATACGGTCCGCGGCGGTAAAGCGCGGCGGCAAGGTGTCAACCAACTGTTCCAGCGTGACCCCAAAACGCAGCGCCATGGCCAAGGGCGCGAGGATGGGCAACAGGCAATCGCGGGTCATCAGGGGACCCAGCTTGCCGTTGTCAAAGCCCAGGAGAAAGCCGCCGTTCGCCTCATAGCCCACAACCTTGGTGGCCGGGTCCGCCTGCAGCGCTGCTTCCATCGCGGCAATCACATAGGGCGATCCGATGCGGGTCAGGGTGATCTGCTTGAACTCGGGCATCTGTGCGATCATCGTGTTGGAGGACACAGGCGTGCAGATGACCTCAGCCCCCAGGCTAAGCGACGTGAGGGCACCCAGCACATCCCCGGGCACCACACGCCCCGAGGCGTCGGCCATCATCGGGCGGTCCGCGTCGCCGTCGGTCGAAATCACGGCATTCAACCCATGTTCGGAACACCACCCCGCCAGCATCGCCCGGGTGTCCGGGTCAAGTGCCTCGGTATCCACGGGGATAAATGTCTCGGACCGCGCCAGGGGAACAGCATCGCCACCCAAAGCGGTGACGACCTCGACCATAGCATCGCGGGCCACCGAACTGTGCTGATAGACCCCGATCCGCATGCCCCGCAGAGCCCCTGCACCAAACCCATCCACATATCGCGCGAGATAGTCGGCCAAAGCATCATGGCTTTGCCGGGCAGGCGCGCTCTGATCCAAGGCGGCGCCCCCCAGATGCGCGTTGATCCGGGTTTCGTCCTCTTTTGAAATTTCGCCCGTGGTCACATAGAATTTCAACCCATTGCGATCCGCCGGGATATGGCTGCCCGTGACCATCACCGCCCCGGCCCGTCCCCCAAGCGACGCCAGCGCAAGCGCCGGGGTTGGCAGGGCCCCGCAGTCGATCACTTGCACGCCGTGCGCTTCGGCGGCCTGCATCACCCATGTGGCAATTTCCGGCGAGGAAGGCCGAAGATCGCGCCCGACATACAGCGACTCACCATGGTCGCAGGCCGTCAGAAACGCGCGGGTGTAATCCTTGACCAACCCTTCGGTCAGCTCCGTCACCAGACCACGCAGGCCGCTTGTTCCGAATTTTGGTGCCATTTTCGCTCTCCTGACAGGTTTGTCGCGAATCCCATTTGCCAAAGACTTAGGACAGTTTCCTATGGGTTTGCCACGCAAAACCTTGGATATCGCGACGAAATGAACCACGGTATACGGATGTATACTGTTTACCTGAGCCCAAGATTGCCCTATGGACAGGGCAACTCAAACAAGGGGTATTACCATGTCCGAGAACACGCCCGATATCATTTATACCATCGTTGACGAAGCACCCGAACTGGCCAGCGCGTCGTTCCTGCCGATCATCCAGAAATTCGCGGCTGCCGCTGGCGTTTCTGTCGGCACCAAGGACATTTCGCTGGCGGGCCGCATCATCGCGACCTTCCCCGAAAGCCTGACCGAAGACCAGCGTCAAAATGACGATCTAGCCGAACTGGGCCGTCTGGTGAAAACCGCGGACGCCAATGTCATCAAACTGCCGAACATCTCGGCTTCGGTGCCCCAGCTGGTCGCCGCCATCGAGGAACTTCAGGCACAGGGTTACGCCCTGCCCGATTATCCCGAAGCCCCCGCAACCGACGCAGAAAAAGCCGTGCGCGCGAAATACGACGGGATCAAGGGCTCGGCCGTGAACCCAGTGCTGCGCGAAGGCAACTCGGACCGTCGCTCGGCCCGCGCGGTCAAGAACTTTGCCCAGAACAACCCCCACTCGATGGGCGCCTGGGTGTCGGACAGCAAAACCAAAGTATCGTCCATGCCGGGCAATGACTTTTTCGCCAACGAAGTGTCTGCGACCATCTCGGCGGCGCAGGCCGGTGACGCGAAAATCGAATTTGTGGGCAAAGACGGCGCTGTGACCGTGCTGAAAGACGCATGGCCGCTGGAAGAAGGCACCGTGGCAGACGCGACCTTCATGTCCGCCAAAGCGCTGGGCGCCTTCCTGAGCGACGCCATCGAAGACACCAAGGCCGACGGCACCATGTTCTCGTTGCACATGAAAGCCACCATGATGAAGGTCTCGGACCCGATCATCTTTGGCCACGCGGTCAAAGCATGGCTTGGCCCGGTCTGGGACACGCACGGCGACGCCATCGCCGCGGCAGGCGGTTCGCCGAACTCCGGTCTGGGTGCCGTTCTGTCGGCGATTGAGGGCCTGGCCAATGCCGCCGAAATCAAAGCCGAGATCGACGCGCTGGATCGTCCGTCCATGTATATGGTCGACAGCGACAAGGGCATCACCAACCTGCATGTCCCCTCTGACGTGATCATCGACGCCTCGATGCCTGCCGTGATCCGCGCAGGCGGCAAAGGTTGGGACGAAGCCGGCAATAAGGGTGACACCAACTGTGTGATCCCCGATCGCTGCTATGCCACCGTCTATGACGAAACCATCAACTTTTTCAAAGCCAATGGCGCGCTGGACGTGACCAAGGCAGGTTCGGTGGCAAACGTCGGTCTGATGGCGCAGAAAGCCGAAGAGTACGGGTCGCACCCGACCACCTTTGAGGCCCCGGCAGATGGCACCATCCGCGTGGTTCTGGCCAACGGTGAGACCCTGCATGCGCATGAGGTCGAAGGCGGTGACATCTGGCGTTCGTGCACCGTGAAAAAGGCACCGATCGAAAACTGGATTGGTCTGGCCATGGATCGCCAGCGCCTGACCGGCTCTGAGGCGATCTTCTGGCTGGACGCAAACCGCGCCCATGACGCGCAGCTGATCGAATACGTCAAGCCCGCGCTTGAGGCCGCCGGTGTTGCGGACAAGTTCCAGATCATGGCCCCGCGCGAAGCGACCCGCCAGTCGCTGGAAACCATCACCGCAGGCAACGACAGCATCGCCATCACCGGCAACGTGCTGCGTGACTACCTGACCGACCTGTTCCCCATCCTCGAGCTGGGCACATCGGCCAAGATGCTGTCGATTGTTAAACTGATGAATGGCGGCGGTCTGTTTGAAACCGGCGCGGGTGGTTCTGCCCCCAAGCACGTTCAGCAGCTGGTCGAAGAAAACCACCTGCGTTGGGACAGCATGGGCGAGTTCTGTGCCCTGGGTGAAAGCCTGAACTTCCTCGCGGACGTCAAGGGCAATGCCAAGGCGGGTGTTCTGGGTCGTGCCGCAGAGGCCGCGACACAGGGTATTCTGGATGACAACCGCTCGCCTTCGCGCAAAGTGGGTCAGCCGGACAACCGTGACAGCCACTACTGGTTTGCCCGCTACTGGGCCGACGCATTGGCGGCGCAGTCGGATGACGCGGATCTGGCGGCAGAATTCGCCAGTCTCGCCAAGGCACTGGCAGAGGGCGAAGAGGCCATCCTGGCCGAACTGGCCGCAGCCCAGGGCCCGGCGGCAGACATCGGTGGCTATTTCCGCCCCTCTGTTGAGCTGAAAGCCAAAGTGATGCGCCCCTCGGCCACGCTGAACGCCATCATCGGCTAAAGAATACTGGCCGCGGAAACGTGGCCTTCCTGGCATTGAAAACCGCCCGCAGATCCGTCTGTCGGGCGGTTTTTGGTGCTTGGGTCAAAAAAATAGGGGGGCGCGATGCCCCCCGGTGTCCCCGCGCACTCCCACCGCACACATGAACAATTCCGTTGCGAAGGGCCTGTCGTGCTGAATGCATGGCACTTCGCATTTGATCACCCTAGAGGTTTATCCACAGGCGGGCAAATGCGGAATGATTAGAATCTCGTTCAAATGAAAAGGCCTCCGCAATCTGCGAAGGCCCTTTTGCGAAACTGAGGCGCGGCCTTAGCCGTAGATCGCTTCTTTGCCAAAGTGCTTGGTCAGCATGTAATACATGACCGCGCGGTATTTGTTGCGCTCGGACTTGCCATAGATCTCAATCGCTTTCTGGATGCCATCCATCAGTTCCGGCCCATCGGCCAGACCCAGCTTTTTGATCAGAAAGTTCGCCTTTACGGTTTCCAATTCGCTGTCCTGACTTGCGGCAACGGTGCTTGCATCGGCGTTATAGATCGCGGGGCCACAGCCAATGGTCACCTTTGTCAAAAGTTCCATATCCGGCTCGATCCCGCATTTGTTGCGCAGGTCATCCGCATACATCGCAATCAGGTCGTCACGTTTTCCCATTGTTGGTCCCCTTGTCGCCGCTTTGGGCTGAATATCATCATCGCAGCCCCTTCAGACCGCACGCGCAGGTTAGCCGTTCTTCCCGCTCAGGCAAGGAAAATGCCCCCGCGCTTTTCCCCGTACAATGGACGCGACAGGTATTTTGTCGTGAACAGAGAAGATGACGTTGCGTCGCATCGGCACGATCTGATGTCAGGGAGGATCAAATCATGCTGACACAAGATCAACGGGCCGCCTATGCGCGCGATGGGTTCGTGGCCGGGATTCCGGTCTTTGAACCCGACCACGTCGGCCAGATCAGGCAGGCCATCGAAGCGCTGGAAAAGGCCCACACGCACGAAAACACCCACGACCTGCACCAGTATTTCCGGGTAAACGGCCAGTTGGTCATCCCGCTCTTGGCGGATCTGGCCCGCACACCGGCCATTCTGGACGCGGTCGAAAGCATTCTAGGTCACAACCTGCTGGTCTGGTCAGTCGAATTGTTCATCAAGGAACCGGGTACACAATCCGTGGTCTCGTGGCATCAGGACATCACCTATTGGGGGATGGGGGAAACCGATGAAGAGCTGACCGCATGGGTCGCCCTCTCGGATGTTTCCGTCGACGCGGGCTGTATGCGGTTCATCCCCGGCAGCCACAAAGGGCATATCGTCGATCACGCCGACACCTTTGATGCCGACAACCTGTTGTCGCGCGGTCAGCAGATCGCGGATGTAGACGAAAGCAAAGCGGTCCATGGGGCGCTCCGGCCCGGTCAGATGTCATTTCATCATGGACGGTGTTTCCATGCCTCGGGGCCGAATATGTCGGATGATCGCCGGATCGGTCTTGCCATCCGATACGTCACCCCCGAGGTGCGGCAGGCCGAGATGGGCCGCGATTATGCCATGCTGGTGCGTGGCAAGGACGACCAGCAGGGTTGGATCAATGTCGCGGGGCCGTCGGGGTTGTTTACACCCCAGGATCTGGCGCTTTACGAAGAGGTCCGCGCGCATCAATCCACCACGCTGGCTGCCGGGGCCACCAAGAACGTCGGCATGTATCAAAAGGAAGCATAGGCATGAGCACCAAAACCGTCAGCTTTACCCAGATGAAAGACGGCACCAAGGAAGAGTACTTGATGCTGCATGAGCTGGAAAAACCCTTTCATGCCATGACCGCTGATCGTGTGATGGGTGAAATGCGCCGCGCGGGCGAAGCCACGCTTGAGGGCTATCAGATCACACGCCTGCAACATGGTTTGCAATCGGCCACACGGGCGCTGCGGGATGGGGCGGATGTGGATTGGGTTGTTGCCGCCCTGTTGCATGACATCGGCGATGGGCTTGCGCCGCAAAACCACGATCGCATGTCCGCCGAGGTCATTCGCCCCTTTGTACGCTGGGATGTGTCCTGGGTGATTGAACATCACGGGATTTTCCAGATGCTCTATTACGCGCATCACTATGGCTGGGATCGCAACGCGCGTGATCAGTTCAAGGATCATCCCTGCTACAACAGCTGCGCCGAATTCTGTGAACGTTGGGATCAATCCGCCTTTGACCCGGATTATGACATGCTGCCGCTTGAGCACTTTGAACCCATGGTGCGCGAAGTCTTTGGCCGCAAAGCCTATGATCCCGATGTGATCCGCGAAGGCTATGTTTCACCGCTAACAGCCTGAAACGCGACAATTAGGAACTTGCCTGCACCTCCCCACTGCGCACAACTGTCTGAAACGTTACAAGGGAGGTGTAGATGGCATCGTATTTGAAACAGACGCCGAATGCAGAGGGTTTTTTCGGAGAGTATGGCGGCGCGCAGCTTCCGCCGCCGCTTGAACCGCATTTCAAGGAAATCCGCGAAGCCTATGAGACCATTTCGAAATCGGCCGAGTTCATTCGGGATCTGCGCTATATCCGCAAGCATTTTCAGGGCCGCCCGACCCCGGTCTCGCACCTGAAAAACCTGTCTGCACAGGCCGGGGGGGCGCAGATCTATGCCAAGCGCGAAGACCTGAACCACACCGGTGCGCACAAGCTGAACCACTGCATGGCCGAAGCGCTTTTGGCCAAACACATGGGCAAAACCAAGCTGATGGCCGAAACCGGCGCGGGTCAGCACGGCGTGGCCCTGGCGACAGCCGCCGCCTATTTCGGCATGGATTGTGAAATCCACATGGGCGAAATCGACATCGAAAAAGAAGCGCCCAACGTGACCCGGATGAAGCTGTTGGGGGCCGATGTGGTTCCCGTCGGGTTTGGCGGTCGCTCGCTCAAGGAAGCGGTGGACAGCGCCTTCCAAAGCTATGTTCCGCAGGCCGACACCGCGCTGTTTGCGATCGGCTCGGTGGTGGGTCCGCACCCGTTTCCGATGATGGTTCGCGACTTCCAGCACATTGTTGGCATCGAAGCACGCGAGCAGTTCATGGACATGACCGGCCAGCTGCCGGATATGGTCGCGGCCTGCGTCGGCGGTGGGTCGAATGCGATGGGTCTGTTCGCAGGCTTTATCGACGATGATGTGGATCTGTGGGGCGTTGAACCCATGGGCACCTCGTCGAAACTGGGGGAACACGCGGCGACCATCACCTTTGGCGAAGATGGTGACATCCACGGGTTCCGCACCATGGTTCTTACTGACGAAAACGGGGAACCCGCGCCGGTGCACACCGTTGCATCGGGTCTGGATTACCCGGGTGTCGGGCCAGAGCACGCGCATCTTTATCGCACGGGCAAAGCCAACTATACCGCCTGCGACGACAAAGAAGCGTTGAAAGCCTTCTATGACCTAAGCCGCCACGAAGGCATCATCCCCGCCCTCGAAAGCGCCCACGCGGTGGCCTTTGCCATGCGCGAAGCCCCCAAGAACCCGGGCAAGTCGATCCTGATCAACCTGTCAGGCCGGGGCGACAAGGACATTGATTATGTCACCGAAACCTTTGGGTTTGGCGAAGATCTGTAAACCTGTTGTCACACGAACAAAAAGGGGCGCTGATCGGCGCCCCTTTCGATTTGGTCTAGGGTTGGTTTACGCTGGAATGCGCAGAACCTGACCGGGATAGATTTTGTCGGGGTGGCTCAGCATCGGTTTGTTGGCCTCAAAGATCTCTTCATAGCGCGCGCCGTTGCCCAGCGCCTTTTCCGAAATCGCCCACAGGGTATCGCCCTTTTCGACGGTGTGGAACTTGGGCTCATCACCGCCCAGATTGTCCTCAACCTCGGAAACACCATCAACATTGCCGACCGCCAGAATGACCTTTTCCTTGGTCTCTTGATCAACGTCACCGGATACGATGACCTTTTCGCCTTCGACCTTGATGTCAACGCCGTCGGCGTTCAGGCCCAGATCAGCGACTTCTTTTTGCAGATCTTCTGCGGTGGGGGCTGCGGTTTCTTCGGCAACTTTCTTGCCACCACGCCAGAAATTAAAAAGACCCATTGTATTCTCCCATGAATGTTGCGTCCCGCGCATTGGTCACACAAGACGCCCGAGGCCAACATAGACCAGCGGGTGGCCCTTCATGAGGGGAAAAATCGCGCGCCATCCCCCCCGTTTCACGGTCTGGTATCATTGCAAGTGCTTGGCCGTTTTTAGAAAATCCGCAAAGGTCTTGCCCGGTTCCGGCTGAAAGGACGCGCCGGTGACACAGGTTTGAATATGATCCATCCGAAAGGACCGAAAATCGCCCCGTTTTTCGCACCACGCAGTCAGCGTCCAGACCTGACCCCAAAAATTGATGTTCAAAGGGCGCACAACCCGCACCGACGCCACGCCCTCTAGCGTCGTGTATTGCATCTCAAGCTTTAGCCCGCTGCGGATCGCGTGGCGCACCAAGGGCATATGGCGCAGCCCCAGTTTTTCCTGCGAAAAGTTATAGACCCCAAAACCCCAATCCTTTGGAATGCGATTTTCAGCACGTGAGACCTTGTCGATCTTGCTGGCAAGCAGCTTGGCCGCCTTACGCAATTCCGGATCCGCCAGGGTCTGCACCATGGCCACGCCCAGGTGCAGCGCTTCGAGTTCGGTCAGGGACAGGGCAACCGGTGGCAGGAACACGGGCTCGCGCAAAAGATAGCCTACCCCGCGCTCCCCCTCAATCGGCACGCCCGAGGCTGCAAGCGTCTCCATGTCGCGATAGATGGTGCGCAAAGACACCCCCAGCTGCCCGGCCAGATCACGCGCCAGGTGCAGGCGACCGTCCTGTAAGATCTCAACAATCGCTGAAAGACGGTCGCTGCGGCGCATTTATCCCTCGGAAACCTCAAGCTCCACCTGGTGCATCTGGAGCGTGGTGGGGTCAAACATGGAGATGAAATCAGCAATTTCAGCGGCCTGCATAAAGGCGGCTGAGGTCGCTTGCAGCGCGGCAAGACTTGTCCATTCAGACGTATCCGCCCAAACGCCGTTTTCATCCACACCGCACCGACGGGCCACAAACCCCTCGCGCGTCTTGAGCCAATCGGTCAGACTCTGGCTGGCCGTCATGAAATCCTCAACAGATACACCGTCGTTCAGCTTGTAGGTCACGAAATCCATGGCGTGTTTAGACATTGGTTAGCTCCTTTGGTTGCCTGGAGCCTGTCTAGACTGGCACAACTGACAAAACCTGTCAGTTGATAAGTCAATTCAACTCATCACGCGTTGGAAAGGAATACCCGTGGGTAAAATGAGTGCTCATCGCGGCTTCGATCTGCTGCTTTCTGTCGACCGCCTCTCCGTAGAGTTCACGCATTTTACCACGCCCCCCAGGTGTAAGGTCTACCGTATGGGGCTTGCGATCAATCCACGTGAGGATCGCGTCTTTCTTCCAGCCTCCCAGCTTGGGTGGAATCGAGCTTTCATTCAGGTCAGGCAGGTAATGCTTGAGCACACGGATGTGATGCTCCCTCCGAAGGGGGAGCTTTTGAGCGTTGGCAACCCTAACCGCCTCAAGCGCCAAAAAGTCAAATGCGCCATCGCTTGGGCGCGGAGGCTTTCTGAAATCGCCACCACCGCGGGTCGTCGTTTGGGTCTCTGACGGCGTTTTTTCTTGCGTCACTTCACCCTTATCATGCGCGATCCCTCTCAGAGATACGGAAAGGCGTTGAAGCTGCTCAATCCGGGACGTAATTTCCATGATCTCTTCGTGTGATGGCGTGGCCCCATCATCGAAATAGTCACATAGCATGACTTTCAGGGCATCAATTGATGCCGTCAATCCGCGAAGAGCGTCTTCTGAACCATTGCGATGTGACATGCGATTTTCCCAGATCGCCAAAAACCCCAAATGACCGGATTTCACGGAAATCCAGCGTTACTCACTCAATCGCAGCCTCAGAATCATTGGGTAAGTTCACCTTACCACTATATATCCTACTTATCCTATATACGGGCGAAAATCCACACAAAAACAACAACTTATCGGGGCGACATATCAATATATACCATAACTAATTTTCTTATGGTCTATATATAGCGAATTCACCCTCGATTTTGCGGTTCTCTGCCCATCGTTCACAACTGACGCACGCAAAATTACACTAAGTTATTGAATTAAAACAATTATCTCAAAAATCTAAGGGTGTAAAAGGAGGCCAACATGCTTGCAACTTCACTCTTAACTATTTCACTGACCGCCATGGTTTTGCTGCTTATCTATGAATTGGGTGACAAGAAACGCTCATCGCGATTGCGTGTGCTTGTTGCAACCATCGCGTTGACGAGCCTTATCATTCTCGCATCAAATCAAGGGATAAGCCTGCGGTTTCCCTAGAAATCAAAACGCCGCCCCTTCTTTGGGGCGGCGTCGTTTTCGCGTTTCACCAGATCAATAGCGGTAATGTTCGGGCTTGAACGGGCCCTCGGGCTTGACGCCGATATACGAGGCCTGCTCTTCCGTCAGCTTGGTCAGCTTGGCGCCAACCTTGGCCAGATGCAGCGCTGCGACTTTCTCATCCAGATGTTTGGGCAGGATGTAGACTTCGTTCTTGTACTGCGCACCGCGCTGGTACAGTTCGATCTGCGCCAGCACCTGGTTGGTAAAGGACGCCGACATCACGAACGACGGGTGGCCGGTGGCATTGCCAAGGTTGAGCAAGCGCCCCTCGGACAACAGAATGATCCGGTTGCCGCTCGGCATCTCGATCATGTCGACCTGCTCTTTGATATTGGTCCACTTGTGGTTCTTCAGGCTGGCCACCTGAATTTCATTGTCAAAGTGACCAATGTTCCCGACGATGGCCATATCCTTCATCTCGCGCATATGCTCGATGCGGATGATGTCTTTGTTGCCGGTGGTGGTGATAAAGATATCGGCGTCCAGCGTTTCTTCCAGAAGCACAACCTCGAACCCGTCCATGGCCGCCTGAAGCGCGCAGATCGGGTCGGCCTCGGTGACTTTCACGCGGGCGCCCGCGCCCGCCAAAGACGCCGCCGATCCTTTACCCACATCGCCATAACCGCAAACAACCGCCACTTTGCCTGCCATCATGGTGTCCGTCGCGCGGCGGATGCCATCGACCAGCGATTCCTTGCAGCCGTATTTGTTGTCGAACTTCGACTTGGTGACCGAGTCGTTGACGTTGATCGCCGGGAACGGCAGCTGGCCGGATTTCTGCAGTTCGTACAGGCGGTGCACGCCGGTTGTGGTCTCTTCTGAGACGCCCATGATCGCATCGCGGGTTTTGGTGAACCAACCAGGGCTGGCCGCCATGCGCTTTTTGATCTGTTCCTTGATGACCGCTTCCTCTTCGGATTGCGGCACGGAAATGATGTCTTCGCCTGCTTCGGCGCGCGCACCCAGCAACACGTAAAGCGTTGCATCGCCCCCGTCGTCCAGGATCATGTTGGGGCCATCCGCGAACATAAAGGACTTGTCCAGATAGTCCCAATGCTCTTCCAGCGATTGGCCCTTGACCGCGAAAACAGGAATATCCGCAGCTGCAATCGCCGCCGCCGCATGATCTTGGGTCGAAAAGATATTGCACGACGCCCACCGGACATCGGCGCCCAGCTCCACCAGGGTTTCAATCAGGACAGCGGTCTGAATGGTCATATGCAGCGACCCGACAATCCGCGCGCCTTTCAGCGGCTTTTCCTCACCATATTCTTCGCGCAGGGACATCAGGCCCGGCATTTCGGTTTCGGCAATGTTCAGCTCTTTGCGGCCGAACTCGGCCAGAGCAATATCCTTAACGACGTAATCGCCCGACATGGCTGTCTCCAATCCATCCAAAGTTGCCGAGGCCCTAACATTCCTGCACCAATCTCGCAATGCGGATAACTCTTCGCTGTTTACTCGTTCTGCCGTTCAGCCTAGTCAACATCCCCAAGGAAAGGGCATAGCAATGGCGAAACAACCCCGCGCCTGGCAGCGCATGTTATCAGGTCGCCGTTTGGATCTGCTGGATCCGACGCCGATGGACATCGAAATCGAAGATATCGCGCATGGGTTGGCGTTTGTCGCGCGTTGGAACGGGCAAACGCAAGGCGATTTCGCCTATTCCGTGGCCGAGCATTCGCTTTTGGTTGAAACCCTGTTCACCAGAATGCACCCCAACGCGAAACCCGCAGCCCAACTGACCGCCTTGCTGCATGATGCGCCCGAATATGTGATCGGTGACATGATTTCACCGGTTAAGGCCGCCGTTGGTCCGGGCTATGAAGAGCTGGACAAGCGGTTGACCGCGGCGATTCACATGCGCTTTGGGCTGCCCGGTGTGACACCTGACAGGCTGAAAAAGCAAATCAAACGCGCGGATCGCATCAGTGCCTGGATGGAGGCGGTGCAGATCGCCGGATTTTCCAGGGACGAGGCCGACAGGTTTTTTGGCGCCCCCGACCCGGAACTGATCAAGGGACTAGAGATCCACCTGCGGCCCCCCGTCCAGGTGCGTCGGGATTTCACCGACCGTCATAATGCGCTGCTTGACCGGATCTAGGCACACATACGCGGGAAAATGTCGCCAAATCCAGAACAATTCCACCACGCATCTCAATTTACCCCCATCTCGCCAGAAATATGCCCGAATCTCGCGTTAACCATTTTCAGAAATCAGGCGTAGGTGGGAGAAGCACGTGAAACGCGCAAGAATCGGTATCGCAATCCTGGCTGTTTTGGCGACCGCAGGTTGCAGCACGAACCTCTCTGGCGTGACGCGCCAGAGCACTCAGGAATTCACCACAACCCCAGTGATCAGCACGCAGCAGGCGCAGCTCCATGATCAGGCCGTCGCCCTGGATCGCATGACACGGGATCTAGTGCGGAAATCAACCACCAAAGGCATTATGATTGGCGCCGCCGCGGGATGCGGTTTGGCGGCAGCGACCGGTGCCGGTGGCGACAAATGCCTGACCGGCGCCCTTGCCGGGGGGGCAATTGGCGGGGTCATTGGACATTCTGCGGGCAAACAGCAGGTCAAAAAGCGGATCGAGATCGTTTCCCTGTCTCGGGTGATGCCGTCGGTACGTGAAACGCGCGATCAGATGGCCCTGGTGAAACAGGGGGTTCCCGCGTTCCTGTCGACCCAGAACTCGGAAGTTGACGCGCTGAATTCACAGCTTGCCGCCGGGACCATCACCCAGGAAACCCACGCCGCCCGGCTGGATCAAATCCGCGAAAGCCGCCGCGCGCTTGCGGAAACGCTTAGCCTGAGCGCCGCCCAGGCCCAGGCGGCTTTGGACGCCTTGAAAGATGCCAAGGCCCAGGGGCAAGAGGGCCTTGATTGGTACATCCACACGGTCAGCAATGTGGAAAAGGATGCGGTCTCCGCGCGGTCCAGCATCAGCCTGTTGTAACAAAAAAGCCCCGGTTTTCCGGGGCTTATCTTTTTGGTCCTTGGACCAGACCTAGCGCGGCGACCGCTTCGCCAAGATGCGTTGCAAGGTTCGGCGGTGCATGTTCAGGCGCCGCGCCGTTTCCGACACATTGCGATCACACAGTTCGTAGACCCGCTGAATATGCTCCCAGCGCACGCGATCCGCGCTCATGGGGTTTTCAGGCGGCGGCGGCAGATCATCCCCCTTGGCCAAAAGCGCATTGGTGATGTCCGTCGCATCGGCGGGTTTCGAAAGATAATCGGTCGCACCGATTTTGACCGCAGCGACCGCAGTGGCGATCGCGCCGTATCCGGTCAACACAACCACGCGGCAATCGGGACGTTTCTCACGCAGCACTTCAACCACGTCCAGGCCATTCCCATCCTCAAGCCGCAGATCGACAACCGCATAGGCCGGTGGACGCGCCGTAGCCACAGCGGATCCCGCTGCAACAGAGCCAGCCATCTCAACGTCAAAGCCCCGCTTTTCCATGGCTTTGGCCAGTCGCCTGAGAAAGGGCTCATCATCGTCGACCAACAAGAGCGATTTGTCTTCGCCCAATTCCTCGATCGTCCGTTCAGCCAAAGCCCCGCCCCCCAAAGTCGCATCTGTCAATGGTGTTCTAGCGCTGCGACAACTTGGGGTCAAACCCCCTTAAGCCCCTATTACATCGCATCAATAAAGCACGAGACCCGTTTTGCCATGTCTTTCGGAGTGACCTCGCGGCGAAAGTAATCAACAAATCCATGCTCTGGCAGGACAAGATAAGTAAAGGTGGAATGGTCCACGAGATAATAATCGGGATCCCCATCTTGTTTCTTGTAATAGGTACGATAAGCCTTGCTGGCTGCGCTAACCTGTTCATGCGACCCGGTCAGCCCAACCATCTTGTCATGGATGTTATGGGCGAAGTCCCCGACGGCTTCGGGCGTGTCACGGTCCGGATCGATCGAAACAAACACCGGCGTCACGCTTTGCCCCTGGGCCTCAAGAATATCAACGGCTTCGGCATTGCGAACCGTGTCAAAGGGGCAAACATCGGGGCAGAATGTGTAGCCAAAGTACAACAGACTGGGCTCTGTGATCACATCTTGATCGGTGACGGTCTCTCCGTTCTTGTTGACCAGCGTGAAAGGCCCGCCGATCTGACCCGCCCCGCCAGCGACGGCACCCTGACGGCATTGCGCAAACTGATCGTCCGCGTCCCCCCCGCGCGTCACCCAGAATATCCCCCCCATCAGGGCAAGCAAAAGAACCGAAGCAAGGATCGCAATTCCGCGTGACATGAGACTCACTCTTTTCATTGTTTCCCAGAGAGGTAACACTTGCATCACCCTCTTCAAGATCAAAAGCATGCGACAAGAATGACCGATATTCGACTGTTCGACCAGGAAGACCGCAGCAACTGGATCAGGTTGCGCACGATGATCTTGCTGCGATGGGTTGCCGTGATTGGGCAGCTGATCGGCATCACCGTTGCGCAGCGGATGTACAATCTGCAGCTTGAACTGGGGCTGTGCTATCTGACGGTGGGGATTTCGGTTGTTGGCAACCTTTTCGCAATCTTCCTTTTCCCCGAAAACAAGCGTCTCTCTGAGGCTGAGAATTTTCTCATGGTGTTGTTTGACCTGCTGCAACTGTGCGTGTTGCTGTTCCTGACCGGTGGGTTGAACAATCCCTTTTCGCTGTTGGTTCTGGGGCCGGTCACGGTCTCTGCGGTGGTGCTTAGCCTGCGGTCGACCGTCTTGCTGGTTCTCACGGCATCCATCATGGTCTCGGGGATGGTCTTTTTCCATCTGCCCCTGCGCACCCAAGAGGGGTTCATCCTGCGGATCCCAGATATTTTCATTTTTGGCCAATGGGTTGCGATCAACATTGCCCTGATCTTTATCTCGATCTACTCACGGCGGGTCACGCGCGAAATGAACTCGATGTCAGATGCTTTGTCGGCCACGCATATGGCATTGGCCCGCGCGCAAAAACTGAATGATCTTGGGGGGGTTGTCGCGGCGGCGGCGCACGAACTGGGCACCCCGCTGGCGACGATCAAACTGACCTCGGCGGAATTGGCCGAAGACCTGTCAGAGCAACCTGAACTGCGCGAAGACGCCCTGTTGATCCGACAACAGGCGGATCGCTGCCGGGATATTTTGCGCTCCATGGGGCGGGCTGGGAAAGATGATCTGCACATGCGCAAGGCCCCCCTGATCGCGGTGATCCGCGAGGCGGCAGAACCGCATGAAAACCGGGGCAAAGACATCATTATCGAAGATGGGCCCGGCCCCGGAGGTGAATACAATCCCCCCCAGATCCTGCGCCGCCCCGAAATTATCCACGGCCTGCGCAACCTGGTGCAGAACGCCGTCGACTTTGCTGCGTCTCGTGTCTGGATCGAAGCCCTGTGGACCGAGGATGTCATCTCGATCCGGATTCTGGACGATGGCCAGGGGTTTCCGCAACAGCTTTTGGGCCGGATCGGTGATCCCTTCATGAAGCGCCGACGCACCGAAGCTGAACGCAAGGCGCGCCCGGAATACGAAGGCATGGGTCTTGGGCTGTTCATCGCCAAGACCCTGCTTGAAAGATCCGGGGCGGAGCTGAGCTTTGCGAATGGTGCTGACCCCTATGCCAGCGGCCCATCCAAATCCGAACGCCGCGGCGCGATCGTAGAAGTGGTCTGGCCGCGATCACGCATAGATGCCTCTTCGCAAATTTCATCTTCTGTGCTTGGTGACAATGTCCCAATCGAAGTATGATTACATCAAGTTGCCTTAACGTGATCTTAACCAAAGTGAAGATATACTTACAGGGCACTGCGCGAGGACAACATGTTGATACACGGATGGATTTTGGCGGCAGGAATGGGACTTTTCGCGGCGGCGATGGTCTCGATCATCGTGATATTGCTGCTTAACCGCGCGCCACATGCCCGAAAGGATGCCGGTCGCGCCGGGCAAACACTGGTCATTTTATTGCAGAACAATCGGGTGACGGATTCCACGCCGGATGTCGAACAGCTTTTGGGGCAGGCGTTGCCGCCAAACACCGATTGGAGCGACTTGCACGGTCAGCTTAAGCAACGGTTTCCCGATCTTCCAGAGGATCTGCCCGATCATCCGCTCAGCTTGGCCTCAGCCAATGATGCGGACATCACTTTGAATTTGCAGCGCACGGGCAATTTGACCCGGATCACGATCACCACGCCGCCACAGACCACGGGTCGCATTCACCAGTTGATCACCACCGAAGCCGAAAGCAAACGTGTCGCAGCGCTGATGGAGGCCAATCCTCATCCGGTCTGGCAAAAGGATCTGGATGGACGTGTGATCTGGACCAACCCGGCCTATGACGCCCTGCTCGAACAGGCTTTGGTGCAAAATCCCACCGGTTGCCTTTTTGCCGAAGCCATCAGTCGCAGATCCGACGGAGAGACGCTGCGCGCCTGCGTTGAAAATCAGGACGGGGACAAACACTGGTACGAAATCACCTCCATCGAAGATGGGGACATCACCACCCATTTTGCCACGTCGATCAATGTCTTGATCAATGCGGAAATGGCGCAGCGGAACTTTGTCCAGACCCTGACAAAGACATTCGCGCATCTGCCCATCGGCCTTGCGGTTTTTGATCGTGATCGGCGTTTGGTGCTGTTCAACCCCGCGCTGGTTGACCTGACCCACCTTCCCATCGATTTTCTCTCTGCCAAACCCAATCTGCTCAGCTTTTTTGATCACATGCGCGAAAACCGGATGATGCCGGAGCCCAAAAGCTATTCGTCCTGGCGCGACAAACTGTACGAAGTGGTCTCTGCCGCGCGCGAAGACCGGTATTGCGAAACCTGGAACCTGCCTTCGGGTCTGACCTATAAGATCACCGGGCGCCCCCATCCGGACGGGGCGGTGGCGTTCCTGATCGAAGACATCAGCGCCGAGATTTCGCTGACGCGTCGGTTCCGTTCTGAGCTGGATCTTACGCAATCGGTGATCGAGTGTTTCGATACCGCAGTGGTGGTGTTCTCTCGGCTGGGGGTCAAAACCTATTGCAACGCGGCCTACCACAAGCTGTGGGGCGTCCCGGCGAACACAGGCACCGGTGAGATCACGATCATCGACACCAGCCTTGTCTGGCAAGGGGCGTGCAAACCCAACGCCGCGTGGTCGGAATTGCGCGACTATGTGCTGACCCTGCAGAACCGCAAAGCCTGGAATGTCGAGATTGAGACCAAAGAAGGCGTGCGCCTGATGTGTCGGATTGAACCGGTGTCGTCTGGCGCCACCCTGGTCCGGTTTGACGTGCTAAGCACAGCAACCCCGGCGATAGCCAACGAAATGGCCTCGACCGAACTGGCGTAAGGTTGCGACCGGGGCGTTGCTCGGGCATGTAGGAAACATGACCCGTTCCACACATGAAATTCCGCTCACGTCACCACAGGCCACCCAGGCGCTGGCGCAACGGATCGGGCAGGAATTGCGCCCGGGTGACGTGATTTTGCTGACGGGCAGCATTGGCGTCGGGAAAACCCATTTTGCGCGCAGCCTGATCCAATCCTTGCAAGACACACCAGAAGACGTTCCCTCGCCCACGTTTACGCTTGTCCAGGTTTATGACACGCGCGCGGGTGAACTTTGGCATGCGGATCTGTATCGGCTGGGATCGCCGGATGAATGTGTCGAACTTGGCCTGTCAGACGCGTTTGAAACCGCCATTTGCCTGGTTGAATGGCCCGACCGATTAGAGGATTTGACCCCGGATACCGCGCTGTCCATCACGCTTGAAAATGCCGAACAGCCAGATGCACGCCTCATGTCGCTTAGCTGGACGCACGACCGCTGGTCCACCATCGTGAAAGGCCTGCAATCGTGAGGTTGCTTGACGAACAGGGCTGGGGGGACGCCGATGCGCACCCCCTGCCGGGCGACGCTTCGGCGCGCCGCTATACGCGCCTGAACAAGGGTGGAAAAACCGCCATCTTGATGCAGGATCCCGAAGGTGACGTGACCCTCTTTGCGCGTTTGGCGCGACATTTGAACCAGATCGGTCTCAGCGCACCGCAGATCTACGCCGAAGCCCCCGGCCTTTTGTTGATCGAAGATTTCGGCACGGGCCTGTTGGCGGATCTTGCAAAGGACCCCGCGCAGGAACGCGCGCTCTATATTCTGGCAACCGAGGCTCTGATCGCGCTGCATCGCCACGCCCCGCCCGCTGATCTGCCCATTGCGACGCCCGACTATCTGGCGGGCGCCATTGATCTCGCATTTCTTCATTACACGGACGCCCCCGATGCGATTGCATCCGCGTCTCAGGCCCTGTTGCCCGCGCTTAGGGCCTTTGCGACCCCCAATGATGTGATGATCTTGCGGGACTATCATGCTGAAAACGCCTTGTTGTTGCCGGATCGGCAAGGCCCGGCGCGCTTGGGTCTTTTGGATTTTCAGGACGCGCTGCGCGGCCATCGCGCCTATGATCTGGCCTCTCTTCTTCAGGATGCGCGCCGCGATGTCAGCCCAGAGGTGGCCCAAGCCTGTATCGCGCATTTCATCCAGCAAACCCAAACGCCCGAAGCCCCGTTCCGTGCCTCATTGGCGGTCCTGGGGGCCCAGCGAAATCTGCGCATTCTTGGAATCTTTGCCCGTTTGGCGAAACTGCGCGGCAAACCCGGTTACATTGATCTGATCCCGCGTGTCTGGGCCCATCTGCAGGACAATCTGCGCCATCCTGAACTGGCCCCGCTTAGGGCGGTTTTGGAGGGGGCACTTCCCCACCCCGACAGCACCCACTTGAACAGGTTGAAATCCACATGCCCAACGCCGTAATGCTATTTGCCGCCGGGTTCGGCACACGGATGAAGCACCTGACACAGGACCGCCCCAAGCCCCTGTTGCCGGTTGCTGGCAAACCCTTGATTGATCACGCCCTGGACCTGACCCAAGGGATCGCAACCCGTGTCGTCAACGCCCACTATAAGGCCGACCAAATCCAAACACATCTGGCCAATGCGCCGGTCGAGGTCATCGTTGAATCACCCGAGATCCTCGACACTGGGGGTGGCCTGCGCAATGCGCTTCCGATTTTGGGAAATGATCCCGCATTTACTCTGAACACCGATGCGGTCTGGTCGGGTCCGAACCCTTTGGACCTGCTACAGGCCGCATGGAACCCCGACCAGATGGGTGCGCTGTTGCTATGTGTTCCGCTGCAAAACGCCATTGGCCGACAAGGCGGCGGCGACTTTGATCTGGCCGAGGATGGCCAGCTGATCCGCAAGGGCGACTATGTTTATACCGGCGCGCAGATCATCAAAACAGACGGCCTGCATAGCATCCAAGAAAAGGTCTTTTCCCTCAACCTTCTGTGGAACAAGATGGCAGAGAATAACCGGCTGTACGGTCTGCCCTATCCGGGCAAATGGTGCGACGTCGGACACCCCCAAGGTATTGTTCTTGCAGAAGATTTATTGAATGTTTGAGACATCTGGCCCCCGCCTGTTTTCGTTGCCCCCCGGTGTGGATTTCCCACGCGCCCTGGTCGATGGGCTGCATGCGCGCCACAAGGGCCCGCCCGAGGCGATGGCGCGGGTAGAGTTGTATGTGAACACCACGCGCATGGCCCGCCGCCTGCGCGAGATCTTTGATCAGGGGCCGCCCACGCTTTTGCCGCGCGTGCGTCTTTTGACGGACCTCACCGACCCGCTGACCGCGCCGGATCTGCCCGATCCTGTGCCCGCACTGCGGCGCAGACTGGAACTGACGGGGCTTGTGTCGCGGCTGTTGGATGCCCAGCCGGGTCTGGCTCCGCGCGCCTCTTTGTTTGATCTGTCCGACAGTCTCGCGACACTGATGGAGGAAATGCAGGGCGAAGAGGTCTCGCCCGAGGCGGTGGCAAACCTGGATGTTTCGGACCAATCCGGCCATTGGGAACGCGCGTTGGAATTCTTTAAAATCGTCCAGCACTATTTTGAAAAGGACAGCGCGCCGGATCGTCAGGCCTATGCCCGCCTCGCGCTTGAGGCGCGTTTGAAACAGTGGCAGGCCACCCCGCCCCAGCACCCGATCCTGATTGCCGGATCAACAGGGTCACGCGGGACCACCGCCGATTTTATGAAAGCGGTTGCGCATCTGCCGCAGGGGGCCCTGATCCTGCCGGGATTTGATGATGCCATGCCCCCGGATGTCTGGTCGCGGCTGGACACCCCTTTGACCGGGGCCGACCACCCGCAATATCGCTATGCCCAGCTTATGAGGGATCTGGATGTCGCGCCGGATGACGTCACACCCTGGCATCAGACCCCAGCCCCCAATCCGGATCGCAACCGGTTGATTTCGCTGGCGCTGCGCCCCGCGCCGGTGACCCACCAATGGCTGACCGAGGGGCCGGACCTGGCCCCTTTGACCAAAGCGACACAAGAGCTGACGCTGATCGAAGCCCCCACCCCGCGTGACGAAGCCCTGGCCATTGCATTGCGCCTGCGCCGTGCGGTTCAGGACGGTCAGACCGCGGCGCTGATTACACCGGATCGGATGCTGACACGTCAGGTCACGGCCGCGCTTGATCGGTTTGGTATTTTGCCTGATGATTCCGCCGGGATTCCGGCGCAGCTCACCCCGCCCGGTCGCCTGCTGCGGCATGTGGCGGCGCTGTATCAGGCCCCGTTGACCGCCGAGGCCCTGCTGACGCTGCTCAAACACCCGCTGACCCATGCGGGCGCAGACAGAAACACCCATCTGCTGCACACCCGCGATCTAGAGCTGCACATCCGGAGCGCGGGTTGGCCCTATCCTTCGGCGGATAAGATCCGCGCCTGGGGCGTTTCCCATGACAAACAGGATTGGGCCAATTGGCTGGCAGATACGTTTTGTGATCTTCCGGTTTCCGGTCTTCGCCCGCTTGCGGATTGGGTCGCGGATCACATCGCCTTGGCCGAGGCGATCTGCGCGGGTCCCACGGGTGGATCCGATCCGCTTTGGGACAAGAACGCCGGTCGAAAGCTGCGTCAAGCCTGCACCAACCTGCAAGACGAAGCCGCCTTTGGCGCGGATATGAACGCCACGGATTACGCCGATCTCTTTGGCGCGATCATCGCGCGCGAAGAAGTCCGCGACCGCGACGCGCCGCATCCGCTGATCAAGATCTGGGGCACGCTAGAAGCCCGCGTCATGGGGGCCGACCTGCTGATCCTGTCAGGCCTGAACGAAGGGTCGTGGCCGGAAATGCCTTCGGCCGATCCCTGGCTGAACCGCCAGATGCGCGCCAAGGCCGGGCTGCTGCTGCCAGAGCGCAAAATCGGCCTGTCTGCGCATGATTTCCAACAGGCCGCCTGTGCACCCGAGGTCTGGCTGACGCGATCGGTGAAATCCGACGATGCGGAAACGGTGCCCTCGCGCTGGGTGAACCGGCTGATGAACCTGATGCGCGGCCTGCCTGAACGCGACGGGCAAAAGGCCCTGGACGCGATGAAAGCACGCGGTGATCAATGGCTGGAACAGGCCCGCCTGATCGAGGCGCCAATCCCCGCTGACCCCGCGCAACGCCCGTCCCCCGCGCCCCCACTTGCGGCGCGGCCCACAAAGCTTTCCGTTACGGCGATCAAGAAACTGATCCGGGATCCCTATGCGATTTACGCGCAAAAGATCCTGCGCCTAAGCCCGCTTGACCCGCTGATGCAAGAGCCCGACGCGCTCTTGCGTGGCACCCTGATCCATTCCCTGCTGGAAGAGTTCGTAAAGGCCACGCTGGATGACCCAGCGAAACTGGATACAGATGAGTTGATCACCCGCGCCCGCGCCTTTCTGGGTGATCCGGAAACCATCCCCTTTCCCACCGCGCGCGCACTTTGGCTGGAAAAGATGGAGCGCGTGGCCCAGTGGTTTGTCGATGGTGAGGCCCAGCGCCAATCCGCTGCCACGGCGCATCCCGACAATCTTGAGGTCAAGGGCGCGCAGACCATCCCCGCGCTGGGCTTTACCCTGACGGCCAAGGCCGACCGGATCGACATAGATGACCGCGGCGGCGCGCATATCTATGACTACAAGACCGGAAGCGCCCCCACCGAAAACGCCCAGCTGCACTTTGACAAACAATTGCTGTTAGAGGCGGCGATGGTGCATTTTGGCGCCTTTGAAAACCTGCATCCCCGCCACGTCGAGCGCGCGCGCTATATTTCGCTTCAACCGGCGACCCCCAAAGAAGTCCCAGCCCCGCTGGATCAGATTTCTCCGGAGCAGGTTTGGGAAGAGTTCGTCAAACTGATGACCAGCTACGCGGATCCGAAACAGGGGTACACGGCGCGGCGGGCGTTGATGAAAGACGGGGATGCAGCGGATTATGATCATCTTTCGCGGTTCGGCGAATGGGATGTGACGGATATACCCGTGCGAAAGGGGATGGTCTGATGCTGAACCGCGATGATGCCACCCAACGGCAGGTGGATGCCGCCCGCCCGTCCCAGTCCACTTGGCTGGCTGCAAACGCGGGGTCCGGGAAAACCCGGGTGCTGACCGACCGGGTTGCGCGGCTGCTGCTGGATGGGGTCGATCCCTCGCATATCCTGTGCCTGACCTACACCAAGGCCGCCGCCAGCGAGATGCAAAACCGTTTGTTCAGGCGGTTGGGGGGCTGGGCGATGTCCTCTGATCCCCAGCTGCGCAGCGAGCTTGAGATCATGGGGGTCGATGTTGATCTGACGTCAGAGTTCCTGCAAGACGCCCGCACGCTCTTTGCCCGCGCGATTGAGACACCCGGTGGGCTGCGTATTCAGACCATCCACTCTTTTTGTGCGTCGCTCTTGCGGCGGTTCCCGCTTGAGGCACAGGTTTCGCCCCAGTTCAAGGAAATGGAAGACCGCGCCGCCGAACTGTTGCGCGCCGAGATCCTTGATGGCATGGCGGACGGTGAGCACGCCCATCTGGTCCGGGGCATCGCACCCTTTATCGCGGACACGACATCGGGTGCGCTGCTATATGCCATCGCCGGCCTGAAAGACGCGTTTGCCACCCCCAAAAGTGCCGCTGATCTGCGTGCCGACTATGGGATTGATCCCGATCTGTCGCTGGAAGAATTGCTGAGCCAGGTCTTTCTCGGTGGCGAGCTTGAGCTGATCAACTCTATCCTTCCAACCCTGATTGCATCAGGTGGAAACAACGAAAAGGCGGCGCAAAAACTTGCCAATATAACTTCGGTCAGCACTACGAGTTTGGAAAAACTGGAAAACACGCTGCTTACGGGTGCAAGCGCCAAATCCCCTTTCACAGCGAAAGTGAACAGCTTTCCAACCAAAGCCCTACGCGAAGGTGAGCTGGCCCCATATATGGACCGCTTGAATGCCCTGATGCTTCGCGTGGAAACCGCCAGAGACGCCCGTCTTGCCCTGATCGCCGCCGAAAAGGACCACGCGCTGCATCAGTTCGCGCAGGTTTTCCTTGCGACCTACGAACACGAAAAACAACTGCGCGGCTGGCTGGATTTTGATGACCTGATCACCCGTGCGCGCGATCTTTTGTCCGATCCGCGCGTGGCGGAATGGGTGCTGTACCGTCTTGATGGCGGCATTGACCACATTCTTGTGGACGAAGCCCAGGACACCAGCCCCGTACAATGGCAGGTGATCGAACGCCTTGCCCATGAGTTCACCAGCGGCGAAGGCGCGCGATCCGACATTCGCCGCACGATCTTTGTTGTCGGGGACAAGAAACAGTCGATCTATTCGTTCCAGGGCGCTGATCCCAGTGAATTTGACCGCATGCGCGAAGAATTCCGCGACCGTCTTAGCCGCGCCGAAGAGCCGCTGCATGCCATGGTTCTCGAATATTCTTTCCGATCCGCCAGCCCGATCCTCAAGGTGGTGGACGAAACCTTTGACGGGGCGATCAGCTCGGGGTTTACCGAAGATCAACGGCACAAGGCGTTTAAATCCGACATGCCTGGCCGTGTTGATCTATGGCCCGTGATCGAAGCGACCCCCCCGGACAAAGACGAAGAAGGCGCATGGTTTGAACCGCTTGACCGTGTCGGTGCCCAGCATCACAGCGTGCTGCTTGCCCAACGCATCGCGGGTTTCATCCGCGAAACCATCGAGGCCAAGACACCTCTGCCCATCGAGATCGGGCACAGCGGCAGGTATCAGGCGCGGCCCGTACACGCCGGGGATTTCCTGATCCTCGTGCGGTCGCGTGGCCGTTTGTTCAAAGAGATCATTCGCGCCTGCAAACAGGAAAACCTGCCCATTGCCGGGGCCGATCGGCTTAAGGTGATGTCGGAACTTGCCGTGCGTGACGTGATTGCGCTCTTGTCCTTTTTGGCCACCCCCGAAGACAGCCTTTCCCTTGCGACGGCGCTGCGTTCCCCCTTGTTCGGGATCAGCGAAGAGCAGCTGTTTGACCTCGCACACAGGCGGACCCGGAAATACCTGTGGGAAGGGCTGCGGGATCGCAAAGACGACTTTCCCGAGGTCATGCAGGTTCTGGACGACCTGATGGGGCAGACCGATTTTCTGCGCCCCTACGACCTGATCGAACGCATCCTGACCCACCACGACGGGCGCAAGCGCCTGATTGGGCGTTTGGGGCAAGAGGCCGAGGATGGCGTGAACGCCCTGTTGGGGCAGGCTCTGGCCTATGAACAAACCACCGTGCCGTCCCTGACTGGGTTTCTGGAATGGGCGCAGGCCGACAACCTTGAGATCAAGCGCGCCCCCGACGCGGCCGGCACGACCCTGCGGGTGATGACGGTGCATGGATCCAAGGGGCTGGAGGCCCCCATTGTCATCCTGCCCGACTGTGCGCCCAGCCGGAAAGACAATCAGGTCAAAAGCACACTGTTGCGCGATAAGGCCGGCGTGTTCTGGAAACAATCCGCCAACAGCCTGCCCACGCGTCAGGCCGAAGCGGTCGAACGCGCCCGTGACAAGGACGCCCAGGAACGCGACCGCCTGCTGTACGTCGCCATGACCCGCGCCGAACGCTGGCTGATCATGGCCGCCGCCGGGGATTTGGGGAAAGACGGCACATCCTGGTATCATAAGGCCCAGCTGGGCATGACCCGCGCAGGTGCCACCGAGCGGGGTTTCCACTTTGGGGAGCTGGGACAGGGGGCCGGGCTAAGCCTGACCCATCTGAACCCCCATGATCTTGCTGTGATCGAACAAGACCCCCGCGCGCCAAAGCCCACCGCCGACCCGCTGGATCTGACCCAACCGCTGCCGGATCCGCCTCAAGACACCAAAACGGTCGCGCCCTCTGATCTGGGTGGGGCCAAGGCGCTTCCCGGCATGCAAGGTGACGAAGAAGAGCTGGCCAAAGCACGGGGCACCGCGCTTCATCTGATGCTGGAACTCCTGGCACCGCTGACGCCGGATCAGCGCGGCGATATGATCCCCCGTTTGGTCGCTCACCTATCCAAGGAGGCCGAAACAGAGATCGCCGCACCGATCATGGATGTGATCGCCTCCGAAGCACTCAGCGTGCTTTCGGACCAAGCCCTTGCGTTCATTTTCAGCCCCGATGGCCTATCCGAAGTGCCAATCACCGCTGATATCGCGGGGATTGGCCGGTTGCATGGTCTCATTGACCGCCTGATCGTCACACACGACCGCGTGATCGCGGTGGATTTCAAAACCAATCGCAATGTGCCCCAGACCCCCGATCAAACCCCCGAAGGGATCTTGCGGCAAATGGGGGCCTATGCCGCTGCTTTGGCTCAGATTTATCCGGGCAGGCAGATCGAAACCGGCGTTTTGTGGACCGCGAACAACCACTATATGCCGTTGTCTGGCAAGGCTGTAACACAAGCGCTTGAACGTGCCGGGGCATCTTGACGATATGCGCACCTCTACCTAGGTTCTGCCCAAGCCAACCCAAGCAGGAGAATTCCCATGGCCACTGTTGCCGTTACCGACGCCACCTTTGATGCAGAAGTCAAAAACTCGGACGTCCCCGTTGTCGTAGATTTCTGGGCAGAATGGTGTGGCCCCTGCAAACAGATCGGCCCCGCATTGGAAGAGCTGGCGGCTGAATACGGCGATGCGGTGAAAATCGCCAAGGTCGACGTGGACAGCAACCCCAACTCGGCCGCGGCCATGGGTGTGCGTGGGATCCCCGCGCTGTTCATCTTCAAGGACGGTCAACCAATTTCGAACCGCGCGGGCGCAGCCCCCAAAGCGGCCCTGAAGTCCTGGATCGACGAATCCATCTGATCTTTTCACTCTTTGTGAACTCCGACAGTGAAAACCCCGCCTTTGGTGGGGTTTTTCTTTGCGATCATGCAGGTTTGAATGACAAGATAAACAGCTACAAGGATCTGTACCACCATGACTTTCAGCACTCGAGTCTAGCCCAACACGATGCCCTATACGATCTTCGTTGACCCAGAACAGCGCGCCAGCTTCTTTCGATTTTACGGTAAGATGACCGCAGAAGACGGTCGGGCAGCCTTCTTGGAATATCTCGACAATCCGTTGTTCGATCCCACCTATGTCATGATGACGGATGCACGGCAGGTCACAGGGATTAGCGGCAGTTATGTAGACATCATGTATAAGGTGATGGGACTATCACGCCAAGTCAGGCGCTTTCCCGCAGGGGCACCCAGCTATATCCTGACGTCGCAGGATTACCAAACCGGGATGGCCCGTCTGCTGCAAACCGTTCTGGATCTGTGCTCACCGATCAAGGTGATTTTGATCTCTGACATTCAGGAGCTTAGCGAAAAGACCGGCGTCTTGCCCCCTGAGCATTGGAAAACCACCTGACAGAACGCGCACTTGCCCCGGCATCATCAATCCCCCATATGTTTCAAAACCCCGATAGGAGCACATATGAGCGATCAGGAATTTCCCGGCTGGCATGGCACCACCATCATTGGCGTGCGCAAGGGTGGACAGGTCGTCGTGGCCGGTGACGGTCAGGTCAGCCTTGGCCAGACCGTGATCAAGGGCACCGCCCGCAAGGTCCGCAGGCTGTCGCCCGGGGGGCATGAGGTCGTATGCGGCTTTGCAGGGTCGACCGCCGATGCTTTTACGCTGCTTGAACGTCTTGAAGCCAAACTCGAAGCCACCCCCGGTCAATTGGCCCGCGCAAGTGTTGAACTGGCCAAGGACTGGCGCACGGATAAATACCTGCAAAAACTAGAAGCAATGCTGATCGTCACCGATGGACGTGATCTGCTGGTGATCACCGGGGCGGGTGACGTGCTGGAACCGGAGCATGACGTGGCCGCAATTGGATCTGGCGGCAACTTTGCCCTCGCCGCCGCACGCGCCATGATGGACAGCGACAAAGACGCCGAAACCGTTGCCCGCGACGCCATGGCGATTGCGGCGGATATCTGCGTCTACACCAATGGGCGATTGACGGTGGAATCGATTGATGGCTGATTCTTCCTTCCTACAGGTTCTCCTGCCGCTCGCCGCTGGAAGCTTTTTTGGAACTCTTCTCGGACCCGTTCTTTTAGAGGAAATTCGTCACAGGCTAATCGAACGCCGCTGGAAAAAGCCGCGCAAAAATCTGTTGAGCAGGAAACTCAGCACAGCAGGTGGAAAGGGATGGGTGTCGCTCGCTCGGCTGACAACTCTGACAGGAACTACAGAAGATGACTGCCGATCCCTGCTTATTGAAATCGGGGCCCGGGGCGGGCGACTGAAATCGGGCAAAGAAGGTTGGGCGCTCATCTCCAGGTGTCCTCTAACTGAATCCGGCGAAGAAGTGGAAGAAAAAGAATGACCGACCTAACCCCGCGCGAAATCGTTTCCGAACTTGACCGTTTCATCATTGGCCAGGGCGACGCCAAGCGCGCCGTGGCCGTGGCCCTGCGTAATCGCTGGCGGCGCAAACAGCTGTCGGATGATCTGCGCGACGAAGTGTATCCCAAGAACATACTGATGATCGGCCCCACCGGCGTCGGCAAGACCGAAATCTCGCGCCGTTTGGCCAAACTGGCCCGCGCGCCGTTCATCAAGGTCGAAGCCACCAAATTCACCGAAGTGGGCTATGTCGGGCGCGATGTGGAACAGATCATCCGCGATCTGGTGGATGCCGCCATCATCCAGACCCGCGAATATATGCGCGATGATGTCAAAGCCCGCGCCCACCAGGCCGCTGAGGATCGGGTGATCGAAGCCATTGCAGGCACGGACGCCCGCGATGCCACGCGCGAGATGTTTCGCCGGAAACTCAAGGCCGGTGAACTGGACGACACCGAAATTGAGCTGGACGTGGCCGAAACCGCTTCGCCTTTTCCGATGATGGATATTCCGGGCCAACCCGGCAGCCAGATGGGCATGATGAACCTGGGCGATCTGTTCGGAAAGGCGCTAGGCGGGCGCACCACACGCAAACGCATGACCGTCGCCCAGAGCTATGAGATTTTGATCGCCGAAGAGGCGGACAAACTGCTTGATGACGAAGCGATTAAGACCGAAGCCCTTGAAGCCGTTGAACAAAATGGCATCGTGTTCCTGGATGAAATCGACAAGGTCGCGGCCCGACAAGAGGCCCGCGGCGGGGATGTGTCCCGCGAAGGGGTCCAGCGCGACCTGCTGCCCCTGATCGAAGGCACAACCGTCAGCACCAAACACGGCGCCGTAAAGACCGACCACATCCTGTTCATCGCCTCTGGCGCGTTTCACATCGCCAAACCCTCGGATCTTCTGCCTGAGCTTCAGGGCCGTCTGCCCATTCGCGTGACGCTCAAGGATCTGACCGAAGCGGATTTCGTGCGTATTCTGACCGAAACCGACAACGCCCTGACCCGCCAATATACCGCGCTTATGGCCACCGAAGAGGTCACAGTCACCTTTACCGATGACGGCATCCGCGCCCTGGCCCGCATCGCGGCAGACGTGAATAAATCCGTCGAGAACATTGGTGCGCGGCGGCTGTATACCGTACTTGAGCGCGTCTTCGAAGAGCTCTCGTTCGACGCGCCTGACAAGTCCGGCCTTGAAGTCACGGTCGACGCAGGATTTGTCGAACAACACTTGGGTGAGTTGACCAAATCCACGGACCTAAGCCGCTATGTGCTCTGATTTTTCAATCCACTAAAACGCCCAAGCTCTCTTTGAGGGGCTTGGGCACAGTTTCTAAACATTCAGTCTTTTCGGATCCGGTTGAAATAGTACCAAACCAATAGCGCAACGGTCAGAACAAACAGCCCAATCAACATCATCAAAACCACCCCGTTCCCCTGCGGGGTCTGTAAGGCACTGTCGTGATACAAACCAGCCAAAGTGAGCCAGTTCCAATAGGTTGCCGCCACGGACGAAACACTCAATAGCCCCAACGCTGTCAGCAAAAAGATCATCAGTGATTGCCGCCGTTCCTGAATAAGCAAGCGACGGGAATAGGAAGATTGGATCAGGTTACGGCCTTGTGCAAGCGTGTCGTTTACATAGTCTTTTGCCTCGTGGGTATGCCATTTATCTTCGATCTGAGCCGCTTGCCGGGTCAATTCAGGCTTTAGATTTGCGCGATACTCTTGCATCCTGTGACGCCAAAGACGGAACTCGGTCTGATAGCCAACAACCAAACGCTCAAGATCCAGCAACCCGCCGATAGGCTCGGCCAGATCGATCTTGCCGAGAGTACGCAAACAAAAATCACGCGCCACACGTACCGAATACCATTCGGATTGCGCCCGGGTCATGACACCCACGCAATCCCAAAACTTGCCCCTTATCTCGCTGATACAGACTGAAAAGCTCCAGCCGGGAATAAAACAGACATCCTGCTCAGTTCCTTGAGGCGCGAATTCTAGCCCTTCGGCATGGAAACAGCGCGCCGCGACCTGGTCAATAACTGGCGAGCGATGATCATCACATAGAATCGTATGGGTGATGGTTTCGCGCAATCGAAATTCCGATCCACTGCGCACTGCCAAACGATTTAGACTAAGCGACGCTCGCGAAACCAGATCCGCCGACGCTTCGCGGGCATTTTCGATCTGTTTGAGAATATCTTCGACGGCGCCATCGGCCTCGTGCAATTCAACAACACAGGCGTCGCCTGTGTTAAACAAAAACAAAGCTGCTGTGTCTCCCAGATTGAGACTGGCAAACGCATTTCTTCTCACACAGCAAAAGGCGGTTGCCAAAGATTGGTGCAAACCTTGCGCGAAAACATCCCCGCGCGATGTCATCTCTTGGCTCAGCGTATGGTACTTATAGTTCACATCCGGCTGAAAGCTCCACCCCGCCCCAAGATAGGTCTGCGCCTGCTCCTCGGTCATCTCTTTGGCAAAGAGGCGCGACACATCACGAGAAAACTTTTCCCACGATTCCGCCTTGATACGGATAGGGGATACAAGGAGAAATCTCATCGCAAATAGGCCGCATGATGCGATGCAAGATAAACCGCCGGAATACCATGTTCGAGATAATCCAAAGTCAGTTCCGTACCAGCGGGGGCATCTTTTTTCATCTCAAGCGTTTGACGAAACAGATTATAGGTCACAAACGCAGGGCGCGCATGATTTATGAATCCATAAGTCGTCCAGATCGGACGCAATAGAATTTCCGTATCACTGATCGCGTTCCATTCATGTGCAAGTAGGAAATCAAGATCATCCACATCCCGTAAAACCTGCCCGTCCAAGATGGTCAGGATCTCTCCCCGTTGTCTGGGTCGTGTGGTAAAGACGCCGGTCCCATGGATAGAACTATCAGCAAGTTCAACGTCTTGTATTGTCTCAAGTAGCTGTTTCATGCGGTTTAGATGACCTCGGATCACCCAAGCTGTCAAACGCAAATGCAACGAGACAAAGAGCCCCGCGTATCTAGCGGGGCTCTGATTATTGTATGATTTTTGAACTTACGCCATCCACCAGCGTTCCGCCATGCGGGCGTTGTCCATCTGCCAGAGGTTACCCACGGTGTCCGGGTTGGCAATCTTGTTGGAAACCGCCTGAACATAGTTGGCGAACATCGGCACCAGAACGCCGCCTTCGTCGCGCAGGATCTGTTGCATCTCATAGTACTGCTCGCGGCGTTTGGCCGAATCAAGCTCGGCACGGGCCGAGATCAGCAGTTCCTGGAAGCGCGCACTGTCGTCGCCGTCCCACTGGCTGTCATTCCACGGCACACCGGTTTCATAGGCGGTCGAGAACATCCAGTCTTCGGTCGCACGACCTGACCAGTAGCAGGCACAGAAGGGCTTTTTCAGCCAAACGTTAGACCAATACCCATCTGCCGGCTCTTGCACAACGTTGATGTTGATACCCCCGCCTTTGGCCGAGGCCTGGAACAGCTGTGCCGCGTCCACAGCGCCTTCAAAGGCTGCATTCGAGGCAGACAGGTCAATGTCGAGCGAATCCATGCCCGCCTGTTTAAGGTAATGCTTGGCCTTGTCAGGATCATAGGCCAGCTGTTCCATTTCATCGTTGAAATACTGGTTTGCCGGGCCGATTGGGGTGTCGTTACCAACGCGGCCGTGACCTTGAAGAACCTTGTCCACCAGTTCCTGACGGTTGATGCCGTACTTAAGCGCCTTGCGCACATTTGCATCATTGAACGGCGCAACATTGGTCAGCATCGGGAAGGTATAGTGCTGGTTGCCCGTCACTTCCTGAATGCGCAGCATCGGATTGGCCTTGAGAAGCGCTTCGGATTTGAAATCAATCCGGTTGATCGCGTCGACCTGACCGGTCAGCAGCGCGTTCATACGGGCGTTGTTGTCGTTGATCGCGATGTATTCGATCTCATCAAAGTGGCCCGCAGCGTCGCCTTTATAGTGGCTGTCCACGCGTTTCGCGACCATACGCACGCCGGGTTCAAAGCTTTGAACCGCGTACAGGCCGGTGCCGATGCCTTTGGCAATCGCTTCTTCGATCTGACCCGCAGGATACATCAGCAGGTGATAATCCGACATCAGATAGGGGAAGTCGGCGTTGCCTGCCTCAAGCGTGAATTGCACCTGATGGTCGGTGATCTTCTTCATCTCTGTGATCGCGGACACGATGGGCTTGGCCGCAGATTTCGCGCCCTCGGCCACATGCATCTGAAGCGATTCAATCACGTCGTCCGCGCCAAAGGCCTTGCCATTGTGGAAGGTCACGCCCTGACGCAGGTTGAAGGTCCAGGTTTTAGCGTCCGAGGTGGCCTCCCAGCTTTCGGCCAGTTCGCCTTTCAACGATCCATCGGCTGCGATCTCGGTCAGACCGTCAAACACGGCCCCCTGCGCGCTTGCGATCATGAAAATGTCGGAATGGGTGCGACCATCCCAGCTGTCCGAAGTATTCGCGCCACCCAGGCCCGCGCGCAGGCGGCCACCCCGTTTTGGGGCTGCGCGAAGGGGCAGCCCGCTGGCCGCCAGAACACCAGCAGCTGCGCCGGTGGTCAAAAGTGTACGTCTTGAAAGTGTCATGGTTTTTCTCCCTATAGAGATGGGCCGTGGCCCCTTTATCGCCCCCGGTTCGCCGGGGATCGTTCATTCAGATATGTCAGGCGCCGATCCCTTGCTCGGCGCGTGTTTTCAACAGTTCCGTCAGCCAATCCGGATCCATTTCGGGGACCGAGCTTAGCAGCAGATCCGTATAGGTGTGGTGCGGTGGCTGGAACATTTCGGTTTTTGGCCCCTGCTCAACAACCACACCATCTTTCATCACGACCACTTCGTCGGCAATGGATTTCACCGTCGCAAGATCGTGCGTAATAAACATATAGGAAAGCCCAAGCTCATCTTGAAGCTTGGCCAGGAAACGCAAAATCCCTTCGGCCACCAGTTGGTCCAGCGCGCTTGTCACCTCATCGCAGATGATGAACTTGGGCTCTGCCGCAAGGGCGCGCGCAATCCCGATGCGTTGTTTCTGCCCCCCCGAAAGTTCAGACGGCAGGCGGTCGAAATATTGCTCTGCCGGCAGTTCGATCTGCTCAAGCAGCTCTTCGACGCGCTTGCGCTTGGCTGCGCCCTTCAACCCCAGATAGAATTCAACCGGGCGACCGATGATCTCTCCGATGCTTTTACGCGGGTTCAGCGCCGTATCCGCCATCTGATAGATCATTTGAACCTGGCGCAGCTGTTCTTTCGTGCGTTTGCGATAATCCAACGGGACGGGTTTTCCGTCAAACTCGATCACCCCTTGCCGCGGCGGCAAAAGCCCGGTGATGCAGCGCGCAGTGGTCGATTTGCCCGACCCGCTTTCCCCCACAACCGCCACGGTCCGTCCCGGATGCATGTCAAAACTGACATCATGCAGAACATCAATTTTGCCATAGGCGGCGGTGACACCCTGCACCGAAACAACAGGAACCGAATCCACCGCAACCGGGGGTTTTTCCGGGCGCTGGAATTCGCGCACGGACCACAGGCTTTTGGTGTAATTCTGTTGCGGATTGGACAGCATTTCGCGGGTTTCAGCCTCTTCGACCTCATCCCCTTTCAGCAGCACTTTGATGCGGTCCGCCATCTGCGCCACGACAGCCAAGTCATGGGTGATATAGATCGCAGCGGTGTCGAACTCTTCGACGATTTCGCGAATCGACGCGAGGACCTCGATCTGCGTGGTCACGTCCAGCGCGGTGGTTGGTTCGTCAAAGATGATCAGATCAGGGCGGCAAGCCATCGCCATCGCCGTCATCGCCCGCTGCAATTGCCCACCCGACACCTGGTGCGGATAACGAAAGCCGATCTCGTCGGGGTTGGGCAGCCGCAGCTTGCGATACAGTTCGACCCCGTCCGCCTCGGCATCAGCCTTGGATAAAACCCCGTGGGTCAGGGGGGCTTCGGCGTGTTGATCAATCAGCTTATGGGCCGGGTTGAAACTGGCCGCGGCGGATTGCGCCACATAGGCGATGCGTTTGCCCAGCAGTTTGCGCTTGTCCTCGGCGCTGGCGGCCAACAGGTCGATCCCGTCAAAATGCACCGACCCGCCGGAAATGCGCACCCCGTCACGGGTAAAGCCCATCGCGGCCAGGCCCATGGTCGACTTGCCCGCACCGGATTCACCAATCAGCCCCAGCACCTCGCCCTTTTTCAGGGTCAGATCCAACCCGTTGATGATCGGATGCCAGTCTTCGTCGCTGCGGCCTTCGATCTCAACACCACGCATTTCGACAAGAATGTCATTCTCTGACACGTTTTCATCGGTCATGGGTTACTCCTTAAGACCGCTAGAGCGATGCAGGGCCCAGTCTACCACAAAGTTCACCGCGACGGTCAGCAGGGCGATGGCCCCCGCCGCCAGCAAGGGCGCAGTCGAGGCCTGCGGTGCAAAGGCGGCATAGTTGATAAAGGTCGACAGGTCTTTCACCATGGTGCCCCAATCAGCCAACGGCGGCTGGATACCCAATCCCAGAAAGCTAAGCGCCGAGATCGTCAGGAAGACAAAGCAAAAGCGCAGTCCAAACTCGGCCAACAGCGGCGCCGTGGCATTTGGCAGGATCTCGCGGAAGATCAGATAGGTCAGACCTTCGCCACGCAGCTTGGCTGCTTCGATATAGTCCATCACGACGATGTTCATGCCCACGGCGCGCGCCAGACGGAACACGCGGGTGCTGTCGATCAAGGCGATGATCAGCACCATGGCCACGGTCAGCCCCGCACCCTGCACCCAGGCCGAGGCCACGGTGATCAAGAGCAGCGAAAAAATCAGCGACGGGATCGCCATCAAAACATCAACCGCACGGGACAGAACCTGATCCACCCAGCCGCGCAGCGTGGCGGCCAGAAAACCAAGGGTCGTGCCAACCACAAACGCAATCAGCGTGGTGGCGAACGCAATCCCAACCGTGTTCTGAGCGCCATAGATCAGACGCGACAGGATATCCCGGCCGATCTGATCGGTGCCCAGCGGAAAGGCCGGGTCTCCGCCCAGTGCGGGATTGCCCCCCGGCACCACATTGGCGCGGGCAAAGACCTCTTCTTGTCCGTGGGGCGCAATCACCCCGGCAAAAACTGCCAGCACGGCATAGATCAGGATCATCAGGATGCCGAAACTGGCGGTCAGCGGCATCTGGCGAAACAGTTTGCGCGATCCGCCGGTGCCCACCATCCGCCCCAGAAAGCGAAAGATCCAGGCGGCAATCGCGGCAATCACAAACCCCTGCACCGCCCAGCGAAAGAACACCACCCCGGCGCGCGGCACGCCATTCAGCTCGGCCGGTTGCAGATAGTACCAAACGCCCCAAACCAGGATCGACACACCCAGCACATATCCAAAGGCAACCGCCAGAGGCATGTCCCGAAAGAAAGGCTTGTTCCCGGTGACGCTTTGCCCGGCAAAGCGACCAACCCATGCCACGGCCATCATGCAAACCAAGGCATATATAAACATCATCAAACTCATTTCGGATGCCTCAGACGCGGGTTTGACAGGATCGACAGAACATCGGCCGTCAGGTTCAACAGGATATATGCCGAAGCAAAGATCAGACAGCAGGCCTGAACCACCGGAATATCGCGGATCTTCACGCTGTCGACGAACAACTGACCGATGCCGGGATAGACAAAGACCACTTCGACCACGACCACCCCGGTGATCAGATATGCCAGGTTCAGCGCAACCACGTTGATGATCGGAGCCAGTGCATTGGGCAACGCGTGTTTCACGATGATCTTGAAGGGGGTGACCCCCTTCAGGCGCGCCATTTCAATATAGGGGCTGGCCAGCAGGTTGATGATCGCGGCACGCGTCATGCGCATCATATGCGCCATGACAACCAAGGTCAGCGTCAACGCCGGCAGCATCGATTTTTGCAAGCGCTCCCCGAAAGGCATCCCGTCATAGATATTCGAAAGCGACGGCAGGATCGGGTTCAGCACCGCAAGGAAGAGGATCAGCAAATAGGCCAGAAAGAATTCGGGCGATGAGATCGACGTGAGCGTGCCGATATTGGCCACCCGGTCAAAGACCGAATTGCGATACAGCGCCGCCAGCACCCCGATCAGGATCGACACCGGCACGGCAATCGCTGCGGTCACACCCGCCAGGAACATCGTATTTGCAAAGCGCGGTGCGATCTGGTCGGCAACCGTGACGCGCACACCGCTGTCTGCCCCGACAAAGCTGGCAAAATTGGCCTGAGCAAAAGAATTGCCCAAATCGCCCTGAAGCACACCGCCAAGCCAGCTGAGGTATCGGGTGACTGGATTTTGGTTCAGGCCAAGATCTTCTCGGATCGCCTGCACGGCTTCGGGTGTGGCGCCCTGTCCAAGGATGGCTTCGGCAAAGTCTCCGGGGAGCATGTTCACCGAAACAAAGATCACGATGGATACGATGAACAAGGTCAACAGCCCCAACGCCAAGCGTTGAAGTATGATTTTAGATACTGAGTTCACGGTCCCTGTCGGCGTGTTGTTTTCGTTAAATTTAGGTTAGCGACTAAACAACATCTGTAAAGCCTCTAAGTCGCATTTGGGAAGAATAGCCGATTTGCGACATTTCACCCTGAATTTACGGCACCGATGTAATCCATAGCGCGCACCAGTTCGGCACTGATTCCGGGTTCCGAAAGCGCGTGACCCGCATCGCGAACCATGACCAGGCGACCGTTTTGCCAGACCCGCGCCAGATCATAGGCCGCTTTGGGCGGACATATCATGTCATAGCGCCCCTGAACGATAATCCCCGGGATTTGCTGGATCATGTCGATGCTCTTCAAAATCCACCCATCTTCGGGAAGAAATCCCGAATTCGTGAAATAATGGTTTTCCAGCCGGGCAAATGCGCGGGCATAATCGCCGGGCGCATGGCCGCCGTCTCCGGTCGATTGAACAGAAGCAAGCGCATTTTCCCACCGCGCCCAGGCCTGCGCCGACGATATCTCCAACAGCCGGTCCCCGCTGAACAGGCGACGATGGTAGGCCGCAATCAGATCATCGTGCTCATCCCGTGGAATTTCGGCCACAAAGCGTGCCCAGGTTTCTGGCCAAAACTGCCCGGCGCCACCTCCGTAAAACCAGTTCAGCTCGGCCTGGGTCATCAAAAAGACGCCGCGCAGCACCAGATGGCTGACATGGGCCGGGTGGGAAATCGCATAGATCAGCGACAGCGTCGCCCCCCAGCTGCCCCCAAAGACAACCGCCCGCTCAATCCCTAAGGTCAACCTGATCATTTCGATGTCCTGAACCAGATGCCAGGTGGTGTTGTTTTCAACGCTGGCAAATGGGCGCGAGCGTCCACAGCCGCGCTGGTCAAACAACACCGCCCGATAGATTGCGGGGTCAAAATAGCGGCGCATGGTCGGGCTGCATCCGCCACCCGGGCCACCATGCAAGACAATCACTGGAATCCCGTCGGGATTGCCCGATTGTTCAACATAGATCTGGTGCCCGCCCTCGACTTCGATCATCCTTTGGTCAAAGGGATCGATCGGTGGATAGAGATATTGGGCTGCGCTCTTTTGGCTCGGGATTTTGTTCATGCACCACCTATATTGAACCTTGATCAGGAAAGACCATGGGGAATGTCATGACAACCACTGTCGACGCGTCCGAAATAGAAAAATTCGAAGCCATGGCGGCCGAGTGGTGGGACCCCCACGGCAAGTTCAAGCCCCTGCACATGATGAACCCTGTGCGCCTGGACTATATCACCACGCAGATCGCAGCCGAGTTTGACCGGGATCTGACGGCGGACCGCCCGTTTGCCGGGCTGCGTATTCTGGATATTGGCTGTGGTGGCGGGTTGTTGTGTGAACCCATGGCGCGGCTGGGCGCCGAGGTGATCGGTGTGGATGCCGCTGGCAAGAACATTCCCGTCGCCCGGGCCCACGCGGCGCAATCTGATCTGCTCATCGACTATCGCCACACAACCGCCGAAGACATGGCCGCCAATGGCGAACAGTTTGACGTGGTGCTGAACATGGAAGTGGTCGAACATGTGGCCGACCCGCTGGCCTATCTGACCGCCTGTCAGCAGCTTTTGAAACCCGGCGGGCTACATCTGTGTTCCACCATCAATCGCAACCCCAAAAGCTTTGCCGTGGCGATTGTTGGTGCGGAATACGTGATGCGCTGGCTGCCCAAGGGCACGCATGAATGGCACAAGTTCATCACCCCGGATGAACTGTACGACCTGATCCGCAAGGCCGGATTGGAACCCGTGGACCGCAAGGGATATGTGTTCAACCCGGTGACGTGGCAATGGCGGATCTCGGACCGGGATCTGTCGGTCAACTATGTCACCGCAGCCCTAAAAACAGGAGAGTCCAATGCCGCTGCGTGACAACCCGCTTTTTGTGATCGACCTGCACTATACGGTGCCCTTTGAACAGGTCGAACCGCACCTTGAGGCCCATATGGCATTTATCCAGGCCGCGCGTGAAGACGGGTTTATCGTTGTGGCGGGGGCCAAGGTTCCCAGGACCGGGGGCGTGATCATCGCCTCTGCCCCCTCGCTTGAAAGCGCGCAGGCGCGGATGACGCAAGACCCGTTTTGCACCGCCAATGTCGTTTCCCTGGGTTTTACCCAGTTCAAACCCGGCACCCTGTGCGACGCATTGAAAGACGCCTGATCCTGGTCGTCACTCTATTCTTCCAGGCGAATGCGAAGATCGCGCAACACGGGTAGCGCCGCGCGCACTTTGTCAGGGCCCAAATCCTGCATCATTTCTTCGACCATGGGCGAAATCGCAGCCAGCGCCGCCTGGCGTGCGGATTTCCCGGCCGGAGAAATCGACACCAGCTTGCGCCGCGCATCGTCCCAATCCGGGCGAATGTGGATATATCCGGCGATCTCAAGCTTGTTCAAAGTGTTGGTCATGGCACCCCGCGTCACATGGAACACACGGGCCAGCTGGGCCGGGGTTTTTTCGTCACCCCGCGCAAGCTGATTGAGCACCGAGAAATGCGAAATTTCCATCTTGTTGGGCAGCACCTTGGTCAGCCGCGCGCGCAAAAGCTGATCTGCGGTCAGGATCTCACTGAACAGCGAAATGGCCAGGGCGCTGCTGTCGCTCATCTTGGGGCCTCGAATTGGCGATCATGGGTCAGTGCGGGCACTTTGTGGCGGGCCTCTGTGACCTGGGTCAGGTCGAGATCCGCGATGAAAACGCCCGGATCTGTACCCGCATCCAAAATCACCTCACCCCATGGGGAGATGATCATGGAGTGCCCGTAGGTGCGGCGCGACTTTCCGGTTTGGGCCGGGTGCGTTCCGGTCTGCGCCGGAGCCAGGACAAAGCATCCGGTTTCAATCGCGCGCGCCTGCAACAGCGGCTGCCAATGTGCGGGGCCAGTGCCGGGTGAAAACGCGGCGGGCACCGTCAGGATCTGCGCCCCGGCCTTTGCCAGGGTCCGGTGCAGATAGCCAAAGCGCACGTCATAACAAATCGTCATGCCCACGGCTGCCAGATCGGTCCGCGCCAGAACCGCCTGATCCCCCGGAGCAAACCCATCGGATTCGCGATAGGTTTCCTCAGGCGTGACCTGCACGTCGAACATGTGGATCTTGTCATAACGCGCGGTGATCTCTCCGGTGGGGGAAATCATGTAGGACCGATTGGCAAAGCGGGGCTCGGGCGGGTTGGACTTGATCCCCAGCGACCCCGCCAGCACCCAGAGACCCAGACGCCGAGCGCTGTCTTGCAGTCCGTTGAGAAAGTCGTTGCCCTCTTCGGGTTGCAGCACGGCGTTCTGATGGCTGCGACTGTTGGACAGGCAATTCGTCACCTCAGGTGTCAGCGCCATTTGCGCCCCCTGATCCGCCGCCTGTTGCAGCATGTCCGACACCATGGCCAGGTTGGCCACGGGATCGTCCGACGACGTCATCTGCAACACAGCAACCCGCATGGCCTAGCCCGCCAGCAGCGGATCAAGCTTGCCCGCGCGTTCAAGTTCGTAAAGATCGTCACAGCCACCCACATGGGTTTCGCCGATGAAAATCTGCGGAACCGTATGACGGCCATTGGCGCGGCTCATCATGGTCTGACGCAATTCGGGGTTCACCATCACGTCGAATTCGGTGAATTCAACACCCTTCTGGGTCAACAGACGCTTGGCTGCGTGGCAAAAACCGCAAAGCGGCGAAGTATAGATTTCAACGTTTTTCATAATCGTTCCCGATGCTGTTGTGCGCATCTAACGGAACTTAGGCATCTTTGACAACGCGTGCCAATACACTGACGCAGACCTCGGTTGCGCCTGCGGCAAGACAGGCATGAGCGGCTTCGGTCAATGTAGCCCCCGACGTCATCACGTCATCGACGATCATGACCGACCGTCCCGCGATCAGCTCGGTGCGCCATTCGGGTACGCGCAGGGTGCCCTGAAGGGTTTCGAACCGCTCATGTTGGTCTTTGCCATTCAGGCTTGGGGTGGAATGGCGGCGTTCAATCCCGTCAGGACACCAATCCAACCCCAACTCTTTGGCAAGCTCTTCTGCCAAGAGGGCGGATTGATTGTAACGCCGCGACAAAAGTCGGTGCAAATGCAGGGGAACGGGCACGACCAGCATATCGGGTTTCACCATATCCCGGCTGACCCGCGCCATCCATTTGGCGGCGGGTTTGGCAATATCGTGGCGATCTCCATGTTTCAGCGCCAGCACCATCCGACGCCCCCGCCCTTCATAGACAAGCGCGGCGCGCCCTTTGGTCCAGGGGCGCGGCGTTTCAAGACAATCATCACAGATCTCTTCCGCATCCGATTCGCCGGGCAGCGGGGTTCCGCAGTGGTCGCAGGACAGGCCAGAAATAAAGGGGGTGTCGCTCCAGCAGGTGCCACATAGGCCAAAGTCGGTTTCCACCAATCCACCACACGACAAGCAGCGTGGCGGGTAAACCAACTGAACCAGTGTTTGCATCCCGGCGGCCCAGAAATTATCTGCTTTCATATGTCTGATACACCTCGCCTGACCGACCGAACTGCTCTGACCCACCATCGGATCCGAGCCCTGAAAAACCCAGCGCTGTTTTTGCATGAATCGGCGCTGGACGAGGTTCAGGATCGGCTTTTAATGGTTAACAGAACCTTTACGAAACCAGCGATCGTTACCTCTGCCCCGGATTTCTGGCGCGCTGCATACCCCAAAGCCACAGTCGTCTCTGACCACGAGGTCCTGACGCTGGAACCCGGTGCGCATGATCTGGTGATTCACGCGCTTGCGCTTCATTGGGCAGATGATCCGGTTGGGCAATTGATCCAATGCCGTCATGCGCTGATTCCCGATGGGTTGTTTCTGGGCGTCACATTGGGGGGGCAAACCCTGCATGAACTGCGCAGCGCTTTGGGCCAGGCCGAGATCGAAGTGACCGGCGGCCTGTCGCCGCGCGTGGCACCCATGGGGGAAATCCGCGATATGGGCGGCCTGTTGCAGCGTGCCGGGCTGACATTGCCCGTGGCCGATGCCGCGAGCCTGACCGTCAGCTACCAAAGTGCGCTGCATTTGATGAAAGACCTGCGGGCCATGGGGGAAACCAATGCGTTGCACGGGCGGATCCGGCATTTCACCCGGCGCGACGTGATGCTGCGCGCCGCCGCTTTGTACGCCGAAGGCTTTGCCACCGATGATGGCCGCATCCCCGCCACCTTTGAGATCATCACCCTGACAGGATGGTCCCCGGACGCCAGCCAGCCCCAGCCCCTGCGCCCCGGCTCTGCGGCGCAACGTCTCGCTGATGCGCTTGGAACGCAAGAAAAGCCGCTAAAAGATTGATCTATTCACCTTATTCGATACGTATCTACGCAACACACCTTTGTGACAGGACGCCAGATGACCGCCAAATGCCCCGCCCATGCCCCTGCCTCGCACCCTGCGATCAAGCCCGCCAAGGTCGGGATTTTGCTGGCCAATCTGGGTACGCCGGACAGCTATGACTATTGGCCAATGCGCCGCTACCTGTCCGAGTTCCTGTCGGACAAACGCGTGATCGATTATCCTAGGTGGAAATGGCAGCCCCTGTTGCAGCTGATCATTCTGACCAAACGGCCGTTTTCCAGCGGCGCAGCCTATAAAAGCATCTGGAACGAAGAAAAGGGCGAAAGCCCCCTGATGACCATCACCCGCGACCAGACCGCCAAGATCGCAGCGCGGATGCAGGACACCTATGGCGATCAGGTCATGGTCGATTTCTGCATGCGCTATGGCAACCCGTCGACCCAATCCAAGGTACGCGCCATGGTGGAGGCGGGCTGTACCAAAATCCTGTTTTTCCCGCTGTATCCGCAATATGCGGGTGCGACTTCGGCAACGGCGAACGATCAGTTCTTTCGCGCCTTGATGACCGAAAAATGGCAGCCCACCGCGCGCGTGGTAGACCCCTATTTTGCCCATCCCGACTATATTGACGCGCTGGCGCAATCGGTTGAGCGTGCCTATGCAAATGCGGAAAAACGCCCCGAGCTTTTGGTTTGCTCATACCACGGGCTGCCGCAGCGCTATCTGATGGAGGGGGATCCCTATCACTGTCAGTGTCAGAAAACCACGCGCCTGCTTAAGGAACGTCTGGGGTGGGATGACACGCAGATCACCACCACCTTCCAAAGCCAGTTCGGCCCCGAAGAATGGCTGCGCCCCTACACCGTCGAAGAGGTCGCGCGCCTGGCCAGGGAAGAGGGCCAAAAGAACATCGCTGTGGTGGCCCCGGCCTTTAGCGCCGATTGCATCGAAACGCTGGAAGAGATCAACGAAGAGATCAAAGAAAGCTTTGAAGAGGCCGGCGGTGAGCACTTTACCTATGTGCCCTGTCTGAACGACGACGATGCGCATGTGGATGCGCTGTGTTCCGTGATTTCCGAGAACCTCGGCGGCTGGGTGCATCCCGCCGCATAGGGGCCCGAAACCCTGGGAAAGGGACTGGGGAAAACGATCTGCATTTTCCCCGCGCCGGGTGGTCACGTCAGACCGAATTTCGAACCGGTTTTGCCGATCTGGCATCCGAAAAATCGAATCAGCAAATGAAAAAGGCGGCGCCAAACGGCACCGCCTTTTCCTGATTCTGTCGTAAGTAGAACTTACTTTGCAGCAGCAGCAGCCAGAACAGCAACCAGCAGCAGCGGGATCAGAATGCCAGCAGACGAAGACGACTGCTTGGTTTCTTCAACAACCACTACGGGCTCCATTTCAACTTCGCCTTTGGCGTAGGAACCGGCCATTGCGGTCGATGCTGCACCAGCGAATACGGCTGCGAGAGCGAGTTTTTTCATATCAATATCCTCCAGATATTTGCCCGACGTACAAAAGGAACGTACGCAGGCACCCAAGACTTTACCTCGTGACTCGTTCTAAGCAGTATTTTCAGAGGTTTGCAATTGCAACCTTACGCTTAGACCGGGCCCAGCGACATTTTGTGGTCAAATCAGCAACACCTGAGTGCCAATTTTAGCCATCTCATACAGTTGCTCGATGTGTTCATTGTACAAACCGATGCAACCATTTGAGGACCGACGCCCAATTTTGCGCGTGTCATGCGTGCCGTGGATTCGGTAATATTGCCACGACAGATGCAAAGACCGCGTTCCCAAAGGGTTGTTCGGGCCGGGGCCGATGAAATCGGGCCATTCGGGGTTGCGCACCTTCATCGACGGCGTCGGTCGCCAGCTGGGGCTGGGATCTTTGAGGATCACGCGGGTGCGTCCGCGGCGGGTCAGCTCTTCGGTCAGGGGCACCGACGAGGGATACAGGTGATACGTCCCGTCCTCTTCCCAAAAATGCAGCGCGCGCGAACTGATGTCGACCAGGATCGCGCCTTTGGTCAGGTTGTCGAAATAGGGACGCCAGTCCAACGTGCGAAAGCTGGAAATATTCCGGCGCACCACTTTGGAAATATCGCGCTCGATCTCAACCGTACCGTCGCCATCCACGTCCTGCGCCGCGGCTGTGGTGCCGACCATCGCCGCGCTGCCTGCCAAAAAGGCACGGCGGCTCAGGTGATCAAACTTTTTCATGTCCAAGCTCCTCTCAGACCTCAATACTGGAATTGGCGCGATCATATGGCCCGAAAGCCTCAGTCGCAAATCAAACACGCGTCATCGCCTGCGCTCACGCGGATGTGGGTTTGATTGGCAACGCAGCTTTGGTTAGGGAAGATGGAACACCAAGTTTTCGTGAGCATATAAATGAACCGTCGCGCCTTTTTCGCCCTCTCTTCTGCTGCCCTGGTCGCGGCCTGTACCTCGGATCCGGGTCCGAGCACCCAGATGGGCCCCGATGGCAAACCCCTGCCCCGTGTCTATCGCATCGGGGCGGACCGTGGGCGGATCCAGTTCAGAGTGCTCGATTCGGTGAATGCCCTGCGCGAAGCCGCCGGTGCCCCCAAGCTGAAGATGAACAACCGGCTGAACGCCGCCGCCGCCACCCATGCGCGCGATATGGCGGTGCAAAATCGCCCCTGGCACTTTGGGTCAGACGGGTCATCCCCGGTCGAACGCGTCCAGCGCGCGGGCTATTCTGGTCGCCTGGTGGGTGAAACCATTTCGGAAACCTATGAAACCGAGCTGGAAACCCTGGCCGCATGGATGGAAGCCCCCGACACCCGCCGCATCATCGTCGATGAAAGCGCGACGGATCTGGGCTTTAGCTGGCATCAGGAATCGAACGGCAAGATCTGGTGGACCATGGTTCTGGGGGCCTCTGGCCTTGCGCCAACCCCGGTGGCCGAGTTCCAGGCCCCCGCCGCCAAGCCCGCAGACGCAAATGCCGTGGTCTCGGATATCCTGAACAACGGCTAAGACAAAGCAGGCGCGCCGCTACGGGTTGATCCGAATAGGCGTGCCGTTCCGGACCATCGCATAGATTTCGCGCATTTCCTTATTGGTGACGGCGATGCACCCGGCGGTCCAATCGCGCCCGCCTTTGCGGTTTTTCCACGGGCGGCCGTGTATAAAGATGTCCCCACCGGGGTTTTTACCCAGCTCTTGTGCCTCGGCCACGTCATAGGCATTGGGGTAGGAAATCCCGATACTGAGATAAAACTGGCTGTTCGGGTTCCGGCGATCAATGATATAGGTGCCCTCGGGCGTCTTGCCGTCGCCCCTGACCTGTTTGTCACCCTCGGGTGCAAAGCCCAATCCGATATCGTATGAGGTCAGAACCTCGCGATCGTGCATCAGATACATGCGCCGCGCGCCCTTGTTGACCACGACCTGCGTCACCGCGGGCCCGTCATAGCGCTGAAATTTGCTACAGGCCGTCACACCCAGCGCGAGACCCACGATCAAGACTGCTTTTAGAAACCGCATCTCATTGCCCAATTATATTGTCAGCTCAATTTTGTTTTTTCGGCAATCTACCTTAAACCGCCCGCCTGCGGTAGCTCACGTTTCCGTCAGTCGCGCTTTTCCGCCAGACGTTTCTCGATGGCCTGCAGGCGTTCCAGCACTTCGTCGCGATAGGCATCGGTCTTTTCGTTGTCCTCTTCGTGATGCGCATCCTGCATCGAGTTCACGATCAAACCCACCAGCAAGTTCACGACCGCGAAGGTCGTGACCATGATAAACGGCAAAAAGAACAGCCACGCATAGGGATAGACCTCCATCACGGGGCGGACGATCCCCATCGACCAGCTTTCCAGCGTCATGACCTGGAACAACGTATAGGCCGACAGGCCAAGGTCTCCGAACCAGGCCGGAAAGCTGTTTGCAAACAGCTTTGTTGCGATCACCGCACCGATGTAGAAAATAATCGCCATCAAGAGAAAGACGCTGCCCATGCCCGGCAGGGCGGTCACAAAGCCTTCGACAACCCGGCGCAGGCGCGGCGCGACCGAAATCACCCGCATGATCCGCAGGATCCGCAGGGCGCGCAGAACCGAAAGCCCCTGCGCCGCTGGCACCAGCGAAATGCCGACGATCACAAAATCAAACAGGTTCCAGCCGCTGCGGAAAAAACGCCCGCCGCGCGCGATCAGTTTCGCGGCAATTTCCGCGACAAAAACCGCCAGACAAAGCTTGTCCAGAACCGTGATCAGCCCGCCCCATTTCTGCATCATGCTGGTCGAGGTCTCGAACCCCAGAATTATAGCGTTGAACAAGATCACCGCGATAATGGCGTTTTGTACGCGCGGTTGATCCAGAAGGACACTCAGGCGATCACGAAAGGTCATGGTCTATTTTTCCAAAGTAAAGGATGCGGCCAGTTCGACATGGGTGGACCAGCGGAACTGATCAACCACCTGCACCCAACCAAGCCTGTAACCGGCATCCACAAGTGTCTGCGCCTCGCGGGCAAAGGTAACGGGGTTGCAGGACACAAAGGCGATCTTTGGCACGCGCGCAGCGGCCAGCTGTGCGGTCTGCGCCTCGGCGCCGGCGCGGGGCGGGTCGATCACCACGCCGTCAAAGCGGGCCAGTTCATCGGGCAAAAGCGGATTGCGAAACAGATCGCGGGCCTCGTGGGTGACGTGTTTCAGACCCTGTGCATTGCGCCAGCCGTGGTCCAGCGCCTTCATCATGGCTTTGTCCCCTTCGACCGCATGCACGCGCGCCTGTTCCGCCAGCGGCAGGGCAAAGGTGCCACAGCCCGCAAACAGATCAACCACGTGTTTCACCGGGCCAAGCGCCTCTTTCACCGCGTTCAACAAGGCCTGTTCCCCATCAGATGTCGCCTGAAGAAAAGCCCCCGGAGGCGGCGTGACCTGAGCCGCACCAAAGGTCTGATGCGGCGGCAGACGTGTCAGGCTTTCATCATCCCAGGTGATGCGCGACAGCCCGTATTTGCGGCCCAGATCCCCCAGCGCGCTGCGCAGGGGCGTATCAATCGGCTTACCCCCGGTCACAGAGACATCCAGCCCCATGACGCTATCGGTCACAAGAACCGACAGCTCTCCCTTGCGGCTGGCGCCCAGAACGGCCAGCTCTTCGACCATCGGCAAGGCCCCCGCCAGTTTGGGTGACACCAATTGGCAATCCGGCACGCTGACAATCACATCCGAGCCCTTGCGGTGGAACCCCGCCAGCGCCCCCTTTTTGGTGCGTTTGGCCGAGAACGACGCGCGGCGGCGCGATTGCACCGGCGAGGTCACGCATCCGCGAATGGGGGCATCAAGCCCCTGCGCCTCAAGCGCGCGGCGCACCACCGCGGTTTTCCAGTCTTCGACAAACGCATCGCTGGCGTGCTGAAGCTGGCAGCCGCCACAAGACTTGGCATGACGACAGGGCGCTTTGACCCGATACTCAGACGGGTTCACGATCTTGGGGGCGGCCATCACGCCCGCCTCAACCATGCCTTCGACCTCTTCGCCGGGCAAAACGCCGGGGACATATACCGGGCCCGGGGCGATCCCGTCGCCCTTGTGCCCCAATCGTTCAATGATCATCCGTTGCATGGGCTGCCTATTGCCCGGTTTTACACGCTCCGTCGAGGGTTATTCCGCTGCTTCCTGCCCGATAAACCCACCTGACTGACGGTTCCAATAGCGCGCATAGGTGCCGTTTTGCGCCAAGAGCGCCTCATGGGTGCCCTGTTCGACGATCTCTCCGGCCTCAAGAACGATGATCCGGTCCATGCTGGCGATGGTGGACAGGCGGTGGGCGATGGCGACCACGGTTTTCCCATCCATCACGCGGGTCAGGGCGGTCTGAATGGCGGCTTCGACCTCGGAATCCAGCGCGCTGGTAGCTTCGTCCAGCACAAGAATGGGCGCGTCTTTCAAAATGGCCCGGGCCAGGGCAATGCGCTGACGCTGGCCACCGGACAGTTTCACACCGCGCTCACCCAGATGCGCCTCATAGGCCTTGCGCCCCTCGTGGTCTTCCAGCTCTTGGATAAAGGTGTGGGCTTCGGCGCGTCTGGCGGCCTGGATCACCTCTTCGTCCGTGGCATCGGCACGACCATACCGGATGTTATCCATGGCCGAGCGATTGAACATGGCGGTTTCCTGCGTGACCATGCCGATCTGACGGCGCAGGCTGTCCTGGGTCACGTCATTGACCGCTTGCCCATCAATCCTGACGGCGCCCTTTTCCGTGTCATAGAGCCTGAGCAGCAGCGACACGAGGGTCGATTTCCCCGCCCCGGACGCGCCGACAATCGCGATCTTTTCGCGCGCTCCGATCGTCAGGTCGATGTTGCGCACACCCCCGGTTTCACGGCCATAGGCAAAGCTGACGCCGTCATACTGGATCCCCCCCTGGCCAACCTGCAAAGCAGGCGCATCCACCTTATCGGTCAGCGTGTGTTCTGGCGTCAGTGTTTTGATGCCATCTTCGAGTTCACCGATATTGGCGTACATGTTCATAAAGGTGAAACTGACCCAGCCGGTCATTTGCGCCAAACGCAGGCCCACGGCCCCTGTCGCGGCAATATCCCCCGCCGAAATCAGGCCAAGCGACCAATACCAAAGCGCCGACCCCACAAGCATAACCGGCAGCACGCCCGCCAGGGCAATCAGGCTAAACCGAAACATGGCCGAGACCTTGCCAAAGGCGATGAACCTTTGGCGATAGTCATCCATGGCGCCCAGCGCGGCGCGGTCCTCTTGTGCGGCATGGGCAAACAGCTTGACCGTCTTGATATTCGTAACGGTATCAACCACCTGGCCGGTGATCATGGCGCGCGCGGCGGCCCGCGCCTTGGACCGTTTGCGCACGCGTGGCATGAAAAACCGCAGCAAGAACCCATAGGCCACGATCCAACCGACCAGCCCCAGGGCAATCCGCCAATCCACCGTGCCCAAAAGCATCACACCACCGATCACAGAGGCCAATGCATACAGCATCGTGTTCACGATCTCGACCACAACATCGTTCAGGGCGCGCGCGGTCTGCACCTCTTTTTGCGCAATACGCCCCGCAAAATCATTGTCGAAAAAGGTGACGGAATGACCCAGCGTATAGCGATGCAGCCGCGCCAGAACCAAGGTCATCACATTGGGTTGCAACAGCACCGAAGTGGATGCGGCGGACAGGCCCGACACCACGGGCCGCAACAGCAGAAAAAACACCAGCGCCGCGATCAAGATCGGCGCCTGAGCTGAAAAAACCGTCGCCGGATCCGATCCCAGCGCCCCATCAATCACACGGCCCAAAAGCAAGGCGGCAATCACCTCGAAAATTCCGATGAAGATCGACAGGAACGCGGCAATCGCAATGATGCCCCACGCGCCGCTTAACCCCCATCGCACAAACGCGAAAAAGCTGTTCGGGGGCGGGCCGCTGGCCTCGGAGAACGGATCAATGCGAAGCCAGCTCATGCGATTTTATCCTGTGTATCGGGGTCGATGAAACCCCCACTTTGCCGGGCCCAGAAACTGGCATACAGCCCACCCCGCGCCAAGAGATCCTCATGGGTGCCATCCTCGGCGATCTGCCCCTGATCAAGCACCAGAATGCGATCCATCTGGGCGATGGTCGAAAGGCGATGCGCAATCGCGATCACCGTTTTGCCCTGCATCATGCCATACAGCGTGTCCTGAATTGTCGCCTCCACTTCTGAATCCAATGCGCTTGTGGCTTCGTCCAACAACAGGATCGGCGCATCTTTCAAGATCACCCGCGCCAATGTCACCCGCTGCCTTTGCCCCCCCGAAAGCTTGACCCCGCGCTCGCCCACATGGGCATCATAGCCTTTACGGCCCTGCGGATCTTCCAGATCACAAATGAACGCGTGGGCCTGGGCCTGACGGCAGGCGTTCAGCATCTCCTCTTCGGTGGCGTCGGGCCTGCCGTAAAGGATGTTGTCTCGCACTGACCGATGCAAGAGAGAACTGTCCTGCTGCACCATCCCGATCTGCATACGCAGACTATCCTGGGTCACCTGCGTGATGTCCTGCCCATCAATCAGAATTTGCCCGCTTTCCGCATCGTAAAAGCGCAACAACAATTTCACGAGGGTCGATTTCCCGGCGCCCGAGCGCCCAACAAGCCCGATCTTTTCCCCCGGTTTGATGGTCAGGCTGATCCCGTCCAGCCCCCCGGCGTCGCGCCCATAGTGATGCGTAAGATCGCGCAGTTCGATCTTGCCTACGCTCAGGTCAAGCGGCTTGGCATCCCTGGTGTCGGTCAGCGCGATGGGCTGGGCGATGGTCTCCATGCCTTCGGCCACGACGCCCAGCTGCCGGAACAAGGTGGTCAAAGCCCACATGATCCAGCCGGTCATGGCACTTAGACGCAAACACAGCGCGGTCGCCGCCGCAACGGCCCCGGCCGAGGCGCTGCCCTGCATCCAAAGCGCTATGGCCCAACCCACGACGCCGACAATCAAAACGCCATTCAGCGTCACCAGGGACACATCCATGATCGTGTAAAGCCGCATCTCGCGCTTAAAGGTCTCGCGGCCGTTTTCAATGGCTTCATAGGCATATTCGATCTCACGATCATGATGCGCGAACATCTTGACCGAGTGGATATTGGAATAGCTGTCCACCACGCGACCGGTAATCTGGCTGCGCGCATCCGATGCGGCCTGCGACGCCGGGCCCACCTTGGTGATCACGGCGCGCATAAGCACCGCATACAGGCCCAGCCAAACCGCAAGCGGGATCATCAGCCGGGGATCGGTCTCACCCAGCAGCACCAGCGCACCAACAACATAGGCCAGCGAAAACGTCACCGCGTCAAAGACCTGGAACACCACTTCACCGGCCGCGGGCGGGGCTTGCATGATCCGGTTCGCGATCCGCCCGGCAAAATCGTTTTCAAACCACCCAACGGATTGACGCAAAACATGCTTATGCGCCCGCCAACGGATGATGGTGCCAAAGTTGGGCATGATCGCATTGTTCAGGATCAGCACATCAAGCGCCTGAAATACAGGCCGCAGAAACAAAATGAACACGGCCAATAAAATTAGCGACGTGCCATACGTCTCCCACACCTGTGCGGGATTGCCGGTCAGGATATCAACCACCCAACCCATCACCGCAATCAATGAAATCTCAATCACGGCCACGATCAAAGACAAGATCCCGGCAACCCAGAACACCTTTTTGAAGGGCTTCGAAAAAGACCACAAAAAAGGCCAGAGCTTTTGCGGCGGCTGATCGGTTTCAGGATAGTCGGTATAGGGGTCTACAAGATTCTCGAAATAACGAAACATATCGGAGGGCTTTCATGGCGAAAGAAGTGTGAAAATGATGGCCAGTGGGATGTCTAAAGGCACCCGCACGCGCTGGGACTTCAGACAAAGCTGATGTTAATCCAGTCTCGCACCATCATGTTTCCTCCGGTTAAGTCGATTTTCGTGGTAAACGAGAAAACCCGCCCTGTCACCCCTGATTGATCGACGCTAACAATTGCGCACGATCTAACGTGAAACCTGAGGCAATCCAGTCACGCTCTAGCGCGCGCAGGGCATCACCCAGCGCTTTTCCCGAAAGCCTGTCCGCCAGATCCCTGGCACGGACGGGAAACCGCTGTTGCGCTGCGTGCCTGATTGCTGGAAGATCATCCATCACCACAGGCGCCTCATAGCTGGCGGCGCGCAGGATCATCACATCTGTCGCCGTATCGCAATCGTGGCGATAGGCGATTTCGGTCAAACTCTGATCCTTGCCGATCAGATCGCGCAATAGGGTCAGACGCCGCTGCTGGGCCTTGGACAGCCGCAATGCAGCGCCATCACCAAACCCAATTGCCGCCAGTCGACGGAGCGGGTCAAAGCCCTTTGCCAAAGCCGCTTCATATGCCAAAAGCGGACCCAAGGGCTTTGCCAGCGCCCCCGGCAAGATCCGGGCCAACACACCGGTTTGCTCCATAACGCAAACGGCCATAAACGGATCGCGTGCCGAGAGCAGTTTGACCACCTCGACCCCAATGCGTTCCGCCGAAAGCTGTTCCAACCCATCCAGATTGTCAGCAATCGCCGCCAAAGCATCGGCGTCCATGCCCTGCGCCGGGTCGCCGTACCAGGCAAAGAACCGGAAGAACCGCAAAATGCGCAAATAGTCTTCGCGGATACGGCGGGTCGGGTTCTGGATGAACCTCAGACAGCGCGCCTGCAGGTCGGGCAATCCCCCCAATGGATCAACCAATTGCCCATGCCGATCCGCATAGAGCGCATTCATGGTAAAATCACGACGCACCGCGTCTTGGGCAATGCTGTCGGAAAACTGGACCACCGCCCGGCGTCCGTCGGTTTCCACATCGGCGCGAAAGGTCGTCACCTCATAGCCGATACCCTGGTGCACAACGGTGATCGTACCGTGGTCAATACCCGTTGGAACCGGCTTTAGCCCCACAGCCTTTGCCAGCGCGATCACCCGTTCCGGGCGCGCATCGGTCGAGATATCCACATCGGCCACCGGTTCCCGCAGCAGCGCATTGCGGACACATCCCCCCACGGCGTAGGCCTGATGCCCGCCCTGTTCGAGCATGGTCAGCACGGCTTGGGTGCCCACGGCCTCAAGCCAGGCGCCAGTGACCTTTGTCATCTCTGCACCCGCTCGGCCAAGCCGCGCAGCATCCGCGCGGTCGCGCCCCAGATATAATATGGACCCAGCGGCGCAGTGTAATAGCTGCGTCGCATCCCCCGCCACCTGCGGGACTGGACGATATAGCGCGCGGGATCGGTCACATGGCTGAAGGGCGCAACAAAAATCTCTTCAACCTCTCCCGGTTCAGGCACAGGAGAAAACGGCGCGCGGATCAAGCCCACCACGGGTGTGACCTGAAACCCGGTGACGGTTTCATGTGGCGGCAACTGACCAAGAACCGTCACATTGTCAGGCGCCAGCCCGATTTCTTCGCGCGCCTCGCGCAGCGCGGTGACCGTCACATCTGCGTCGCCTTCATCCACCTTGCCACCCGGAAACGCGATTTGACCCGGGTGGTGTTTCAAGTGGGACGCACGTTTGGTCAAAACGACCTCAAGCCCAGTCCCCCCTTCCTGAAAGGCGCATAACACGCCCGCAGGGCGCAGCTTGCGGGTGTCTGGCAGGGTCACGCCCGGGTTCAGATCAAAGTCAGAAGAGGGCGCGCTGGATTTCTCCAACGCGCGCCTCAAGAGGTTGATCTGCTCAGCCGTTTGCATGTTCGCCGTCAAATCCCACGGTTTTCGGATCAAGATCGTAATGCGCCCCGCAGAATTGGCAATCCGCCGTGACCCGTCCGTTGTCATCGGTCATCTTTTCGATGTCCTTTGACGAATAGATCGACAGGCTTTGGCGCACGCGCGCTTCGGAACAGGTGCAGCCAAACTTGATGGCCTGCGGATCATACACGCGTGGCTCTTCTTCGTGGAACAGACGGATCAACAGCTCGGTCGGAGGGACCGAGGGGCCAATCAACTCAAGCTCTTCTACGGTCTGAAGGTGCATGTTCACCCGGGACCAGTTTTCGCGCTTTTCCTCGTCTTCTGCTGCCTTGGCTTTGGCCGCGTCTTCTTCGTTCAGGACCGCGGGCGAGGCCTTGGGCATGTGCTGAAGCATAATGCCCCCAGCGCGCCAATGCTCGGGCACGCCCGGCTCGGTCGAGCGACCGTAGGACAGGCCAAAGGTGGTTGGCAGCTGTTCTGACTGGGCAAAATAGGCGGTCGCGCAGTCGGCCAGGCTGTTGCCTGACAAACCGGTGATGCCCTGATAGGGCTTGGTGCCGTCACCCTGGTCGATCAGGATCGCGAAATAGCCTTCGTTGCCCAGTTGCTGAAATGGCGCCGCGTCGGTCAGCTTGTCAGCGTCAAAACTTGCATAGGCGCGGATGCGGGCGGGCTGCCCTTCTTCTTCGGGGCCATAGTAATCTGTCGCGATCATGCGCACTGCGCCCTTGGTCTGAACCTGAAGAGACAGCTTCCACCGCAGTTTGACCGTCTGACCGATCAAAGCGGTCAGCAGCGCCATTTCCGCCACGAGGGCTTCGACCACCGGCGGGTAGGCATGCTGTTTCAGCACGCCAGACAGCACCCCATCAAGGCGCGCCACGCGTCCGCGCATGTCGGAACGATCTAATTGAAAGGGAAGAACGGTGTCATCCCATGCGATTTTCTGACTAAGGCTCATTGGATTTCCTTACTTGCCTGTCGCTGGCATATCGCGACCATATAGGGATTATTCTTAACGTCGCAAAGGGGGGCTGTCATGACGCCGAGATTTGGAACACCACCGGCATTGAATCGACGGTATATTCTTCGCCCCGGCGCCTATGCCATCCTGGCGCGCGGAGACAGGCTTTTGCTGACACATCAGGCCGAGCCAACGCCGGAGTTCCAGCTGCCCGGTGGTGGTATAGACCCAGGTGAGGGGCCGCTACAGGCGTTGCACCGCGAAGTATACGAGGAAACAGGTTGGCGGATCACGCGGCCAAGACGTCTGGGCGCCTTTCGGCGGTTTACCTATATGCCTGAATATGACCTTTGGGCCGAAAAGCTGTGTATCATCTATGTGGCCCTGCCCACGCGCAGGATGGGTCCACCAACCGAATATGGGCACATCGCGGTGTGGATGTCGCCAGCTGAGGCCATGCAAGAACTGGGCAACCCGGGCGACCGCGCCTTTGTTTCAAAACTCTATGGATGAGGCGGCTTCGATCACATCGAATTCCAAAAGCGCCGCCGACACATCATCCCCCAACGATGACGAATCCTCCATCCCCTGGGTCAGACGCCAAAACATGTCTTGCAAAACGTCAGGGCCGCTGGCGTGGCGCGTGCTGGCCCGCAGCATGTCCGCCAGCCCATCTTCGCCCAGCATCTTACCACCCTTCATCACCGCTTCGGTAAAGCCATCGGAATACAACAGCATCAGATCACCGGTTTCCAACCGAAATTCATGCTGGTCATACGACACTTCATCGACCAACCCGATGGGCAGGCCGCCATTGCCGATAAATTCGATCTGCCCATTGGCCCGCAAGACGATCGGCGGGGAATGACCGGCCTGAACCATGCGCATTTTGCCGGTGCGAAGATCCGCTGCGACATAGGCCATGGTCAGATATTCCTCGACCCCCGGATCTGCTGACAGCCTTTGATTCAAAAGCCAGGCAGTTCTTGCCGGTTCGCGCATCGCGTAAAACCGTTCGAACCGCTTTTCGAGGGCAATGTTCTGATCCGGGAACGTGCTGGAAAGATATCCGGCAACCCGCGCCGTGACCATGGCCGAGGTGATTCCATGACCAGAGACATCAATACTATAAAGGCCAAGCCTGTCGTACCCCGGACGGAACATCCCGACCAGATCGCCACCGACATGACCACAGGGTTGTAACAGCAGGCTGATTCGGGACGTTGCGACTTCGCATACACGTTCAGGAACCAGCGATTGCTGAATCGTGCGCGCCTGTCGCAGGTCGCTGTCAATCGCTTCGTGGATGGTTTGTAGTTCGGACAGGGCCTCTGACACTTCGCGGTTCTTCTCATGAAGCTCTCGCTCCATCGAAACAAGACGCTCACCGGCGTTGATTCTGGCGCGCAGTTCATGGGCATTGACCGGTTTCGTCAGGAAATCATCAGCGCCCGCATCAAGCCCCTGAGCGATTTCCCCCTTTTCGCTTTTGGAGGTGAGAAGGATGAAATAGCCATATCTGTCCGCATTCAAACCCCTGAATTTACGGCATAATTCCAAACCGTCCATCTCTGGCATCATCCAGTCGGACAGGACCAGATCGGGCATGTCCGCGCGACAGATTTCAAGCGCCTTGGCCCCGGAATCCGCCTCGGTCACGTCATACCCCCAGCGCGCAAGCATGGACCGCATGATCCGAAGTTGCAGACGGCTGTCATCGACGATCAGGACACGCTGAATCGCCCCCTTTGGGGCTTCGGGCGATATGTCCGCTTTTGGTTGCACGAAGGCTTAGCTCCCGGTTTCCTGAACGCGTTCTCTATGTCGATATTCCACGGGCATTAACACAGGCTGAACCCTAAAATTCTTTGTAGTTCGAGGTTTATGGAAACCAGAAATTCACTCAGCATGCGGCATATGTGTACGTGGGGTAAATCATGTGTGGAGTGAGCCAATGATTGATTGGGCAAGGGTCGCCGAACTGGTGGACGAAATCGGTGCCGAAGACTTTCAAGAGGTTGTGGATCTGTTCTTGTCCGAGGTCGATTCCGCGATCGAAATGCTACAGACCGCCGCCGGTGACGCGACCGTGGTCGAAGAGCAGATGCACTTTCTGAAAGGGGCCGCGCTGAATCTGGGGTTTGAAGATCTGGCGCAGCTTTGCCTGAAGGGTGAAAAAGCCGCCGCAGGTGGTCAGGCGGATGCGGTTTCGGTCGAAGAGGTGCGGCAGATCTACACCTCATCACGCGTCACGTTCGAGGCCGATCTACCTGCAAAACTGGCAGCCTGACACCATCAGGCCGCCCGCCTCTCTAGATCAGGAATTGCGCCAGGATCTCGTCTTCGGTGATGTCCTGATAGGTAAAGCCGTTGGCATCCAACAGGCCGAACAACCGTTCAAAGTTCTCGGGCGCTGCGGTTTCAAGGCCAATCAAAACGGACCCAAAGTTACGCGCGGATTTCTTGAGATATTCAAACCGCGCGATATCGTCGTCGGGGCCAAGAAATCCCAGAAAATCCTTCAGGGCGCCGGGGCGTTGCGGCAAGCGCAGAATGAAGTATTTCTTAATTCCAGCGTGTCGCTGTGCGCGTTCCTTAACCTCTGGCAGGCGCTCAAAATCGAAATTCCCACCCGAGGTCACGCAAACCACGGTGCGCCCGCGGATGGCCTGCCCCATATCTTTGAGCGCATCGACAGACAAGGCGCCCGCAGGTTCAAGAACGATGCCTTCGACATTGAGCATCTCAAGCATCGAAATGCACAGACGGTCCTCGGGAATGGTCAGCGTATTGGCCAGACCAACGCCAGACAGCCGCGCAAAGGTCTGCGCGCCGATCTTGGCCACGGCGGCCCCATCGGCAAAGGTATCGACCTGATCCAGCGCCACCGGCTTGCCCGCGATCAGGGCCGCCCGCAGACAGGCCCCGCCAGCCGGTTCAACAAAGGTGTACTGTGTATCGGTGCCAAAGTAACTCAGGATGCCCGACGACAGCCCGCCGCCGCCCACGGGGATCACCATGTGATCCGGTGTCCGCCCCAGCTGGGTCTCGATTTCCACGGCGACACTGGCCTGCCCTTCGATCACGTCTTCGTCGTCGAAGGGGGACAGGAAATGCCCGCCCGCCTCTTGGCAAAAGGCCTGCGCCGCCGACAGACAGTCATCGAAATAATCCCCGGTCAGGCGGATCTCGATCTGATCACCACCGAACATCCGGGTTTTCTGGATCTTTTGCGCCGGCGTCGTGACGGGCATAAAGATCACGCCTTTGACGTTGAAATGCTGGCACATATAGGCCACGCCCTGCGCGTGATTGCCCGCACTGGCGCAAACATACAGATCGCTGTCCTGCTTGCGCATCGCGTTGAACGCCCCGCGCAGTTTGTAGCTGCGCACGGGACTTAGATCTTCTCGCTTTAGCCAGATATCCGCGCCGTACAGGGACGACAGATGATCATTGCGCAGCAATGGTGTGGCGGGAAATACTTCCCGCATCGCGGCCTCGGCGGCCCGGGCTTTGGTTTGAAAATCGCTCATGCCCTATCCGTGCCGCACTGCGACACATTGTGCAAGTCAGTCGAGCGGACGCCCTTCGATGTAGTGGCCATACAGCGTGGTCAGGATGCTGACCCCGATCAAGCCCGAGATCAGACTGGTGGTCACATCCAGCACAGATTGCAGAACCGGAAATTCTGTCGGGATCAGATAGATTGGCAGTGTAAGCGCCGCTTCCAAAACAAACAGCAGGACAACCACGACAAAGAGGGCACCGAAACTGCCCTTGGTCGCACCCCAGGATTCCCCCAATCCAAGGGGCTCGCCTATGGCGGCAGCGGGCAGCACGGGCAAAATGCGGTAAACAAGAACGCCCAGCACACCCATTCCGATCACCGTAAGACTGAACCCAATACCCGGTATGACCGCTAGGACACCCAGCAAGATCATGGGAAGTATCATGACCAAGGCGATCAAAATCGAATGATAGAAATAGCCGCCCAGCTGCTTGGCGTGAAGCGGCGGAATCCACCCCTGTGGGTATTCCTCTTTCAGGATAAACCGGTGCCAGTTCACAACCACCCACAATACGCACAACCCGAACGCCACGAGCATGACAAACACACGCGCAAAGAGGCCACCAAATTCACCGCCATCCTCTGGCAAAGGCTGCGCGTCCGTCAGAATGGGCCAGCCGATCAGCGCAGCGACCCCAACGGCAAGAGCCATCGGCACCAAACCAATCTGCACTGCCTCTTTCCAATTTTTCAAAACCATCAAAACCGAATGTTTGAAAATCACCCAACCCTTCATCACAACCTCACATTGATGAACACTCTCATACGCAACCCATATCCCCATATCTTGCGCGCCACCAGCCTTGCGAGCGCGCGCGAAACAGGCTAACGGGCGGGGGATACCAGCAAAGGACAGTTCCATGACCGCGCCCAAGAAAGTTGTGCTGGCCTATTCGGGGGGCCTTGATACCTCGATCATCCTCAAATGGCTGCAAACCGAATACGGTTGCGAAGTGATCACCTTTACCGCCGACCTTGGTCAGGGCGAAGAGCTGGAGCCCGCGCGCAAAAAGGCCGAAATGCTGGGCATCAAGCCCGAGAACATCCACATCGAAGACCTGCGCGAAGAATTCGTGCGTGATTATGTTTTCCCGATGTTCCGCGCCAATGCGCAGTATGAGGGCCTGTATCTGCTGGGCACTTCGATTGCCCGCCCGCTGATCTCCAAGCGTCTGGTGGAACTGGCCGAACAGCATGACGCCGACGCCGTGTCCCACGGTGCCACCGGCAAGGGCAATGATCAGGTTCGGTTCGAACTGGCCGCCTATGCGCTGAACCCCGACATCCAGGTCATCGCGCCCTGGCGTGAATGGGAGCTGGGCTCGCGCACCAAACTGATCGAGTTTGCCGAACAGCACCAGATTCCGATCGCCAAGGACAAGCGCGGCGAAGCGCCCTTCTCGGTTGATGCCAACCTGCTGCACACCTCGTCCGAGGGCAAAGTTCTGGAAGACCCGGCCGAGGACGCGCCCGATTACGTCTATCAGCGCACCGTCCACCCCGAGGACGCGCCCGATACGCCCGAATACATCGAGATCACCTTTGAAAAGGGCGATCCTGTGGCCATCAACGGCGAAGCCATGTCGCCCGCCACCGTTCTGGAAACCCTGAACGAATATGGCCGCAAGCACGGCATTGGCCGTCTTGATCTGGTCGAAGGCCGTTACGTTGGCATGAAGTCGCGCGGCATCTATGAGACACCCGGCGGCACCATCCTGATCGAAGCACACCGCGGCATCGAATCCATCACCATGGACCGCGGCGCGATGCACCTCAAAGATGAGCTGATGCCGAAATACGCCGAGCTGATCTATAACGGCTACTGGTTCTCGCCCGAACGTGAGATGCTTCAGGCCGCGATCGACGCGTCGCAGGAACATGTCACCGGCACCGTGCGCATGAAGCTGTACAAAGGTCTGGGCCGCGTGGTTGGCCGCTGGTCGGATCATTCGCTGTATTCCGAAGAGCACGTGACCTTTGAAGAGGACATGGGCGCCTATGACCAGACCGACGCAGCAGGCTTTATCCAGCTCAACGCGCTGCGCCTGAAACTGTTGGCGGCCCGCGCGCGTCGCTTCAAGTAATCCAGTAGGTCTATGAGTACCTTACCTCGAGGCCCGACTGAAATGTCGGGCCTTTTTCATGGGCGCACACCATTTGGTCATGAACCCCACGTAGCGTCATCCTTGCCCATTTGGGACAACTCATCCTAGCTGGTCAGGCCCTCACACAAGGAACGCACCATGGCCCTTACGGACATCGCCCAGAAAATGCAGCGCGGGTTGGATAAACATCCGCTTGAGAATTCGATCAAATTCGACTGTGGGGATGATGGGGCCATTACCCTTGCGGACGGCACCGCCCATCTTGATGATCTGGATGCGGATTGCACCATCCGCATTTCACAACCAAATCTGGAAAAGCTGCTGACAGGCAAGCTGAACCCGATGACCGCCTTTGCCATGGGCAAGATCAAAGTGTCCGGTGACATGAGTGTGGCGATGAAGCTGGGAAAATTGCTTGCCTAAATCATGAGCTCTGGGCAGACTTTGTGGATTCTTTGCTCAATAGGTCGATCCATGATCCGAAGTCTGCTTTTCTCCGCTCTTGCTCTGGCCACACCTTGCACAGCTGAGGGCTGGGAAACCTTCATCGAAAAAGAAGATGACGGGCGCGTCTTTAGCGTTGCCGAACAGGTCGGCGAAGGTGGATATTTTCTTAGACTTGTGTGTTTCGAAGATGACTTTCATATCGAACTCGTCATCCCTGAGCGCGTTGAAGAGGCGGATACAGCCCTTGTCTTTCAGGTGGATCACAAGCCCGAACGCCTGATCGCCGGGTTCTTTGAACGGATGGACAATCAGACAACCGTGTTTGTCGGGGTCGATCGGCGTGACGATCCGGCCAAAGCCACGCCCATCGTACTGGATCAGATAAAAGCCGGACGCGAGCTTTATCTGGGAGATCCCGATCTAAGCGAAGCCTATGAACGTTGGGATTTAAAGGGCGCGACCAAGGCGATCCGCACAGCCAAGGGCGATTGTTGATAGGGCCTGAACACTATTCACGCGCGCTTCACCTTGTGGTGAGAACCGCTGTAACAGGGTTTTTGTTTTGGGTGGATCGGCTAGGTTTTTGAAAACTTCAGGAGCCCCCCATGCGTCACGCCCTTGCCCTGGCCTTAATGGCCGCTGCCTTTATCGCCCCGAAAACCGCCCTTGCCGATGAGATCATCGTTGCGGGTGGCTGTTTCTGGTGCGTGGAATCCGATTTTGAAAGCGTCAAAGGTGTACGAGAGGCGACATCCGGATTTACCGGGGGCAAGGTTGCGAACCCGTCGTACAAACAGGTCACCAAGGGGGGCACCGGCCACATCGAAGCGGTGAAGATCGACTTTAACGCCGGTCAGGTCAGCCCCCGCCGGCTCTATGACCTGTTCTTCCGCTCGGTTGATCCCACGGATGCGGGGGGGCAGTTCTGTGACCGTGGACACAGCTATACCACCGCGATTTTCTACAAAAATGCTGCGCAAAAACAGGCCGCAGAAGCCGCCAAGGCGCAGGCCCAAAGCGATCTGGGTCGCAAGATCGTCACACCAATCCTGCCTGCAGGCGCGTTTTATGCCGCCGGGCCTGAGCATCAAGATTACTATAAAGGCAAAAAGCGCGTGCTGACCCGCTTTGGTGTGATCAAACAAAGCGACGCCTATAAACGCTATCGCAAGGGCTGTGGCCGCGATCAGCGCGTGAAACAGCTTTGGGGCTCGGCTGCGCCCTTTGTGAATTAGGGTTGAAAGGCACGGACCTCTTTGAGATCCGGGATCACATCCGCTGTCCCCATGCGTGTCACCATCAATGCGCTGGCGCGGCTGGCCAGTGTCAGGGATTGCGCCATCGGCATGCCCTGATCCAGCCCCGCCAGCATATAGCCCGTAAACGTATCCCCTGCCCCGGTCGTATCCACCGGATCGACCTTGCAGGCGGGAATATCCTGTTCAGACCCTGTCTGATTGTCATGCCAACGCGCACCGCGCACGCCCAGGGTGACAACCACGTCGCTCACCGGCAGATCCCCGGGGGCGTGGCCGGTGGCCTGGGTCAGTTGCCGGGCTTCGACTTCGTTCAAAATCAGCAGATCCGCAAAGGGAAGCATGGCCTGCACCGCTGATGTCTCATAGGGCGCGGCGGCATAGGTCACGCGCAACCCCTTGGCCTGGGCCATGCGCGCGGCCTCGACCTGCGCGTTGGTTTCGTTTTGGCAGATAAAGTGATCGCCGGAGTGCGCCTCGGCCAGACCGGCAATCACAGAGGCGGTGGTGATCTGCGCATTTGCACCGGGAAACAGCACAATCGCGTTTTCGCCCTGCCTGTCCACATAGATGTTGGCATGGCCCGTTGATCCAGCACATTGGATATGGCGTGTGTCCACACCGTATTCCGTCATCCGATCCAGGGCCCAGCGCCCATCGTCCCCCAGCGCACCGATATGCACACACCGCGACCCGGCCCGGGCCATCGCCACCGACATATTCGCACCCTTGCCGCCCAAGCCGCGCTGATACCCTGTTGCGGCTAGGGTCTCACCCGCCAAAGGCAAGTGAGGCACCTGGTAGAGATAGTCGATATTGATCGAGCCAAGGTTATAAACGGTCATGATGGGCTCCTGAGGGCAATGTGCCCGCAGGTTAGCCCACTTTGCAGGCCGCCAGAACCGCCATATTCATGATGTCATTGGCCGTCATATTGGTCGAACAGATCTGAATCGACTTATCGACCCCCGCAAGAATCGGTCCGATCACCGTTGCGCCCGCCATTTCCTGCATCAACTTGACCGAAATCGAGGCCGAGTGCCGCGCCGGCACCACAAGGATATTCGCCGGACCCGACAGGCGCGAGAACGGATAGGCCGCCGCCGCATCCATATTCAGCGCAACGTCCACGGTCATCTCGCCTTCGTATTCGAAATTCACCCCGCGCTGGTCAAGCACTTTGGGCGCAATGTGCATCTTTTCAGCACGCTCCGAGACCGGATACCCAAAGGTCGAGAAGGAAACAAAGGCCACCCGCGGATCAAGCCCCAGATGACGGGCGACGTTGGCCGCGCGCTCGGCGATATTGGCCAGATCCTCTTCGTCGGGCCATTCATGCACCAGCGTATCCGCCATCAGAACAATGCGCCCCTTATGCAGCAGCGCCGTCACCCCCGCCGCACCATGCGCCGCATCGGCATCAAACACGTGGTTGATCAGCTCCATCACATGTGCGGATTTACGGGTTGCCCCGGTGATCAGACCATCGCCATGCCCATGCGCCAGCATCAAAGATGCAAAAACGTGGCGATCCCGCGCCGCCATGCGGTGAATATCCGCACGGTCAAAGCCCTTACGCTGAAGGCGCTCATACAGGAAATCTTTGTACTGGTCCAAATGACGGGTGTTGGCGGCGTTCACCACCTCAAGCTCGCGCGCGGCATCCCCCATACCAACGGTGTCCAGCTTGGCGCGGACGTCGTCCATGCGGCCCACAACCAGGGCCTTGCCCAGACCACGGCGCTGATAGGTGACGGCGGCGCGCAGCACGCGGGGATCATCCCCTTCGGCAAAGATCATACGGGCCTGCGCCTGACGCGCACGGGCGCTGATCGATTGCAGGATCGAGGCGGTCGGATCCATCCGCGCCATCAGGCTTTTTTCATAGCCATCCATGTCAACAATCGGACGACGCGCCGCGCCGGTATCCATACAGGCCTGCGCAACGGCGGGCGGGATACGATAGATCAGACGCGGGTCAAAGGGTGTCGGGATGATATAATCCCGCCCAAAGGACAGCGCCTTGCCATAGGCCAGCGCGACCTCATCGGGCACATCTTCGCGCGCAAGATCAGCCAGCGCCTGAGCACAGGCAATTTTCATTTCGTCATTGATTGCGCGGGCATGCACATCCAGCGCACCGCGGAACAGATAGGGGAACCCCAGCACGTTGTTCACCTGGTTCGGATAGTCCGAGCGCCCGGTGGCAACGATGGCGTCGGGGCGGACCTCATGCGCCTCTTCCGGGGTGATTTCCGGATCGGGGTTGGCCATGGCAAAGATGACCGGGCTGTCATTCATCGACAGGACCATGTCCTGGGTCACAGCGCCCTTGACCGACACGCCCAGAAAGACATCCGCCCCCTTCATCGCATCCTCAAGCGTGCGCAGATCGGTCTTGACCGCATGGGCGGATTTCCACTGGTTCATCCCGTCAGTGCGGCCCTGATAGATCACACCCTTGGTGTCGCAGATGATGCAGTTTTCATGCCGCGCGCCCATGGCTTTGACCAGCTCGATACAGGCGATCCCCGCCGCCCCGGCACCGTTCAGCACAATCTTGACGTCTTCAATCTTTTTGCCCGAGATATGCAGCGCGTTCAAAAGACCCGCCGCACAGATCACCGCCGTGCCATGCTGATCGTCGTGAAAGACGGGAATGTCCATTTCCTCTTTCAGACGCTGTTCGATGATAAAGCATTCGGGCGCCTTGATGTCTTCCAGGTTGATGCCGCCAAAGGTCGGCCCCATCAGCCGCACGGCCTTGCAGAATTCATCGGGGTCTTCGGTGTCCAGCTCGATGTCGATCGAGTTCACATCCGCAAAGCGTTTGAACAGGACCGACTTGCCCTCCATCACCGGCTTTGAGCCCAGCGCGCCCAGATTGCCCAGCCCCAGAACCGCTGTACCGTTGGAAATCACCGCCACGAGGTTACCCTTGTTGGTGTAATCATACGCGGTTTCAGGGTTGGCAGCGATCTCTTCGCAAGGGACCGCAACACCGGGCGAATAGGCCAAAGACAGGTCGCGCTGGGTGGCCATGGGAACCGTCGCCTGGACCTCCCATTTGCCGGGGGTCGGTTCGATGTGGAAGGTCAGGGCCTCTTCGCGGGTAAACTTGGGTTTGGACATCGTCTTCCTAGCGGTCGTAAATCGGTTTTGCGGGTTTCACACCCGGATCAGCGGCCTTAATGTCACGACAAATCACGAGGGGAAAGAGTAGTGAGCGCTAACAAGGGAAATAAAAATACCGTCACACCCATGATGGCGCAATATTTGGAAATCAAAGCCGGTTATCCCGATGCTTTATTATTCTATCGCATGGGTGATTTTTACGAATTGTTCTTTGACGATGCCGTGGCCGCATCCGAAGCCCTGGATATCGCGCTGACCAAACGCGGGAAACACGAAGGCGAAGACATTCCCATGTGCGGTGTGCCCGTGCACGCCGCCGAAGGATATCTTCTGACGCTGATCCGCAAGGGCTTTCGCGTGGCGGTTGGCGAACAGCTGGAAACCCCGGAAGAAGCCAAAAAGCGCGGATACAAGGCTGTGGTCAAACGCGACGTCGTGCGTCTGGTAACGCCCGGCACCTTGACCGAGGAAAGCCTGCTAGAAGCCCGCCGCCACAATTTCCTTGCGGCGCTGTCACAGGTGCGTGACGACTGGGCGATGGCCTGGTGTGATATTTCCACCGGCGCCTTTCACGTGATGCCCCTGTCACAGGCACGGATCGGCGCCGAACTGGCGCGTCTTGCCCCGTCTGAGCTGCTTGTCACCGATCAAACCGAGGACACCCTGCGCGAGGTTCTCAGCGATCTGGGGGTCGAGGCCACCACCCTGGGCGCCGCGTCGTTTGATTCAGGCGCCGCCGAAACCCGGCTGACAGCGCTGTATAGCGTGCAAAGCCTGACCGCTTTCGGGAATTTCGACCGCGCGCAACTGTCGGCCATGGGGGCCTTGGTTGACTATCTCGACATCACCCAAAAGGGCCGCCTGCCCCTGCTGCGCACACCCAAATCCGAAGCGGTCACCCGTTTGATGCAGATCGACGCCGCCACGCGCCGCAATCTGGAACTGACTCAAAGCATGCAGGGCGGGCGAGCGGGCAGTCTTTTGTCGGTGATCGACCAGACCGTCACCTCTGGCGGAGCGCGTCTGTTGGAACGTCGCGTGTCCTCGCCATCACGCGAACTGCAAGTGATCCATGACCGACAAGAGGCCGTGCGTTGGGGGGTCGAGGGCACCTTTAGCGACACGCTGCGCGAGGCGTTGCGGCGCGTCCCGGACGTGGATCGCGCCCTGTCGCGCCTGGGGCTTGATCGCGGTGGCCCCCGTGATCTGGCCGCGGTGCGCAACGCTCTGACCCAGGCCGAAGCCATCTTTGAGCGGTTGTCCGGTCAGTCCCTGCCCGATCTCCTGGACCGGGCGCGCGATTCGCTGTCTGGGCACACCGACCTGCTGGATCATCTCGAAGCGGCCTTGGTCGCCGAGCCCCCTTTGCTCACCCGCGATGGCGGCTTTGTCGCCCCAGGTTTTGACCAAGCCCTGGACGAAGCCCGCACCCTGCGCGACGAAGGCCGCGGTGTGATCGCACGGATGCAGGGCGAATATGCCGAGATGGCGGGCATCAGCGCGCTGAAAATCAAGCACAACAACGTGCTGGGCTATTTCATCGAAACCACGGCAACCCATGCGGACAAGATGATGTCGCCCCCGCTGTCCGAAACCTTTATCCACCGTCAAACCACTGCCAATCAGGTGCGCTTTACCACCGTCGCATTGTCCGAACTGGAAACCCGCATCCTGAACGCTGGCAATGAGGCAATGCAGATCGAAAAGCGGCTCTATGAAAGCCTGAAAGCCGCGATTTTGGATAACGCGCCTGCGCTGTCCGAACTCGCGCTGGCGCTTTCGGAATTTGATCTGTCGCTGGGATTGGCTGACTTGGCACGCAGCCGCGATTGGTGCCTGCCGCTTGTTGATGACAGCCGCGCGTTTCATGTGGAACAAGGGCGCCACCCGGTGGTCGAAGCCGCGCTGCAATCCGCGGGCACGCCGTTCATTGCCAATGACTGCGATCTCAACGCCGATGGCACCCAGGCCAGCGTGACCCTTTTGACCGGCCCGAACATGGCGGGTAAATCGACCTATCTGAGGCAAAACGCCCTGATCGCGCTGCTGGCGCAGATCGGCTCTTATGTTCCTGCGGGATCCGCGCATATCGGCCTGGTCAGCCAGATCTTCAGCCGAGTCGGCGCATCCGACGATCTGGCGCGCGGGCGTTCAACCTTCATGGTCGAGATGGTCGAAACCGCAGCGATCCTGAACCAGGCGGATGAACGCGCCCTGGTCATCCTTGACGAAATCGGGCGCGGCACCGCCACCTACGATGGGTTATCCATCGCCTGGGCGACCCTTGAACATCTGCACGAAGTCAACCGCGTACGCGGCCTGTTTGCGACCCACTATCATGAAATGACCCAACTGGCAGGAAAGATGGACGGCGTGAAAAACGCCACCGTCACCGTCAAGGAATGGGAAGGCGAAGTGATCTTTCTGCACGAAGTCCGTGATGGCGCGGCAGATCGGTCTTATGGTGTGCAGGTCGCGCAACTGGCGGGCCTGCCCAAGGCCGTCACATCCCGCGCCCGCGACATCCTGGAAGCGCTTGAAAAAGGGGAACGGGACCGCAGCTCGCCCAAGGCGCTGATTGATGACCTGCCGCTTTTCGCCGCCGTCGCAGATCCGGTCCCGCCCCCCCCCGCCGGACCCTCAAAGGTTGAAGAGAAACTGGCGCAGATCTCGCCGGATGACCTAAGCCCCCGCGACGCGCTTCAGGCGCTGTATGATCTTAAATTCATGCTCGCCCCTTAGGGTCAGGACCCATTCATCTCTTTTCAAATATCCCGGGTGAATTTGCCAAAGGCAAAGAGGGCAGAGCCCTTACCTGGCCCCAAAACAAAACGGAGGGGAAAATCCCCTCCGTCAAGCAATTCAAATCCTGATCGCGTTCAACCCGGTGTCGAACTGACTCCAACCTGTGCCGGGCGCAGCAGACGGTCATGCAACATGAAACCCTCGGCCGAAACCTGAATGATGTCACCGGCTTTGGTGCCGGGCAGCGGGGCTTCGAACATGGCCTCGTGCATTTTGGGGTCAAAACGGTCGCCGACCTCGGGGGTGACGCGCTGAACGCCGTGACGCTCAAATACGTTCAACAGCTCTTTCAGGGTCAGCTGAACCCCTTCGATCAGGGCAACCGCCCCTTCGCCCTCGGCATCAGAGGCCGCCGCCAAAGCGCGGTTCAGGTTGTCATAGACCGGCAGAAGATCCCGCGCGATGCGGGTTCCGCCATAGGCCTGTGCCTCGGAACGGTCCTTGGCGGCACGTTTGCGCGCGTTCTCGGCATCCGCCAGCGCACGCATGAATTTGTCTTTGTATTCGTCGCGCTCGGCCACGACCTGTTCAACGGCCATCGCCACTTCGTCGATATCTTGTGCGTCGATGGCTTCGTCCATTTCCGCGGTTTCGATATCGTCGAGGAATTCGTCTTTTTGATCTGCCATTTCTCTACCTCTAACTCCGGTCGGTGATCAGCTTACCCACCAGCTGCGCCGTGTAATCCACAATCGGGACAATCCGGCCATAGTTCAGGCGCGTGGGGCCGATCACGCCCACCGCACCGATGATCTTTCGATCAGCGTTCATATAGGGAGACACCACCAAAGAGGAACCCGAAAGAGAAAAAAGTTTGTTCTCTGAGCCAATAAAAATGCGCACGCCCTCGCCCTGTTCGGTCAATTCAAGGAAATCAGCGATGTCCCGTTTGCGTTCGAGATCATCAAACAGGCTTCGGATCAGCTCCATCTCATGTTCGGCGGCCCCTTCGTCCAAAAGATTCGACCGCCCGCGCACGATCAGGCGGCCAGAGCTGTCCATATCGTTTTCCCAAACGGCGACCCCTGATTCGACCATCTGCGCCGCGAGGGTATCAAGCTCTTGCCGACGGCGGGCGATCTCGGTTTTCATCACGGCGCTCAGCTCAGAGAAAGTCCGCCCTTCCAGCAGCGCATTCACAAAATTCGCCGCCTCGCGCATGGATGACGGCGTTTGACCGGGCGGAGGGGTGAACACCCGGTTTTCCACGTGGCCATCGGCAAAGACAATGACCACCAGCGCGCGATCCTGGGCCAGCGACACAAATTCAATGTGCTTGAGCGGCGCCTCGTGTTTGGGGGTCAAAACCAATGACGCCCCATGCGTGACCCCAGACAGCGCCGAGCCCACACGGTCAAGCAACCCGCTTACATCATCCGATTTCGGGCCAACCGTGGCCTCAAGCGCCGCCTTGTCCGCGTTTCCAAGATCTCGGACCTCTAGCAGACCGTCGACAAACATGCGCAGGCCCGATTGCGTCGGCACGCGCCCGGCACTGACATGCGGGCTATCCAGCAGTCCGAGAAACTCAAGGTCCTGCATCACATTGCGGATCGTCGCGGCCGAGACCTTTTCCGAAAGCGCCCGCGTCAACGTGCGCGACCCAACGGGTTCACCGGTGTCCAGATAGGATTCGACCACCTTGCGAAACACCTCGCGCGAGCGGTCGTTCAACTGGGACAGAATTTCGTTCGTATCTGACATATTGATCCTCTTGTGACTCATTAAAGACGGCAGGTGAAGAAGGTCAATCGGGGTTGCGCCCATAGGCCCACCGCGTCTATGCCAAGGCCAAGCAAATATGAGGAATTGGACATGAGACCTTCGGGACGGAAACTGGATGAAATGCGCGCGGTGTCGATTGAAACCGGCGTAACGAAACATGCTGAAGGCTCGTGCCTGATCAAGATGGGTGACACCCACGTGCTGTGCACCGCCTCTCTGGAAGAGCGCGTTCCCCCCTTTATCAAGGGCTCGGGTCAGGGCTGGGTGACTGCGGAATACGGCATGCTGCCCCGCTCCACCTCGTCGCGGATGCGTCGCGAAGCCGCCGCCGGCAAACAAGGTGGTCGCACCGTTGAAATCCAACGCCTGATCGGCCGAGCGCTGCGCGCGGGCGTCGATCGTCTTGCGCTTGGCGAGCGTCAGATCACCGTCGACTGTGACGTGATCCAGGCGGATGGTGGCACCCGTTGCGCGTCGATCACCGGTGGCTGGGTCGCCCTGCGTCTGGCTGTGAACAAATTGCTCAAGGCGGGCGACATCAAAACCGATCCGCTGATCTCGCCGGTTGCAGCGGTGTCCTGCGGCATCTACGCTGGGCAGCCGGTGCTGGATCTGGACTATCCCGAAGATTCCGAGGCCGGTGTTGACGGCAACTTTATCATGCTGGGCAATGGCCAGTTGATCGAAGTTCAGATGAGCGCCGAGGGGTCCACCTTTAGTCGCGACCAGCAAAACCAGTTGATGGACCTGGCGGACAAAGGCGTGGCCGAGCTGATCGCAGCCCAACAGGCCGCGGTCGCATGAGCCGCAAGTTCACCGGGGATCGTCTGCTGGTTGCGACCCACAACGCCGGCAAACTGGAAGAGATCCGCGAATTGCTTGCCCCGTTTGGGGTGAGCGTCGTGGGCGCGGCCGAGATGGACCTACCCGAACCGGTCGAAGACGGCACCACTTTTGTCGAAAACGCGCGGATCAAGGCGCACGCAGCGGCCAAGGCCACCGGCCTGCCCGCCCTGTCAGATGACAGCGGGATCGAAATCGACGCCCTGGACAAACAACCCGGTGTGTATACTGCGGATTGGGCCGAGACCGGCAATGGGCGTGACTTCAAGCTGGCGATGACCAAAAGCCACGACATGCTGGTGGAAAAAGGCGCGGCACAGCCCTGGGTCGCGCGGTTTTGCAGCACGCTGGTTCTGGCCTGGCCGGACGGACACGACGAAGTCTTTGCCGGAACGGTAGAAGGCCAGGTGGTCTGGCCCATGCGGGGCGCAGAGGGTCATGGGTATGACCCGATTTTCCAGCCCGACGGCTATGACATCACCTTTGGTGAAATGGCCTTTGAGGAAAAGAACCGCATCAGCCACCGCGCCGATGCTTTCCGCAAATTTGTGGCAGGCTGCTTTGACTGAGAACTGGCAAAGGGCCGGGTTTGGGCTGTATGTCCACTGGCCCTTTTGTGAATCCAAATGCCCCTATTGTGACTTTAACAGCCACGTCGTGCGGCATGTGGATCAAAAACGCTGGGCGAACGCGCTGGTGTCTGAGATCCAGCGCATCGCCCGGCACACCCCGGGACGCACGCTTTCGTCGATCTTCTTTGGTGGGGGAACCCCCTCATTGATGTTGCCGGAAACGGTCGACGCCGTTTTAAAGGCATCCGCAACCGCGTGGCATTGGGCGAATGATATTGAGATCACGCTAGAGGCCAATCCCGGTTCCGTCGAAGCCAACCGATTTCGCGATCTTGCCCTGGCGAGTGTGAACCGCGTTTCACTGGGCGTTCAATCCCTGAACGACGAAGATCTCAAGCGGCTGGGACGTTTGCATAGCGTCACAGAAGCCCTGCGCGCGATTGATATCGCCCAATCCTGTTTTGGCCGGGTGAGCTTTGACCTGATCTATGCGCGTCAAAATCAAACGGTCTCTGATTGGGAATCCGAGCTGCAAAAAGCCATCAGCCTGGGCACCGATCACCTATCCTTGTACCAGCTCACGATCGAACAAGGGACCGCCTTTGGGGATCGGTTAAACGCAGGCAGGTTGCGTGGATTGCCCGATGAAGATCTTGGTGCGGATATGTATGACGCGACGCAAGCGATCTGCGACACCCATGGCCTGCCCGCCTATGAGGTATCCAACCATGCCCGGTTGGGATCGGAATCCCGTCACAATATGATCTATTGGACGCATGGCGACTGGGCAGGCATCGGGCCCGGAGCGCATGGGAGATTGTCGATAGATGGCCAACGCTATGCGAATTCTGCCTGGCTTGCGCCCGGTAAGTGGATTGAGGCTGCCGAGGCCGGAAACGGCGATGAGCACAACACCGCGCTAAACCCACAAGATGAAGTGGGCGAACGCCTTATGATGGGTTTGCGGATCACCGATGGGATAGATGTGGAGCGGATTTCATTGGATGCGCAGTTGCTGAACCGCGTTGATCAGATGATTTCATATGGGCTGATGTGGAAAACCGAAACGGCCCTGGGTGTCACGCCGCAGGGCCGTTTGGTGCTGAATTCGGTGGTTCGCGAATTGCTGCCTTGATAACCGCGGTGTGAGATTACCGCGATGTGGACAGCAACGCACACAAGGCATCAAGCTGTTCAAGCGTCTCATAGGAAATCGACACGCGGCCCTTTTCCTGTCCGGGCGCATGATCAATGCTGACCTTCATCGACAGTGCAGCCGACAGATCGCCTTCTAGCGCCTTGGTATCCGCATCCTTTTCGATCTTGCTTGATCCACTGGACCGGGGCTTTGGCGCAGCAGGCTGAACCGACCCTTTGGCAAGCCGCTCTGTCTCGCGAACGGACAGGCCTTTGTCCACGATTTCCTGTGCAAGATCTTCGGGATTGGTTGCCGTGATCAGCGCCCGCGCATGCCCGGCAGAAAGCGCGCCCTCAGACACGAGATCCTTTACCGTCTCCGGCAGATTCAGCAAGCGCATCAGGTTCGCGATATGGCTACGAGATTTCCCAAGCGCTTCGGCCAGCTTTTCCTGCGTGTGGCCGAATTTGAACATCAGCTGACGATAGCCCGCCGCCTCTTCAATCGGGTTCAAATCCGCGCGTTGGATGTTTTCGATGATTGCGACTTCGAGAACTTCGGTGTCGTCAAATTCTCGGACGAGCACAGGGATCTCATGCAGCTGCGCCATCTGGGCCGCCCGCCAGCGACGTTCCCCTGCAACGATTTCGAATTGGTCCGCGTTGCGGGGATTCACCCGCACAATGAGAGGCTGAATAATCCCCTTTGTTCTGATCGAATTTGACAATTCGTCCAGCTGGGATTGCGTAAAGGTTCGACGTGGCTGGTCGGGGTTCGGAACAACCTTTTCGATGGGGACCAAGCGATCAGGCTGCCGGTTTCCATCTGCCTGCGGAACGGCTTCTTCCGGAGCGACATCCGCCATCAAGGCCGAAAGCCCCCGGCCCAAGCCGCGCCGATGTTCTTTTTTGTCTGCTTTCTTTGCCATTTTTGCCTCTTATGCGGCCAGTGTTTCGTGTTTTTGCACCATTTCCCGCGCAAGCGCGCGATAAGAAATGGACCCCTTCGACGTGGAATCATAGCTCAGAACGGGCATGGCATATGAAGGTGCCTCGGACACGCGGACATTTCGCGGGATCACAACATTGAACACCAGGTCACCCAGATTTTCGCGCGCGTCTTGCTCAACCTGTTGCGAAAGGTTGTTGCGTGCGTCGAACATTGTCAGGACGACCCCCTCAATCCGAAGTCTGGGATTTGCGGTTTGGCGCACTTCGCGAATGGTCATCATCAATTGCGACAGGCCCTCAAGCGCAAAGAACTCGCTTTGAAGCGGAACCAGAACAGAATGCGCGGCGACCATGGCATTCACGGTCAGCAGATTCAGAGAAGGCGGACAATCAATCAAGACATAGTCAAATTCAAACCCATCCAAGGCGGGCTGTCGAAGGGCATCGTGCAGCAGGTGACTGCGCTTTTCATTCGCAATCAGTTCGATATCCGCTGACGAGAGATCAACAGTGGCAGGAATTAAAGATAGATTGCGCGTGTTGGTATCAAGAATCACATCATCCAGATCGAGATCTTCGAGCATGAATTCGTAAGTGGTGTACTCACGATCCTCTGGCTCAATCCCAAGCCCGGTTGAGGCGTTCCCCTGAGGATCCAGATCTACAATCAGGACATTATAACCAATTTCACCCAAAGCAGCCGCCAGGTTAATCGTCGTTGTGGTCTTTCCAACACCACCCTTCTGATTGGCAACGGCAATAATTCTTGGCCCCGCCGGGCGTGTGAGATCAGTCATGGATAAGATCCTTAAGTTCCAGAATTACCGCATTTTCCTCAGTTAAACTTTTATGAGTTTTATGCTCAAAGCGCCACGTTTCCTTCGCGATCTCCAGCTCTTTTCCCCAGCTTTCTCCTTTCATGAACAGCGCCGTGCCATCTTTTGTCAGCAAATGTTGCGAGAATCCTATAAGATCAGTCAAAGACGCGAGCGCGCGCGCTGAAATCACGTCGGCTTTTAGGTCAGAAACATCTTCGATTCGCTTCGAATACACGGTCGCATTTAGATGCAATTCTCGAATCACGGTCCTTAGAAAAGCCGATTTTCGCTGATCACTTTCGATCAAATGAAACTTGGTCCTGGGGCTTTTCTCTTTTGCCAGCGTTGCAACGACCAACCCGGGGAACCCACCCCCACTTCCAAGATCGACCCAAGTCTGCACATTTTGGCCGGCCAAAGAATAGATCTGAGCTGAGTCCAAAAAGTGCCGATGCCATGCCTCTTTCAGTGTGGATTTCGCCACAAGATTTATTTTCGGATTCCATTTCTCCAATAGATCCCGATAGGCAGACAAGTCCTGAATTGTTTCACGTGAAACACTCAAATCCCCCAGCGTCATTGTCATGCAGATTTCTTTCTTGTGAAAGATTTGATCTTGGCAACCAAAAGCGTCAGTGCTGCAGGTGTCATACCTTCTACCCGGGCAGCTTGTGCAATGTTTTCAGGACGGTTCCTGATAAGCTTGGCTTGCAACTCATTCGACAACCCCGGAAGATCAGCATAGGTAAAATCGCTGGGAATTTCCAATTCTTCATCTCTACGCAGCATCTCGACATCTTGCTTTTGACGCTCAATGTAGTTCGCATACAGCGCCTCACGTTCCAGTTGAAGCGCAATATCAGGATCAATCTCCAAAACACTACTGTCCAGAGAACTCAGCGTATCAATCCCAATCTCCTTGAATGACAACAGCTGGAAACCACTACGTTTTGTTCCATCAAGGGTCACATTTACACCTGCGCTACGAACTTGCGTCGGCGAGAACAACATTGATTCAAGCTGTTCGCGCCCTGACGTGAGCTTCTCTACCTTCATAGAAAACGCGCGTTCGCGCGACCCACTGCAAAATCCACGCTCAATTGCGACGGGTGTAAGCCGTTGATCCGCGTTATCCGCTCTTAGGCTAAGACGGAATTCGGCGCGACTGGTGAACATCCGATAGGGCTCTGAAACACCTTTGGTGGTCAGATCGTCAATCATCACACCTATGTAGCTATTGGACCTAGAAAATATAATCCGGTCCTTATCCAGGGCATCAGCGGCGGCGTTCAAACCCGCGACCAAACCCTGGGCAGCTGCCTCTTCATATCCTGTTGTCCCGTTGATCTGCCCCGCAAGATAAAGACCAGCAACATCCTTTAGCGAAAGAGTCGACCCCAACGCGCGGGGGTCTACATAGTCATATTCGATCGCGTACCCGGGCTGAAGTATTTCAACGGCCTCCAGTCCGACAATGGAACGCACATACTCTTCCTGGACTTCAATCGGCAAAGAGGTTGAAATGCCGTTCGGATAAACAGTGGAATCATCCAAGCCTTCGGGCTCTAGGAAAACTTGGTGGGATCCTTTTTCCGCAAACCGGACAACTTTATCCTCAATCGATGGGCAATACCTGGGACCGATGCCATCAATGTGCCCCCCGTACATGGCAGATCGATCTAAGTTGGCTCGTATTACCTCATGCGTTTTTTCGTTTGTATGTGTAATGCCACAGGAAATCTGCGGAATCTCTACACCACGAGAAAGAAATGAGAACTGGACAGGATCTTCATCTCCGGGCTGACGATCTAGCCCCTCCCATTGAATCGTCCTCCCATCAAGCCTAGGAGGCGTTCCCGTCTTAAGCCTACCAAGCTGCAACCCGAAATCATCGATTCGTTCGGCGAGCCTAATGGAAGGTTGATCACCCATTCGGCCGCCAGGGTGGCTTTGATCACCAATATGGATCAAACCCCGAAGAAATGTCCCGCTGGTCAGGATGGTATTTTGCGCAGAAATTACGGTATCGTCAGCCAGCCGTACACCACTTACGCGCCCGGACTCTATTTCCAGATCGACCACTTCACCTTCGACAACCGTCAGGTTCTTTGTCGCTGAAATTTCTGAAATCATCGCTTTGCGATAGAGTTTACGATCTGATTGCGTTCTTGGACCCTGAACCGCGGGGCCTTTCCTGCGATTCAAAAGGCGATACTGAATACCAGATTTATCTGCCACGCGGCCCATAATGCCATCCAGGGCGTCTATCTCTCGGACAAGATGCCCTTTACCCAGTCCCCCGATCGCCGGGTTACAAGACATAACGCCCAGATCAGATTTTTTAAGAGTGATCAGAACGGTCTTTGCACCAAACCGCGCGGCTGCGGCAGCGGCTTCTGTGCCGGCATGGCCGCCACCTATGACGGCAACATCAAAGTCAAAATGTTTCACGTGAAACACTCCTCATTTTCCAACGCAGAAATTCGCGAAAATCTCTCCTAGAAGATGTTCAACATCTACATATCCTAACAAAGACTCAAGTCTTCGGATACCGACACGAATTTCTTCGCTTGTGATCTCATACATATCTGGACCGTCTTTCAACAGATCACGCCCAAGATTAAGATGCTCAAGCCCATCAACCAGCACAAGCCGATGACGTTCGCGACTCACCAATGACATATCACGAACCATAGACCTTAAGTGATCAGTGATCTCATCAATGGCGCGCGCGACGCCATTGCCCGTTTTTCCAGAAATTGAATTCGGATGCGGATTGCTATCTTGCTTGGCGATGCAAACGAGGTCTCCGGTTGTGGGTTGCAGAACTGGTTCCTCACCTGGCAACACAAGATGCAGGCGCATATCTGCTTGCTTGGCACGTTCGATCGCACGCTCAACACCGATCGATTCGATTTCGTCTTCTGAGGTCCGGATGCCGGCGGTATCAAGCAGGGTCACAGAAAGACCCTTCATATCCATACGCACTTCGATCACATCACGCGTTGTCCCAGCGATTTCAGAGGTAATCGCGGCATCACGACCAGAAAGATAGTTCAGCAGCGTCGATTTTCCAGCGTTCGGCGGACCAACAATCGCCACTTCGAACCCGGTCTTCATTCGCTCTGTAATTTTCAAACCAGAGATTTCCGACTGAATTTGCGGAATAACGCTGTTCAACAGCTCAGAAACGTCGTCTGACACGTCCACTGGGACTTCTTCATCAGCGAAATCAATGGTGGCTTCCAGCAGCGAAACAGCCCGAACAAGCTTTTCCCGCCACATTCCAACACGTTCTGAAAGTGCGCCATTCAATACGTTAAGTGCATGTTTTCTTTGTGATTCTGTCTCTGCTTCGATCAGATCAGACAGGGCTTCGATCTGGGTCAGATCCATCTTGCCGTTTTCCAAGGCGCGTCGAGAAAACTCACCTGGTTCGGCCAACCTTAGCCCGTCAATCTCGCTTAGTGTTCTCAAAAGTTCCTGAACGATCGCGACACTGCCGTGGACGTGAAACTCAACCACCTCTTCTCCGGTGAAACTTGCCCCTTCTTCGAAGAAAATCACCAAGGCCTGATCAAGATACTCCCCATCTCTGGCGGTGATTCGACAAAGCGCGGCAAAGCGCGGCTCAGGCGTTTGCCCGCAGAGCTTTTTTGCAGCCAATCCCGCGCTTGGTCCTGAAACGCGAACAACAGCGACCCCGGCTTTTCCCGGGGCGCTGGCAAGTGCAAAGATTGTATCCATCAAGATCAGCTGTTCATTGAATCAAAGAATTCAGAGTTTGTCTTTGTCTGCTTGAGTTTAGACAAAAGGAATTCAATCGCGTCGGTGGTGCCCATGGGGTTAAGAATACGGCGCAAGACAAAGGTCTTTTGCAGGTCGATCTTATCCACCAGCAGATCTTCCTTACGCGTGCCCGACTTCAAGATATCAATCGCCGGGAAGACGCGTTTGTCAGCCACCTTGCGATCCAGAACAATCTCGCTGTTACCGGTCCCTTTGAATTCTTCAAAGATCACCTCATCCATCCGCGAACCCGTGTCGATCAGCGCGGTGGCAATGATCGTCAGTGACCCACCCTCTTCGATGTTTCGAGCGGCACCAAAGAAACGTTTCGGACGCTGCAGTGCGTTTGCGTCCACACCACCGGTCAAAACTTTACCCGACGACGGCACCACAGTGTTGAAGGCGCGACCAAGTCTTGTGATCGAATCAAGTAGGATCACAACATCTCGTTTATGCTCAACCAGTCGTTTTGCTTTTTCGATGACCATCTCCGACACCGCAACGTGGCGGCCCGCAGGTTCATCAAAGGTCGATGATACCACTTCGCCCTGAACCGAACGCTGCATGTCGGTCACTTCTTCCGGACGTTCATCGATCAGGAGAACGATCAAATAGCATTCCGGATGGTTCTTTTCGATCGAATGCGCAATGTTCTGCAGCAGTACCGTTTTACCTGTTCGCGGCGGAGCCACGATCAGAGAGCGCTGACCCTTACCGATGGGCGATACCAAGTCGATGATCCGGGCCGAGCGATCCTTGATTGTCGGATCTTCGATCTCCATCTTGAGGCGTTCGTCGGGATACAGCGGGGTCAGGTTGTCAAACGCAATTTTATGACGCGCTTTTTCCGGCTCTTCAAAGTTGATCTTTGTCACGGCAACCAGCGCAAAATAACGCTCATCCCCGTCGGGGGCCTTGATCTGACCTTCGATGGTATCGCCGGTGCGCAGGGAATATTTGCGGATCATATCGGGCGACACATAGATATCATCAGGGCCCGGCAGATAGTTCGCCTCGGGCGAGCGCAAAAACCCAAACCCATCTTGCAGCACTTCTAGAACGCCATCCCCAAAAATGTCCCAGCCATCATCTGCACGTTCGCGCAGAATCTGGAACATCATCTCACCCTTGCGCATGGTCGATGCATTTTCGATCTCAAGCTCTTCAGCCATCGCCAAAAGATCTTTGGGGCTTTTCGCTTTGAGATCTGCAAGGTTCAAACGTTCTTCGGTCATGCCATGCCTTACTTGGACCGCTCTGGTCCTTGGTTAAGATATATTAGGGAAATTGCTCCAGAAGAGGAGTTGCCCCCTCTTAGCTCATGCATGTGTTCTGAGTCAACGCAGCCCTGACAGTGAGGGGTGATCAATAATAATATAAGAAAGAATGAAGGATTTTGATTTTGTTAGAGGAACGATTTTCGGTGGATAACTGAATCCTCCGACCAGTTATTCACAGCGGATAAGCCTGTGGGTGAAACCGTGGGGCAATCCGTCAGCAACTTTGCGTAACGGTTTTGTAACCTTGTTTAACAGTGACTTTAGGTCTGCGGTGAATGCGCTGAGGTCCGGCCAGTCTTGTGGATCTATCTTCTGATCTTGGGGTTTTCCCACGGTCCAAGTTTTCCTTTCCCACAGACGGATAGGCGCTGTTGTTCTGGGCATGACCTGTTGTTTCGTCCCCAAGCTTGCAACGGGGCGGGTTTTTCCTCAGAAAGATCACTAGGTTCCCACACAAGGTTTTCCTCAAAACAATCCCCATGTCTTTTGACTTGATCCTCGCTTCTGGCTCCCGAATCCGTGCTGATCTTCTGAAAAATGCAGGTCTGGCGATTGAAATCGAATCGCCCAGAGTTGACGAAGAATCACTAAAGCAGGCGCTTCTGCAAGAAGAGGCCAATCCGCGCGACATTGCGGATGCCCTCGCCGAGGCCAAGGCCGCCAAGATCAGCCGCAAGTTTCCCGATGCCTATGTGTTGGGTTGTGACCAGGTTCTTGAGCACGACGGCCAGATCCTGTCCAAACCCACATCACGGCAAGAGGCGCGCGACCAGATCGTGACGTTGGCCGGCAAAACCCATAAATTATTGTCCGCTGCGGTTCTCTATCACGAAACTCAGCCGGTCTGGAGACATGTGTCCATCGCGCGGTTGACGATGAAATCCCTGTCAGACGACTATCTTGAGGCCTATCTTGATCGCAATTGGCCCGACATCGGGACGTCTGTGGGGGGGTATAAGCTTGAAAAAGAAGGTGTGAGGCTGTTCTCGCGTATTCATGGGGATCACTTTACGATCCTGGGGATGCCTCTTATCGAGCTGTTGAACTATCTCGCAATCAAAGGAGTGATCCAATCATGACAAATCGCATCCCCCTGGCCGGTGTCATCGGGTCTCCGATTGCGCATTCAAAGTCGCCTCAGCTGTTTGGTCATTGGTTGCGGAAAAATGGTCTGGCGGGTCATTACATCCCCATGGATGTGCCCAAAGATGAGCTGGAAACAACCCTGCGGCATCTGCCAAAGCTTGGCTTTGTCGGGTTGAACGTCACCATTCCGTTCAAGGAAAAGGTGCTTGAGATCGCGGATGAGATTTCCGACACGGCCAAAACGATTGGCGCAGCGAACACGCTTACCTTTTCAGGGGGGGGAATTCATGCTGATAATACAGATGGTTACGGGTTCATAGAAAATCTGAGATCGGGGGCGCCGGATTGGGATCCCTCTGCGGGGCCCGCGGCGGTGTTTGGTGCTGGGGGCGCTGCGCGGGCGGTTTTGTCATCTTTGCTGGATGCTGGCGTGCCGCAGATCCATCTCACCAACCGAACCCGCGCGCGGGCGAACCAACTTCAGGCCGAATTCGGAGACAAGATCACCGTGCATGATTGGGTGCAGGCGGGAAATATCATGGATGGATGTACGACGGTGGTGAACACGTCGTCATTGGGCATGACCGGAAAGGCCGAGTTCCGCGTGCCGCTGGATGCCCTGAATTCTGACATGGTCGTCACGGATCTGGTTTATTCTCCCCTGCAGACAAGGCTGCTGCGCGTCGCACAAGAACAGGGCGCAACCGTTGTCGACGGCTTGGGAATGTTGCTGCACCAAGCGGTTCCCTGCTTTGAACGTTGGTTCGGTATGCGCCCCGAGGTCGATGAGGCAACCCGCGCGGCGGTCCTGAGATGACTTTCAAACTAGGGTTGACCGGTTCAATCGGGATGGGAAAATCGACAACTGCCCAGATGTTTGCAGATCTGGGATGCGCCGTCTGGGATGCGGATGCTGCGGTTCATCGGCTGTACGAAGCGGGCGGCACGGCGGTTGCCCCCATGTCCAAGGCCTTTCCGCAGGCTATTGTTGACGGGCAGATCAGCCGCGATCAGCTGCGGCAGGTGATCGCCAGTGATCCCACCGCTCTGCCCCGGATCGAAGCTATTGTGCATCCCCTGGTTCAGCAAGACCGCGCAGATTTCGCAGCCAATCATCAGGACAGGGTTTGCGTCTTTGACATTCCCCTGCTGTTCGAAACCGGCGCAGACGCAGAGATGAACGCAACCGCCTGTGTGCATGTTTCGCGTGAAACGCAACGGGAACGCGTTTTGGCGCGGGGTACGATGTCGGAAGAAGATCTTGATCGCATTCTGGCGCGGCAAATGCCGAATGAAGAGAAATGCGAAAAAGCGGACTATGTGATCCAGACCGATGGTCTGGACCATGCGCGCGTGCAGGTTTTTGACATTCACCAAGACATATTGCGAAAGCTGACCCATGCGTGAAATTGCTCTGGATACGGAAACCACGGGATTTGATCCCGAAAGCGGCGATCGGATCGTGGAAATCGGGGCGGTTGAACTGTTCAACCATGTGCCCACGGGGGAAACCTATCACCAGTATATCAATCCCGAACGGGGCATGCCGGACGAAGCCTTCGGCGTGCATGGGATCGGGCCCGATCTGTTGATCAATCCACGCCCAGCCAATGACGGCGAAGTCACTTTGCTGGACAAACCCGTGTTCAAAAAGGTGGGTCAGGCGTTTTTGGATTTCATCGGGGATGCGCAGTTGGTCATTCACAACGCCGCCTTTGACATGAAGTTTCTCAATGCTGAATTGCGGTGGATGGGGCTGCCACAGATCCCGTTTGATCGCGCCACCGATACGCTTATGATCGCGCGGAAAAAATTCCCGGGATCGCCCGCATCGCTGGATGCGCTGTGTCGACGGTTCGGGATTGATAACTCATCCCGGACATTGCACGGCGCGCTGTTGGACAGTGAAATCCTGGCCGAAGTCTATCTTGAGCTGATCGGGGGCAAACAACCGGATTTTGGCTTGTCCGCAGTTGAGACAAGCAACAGTCAAACAGGGTCAACCGATATCTGGCGCCCGAAACCACGGGCGACCCCCCTGCCCCCGCGGATTTCTGAAAAAGAAAAGGCGGCCCATGCCGCCTTTGTCGAAAACCTGGGTGAGGATGCGCTCTGGAACAAATCCTAAGCGCAATTCCCTTACTGTGTCGGGGCCTCTGACGCGGCGCGGCGTGCCAGTTCGTTGCGATAAAGCGCAAGGAAATCAATGTTTTCCAGGTTAAGCGGCGGAAAGCCACCATCACGGGTCACATCGGACACAATGCGGCGCACATAGGGGAACAATTGGCGCGGGCATTCGATCAGCAAGAACGGATGCATCTGGTCTTCGGGGATGTTTTCAATGTGGAAAACGCCCGCATAGTCCAGTTCCAGAACGAACAGCGTGTCGGTGGTGCCTTTGGACACAGAGGTCACGTTCAGCTTCATCACCACTTCGTATTGGTGCTCGGCCGAACGCTTTTTGGCGTCAAGGTTGACCTGAACCTGCACATCCGGTTGAACTTCGCCGTTCACACCCTTTTGAGCCAGAATATTCTCAAAGGACATATCCCGGATGAACTGGGCCATCACGTTCATCACCGGGCCCTGCTGTGCCTGATCGGCACCGTTTTCTTCTGCCATGGAAGGTCTCCAATAAAATTTCGGTTATGCCTTAGCAGTCGGGGCGTGATGTCTCAATGCCTAGTCCAGCCGGAACCGGGGTGATTGGGGGATTTACCCTTGGGAACTTCGGTGAATTCACCGTCGATGACATCCTCAGAGGCGGGGCGCTGGGGGGGATGCGGTTGGTGCTGCTCAAATGAACCACCCATCTGGAATTCGGCCACGGTGACACGCGATTTGATCCATTTGAACGCCGCAACCCGCACGGCTGGCACCAGCAGGGCAAATCCCACCGCATCGGTGAAAAAGCCCGGGGTCAACAAAAGCGCGCCGGAAAAGAGGATCATCGCCCCATGTGCAAGCGGTTCAGCCGGGTTATCAAGCCGGTTAAAGCTGGATTGCAGGTCACGAATGGCCATGCGCCCCTGATTTCGCACCAGGCTTGTCCCCAAAATCGCGGTCAGCACGACGATGGCCAAAGTGGTCCATAGCCCAATTGCCCCGCCGATCTGGATAAACAGCGCGATTTCAATCAAGGGAACCGCGATAAACGCGATAAACAACCACATGTTCTGCAACTCCTGTGTTGTGCTCAGGTGGACTCACCCTGTCTCAGCACCTACATAGGGATGCGAACAGATAATTTCCATGCCGCCCCCAAAGAGGTGACAATGAACTCCATGATCATCGAGCTGCTGATCCTAGCCGGGATTGCCCTGTTTTTGGTGCTGCGCCTGCGCAGCATTCTGGGAACCCGAGACGGGTTTGAAAAGCCGCCCGCGCCCGCGCCGGGATCGGCCAACCGTTCCGAAGCGCCGCGAAGCTTTGACGTTATAGACGGTGGACCGGATCGCGACATCACCGACCACGTGCCCGAAGGCAGCGAAAGCGCCCTTGCCCTGGCCGCGATGAAACGGGTTGAGAGTGATTTCTCTGTCACGGATTTCCTGATGGGGGCGCGTGGCGCCTATGAGATGATCCTGATGGCCTATGAACGCGGCGATATCGCCGAGGTGCGTGATTTCCTGTCAAACGATGTTTATGACACCCTGTCTGATGTCATCGCGCAGCGCGAAGAGCAGGGCCTGACCATCGAAGCCGAATTTATCGGCGTGCGTGAGACATCTCTGGCTGAGGCCAGCTATGACGCGACCACCGGTCTGGGCGAAGTGACCGTACGCTATGTTGGGGAACTAACTTCGCTTGTGAAAAACGCCGAAGGTGAGATCATCGAAGGCTCGTCTAAGGATGTGAAGCGCCAAAAGGATGTCTGGACCTTTGCCCGCACCATGGGCAGCTCGGACCCGAACTGGCAGCTTGTCGCAACGGACGAATGACCCGATTTTTCTCGACGCTGTCCTTGGTGGTTGCGCTCATGACCGGACCTGCGCATGCAGAAACCGAACCCAGCTATGCGATCCTCGGGTTCGAGGATCTGCAGGGCTGGGAACATGACAACCATCAAGCCGCGCTTGAGACCTTTCGCAACACCTGTGGCGATCTGGATGATCCGGATTGGTCCGCACTGTGTGGCGTTGCGCATGACGCGAAAGATGCCCGCCAGTTCTTTGAGCTGTTTTTCCGGCCGATCCTGATCACCGATCAAACGGACGAAGCCCTGTTTACCGGCTATTTCGAACCCGAACTGGATGGATCGCCGGTTCGGACTTCGCGGTATAAATACCCGGTCTATGCCATGCCCTCTGAGGCCCGCCGTGTGCGCCCATGGTTGACCCGTCGCGAGATCCTGACATCGGGTGTGATGTCGGGCAGGGGGCTTGAAATTGCTTGGGTCGACGACCCGGTTGAATTGTTTTTCCTGCAAATTCAGGGGTCTGGACGCATTAAGTACCCGAACGGAGACTATATTCGTGTGGGATATTCCGGGGCAAACGGCCATCCTTACCGCTCGATTGGCAAGGAAATGGTGCGCCGGGGGATTTACCAGCCGCATCAGGTTTCGGCCGAGGTGATCAAGAACTGGGTGCGCCGCAACCCGGTCGATGGCGAGGCCTTGTTGTATCACAACAATTCCTATGTGTTCTTTCGCGAAGTCAGCGAAGTGCCGGCGGATAAGGGGCCCTTGGGCGCAATGAACCGGTCGATCACACAGATGCGGTCGGTTGCCGTTGACCCCCGCTATACGCCGCTGGGGGCGCCTGTCTGGATTGAAAAGGCGGGGAAATCCCCGCTCAATCGCCTGATGATCGCGCAGGATACCGGGTCAGCGATCAAGGGGGCGCAGCGGGCCGATGTATTTTACGGCACAGGTGACATGGCGGGGAAAATCGCCGGGGCCATCAAAGATCCGGGGCGCATGGTGGTGCTGATGCCGATCCAACGCGCCTATGCGCTTTTATCGGAAAGCGAAGAATGACCAAGCGCAGGCTCCGACCCGAGGAGTTGGAGCTCTGGAAACAGGTTGCCAGCTCTGCCGATCCCTTACCCAATCGTCCTGCGCCCAAGGCTCTGAAACCGGCGAAGGTGGTTGAACACCGCAATAATGCGCCCAAGGGGCCCGATCCGCTGCCCTCATTTGTTCTTGGTGAGAAAACCGTCCATACGGACACCCACTACTTTCCCAAGACCACGTCGCAGCGTTTGAAATCGGATCCTGTTCAGATGGATGCCAAGGCCTTTGGCAAGCTGAAACGCGGGAAACTTGTCCCTGAGGCCCGGATTGACCTGCACGGGATGACTTTGGATCAGGCACATGGCGCGTTGGGGCGGTTTATCCTTTCGTCGCAGGCGCGCGGGCTGAGACTGGTTCTGGTTATCACTGGAAAAGGCTCTCGCGAAGATCCCTATGATCCGATGCCCAGGCGGCGGGGCGTGTTAAAAAGCCAAGTTCCTCAATGGCTTCGCATGGCGCCTTTGGGGCAAATGATCCTGCAGGTCAGTGAGGCGCATCGCTCTCATGGGGGCAGTGGGGCCTATTACGTCTATTTGCGCAGATCGCGCTGATTGGCCGAAAAGTCGCATCAGAGATTGGCGTTTCCCAGTTGTTTGCCACCGTCTGGCTGACTAGGTTCTGATCAGGAAACGCAAACCCCTCGGGAGATACGCAATGAAATTCCTTCATATCGCAGCTTTGACCGCAGTCGCATTGGCCGGGCCGGCGTTCGCCGGTGATGCTGACGCAGGTAAAAAAGCCTTCAAAGCCTGCAAATCCTGCCATGCCGTGAAAAATGGCGACGAGACCATCGTGAAAGGCGGGAAAACCGGGCCCAACCTTTATGGCATCATGGGGCGCCAGGCGGGCACCGTCGAAAAGTTCAAATACGGCAAGTCGATTGTCGAAGCGGGTGAAGGTGGTCTGGTCTGGGACGAAGAGACCCTGATCGCCTATATTCACAATCCCAAGGCATATCTGTCCGAAGTTCTGGGCAGCTCAGCCAAATCCAAGATGTCGTACAAGATGAAAAAGAAAGACATCGAAAAGGGTGTCGATGCGGATATCGCGGCGTTCCTGCTGTCGGTCAGCCCCGATGCGGCCCCCGCCGAAGCCGAGGCAGCTGAAGCCAGCAACTGATCCCGGCAATTCTATTTGCCAGATGTTGAATCCAACGCGCGCCCAACCCGGCGCGCGTTTTTCTTTTCGGTTTGTTAAGCATCTTCGACAAGATTTAATCAGATCTTTGACGCAGGAACGAAGCAGGATGCCAACTCCTTTGAAAAGCGTGTTGCTATTGGGTGCGAGCGGCAAGCTTGGGCGTATGGTGACCGCCCTGTGGCCCAGCTATGCGTCGACACGCTATCAACTGGTGCCGGTATGTCGCTCAACGGGGGGCAGGGGTGTCAGGTGGCAACCCGGGATGTCCCATGCGGATCTGCCTCGCGCCGATGCCATTTTGGCGCTTTGGGGTGTGACCGCTGGACGTGAGACCGCGTTGGATGAAAACGTCTCTCTCGCGCTGGCGGCACAGAACCTTGCGCTGAACATGGGGGCAAAACGGGTTCTGCATTGTTCGTCCATGGCAATCTATCCCCCCGGAACGACCCTGAAAGAGAGCACCCCCGCCGCCCCTTCAACCTCCTATGGACAAAGCAAACTGCGCATGGAGCGCGCGGTTGCCCAATGGCACCGGCAACATCCCCAAGGACCGGCGTCATGTCTGATGCGGATTGGGAATATTGCCGGGGCGGACAGTTTGTTTGAGGCGATGAAAGACAGTGATTCTGTGACGCTGGATCGTTTTGCAACCGGCCATAGCCCGCGCCGAAGCTATATCTCTCCTACGGTGTTTGTGCGCGTTCTTGTGGGATTGCTTGAGGTACCGGTTCTACCGGATTGCTTGAATATCGCCGGGAACACGTCCTTTGAAATGCATGAACTGACCCGTGCTGCAGGTCGCGCCATCAACTGGAAGACGGCACCCGATGACTCGATCCCAGAGGTCACGCTGTGTACAGAGTTGCTGTCAAACACGCTCCCTGGGGTCGATCTGGATGACACTGCCCAAGATGTCATAGACGGCGCACGCGCCAGCGGGGTTTGGGCGTGAGGCGGTTGGTTGATATATTGGCGGCGATATTTCTCTTGCTGGTTTTGTGGCCGATCATATTGTTGATTGCGGCGCTAATCCTGGTGATGGACGGCCGACCCGTTTTGTATCGCGCTGAGCGTATGAAAACGCCGGATCACGGATTTTTATTGTGTAAATTCAGGACGATGCGACATGTCCAAGGGGACAGCGGCGTGTCCGGCGGGGACAAGGCGACCCGCATCAGCCCGCTGGGCGCCGTGCTGCGCGCAAAACGCCTGGATGAGCTGCCCCAGCTTTGGAATATCCTGCGCGGGGATATGGGATTTGTCGGACCCCGCCCCCCCCTTCGCAGGTATGTCGAACTGTACCCCGATCTGTACCAGCGCGTTTTGGCCGACAAGCCGGGGGCGACGGGACTGGCCACATTGGTTTTTCACAAAGCCGAAGAGCGGCTGTTAAGCCCATGTGACACGCCCCAAGCCACCGAAGAGGTCTATTGCCGCCGATGCATCCCCAGAAAAGCACGCCTTGACCTGATGTATGCGCGGCAGCGTACCTTATGTTCAGATCTGCGTCTTATGTTTGCAACCGTGTTCCGAAAGATCCCGATACGCTCTGGTGGGCACCGCTGAGATTTACGTTACATTTTGAATTGTTAAGCCGCTGGTAAACCCTCTGCTCTAGCTTCCCAACTGTGGGAAAAAAGGTGGTGGAATTATGAGTGGTGACAACAATGTTGCGCCGATCATCATCAAACGGAAAAAGGTCGTTGGCGGCCACGGGCATCATGGTGGTGCCTGGAAGGTGGCTTATGCTGACTTTGTGACCGCGATGATGGCGTTCTTTCTGTTGATGTGGCTGTTGAATGCAACGACGGAAAAACAACGCAAGGGTATTGCGGATTACTTTACGCCGACCATCGCGATGGCGCGGGTTTCGGGTGGCGGGCACGGGCCTCTTGGCGGGGAATCCGTGTTTGCCGAAAATACGCTGCCCCGAATGGGATCGGGCGCAACCAGCCTGAATCCCCAAGAGGCCAACGCCCAATCCGGCAGCTTTAACTCTGGCGAAGCCAAGGGTGACAAAGGCGCGGTCGAAGAGTTCATGGAAGTTCAGGACATGCTGATGGGCCGTGGTGGCGAAAGCATGGTGGCGGATGAACTGCTGGAACACATCATGACCGAAGTCACCGACGAGGGGCTGGTCATTGAGTTTTATGATACGCGTAGCGCGCGGTTGTTTGATGACAAAGGCCTGCCCACCCAGCTATTAAAAGACCTTGCCCGGGTTCTTATCTCAGCGTCTGCAGTGGTCACGAACCCGATCGCAATCGAGGGCCATACGTCGTCTTATCCAGTGGTTCTGGCAGAGAATCCGACATGGAAGGTTTCGCATCAACGCGCCTCGGCATTTCAGGAAATCCTGATAAATCAAGGTGTTCCAGAAGAACGAATTCACAGGGTAACCGCCCATGCAGACCGTGAACCTGCGCAAAGAAATCCGATGGATATCCGGAACAACCGACTAGAGATCGTATTTCTGCGAACAAAATGAATGGAGTTTGGATTGCATTTTAGATGTTAGTCCTGCGTTAAACACGACGCTTTATCTGTTGTCTTGGTTTTGTACCGAGACAGCAGAAAGGCGTGTCCATGACGATCTCTTCCTCGCTTAACGCAGGTGTAGCGGGCCTTGCGGCCAACGCAACCCGGCTGGCGACCATCTCTGATAACATCGCGAACTCTTCGACCAACGGTTATAAACGGGTCGAAACGGACTTTTCTTCCATGGTGATTGCGTCGAACGGCGGCACCTATACGGCGGGTGGCGTGCGCACCACGACGCAGCGCCTTATCGATGAAAGTGGCGCTCTGGTCGGTACGACCAATGCGACCGATCTTGCGATTCGCGGGAATGGCTTTCTTCCAGTTGCCGAAGCAACCGAGGTTGCCGCCGGTAACGGCAGCGCCCAGATGTTCCTGACTACAACAGGATCTTTCCGTGTCGATTCAGACGGCTATCTGCAGACGGAATCGGGCCTGATGTTGATGGGGTGGCCCGCTGGTGCGGACGGAACTGTCCCAACCTATCCCCGGGATACGTCGGCCAGCCTTGAACCGATTCGCATCAACCTGAACCAGTTTTCAAGCGAACCAACAACAAGCATCCTGATGGGTGTGAACCTGGCCGCATCCGAAACCTATTCGGATGCTTCAGGGGACCCGGTTGATCTGTCGGTTGAATATTTTGACAACCTCGGCCGTTCCGAACAACTGACTGCGACCTTCACTCCGACGATTCCTGCCTCCGGGTCTTCGAATGAGTGGACCGTGACCATCAGCGATTCCGCGACCGCAGCCGCAAGCAATCCAATCGCGGAATATACGGTCACCTTTGATGATACACGCGGTGCGGGTGGTTCGATCACTTCGGTTACGACAGTTTCGGGTGGCGCATATAACGCGGCCACCGGCTCTATGGTTGTGACCGTGGACGGTGGCCCCATCGAACTCACCATCGGTGCCCCCGGTTCCAGCGCGGGCCTGACGCAAGTTGGCGAAAAATTCCAACCGCTGAACATTTCGAAAGATGGCTCTCCGGTTGGGAAAATGACAACCGTCGAGGTTGACGAAAACGGCTTTGTGCATGCGCTGTTCGATACCGGGATCACCAAGATAATCTATCAGGTCCCTTTGGTTGATGTCCCGAATGCCAACGGTTTGGTCGCCTTGGACAAGCAGATCTATATGCCTTCAACGGACAGTGGCAGCTATTTCCTTTGGGATGCTGGGGACGGTCCCGTGGGTGATGTCGTGCCCTTTGCCCGCGAAGAAAGTGCGACAGATGTGGCCAATGAGCTGACCGCCATGATCCAGACCCAAAGGGCCTATTCATCGAACGCCAAGGTCATCCAGACCGTGGACGAGATGCTTCAGGAAACCACCAATATGAAACGCTGACGGTAGCCCCGTCAGCCCCTCCAGGAGGTAACTAGATGTCACTAGCTGGTGCTTTGTACAATGCCTACAGCGGTTTGACTGCGAACGCCCGGAATGCGTCGGTCGTTTCGACCAACATTTCCAACGCAACAACCGAGAGCTATGGGCGGAGAGAGCTTGTCTTGACACCCGGTGCACTGGGGACCACTGGGGGGGTGCGCACACTTGGCGTGTTTCGCAATGTCGATCCGGTTTTGATATCTGACCGTATGGTGTCGGACGCCCGGCTGGGATACGCGAATTCGATCCATGGCTTTCACAATGGTCTTGAAAACACGGTGGGCGAAAGCGGGACGCTGGGGTCCCTGACCGACCGGGTCAACCAATTTGAAAGCGCGCTGTTGACAGCGGCCTCAAACCCGTCTTCCGCCCAGAGGCTGGAAATGGTTGCGACCACCGCCACAGACCTTGCGCGCGATCTGAATTCAATCAGTGACCACATTCAGGCCACCAGGCTTACGGCGGACACCGAAATCGGTCGGCAGGTCACGCGAATAAACGATTCAATGAAGCGGCTTGAACAGATCAATCTGGATATACGTAGTGCCATTGCGCACAACGGTGACACCGCAACATTGGAAGATGAGCGGCAGAAAATTCTGGACGATATTTCCGAGTTCGTACCGCTGCGCGTTGTCCGCCGGGATTTTGGTGAAATCGCTGTGTTCACCATGAATGGCGGAACCCTGTTGGATGGCCGGGCACAGGAGTTGGGGTTTGACCGGTCTTTGACGGTTGAGGCCGGGGATACGGTCGCAGGTGGCGTTCTGTCCGGACTGACGCTGAACGGGAACCCAACCAGTGTCAGCGGAAATGGCATGTTCGCCGGGGGGAAACTGGCGGCACAGTTCGAAATCCGTGACGTGATTGCCGTGGAAAAACAGGCGACACTGGACGGCGTTGCCCGTGATCTCATTGAGCGATTGGGGTCGGGTGGACCGGATACAACGCTTGGCCCAACAGATCCTGGGTTGTTTACAGACAGTGGTTTTGCCTTCGATCCGTTGAATGAAACTGGGATTTCCGCCCGGATTGAGTTGAACGGGCTGGTTGCCCCGGGTTCAAACGAAGTCTGGCGTCTACGCGATGGGCTGGGGGCTGCAGCACCCGGCGAAGTGGGTGATAGTCGCCTGTTACAAGGCATCGCGACCGCTTTGACACAGGCAAATGCACCCGCATCCGCGTCTCTGGCTACGGCGTCACGCGGATTTGCCGATCATATATCCGAGTTCTCTTCTGACGCCTCGGGCGATCGTGTCCGGGCCGAAAACGAGATGAGCTATCAGACATCTCAGAACACCGCTCTGTCAGAGCTGGTTCTGGCCAATGGTGTGGATACGGATCAGGAACTGCAGACGCTGATGCAGATCGAACAGCTTTACTCGGCGAATGCCAAGGTCATGACGGTTGTCGACGACCTGCTTGAACGATTGATGAGCATCTAAGGAGAACGAGAATGGAAGCAGTCGGTGATATGGCACGGGCACTTGTGCTCCGGACAAATCAGGTGCGTTTGCGCGAGGAAATGGACAAACTTGCTGTCGAAGTCTCGACAGGTTTGGTGAGAGATTCCGCATCTCACCTAGGGGGGGACACAACCAGCCTTTTGGCCATTGATCGCTCTTTGGAACGACTTGAAACCTATCGAGTAAACACGACTGAGGCGACGTATATCACCACAGCCATGCAGACAGCTCTGAGCGAGATTCAGACGCGGTCTGAAAACCTGTCTCAAACGCTGATTTCATCGGAATTGACGCCAAATTCCTCGTTGCTCAACACGATGTCGGATGATGCGCGGAACTCGCTTGGTCAGGTGTTGAACGGCCTCAATCGTTCGGTCGCTGGGCGCACGCTGTTTTCCGGTACTGCAACGGATCGATATGCAGTCCAGGACCTTGAAGACATGATGGCCGATCTTCGGATCGCAGCGGCGGGTGCGACAACCCTGGCGGATGTCGAGGCTGCAATTGATACCTTCTTTACGACGGGTGGAACTTTCGACACGGTGACCTACTTGGGATCCGATACGGGTCTCGCACCGATGGTTCTAAGCGACACGGAATCCGCCAATGTAGACATTCGCGCGACGGATCCGGATCTTAAGGCTGTCCTGAAACCTCTTGCCATGGCGGCGCTTGCATCGGATGCGGCCATGTCTTTCACCTCTGACGTGAAAGTCGCAATCCTGAAAGAGGCGGGGACAGATCTCTTGGGGGCGCAGCAGAATCTGGTTGAGCTGCGCGCCGGTCTAGGTGCACTTGAGGCGCGGATCGAAGAGACCGCCACGCGAAACTCTTCGGAAACCACGGCTATAAAACTGGCGCGTTTGGAACTGGTCGGCACGGATCAATATGAAACGGCGGCGCGATACGAATCCGTTCGAGGTCAGTTGGAAAGCCTCTATGCGATTACAGCGCGTTCACAACGCCTGTCGCTTGCGGAGTATTTGTAATGCATAGATTTTTAGCCATATTCCTTGCGCTCCTGACGCTGATTCAACCCGCCTACGCCCAAAGCGTGCGGATCAAGGACCTTGTCGAGATTGACGGGGTGCGATCCAATGATCTTGTTGGGTATGGCCTGGTCGTCGGGTTGAATGGGACGGGTGATGGTTTGCGCAACTCACCCTTCACCGAAGAAATCATGTCCAATATTCTTGAACGATTGGGTGTGAATGTCACCGGTGAACAATTTCGGCCGCGAAATGTTGCTGCGGTCCTGGTGACGGCCCGTCTTCCCGCCTTTGCCCGGATTGGTGGGCAGATTGATGTGACGGTTTCGGCCATCGGGGATGCCAAAAGCCTGTTGGGCGGCACCCTTATCATGACACCGTTGAACGCCGCCGATGGGCAGATCTATGCAGTGGCGCAAGGAACGATCATTGCGGGTGGTGTCGAAGCCGAAGGAGAAGCGGCGCGCGTTATTCAAGGTGTGCCGACAGCAGGCGTCATTCCATCAGGTGCAAAGGTAGAGCGCGAGGTCGAATTTGACTTTTCCAAGCTATCCACTTTGCGCCTGGCGCTGCGCGAGCCGGATTTCACCACGGCTGCCCGTATTGAGGATGTGATCAACCGCTCAATTGGTCGACGCGCGGCCACGATGATGGACGCCGGGACAATTTCGGTTGATCTGGCGCGGACGGGATCGCCTTCACCTGCGCGGGCAATTGTTTCTATCGAAAACCTGGCGGTTGAGCCGCAGCGCCGGGCACGTGTCGTTGTCGACCAGAGATCGGGAACCATCGTCATGGGATCCGATGTCAGAATTTCGCGTGTCGCGGTCGCCCAGGGTGGTCTGACGCTTCGCATCGAAGAAGCGCCACTTGCGATTCAGCCCAACCCCTTTGCACAAGGCCAAACCGTCGTTGTCCCACGGACAGGCGCCGCAATCGAAGAAGAGCCGGGGATCGGGTTGGCTGAAGTGCCTGCTGGGACCAATCTGTCCGAAGTCATCGCCGGCCTAAATGCGCTGGGGGTGAGCCCGATGGACATGATCGACATCCTCAAGAGCATCAAGGCAGCCGGAGCTTTGCATGCCGACTTTGTCGTTATGTGAGCTCGTGCTGAGGTTTTTTTAACGGCTGAATGCCAATCTAACCAAAGAACTCTTCTGGGGGAACCGTCATGCTCGGAATCATTGGTATTGTTGTAATTTTTGTCATGGTTTTTGGCGGCTACATGCTTGCTGGTGGCAAGATGGGGATCATCCTCAAGGCGCTGCCGTTTGAGTTCATGATGATTGGTGGCGCGGCCGTTGGGGCATTTCTTATCAGTAATGATGGCGCCACCGTAAAACACACGATGAAAGATGTCGGAAAAGTATTCAAAGGCGCCAAATGGAACCAAGAGGACTATCGGGATCTGCTGTGTCTGCTGTTCGAACTTATCCGACTGGCGCGCCAAAACCCCGTGGCCATCGAAGAGCACGTGGAATCACCCGAAGAATCGAATATTTTCGGCAAGTATCCAAAGATATTGGGCGACCATTATGCGCTCGAACTGATTTGCGATACCATGCGATCCGTTTCGATGAACTATGATGACCCCCATCAGGTTGAAGAGGTTCTTGACAAGCGTATCGATGGAATGGCCGAGCATGCCGGTCACTCCAGCCACGCTCTGCAGGCGGTTGCAGATGCCCTTCCCGCTCTCGGGATTGTTGCTGCTGTTCTCGGCGTTATCAAAACTATGGCTTCGATTGACCAACCCCCTGAGGTTCTTGGTAAAATGATTGGCGGCGCGCTTGTCGGGACGTTTCTGGGGGTTTTTCTTGCGTATGGATTGGTGGCTCCGTTTGCCTCAAAGGTTAAGGTCGCCGTAGATGAGGATATGCACTTCTATCACCTCATCAGAGAAGTGTTGGTCGCCAATTTGCACAACCACGCAACGAATATCTGCATCGAGGTTGGTCGGCAAAACACACCCGGACACTTCAGGCCCAGTTTTGAAGACCTCGAAGAAGCGCTCAAATCTGTAAAACAGGAAGCAGCATGAAGATTGTCTATGCCTTTGTTCTATCGTTTCTGCTTTCGAACACAGCCATGGCGCAGGCCATTGGGGTACAGTCTGGAGAACATGAAGGATTTACCCGTCTTGTTTTGCAGATTGGAAAAGATCATGGCTGGGATATTAATCATGATCGGAATGAAAACACCTTTGAGGTCGTCATCAATCGTGAGAATGTAAAATTTGACCTAAGCCGCGTATTTGAGAAGATCGGGAACAACAGAATTCTTAGTGTTGAGAATTCAGAAGGGTCCGGTGGTATGATGGTCGAAATGGCATGCGATTGTGAACCTCAGGCCTTCATTTACAAAGATGTGTATCTGGTTGTTGATGTCGGGCCCTCGACGAAGCCCCAGGTCACGGGCTCACCCGAACTTGATGAAATTGATACGGCCGATGCCCAAATAGATCCTCAGGAACTTCCCGAACCAGAGGTTCGTGAGACAATTTTGGATTCCTCTCGGGTCTTGCCGCTGCTGACCGGACGAGCATCGCGTGTGTTTCCGAATAATACAAACATTGGCTTGGACGAGAGCGCCGCTGTTGATCGAGGTGCGGGAAATTCCAGGAGCAGCGAAGTATCGCACCTCACGACCCAAATCGCCACTGACCTCGCGGCTGCGGCGAGCAAAGGATTGCTTAATCCGTCTGTAAACAGAACTGCTGACGCATTGTCAGATATCGAAGGAATTTCAAATCGTCAGAGAGAAAACCGTTCTGGAAATGCGCAAGAGTCGATGGAACCTGAACGCGACACAAGCGTGAGCTTTGCAACGGATGATATGGGGCGCGTACAGGTTGGGGGCAGTGACTGTATTTCGGATGAGCGATTGAACCTTGGCGCCTGGGGGGGCGATGTCAAAGATGTATCAGAAGGAATCTCAAAAAGCCGAAACGAGATGGTTGGGGAGTTTGACGAAATTGATCTGGCTGCCCTCTCAAATCATGTTAGGTCACTGATATACATAGGTTTCGGAGCCGAGGCCCGCCAGGCGATGACGCTTGCTCCGCAAATGGAAAACCGGTTGCTTTGGGCTTTGTCGTATCTGGTGGACTTAGAGGATGATCCAACAGATTTCTTTGCCGATCAATTGATGTGTGATACAGCTTCGGCGCTTTGGTCTGCAATGGATTCAATGCAAAGCAGTAATCAGCCTGCACCCAATCCCGAAGTGGTGTTGCGTGCGTTTGAAATGCTTCCAAAGCACTTGAGAGAACACTTAGGGCCAAGGTTGGCGGAGCAGCTTACCCACTTTGGGGATACTGAAACAGCGCGCGACGTGTTGCGTCGTTTGCAACGTGCCACGGGAGCAGAAACCGAGAGCATTGCGTTTGAACGCGCGCGCATCAACGTAGTCGAAGGGAATTTTGATGCAGCTGAAAACACCCTTCACGAACTCGCGACGAAGCCCGGACCGGAAGCATTGGAGGCCTTAAAAGAGGTGGTCGCGCTTGCGGATCGTGAGCAGGTCGCTGTTCCAGAAGAATATGTAGAGCTTTTGGCTGCGTATTCTACCGAGCACAGAAACGCGGAAGATGGATCTGAGTTGTGGGAAAAATACGTGCTTGCGCTTATATCGACCCAGGATCTTGAAGGCGCAATCACAGCTTTAAGTGAGAGCCAAGACACCGATAGTCAAGCCTATGAGCGAATTAAACTGCGTATATTGGGGGAAATCATCGATTCTCCGAAAGATTCCGTTTTTCTGAAACTGATTTTTGATATCGACATGGACGGTGTAGGTCCGGTGTATCTTGAAAAAAAAATCGAAGCATCAGAGAGATTTGTTGAGTTGGGTTTGCCGGAAATAGGATTCAAGATTCTGGATAAGGTGCCAACAAACTTTAATTTTAGAGAAGTGCAAATCTTGAAGTCGCGAGCACTGCTTGAAATGGGTAGGCCAGAAGAAGCCGAGGTTATTCTAATTGGTCGACAAGGAAAGGACGTTGATGCACTGAGAGCAGAGGCGCGCCGACAAATGGGCGATCATGAATTTGCGCATCAGGTGTTTAGAAGAAACGGAGACACCAATCTCGCCGAGGAAGCGGCGTGGCTGTCAGGGGATTGGACCACTTTGTCGGAGGCCTCTAACGAACTCATGATAAGCGTCGCAGAAATGGTGAATGAAGAGCAGGTTCGGATCGATCCTGTTGATGTATCGCTCAAAGATGCCGAGGATCTCTCGGAACAATCATCAAATACACTCAGAACCATTCGGGATCTTCTAAAGGAGACTTCTTTGCGATCTGAGTAACCCTTAATCTTATAACCATCAGTTGTCTCAGTTGCACAAATTGGGTGAGGGGTGAGGTTCACCCCTCGCCGTACGGGCTTAAATTAACAACCTTGAGATGGGTCAGCACCAATGTTCTCAGCTTAAACTTTATACCCAAGCCTCATGTCGCTTAGCGCGCCATAAGCCATTGATATTTTGCGAGGGCCTATGCTGGTGATGCAAGATGGATCGGGCCGGCGCTTAGCAAGACGACGAAAGTGGCCTTTGGCTGTTGTCGCTCCTCTCTGCTGGAGGGATTCAAACGCCTCAGTGGCCTGACTTTGGGGGCAGGGGCCAATTTGTTTGCATGGCCCAAATTTTCCAAGCCTGACCCCTTGAATTCCTTTGCGTTTCCCAAGAGGGCTTTCTATGCCATGACCGGGCGGCCCGCGCTGGGCAACGCCAAATTGTTACAGATCCATTCTCAAGCTGGTTGATCCAAGGAATAGTTATCATGAAATATCGTTCTGATATCGATGGGTTGCGAACGGTTGCCGTGGGGTCCGTCTGCTTGGCTCATGCGGGTATCTCTGGATTCGAGGGCGGATTTATCGGGGTTGATATCTTCTTCGTGATCTCAGGATTTCTGATCACCCGTATTCTTATCGACGAAACACAAGAGGGGCGATTTTCGATCCTGCGGTTTTACGAACGCCGCGCCCGACGCATTCTGCCTGCGCTTGGTTTCTTGTTGTTTGCGCTGTTCATCTTTGGATATTTCTACTTTCCGCCTTGGCAGTATGATCTTTTGGCCAAATCCGCCGGAGCAACGATGCTGTTTGTGTCTAATATGTGGTTTCTCTTTACCTTGGGCGGCTATTTTTCATCCGCGGCGGAATATGAACCATTGTTGCACACATGGTCGCTGGCAGTCGAAGAACAGTTCTACGTGCTTTTCCCGCTGTTGGTCTGGTTGTTGGCGCCGCGCGGCATGCGGGCGCTGGTCGGGGCGATTGTGCTGGTCTCAGTTGTGTCTTTCGTGACCTCGATCTGGGCGACCGCAGCTTATCCTTTCGCCAACTTCTTTCTTTTGCCGACCCGCGCCTGGGAACTGGGCATGGGCGCCTTGCTGGCTGCCGGCGCCTTTCCTGCATTGCGCAGCGAAAGATTGGCGGCGGCAACGTCTGTTATCGGGGCCGGATTGATCGTGGGAAGCATTGCGTTGTTGGATGCGCATTCCCCTTTTCCGGGGCTGACAGCCCTGCCTGCCTGCCTTGGTGCGGCGGCGCTTATCCACAGCGGGGCGACTTTTAAAACGCCCGTTTCCCGTTTGTTATCAACCAAGCCCTTTGTGGGCATCGGGTTGATTTCATATTCGCTGTATCTTTGGCACTGGCCGCCGCTGGTTTTTGCACGCACCTGGCAGGGGGATCAGACTCTGAGCCTGCCCATCGCGTTTGCCTGCCTGGGGTTTGCCGGGGTCATGGCCTATATCAGCTGGCGCTTTGTGGAACAGCCATGGCGTGCGCCGGTCCACAAAGGGGGCTTTCGGGTTAAGACGGTCTTTGCGGCGTCGGGCGCTGTCATCCTTGTCACGCTTGTTGCGGCCTTTGCTGTCATTCGCACGGAGGGCGTCGAACAGCGGCTGCCCGGCGAAGTCCTTGCCCAATATCGCGCTGCGGCCCTGCGTGGGCCCACCGAAACGGCCTGTCGCAAGGGGACTACCCCTGAAACCATGTGTCTGATTGGGAAAACTTCGGTCCCTGGTCCTGCGGATGTGTTCATCTGGGGCGACTCTCATACCGGGGCGCTGATGCCCGGCTTTGACGTCTGGCTGAAAGACAGCGGGCGGCGGGCGCATGCGGTGGTCAAGAACGGCTGCCCCGCGCTGTTGGATATCGAGATGCCCTATCTTGGGGTGTCACATGGCTGCGCCGCACATAACCAAAGTGTTCTCAACAGCCTGCGCGCCCTGCCAGATGTGAAGACCATTGTGTTGTCCGGCCGCTGGGCCTTTCCGGCAGAAGGCAACCGGTGGCCCGGGGAACATGGCGCGGCGGCAGTTCTGCGCGACATCAACAAACCCGACCTCACCGATAATTTCAGTGTCTTTGAATCCGGTCTGCGCCGAAGCCTGACCACTTTTCAGGACATGGAAAAAGAGGTGATTTTGTTTGAGGGTACGCCTGAATTTGGCAAAGATGTTTCCCTGCTTTACATGAATGATGCCTTTTTTGGTACAGATCGGCCTATCACCATTCCCCGCACAAGCTATGACGCCCGAAATGCTCGGGTGAATGCACTGTTTGATCAACTTTCTGACGAAGGTTTGATCCGCTTTATCAAGGTTGCCGACGCCATGTGCCCCGGGCAATGCGTCACCCGGAAAGACGGAACGCTGTTGTATCGCGATGATGATCACCTGTCGCCCGCCGGGGCGGTTCACCTTCTAAGCACGGTCATGGGGCGCTAAAGTGGGCTGAATGTTCTGGTTGGCGTGTGGTTGCAGCAGCTTGCCTATGGGAACATATTCAGGCTGCCGGGTTGGCGCTACGTGACACTATAGTTTTTGGCCAGGAAAAGCCGCCTTGTTGCGACCAGGTAAAAGATGCCCGAGATGATCAGTGGAATGATCCGGCCAAACGCGCTGTCGACATTGCCTGAAATGAACAGGGTCAGCATCAACAAAACCAAGGCCGCAAAGCCCAGCAGGGACCAAAACGGGTCTTTGCTGGCGGCCATCGCCATGATTGCGCTTAAGGGTAGTGCAATGATTGCCAAAAGGCCCAAAAGTCCGGGCAGCCCAAAATTATAGAGCATCATTTTAAACACCCCGGGGATGCCGATCGCTCCGGCAAAGTTTTCCAGATTTGCACCAGATCGGAACAGGTAAGAAAGCTGGGTTCCAAGGGGGGCTTCGTTGGCGGTCATCCCTGGTACAAACCCCGCAAGCGCGACATCAATGAAATCCGTCAGAGAGAAATGCGCCATCGGGGCAAGATCGCGCGGGGTAAGCAACATCCCGTCAAACCAGGACACCCGCCCAAGCACGCGTGAGGACATCATGGCGCTGAGATCAGGGGAGTCGTAGAGAAATTTGAGCACGCCGAAAATGGACATGCCTGTTTCCGAAGCCAGCGGCAGCAGATACGACACAGGCAGCAAAAGCGACAATCCCGCACCCCAAAGGATATACGACGGCCTGATCCGCGTGCCTTCCAATGCGTGGTAATACAGCAAGGTCAGGGCCACGAGGAACAGCGAGGCTTTTGAACCGATGCCGACCCAGTACAGAATGTTAAGCAACATCAACACAATCCAGAACCGTTTCCACGTGGCTGCCGCGGCGGTCACGGTTATGATCAGGATCAATTCCCTAGGCAGCAGGCGGATCAGGAAATTCAGCGAATTCCCTGATTGCTTGGCACCGATACCAATGCTGAGAAATACAAACATCACCAAAGTCAGCAAAACGATGATCGTGCGAAATGATCGGCGGGATTCTACTGCGTGAACATGCGTCTTTAGAGTAGTTTTTGAGAATTGGGATAGTTGCGCGCAGAGCATGAACAAACCCATGAACACCGCCGCCATCATCACGCCGATGTAAAATTCCCCGTTTATGGATGGGACCACGTTCAGCTTGGTCAGATAATAGCCGTTAAAGCCCAAAAGAGCATGAGGTACGAATAACAGCGACAAGAAGATGCTTGTCGCAAAGAAAATTGATTTATTCATACGAAACCCGCAACGAAACGACCCCCTTCAGGCCTGCTTGAATTTAGCAGGCCCGTGTCGTTTTGCACAGAGGGCTCAGAACAGGAAGTTGTCGACGGACAAAAGGTCCGCACCCACTTGCCAAAACGTGATCTCGGTGTTTTCGGCGCTAAAGACGGCGCCGTCGTCACCCTGTGAGACAAAGTTCATAACAGTCTCTGTGGTGACGGTGGTGAAACCAAGCAACTGGATACTATCCTGAACCGTATCAAACCCAGCCCGTTCTGCGTGATTGGCTCGAGGCGACGCCAAAACATCATTTCCCTCATTCGGACGGAAAACAAAAGTATCATGACCTTGACCGCCATATAGCGTGTCATTGCCACTGCCGCCGATCAACGTATCATTGCCCCGGTTGCCCAGAAGCAGATCATCGCCGTCTTGGCCGAACAGCAGATCGCTTCCGTGGCCGCCCGTGAGCGTATCTTGGCCGATACCTCCGTCAATCGTGTCATGGCCACCACCGCCAGAGATGAAATCATTCCCGGCCTCACCCAGCACAAGATCAGCCCCGGAATTGCCGAACATCTGGTCATCGCCCTCGCCGCCAAACAGCGTGTCATGGCCGCGTGATCCGCTCAGGCGATCCACACCGTCGCCCCCCCAGATCTGATCATTGTGAGAGCCGCCATTGATCTGATCGTCACCCGATCCCGCATGCACGGTATCATTGCCCCGGCCCATCATGATGTTGTCATGGCCGGCCCCCAAAAAGAGCGTTTCGTCATCGTCACCACTGGCCATCGTGTTGACTGCGCATGTGGCGGACAGGCTTTCTTCAAGAAGCAGGCCCGCAAAATCATAGGTGTAGTGCAGCGTATCGCGGAACATGTCTTCGGTCGGAACTTCGGCCAGTGAGGCAATCTCATCGGGGTCCAGAAACGTCGCTGTTTCATAGGAATCGGCGATTTCCTGCTGCGCGGCCCGGATGGTTTCCCAGCGCTGCGCAAAGGTCGCATTTACCCCGGTGATTGGTGTTTGAGAGGACAGGCCAACAATCACGATGGGGAATCCAGTGCCGAATTCATCGATGACTCGATCCAGAAAGGCCGAAAGATTGGCGCCGTAGTTGTCTGCGCTTTCGTCAGAGTTCTTATCGGCTTCGCCCTGCACCCAGATCAGCCCGCTGATGGGGTTGCCCGCCTGCAAGGTTTCGCGCATTTGCTCAAAAAGTTGTTCAGCCAACTCCCCGGTTTCAGGGTTGTCGTCAAGAACGGGATACCAATCATCTTTTGCGGCATCTGCCGCCAAAGACGTCCCCCCGGAAATGACCGTCGTGAACGGTACCGCGTTGGATGAAACGGCGTGAAACACGTCAGAATTCGACATGGAACCCGCATTGCTTTGGCCTGCCAAGAAGTACATTCTTCAAACACCCCCATGTTTGCTGTGCGCCCTGGAGTTGCGAACGCAAGATGAAAACCACGAAATAGGGATAAACGCCTGAGCGTTTTGAACGGGGGCAGGATTGTGGCTAAACCGCGAACCTTGGCTATATGTTTAATTAAAACAATATGTTAAGGATAACTTAGGAATTAGACCCAACAGTGTCAGATCCGCCAAGGTGCCGCCCGCTTTGGGGCCCCTGCCCTGCCTGTCCGACAAACGCGAAGGGCAGTTTTACGCATCCTTCAAAAGAAACCCGCCGCTTGTTCGTGGCGGGTTTCGACTTTGGACGAGGCACCAAGCATCACTTATAGCGCGTCAAAGGTGGCGGCCCATGATGCTTGATTGATCGTCATAGCGTTACGCCGATATCACCCGGCTTTTGCGCCCGAAATACATTCTGTTGTTGGCGTTGGCGTTTTCAGCAATCAGATCATAGCGGTTGTTGCCGTGATCGGTGATGGAGTAGCTGGAATTGCCGGTATCGAATTTTTCGACGACATTTGCCGTGATTTGCCCATTGTCGTTATGGATATAGACTTCCATAAAGCTTTGAAGAAGGCCACCAGCAGAGGTCTGCCAGCATTCCCAAACAACGAGCTTTCCGACACTGATCACATCGGACTGTGCAACGATTGCGGTGGTGTTGTTGACTGTAATGGGCCCATAGCTGGCCGTCATTTCGGTTGGAATGTCTTCCAGACGAAACCGTTTGGTGACACGCAGACTGTCAACCGAAAGCTCAACATCGGCTGTCCCGGCACAGGCCCTCAGCTTTAGATCCGCGCCCGAGCCGTTCTGTTCGTAGGGGCTGACCGCGTTTTTAGACAAGTCGACTCCCATGGCGTTCAACTCGGCAGCGGACAGGTAAAAGCCATGGTCTTGGTCACCGTCCTGTGAGTTACCCCAAAAGCCACCGGTGGCGTTGACGACGGTGTCGTTGTCGCCATCGATATAGACCCCATATCCAAGCCCGCCATGCCCCGTGGTTTGCGGACCATTGTCGATCAGATCCATATTCAGGGTGCCGATGACGTTGCTGCCAATCTTCAACCCACCGCAGAAATGGCTGGCGTTGGTGCCGTTGCGACGTGCGGTGCCCTGCATATAAAGACCTTCGACCCCGTCAATGACGGCACCCCAGCGATCATTTTGCGTAAGTGCTATCTGGGTGAATTGCGGGTCGCGAATGGCGTTGACCTGGGTGCTCACGACAGTCGCGCTCGCACCTGATGTGCCACCGGTCAGCGTTTCTGAGGCGCTGAAGTCGCCCGAGGGATGCAACAGGGTGACAATATCGCTGTCGTTGCTGGTCCAGACGGTTGCCGTACTGCCCGATACGCTGCCGGTTACGGTTTCGCCGTCCGCAAAGGATCCGCTTTGGGCCGAGACATTGGCCTGCGTCATTGGCGTGACAAGCAGACCCGTCGGCGTTGCCTGGTTTGCAGCGCCACAGTTGAACATATAGTGCTGGTGCAGGCGTGGTGCGGTTACAGAGACAAATGGGGTGGTCATGCCCACGCCGAAATCCGCAAACCGCGAAGCGATGATCGTCCCGTAATCGCAGGCCTCGGCCCAAGTGTCGTTCATGTGCGGATTGGCTCCGCCGATGACAAACCCATATTTGGAGTTTCCAGCCCAGACGCCAGTGACACGGGCGCTCGTGCCGCCGACCAAAACCAACAGACAGGAACGTCCGCCCAGATCCTCTTTGACGCGCAGCTCTCGGATGACGGATTCATCTTGGTCCGACATATCGATCCCGATGGTCGACGCGCCCGAAGCCAGGATGAACGTGGTGGTCAAATGACCGGCACCTTCCAGAACCAGATGAGAGCCGACCGTGCGGTTCATGTTGATTGTTGTGGCCATGGGATGCTGCCCGGGACCGACATAAACATGGGTGTCGTCGCCGCCATAGGCAAACAGCGCGTTGATATCTGCGCCGATATCCCCGCTATCGATGGCCTGCGCCAGGTACCGCCCCGAACTGTCCGGCAGCACCCAGAGTTTGACACCGCCGGCGGTCATGAGATGTGGCGTGGGTTCGCTTTCGGGCGCAACCTGATAGGCGAATCCTGTATCCGCCACGCGCAGCGTATCGCCCGGCGTCGCCATAATTCCCGCAGTTTGGTTGCTATAGGTCAGTTTCTGATCAGCGCGCAGCTCTGCTCCATTGGCAAATTCCTGGATAACCCCCTGAGATCCCTCCGGCTCGACGGTTACCGCGACCTGCGATACCAGAGTATTGCCCTGTGGATCACGGATTGAGGCCTGATACTGGCCGTCCATCACATAGCAGAGCGGAAAGACCCCCCGCGCATCTGCGGTCATCGGGTTTGCTTGCAACATAGTCAGGTCAGGGTCCTGATAGAGTGGCACAAGCGTTTCGCTGTTTGCGGCATATAGTGCCAGTCGGGCGCTTGGGACGGATTGTTGCTGATCATCTTTTGCGATGAGCAGGCTCTCATGAAATAAAAGACCCATGTTTAAACTCCTTATGGTTGGGGGTGTAACGCTCATTTTTCATCCGGAGCGATCACACGATGGATGTTACTGTCCTAGATCGCGCTTAACCCGGTCTTTCGCGGGCGTCCGCCGATAGCGCAACGGCCTATACTTGACTTGCCAAGGCAGGGCAGATAAGTGGTCAGGCGTTAAATTTTGCAATTTTTCCGCCCCTCCCTCGCCTGATTTAAGTGATGTCGGTATGACCCAGAGTAAAGACGTTCAACCCTCATCCAACAGGCTCCAGATGGACGATGAAATCACGTTTCAGCGCCTCTGGACGATCATGCGGGGTGGGCGATATGTTATTTTTCTATGTGCGCTTCTGATCGGAGTTATCGGCGCCTATTACGCCTATTTCGTTGCTGAACCGCGATTTCGCGCAACCGCAGTCATCGAATTCAAAAGCCGGGAACAGGCGCCGCTGGATCTCAGCAGCATCGTAAGCGGTAGTGCACATGATACCGCCACCATCAACACGCAGATTGAACGCATCCGCTCACGGCGTGTTGTCGAAAAAGTGGTCAAGGATCTGGAACTGACCAAGCTGCCAGAATTCAATGCCGCGATCCGTGAACCGAGTTTTTCGCTTCGGCAGACCATCCTCAATCTGATTGGCATGGCGCCGGCGCTGATCGAACGCAGCCCATCCGAACAGGACGCAAAGGAATTGCGCGATACCACCGCAGCCGTGCGTGAAGGTATTACCGTAATTGGCGGGCATGACAGCTATCTGTTTCAAATCCGCGTCGAAGCCTCGCGACCTTATATTGCCACCGACATCGCCAATGCCGTGGCCGAGGCCTACATTACCGGACAGCTGGCTGAGAAAGCCGCAGAAGCCGAACAGGCCATCACCTGGATGTCTGAACGGGTGAACGAACTTGAGAACGATCTGCAAGAACGCGAAGATCAAATCAAGGAGCTAGAAGCCAAAAGCGAATCGATCACGCAAGCCGCCATTACAGCGCTGCAATCTCAGGCCATCGACTTTCGCAAACGTGTCGACGACACGGCCCGACAGGTCGAAAGCGCCAAAGTCCGTTTGAGCATGCTCAGGGACGCTGGCGACAGCCGTGACAAAGCCCGTATTCTGCTTGTTTTTGATGACCCGCGTTTGACGCGTTTTGCAGGTCGCGCAACCGAGTCTCTTGATGGCACAGGGGCGACGGACGCGGCATTTCTGGCAATGGTGGATCAGCTGACCCAGGCGCAGGAAAACGAAGTTGTGCGTATCGAGCAAGCTCTGGCCAGCCTCAGCGCATCTTGGGAAAGCCTTGAAAAACGCGCAGTTGAGCAGGCCGAACTCTTTCAGAGCTATACCCAGATGCGGCGCGAATTGGGCGTGACCGAAGAGCTCTATCAAACGTTCCTAACCGGGTTGAGAGAGGCCTCTGTGCAGGTGGGTCTGGTCCGTGCGGATGCACAGATCATGGCGCATGCCTTGCCTCCGTACCGGCCCTTTGCCCCGCGCCGCAGCTTGATTGTCATGATGTGTCTGTTCTTGGGCGCATGTTTGGGGTTTGCGGTGACGCTGTTCAAGGAAGTCTCACGCAGCAACGTGCGCTCTTCGAGTGAGTTGTCCGCAATCAGCCATCTCCCGGTGGTGGGGGAAATCCCCAAGATTCCGATCCGTTCACGTGGACAGTTGTTTACCTTCTTGCAAGAAAACAAGACCTCGGCCGCGATGGAGGCGTTGCGCAATCTCAGGACAACCGTTCTGATGTCGAATGCGGGCAATCCTCCGCAGGTTATCATGGTGACATCCACTGTGCCAGGTGAGGGCAAAACCACTGTTTCCTTGGGATTGGTGAACAATCTGGCAAGCCTGGGAAAGAGGGTTTTGTTGTTGGAGGGCGATATTCGCCGCCATTCACTAGAGTACTATCTTGCGAAACCCGCAGCGCATCAGAACTGGCTACAGATCATCACGGGTGAGACGACGATTGAGGAGGCTGTGATGCATTCTCTTGAGCTGGGCGCGGATGTTCTTATGGGGCGGTCGGGGCAGTCAAATGCCGCCGATATTCTTTCGTCGCAACAATTCGAACAGCTTATGAACAAGCTGCGCCAGAAATATGACCACATCGTTATCGATACACCGCCTGTCATGCTGGTTGCGGATGCCCGCATCGTCGCGCGGCAGTGTGATTCCGTTCTGTATTGCGTGCATTGGAATGTGACCCACCAGACGCAGGTCCTGTCCGGGGTGGCTCAGCTGGAATCTGTGGGGGTAAATCTGACGGGGTTTGTCCTGTCGCAGATCGATATCAAGCGGATGCACCGTTACCAATATGATGGTCAATACGCGACCTATGGCGCCTATGGAAAAGGGTATTACGGTCGCTAGTGGTTTAGCTTCAGCGGGCTGACACGGCGGGATCAGAGATTTGTATTCAAGACGACACCGCAGGTTTTGTTTGAGTGATTTAGACGTTTGATGAACTCTGGAGGTTTGCGGTCACGACTTGGCCCGCACAGAATAGACGCAGATGATTTCGAAACGAAAACTGGCCCTTGCATCCACCGGGGGCATCCGGGCTGGAAACGCCGGCTTTGGAGTGATCAATACAGCGCTTTTGGCACGGTTGCTTGATCTCGAGAACTTTGGTCAATACGCGCTTGTTTATGCGATTATTCTGATTGTTTCCATCCCGGCGCGCATGGGATTGCCCCAGCTTGTCATCCGCGAAACCAGCTATCGTCTTAGCGAAGAAAACTGCGGCGCCATCGGTGCGATATGGCGTTGGGCCGGGCGCATGGTTCTGGGTATTTCCGTGGTGGCCACCTTGATTGTGGCGCTGGTGGCTTTGGCTTTGCGCGGTCAATATGACGGGGCCATGACGTTGCTGGCGGGTTGTTTGCTCGTGCCGTTGATCGCCCTGGGCAATTTACGCAGCGCGGCCCTGCGCGGCGTTGGGCGCGTTGTCTTGGGGCAATTGCCGGAAATGGTCCTGCGCCCGGCGCTGTTTTGTGTCGTTTTGGTGTGGATGTCACTTTTTGCTCCTGCTGAGCAGCTGACGGCGGCGCAGGCTTTGCTTTGGCATGCGGCTGCGGCTGCGGCGGCATTTGGTTTGGGAAGCGTCATGCTCTGGCGTGAAAGCAAACGCCTTGGGACGCAAAACGATACCCCCTTTGGCGGGCGGGAAATGCTGATTTCTGCGTTGGCTCTGGGGGCGACGGCGGGCATTTCCACGCTGAACAACAACATCGATATTGTGATGATCCGTATGTTTTTGTCTGATGCGGATGTCGGTATTTACCGCCCGGCCGTGACCATGGCCAGCCTGGTGATATTTGGGCTTCAGGTGATTTCAACCTTGATCACCCCGCAGATCGCCGCGCTCTATCGCCAAAACGAACGCGACAAGCTTGAGCGGCTCGTACGAAAAAGCGCCCGGTTTTCTTTGGGGTGCAGCCTGATTGTCCTGTTTGGTTTTGGCATCTTCGGGCAGCACCTGTTGGTTTGGCTGTTTGGCCCGGAATTTGCACCGGCCTATCTGCCTTTGCTGATCTTATCCTTGGCTCATACAATCAATGCTTCCTTTGGATCGGCGGTCAATCTGCTCAGCATGAGCGGACATGAACGTGAAACATTACAGGCCATTGTGATCGCCACTTTGCTCAATATTGTTGCAAACGCGGGATTGGTTGCTGCGATGGGTCTGAATGGGGCTGCGATTGGCACATTGCTGTCGATACTGCTTTACAAAAGCCTGCTAACGCGTGTGGTACACAAGAAGCTCGGGTTGAAAATCAATGCCTTCTAATCTCTCAAAGCAGACCGGAAAGACGGTTCTGATTGGCTATGCCGGCAAGGGAAACTTTGGCGATGACATGATGATCGAAGCCGTGGCCCAGGTTTGCGGCCCACCAACCCCCGCTGTGGTGAGTGGCACGACACCGCTTCGTGCGCTGCTGCGTGAATTGATCGGTGCGCGCCGTATCATTGTTTGCGGTGGGCATGTCATCAACGCGCGGACAGGGTCATATATCCGTACGCTGGCGCTGGCGCGGCTGCTTGGGGTTCAGATCATCTTTTTCTCGATCGAAGCATCGGGCTGGCCGCCGGGGCGCAGGGGAAAGTGGCAGCGATGGATCATGTCCAAGGCGCAGATCTCGGTGCGCACCGAGGCAAGCAAGGCGATTTTGGCCGAACATCTGCCCAATGTACCCATTCGCGATGTGGTCGACGCCTTTTACCTGCACGAAAGCCTGCGCCAACAGCCCAGCCCCGGTAAGATGGCCTCGCTGGGCGGGCGGTTTCACTTTCTATCCAGCCCGGATGCTGCGTCTGCGGATGGGCGGCTGGTTCTGCTACCGCGTGGGTTTTCTGACACGGGCCGCTACACCGAGCGTGAGAACATCGCGCGCTTCCTTGATGAAGTCGCGGTTTGGCAATCGCAACCACGGCGGCCAATTTTGCTCAGCCCTTCGGCGGATGTCGATAACATCGACGCCCTGCACCAGGCCCTGTTGGATGCGGGCCACAGCGTTGAACGCCAAGACGTGGATGTCCCTTTGCATCTTAGTCCGGCGGATCATGTGATTTCAAACCGGCTACACGTGGCCAAGGCCTGCGTGTATTTCAGCGTGCCCAGTACGCTGATCTCTTATGATCAAAAAACGGAAACACCTGAATTGACAGGCACCGTGGGTGAGATCCTGCAACTGGAGGGACAGCGCGTGCCCGTGGCCTCAATCGCCAAAACCTGGGAACAACTTGACCTGCAACGCGCCGAGACCATTGATATTCTTGCAAAAGGGATTGCCACATGAGCACGCTTGCGATCCGCTATCTCAACCTCAAATACGGGTTTCAGACCCTGGGACGGAACCGCACACCGCGTGTGTTTGTGAATTCCATCCCCAAATCGGGCACCAACCTGATCGTTTCATTGACCAAAGCCTTTGGCCGCATGAAATTGTCGGGTCCGGTGATTGCCCAAACCGCCAATGGCAGTGATCTCGCTGGGCGCGGGGGGGTCATCTTTGGTCATGTGGAGTGTTTCGAACAAAGCGCCACAGACATGGGATTAGATATGGGGGTGCTTTTGGTGCGTGCGCCCACGGCCTATGCCGCATCACTGGCACGCTATATTGAATCCAATCCGCGCCATCCCGCCCACAAGGCGCTGGCTGGTCAAGAGGTCGATACCTTGTTGACGGCAGTGATCGAAGGGATGCACGCCGGACCCTTCTCACTTGAGCCCGTCCATGATCGCTATGTCCGATATATTGAGAATGCCCAGAAAACCGGGTTCAAGATCGTCGATTTTGACCGCCTTTTGAAAGACCCGGCCGAGGGCAGCGCCGAGCAGGATTTGCTCAGGGTGCTGGGTGGCGATGACTATGCCAGCAACTATGAGGCGGCTTTGGCGCGCTCGCGGGAAACGTCAACCACGTATCGTCATTCGCAAAACGCCCCCCGCCGCATTGCCCTATCCGAAGACATGCGAACCCATTCCAATCTGCAAAAGGCTCAGACCGTTTATGAAGCTGCTCTTCATCATTGAACCGGTGTTTTTTGACACCTTTCTGAACGGCGCGCGGATTCCGATGTTTTTGCGCATGGTGCGCGCCTTTCAGGATGGGGCCGAAGTCCATGTGCGGCAAGGCGGTGACCTCTGGAAACTTGACTGCGCGCAAGACGCGCCCACGATGGATGCGGCCCATCGCTTAGCCAAGTTGACCCGGGTGACCGGCCCGCAAAGCTATGCGCTGGCGGTGTACCAAAAAGGGCAATCCTGGGATGGTGCGCCGGGCATTGAAATCGCCCAACGCGCGCTCATGCTGAATGATGCGCGCGCGCGCCAGGCTGGAAACCAGCTATATGAGCTGTGCTCGGGGCGGTTCGGGTTTGATCTATACCGTCTGTCTGCCCCGCTGCGGTATATGCAGGGGTTGCGCCGCGATGTCGCCCAAATGGACCGGTTCGATATCGTCTATGTTCAGACCGCGCCCGAAGCGGCATTTCTGCGCCGCAAAGCCCCCGGGGCCAAAGCTCAGATCGAAATGTTCAACAATGCGCTGGAAACCAAACAGCTCTTTCCAGCGTCGATCCAGCCGCGCGGCACCGCACCCCGGGACAGGCGGTTTTTGCTACCGGTGCCACCGGGCGTTCGACGTGAAGCAGAATATGTTTGGTTCCTGCGTCGACTGGCGGGCCATCCCGATCTCGCGCGCCAAACCACCGTACAAGCGCGGGCAGAGTTTGCCCCCCATGTTCCCGAAGACATGACCCATGACAGCGATGTCCCTGACTTTCAGGCCTATCTTGCTGGGTTTGATTGTGTGCTTGTGCCAACAAAACACTATACCGGCCTGAACAATCGGGTGTTCCAGGCTGCCGCGGCGGGATGCCATGTCATTGCGAGCCCCGACGCCCTCGAAGGTCTGATCCCCGGTACGTCAGAACAGGCCCATGCCCCCAAAAGCTTTGCCCAATTCCGCGCGGCCATGGCGCGCTATCCTGAACATGCGCTGACACCAGAAGTGATCCTGAGCCAATGACCCAAAGCCTGACACGCCGCGTGGCGCTGAAATCCCGCGCCCTGATCAATCTGACCAACGCCACGATCCTGGCCCGCCTGAATGGATCAACGGTTGTCTCAGGGTTCCCAAAAACAGGCACCACCTATCTTAGCCATGTGGCGCAATTTGCGACAGGGCGGACCTATATCGAAGGTTCCCGGCGGTTGGCCCTGCGCCCTTCGGTGATCCATTGCCATTTTCGCAATGTGCCCGCTTCGGCGGTGTTCAGCTATCGCCCGATCAACAAGGTCATCGCCAGCTATACCACCCATCTTCTCAGCTACGATCCCCAAGGGATCTTTGACAGGCTGGCCGCTGGCAAAGAGCACGATGCCGATCTGGAAAGGATTACCCAAACCGCCATGCGGGTTCTCAAGGGGACGCCGCGCATGCCCGGCCCGCTGGCGTATTACAGCGACGTGTTAGAGCGCGGGGGCGTGGTGATCCCGATCGAGGCTCTGGCCGATCCTCAAAGCGCGGCGCATCGCCGATTGGCCGCGCATTGGCATCTGTCCGATAGCGATCTGGCCCAGGGGATTGAGCAGGCCGAAACCCTGTCTCAGGCCCGCAAAAAACAAGGCAATGAGTTTTACAATCGCCCCTCGCAGCGCATCGCAGCGCTTTTGAACGCCAAGGCGGATCTGAGCGCGCGCATTCAAGAACAAAGCCAGGCGACACAAGCGCTTTTGGAGGGCGCAGGCCATGTCTGACACGCAAATCAAACACCGGCTGATCCTTATCCCCGGGCAAAAGAAATCGGGCACCACCAGTTTGCACAGCGCCTTGGCGCAGGTGTGCGGTTCTGTGATGGATGTGCCAAAGGAATCCGGTATTCTGGCGTTGAAACCATCGGTGTTAGAAGCCCGATTGGCGCGGGAAACCACCCCGACACTGCTATTGGATGCCACGACCACCTATTTCCGCCAGGGGGCCTTTCCCAAACACATGGCGGAAAATGTGGCCCGATTTGATCAGGTGACGGTTCTGCTGATGGTGCGCCCCGAACAGGCCCGGCTGTCATCGCATTACCGCCATGCCATCAATTTTGATGGCTGGAGCGGCAGCAGCAGCGCCTTTCTGGAAAGCCATGATTATCTCGATCATGCCGATCTGGGGGCCATGGTGCAGGGTCTGCGCGACATGGGGCTGAACGATATCCGTATGATCGAATTTGGAATGCTGAAAGATCCAGATGCGCTTAGATCGTTGGCCGGTGACCTGCTGGGGGAACCCGTTGGCCCCATCGCGCTGGAAACCGCCAACAGTTTTGGCAGTCGTGAGGTCATTCCCGGCCCGATTGAGGCCCTTGTTGCCAAGCCTGTCTTCCAGGTGATCTTGCGGCCTTTGATGCCGCAGGGGTTGCGGCGCTGGGTTAAGGGCCTGTTGGGACGCAAGCCCGCGCAGGTCGCGACCGATGATCTTTCCCAACCCGAGGTGCAGGCGCTTGTGGCCCGTATTGACGCGTCCAACGCGCGCCTGCGCTCGGATCTGGAGGCCGGACAGTGATCTTTTTTGTTAACCGTTTCACCATTGAGGCCTTTGGTTTGGCCGTGGCCGTGCGAGAATTCGCCAGCGTGCTTGATCGTCCCTTGCTGGCGGCCCATCAGGTGGATTCAAACCTGTTGAAACAGGGCAATCTGAAACCGGTTTCCAAACTGCATGCGCTGGGGCTGCGGGGGCAGGCCTGGCATCTGAATGACCTGTTTGCGCCCTACTGCATTGTCATGACGTTGATTGGCCTGCTGACAGGGCGCAACGTGATCTTGTGCCCGCATGGGATGCTGGATCGCTGGGCGATGCGGCAAAGCCGATTTCGGGCCAAGCTGGCGGTGCTTGCGCTGTTCAATTTTTGCGCCCGCTTTGGTCGCCTGTCGATCCATGCCCTGACACCAGCCGAACAGCGCAAAGCGCAGTTCTTTCTGCCCAATGCCCGGCGCAATGAAATTGTCCCCAACGGGGTGCCCTCGGACATCATGGCCCTGCAAAAAGAGCTGTTTACCCCCGGTCCCCCCGCACGAAGTGGCCCTATCGTGGTGGGGTCCTTTTCGCGAATCTCGCCAAAGAAAAATCAGCTTGCCATGGTCGATCTTGCGGTGGCTTTGCGTGATACCCGGCCCCAGGTCTTTGAAAATATGCGATTTTGCATTGATGGCCAGGTCGAAGATCAGACCTATATGGATCAAATCGAACAGGCCGTCGATGCGGCGGGCCTGACGGCCAAATTCAGCTTTTCAGGCCCGGTCGCGTTTGAGCAGCGCGGTAAGGTGCTTTCAGAATATGATCTGTTCTTCTTTCCCTCTTTGTCAGAGGGCATGCCCTATGTCCTGCTTGAGGCGATGGCGCTGGGGGTGCGTCCCATTGTGGCCCATACCGCTGCGGGCGGTTTCGCGGCGCCCTACGGAGCCGTGATCTATCATGAGTTGGCCCAGGCCGTTAAGGCCATGCCCCAAGATCGCGCCGCACTGGCCAGTATGCCCCTGAACCGGGTTGGTTTTCTGGAAGAATATGGCGACGCCCGGTTGCGCCGGTTCATGGCCCTGTTCGAGGAGGTCGCATGAGACTGGACAAGTTTGAAAATGGGGGGTTTCAGCGCGGGCGCTCTCGTCTGACCGAAATCCTGTGGGAGTTGGTCAGCTTTTTCCTGGTGGCCTCGGTTTGGCCGGGCTCGGGTTGGCGCGTGGCGCTGTTGCGTGCCTTCGGGGCGCAGATTGGCCAGGGGGTGGTGATCAAGCCCTATGTAAAGGTCAAATTCCCCTGGCGCCTAGAGGTGGGGGATCACGCCTGGATCGGCGAGCGCGCCTGGATCGACAATCTGGCTTTGGTGCGTTTGGGGGCCCATAGCTGTGTCAGCCAGGGGGCCTATCTGTGCACCGGAAGTCACGATTGGAGCAAAGAGAGCTTTGATTTGATCACGCGCCCCATCACCGTAGAACAAAGTGGCTGGGTCGGCGCCATGTCCAAAGTGGCCCCTGGGGTCACACTGGGCGAGGGCGCGGTTCTGGCCATGGGATCCGTCGCGACCCAGGACATTCCACCCTGGGATGTCTGGAGCGGCGTCCCCGCCTCTCATCGTCGCAAGCGCCCCTATGCACATGAGCAAGAAGGCCCCGCGCCCCAAAGCGGACCTCATACAGAAGGAATGTCGTGATGCGTATATCCATCGTGACCGCGGTGTATAATCGCAAGGAAACCGTCGCAGACGCGCTGCGCAGCGTACAGGCCCAAACCTATGATGAGATCGAACACGTCATTCAGGACGGCCAATCCACGGATGGTACATTGGACGTGATCGAGCAGATGAAAAGCCCTCAGATGTCCGTGCAAAGCGCGCCGGACGGTGGCATCTATGACGCCATCAACAAAGGGCTTCAGCGGGCCACCGGCGATGTTCTGGGTTTGATGCATTCAGATGACTTTTTTGCCTCGGACACCGTGATCGCAACCGTGGCCAAAGCCTTTGAAGATCCCGAGGTTGACGGCGTTTACGGTGATCTTGATTACGTGGCCGAGGAGGACACCGACCGGATCATTCGCAAATGGCGTTCAGGGGCCTATAACCCGGCACGGCTGCGGCGCGGTTGGATGCCGCCACATCCAACCCTGTATCTGCGCCGCTCTGTGTTTGAGCGCTGGGGCTATTACGACACCAGCTATCGCATTGCCGCCGACTATGACGCCATGCTGCGCTACCTGGTGCGGGGGCAGATCAATATCCGCTATATCCCTGAGGTGTTTATCAAAATGCGGGTGGGGGGCGAAAGCAACCGGTCGCTGAGAAAAATCATGCGAAAAAGCCAGGAGGACTATCGCGCCATTCGAGCCAATGGTGTAGGTGGGGCCGGGACTCTCGCGTGGAAAAACCTTTCCAAAATTCAACAATTCTTTTGAGAGATGAACGATGACAAAACGCGCACTTATTACCGGTGTGACCGGGCAGGATGGCTCTTATCTGGCAGAGTTTCTCCTGGAAAAGGGCTATGAAGTGCATGGGATCAAGCGCCGCGCATCCCTGTTCAATACCGGCCGAGTGGATCACATCTATGAAGATCCCCATGTCGATAACGCCATGTTCAAACTTCATTATGGCGATCTGACCGACACGTCCAACCTGACCCGGCTGATCTCAGAGGTGCAGCCCGATGAGGTCTATAACCTGGGCGCGCAATCGCATGTTGCTGTCAGTTTCGAAGCCCCCGAATACACGGCCGATGTGGACGGGATGGGCACATTGCGCCTGCTTGAGGCGATCCGCTTTTTGGGTCTTGAGAAAAAGACCCGCTTTTATCAGGCCTCTACATCCGAACTATATGGCCTGGTGCAGGAAACCCCGCAACGCGAGACAACACCGTTTTACCCGCGTTCGCCCTATGCGGTGGCCAAGCTTTACAGCTATTGGATCACGGTCAATTACCGCGAGGCCTATGGCATGTATGCCTGCAACGGTATCTTGTTTAACCACGAAAGCCCGCGGCGCGGCGAAACCTTTGTGACCCGCAAAATCACCCGTGGCCTGTCCAATATCGCCCAGGGTCTGGAGCCCTGTCTTTACATGGGCAACATTGATGCGCTGCGCGATTGGGGCCACGCCAAGGATTACGTGCGGATGCAGTGGATGATGCTGCAGCAAGACAATGCTGAGGATTTTGTCATTGCGACGGGCGTGCAATACAGCGTGCGCCAGTTCATCGAATGGTCCGCGGCCGAACTTGGGATCACGCTGGAGTTTTCGGGCACCGGGGTTGATGAAATCGCTACAGTGGCTGCCATCGAAGGGGATCAGGCGCCGGCCCTGTCCGTGGGCGATGTGGTCATGCGTGTCGATCCCCGGTATTTCCGCCCCGCTGAGGTCGAAACCCTTTTGGGCGATCCCTCCAATGCCAAGGCCAAGCTGGGCTGGGAACCTGAAATCACCGCACAGGAAATGTGCGCGGAAATGGTCCGCGAAGATCTTAAGACCGCACAGCGTCATGCGCTGCTGAAGGCCCATGGGATGGATATCCCTGTCTCGATCGAGAACGGCTAAGGGGTAGGATATGCGAAAGATATATGTTGCGGGCCATCGCGGAATGGTGGGCGGTGCCATTCTGCGACGCCTGAAAGCGCGCCAAACCGCCGGAGAGCCGCTTGAGCTGATCACACGCCGCTCGGATGAGCTTGATCTGACCGATCAGGCTGCGGTGCGCGATTTCATGCAGGTGCAAAAACCCGATCAGGTGATTTTGGCGGCAGCCAAGGTCGGTGGCATCATGGCCAACAACACCTATCCGGCGCAGTTCATCTATGAAAACCTGATGATCCAAAGCAATGTGATCCATCAGGCCTATGAGGCCGGGGTCACCCAGCTTTTGCAACTGGGCAGTTCCTGCATCTACCCCAAGGCCGTGCCCCAGCCCATGCGCGAAGACGCTTTGCTGACCGGTACGTTGGAACCCACCAATGAACCCTACGCCATCGCCAAGATCGCCGGGATCAAAATCTGCGAAAGCTATAACCGGCAATATGGCACGGACTACCGTTCGGTGATGCCCACCAATCTTTATGGGCCGGGTGACAATTTCCATCCCGAAAACTCGCATGTTTTGCCCGCCTTGATCCGTCGTTTCCACGAAGCGGCCCAGGACGCGCAGGATACGGTCACGATCTGGGGGTCCGGCGCGCCCATGCGTGAATTCCTGCATGTGGATGACATGGCCGAGGCGTCTTTGTTTGTTGCCGATCTGGATGCCGAAACCTATGCGGCAAACACCCAGCCCATGCTGAGCCATATCAATGTGGGGTCCGGCACGGATATCTCAATCCTGGATCTGGCTCGTCTGGTGGCGCGGGTGACCGGCTTTAAGGGCGAGATCCTGACCGACCCGACCAAACCGGACGGGACCATGAAAAAGCTCATGGATGTAAACCGCCTCAAACAGATGGGGTGGCAGGCCAGCGTTGGCCTTGAGGACGGGGTCGCGGGCACCTACGAGTGGTTCCTTGAACAGGGGCTGGACAACCTGCGCGCCAAGTAAGTGGGCTGAGGCCCCCGCGCCGATCACTCATGCGCGTTAACAGCAGCAGGCCCAAAGGCAAATGGGCCTGCATTTTACATGAGCAGCGTCAGCTGCGGGCGTAGACATCTTCGTAGCGGATGATATCGTCCTCACCCACATACGAACCGGTCTGCACCTCAATCAGCACCATCGGCACTTTGCCGGGGTTTTCCATCCGGTGCACCGCGCCAAGCGGGATGTAGACGCTTTCATTTTCTGTCACCAACTTGACGTCATTGTCGACCGTAACGCGGGCGGTGCCTTCGACCACGATCCAGTGTTCAGAGCGATGGACATGGCTTTGCAGTGACAGGGACGCACCGGGATGCACCAGGATGCGTTTGACCTGGAACCGACCGCCAACAACCAGGCTTTCGAACCAGCCCCACGGGCGGTGATCCTTGGGGAACTGGGTCGCCTGCGAAACCTGTTTGTCCTTAAGCGCGGTGACCGCCTTTTTGACATCCTGAGCGCGGGACATATCCGCCACGAGAACGGCGTCATTCATGGCGATGGCCATGACGTTTTCCAGCCCGATGCCCACGACTTCCATTCGCTCACTATCCGCGCGCAAAAGGGTGTTTTGGCAATCAATCGCCGTGGCCCCGCCGGTTGCAACGACACCTTGGTCATCGGGTCCGCTTTCTTGCCAGACCGCGTCCCAGCCGCCAAGATCGGACCAGGCTTCATCAAAGGGAACCACCGAAAGGTTGCTGGCCTTTTCCATAACCGCATAGTCGATCGAAATATCTTCGGCGCCTGCCCAGGATTCGGGGTCCAGCCGCAAAAAGCCCAGATCGCTTTTCGCCTGATCCACGGCGGTTTTGACCGGCGCGATCAGTTCGGGGGCGTGGGCTTCGAAGGCGGCAATCATATCTGCCGCCCGGAACAGGAAGATCCCTGCATTCCATTTGAAATTCCCCGCCGCCAGCATTTCCGCCGCGCGCGCCTGATCGGGCTTTTCAACAAAGCGGCGCAGCGGGGTCGGGGCTCCATCCACCGGCGTTTCTGCAAGTTCAAGATAGCCATAAGCGGTTTCCGCACGGGTTGGCGTGATGCCAAACGTCACAAGCTGGCCCTGCTCAACAGCGGTCAGGCCGCGCGCGACAGCCGCATGAAAGGCGTCAACATCGGGCACCACGTGATCCGAAGGGGCCACCAGCAAGACAGCCTTGGGATCTTGGGCCTGGGCATGCAGCGCCGCCGCCAGAACCGCCGGTGCGGTATTGCGACCCTCGGGTTCGATCAGGATTGCGCCGGGATCAATGCCGATGGCTTGTAGCTGTTCGGTGACAATGAACCGGAAATCGGCATTGCTGAGCACCATCGGCGACGTGAACTGCAAGGTTGTTCCACCGCCAGACAGCCGTTTGGCCGAAGCCTGAAACAAGGTTTCTTCCCCCATAAGCGGGGCAAATTGTTTGGGATAACTCTTGCGGGACAAGGGCCACAGCCGTGTTCCCGAGCCGCCGCACAAAATAACGGGCATAATAGTCATTTGTCCAATGTCCTTTATTGGTCTGCAAACGCATATATCTCTATGAGCCTTTTCGATGACTCTTCTTGCTGGGTCAACCGATACCAATCTGTGAATGGCAGGACATCGGAACGTTGCGTGGTTCTGTCGTTACAGGCGCCCTTGGCGCGATCAGCGCGTGGGGTGGTTACGCCCGATTGCCGGCTCCCGAAAACGTGGAAAACAGTGGGCCAACGATCTGGGGCCTTGGTCAAATGCTGTCATATGCCTCGGATCGCCGATCAGGGACGCATAAACATCAGCAGGTCAGTTGACAGGCGGCCTATCCCTATCGCATCTGAAAAGCGATCACACGGAGAGGAACCATGGAATGTTTTATTCACGTCGGTCTGAACAAGGCTGGCTCCTCTTTTGTGCAAAGCGTGTTGCGTGCCAACCCTGATCCTCTTGCGGCGGCGGGGATCAGTTATTTCAAAGGGGGGCGTCACAGCGGCAATGCCAAGGCGCTTGCCTTTGCACTGCGGGACGGGGATACCGCAACGGTGAGCCAATTTTTGACCGAACATGTGGCTCAGGCAAAATCGGTCGGTGCTCATCGGGTGCTGTTGTCGTCCGAACATCTTTATCATCAGGTGATTGTCAAAGATCAGCGTCAGGCTCTTGTGACTGCGGCACGGGCGCTGGGCATCAGCAAAATCCATCTATTGGCCTATTTCCGACCACCCATACCCCATGCCATTTCTGCCTATTGCCATCGGGCCGGGGTTCACAATGTGGGGCCTTTCGATATCTGGATCAAAACCGGGTATGAGCTTCACAAGGAACTGCCGTTGTTCCTAGATAGCATTGACGACGCCGACACCGGCGATTTCGATGTCGCCTGGACCCCGGTTGCCTATGGGCCCGGTCAAAAACTGTTGGATACCCTGTGTGCCTGGCTTGGCATTTCCGACTTGCCGGTCATTCCCGAAGGTGAGGTGAATATCTCGCCTTCGTTGGGTGAGGCGGAACTTCTGGATCAAATGCAGGTTCGTGACCCGCGGGCCGCCATGGCGTTGCGCAGGCAATTCAAACAGATCAGCCGATCCGACAAAGCCCCAGAGCCTGACCGCCGGACCAGCTATGAGGCGCGCGCAGCCCTTGGGCTGGCCCCCTTGAATCCGCATCTTGCGCGGCTTGAGGCCTTGATCAACGCTCCGATGCAGGTAACAACCCCGGAAACCGAGGTGCAATCTCCTCAAGAGATCAGCCTTGCTCCGGCACAGGTGTCTGCCGTGTTGGCCCTGATCAAAGCCCCGCCACCGCCGAACTGGCTGGTCTATCGTATCAAGCGCGTATTTGGGCTGCACAAGCCGCGCCGCCCGTAACAAAACTGAAAAGGTGTTCTCCATGTCCCAAAAAGCCCCCGTTCTGGTCACTGGCGCAGATGGTTTTATCGGCTCTCACCTGGTCGAAGCCCTCGTGCGGGCCGGGTATCCGGTGCGTGCCTTTGCGCTGTATAACTCCTTTAATTCGTGGGGGTGGCTGGATCGGATCTCACCGGACGTTGCAGGTCAGTTCGAGGTGGTCACAGGCGATATTCGCGACCCCCATGGTGTTGCGGATGCTGTGCAGGGTTGTGGCGCGGTCCTGCATCTGGCTGCTCTGATCGCCATTCCCTTTAGCTATGTCGCACCGGCGGCCTATGTTGAAACCAATATGACCGGAACCCTGAACGTGCTTCAGGCCGCGCGTCGTCATGAAACCGCGCGCCTGATCGTCACGTCGACCTCCGAAGTTTATGGAACCGCGCAGTTTGTTCCCATCACGGAAGAGCACCCTTTGAACGCCCAATCGCCCTATGCGGCGACGAAAACCGCGGCGGATCAGTTGGCGCTGTCGTATTATCAGTCCTTTGACGTGCCCGTCGGTGTGTTGCGTCCGTTCAACACCTATGGGCCCCGGCAATCTGCCCGTGCGGTCATTCCCACCGTGGTCAGCCAGATCGCCGCAGGTGCGCGCGAAATTCAGCTGGGCGCATTGCACCCGACGCGCGACTTTACCTTTGTGCGCGACACGGCGCAGGGCTTTATTCAGGCGATGAACTGCGATGCGGCGCTGGGCCAGGTCACCAACATCGGGTCCGGTTTCGAGATTTCCATCGCCGATACCGCAGCCCTGATCGCCGAAGCGATGGGTGCAGAGGTAGAGATTACCCAAGATCCCGCCCGCATGCGTCCCGAATCCAGCGAAGTCGAACGTCTGTTTGCTGGAACACAACTCGCCCAGGAACGCTTTGGTTGGTCCCCCGAATTCGGGGGTCGCGAAGGTTTCAAGCGCGGACTTGCAGAGACCGCCGAGTGGTTCTCGGATCCGGCAAATCTGGCGGCCTATAAAACAGATCGGTACAATATCTGATGACTGCGGATTTCACGAAACGCCTGACCGAGACCCTCTTGGATCGGCTTGAGGTGTTGGCCTGGGGGCATCCGCGCCCTCTGGCCCTGCACGAGCCCGAGTTTTCCGGGGCTGAATGGGACTATGTCCGCGATACGCTGGACAGCGGTTGGGTGTCGTCCGCCGGCAGCTATGTCGAGCGCTTTGAGAGCCAGGTCGCCCAGGCTTGTGGGGTTGCACATGGGGTGGCGGTGTCAAACGGCACATCTGCGTTGCAGGTGGCGTTGCATGTCGCGGGGGTTGGCGCCGATAGCGAAGTCCTGATGCCCAGCCTGACCTTTGTCGCAACGGCCAATGCGGTGTCACACACCGGGGCGACCCCACATTTCGTGGACGTCGAAAAGACCACGCTTGGGATTTGTCCCAAGGCGCTGGCGGACCGGTTGGATGCGATTGGGGAACGCCGATCAGAGGGCCTGTTCAACCGTGAAACGGGGCGACGCATTGCGGCGATCGTACCTGTGCATATCTTTGGGCATCCTGTCGATGTGGATGGGCTGATGGCTGTCGCAAACAGCTATGATGTGCCCGTTGTCGAAGATGCGGCCGAGGGGTTGGGCAGTCTCTACAAAGGGCGGCCCTGTGGTAGCTACGGCACGATTTCCGCCCTGTCTTTTAACGGCAACAAGATCCTTACCACGGGCGGCGGAGGTGTTGTGGTCACCGACAATGCTGACCTTGCCAAACGGGTGAAACACCTGACAACCACCGCAAAACGTCCGCATGCGTGGGATTTTGAGCACGATGCCATCGCCTGGAACTATCGTTTGCCCAATCTGAATGCCGCGCTGGGCTGTGCCCAGATGGAACAATTGCCCGATCGGTTGGCGCGCAAGGCGCGGCTGGCCCGTCGCTATGCTGAGTTGTTCCGCGATTTTGATGGCGCAGCGGTGTTTTCCGCGTCGCCTGACTGCGTTCCAAACAATTGGCTGAATGCCATCGTATTGGATGAGGAACGGGCCGGCGCGCGTGATGCGTTGCTGGATGCGACCAATTCGGCCGGGTTTCACACCAGGCCGATCTGGCGCCCGATGCACAGCCTGACCATGTATGCCGATCATCCGCGCGGCGATCTGAGCGTCACCAACGAGATGGTTTCGCGGGTGATTTGCCTGCCGTCCTCCGCGCATCTGGCAGACACGCACAATGGGGTGCCTCAATCGTGAAGATCCTCGCCGTCACAACCACCCGTGCCGATTGGGGGTTGCTTGCCCCTGTCCTTGGGCATCTGAGCACGACGCCCGGGTTTCAAATAGACGTGGCGGTGACCGGCCAGCATCTTGTGTCCCCCGAAAGCCTGACCCAGATCCGCGACGATGGGTTTTCGCAGACGCATCGCATTGCCATGCCATTGCCCACAACGGGCGACATGCGTCCGTCCCATCTTACGGCTGGCGTGGGTGAGGCCTGTGCGCAAACGGGGGCGCTGATTGAGCGACTTTCCCCGGATCTGATGATGATCCTCGGGGATCGGTATGAGCTGTTGCCGCTGGTGACGGCGGCCACCATTGCCCGCCTGCCGATTGCGCATTTGTGTGGTGGGGATCTGACCTTTGGCGCCTTTGACGATGCGATCCGTCACGCGGTTTCGAAACTCAGCCATTTGCATTTTGTTTCAAGCGCGGATGCCGCCCAAAGGCTGGCGCAGATGGGTGAAGACCCAGCGCGAATTGTCGAAAGTGGAAGTCCAGGCATTGATCGCATTCTGGCGCTGCCCCCCATGAGCAAAGGCGAATTTTGCGCGGATTTGGGGTTGAATCCAAACCAGCCCTTTGCACTGATAAGCCTACATCCCGAAACCCTGGGCGACGATCCCTTGGCCCCTCTTGATGCAGTGTTGCAGGCGCTACAGGCGTTCCCTGATCTGCAACTTTTGCTATCAGGCAGCAATCTTGATCCCGGAGGACCCGAGATTGATGCCGCCTTTGGGGCACTGGCCAAGGAACGGCCAAACGCGGTTTTCCGTGAGACCCTGGGATCGCTGCGTTACTTTTCGGCGCTACGCCATGCCGATGTGATGATCGGGAATTCCTCCAGCGGCCTGTACGAAGCCCCCAGCTTTTCCTTGCCAACCGTCAACATCGGATCGCGTCAGGCGGGTCGTCTGAAAGCGCCAACCGTGATTGACGCCGACGCACAGCCAGACGTGATCACCCAAGCCATCGCCAAGGCGCTGACACTGTCGCGAGAGTGCTCCATGGGAGAGGTCACAAACCCCTACGGGACCGGAAAGGCCGCCGAGATCATCGCGCAGACCCTTGGCGCGATCAGCAACCCGGCGGCGCTTTTGCAAAAACGCTTTGTGGATTGGGAGCACAGGATATGAATCGGAATCAGACGCTGATCATTGCCGAGGCCGGTGTAAACCATAACGGCGATCTCGGCATGGCCTTTGAGTTGGTTGAGCAAGCCGCCCGTGCGGGCGCGGATCTGGTCAAGTTCCAGACCTTTGACCCCGAGGCGCTGGCCAGCGCCAAGGCTCCGAAAGCTGCTTATCAAACGCGTCAGACCGGCGGCGGCGAAAGCCAGCTTGATATGCTGCGCAAGCTGGCCCTGTCCCACGACGACACGCGTGCGCTGATGGCACATTGTGAAACGCAGGGCATCGGTTTCCTGTCGTCCCCGTTTGACTTGGGGTCATTGCAGTTTCTGACCGAAGGGCTGGGATTGCAGACCCTCAAACTTGGGTCAGGTGAAATGACTAATGCGCCGATCCTGCTTGCTGCGGTTCGGTCGGGTGCACATGTGATCTTGTCCACCGGCATGGCCAGCCTGGCCGAGGTCGAAGAGGCGCTGGGGGTATTGGCGTTTGGCCTGATGAGCGATGCAGCCCCTGCAACGCGCGCGGATTTCTCCCGCGCCTTGTGTGACCCCGATGCGCGCCAACGCCTTGTTGGACGTGTGACCTTGATGCATTGCACCACCGAATACCCCGCCGCCGTCGAAGACACCAATCTACGGGCGGTCGATACGCTGTCTGCCGCCTTTGGCCTGCCGGTCGGCTATTCTGATCACACCGAAGGCCCCGCCATCAGCCTTGCCGCCGTGGCGCGTGGGGCCAAGATGATCGAAAAGCATTTTACCCTGGATCGCACGTTGCCGGGCCCCGACCATGCCGCTTCGGTTGAGCCGGATGAACTGACATCGCTGGTCCGTGACATTCGACGGATCGAAAGCGCGCTGGGCGATGGGGTCAAACAACCTTCGGGGCCAGAAATTCGCAACCGCGCGGTGGCGCGCAAGGCGCTTCATGCGGCGCGTGATCTGCCTGCGGGGCATATGCTGACGGATCGCGATATTGCGGTCAAGAGACCGGGCACAGGCCCAAGCCCCATGACGCTTTGGGACCGGATTGGCACGACCTTGGACCGTGATCTGTCCGAGGGGGATCTTTTGCCATGACAGCGGCGCATGCGCAGTCCGTATTGCTGGGAGGCGGGGGGCATGCCCGTGTGGTTCTCGCCGCCTGGCACGAACCCGTTTTCGGGGTGATCGCCCCGCACGCGCCCGCATTCGGCATGCCGAAATGGCTGGGCTCGGACGATGCGCTGGCGGATCTGTCGCGCGACTATGTGCTGTTGAACGGTGTCGGAGCGATCCCGCTGCGCCGCAAATTGTATGACTGCGCCCGCGCTTTGGGATTTGACGTCTCAGGGGTGATCCATCCGTCCGCGATACTGGCGGCACCACCTGATCTGGGGCCGGGGGTGCAGATCATGGCGCGCGCGGTGATTCAGCCCAATGTGTCGCTCGGCGAGAACACGATCATCAACACCGGTTCCATTGTTGAGCATGATTGCCAGATTGGGGCGCACAGCCATATCGCGCCGGGTGCGATACTTTGTGGTGGGGTTCATGTGGGGGCCGGGTCACACCTGGGCGCAGGCGCGGTCATACGCGAGGGCATCCGCATCGGTGACAATGCGGTGATTGGGGCTGGGGCGGTCGTGGTCAAGGACGTATCCAGCGGATCCAAAGTCATGGGGTGTCCGGCACGGTAGGGCGAAAACCCGCGCTCGTTTAGAAATTTGCCAAAATCTTGTGCTTTGCAGCATCCATGTGAACCAACGGGTGTCACATGCCAAGGCCCGTCGGCGGGTTTTGGACCAATTTGTGGATTACCGTTCACAAGCCGGTAAAGGATTGATTCACATCAATTCGGATGCAGTCCCCAAAGTTTACCCATACCAACAAAAGGGGATTCCCCATTTGAATCAGGCGGATCTTGAAATGGGCAATGGCGTAGTCTTGTCGTCTTGGCCAAAGCATTGGCTGCTGCGGTTCTTCACCGGCCGGACATGTAGTTCTTGGATGAACCGACGTCGGGGGAAGACCCGGTTGCGCGGGACGGGCAGGGATCTGGTTTTGACCCAGCTCCTGACGGTGCTTGGACTTGGTAGCGCCTTTTTCATCGCCGCGCTTTTCGCGTTTCGTTCAGCATTGTCATAGCCTAAAGGGCTTGGCGTTGCCTCTGGGACATGTCACAGAGGGTCTGAAGGAGAGACACTTATGGGTATTAAGCCAAACGTACTGAATCAGACACTCGATTGGGATGCGTTCAGCCCGGGAAACAACAATCCCGGTCAAAAATATGGTTTGCCATCCGAAGTCGCCTTTTGTGCCAATTGCTGTGTGTCGAACCAGCGGCCGAACTCGACCGTTGAGTTCAAGCACACAGCGGATTCGGCGAAAAAGACCATCCATTTTGATGACAACGGTGTGTGTGACGCCTGCCGAACCGCCGAGCGCAAGACCGCCGAGATCGACTGGGAAAAGCGCGAAACCGAACTGGTCGCCCTGTGCGATAAATTCCGCAGCCGCAACGGATCATATGACTGCCTTGTTCCGGGATCGGGCGGCAAGGACAGCTTTTACCAGTCGTGGATGTTAAAGTATAAATACGGGATGAACCCGCTGACGGTGACATGGGCGCCCAATATTTATACCGAATGGGGGTTTCACAATTTCAACGCCTGGATTCATTCGGGCATGGACAACTACCTGATGACACCCTCGGGTCGCTCCAAGCGCTTGCTGACCCGTCTGGCGGTTGAAAACATCTTTCACCCGTTCCAGCCGTTCATTATCGGCCAAAAATGCTTTGCCCCCAAGATGGCAATCCAGATGGGCATTCCGCTGATTTTCTATGGCGAGAACGAAGCAGAATATGGCAACCCGATGGATGACAACGCGGATGCGCAGCGGTCATATGACTATTTCGCGTCGACGTCGGATGATCAGCTGTTCATTGGCGGCGAAAGCGTGGCCAGCCTGCGCGAGAATTTCGGCCTGAGCCAGGCGGATCTGACCCCCTATCTTCCTTCGGATGTCTCGCCTTTGAAGGATCTGGGCGCAGAGGTGCATTATCTGGGGTATTATCTGAAATGGCACCCGCAATCGGCCTATTACTTTGCGGTTGAAAACGGTGGGTTCCAGGCTTCGCCCGAGCGCACCGCAGGCACCTACTCAAAGTACAATTCGATCGACGACAAGATCGACGATTTCCACTATTACACCACCTTCATCAAGTTCGGCATCGGACGGGCAACATATGATGCCAGCCAAGAGGTCCGGTCAGGGGATCTTGAGCGCGAAGAGGCACTGGCCCTGATCCGCCGCTATGACGGAGAGTTCCCCGAGCGCTGGGCGGATGAGATTTTCAAGTATCTGTCCATAGACGAACAAAGCTTTCCCGAAGCGCATAAAATGTTCGAGCACCCGGAAATGACACGAGAGTATTTCGACGCCTTGGCCAATAGCTTCCGCTCGCCGCATTTGTGGAAACATGAAAACGGCGAATGGGCGCTGCGTCATCAGGTGGCGGATCTCTGATGCGGAATTTTCGCCTGATTGCCCGATTGGATGTCAAGATGAGGAACCTCATCAAGGGCGTGCAAATGGAAGGTTGGCGCAAGGTTGGCGATCCGGCCGAGTTTGCCCGTGCCTATGCGGCGCAGGGCGCGGACGAGCTGATGTTCACCGATGTTGTCGCATCGCTGTATGAACGCAATTCGCTGCATGACATTCTCAAGGCGGTGGCCTCGGAAACCTTTGTGCCGATGACTGTTGGCGGGGGTGTGCGCAAACTGGATGATGTGAGCGGGCTGTTGGCCTGTGGTGCCGACAAAGTGGCGCTGAACACCGCTGCCACACGGGATCCCGCGCTGATCAGCGAGATTTCCCGCACCTTCGGGTCACAGGCCTGTGTCGTGGCGATCGAGACGGTTTATCGGGATGGCGATTGGCAGGTCATGACTGACAATGGGCGCAACCATACCGGTCTCAAGGCGCTGGAATGGGCCAAGGAAGTGGCCGATCGCGGCGCGGGTGAAATTATCCTGACAGCCATTCACAAGGAAGGGCTGGGCAAAGGGATGGATCTGGATCTGATCGGCAAGGTCGCCGATATGGTCACTGTCCCCGTGGTGGCCGGCGGTGGCATCGGAACCACCGATCATCTGCGCGAGCTGACACAAGGGACCTCTGCTTCGGCTGTTGCCGTGGCTCAGGCGTTGCATTGGAACAAGCTTAGCATCGCAGACCTGCGTAAGACCTTGGATGATCAGGGGATCTTTACCCGTCCTTTGGAAGCCGCGTGAAGAGAAGGGGATAAACCCATGGCGACGCCCACCTGTGCCGTGATTGACTACGGGATCGGAAATGTGTTTTCCGTGTTGCACGCGCTTGAGCGGATTGATTGCCCGGCTACGCTGACAGCAGATCGCGCTGCGATCATGGCGGCGGACCGCGTGATCTTGCCCGGTGTCGGCGCCTTTGGTCGCGCGGCAGAAAAACTGGCTTCGCTGGGTTTGGATGAAGTGCTGCACGACTACATTGCCACGGGTAAACCGTTGATGGGGATCTGCGTCGGCATGCAGCTTTTGCTGGAAACCGGCGAAGAATTCGGGAGCCACCAGGGTCTGGGGGTCATTCCCGGCAAGGTGAGCAAGATCGCGGCACAGATGGAAGATGGCAGTGCCGCGCGCGTTCCCTTTATTGGCTGGGCCAATGTCACCCCGCCGCGCGATGACACCCATTGGGATGGCACCCCCTTTGAAAGCACCAGGGCGGCGAATACCTTTTACTTTGTACACAGCTACCACGCGCAGCTGACCAACCCGGAACATGTCCTGGGGACCCATACGCTGGGGAATGCGCAGCTGACGTCGGCCATTCGCAAGGACAACGTCATGGGGGTGCAATTCCACCCTGAACGCTCGGCCTGGACCGGTCAGCGCTTTTTGAAGGGTTTCATGGAAAACGGGTTATGATCCGCGGGTTTGAACACCCGTAACTGTCACCTGACGTTCAAGGCGCTCAAGCAGGATTCTATCTGCCTCGACATGCGGCAAAAACCACTGATCGGGGCTGTGTAGATTCTGAAAAAAGCGGTGGGTCAGCCGTGGCCCCATCGTGATCCCTGACAGCTGATAAGAAGCGTCCGGCCCAAATTGGTCAACCGCATAAGCCAAAGCAATCAGCCCACCCGAGGGGCGAAAATAGGAATGAAGAACACGGGTTCGGCCCAACCGTGCCCTGCGGTATTCCTTAAACCGCATCAGGGCTTTGCTTGGGTCGTTTCTGAACCCCGCAAGCAGATGCCGCCAGTTCAGATAGGGGGGGGCTTTTCCAGCAACGCGGACCAATAGCGCATTCAGATCCGCAGGACTCATGACATGATGCAGCCCCTTCAGGGCCTCGACCCCGGGGTCATAATCCGGTTTGCTGACATAGCAGATCTTTCGGGTGATGCCGGTCAGGCGCGGATCGGCCAGATACCCGTCAATCCGCGTGCGTGTTTCGCCATCATAGGGATAGACATCCGGGAAAAGCGCCGAGGACGATGCCAACAGATAGGGTGTGGCTCCGGTCTCTGCGATGGCCTGATCTGAAAAATTTAACGCTGAAAAATTGACGAAAAACACGCGATCACACGGGGCGAGTTCGGCGCCCGGAGCGGATCCGACGATTAAAACGTGTGGTTTGCTCATTTTGCATCCATGACCAAGCTGACCAGATGCCAATCCCATGGGGTATCAATGTCCAACGAGCGCTCAGGTGGCATTTCGAACACGCGGGTGTCGGGGTAAAGCACCCTTGGATCGGACTCATAGCGATTGCGGTCAAAGACATAGATCGCCCCGTTCAGCGCATAACATGCGGGCGCGTCTTGCCGCCGTACGATGGGCGGATCGGTGGGCTTGGACAGACCGACCGTTCCATCCGCGGCCTCTTCGACAAGCGAAAAGTAAGGCGAAGCATGCGCCACGGTCGCACTAACCACGCTGCCCGGATGATGCCGGTCCCACAAAGCGACGGCCCCGATGATATCTTTGGGTGCGCGCAGGGGGCTGGTGGCCTGAAGAAAGACAAAGCTGTCATAGCGCATTGAGATGGTGGTCTCCGCCTGTTCCAGAGCGTGCGCGATGGCCGGGTGTACCGAAACCGTGTCAGTGGCCAGCGCGTCCGGGCGTTCCACCAGAAGATCCACGCCGGCCTGACCAGCGACCTCCAGAATATCGGGGCAATCGCTGCTGACCACGACCTGGTCAAACAGGCCGGTTGCCTGCGCTTGCTCTATGGTCCAGGCGATCAATGGCTTGCCGGCTATGATCTTGAGGTTCTTGCCGGGAACCCCCTTAGAGCCCCCCCGGGCGCAAATAATTGCGGGACGTTTGATCATTTGAATACATCCAGGACAGCGCTTTGGGCGCGTTCAAGATCTTCCGGGCGACCAATATCCATCCAGTATTCACGGATCGGATAGACGGCGGCCCCCTCTTTTTGTGCCATCAGACGTTCAAAAAAATCGGGCATGTCCAGAGCTGCGCCCGGGGTCAGATGCTCCATCGCCTGCGGAGAAATCACATAGATCCCCGCGTTCACCAAATGGCGAGATGAGGGTTTTTCCTCGATGCTCTTCAGATGCACGCCTTCGGTTTTCAGCACCCCATAGGGAACCTGCATCACATGTTCGCGCGCGCCCATCGTTGCCAGAGCCCCACTGTCGTTATGAAAATCAATCATCGACTGGAACTGAACCGCCGTCAGCAGATCCGCGTTCATGACGATCATGGGTTCTGTTGGCGTGGTCGGCAACAAGGACAGCGCGCCAGCCGTGCCCATGCGTTCGGTTTCATCGATATATTCGATGTCCGCCCCGAACCCATGACCATTGCCAAAGTAGGATTTGATCATGTCGCCCAGATAGTTGACCGAGATCGAGATGTTGGAGAAACCTTGGTCCACCAGGCTGCGCAAGATGAGTTCAAGGATTGGGCGCCCGCCGACGGGCAGCATGGGCTTGGGCACGCTTTCGGTTAGGGGGCGCAGCCGTGTTCCCAGCCCACCAGCCATGAGAAACACGCGCGAAGAGCGCGGGGCGGCGCTGACGATATCGTTGATCCATGCCAGCTCGACCAATTGTCCGGCATCATCGACAACAGGAATATGTTGGAGATCGTGGGTCTGCATCAAAAGGCGTCGCGCACTGATATCGGCACTTTCTGACACCGTAAGAGGCGAGGCGTTCATGACCTCTTGCACCGGCTGTGCCAGATCAAGTCCACGCAGAATGCCGCGACGCACATCCCCATCGGTGACCGTTGCCAGCAATCGGCCTTGGGCATCGACCACAAGAGCAATCTGTTTGCCCCCGCGATCTATGGTGGCGACAGCGTCATGAATGCTGCTGTCAGGGGTAATGGTCAGCGATTTTACATCCATTTCATCTGCCTCAACGTGATGCGGTGTCCAAGCTATAGTTTATGCGATTTTTTAACCAGAACAGAAGGCGTCAGGGGGTAAAACCTGCGCTCTTTGCCAATTCGGGTGCGTAGACCTGTGATGTGTTTCGGGCGTTTTCCATCGCACGCACAAGCAAAGCCCGCACCATTTCGGCTTCGGGGCGACGATTGTCCCATCCCTCTTGCAACAAGTTGGCTGAGTATTCGATACGGATCCAATCTTCGAAACCAATCGGGCTCAGCTGGTGGCGTGCCTTGAACACCCTCAGCACATAGTCCTGAATCCCTGTTTTGGTAAATTCCAGGTGGAGATACTTGAGCGCAAGCTGCTCCATCGCCGTATCGACATCGGCGTTTTCAAACGTCAGCAGATAGGCTGCGGCAATGAAGCCGGATCGGTCAGCGCCGGATTTGCAATGGAACATCAGGGGGCGCTCGGCCTGGCGGATGGCTGTCAAAGCCGCTTCAATACTGGCGCGGGGGGCAGCTTTGCGTGACATGAGCCGGGTGTTGACCAAAGTCAGACCCAGTTGTTCGCAGCTTTCTTTTTCATACAGATACTGCGCGCTATCGTCTTTGCCCCGCAGATTGATCACGGTTTTAATGCCCATCCCGGCATATTTTTCAAACCGGCGATGGGTTGGCTGATTGGATCGGTAGACACCGGGCGCCACCTGCCAGAAATTCGTCCACCAAACCCTGAGAATGGCGTGATCAAGGAAAAGGTAGCCCAGCCAGGCGCCCAAACCAAGTTCGAGACGCTGTCGGGTATCATCCCGTTTGGTCCTGCGCTGTTTGAGCATCCCAAGATCCCGTAGTTACAGGCGCTTGGTTTACGCCAGCGGATCATACCTGTCTAGCGCATGATCCGACGGAACACGGCGCCCCGGCGCATGATAAACGCCGAAAATCGCGTCAACTATGGCCTTTGCGGTGCACCGAAGTTCCGCGGTCCGTGTGTTTGGCCGCGTTTCGTCGTGCAGCGGACGTTTCCGAACCGGATCCAGCCTGATCACCGGTTGAGGGCAATCACCAAACACGATTTGAAATCGTGGCTATTTCCTTACGAAAACTGATCAAAGCTTACCAATTATAAAGAGCTGACACCCTACATTCCCCTCAATTCTAAGTCGTTCAGCCGGGCCAGAACTGAACTGAAACCACACAGAAACAAGGCCTTGCGACGGCGTGACAGGTGAACATTCGGAGGTTTCCAAGTGAATTTTAGTCGAAACGCGCTGTTCAAGCCGACCGTTTTGATGGCCTTGGCCCTCATGGCGATTATCGTCATGATGATCCTGCCAATGCCGTCTTGGGTGCTGGACCTAGGGCTGGCAACTTCGTTTGGTGTGGCGATTTTGATTTTCACGGTGACATTGTTCATCGATCGCCCGCTGGATTTCTCGTCCTTCCCGACGATATTGCTCACATCCTTGATGCTGCGTTTGTCGCTGAATGTCAGCTCGACGAAACTGATCATCGGACAGGGGCATACCGGAACCCATGCCGCCGGTGAGGTTATTCAGGGTTTTGCCAATTTTGTCATGGGTGGCAGCGTCTTTTTGGGCTTGGTTGTCTTCGGGGTTTTGATGATCGTGAATTTCGCGGTGATCACAAAAGGGTCGACCCGTATGGCGGAGGTCTCGGCCCGATTTGCCCTTGATGCTATGCCGGGTAAACAATTGGCGATCGACGCGGATATGTCGGCGGGTGCGATCGACCACGAAGAGGCCAAGGCGCGCCGCGAAAAAGAGCAACAAGAAACAACATTTTTCGGCTCTTTGGATGGTGCGTCCAAATTCGTCAAAGGAGACGCCATTGCCGGCCTATTGATCACGCTTCTGAACCTGGTCATGGGGATGATCATGGGCATCGCCGTTCATGGCATGTCTGTGGGCAACGCGTTGGAAACATATGCGATTCTTACGGTTGGCGATGGGCTGGTATCACAAATTCCGGCGGTGATCATCTCGATCGCAGCCGGGCTTTTGCTGGCCCGTGGGGGGAACTCCGGGTCGACAGATGTTGCGATTGCGGCGCAGCTTGGCAAGCATCCCGCCGCTTTGGCGACCGTCGCGGTTCTGATGTTCCTGTTCGCTTTGGTCCCGGGTCTGCCGTTTGTACCCTTCTTGCTTGGGTCCGTCGTTCTAGGGGGGACTGCCTATTGGCTGTCACAACGGCCGCAACCCGCCGATGAGACGGACAAAGAGGACGACGCCCTTGAGAATGTTCCAGCCGAAGCGGTCATGGGGGATATTCTTGATCTTGATGACATCCACGTAGAGTTTGCTCCGGACCTCGTGAATATGGCGCTTGATCCTGGAACGGGATTGGATGTGCGCATTTCGAACATGAGAAACCATATCGCGACGAACTTTGGGCTTATTCTGCCTGAAATTCGCCTGACCGACGCTGCAGCACTTCCAACCGGCACTTATGTGATCCGTATCCAGGGGGTCGAAATGGCCCGGGGTGAGTTGAACCCCGACTTTGTCCTGGCGCTGATGGCCGATGGCCCGGCAGCGCTGCCTTCGGGGCAGGATGTCATGGAGCCGGTCTACGGTGCTCCGGCGCGTTGGATTCGCCCGGAAGAGCAGGAAAAGGCGGCGATAACGGGTGTCACGATCGTAAGCCCGACCGAAGTGCTGGCCACACATCTGCTAGAAGTGATCAGGCGGAATTTTGGCCGGTTGCTGACATTGAAATCCCTGCGCCGTCTGCTGGATGAAATGGTGTCCCTAAGCAATCCGGCCCGTGCCGAAGCAAATCGCAAGCTTTTGGATGAACTCATTCCTGAAAAAGTCCAGTTGGATACGCTTCATCAGGTGCTTCGGCTGCTGTTGGACGAACAGGTTTCCATTCGCAATCTCCCACTGATCCTTGAAGCCATTTCTGAGATGCGCGGTCAGCAAACATTGCCGGAAGTCGTATGCGAACACGTCAGACAACGTCTCAGTTTCCAACTGGTGGCAGGTATGCGGCGTGACGACGGAACGATCCCGCTGATTCAATTGGCACCAGAGTGGGAAGAGACTTTCCTGAATTATCAGATAGATGGTGGACAAGGGGGCCTGGACGTTGCGCTTCCCCCGGACCGGTTCGAAGCCCTGACCACAGGAATAGCCGAGCAGGTGGGCGATGCAAGCAGCCGTGGTGTCAGCCCGGCGGTTGTGACCTCCGCACGGCGGCGCAGGTTTCTGCGCACCATTATGGCCGCAAAAGGGATCACCAGCCCGGTGATGTCCTTTGAAGAGATCGGGCTGGAAGCAAGGCCAGCCCTGATTGGCGTCGTTGCCGCATGAATGAACTTGCTCCCATTTTCTCATATGCAGGTGGCGTGGTCTGGATTGCGCTCGTGGTGTTCCTGCGCGTCGCTGCGGCGCTGGCGGTTATGCCAGCATTGGGGGAGCAGGTCCTTTCGGTGCGGGTCAAACTGGTGATTGGTTTGGCGATGACTGCTGTCGTGGCGCCCGCGGTCGGACCCGGTCTATCCCTGTCCCCGCCAAGCCTGTCCAACTTTATGCTCGCTTTGATGACGGAAACCTTTGCCGGGCTCTTTCTTGGCATCGTTTTGAGATTGTTCATCCTCGCGATGCAGACGGCCGGAGCGATCGCTGCTCAATCCACGTCGCTGTCTCAGCTTCTTGGTGCTTCGGGGATGGATCCACTTCCAGCCCTGGCACATATTCTGACCATGGCGGCGCTGGCACTATTGATGGCCACAGGGTTTCACGTCAAAGCGGCTGCATTTCTGGTACTCTCTTATGAACTTATGCCTGCGATGCAATTCCCGAACCCGTCTGACATCGCAGATTTCGGGCGAACACGGGTCGCGGCAAGCTTTGCCCTGGCCTTCACTCTGGCGGCGCCGTTTGTGATTATGTCGGTGATCTACAATTTGGCATTGGGCGTGATCAACAAAGCCATGCCGCAGTTGATGGTGGCTTTTGTGGGTGCCCCGTTGATCACGTTCGGTGCGATTGCGATGCTCTTGGTGTCGGCGCCTGTCATTCTGGTCGTGTGGCTTCAGGCTTTTGAAGCCTTCCTGGCCACCCCGTTTAAGTAGGGTGCGATGGCAGAACAAGACGACAGCGCTGAAAAGAGCCACGAGCCATCCCAGAGAAAGCTGGATGAAGCGCGAAAAAAGGGTGAAATTCCCCGATCCACAGATTTATTGACGTTCATGGCTTATACGGGGCTGCTGGTCATCGGCACATCCTTTGGCGGCCAAGCCATGCTCAACTTCGGAGAAGTCCTGTTACCTTTGCTGGAACAGCCGGATCGCTTGGATCGCTTGTTTTCAGAAGATGGTTCGCAAGGGATTGTTGGCGGCTTAATGAGTTCTGCGCTGGCTGCCGTGCTCCCTGTGCTCATTGCCCCCGGGGTTTTTGTGCTGTTAACACTTTTTGCAACGCGGGGGATTGTCTTTGCCGCAACAAAGTTGAAGCCAAAGATCAATAAAATCTCACCGATTGACAACGCGAAGAACAAATACGGTCGGCGTGGGTTGTTCGAATTTTTCAAAAGCTTTCTAAAGCTGGCGCTGTATTCAATCCTTCTGGCATTTTTCTTGCGAAATCAGCTTGAGACGATCGTTGGCACGGTCCAAGCGACGCCGGCGCAGATCATCTTGATGATGACGGATCTTATGATGCGGTTTTTGTTTATCGTTGTTTTGATAGCCGCAGCGCTTGGGGCGGGTGACTATTTTTGGCAGCGAAATGAGCACATGCGCAAAAACCGGATGTCCCAAAAAGAGCTGAAAGATGAGATGAAAGAGTCAGAGGGTGATCCGCATCTCAAACAACACCGCAGGATGCGTGCGCAAGAGATGGCATTGAACCAGATGTTAACGGATGTCCCAGATGCTGATGTGGTTATTGTGAACCCGACTCATTATGCAGTCGCTCTCAAATGGAGCCGGATGCCAGGAACGGCACCCGAATGTGTCGCCAAGGGTGTGGATGAGATCGCTGCGCGCATTCGTGAAGCGGCTACGGATGCCGAGGTCCCAATTCATTCGGACCCACCGACCGCCCGCGCGCTTTATGCAACCACAGAGATTGGTCAGGAAATACTGGTTGAGCACTATCAACCGGTTGCAGCAGCGATACGATTTGCTGACGAGATGCGCGTCAAAGCCCGCCAGAAAGGATGGACATGAGCTCCTTCAAAGATCTGATTGATGTAACGAACATCTACAAAGAGAAAGCTCTGGAAGTGCACCGCAAGAGCTTGGCAGTGACGCGTGGTTTGACGAATGAACTGAACCAAATCGACCATTTGCGCAAAGCCGCCCAACAAGATTCAGAAACAATCGGGGCGCGGCAGATCCTGGGTGCGGATGGGTTGTGGCAGGGTTGGTTGTTGCGAAAGAGGGCTGATTTGCTTCAGCAAATGGCGATGGCCAAGGCACGAGAGGCCCACAGTTTGCAAACCGCGCGAACAGCATTCGCGCGTGCAGGTGCCGCTCAAGAGCTTCAAGATGAAGAGACAGCAAAAAAACGCCAGCGACGGACACAGCGAGAGGCCGAAATCCTGGATGAGCTCAACATTCTCCTAAGGACAAGCCGCAAAATTTAGTTTTGCTAGTGCGCAGGAGTTCGAAAACGGACTTGGGTATTCTGCGGCTTGCCCAATGGACACTTTGGCCCAGCGATATCTGCCCCAAAGGCGGCGCGTTCACGGCTGTTGTGTTGTAGCTAAGTCATCACTGTCTCTGCAGGCTGACCTGCGCCACCCCGTTGACCCGGAAATCATTCAAACAACGAGATGGGCCGACAATTGAGGATTCCATCGTGACCCAGATCGCCACATAAAGCCTTTCCCTCATCGCAGCTTGCCAGGTGTACCACCTTTGCATTTGGTGCCCTTGGCTTTGCAGGCGTCAGACGGTTGTTGCTTCCATGCTGTTTCTTCGGGTGTATATCACTCTCCAGCAACTGCAAATCTGCCAATTTTTCGGACGTAAATCCAAAAATAAAGTCGATAATTCAATGGGATAAATCATCAAATTTCTGTGGTCGCGTAGACCATGCCGGATGCCACAACCCTTTTACTGGTGACGAGACATGTGGAGAAACCAGCGCGATCGGCTGACGTTGAAAGCAACGTGAACCATACGGTTGGCCGTCCGGTTCTGGGGCAGAAGAATGGGCGCTATGATAAATCCCTGGAAGTTTTGACAATCAGGTGTCTTGGCGTGCAATTTCCGTGATCAAGATATCATGTACATCCTCGCCCAGAACGGATCGGGCCGCGTCCAACAGGGCGCCTCGCAGAATCCCCATGCGCTCACCATTGGTGAACTCTCCGCTGAATCCTCCGATATTCGCGTGATCGAACAGGACCTGCAGGAACACGTCTCGCAGTTTGGGCTCACGGGAATACACGTTTTCCGTGGTGCCAGCGGAGACTTCGACGCTTAGGGAGGCGACAACCAAAGACTGAACTTTCTCTGGCCCCATGATAGGAACGATAAACTGGTTGTTCAGTTTCACATATTCATGGGTGTTATTGTCGTCCTCTGCACCCTCCTCCTCTGATGCACTTGCAGTTTCGGGTTCCACCGGTGTTTCCGGTGGAACGCAATCGGCGGCAGCGTGTTCTTCGGCTTGCGGCATCAGCATCAAACCTGCGCCCACACCGACCCCGGTTCCGACAAGGGCAAAGATGATGGGGAGAATTTTCTTAATCATATTGGCTCCTTAGAAGGGTAGAATAGCATCCAGTACTTGTTGACCAAGCCGGGGTTGCTGCACATCCGAAATCTGTCCACGCCCGCCGTAAGAAATTCGGGCAGAAGCGATTTTGTCGTATGTAATCTGATTTTGTCGCGAGATGTCTTCGGGGCGAACATAGCCTGAAACAAGCAATTCACGGATTTCAAAGTTCACGCGAACCTCTTGAGCGCCTTCGATCGCCAGGATTCCGTTGGGCAGTACATCGGTGACCGTGGCGGCGACACGAAGTGTCAGGCTTTCTGATCGGCTGACGGATCCGGTTCCGGTCGAATTGCCGGACCCCGTGACAGACACAGCGTTGGCCATCGAAGCACCATCCGTGATGCCAAGGTCTATGCGCTGAGGAATGCCAAACAAGTGAGGCATCGACATATTCTCCGATCCGGAACGTGATCGCGATGACGTATTCGAAATACTTGCACTATCGTCGATTTCGATAACCACAGTCATGATATCTCCGCGCTTCATTGCGCGACGATCTCCCAACAATGAAGTTTGCCCACCGCTCCAAAGAGATGCGGTGTCGGTGCTACGTCTTGGTGGAGACACGGTTGGAATGCCTGATGCGATCATCGCCACGCGTTCGGGGCTCTTTTCCGGTGGGGAAAAATCGGGTGGCTTCCCAATATGGTTTACACGTTCGCAAGCGCCGAACGTCAGAATAAGACCCAATAGACAGGCTGTGCGCAGCATAGTCTTCCTCATTTTGTCACCCTGATTGTTCCATCAGGGGATATTTCTCCGAATATCGTCGTCCGTGAGCCGATGTTCATGACGCGAATGCGATCGCCAGTTGCCCCGCGTCCCAGAGCACGCCCCTCGGCAATGATGCGTAGGCCGCCGCTGCTATAGATCAGCTCAACAATCTGATTTCTTTCGATAATGGCGGGAGTTCCAACGCTTCCTTTCATAATGGCTCGTCCGGGGTAGATGATGTATTTCGCCTCTTGTCCCAGAACGTCTTCCAATTGCTGATGCGCGCCTTGGATCGTTGATTGATCCAACCGGACATCGTGATCGGTGATGATTTGCTGAGGCCGGATGGTCCGCAGCGCAACCACGCTTTCGGCACAGACGGGTGCGGCCCAGAACAAGGCTAAGACAAGAAGCGCGCGCATTAGCGCACCTGCGCAGTGGCAGACATCATCTGGTCAGCAGCTGAAATTACTTTTGAATTCAGCTCATAACCGCGTTGCGCTTCGATCAAATCGGTGATCTCACGCACGGCATCAACCGAGCTTTCTTCAAGATAACCTTGGCGCACCGTGCCCAATCCATCCTGTCCAGGAGTGGATTGAATGGCTGGTCCGGATGCGGATGTCTCTAGAAACAGGTTGGACCCGATGGCTTCAAGCCCCTTGGGATTGGTGAACCCCGCAAGCGTGAACTGACCCAAAAGCTGCCCCTCGGCACCCTCAGCAAAATAGGCGTAGACTTCTCCGTCTGCGTTGATCGAGATCGATCGCGCATCCTGTGGGATCGTGATTTCTGGTGAAACTGAATACCCTTCCGCGGTGACGATCAATCCTTCGCCCGTACGTTTGAGCGCGCCATCACGTGTATACCCGGTTTGACCGGACGGCAGGGTGACCTCAAGATAGCCCAGACCTTCGATCGCCAGATCAAGATCGCCACCGGTTGCGGACAACGCCCCTTGCGACAACTCAATTGAGACGGCAGACGGGCGCACCCCAAGGCCAAGCTGAACACCCGTTGGAAGCACCGTGCCATCCGATGCATTTACAGTGCCGGGCCGTGCCATCTGCTGGTAATGCAGGTCCGCAAACTCTGCGCGACGTGCATTATATCCTGTGGTGCTCATGTTTGATAGGTTGTTTGAAATCACCTCAACCCTGAGCTGCTGGGCGCTCATGCCTGTGGCTGCGATTTTGAGTGCGCGCATTCTGCTGCCTCCTTATTTGACAAAGGCCTCAAGGGCCGAGCGAATTCTTTCGTCTTCACGTTCCATGAACTTTTGACCCAATTCATAGGCGCGCTGGACTTCGACCATGCGGGCCACCTGCAAGATGGGATCTACGTTGGATGCTTCGACAAAGCCCTGGACGACGCGGGGATCTTCGGAAGGTGTGAAACCCTCGTCTGCCCTGAACAAAAGGCCCCCTTCGCGTGCCATCATCTTGGGATCGTTGGGGATGACGATACCGATCTGACCGACGGGGCGGCCCTGGGTGCTGATTGTTCCATCGCCTGCAACCATGAGGTCCGAGGCCTGAGGCGGAACGAATATGGGTGTTCCGCCTGCATCCAGCACTGGATGTCCGTCAGGGGTCACCAACGTCCCTTCGGCGCTTGGGGTAAAGGCCCCTGCACGTGTAAGGCGCTGCCCATCCGGTGTGTCGACCAAAAAGAAACCGTCACCTTCGATTGCGAAATCGTATGTTCCACCCGTGTGTTCCAGATTACCCTGAGCAAAAGAGGTGTTGCGAATGCGCCCCCGGGCCATGGAGACAGACGTTTGAGTGTCGCCTTGGGTGATGTATTCAGAAAAGATCACACCTTCCTGGCGAAAGCCGGTCGTGTTGGTGTTGGCAATGTTGTTTGCGATGACGCGCATTTCGCGTAGCAGGCCAGATTGTCGGGACAATGCTGTATAGGATGCCGTTTCCATCGGTCAGCCTCCGATAATAATAGGGATGATGTGCCCCTGGAAAAAATCCACGAGGGTCCGGGTCATGAAGCTCATCGACATCCAGAAAACCGCAACGATCGCCAATAGCTTGGGGACGAAGGTCAACGTCATTTCCTGGATCGAGGTCAGCGCTTGGAACAATCCGACCGTAACACCTGAAATCAGGGCGGCGGTCAGAATGGGCACCGACGTGATTGTCGCCACCCAAAGGCCCTGCCGGACGGTATCAAAAAAAAGAGCTTCACTCATCATGGGGTTCAGACCGGCATTCGCAGAATTTCTTGATACGCTTCGACAACCTTGTCGCGCACGGCGACCACGGTTTCGACCGCCAGTTCTGACTGGGCCAGAACCTCAACCAGCTTATGGGGATCAGAGTTCCCCGTCATGGCATCATGCGAGGTCTGTTCGGCGCTGCGAAGCTGACCCGCCAGTTCGTCGGCCACACGGGCGAACTCTTTTTCAATCGATTGTGTTTGGGTCATTTCGGGCCGGGGCTCCATCGCCGGTTTTGACGCCGCAAAATTCTGAGCGGCATAGAGCGAGCGGATGTCCATTCTGGGCTCCTTTCACTTTTGATTTAAGGGGTTAGCGTCTAAGCAGATCCATGAGACCAGATGACATCTGACGGGTCTGTTCAAACATTTTCAGGTTGGCTTCGTACGAGCGTTGCGCTTCACGCGCATCGGCGATTTCGATGATCAGATCGACATTTGTTCCTTCGTAGAAACCGTCCTCATCTGCCAAAGGATGAGAGGGATCGTGGACCTGTTCGAGGTCACTTTTGTCAAAGCGCACCGCGCCGGCTGACACACGGGCGACGCTGTCTGTGCCGTGTTCGAGATTGAAAGGAATGACCTTTCGATGATACCCGGGCGTATCGACGTTCGCGATATTTTCAGAAACGATCCGCAGGCGGTTGGCCTGGGCACTAAGTCCACTGGATGTGACGGACAAAGCATCGGAAAATGCACTCATGTCGGCTCTCCTTATTTCCGGCCAAGACTGGTTCGTAAGATATTGAGATTGCTGCGATAGATCGCCAATGCGCGATCATGCTGCCTGCGTGAGTTGACGGCGGTTACCATTTCCTCTTCTAGGGAAACGGTATTGCCGTTCGGGTCATAGGCGTCCCTGCGTTCGTTAAATTCAACTTCTTGACCAAACGACCCGTTAAGATGCTTTTCACGGGTTGCACGTTGCCCCATGAGGGAATCGCGCATCGTCAAATGGAATTCCGGCAGCGAGCGGGCTTTGTAGCCCGGCGTATCTGCGTTTGCGATGTTTTGCGCACTATAGGCCTGCTGCGTTCCCGCATGCCGTGCCATGGCCATCGCTGTCTTGAAGATGTCCAGATTTTGGAACATCGGGGCTTCTCCCTCGATTTGCTTCAATTAAGGCTTAACTCTGATTCCTTTAGAAACGGTTTGCGGAACCTGAAGGGAGCGTACGATGGAAGAATCTATCACCGGCCTGCGAGCCAGAATTGCCCAGATGCAGCCTGTTAAGTCCGTTGGCCGGGTCCAATCGGTCGATGGAACAACGATCTGGATAAGGGGATTGTCAGAAGTGGCCTGTATTGGCGACCGGCTGCGCTTGATCCGACCAGATTTCCCGCTTGAGGGCGAAGTGCTTAGAATCAGAGACGATATGGTTGCGATGTTACCTGATGAGGCCGCCGATGGCGTGTCCAAAGGCGATCGGGTTGCTGTTTTGGGGGCGCCGACCTTGGCACCTTGTGATAGCTGGATCGGTCGGGTTGTCGATGCATATGGGCGCCCATTGGATGGCGCACCTCTTAGCCCGGGCGCTGTGCCACGCGCCTTCCGATCCAACCCACCACCTGCTGCGGCCCGCGGGCGGTTGGGCGCGCGACTCGCGACGGGTCTCAGTGTTTTTGACACGCTTTTGCCCATCGTACAGGGGCAGCGAATCGGGCTTTTTGCCGGATCCGGGGTTGGCAAATCGCGATTGCTGGCCAATCTTGCCCAAGGTGTTGAGGCCGACGTCGTGGTTCTGGCACTTGTTGGTGAACGTGGGCGCGAAGTACTGGATTTTGTCACCTCGGTCCTCGGAGAAGAAGGGATGGCGCGCAGCGTGGTTGTTGCCGCGACTTCTGACCGGTCTCCGCTTGAACGGCGCCGCTGTCCCTTGGCGGCCATGACCATCGCCGAACATTTTCGCGATCAGGGCAAGCATGTCCTTTATTTGGCGGATTCGATTACGCGTTTCGCTGAGGCACATCGTGAAGTCGCGATTGCCTCGGGTGAGATGCCTGCGCTGAGAGGGCACCCCCCCAGCGTCGCCCATCAAATCATGCGCCTCGCGGAACGTGCAGGTCCAGGTGAAAGGGGCGTCGGAGACATTACCGCTGTTTTCAGCGTGCTGGTCGCAGGCTCCGACATGGATGAGCCGGTCGCAGATATCCTGCGCGGTGTTCTGGATGGCCATGTTGTGATGGATCGTAAGATTGCCGAAAGAGGGAGATTTCCGGCAATTGATCTGTTGCGGTCTGTATCACGTAGCCTTCCCGAAGCCGCGTCCCCAAGCGAAAATGAAACTATTCAAACTGTTCGGCAGTTGATGGGGGCCTATGCCCAATCAGAGACTATGGTAAGGGCGGGTCTTTATCGCGAAGGCGAAGACCCGATTTTGGATCAGGCCATAAAAATCTGGTCAGAACTGGATAGTTTCTTGGCGCTTTCTTCACCTGGCGGGCCGGAAGATGCTTTTCAGAGACTGGATCTAATTCTACGCAAAGCCAATGCAATAGGAGCGGGTCGGTTGCCCGCGAACAGAGCCATAGGTGCGTCTGGCCCAGCCACTGCGCGCGCATAAGACCACAGACAATACTAAGATATGAAAGGTCATGGGAGGATAAACCAGTGTCATGCCCCGAGGGGGGTGGGTGGTAATATTCACGTGAATTCAAAGTCTTAGGGTCATGGGTGGTAGCCAATAGATGACGAGTGCCGCGAGTGCGATGGCTGACAGGAAGACCCCGGGGACACCTATCGTATCGGGTTGCGACACGCCGCCAATCCTTTCGCCGATCGAACATGATTTCAATCTGGTTGCACCATTTGTAACGGCGCTTGTCGTATTTGACGGTTGCCTTGCGTTAGCGCCCACCGCTTGATGATGGGCGCGGATGACGGTGCTATAAACCATTTGTAGGGCGTCGGGAACCGCTCTGCTCTGGTTCAGCGCATCCAGGATGTCCTCCCAAAGTCCTGCCAAGGGGAACCGGTTCTGGCGATTCAGAAAATCCGATCCAGAACAAGGAGATGGTTGGCTGGTTGCGCACGTTAGAGTGGCGCGGATAGCGAGGATAAAGTGTTCAAAGAAAGCCCATTCCTCGTCCGTCATCAGATCTCGTGCTAAGCAGGTCTCCATAGCAGATACCAGCTTGAATCATGCCTGCGTCGCGTGGTGAATTGGACCTGTCCCGGTTTGATGCCGCTCCGATTACTCACTTATGCAGCCTTTGCTTCGAAGGCCAAGGGGCTTTTCCAGCCGAGTGCTGAATGCCTGCGTCGCGGATTGTAGAAGCCATTGATGTATTCAAAGATGGCGATC
>JAOARX010000005.1 GCA_025210345.1 Pelagimonas sp. | reverse complement strand
GTGCGAGGTCTACATCCTGACCAAGGAAGAAGGCGGCCGTCACACCCCGTTCTTCAAGAACTACCGTCCGCAGTTCTACTTCCGCACCACCGACGTGACCGGCACCGTTGAGCTGCCCGAGGGCACCGAAATGGTGATGCCGGGCGACAACCTGAAGTTCAACGTTGAACTGATCGCCCCCATCGCGATGGAAGACGGCCTGCGCTTCGCAATCCGCGAAGGCGGCCGCACCGTCGGTTCCGGCGTTGTGTCGAAAATCATCGAGTAATCCCGGCGGCTTTGCCGCCGAGTGGGTGGCAGTGTCTTTCTGAAAGAAAGATCACGAGAACCCACACCGGTGATAATAATACGAAAGGGCTCCGCAATGCGGAGCCCTTTTGCGACGATGGTTAAAGGTGTTCAGTGGTCTGATTCGAGGGGCAGATTTCAAGTCAGAATAGAGTTCGCCTCACAGCGCTGAGGCTTTCGTAGAGATGCCTTCAAAAATTAATCCAATGCGGCGGGTGAGGTTCTCGATTTCATCTATTTGTGCTCGTGAGACCGAGCCATCTTTCTGCTTTACAGCGCGCTCGAGTTTGAGCAGCCAGTCATGTGCAGTCTCGAGGCCAGAAATTGCGCCCTTGGCAAAATGTTTCGCATTGATGGCATCATTATTGGACGCGAGCGCAAGGGATGGGTGGGGAGGGCGTATTTCCTGAGCCTGTCCAGCTTCCAGCAGCGCATCCCGGCTTGACGCAACATCATACCCCGCTTCTTCTAAGCTGTTGAGAATAATAGCAAGAGTGCCGGTTCTAACTTCTAAGCCTGCGATGATTTTATCGAGGGTATTCCGCGATGTTCCAGCGTCTTTTGCAAATTGCAGTTTGGTTTTTCCCGCACGCAATCTCAGTTCGTCTAGCTGAGGAAAGCGGAGAAGTCCCGACGTGTCTCGATTGCTCATTTTGATACAATTTTGTTGCTTGGCGCTCAGGTTTGCGCCTCTATATGATTCGCACGGGGCGCAAAAATTCACAAGAACTATTTTTGTACTGGGGGTGGTTTGTTGGATTTTTACAGCCCATATATGGCGGATCTAGCGATATGTAGTTGTGTTTCATGCCGCGATGCCATCTGGTTGTGGTGCTGACTTGCTGTTTATAGTTCAATTTAAAATGAGCAAAACTGAACAAAATGTGTTACATTGATTGGACTGCCAACCCGGGGATGTAACATGAAGACAGAAACCCAAAACACAGATGCTCGAGAGAAATCCACGCCGACTGCTGCAAAATCCCCGCGTGACCAAGTGCCCGAGCGCAAAGATGCGCCTGATAAGAGCAAGAAACATGACCCGTTTTACGTACCCGTGGTTGGTCGTCTCTTGCTTGTAATGCTTTTTATTGTGGTGGTTTTCTTTCTGCTTAGCATAATTGATAAAGATGCCGCTGAGCAGTCGTTGGAAATGTTTAAGCTGTTTATTGAGGCGATATCGCCTTGGGAAGTATGGGGGGACATCAAATCCCCCCAGTTGGGTTCTGAAGCTGTCAAATCACCCTTGCAGTGACTTGACCTCCAGATCGCCCTCTTCGCGTTCCTTCATCGCCAGTGCGGCGGCGTGGGCGCCTGCGGCGGTGGTGAAGTAGGGGATCTTGTCATAGAGCGCAACCGAGCGGATTTCGCGGGAATCCGACACCGACGCTTTGCCATCCGTGGTGTTCATCACCAGCTGGATGCCGCCGTCTTTCATCAGGTCGACGATGTTCGGGCGGCCCTCATAGACCTTTTTCACGGTTTCGCAGGTGATGCCGTTCTCAGACAGGAAGGTCGCTGTGCCGCCGGTGGCGACGATCTTGAACCCAAGATCCACCAGCACCTGCGCGGTTTCCACGATCACAGGCGTTTTATCCGCATCCTTGATAGAAAAGAACACGGCCCCCTCGGTCGGCAGGTGGTTGCCCGCGCCCAGCTGCGCCTTGAGGAAGGCGCGGGGGAACGAGCGGTCCCAGCCCATGACTTCGCCGGTCGAGCGCATTTCCGGCCCAAGCAGCGTGTCGACGCCCGGGAAGCGGGCAAAGGGCAGCACCGCCTCTTTGACCGAGAACCAGGGCATGTTGTGATCGCCCAGCATCATCGGATCGGCCATCGGCACCGGCGCCGAATAGTCGGCGTTCTTGTAGTACCCTTCGCGTTTCGGGAAGGCCGACAGCTTTTCACCCGCCATCAGGCGCGCGGCGATTGACGCGATTGCGCTGTCGGTGGCTTTTGCAACAAAGGGCACGGTGCGCGAGGCCCGCGGGTTCACTTCGATCAGATAGATCTCACCGTCTTTGACCGCGAACTGCACGTTCATCAGGCCAACCACGTTCAGCGCCTTGGCCAGCGCGATGGTCTGGCGCTCGATTTCAGTGGTGATTTCTTTGGACAGCGAATAGGGGGGAAGCGAACAGGCGCTGTCGCCCGAGTGCACGCCGGCCTCTTCGATGTGCTGCATAATGCCCGCGATATGGACGTTTTCACCGTCGCACAGGGCATCCACATCCAGTTCGGTCGCGCCTGCAAGATAGCTGTCCAGCAAAACGGGGCTGTCGCCGGAAACCACAACCGCCTCAGCGATATAGCGTTCAAGCTGGGCCATGTCGCGCACGATCTCCATCGCGCGACCACCCAGAACATAGGACGGGCGGATCACCAGCGGAAAGCCGATCTCTCCGGCGATCTCAAGCGCCTGCGCATCGGTCGATGCGATGCCGTTCTTGGGCTGCTTAAGCTCAAGCGAGTTGACTAGGGCCTGGAACCGCTCGCGATCTTCGGCAAGGTCAATCGCATCCGGCGATGTGCCAAGGATCGGGATGCCCGCCTCTTCCAGCGCATTGGCCAGCTTCAGAGGGGTCTGACCGCCAAATTGCACGATCACCCCGTGCAGATCGCCGGATTCCTGCTCGACGCGCAGGATTTCCATGACGGTTTCAAAGGTCAGCGGCTCAAAATACAAGCGGTCCGACGTGTCATAGTCGGTCGACACGGTTTCCGGGTTGCAGTTGATCATGATGGTTTCATAGCCGGCGTCCGCCAGCGCAAAACAAGCGTGACAGCAGCAGTAATCGAACTCGATCCCCTGGCCGATCCGGTTTGGGCCGCCACCCAGAACGACAACTTTCTTGCGCTCAGAGGGGCGCGCTTCGCATTCGACCTCACCCATGAGAGGCTGCTCATAAGTCGAATACATATAGGGCGTTTGCGCTTCGAATTCGGCGGCACAGGTGTCGATGCGCTTGAATACGGCCTTGACGCCAGCGTCCAGGCGGGTCTTGCGGATCTCGGTTTCCGACTTGCCGGTCAGCTTGGCGAGACGGGCATCGGTAAAGCCCATGATCTTGAGATCCCGCAGGCCGGTTTCGTCGCTGGGCAGGCCATTGGCGCGCACAGCCTCTTCGGCATCGACGATCTCGCGAATGCGGGCCAGGAACCACGGGTCAAAGGCCGTGGTGTTCTGGATTTCCGCGTCGCTCAGACCATGGCGCATGGCCTGCGCAATGGTGCGCATGCGGTCCGGGGTCTGCTTGCTGATCGCTTTGATCACCTCGGATTTCTCGGGGGCGCCCGGAATTTCCACCTCATCAAAGCCGGTCAGACCCGATTCCATCGAGGCCAGCGCCTTTTGCAGCGATTCGTGGATGGTCCGGCCAATTGCCATGGCTTCGCCAACGGATTTCATCGCGGTGGTCAGATAGGGTTCCGAGCCGGGGAATTTTTCAAAGGCGAATTTCGGGATCTTGGTGACAACATAGTCGATGGTCGGTTCGAACGACGCGGGCGTGACCTTGGTGATGTCATTGTCCAGTTCATCCAGGGTAAAGCCGACCGCCAGCTTGGCGGCGATCTTTGCAATCGGGAAACCGGTGGCCTTGGAGGCCAGCGCCGACGACCGCGACACGCGCGGGTTCATTTCGATGACAACCATACGGCCATCCACGGGGTTCACCGCCCATTGCACGTTCGAGCCACCGGTTTCCACGCCGATCTCGCGCAGAACGTTGATCGAATGCGTGCGCATGATCTGGTATTCTTTGTCGGTCAGGGTCAGCGCAGGCGCGACGGTGATGGAATCCCCGGTATGGACCCCCATCGGGTCAACGTTTTCGATGGAACAGACGATGATGGCATTGTCCGCTTTGTCGCGCACGACCTCCATCTCGTATTCTTTCCAGCCCAGCAGGCTTTCATCCACAAGGATCTGGTTCACCGGGCTGGCGTCCATCCCCGTGCGGCAAAAATGGATGTAATCCTCTTTGTTATAGGCCACGCCGCCACCGGTGCCACCCAGCGTAAAGGCGGGACGAATGATCGCGGGCAGGCCGATTTCGTCCAGCTCATCCAAAGCCATCTGCACACCGGCATCCAGATCGGTGCTGCCATCGTCGCGCTTTGGGGCGGTGACGATGGTGGCCTTGGGGTTTTCGATCCCCAGACGGTCCATCGCCTCGCGGAACAGCGCGCGGTCCTCGGCCATTTCAATTGCATCGCGTTTCGCGCCGATCATCTCAACGTTGAACTTGTCCAGGACACCCATTTCTTCAAGCGCAAGCGACGTGTTCAACCCGGTCTGGCCACCCATTGTCGGCAAAAGCGCATCGGGGCGTTCCTTTTCGATGATCTTGGCGACCATCTCGGGGGTGATCGGCTCAATATAGGTCGCATCCGCAAGACCCGGGTCGGTCATGATCGTCGCCGGGTTCGAGTTGACGAGGATAACGCGATAGCCCTCTTCACGAAGCGCCTTACAGGCCTGCGCACCGGAATAGTCGAACTCGCAGGCTTGGCCGATCACGATGGGACCGGCGCCGATGATCATGATGGATTTGATATCGGTTCTTTTGGGCATGGGCAGACCTCTGAGATTCGCGTTTGGAAAGCGGCGGCAGCGCGCAAATTGTCCTGCGTTATAGGCACCGCGCAAAAAGGTGCAAGGGGTATCGGAAACGAAGTCGCTTTTGCCGCTTCTCGGCTTTCAACCGATGACAAAGAGAGTATATCGACCGCCTACCGACTTGGGAAAGGCCCTTTGGATATTCGTTTTGATCATGGCCCCGCCGGGACCGAAAGCTGGTTCTGCGAACCTGTGCAGATGATTTCCGCCTGGGAACCATCCCAGTTAAGTGCGGCCTTCGCGGCGCTTCGAAAGGCGCACAAGGCGGGATTCTGGCTTGCTGGGTATGCGACCTATGAGCTTGGCTATGCGCTGGAGCCCAAGTTGGCGGCGCTGATGCCAGCGCAGCGTCGGCTGCCCTTGTTGCAATTCGGTGTTTATGACCGCCCGCAGGTACCCACCGCCTTGACGGGTGCAGGGGCCGCGATTGCCCACCCGCGCCCGCGCTGGGATCAGGGCAGGTACTGCAAGGCGTTTGGCGCGGTCCACGATGCCATCGGCGCGGGGGACATTTACCAGGCCAATCTGACCTTCCCGATCGACCTTGATGTCCAAGGGGAACCAGAGGCGCTTTATGCCCGGTTGGCTCAGCGTCAGGCGGTTGGCCATGGCGCCTTGGTCAGGCAAGAGGGGCTGCCTGATATGTTGTCCCGCTCACCCGAGCTGTTCTTTCGCACCGATGAGAAAGGCGTGATTGAAACCCGGCCCATGAAAGGCACCCAGCCGCGCAGCGACGACCCGTCCGAGGATGCGAAACGCAAGATGTGGCTGGCACAGGACGAAAAGAACCGCGCTGAAAATCTGATGATTGTTGATCTCTTGCGCAATGACATCAGCCGCGTGGCGCGTCCCGGTTCGGTCCATGTGCCAGAGCTGTTTCAGGTCGAAACCTATGCGACGGTGCATCAGATGGTGTCATTGGTGCGCGCCCAGCTGCGCACGGACGCTCATCTGCCGGATATATTCGCGGCGCTGTTTCCTTGTGGCTCGATCACGGGGGCGCCGAAAATTCGCGCGATGGAGATCCTGCGCGATCTCGAACCCTGGCCGCGTGACATTTACTGTGGCACCATCGGCTGGGCAGCGCCTGACGGAAGGTCCGAATTCAACGTCGCCATTCGTACATTGATGATCGAAGAGGGATGCGCCGTGATGAACGTGGGCGGGGGGGTTGTCTGGGACAGCACAGCCGCCTCCGAATATGAGGAAGCCCTATGGAAAGCCCGCTTCGCCCAGATCTAAGCGCAGATCCGGATTTCCGCCTGATCGAGACCTTTGGCTTTTACCCGGGCCAGGGGCTGCCACGGTTGGATCTGCACCTGCGGCGGATGGACCGTTCGGCCCGCGCCCTGGGCGTCCCGTTTGATCGGCACGGGGCCAAGGCCATGCTGCAAGAGATTGACGGGCCAACCGCGATGCGTTGCCGGTTCACGGTGGATGCGCTGGGCCAGACCGAACTAACCACCGCCCCCTTGCCTCCAGCAAAACCCTGGCGTGTTGCCATTGCCGATCAGCGCCTGAACAGCGCCGACCCATGGCTGGCCCATAAAACCACGCGCCGCGAAATCTATGATACGGCGCGCGCCAACCTGCCTGACGGCGTTGATGAGCTGATTTTCCTGAATGAGCGTGACGAAGTCTGCGAAGGGACGATCACCAACATCTTTGTCTGGACCTTCGCGGGCCCCCGTGTCACGCCCCCGCTGTCCTGCGGGTTGCTGCCCGGTGTTTTGCGCGAAAGCCTGCTGAACAAAGGGCAATACCGCGAAGCCACTCTGACCCTCAAAGACCTCAGGCGCGCCCGATCCATCTGTATGGGCAATTCTCTTCGTGGATTGATGTCGTGTGAATACGTGGGGCCAACCGGCCCGCTGGCTTGATCCCTGTCCCGCCAGAAAACGCGCAAGAGGATCAACAGCGCCAGGATAGCGCAGCACCCCCTGCCGTTTTTCGCCAAAAAACCGCCCGTAACACGGCCCGATCCCCAACCCAGACTTGACTTCTATCGCGCCAAACGGTGTATCGGCCCAGACGAATTGTGCCATAGCGCTATGGCCCCACCCATCCGCCCGAGGAAGAGACATCATGCACGCCTATCGCAGCCATTCCTGCGCCGATCTGACCAAAGCCAATGTTGGCGACACCGTTCGCCTCTCGGGCTGGGTGCACCGCATCCGTGACCACGGTGGCGTGTTGTTCATCGACCTGCGCGACCATTACGGCATCACGCAGGTGATCGCAGATGGCGACAGCCCGGTATTCTCCGAGCTGGAAAAAGTGCGCTCGGAATGGTGTATCCGCATTGACGGCAACGTCTTGGCGCGTGACGAAAGCCTCGTGAACCCCAACCTGCCCACCGGCGAGATCGAAGTTTTCGTGCGCGATCTTGAGGTTCTGGGTGCGGCGGATGAGCTGCCGCTGATCGTGTTTGGCGACCAGGAATATCCCGAAGAGACCCGTCTGAAATATCGCTATCTGGATCTGCGCCGTGAGGTCATGCAGAAAGCGATGACCCTGCGCTCGGATGTTGTCTCGTCTATGCGCAAACGCATGTGGGATCTGGACTTCCGCGAATATCAGACCCCGATTATCACGGCGTCCTCACCCGAAGGGGCGCGCGACTTTCTTGTTCCATCGCGTATCCATCCCGGCAAGTTCTATGCCCTGCCGCAGGCCCCTCAGCAGTTCAAACAGCTGATCATGGTTTCGGGCTTTGACAAGTATTTCCAGATCGCGCCGTGTTTCCGCGACGAAGACCCGCGCGCCGATCGCTCGCCCACCGATTTCTATCAGCTCGACCTTGAGATGTCGTTTGTCGAACAACAGGATGTGTTCGACACCATCGCCCCGGTTCTGGCTGGCGTGTTCGAAGAGTTTGGCGGTGGTCGCAAGGTCGACAACCCCGCCGAGTGGCCGCAGATTTCTTATCGCGATGCCGCCAAATGGTACGGCACCGACAAACCCGACCTGCGCAACCCGATCAAGATGCAGGATTGTTCGGAACATTTCCGTGGTTCGGGCTTTGCGATCTTTGCCAAACTGCTTGAGCAGGAAGGCACCGAAGTGCGCGCCATTCCCGCCCCCACCGGTGGCGGCCGCAAGTTCTGTGACCGCATGAACAAATTCGCCCAGGGCGAAGGCCTGCCGGGCATGGGCTATATCTTCTGGCGCGACAAAACCGCGGATTCCGTGGCGCAAGAGCTGGGGATTTCCGTCAAGGAAGCGCAGGCCAAGATGAAGGCAGGCGAAGTCGAGGTCGGCATGGAAGCCGCCGGCCCGCTGGCCAAGAACATCGGCCCCGAGCGCACCGAAGCCATCCGCCAGCAGCTGGGTCTTGGTGTCGGGGATGCGGCCTTCTTCCTGGGGGGCAAACCCAAGGCCTTCGAAAAGATCGCAGGCAAGGCGCGTGACGTGATCGGGTCTGAACTGAACCTGCTGGACAAAGACCGCTTTGCCTTTGCCTGGATTGTGGATTTCCCGATCTACGAAGCGGACGAAGAGACCGGCAAGGTTGATTTTGAGCACAACCCGTTCTCGATGCCCCAGGGCGGCATGGACGCGCTGAACGGCAATCCGCTGGATGTGCTGGGCTATCAGTATGACCTGGCCTGCAACGGCTATGAACTGGTGTCGGGCGCGATCCGCAACCACAAGCCGGAAATCATGCTCAAGGCGTTTGAACTGGCGGGCTATGATGAGACAGAGGTCAAAAACCGCTTTGGCGCGCTGTTCAACGCGTTCCATTACGGCGCACCGCCGCACGGTGGCTGCGCGGCGGGCATCGACCGTATCGTGATGCTGCTGGCCGACCAACAAAACATTCGCGAAGTCATGATGTTCCCGATGAACCAGCGCGCCGAGGACCTGATGATGCAGGCTCCAAGCGAACCGGCGAATGAGCAACTCATGGAGCTCAGCCTGCGGGTGATCCCACAGGACTAAGCGACAAAGCGCTGATGAACACGACAGGGCCGGTGCAATTGCATCGGCCTTTTCTTATGATCATGGGTATGTTTGACCCGCACCGTGCCGAGACCCGCTTTGGCTGTGGTCTGTCCCCTCGCATCGCGCCGCCGGACGGCGTGGCGCAGATGCTGCGACGCCTGGCTGGCCCCGACCACATGGCCCGGCGATTTCCCGTGCCGGAATTCGATGACCTTCTGCCACAGCTGCGCGAAGAGCGTCAGATCCGCCGCACCATGCGCCGCAACAAAGGCTCTGAGATCGCGGATGAAGCGCGCGACGCGTATAAACGGTTGAAAAAATCTACAAGGTCCCAGCGCGCATCATGGACCATCGCGCATCTTCAGCGGCGCATTCACAGCAACGACGGGTTTCGTGAGCGGCTAGAGGCCTTTTGGGCGGATCACTTTACTGCGACGGGCAAGGGCGGTCTCATGGCGTTGCTGGTGTCCCCCTATGTCCAAAGCGCGCTGCGGCCGCATATGACGGGCCGGTTCGAGGATCTGCTGTTTCACGCCGTCACCCATCCGATGATGGTGCATTACCTGGATCAGAATGTGTCGACCGGGCCAAATTCGCGCCGCGCCCAGCAAAAGCCGGGGCAGGGCCTGAACGAAAATCTCGCGCGTGAGATTCTCGAATTGCACACGCTGGGTGTGGGCGCGCCCTATGACCAAGGGGACGTCCGGCAACTGGCCGAACTGCTCACCGGTTTGACATTCAACGCCCGCAAGGGACGCGCGTTCAAGGCCAATCAGGCCGAGCCCGGTTCCGAAACGGTGCTGGGGGTGACCTATGGCGGCGCAAAGCCCGGGTTGCGCGACATTCAGATGGTCCTGCGCGATCTGGCCCGTCACCCCGCCACGGCCCGGCATCTTGCCCGCAAGCTGGCGGTGCATTTCGTCGCGGATCGTCCCGATCCGGACCTTGTGACGGCGATTGAAACCGCTTGGATGAGCAGTGACGGGGATCTGATCGAGGTGTACAAAGCGTTGCTAAGCCACCCTTCTGCTTGGAAACAAGAGGGGGGGAACTTTAAACAACCTTTTGATTTTGTGACCTCTTCCATGAGGGCTCTGGACGTTTCGGCTTCCAACCTGACCGGGAAGACGCTCAATCGGCTGATCATGGACCCCATGCGCGCAATGGGGCATCGCTGGCAACGCCCCGATGGGCCAGATGGGTTGGCCGAAGAAGATGCACGGTGGGTCACGCCGCAGGGGTTGGCCGCAAGGCTGCAATGGGCGCTGGTTGTCCCCGGGCTGCTTCGGCGCGATTTGCCGGACCCGCGCAAGTTTGTGACCACAGCGCTTGGCCCCAATATCCCCGAGGCGGTTCGATTCGCGGCGCATGCCGCAGAAAGCCGGTCAGACGGGGTTGGGTTGATACTGGCGTCCCCCGCGTTTCAGAGGGTGTAGAGATGGACCGACGTGACTTTCTGACCCGATCTGCCGCTGTGGGGTGTTCATTGGCGGCCAGCCCGCTGATCACCCCCATGACCCTGGCCGCGACACCGGGTGAAAGGCGCCTTGTGGTGATCATCCTGCGTGGCGGCATGGACGGCATGGGCACGATCGTCCCCTACGGCGATCCCGATTTTGCGACGCTGCGAGCGGTGCCGGATCTGGGCCAGTCGCAGCTGGATCTGGATGGGTTCTTTGCCATGGACGCGGGGCTAGCCCCCTTGATGCCGCTTTGGGATGCTGAGGAGCTGGGGTTCGTTCACGCGGTGTCGACCCCCTACCGCAACAAGCGCAGCCATTTCGACGGGCAAGACATTCTGGAAGCCGGGTTGCCCGATCTGACAGGCGGGGGGGCGCGCGACGGTTGGCTGAACCGGGTGCTGGCGACGTTGCCGGATGCACAGGTTGAGACCGGGTTTGCCGTTGGGGATGATGCCTTGCCGATTCTGCGCGGAGATCATCCCGTCTCGCGTTGGACGCCTTCCATGGATCTGACGCTAAGTCCTCAGGCGCTGCGACTGGCGCAGCTTGTGATGAAGGATGACCCGGCCATGGATCTGGCCTTTTCCAAGGCGCTGGACCTTGCGGATTCGGACGGGGATCCGGTGGCCTTTTCAGGTGGGATGGATCAGATGATGTCCCAGATACGTTCAGATATGAGCCGTTCGCACAAGACCGCCGGTGAAATCGGGATCGCGCGATTCGCGGTAGAAAGGCTGATGGGCGCGGCCAGGATTGTCAGCTTTTCGGTCACGGGCTGGGATACACATGCGCGTCAGGATCGGCTTTTGACCCGCAAGCTGGGGGTGCTTGCCCGTGTAATTCTGGCGCTGAAAGAGGGGCTTTCGCCGGATGTTTGGGGGCGGACCACGGTTCTGGCCATGACCGAGTTTGGACGCACTGCGCGATTCAACGGCACCGGTGGAACCGACCATGGCACCGGTGGCGCGATGCTGTTCGCGGGCGGGGCCGTACGCGGCGGGCGCGTGATTTCGGACTGGCCGGGCCTGGCCGAGGTCGACCTGCACCAGCGCCGTGATCTGATGCCCACGCGCGATGTGCGCGCGTTTTCGGGCTGGGCCCTTCATGACCTGTTCGGGATCGAAGCCACGCGTCTGACGCGGGACATCTTTCCCGGCGTCGATCTTGGGGTGAACCCGAACCTGTTGCGTTAGGTTTGGTCCCTTTGATCCGGTCCCGTGGGTTCGGCCCTGGTGCTAGATCGCCAGCCTGTCGGTCATGCGATCCTGTACCATCGCCGCCACGCGCGCGAGATCGGATTGCAGGGGGCGCCCTGCCGCATTTGCCTCGGCCAGGGATTCGGCGGCCTTGTGCAGCGCGTTGTCCCCGGCCGACCGGGCAACCCCAGACAGGAACTGGGTCACATAGGCCAGATGGCGGCCCGAATGGGTGTCGTCCAGAACATCCGCCGCATGGGCCATATCATCGCGATAGGCCAGCGGATCGGGATTGATCGGGTCATCACTGACCAGACGCGGGCCATTGGGCTGCCGCTCCGGGGGCAGCGCGCTGAGAATCGCGTTCTGAAAGGTCGCGACCGATCCGATGGGTTTGGCCAGAAAACCATCGGCACCTGCGGCCATGGCCACATCTTCAGCAAAGGAATCGCCGCTGGTGCCAAGGATCACTTCGACCCGAGGGGACGTGACGGACAGTTCGGAAATCAGTTCGGCACCGGATCCGTCTGGCAGGCCCAGATCAATGATCACGACACTGGGTCGATAGACCTGAAGATGGCGCCGGGCGGATTTTAGGCAGTCAGCACGGCGAATGCGCGCCCCTGAGCGCAGGCAGAGCAAACGCATGGCGTCACAGGAAAAGCGGCTGTCTTCCACGACAAGCACGGTCAGCCCCAGCAAAGGTCGCGTCGAAGTGGGCCGCAAATGGGCAGTCATTGGGTCGGTGTCGTCCATCAATCATCCCCTCAGGTCCGAGTCACTGATCAATATTTGGCGAGACTTGGTGAACAAGCGGTTAAAGGCCGCACGGGCTTGTCGGGCTGGTGTGCACAGGCCATAACCACGGGCAACAAAGGAAACAGGAGTAAGACCATGATCGGACGTTTGAACCACGTCGCCATCGCCGTTCCGGATCTGCAAGCGGCCGCTGACCAATATCGCAACGCATTGGGCGCCAAAGTGGGTGATCCTCAAGATGAGCCCGACCACGGCGTCACTGTGATCTTCATCGAACTGCCCAACACCAAGATCGAACTGCTTTACCCGCTGGGCGAGGAGTCTCCGATCAACGGGTTCCTGGCGAAAAACCCGGCAGGTGGCATTCACCATGTCTGCTATGAGGTTGACGACATTCTGGCCGCGCGTGACCACCTGAAGGAAACCGGCGCACGGGTTCTGGGCAGCGGCGAGCCCAAGATCGGCGCCCACGGCAAGCCCGTGCTGTTCCTGCACCCCAAGGACTTTAACGGCTGTCTCGTGGAACTGGAGCAAGTCTGATGGGCATTACTTCGGGGCTCGTTCTCTTTGCGGTGATTTGGTTCTTGACCTTTCTTTGCGTCATTCCCGTGCGTCTGAAGACGCAAGGCGATGTCGGAGATGTGGTGCCGGGCACACATGAAAGCAGTCCCGAGGTCCATAATCTGCGCACCAAGGCCCTGATCACCACCGGGATTACGGCGGTGCTTTGGTCGATCTCGGCGTGGATTATCCTGACGGGGCAGATCACGGTGCAGGACATTGAGCATCTGCTGTACGGTGAGGATGGCTTTCGTCACCTGACCGACTGATACAATGCGATCAGGCCTTGCGGCCTGATCCTAGCCATCGGGGTGCAGCCGGTGGAAAATATGGGTGAATGTCGCGGCCCCAAGCACCGGGATCAGCAGGTTTACCAGCGGAACCGACAGCGGCACGGCCATCAAAATCCCTGCCACCCAGATGGTCAGGGCATGTTTGCGGCGCAGCCGATAGGCGCCCACGCGGCCAAGGCGCCGCATGGCGGCCAAGGTGAAATATTCCCGACCCAGCAGGAACCCGTTCAACGCCCAAAAGATAAATGGCGCGAAGGGCACAAAGATCAAATAGAGCACAAGCGCCACAAGGTTGGCGGCAATCATCACCCCAAGGAACGAAAAAGTGTCGCGCAGCCCGTCGGATAGGCTGACCTGTACGGCGGGGCCCGCGCCGGGATAGTGCCGATCCTCGACCGCTTGTGCCACGTCGTCCAGAAACATCGACGTGATCGCCGAGGCCGTCGGCACCATCAAAAAGACGGACAAGACCATCATGACCGGCACCATGGCCCACGACAGGACGTTGTCGACCCAGGTGATTTCTCCGATCCACGGCAGTGTCAGGCTTTCGCCCACAATCCACCCGGTGCCCCAGATGAAGAGGCTGGAGATGGCAAAGAGGATGAGCAAAGCAAGGCCGACCCCTTTGAGCAGAACATTGCGAAAGCGGCGGTCACCCAATTGGGCCAGCGCTTTGAAAAAGGCGTCCAGAATCATACGTCGGTCCAGGTTGTGATGGCGTTGATATTCGGGCGTGGGCGCGCGGGCGGGGCGGCGGTTTCCGTGCCGATATGAATGAACCCTGCGATCCGTTCGTGGCTGTCCAATCCAAGGTTCTTGCTGACGAACGTGCGGTCGTGTGAGACCCAGCCAGACAACCAGTTCGCCCCCCAGCCATCCGCCAGCGCGGCATTCAACAGCGCGAGGCAAACAGCCCCCGCAGAATAGGTTTGTTCGACTGCGGGGACCTTGGGGCTGTCCTTTTGCACTTCGACCACCGCGACACAAAGCGGGCTGTTCTCAAAGGAAAACGCCGCCTTGTCACAGGCCGCCTGATCCATCCCCAGATCCTGGCCGCGCTGGCGGGTGGCCTGCGCCAGCCGGATCAGCGCATCGTCGGACAAGACAATGAACCGCCAGGGTTCAAGCTTGCCATGATCAGGCGTGCGCGCGGCAGCGGTCAAAAGAGTCAAAAGCCGGGATGCATCAGGCGCGGGCCCGGTCAGTGTTTTGGCCGGACGTGATCGGCGGTTCAGAAGAAACTCCAGGGCTTGGGGATTGGGGGCGGGCATGGTTTCTCCTGTTGTCGCTTGAGCAATATCTCGGAGTTTGTCGGATGAATTTCAACGCCTAACTTGTCCGAACCGCGCAGCATTGCTACGGCAAGACCATGGTCCAGCTCACCCATCTTGCGAAACCCGGGGCGCGCCTTGACGTGCGCGTGACGCCCAAAGCGGCCCGCAACGCCGTGGTTCACGATGGCGCGGGGCTGCGGGTCTATGTCACAACAGCACCCGAGGGCGGCAAGGCCAACGCAGCCGTGATCAAACTCTTGTCCAAGGCGCTGGGCGTGTCAAAATCACGCCTGCTTTTGCGAAAAGGGGCGACCTCGCGCGATAAGGTGTTCGAGATCTTGGATTAGCCTTTTGGGGTGCTTTCAGGGCGGCGGTATACCCCTTCGGGCATGGTGACGGCTGCGACCAGATCTTGCATCTGGGAAATTGAAAGCGTGACCCGGTGCACCGTATCCAGCCGCGGGTCATATTGTTCAACCGTGACGCAATCGTCGAAGGCCGAGACAATCACATCCTCTTGCAGATGAAGCGTGCCTTCATCCACAAGGGTCACCACGGTGGCGTCGAAATCGTGTTCTATGCTGAACATAAATTTAGTTTAACGCTAACGTGAAGGCTTGCATAGCCTCTTGACGGTTTCAGGGGAATTTCTGCAAAACACTGGCACCGCTCAGAAGGAATGCCTAATCTGACGGTGTGTAAAAAGGAACTTCAACATCATGTTTCGTATCTTTGCCGCCTTGACGGCTCTTGTTGCTCTCGCCGCCTGTGAACCCGTGCCGCAATCCGTTGCGCGGCCATCGGGGGACAGCCGCGTCGTGGTGCCGCAGAACGCGGCGCGACAGTTCGTTCAGGTGGTCAAAGTGATGGAACCGCACGCAGAGAAAGAATGCCGCAACCGCACGCGGGGTTTGAACTGCGATTTCCAGATTGTCGTCGATGATCGCCCCGACCTGCCGCCGAATGCGCTCCAGACCGAGGACAAATCCGGCCGACCGGTTCTGGTTTTCACCGCCAGCTTGCTGAACGAAGTGCGCAACGAAGATGAACTGGCCTTTGTGATCGGCCACGAAGCCGCGCACCATATCCTGAGCCATCTTGAAGAAACGCGCCGCAATGCGCAGCGCGGCGCGGTGATCATGTCCGGGATGGCGGCCATTCTTGGGGCCTCGCCAGATGAGGTTGCCGAAGCAGAAAAGGCAGGGGCCACCGTCGGGGTGCTGGCCTATTCCAAGGACCACGAACTTGAGGCCGACCAGTTGGGCACAATCATCACCTATGGGGCCGGGTTCGATCCGATCAACGGAGCGCGCTTTTTCAACCGCCTGCCCGAGCCACGCAATAAATTCCTGAGCACCCATCCAGGCAGCAAACAGCGGGTACAGATCGTGCATCAGACCGTTGCACGCCTAAAGGCCGGTAGTTAGGCCCAGCGGCTATGCCCGGAGGCACGCAATGACGCGCGTCAAGTTTCGCGGGCGCGCGCCGTTGACCTGAGTCAATGCGCCGGGGTCGAAACGAACTACTCTGATTGGCAGATCTCACCTTGAATGGAGAATGCCATGCAGTCGCCTTTGACACTGAAAAAGCACGCCGGTCTTGTGGATCGTATGGCAACGGCGCGCGGCCTTGACCTGGAAGAAGAGATCCTGCGTGGAAACATGCGGATCGGTGACCTTGAGGATGCCGTGCTAAGTTGCACCATGTGCAGCAACCCGGGGGCCTGCGAAGGGTGGCTTGCCGACGCACAAGATCAGCCGCAACAGCAAACACCCGAGTATTGCCGCAATGCCGATCTGTTTCGCGCGTTGGAGCAGCGCTGACGCATGAGCAAATCAACACGTCCAACACGACCTATGGGGCCCACGAACACGCATTTTTGGCTGTTGCAGCGGATGGCCAAGACCACGGGCGTGGATCTGGTCACGGCCTACGACCGGGACATTCTGGCCCCACAGGAATGGGCTGATCTGGTGACCCGTTGCCGGACCTGCCAATGGGCCGAGGGCTGTGGTCGTTTTCTGAGCGAACAGGCGTTGACCGAACGTCCTCTTCCTGACAACTGCGTAAACGGCAAGGCGTTGAACACAATTAAGAAAGCACTCGAAGAGGCAGCGCAATGAGACAGCATCTGGGCGATCCCGCACGGCATTTTTTCATGACACGTAGCGTGGCAAAGGTCATGGGGCTGAACCTGACCGAGGCGATCCAGGCCGGAGACCTGGACCCGACCGCCTATGCCGGAATGGTCACGGCCTGCCGGGGCTGCGCTTTGGTTGAAGCCTGCGAAGAGTGGCTGTCCGGCTGCGGCGGGTGCAGTCCAACCCCGCCACCGGGGTGCTGCAACGCTGCGTTGCTGACGCGCTTGCAACAGGTGCATTGACGCTGACAGAGCGATGGAATCCAAAAAGGCGGGCCGTTGTGCCCGCCTTTGTCATTTTGTCCCGCAGAGTGGATTACTGCGCGCGCAGGTTTTGCGCCGACTCCTTGATCGCGTCGTACTGACCCGACGGGCGGAAGCGCCACAGATAGTCGTCCAGCACAGTTTCAACTGTTGTGGGCTCAATCCCGAGGTCTGCAAAGGATTTCGCATCCGCGCCGACAACATTGTCTGACCGCAGCTGCACCACCTGATCCTTGGTGATCATCGCGGGAACAAGCCCCAGCGAAATGGAATGCACAAGGTCCATCACCGATCCCATCAAGTTGGCCACCCAGAACGGCAGGTTCAGCACGATTCGCCTGCGTCGAATGGTTTTCAGCATGGTCGACATCAATTCACGGAAGGTGGCCACATTGGGCCCGCCCAATTCATAAATGCCGCCTTCAGCAGCGCCTGTCAGCCCCATGACAGCGGCCTTGGCCACATCGTCGACATAGACCGCCTGGAACCGCGTGTTACCCCCCACAATCGGCAGGATCGGGCCAAAGCGGGTCATGGTGGCAAATCGGTTAAAGAACTGATCCTCGATCCCAAAAATCACCGACGGGCGCAGGATCATCGCATCTGGCATGTGCTTAAGAACGGCGTCTTCGCCCTTGCCCTTTGAGCGCGCGTAGGCGCTGTCGCCTGCGGTATCCGCGCCGATGGCTGACACATGCACCAGGCGCTGCACACCTTGGTCTGCGGCGATTCGGGCAATGCGTTCGGCGCCTTCGTTTTGTACGGCGTCAAAATTGTTCTTGCCGCCCTTGTCAAAGGTGCCCACGCAGTTGACCACGGCATCGGCCCCCTGCATCGCGGCCAGAACGCTGGCGTCATCGCGAATGTTGCAAAAGACAGGTTCCACCTGCCCGACTGCGCCATAGGGTTTGACGAACAGGGCCTCGTTGGGGCGGCGACACGCGACGCGGACGCGCCAGCCCAAGTGCGCCATGCGCTGGGCGATGTATCGGCCCACAAATCCAGAGCCGCCGTAGATGGTGACGAGTTTCGACATAGGCCGTCTCCCAAGCATAAGTTGCGTCGCAGAAATACCGCGATGAGGGCATGCGGGCAAGGTGCCGAGATGCCGCTATAAGATTTCTTTCAAAAAGGCGTTGACACCCCCTTAAACCCAGCTTAAACCCCGCCCTCACCAACCCGTTGCCCAGATGGCGGAATTGGTAGACGCGCTGGCTTCAGGTGCCAGTGGCCGCAAGGCCGTGGAGGTTCGAGTCCTCTTCTGGGCACCATAAAAAGCCCTCAAGCATTGATCTGCTTGAGGGCTTTTTTGGTCTTGGTTTACATGGCTTTACCCTGCGTGGCATGCAGAGATTGATTTGATGCGCCGACGGGATGGCATCAATTGTTTCGTGGTGATCCAAGGCGGACCCGCCTGTCGGGCACAGCTGTGTCTTGAATGCGCGCCTTTGCTGTGGGGCCGCGATTATTCGCGGCGCAGCAGATAGGTATCCATCAGCCAGCCATGACGCGTCCGCGCTGCTTGGCGGGCTTTGATGATCTGATCTGATGCCACGGCCAGGGGCCCAGCCTGCAAAACCTGTTCCGGCATGCCAAGGAACGCGCCCCACCAGATCGTCAGACCTTGGGGGGCAAGGTGCTGAAAGCTGGCCTCTCCGTCCAGCATCACCGCCACGGTTGTCGCGTCCTTGGGCCACCCGTGGTCCCGCAGGTTGCGCCCGGTCAGAATGTGGATTGGACCGTTGATGGTATTCAGGGGGATGGCATGGGCCGCGGTCAACGCCTGAAGCGAGGTGATCCCGGGAAACACGCGCGTGTGCGGCTGTGGGTCCAGGCGCTCAGCGATGCGAAGCGTGCTGTCATACAAAGACGGGTCGCCCCAGACCAACAGCGCAACCGGACCACTGGCCCCCTCCAGGGCCTTGGACCAACGATGCGCGATCTCATCGTGCCACCGCGCCACGCGGTCCTGGTAGGGCAGGCTGGGGTCGCGCACGGGATAGTCGAAATGCACGATTTCGGCCTGCGACCCCGCGCTTTCAATAATCCGATGCCGAATCGCTGCCAGATCGTCTTTGCCCGGGCCTTTGCGCGGCACAAGGATGCGGTCCGCCTCGCGCAGGGCGCGCGCGCCTTCCATCGTCAGGTGATCCGGGTTGCCCGTACCAATACCAACCAACCAGAGGTCTGAGATCATGATTCTATTTCCTCACAGATCCGCCAGCGGGCCATACAGGATCAACGCCGGGTGATCACCGATCTCTTGTTCAAGCTGTTTCGCCAACTCGGACACCGTGCTGCGTGTGATGGTTTGATTGGGGGTGCTGACGCCCTCGGCCAGCATCGCGGGTGTATCGGCGGGCAGCCCCGCCTGGACAAGACCCGTGGCCATCTTGGGAAAGGTGCGTTTTCCCATAAAGACCACTGTTGTGGCCTGCGGATCAGCCAGCGCCGCGAGGTTCATGTTTTCTGGCAACTCACCGGTCAGATCGTGGCCGGTGGTGAACTGCACACGCCGCGCCGTCGCCCGCCGGGTCAAGGGAATGCCCGCCGCCGCCGCCGCCGCGCAGGCCGATGGAATGCCGGGTATGATTTCGTATTCAATCCCCGCCTCTTGCAACGCGACCAGCTCTTCTTCGAGGCGACCGAACAGGCCGCTGTCCCCGGATTTCAGGCGTACGACTCGCTGACCGGTCTGGGCATAGTCCACCAGTAGGCGGCTCACGTGGGATTGCTTGGGCGAGGGGCGCCCGGCGCGTTTGCCGACACCGACAAGATCCGCGCCCTTGCGCGCGTGTTCAAGGATCGGACCCGAGGACAGATCGTCAAACAAAACGGCATCAGCATTTTGCAAACGGTTGACCGCCTTGAGCGTCAATAGCTCTGGATCACCCGGGCCGGAACTGACGAAACTGACAAAACCGCTCATGCGCATTCCTCGGACGTGATGAGGTGAAAGAAAGTGCCCGTGACCTGCCCCCGGACCGAGCCGGTCTCTGCCACGGGATTGCCGTCGGCGTCAAACACCTGTGCCAAGGGGGCGTCGGGCTGTTCTAGGATCGAGGAGTAATGGAACTCATGCCCACGCAGCGCCGTGCCCGGGGCGTTCCCCGGCAATGCGCTTTCGAGGATGGCGCGGCGGTACCCCAGATGAAACTTTCGTTTTTCATAGCTGGTGACAAGCCCCAGAAGGCCGGCCATCTGGTGGCGCGTTCCCTCTTTGTCGATCAAGGCCTCACCAAGGGCCATGTACCCGCCGCATTCCCCATGCACGGGGCGGGTTTGCGCGTGATGTCGCAGACCCGTCCAGAAGGTCTGCGCAGCGGCAAGCCTGCCTGCGTGCAACTCGGGGTAGCCACCGGGCAACCAAACCAGATCGGCATCCATTGCGGGGGCCTCATCCGCCAGGGGGGAGAACGGCAGGATGTCAGCGCCGCCCGTGCGCCACGCCTTTAGCAGATGCGGATAGGTAAAGGAAAACGCGGCATCCTGGGCAAGCGCGATACGCTGTGCCGGGGGTTTGGGTAAACTGCCCGTCGCGGCGTGTTCCACACCTGCCGCTGCCGCCTTGATCGCCGCCAGATCAACATGGTCGCGCAGGAACGTCGCATAGCCTTTGATCGCGGCCTCAAGATCGGGGTGCTCGACCGCTTGGATCAGGCCCAAATGCCGCTCAGGCAAGGCCAGGTCTCCTCGGCGGGGCAGCACGCCCAGAACCTTGATGCCCGCCTGATCCATCCCCAGACGCGCCAGGCGTTCGTGGCGTGGGCTGGCACAGCGGTTCAAGATCACCCCGGCGAAGGGCAGATCAGGATTGTAGGCCTGAAATCCCAGCGCGGTGGCAGCGGCAGACTGCGCCTGACCACCAACATCGACCACCAAAATCACCGGCCATCCCATGCGGGCGGCGGTCTCGGCGCTGCTGCCAAAACCACTTTGGCCGTGCGTTGCCACCCCGTCATACAGGCCCATCGAGCCCTCGGCGACGCAGATATCCGCACCGGCCGCTTCGGCTGCGATGGCATTCAGCAAACCGTCCCCCATGGCCCATGTGTCCATGTTGAAAGAAGCCCGCCCGCTGGCCGCGCGGTGGAACGCGGGGTCGATATAATCCGGACCTGATTTGAACGGCTGCACCGCAAGACCATCATCGCGAAGCGCCCGCAAGAGCCCAAGCATAACCGTCGTCTTTCCCGTCCCAGAGGACGGCGCCGATACCAGAATCCCTTTGGTCATCTCATGCGCCTTTGCTTTTCTGTCTCAAAATTTCCCGGGGAGGTCGCCAGAGGCGATCAGGGGCCGCGCCCCCAACCCGGTCTCAATCATCGCCGTGCTGCCAGCTGGCCCAGGGGCTTTGCGCGCTTTGTGGGCGATAGCGGCGATCATAGTCGGTTGCATAGAGGCAGCTTTCGTCAAACCCTTCGCCCGCCAGCGCCGGTCCCACAAGGATCAGCGCGGTGCGGGTGATGTCCTCGCCCAGTTTGTTTTGAATATCACTCAGGGTGCCGCGAATGATCTGCTCATCCGGCCAGCTGGCGCGATAGACCACGGCAACCGGGCAGTCGGCCCCATATGCGGGGCTGAGATCGCCCACGACGGTCCCGAGGTTCTGGATAGACAGGTGGATTGCCAATGTGGCGCCGGTGGCGGCAAAGTTCTTGAGGCTCTCGCCTTCGGGCATTGACGAGGCACGCCCCGGCGTGCGGGTCAGGACAACCGATTGCGCAAGCCCCGGCAAGGTCAGCTCGGTCCCCAAAGAGGCCGCGGCGGCCGCAAACGATGGAACACCCGGGGTGACCGAAAAGGGGATGTCCTCTTCGCGCAGGCGCCGCAATTGTTCGCCCATGGCGGACCAAACGGACAAATCACCGGAATGCAGCCGCACCACATCAAGCCCATCGGCGTGCGCCGCACGGATTTCATCCATGATCTGGTCAAGGTTCATAGGGGCGGTGTTCACGATCCGGGCCCCTTTGGGACAATGGCCGAGAATCGCCTCGGGTACGAGTGAACCAGCGTATAGGCACACCGGGCACGATGCGATCAAATCGCGACCACGCAGGGTCAGAAGGTCGGGCGCGCCCGGTCCGGCGCCAATAAAGTGAACTGTCATGTCGGGTCTCCGATGGCCAAGGCACAGGTGGCCATTTTGTCTGTTGAAATCACGCGGGGGGTGATCAGCCGCGCTCCCGGTCCGGCAGCGGCGAGGGCAGCGGCCTCGGCGACACTTCCGGTCCTTCGTGCCTCTGATGAGGCTTGGGATTGCGTGACGGTGTCTTGCGTTTCCAACGCCTGGGGATGGACCGGCACAATGCGCAGGGCCTGTGTCTGGGCGAACTCTTCGAACAGGAAACCGCGCGCCTTGTCATGCGCCGTGGCGGCGATACCTGCGCCTGCGCCCGCCAGGGTATAAGCATCCAACAGGCTTTCCAGGCTGGCACCGGCGCGATATCCGAACCCTGCGACAATCATAGTGTCACGCTCCATTGAACAATCGGGTAGGCGGCTTTCCAACCCCGACGGGGGCCAAGCGCAGCTGCCTGAGACAGCTCAGCGCGCAACAGATCGCCGCCGTGTTGGGCCTGGGCCGTGATCAGCAGGGCTTCGCTTTCCAAGGTGACAGCATTGGCCACAAGCCGTGTGCCCGGGGCAAGATGGCTGAAAAGCCAATCCAACAGGGTTTGGCTTAGTCCCCCGCCGATAAAAACCACATCGGGTTTTGCCAGATCACAAAGCGCCTCGGGGGCTTGGCCGTTCACGACGACAAGACGATCCACCCCCAAATTCAACGCGTTTTGCGCGATACGCTCTGCGCGGTCTGTGCGGGGCTCGATCGCGGTTGCCGTCAGGGTTGGATGCGTCCAAAGCCATTCGATGCCAATCGACCCAGAGCCACCGCCGATGTCCCACAGGTGCTCATGCGGGCGCGGAGCCAGGGCCGAGAGGGTAAGTGCACGGACTGGGCGCTTGGTGATCTGACCGTCACTGTCAAAGGTTGCGTCGGGGCGCCCCGACGCCAGGGGGATCGCCCTGCTGCCCTTCATCTCCAGCGCGGCGCAGATGGGATGGGCAAAGCTTTCGTCTGACGGAAAGGCGTTTACAGTAAACGCCTTTTGCGCCTCACGCGGGCCACCCAGAGATTCAAACGTGGTGACAAGACTGCCGCCAAACCCTGCGCCCGCCAGAAAACCTGTGAGCTCTCGAACCATGTTGCCATCGCGCAGGGTTATGATCGCACGGGATCCTTCGGCCAGAAGGGGGCGCAGGCGGGTCAACGGGGCGGCATGCAGGCCGAGGCAGGCGGTGTTTTCCAGTGGCCAGCCCATGCGCGCGGCCACCATGGAAAAGCACGACGCTCCGGGAAAGGCCTGCCACTCATTTGGTTCAAGCTGCCGCACCAGAACGCTGCCCGCTCCGAACCAAAACGGATCCCCCGAAGCCAGCGCAACCACCTTTTGCCCACGCAGCCCCATAAGCTGCTCGACCCCATCTGCGAAGGGCACGGGCCAGGCAATGATTTCCGCTTGCACATCGGGCAAAAGCGACAGATGTCGGGGTGGTCCCATCACCACATCCGCCTGTTCCAGCGCGTCGAGGCTTGCGCGGGACAGACCGTCCGGGCCATCTTCGCCCAGGCCGATGATCGTCAACCAAGGAGCTTTATCCATGTCCCCGAACCTTTTGATCCTGGGTGGCACAACCGAGGCACGCGCCCTGTGCCAGGCGGTGGTTGACGCGCGGTTGCATGGGGTGTTGTCCTATGCCGGGCGCACACGCAATCCGGTGGATTTGGGATTGCCCCAGCGTGTGGGGGGCTTTGGCGGGGCTGCGGGCCTGGCTGACTATATTCGTGCGCAGGGTATCACACATGTGATTGATGCGACCCACCCGTTCGCCGCGCAGATGAGCAAGAATGCGGTCATTGCCTGTGCCGAGGTCGACGTGCCGTTGATGGCCTTGACCCGCGCCCCCTGGACCGCCGAAGCGGGCGACCGTTGGCAGCATGTGCCTGACATCGACGGCGCGGTGCGCGCATTGGATCAGGCGCCAACCCGTGTGATGCTGGCGGTTGGGCGCATGCATCTTGAGGCCTTTGCCGTTAATCCCGCCCATTTCTACCTGTTGCGGCTGGTCGATTCCCCGGAGGGGCCATTGCCCTTTCCAAACCACCACGCCCTGATCGCCCGAGGTCCGTTCAACGTGGATGACGACATCGCGCTGATGCGCCGGCACGATATCCGTGCCATCGTGTCCAAGAACGCGGGTGGGAACGGTGCGAAATCCAAAATCCTGGCGGCGCGCGCGCTGGGCCTGCCGGTGATCATGATTGATCGGCCCGATCTGCCCCAAAGGGCGCAGGTGCATCACGTGCAGGGGGTGATGGACTGGCTGGCTCATTGAGGAGTTGACCTGGGCGTGTAGATGATCGGCGCGCCGTCACGCGCGATGATCCGTGTGCGCGAAGATCCGACGATCACCATGGTGCGCATATCAGCCATGTCCGGGGCGGTGTCCTGCAAGGGAACCACGCGGATTTCTTCGTTGGGTGTGCTTACGGCGCGGGCAAAGATCACCGGGCGGTTGTCGCCGCAGGCCTCTTTGAGGATGTCCAGGGTACGCTCGAACCCTTGTGGCCGGGATTTCGAACGGGGATTGTAAAAGGCCATGGCGAAATCGCCCTCGGCCGCAAGGCGCAGACGCTTTTCGATCAGATCCCAGGGCTTCAGATTGTCCGACAGGTTGATGGCGCAAAAGTCATGACCCAGTGGCGCACCCGCGCGGGCGGATGCGGCCAGCATCGCGGTGATCCCGGGAAGCACCTCGATCTCAAGGTCGCGCCATGTGTCTGGACCGGCCTCGACCGCTTCGAACACGGCGGCGGCCATGGCAAAGACGCCGGGATCCCCCGAAGAGACCACGACAACGCGTTTCCCCTGTGCCGCCATTTCAAGCGCATGGCGCGAGCGGTCAATTTCCACGCGGTTGTCGCTGGGATGCAGCGTCAGTCCGGGGCGTTCCGCCACACGCGCGACATAGGGGATATAGCCCACCACATCGGTGGCCTCGGTCAGCGCCTCGTGAACCTGCGGTGTCACCAGATCCTCTGCGCCGGGTCCCAGCCCCGCGATTTTCACCCAGCCGGTCATGGTCTGCGCCCCTCGCCATGCACGATCACGATCGAGAAATACGGGGTCACTTTGCCCTCGAGATCGGCGAGTTTCTGCACCGTCTGCCCCTCCATTGCGGCATATTGCACGATCCATGCGCGGTCGTACTTTCCAGCTGTACGCAGCGCATCGCGGACCTTGTCCAGATGACGACCGATCTTCATCACGACGATGGCATCGGCATCTAGCATGCGTTTGGTCAGGGTCTCTTTGTCCAGCGTCCCCATGAGCACCGAAAGCACATCGTCGCCCCATGTGATCGGAGCACCCGTGGCGGTCCAGGCAGCGCTCATGCCAGTGATGGCAGGGACGACATCCACCGCAACATCGTCTTTCAAACGGGTGTAGAGGTGCATGAACGAGCCATAAAAGAACGGATCGCCTTCGCACAGAACCACAACATCCTCGCCAGCCAGCGCCAATTCGCGTAGATGCGCGGTACACTTGGCGTAAAACTCGGACAGCACTTCGTTATAGCGCGGATCGGTCAGAGGGATCTCGGTTGTGACGGGATACTCCATCGCGAACTCGATCACCCCTGTGGGTAGCATGCCTTCGACGATCTGCCGTGCGCGACCGGATCGCCCGGCCTTGCGGAAAAAGGCGACGTGTTTGGCGCCGGTCAAAAGGCGGTGCGCCTTGACCGTCATCAGATCCGGATCACCCGGCCCCAGGCCCACACCGTATATGGTTCCCGACGTCATTCTACGCGACTCGCGATTGCGTTGATGGCTGCGACCGTGATGGCCGAGCCACCCAATCGCCCTTCGACGATGCAACAGGGCACCGGTTGATCCGCCCAAAGCGCGTCTTTGCTTTCAACCGCGCCGACAAAGCCCACCGGGCAGCCGATGATCGCAGCGGGGCGCGGGCAGTCGGGGGCTTGCAACATGTTCAACAGGTGAAACAGTGCGGTGGGGGCGTTGCCGATTGCGACCACGGCCCCCTGCAGATGCGGGCGCCACAGCTCAAGTGCGGCTGCGGAACGGGTGTTCGACATCTCTTTGGCCAGGTCATGAATGCCATCGGCCCAAAGCGTGCAGATTACCTCATTGTCGGCGGGCAGGCGCTTGCGGGTTACGCCTTCAGAAACCATGCGTGCATCGCACAGGATGGGGGCGCCGTTTTCCAGCGCGGTACGGGCGGCGACCGCGAAATCGGGCGAAAATCGCACGTGTTCCTCAAGGCCCACCATGCCAGCCGCGTGGATCATGCGCACGGCGATCAGTTCCTCATCCGGGGTAAACCGCCCGAGGTTCGCTTCTGAGCGAATGGTTGCAAAGGACTGCTTGTAGATCGCGGCCCCATCGGTTTCGTATGTGTATTTGGTCAAAGCTCAGATCCGTTTGGCGATAAGGTCATCGGGCACCAGCCCGGTTTGGAGGGGGGCATCCCATGCGCACCCCCGTTCAACAAGGTCAAAAACACCGTCGTGGCCAACATAGGTGACATCAGCGGCGCGGGCGCGGGCGCAGCCTTTTGAGCAGCCCGAGACGTGGGTTGTTCCCTTGGTCGCGCTGGCGACGGCGCGTGCAACATCACGGGTTTCGACGGATGAAGAGGGACAGTAGGGCGCGCCCGGGCAGGCATCGACGCGCAACAGCGGGTCATTGGGCGTGGTCACGAACAACGGCGTTTCCGGCATGGGAACACCTTCGAGAATGAACAGCCGCCAAGGTGTGACGCGTAGCGCCGTGGCCCCGGTCTGCCCCATGACATCCAAAAGGTCCTGCGCGCCGATTTGGCCAAAGGGTGCGCCCAGTGCAACGCCTTCGAAACTGCCATTCTTGCAGGGGCCGATCCCAAGTGGCGCCCCCTGAGCGCGCGGAGGCGTGGTGGTCCAGCCCTCCGGCAGGGCGATGGTTTCCAACACCTTGGCCATGCGGCGGCGTTCGGGCGTGCGGTGGTCGTTAAACCAATGGACCATTTCCAAAATGGCGGGGATGACTTCGGGTTCGGTGACGGGGCGACCCGCCAGTGCACCGTCCGCCCGGATGACCAAGCCGTTTTCAGATTGCTCAACGCGGATATCTGCCGAATCCTTTTGCAGGCGCGGGTCTGGGCCGGTATCGACGGCGAAACCGAACTTGGCAGGCAGATCGGGCAGAATGGGCAGCGTTTTCAACAGTGCCGATGTGATCCGATGGGTGACATTGCCCTCGCGCCACAGCGGGGCCATCAGGATGTTCCGCCGGCCCTCAAGGCTGGGATCTTCGTCCAGCAGGTCCAATTCGGCCAGACCGGCAAGCAGGGCGTCGTGGTCTGCCTCGGCCACACCGCGGATTTGCAGATTGGCGCGATTGGTAAGATCCAGAAAACCACTGCCGTATTCAATGGCCAAGGCACACAGCCCCAGCACCTGCCAGGCGTCCAGACGCACCAGCCGGGGACGTATACGCACCACCAGCCCGTCGCCGGACATCATCGGTTTGAAAGCACCGGGGCACCAGCCCTTGACGGAAGGTCCGACGCTCATGATCGACTCTCCAGTTCTGCCAGAATGGAATTCCGTCTTGTGCGCCAAAGACCCGCCTCATGCAACGCGGCAAAGCGGCCCTGCATCGCCGCGTAGGCCTGAGGGTTTTCCTGTTCAAGAAACCGGGCGGTGTCTTCGTCGCCCAGGGTCACATCAAAATAGAGATCGAACAGATGAGGGGATACAACCCCGGCCAAATGCGCAAAGGCGGCCATGTGGTCCAGCGTGGCCGCGATTTCGGCAGCCCCGCGGAAACCATGCGCCTTCATCCCGTTGATCCAATGCGGGTTTGCAGCGCGGGCCTGCACAACGCGCGCGATTTCTTCGGGCAAGGCGCGGGCGCGGGGCTGGTTCGGATCGGTGTTGTCCAGGTGATAAAGCGCGGCCTTGCCCCCGGTGATCTTTTGCGCAGCGGCAAAGCCCGCCTCATGCGCCGCGTAATCCGACGCCAACAAAAGATCGGTCTCGGGCAGATCCTGCAAATGCACAAAGCTGTCTGCATCCGAGACCCGCGCGCGGATTCCGTCTTCGTTACGAACGACCTTGTCCCCATCAAGCGCCCATGCGCTTGCGTTAAGCCAGGCCTCGCCCGCGCGCCTGCGCCCCTCATCCGAATAGTCTTCGAGGGTGTCCCCCATCCCAAGACCAAAACTGCCCGGAGCGGGACCATAGACCCGCGCCAGATCGGCGCGCCCCACATAGGGGTTCCAGTCGTCGGCCTCATCCCGGGCCGCCAACGCACGGATCGCCTGCCCAAACAGGGCCGACAAGGTGGGGAACACATCGCGGAACAATCCGGACACGCGCAGCGTCACGTCGATGCGGGGGCGATCAAGTTCGGCAATCGGCAGGATCTCGACGCCGGACACGCGCTCGGATCCCTTGTCCCACACCGGCTTCACCCCCAAAAGATGCAGGGCCATCGCGAATTCTTCTCCGGCGGTGCGCATGGTGGCCGACCCCCACAGATCAACGATCAAGCCGCGCGGCCAGTCGCCTTCGTCCTGCAGATGCCTGCGCACCAGTTCTTCGGCCAGTTTCACACCCTGCGCATGGGCCGCGCGTGTCGGGACGGATCTGGGATCCGTGGTAAAGATATTGCGACCCGTCGGCAGCACGTCGCGCCGCCCGCGATAGGGCGATCCGCTTGGCCCGGCATCGATCCGTTTGCCGTCCAGCGCATCCAGCAACGCTTGGTGCTCGCAGGCGCTGGCATGGCTGGTTTCCGGATCTACGTCCTTTGGCGGTCTGCCCCAGATATGAAGACCCTCGCCGAATTGGCTTTCTTTGATATCGCAGACAAAACGGTCAATGCGTGTGATGGCTTCGGCGGTGCTGGTGGCCCGATCAAGACCCAGATCGTTTTCGACACCCAGGGCCTGGGCCTCGGCGCGGATATCGTCTTGCAACCGGTCGCGGCGCTTGGGGTCAAGCCCGTCGGCGTTGGAGAATTCATCCAGCAGCGCCTCTAGCCGGGCCAGGCGGTCGGGCGTTTCGCTTTCGCGCAGCGGGGGCGGGATATGCCCCAGCGTGACCGCCCCGATCCGGCGTTTGGCCTGGGCGGCCTCGCCGGGGTCATTGACGATAAAGGGATAGATGACAGGCAGCTTGCCGGTCAGAACCTCGGGCCAGCAGGTATCAGATAGGGCAACGGCCTTGCCCGGAAGCCACTCAAGCGTGCCATGTGCCCCGACATGGATCAGCGCATCAATCTGCGTTTGCAGCCACAGATAAAACGCCACATAGGCGTGGCGCGGCGTGCGCGAGGTGTCGTGATAGTCATCTTCCCGGGTTTTGATCAGGCTGCGTTCTGGTTGCAGCGCAACAAGGGCGTTGCCCTGTTTGATCGCGGCGAAATGAAACGCGCCATCGCGGACATCCATATCCTCTTCGGGTTGGCCCCATACCGCGATCACATCGTCCTGCATGGATTGCGCGAGCGTCCCAAAGGCGCGTTTGTAGTCCGTAAGGGACCAAGTGAACGAGCGCGCCAAAAGGGTCTCGACCATGGTTTCATCAGCCGGGGCCACCCCGTATCCCGCCGCCTGAAGATCCGTCAGGATCGCACGGGTCGACGCATGGGCATCCAACCCCACAGCATGCCCCATGTTCCAGTCTTTGCCGGGGTAGGTCGACAGAACCAATGCAACCCGGCGATCAGACGCGGGTTTGGATTGCAAGTGATGCCAGCCCTCGATGCGATCTGCCACGGCTTTGATGCGTTCCGCCACCGGGCGGTGTTCGAACCGCGCAAATTCCAGATCCGGGTCGCGCGGCCCCGGTTCCTTAAAGGAAATCACCCCTCCCAGAATGCGCCCGTCGACTTCTGGCAAGACCACATGCATGGCGAGATCGGCGGGGGACAATCCCCGTTCGGCTTCTGCCCAGGCGTCATGGGTTGATGTCGCCAGCGCCACTTGGAACACGGGCACGCCGCCGATGTCCAACGGGGATGCGCCGTCACCGGTTTTGCCGCTGAAGGCTGTGGCGTTGACAATTGCGCAGGGACCCAGCGCCGCAATCCGCACCCGCAGCCACTCTGCGACATCAGGGGCCTTGAGCGAGGGCACAAACAGCGCGTGAACGTCATATCCACGGCCCTCGAACGCATCAAACAGGGCTTCGATCGGAGCCAGATCTGCGGCCACCAAATACGAGCGATAAAACACGATGGCCAATCGGGGGCGCACGTTGGCCTGCTCTATCTCTTTGAAACCATCCGTTCCGCACCCTTGCGGATCGGCGCATCCGCCAGCGGGGCAGGCCACCCCCCGGTCGGGACGCCAGCAGCCCATGCGGGGGACGTCTTTGGCGCCGATAACCGGGCCGGCATATAGGCCCGTGGCCAGCGCCATCTGGGCCAGCGCCGCCTGGGCCGCCACGGCGCCGCCTGTGTCGCACAACTCTGACAGCCTGCGCAGGGTCGACACGGGCAGTGTCGCATAGTCATCCAGCCGCTCGTCCACCCGACCGTCCGCAGGCAGCACCGCGAGGGCAATTCCCTTGCGCTGCGCAAGATCGCGCACCTGTTGCAGGCCATATTGCCAATAGGGCACGCCCCCGATCAAACGGATCAGAATGCCTTTCGCCCCCTCCAGCGTTTGCTCGACGTAGGTGTCGACCGAGAGCGGATGTTTCAAAGCGGTCAGATTGGCAAGCCGCAGCGATGGCAGCTTACCGTCCTTACCGCCGCCCCGATGCCATCCCGCCGCAAAGGCACCAAGGTCGCTGTCGGAAAAGGACAGCACCACCAGATCAGCCGGGCTTTGCCCCAGATCCTGCGGCGTGTCGGCTTCGTCCAACCCGTGGCTTTCGCGAAAGATGACATGCATGAACGGCGGTCCCTGATGTTAGGCGTCAGCCTTGGCGGCACCAAGCGCCGCTTCGATCACATCACGTTTGATGTCGTCGTGTTCGGCGATCACGACCAAACGGCCCTGACGATCCTCGGAGGCAGCCCAGGGCCGGTCAAACTGATGACGCACGCGCGCCCCCACGGCCTGCACCAGCAAGCGCATGGGCTTTCCCGCCACGGCGGCATAGCCTTTGACCCGCAGGATGTTGTTTTCATTTGCCAGCGTTTCGATCGCGGTCACAAGATCCGCAGGATCAGCCAGTTCGGGGATATCGACGACGATGCTTTCGAAATTGTCATGATGGTGATCGTCGTGATGATGATGGTGGTGATGACCGTCCCCATCGTGGTGATGGTGGTGATCTTCGTGATGCGAAGGACGGGCGTCCATGTCATCTTCGGCGGCGGCCTCAAGGCCCAGGATCACACGCGGATCGACCTGGCCCTCGGCCACCTCGACCACGGGCAACGGGCGCGGGGCGGCGTTCAGCACGATGTCCTTTGCCTTGGCCACCCCTTCGGGACCGGCCAGATCGGGTTTGGTCAGCAGCACGATATCCGCGCATGAGATCTGATCACCAAAGACTTCGGACAGGGGTGTTTCGTGGTCGATACTGTCATCAGCTTCGCGTTGCTTATCGACGGCGGACACGTCGCTGGCGAAACGACCAGCGGCCACGGCCTCTGCATCAGCCAGGGCAATCACGCCATCCACCGTGATTTTCGAACGGATATCCGGCCAGTCAAACGCCTTGAGCAGAGGTTTTGGCAGCGCCAGACCCGAAGTTTCGATCAGAATGTGATCGGGGCGGGGTTCAAGCGCCATGAGGGCTTCGATGGTGGGGATAAAGTCATCCGCCACGGTGCAGCAGATGCACCCATTGGCCAGTTCCATGATGTTTTCCGCCGGGCAATCGGGGATTGCACAGGACTTGAGGATGTCCCCATCCACCCCCACATCGCCAAATTCGTTGACGACGACGGCCAGACGCTTGCCACCGGGGTTTTGCATCAACCCACGCACCAGCGTGGTCTTGCCCGACCCCAGAAAACCGGTGATGACGGTGACGGGAAGTTTTGCCAGATCAGCCATGTCGCGGCCTCCTTAAATCGACAGCGGCGGGACACGCCCGATGCAGTTGCGTTTGAACAGTTCCGAGCGCTCGCGCCAGGGGACAAGACCATCGGTCGTATTGTGATACTTGGCTGCGCCCTCTAGCACCTCGTCTGAATGCGACGTCTCGTCGACATTTCCGTACAGATAGGTCCAGCGGTCACCGCCGCGCAGGGCAATCGAACAACCGTTCGAACAATTCGAAAGGCACTCGACAGCTTTAACGGTCATGCCGTCAGGCAGGTCACGCTGGGCCAAATCGTCAAACAGACGCTGGCCGGGTCGGCGGTCATCATCGGCCAGATCCTGGCCCCGTCTGCATTTCACGCAGATCATCAATTCAGTTGGCTGATCAGCCATAACACTTGGTTCCATCTTGCATGGAACGGGTCGGATGGCGGGGAGGTCAGGCCTTCCCGACACCGGAACACCCCGTCCGGTTGGATTAATGCGCATCCTGCGCGATCTGCTGGCAGGTCTCCCGGCTGGCGGATCTCAGGGGGTCCTGACGGCCCCCACCTTCCCGGCATGTGCCAGTGGCTTGGGGGTCTCTCCGTTTACGGTCGCGGGGGCGGCTGTGCTTGACCTTTTGGATTAAGGCTGCACATTCCCTTTTCACCTGCTTATGCAGGCACCAGCGATACGGGATTGCGCCCGAGCGCCCGGTTTGTCAAGCAAAGGGAAGCCCATGACACAGGACGTGAACACCCGCCACGCGGAAAAGATGCGTAAAATCAAAGAAGCGCGTGATCGCATGATGGCGACCAAGACCGAAGAAAAAGGTCTGATCATCGTGCACACGGGCAAGGGCAAGGGGAAATCCTCATCTGGATTCGGTATGATCATGCGCTGTATCGCCCATGGAATGCCCTGCGGCGTGGTGCAATTCATCAAAGGCAACTGGATGACCGGCGAGGCCGAGCTGCTGAAAACCAGATTTGCCGATGAATGCCGGTTCGAAGTGTCCGGCGAAGGGTTCACATGGGAAACCCAGGACCGCGAACGCGACATCGCCGCGGCACAGCGGGGCTGGACACTGGCAAAAGAGATGATCCTGGACCCGGACGTGCAGTTTGTTCTGCTGGACGAAATCAACATCGCGCTTCGGAATGACTACCTGGATATCGACGAGGTGGTTGGTTTTTTGCTGGAAGAGAAACCCGCAATGACCCACGTCTGCCTGACCGGTCGCAACGCCAAAGAAGAGCTGATCGAAGCCGCCGACCTGGTGACCGAAATGACCCTGCTCAAACACCCGTTCCGAGATGGGATAAAGGCGCAGAAGGGGGTGGAGTTTTAACCGAACAGGTCTGCCAACGGGCATCACCACCCGAAATATCGGGGTGATAAAATCACATGGAATTCGGGGATGAGAGGGCTCAGCCCTCGGGCTCGTCATAGAAGGGGGTGACCTGTGCGACGATCACGGCGTTCTCTGCCAGTGCGCGCTCCATCAGCTCCAGCTCATCATCCTGAATGTCGTGGCCCGCATCGCGGCGTTCCTGCGCTGTGCCATAGCCCGTCACATCCAGCGGCGCCATGTCGGCCTGTTTCAGGATCGCCACGGTTTCGCGCACGGCCTCGGCCTCATCCACGCCAGAAGCATAGCACATCAGTGCTGCGCCGGTCGCACCTTTGGGCAGCCCGTCGCCATCTTTGCGACCGACTTCGACCAATAATGTATAAACCTGCACGGGGCGTTTGCGTTTTTCTGCCATAGACGCTGGATGGCAAATCAAACGGATAGGAGCAAGGCCAAATTGCTTGGCACGGAAGGGGGAACAAGGTAGGCGCAAAGACAAGCAACATGTGGGGTGTTGAGCGGTGGCAAAGTTTAAGCTGACTTTTTTGTTCTGTGTTTTAACAGCGGCTCTTGGGCTTTTGTCCGCAATCAAAGCGCAAGCGCAGGAAAAAACCTATGAGTTTCTGACAGTTGAGCGCCCTCCCTTTGCAATGATCGAAGACGAGCAGGCCACGGGCTTTAGCATTGAGTTGATGCAGGCGATCGGCCGGGAGCTTGATCACGAGATCTCGTTCCGATTCGAGGAAAATTTCACGAATATGCTCGGGCAGGTCGAAGCCGGGCTGGTGGATGGTGCGATTGCCAATATTTCCATCACCCGCGCGCGTGAGGCGGCGATGGACTTTTCCCTGCCGATCTATCGTGGCGGGTTGCAGATCATGGTGCAGCGCGAACAGGGAATGCCGGGGCTTTGGACGTCGGTTTTCAGCGCCGAACTGGCCTTTGCGGTCGTCGCGGCCTTTGCCCTGCTGTTTGGCGGCGGCATGTTGATGTGGGTGTTCGAGCGCGGCAAGCAGCCCTATTTTGATCGACCGGCGAGTGAGGCCCTTTTTCCTTCGTTTTGGTGGGCGCTTAATCTCGTGGTGAACGGGGGCTTTGAAGAACGCATGCCCCGTTCGATCCTGGGACGTGTATTCGGCACCTTTCTGGTGGTTGCCTCATTGTTTGTCGTGTCGGTTTTTGTCGCACATATCACTGCCTCCGTTACGGTGCAGACCCTGTCGGGTTCGATCAACTCGATCTCGGATCTTGACGGGAAACGGGTGGGTACGACACGCGGGTCGACGGCCTCTTTGTATCTCGAAGGCCGAGAAATTGCCTTTACCCCGTTTGAATCGCTCGATTTGATGCTGCGGTCGTTCGAAGCCGGATTGATGGATGCCGTGGTGTTTGATGGCCCGATCCTGGCCCACTATGTGCGCGAATCAGATGGGCAATTCGGGCAATTGTTACCGGTGGTTTTCTGGCCTGAAGACTATGGGATTGCTTTCCCTGCAGGCAGTTTCGCGCGTGAGGGCGTGAATGTCGCGCTGCTGCAGCTTTACGAATCCGGGGAATATGAACAGATCGCAAAACGCTGGTTTGGTGTGGGAAACCGGTGAGGTTCTTGTTTGCGGACAACAAAAAGGCCCCCTTGGGGGCCTTTCGTTTGCGATCGGACTAAGATCTTAGTCGCGCAGCAGCTCGTTGATGCCGGTCTTGGAACGGGTCTTTTCATCGACGCGTTTGACGATGACCGCGCAATACAGGTTGATCCCGTTCTTGGACGGCATCGAGCCCGCAACAACCACCGAATAGGGGGGCACTTCGCCGTACATGACTTCGCCGGTCTCACGATCCACGATCTTGGTGGATTGACCGATGAAGACCCCCATGCCCAAAACCGAACCCTCACGCACGATGCAGCCTTCGACCACTTCTGAACGGGCGCCGATAAAGCAGTTGTCTTCGATGATGGTCGGGCCTGCCTGCATGGGTTCAAGCACGCCGCCGATGCCGACGCCGCCGGACAGATGCACGTTTTTGCCGATTTGCGCACAAGAGCCAACGGTCGCCCATGTGTCGACCATCGTGCCCTCGTCAACGTGTGCACCAAGGTTCACAAAGGACGGCATCAGCACCACGCCCGGCGCGATATAGGCCGATTTGCGCACAACGGCGTTGGGAACAGCGCGAAACCCTGCCGCCTGCCATTGGTTTTCGCCCCAGCCCTTGAACTTGCTGTCAACTTTGTCCCACCAACCGGATCCCTGGGGCCCACCTGAGTGCTCTTCCATATCCTTGATGCGAAAGCCCAACAGGACCGCCTTTTTCGCCCATTGATTGACGTGCCAGCTGCCATCATCCTGTTTTTCAGCGACGCGCAGTTTGCCGCTGTCCAGGGCATTCAGCGTGTCTTCGATGGCTTCGCGCGTTTCGCCAGTGGTGGCCGATGTGATCGTGTCACGCGCGTCCCACGCGGCTTCGATTGCAGTTTCAAGCTGTGCGTTCGACATTGTCATCCTCCAGATTCTTCCGCTGCATAACCGCGAATTACATCAAGGTCACGCCCCTTGCACATAATTGATTGGATCTGGGCAGATCAGTCACTGGTATGGGGTGGTATCGGCGGATAGATTGAACGGAAATGCCCAACGGGCCTTATCAAGGAATGATAGATGAACGACGATCGCCGCAGCAGGCTTCGCGATGCGCACACCGACCGGGCAACCGCGACGCATATTCCGGATACTCCTCAGACGCGGTCCCCGGCGTATCGGTTGGCCTTTGCCGACGAAGACTTTCTGTGCCGCGACGCCCTGCGCCCGGTTCGTCTACAGCTGGAATTGTTGAAATTTGAAATGCTGTTGGATGAACATGGGATTGATAGCACGGTCGTGTTGTTCGGCGGCGCCCGCATTCCCGCACCGGCGGACAAGGCGGGGGCACGCACCAAGACCTTGGCGGAGCTGTCCCATTTCTATGACGAAGCCCGAGAGTTTGCGCGTCTCATGACGAAAAAGGCAAAAGCATCGGGCAACCGCGAGTTCATCGTGACAACAGGGGGCGGGCCCGGTGTGATGGAGGCGGGCAATCGCGGCGCCCAAGACGAGGACGGCATTTCCATCGGATTGAACATCGTTTTGCCGCATGAGCAGGCGCCCAATCCATATGTGACACCGGATCTCGCCTTCAATTTTCACTATTTTGCCATCCGCAAGATGCACTTCCTGATGCGGGCGCGGGCGATCTGCGTATTCCCGGGCGGCTTTGGCACCTTGGATGAGTTGTTCGAAGCGCTGACGTTGATCCAGACCGGCCGCATGCAGCGTGTTCCCTTCCTGCTGTTTGGTCGTGGGTTTTGGGAGAAGATCGTCAATTGGGAAGCCCTGGCCGATGCAGGGACGATCAGCGCCGAGGATCTCGAACTGTTCCACTTTGTCGAAACCGCGCAAGAGGCATCAGACCTGATCGAACGATGGCAACCTGAGGCCCCGCGAGAGGGAATTCCCGGCCGGTAGATGCACTAACCCGATCGCGCGATGGTGCCGGTTTTCTCCTGTTCGACCCACCGCGCGATCACAGCCAACGCCGCATCTGTTTGCCGCGTCTCAACTGCGCTACGCAGATCTTTGAGGACGTTGGCAACTTCGAATTCTGACAGGGCAACCTCTTGAGCGCGAAGAATTTTGTGGTGCGGTGTTGGCAGCATTTCTGATGAAATCAGAAGTTCTTCGTGCAGTTTTTCACCAGGCCGCAACCCCGAGTATGCGATCTCGATGTCGCCCTTGGGATTGTCATTGTCACGCACGCTAAGCCCAACCCCTTCAATCATTCGGCGGGCAAGCGTACGAATGGGGATCGGGTCCCCCATATCCAGCACAAAGACCTCGCCGCCCTGTGCAAACGACCCAGCGAGCAAAACCAAACGTGCGGCTTCTGGAATTGTCATGAAGAACCGCGTGACATCCGGATGTGTCACGGTGACGGGCCCCCCGCGGGCGATCTGCTCTTCGAACAGCGGCACGACGGATCCGCTGGATCCGAGAACATTGCCGAACCGCACCATGGAAAAGATGGTTTTGGGGCTGCGCTGGGCTAAATCCTGAACCACCAGCTCTGCGAGCCGCTTTGAGGCCCCCATGACATTTGTCGGGCGCACCGCTTTGTCGGACGAAACAAGAATAAAATGATCGACGCCCAGTTCGCGAGCCGAATCGGCAATGGTCTTTGTGCCAAGAACGTTATTCGACAGCCCAATCAACGGATTTGATTCAACCATGGGCACATGTTTATAGGCCGCGGCATGGAGCACGATATTGACCCCATGCTTTGCCAAGGTGGCATGCATCAAGTCCCGGTCCGATACGGAGCCAAGAACCGCTGTGACCCGAGGGGCAAGCCTGGCATCGGATAGCTCTTTCTCAATGTTATAAAGCGCCAGCTCGGAATGATCCAGCAGAACAAGCGATCTGGGCTTGCACGATGCAATGTGCCGACACAATTCCGAGCCAATCGAGCCACCCGCACCGGTCACCAATATGCTTTGCCCTTCAAAGGTGTGGCTGATCCCTGGAAGTTCCTGTTCAAGCCGGTTGCGGCCCAAGAGATCATGGACCGAAACCGGAGAAACCTGATGTCCGACTTCGCCACCGCGCCCGATCAGCTCTTCGAACGACGGGATTTTGTGGACTTCGCAGCCCAAATTGCGCAGATCATTCGCCAAACGGCCAAGCTGGCTTGGATCTGTGGACGGCATTGCCATAACGATCTTGTCGATATTGCGGTCCTGCACCAGCGCCAAAAGCTGGCTGGAAGGGAAAACCGGAGCACCGGAAATCTGAAGATTGTGCAGGGCAGGATTGTCATCCACGAACCCGACAGGATGAGATGAGCGATCTTCGCGGAGCGCGGCAAGAAGCTGTCGCCCCGTTTTGCCCGCGCCGTAAATCAGAATCTGTTGCTGATTATCCCCTTGCCGATAAACCTGCACCGTGAAGTGTCGCAATAAGATCCGCCACCCAATGGTAACGGTGCAGGTCAATACGCCGAAGACGATCGCGCTGCGAAGCGGAAATGTGATGCCGCTGGCAAGGGCCACGACAAAAGCCGCGCCTGCCATGATCGAAGAATACAACAGTGTTGCACTCATTCCACGCGCTTCATAGGCGTTCAACTGCAAGCGTGTCAGCCCCATTGACCAGCCCAATGCACCCGCAATCGCAGCCAGGCAGCCCATCCAGACTAGGGTGTTCAGCACCTCCAGTTGGCCGAGCCCGGAAGGATGGGCAAGCCCCAGGGACGTGATCAATGTGATGGGCACAAACAGCATGTCGATCACCGCAAAGACGGCCTGCTTTTGGTTGCGGCTCATACTGGTGACCAGTGTATATAGCATTGTGCCCTATCCGGTGCTGGCCGCGCAAAGGGAGGGGGCTTACCACCTGTGCGACTCATGTGTGGGGTGCCATTAATGCGTTCGCACGGTTAAGCATTGGCTAAGCCTTGGCAGAAAAACGCGTTGAATGCGGGCTACCGGTGCCGAATTCAGGCTGCGTGATTGGCTCACGGTTGGCTGAACGCAATGCCGCGCATGCGAAAACAAGCCTTCCCCCTACGCCGACCTTGCGATACACAGCGCCAGCCCTGCGGATGTGGGTTCCCGGGCGTGACAAACTCAGGAGGGCCAGATGGGCTATAGAGTCGTTGTTGTCGGCGCCACGGGCAATGTGGGCCGCGAAATGTTGAACATCCTCGCTGAACGGGGCTTTCCGGTGGACGAACTGGCGGTTCTGGCGTCGCGCCGGTCGCTGGGCACCGAGGTCACCTTTGGCGAGCAGACCTTGAAAACACAAGATCTTGCGGCTTTTGATTTCACAGGTTGGGATATGGCGTTGTTTGCCGTTGGGTCGGCAGCGACCAAGGAATACGCCCCCAAAGCGGCATCGCAGGGCTGTGTTGTCATCGATAACTCATCGCTCTATCGGTATGATCCTGACGTGCCGCTTGTGGTTCCAGAGGTAAACGCGGACGCGGTGCTGGGCTATGCCAAGAAAAACATCATCGCCAACCCAAACTGTTCCACCGCACAGATGGTCGTGGCGCTTAAACCCTTGCATGATCGGGCTAAAATCAAACGCGTGGTGGTGTCGACCTATCAGTCGGTGTCGGGTTCGGGCAAGGACGCGATGGATGAACTGTGGGAGCAGACCAAAGCCGTCTACAACCCGGTGAACGATGTGCCGCCCAAGGTCTACACCAAGGAAATCGCCTTTAACGTCATCCCGCACATTGACGTATTCTTGGACGATGGGTCGACCAAGGAAGAATGGAAAATGGTCGCTGAGACCAAGAAAATCGTCGACCCGGCGATCAAGGTGACCGCGACCTGCGTGCGTGTCCCTGTGTTTGTTGGTCACTCGGAATCGATTAACATCGAATTTGAAGAGTTCCTTGATGAGGACGAGGCCCGCGAAATCCTGCGTGAGGCGCCCGGCCTTATGGTGATCGATAAGCGCGAAGACGGCGGTTATGTCACTCCCAAGGAATGTGTGGGCGATTTCGCAACCTTTATCAGCCGTATTCGCCAGGACAGCACCGTCGAGAACGGCCTGAACCTGTGGTGCGTTTCGGATAACCTGCGCAAGGGTGCAGCGCTGAATGCGGTGCAGATTGCGGAAGTTCTGGGTCAGAAGGTTCTGAAGAAAGGCTGATCCAACGGGAACGGCGAAATTTGCGCCGGTCACGGAAACGTGGCCGGCGTTTGCGTTCAGGCCCGGCGCTCAATATGGCGTCCATCTGGCTCATGCGCGCCGGGATAAGCCGGTTCTTGCAGCAGGCGGTTGGCCAGCCACTGGTGTGCGTGATCTGGCAGGGGGCCACCAAACCGCAGCATGAGATCGCCGTAAGCGTGCCCGAGCTCGGAAATCTTGCACATCTGGTGCCCACCCGGGTGACTGTAAAGGGATACACCCCCTTCAGCAGCGCGCAACGTATAGCCCTTTGCCATCAATCGCCCCTGAAGTTCTGGCCAAGTGCTTGATTTGGCGAAATCTGCTGTCAACAAAACCTTGAGCGGTGCGAGCAAACGGTCATTTGCGGTCGTTTGCTTCCGCGGTTTTTGCCCCCCCATGGAATTCCGCACCTCGCGCAGCAAGAGCCGTTGAAGCAGCCGCGCCACGGAATCTCCCCGTCCCTGCGCCAACCGATGGGCGGCGTCATACAGGGGCGCGGGAATGCGCAGGGTGATCTCAACCTCTTTCATAACAGTCATCATGCCGGACGTTTGGTTAAGAAAGCGTTTTCCGACTGCGAACAAGCTTAGTTAGCACGCCCCATTTCAGCCTGATTTGCAGGGTATTGTGGGGTCACAGGCAAGGAGACTAACCATGCATCATCCCAACGACATGCAGGCGGATCAGCCGATCTCGGATCCTGCGAACCTACTGCCAAAGCAGCTGGACTGTGAAACACGGGCGCTGTTGCGCCTATTCCTGAACCCGATTTTGGAATCCGCCAAGGATTGGCCGGACTTGCACCAGAAGCTGGATGAAAAAGGCTATCGGGCCAGCTTTGTCCAGGGGCGCATGGTCATTTCCAACGACCGTGATTTGCCGGTGTGCACAGGGCGGGACCTGGGGGTTCCGTTAGAAGCCGTGCTTGCGCGCTTGGGCGCCCCGACCCGCTGATGGATCATCCAAGCGTCCCCTCTTAAGCGCTGATGTAGGCGGGATCGTTTTATGTCGCGTGGGCTTTGCCCCGCGATGTGGTCGCCTGTGACGACCAAGGGCAGGTTCGTGTGAATGAGCCCCCAAATCAATGGTTTACGGGCTTGCAATCGGGCCGTTACACCGAACCGGACCAGCGTCCAAAATCTCAAAATTCGAAGTGAGACGGAATGGCCGCCTTTCGGCGATCCCTTGCTGGATTTGCCGTCACCGAGGGCGGGATCCAAGACCGGATTTCGAGGTTCGAGATAGGAAGTATTCGCATGAAATTGGAAGCAAAGGGCCCTGCGAAAATAACCTTTTGAGAACCCCTAACTGACAGTTTGGTTCCAGCCGTGGGGGCACGGGAACCTAGGGGTGAAAAGTGAAAGAGGTAACATTTATCGCACCGTCTGAACGGCCTAAGATGGACCATGATCAGATTGAGCTGCTGTGTAAGGATCTCGGACCGTATGCGGCCGAAGATGTTGTTTGTCGCGCGATGGAAGAATTGGCTCAGCGTCTGTGCCAAATCCAAGAGCAGGCTGTAAAAGGCCCGCGCGAGGATCTGCCAAAGGCGTTGCGCGCGCTTGCGGCGATTGCGGATCAAATCGGATTGCGCACGCTGAGCCGCGTCGCTTTTGACGTGATCACCTGCATTGAGTTCAATGATCAGGTTGCAGAGGCGGCCACATTGGCGCGCTTGGCACGTACAGGCGAAAAATCGTTGACGGAATTGTGGGAGCTGAATGAGTTCTCAATTTAGGGGGTATGTTTAACGGCTTGCGGTTGTTCAGGGGGGCGGTAGTTTGGCTTGGAATAAAGAGAGCCAAACACCATGCCCCTGAACACCTCTTTGCACTTTGCAACCCCTGAGTCCGAAAGCCTGCCGATCCATGTCGTCACGCCAGACAGTCTAGAGCCCTGGCTGCAATCACAAGATGCCCGCATCCAGGCGTGGATCTTCGGGAACTCTTTTTCAGCCAAGGCTGGCTCTGTGTTGATGTTGCCGGATGAAAATGGCCGCCCGTCAGGGGCGCTTGTGGGCTACGGTTCGGTGGCACAACGTGCGCGTCAGCGATTTGTATTGGCGGGTGCGGTGTCCAAGCTTGCGCAGGGGACGTACCATATCGCGCAGGGTGTCCCTGACGCCGATCTTGAGACCGAGGCGCTGGGCTGGCTTTTGGCGAACTATTCTTTTGGTCGCTACAACAGAGCCACGCACAGGCAACCCCGATTGATGGCGCCGACCGGGATTGATGCCGACAAGATCGAAATTCTGGCACGGGCCGAAGCCCTGACCCGGGACCTGATCAACACTCCGGCGGCGGACATGGGGCCCGAGGCGCTTGAACAGGCTGCGCGAGATATCGCAGGGCAGCATGACGCACGCATCGCGGTGACATCTGGCGATGCCCTTCTATCTGAAAACCTTCCCATGATTCACGCCGTCGGGCGCGCGGCCGAACAAGCCCCCCGATTGATCGACATGCGCTGGGGTGATGTGGGGCCGTCGCTGACGCTGGTGGGCAAGGGGGTTTGTTTTGATACGGGCGGATTGAACCTCAAACCCGGAGGCTCGATGGCGCTGATGAAAAAGGACATGGGTGGGGCGGCCAACGTTTTGGGGTTGGCAGAGGCGATTATGGCGCTGAAACTTCCGCTGCGGCTGCGCGTGCTCATTCCCGCGGTGGAAAACGCGGTGGCGGGCAACAGCTTTCGCCCGGGGGATATCCTGACATCCCGCAAGGGGCTGACGGTTGAAATCAACAACACGGACGCCGAGGGGCGCTTGGTCTTGGCGGATGCGCTGGCGCTTGCCGACGAAGAGGCGCCGGACCTGATGATTTCCATGGCGACCCTGACCGGCGCGGCCCGCGTTGCCGTCGGGCCGGATCTTGCTCCGTTCTACTGCGATCATGATGGGTTTGCCGCGGCATTGGCACAGGGGGCGCAGGCGCTGGCAGACCCGGTGTGGCGCATGCCGTTTTGGGACCCCTATGAGGCGATGATCGAACCGGGAATTGCGGATCTTGACAATGCCCCTGGGGGTGGCATGGCCGGGTCGATCACGGCGGCATTGTTCCTGCGCCGCTTTACCGATCAGGCCAAAAGCTATGCGCATTTTGACATTTATGGCTGGCAACCCAAACCCGAACCCGGGCGCCCAAAGGGCGGGTTGATGCAGGGGGCACGGGCGATTTTGGCCGCCTTGCCCGAGGCGCTTGACCTGTGAGCCATCAACCCGACATCCCCGACGCACGTCATTGGCCCGCCAATAACCGTGTGAAGCTGCGTGGGTTTGCGCCCGCAGGTGACCTGCCCGAAGTCGATCCGGTCATGATGCGCGTTGTGCATCCGGTTTTGGATTTGCGTGTCCAGGCGGATGCACCGGGCCTGGATCGGCAGCTGCTGATGGGGGACGTCTTTTGGGTGCTGGAGGTGCAAGGGGATGTCGCCTTTGGCTTGGCCGGGATGCAGGGCGATGCTGGGTTTTATGTCGGCCATGTGCGCCGCGCTGGGCTTGAACCGTTTCAGTTCGTGACGCACAGCGTGACCGCGATCCGCTCATTGAGTTTTTCGTCACCGGATTTCAAATCCCCCAATCCCCGACCGCTGAGCTTTGGCAGCCAACTGCATGTGACCGGCGAAGAGGGGCGATTTGCGCAAACACACGATGGCCGATTTGTCCCCTTGGGGCACGTTGGCAAAGGGCCGGATGCGTTTCACGGGGATGTGGTCGAGGCCGCAAAGCTGTTTCTGGGCACACCCTATCTGTGGGGTGGCGACAGCGCGTTTGGGATTGATTGTTCGGGGTTGGTGCATGCGGCGTGCCGTGCGGTGGGGTGGCCCTGCGCACGCGACAGTGGCCTGCAAGAGGCGCATCTGGGCACGACCCTTGCCCCAGATACCCCGCCGCAACGGGGGGACGTGTTTTTCTGGAAGGGCCATGTCGCCCTTGCGGTTGATGCCGAAACGCTCATCCATGCCAACGCGCATCATATGAATGTTTCCTATGAGCCCATCCACCAGGCAATCGAACGGATCAAAGCCCAAGGCGACGGGCCTGTGACACGTCACGCGCGTCTGGTCACTCAACCGACCGGATAAGCTTGCGCTCAAGAACGCGCAAAACCGTCCGAAGGTCGTGCCCGCGTTTCAGGACCTGCCCCTCCATTCCGAAGACCACATACTCTCCCTGTTTGCTGCGCAGCTTGGGGTGTTTTTCGATACGATACAGCGGATTTTCAGCCGTGCGGCGAAAGATCGAGAAGACCGCGCAATCCCTAAGAGAGGATATCCCATAGTCGCGCCATTCACCTGCGGCCACCATGCGCCCGTAAAGCGACATGATCACGCTAAGCTCGGTCCTGTGAAACGCAACGACATGGCTCTTGGGGCGCTTGCCGGGAAAAGGCGTGAGGCTGTTCATATGCTCAGTTTGCGCTCTGACGACGAAAAATCAAGCCCTTTGAGATGGGTGAAACCGCCAGCTCAGGGCTTGGTCGGGCGCGGGCATGGGGATCAGACCGTTGTCGTCTGAGCCAAGCCAGGTTTCGGTTTGCGGGGTCAGGCGGTGATAGGTTTGGGCCACCGTCTGGCGCAAATCGGTAATGGGAAAATGGTCGGGCAGGAACTCGGGTGGGATTTCGGGCCAGCGTAGAATGGTGCGGCGCCACCGATGGATCAGCAAGGTGCGCGCAGCCGACGCGTCCAGCGCGACATCAGGGAGGTTTTTGAGCGTCTGCAAGTCCTCGGCCAATCTTGCCAGGGCCACCCGATGCGCAGGATCCAACCCTTGCCAGATGGTGTCCGCACTGTGCGACATGACGCGGCCGGTCATGCAAAACCCTGATCCCGTGCCAGATCCCGTGGAAGCCTTGGGGGTATCAGGGGTCAGCCAGCCCCCCGCCACGCGCAACGCATTTGGGACAGGCTGGGAACAAAAGGTCCAGTCCTTCTGTGCCACGTCCGGTCGCGCATAAATGCGGCTTTGCGCCGCCGATACCTCGGATTTGCCAAACTCTGTCAATTGGTAGCGGCTGATGCGGCCCTCTTTGTGGCCAATAACCCAACCGTCGCTTGCCAGCCGGGACAGGGCCGTGCGCAGCGCCCCATTGCCAATGCCGATGCGACCCAGCAACTGGTTCAACCGAGAGGTGTGAATTTCTCCGCCCCGGTGTTGTACGCTGTCGCCAAAAACGGTGATCACCAATGACCAGACCCGCGGGCGGCCTTCGGCGTATAGGTTGTCGATCAGGGGCTTGAGCGGATCCATGCCCCTGATTCTAGTGGTTTTACGGCCTAGTGCAACGCGTTAGCGCTCATATGCGACCATGGTCAAAAGCTCATATTCCGCCACTTGCTCGCCCGCGTGGTGATAGAGCGTCACATTCCAGGCGACCTCGCCATAGGTGTCGGTGCGTTGGGTCTTGCGTTTGGCGGTCAGATGAACGTGAACCTTGTCCCCGGGGCTGACAGGTTTCTGAAAACTCAGGCTGTTCAATCCCGTGTTGGCCAGAACCGGGCCGGGATCAGGTTGGACAAACAGCCCTGCCGCGAAGCTTAGCAGCAGATAGCCATGCGCGACGCGGCCGGGGAAGAACGGGTTTGCCTGGGCGGCCTCTTCGTCCATATGCGCATAAAAGGTGTCGCCGGTGAAATGCGCAAAATGTTCAATGTCGTCCAGCGTGACTTCGCGCGGATCGGTGACGATGGTCTCGCCGATCTGGATTTCGCGGAAGGTGCGTTGGAACGGGTGCACAGGCCCCTGAGTTTGCTTGGCGCCCTGGACCCATTGGCCCGTGATTGCGGTCAGAACGTCCGGACCACCTTGAATGGCCGTGCGCTGCATATAGTGCAGGACACCGCGAACGCCGCCCAACTCTTCGCCCCCGCCGGCGCGACCGGGGCCACCATGCACCATATGGGGCAGGGGAGAACCGTGGCCGGTCGCTTCGCCCATGCTGTCGCGATCGACGATATACAACCGTCCGTGCCATGCGGCCGAGGCAACGGCCACGTCCCGCGCAATCGACGGATCATGCGTGACCAGTGACGCCACAAGCGACCCCTCGCCGCGGTTGGCCAGCCGGGCCGCATGTGCCGTGTCGCGATAGGGTAAGATCGTGGAAACGGGGCCAAACGCCTCGATTTCATGTACGTTGCGCGCGCCGTCAGGATCGCCGCAGCGGAACAACATGGGCGACACAAAGCCCGGCCCGTCGGGCACGTCAAAGGCCTCTGCACCCAGCACCTGTTGCGATTCTTGCGCAATCATCGCGGCCTTTTCCAGCACATCGCGTTTTTGACTGGCGGACACAAGCGACCCCATCCGTGCGTCGCCCGCGGGATCGCCGATGGTGGTTTTCTTCAACCGTTCAGACAGCGCCTCGGCCACGGCGTCGATCTGTGTGTCCGGGACGATGATGCGGCGGATCGCGGTGCATTTCTGACCGGATTTCACGGTCATCTCAGAGGCCGCCTGTTTGATGAAGAGATCAAATTCGGGCGTATCCGGGGTGACGTCCGCCCCCAGGATTGAGGCGTTCAGGCTGTCCTGTTCCGACATAAAGCGCACCGAGTTGCGCAGGATATTGGGGTTGGTGCGCAGCATCAGCGCGGTGTCCGCTGACCCGGTGAAACTGACCACATCCTGCGGGCCGAGACGGTCCAGCAGGTCACCGGTGCCGCCGATGATCAATTGCACCGCCCCGTCGGGCAACAGGCCCGATTCGATCATCATGCGGAAACAGGCTTCGGTCAGGAAACAGGTCTGCGTCGCGGGTTTTACAATTGCGGGAACCCCGGCCAACAGCGTTGGCGCCAGTTTCTCCAGCATCCCCCAAACCGGAAAGTTAAAGGCGTTGATGTGAACAGCAACCCCTTGAAGCGGAACGGCAATATGCTGACCAAGGAATGTCCCCTGACGGCTGAGTTGTTCAAGGTTGCCATCAACATAAACATGCCCGTCCGGCATTTCGCGGCGCCCTTTGCCCGCGATCACCATCATCGTGATGATGCCGCCGTCGATGTCGATCCCGCCATCCTTGCGGGTGGCCCCGGTCAGATGGTTGATGGCATATAGCTCTTCCTTGCGATCCTGCAGATACAGCGCCAGCGCCTTGAGCATTTTCGCACGCTGGTGAAACGTCATTTCGCGCAGCGAGGGACCGCCCTTTTTCGTTGCGAACTCAACCATCTGGGCGAAATCCAGATCCGATCCACCTGCTGTGGCGATCTGCTCTCCGGTGACGGGGCTCAGGATCGGGCGGGCGTTGGCGGCCGGGGCAATCCACTGGCCGTTAGCAAAGCTGTTGGGTGTTAGCATGTAACTTTCCTCCGTTGTGCGCAGCATGGCGTGTGTGGAAATAAAAATCAACATACTTGACCGATCGGTCGGTTTTGTGGTTGGCTTGGGGCAGGGAGGACATCGCCATGACGCCACAGGAACGCGCCGAACGCGCCGCCGCAGCCATGTGGGCGAACGACAAAGCCAGTCAGGCCCTGGGCATGCGGATCGACAATATCGCGCCGGGCCGGGCTGTTTTGTCGATGGCGGTGCAGGATCAGTTTCTAAACGGGCACGGAAGCTGTCACGGGGGGTATATCTTTACCCTCGCGGACAGCGCTTTTGCGTTTGCCTGTAATTCTTACAACGAAATCACTGTCGGACAGGAAACGCAGACCACGTTTCTATCCCCGGGCAAATCGGGTGAGCGCATGACCGCCACCGCAGTCGAACAAGCCAAGACCGGGCGGTCTGGCGTATATGATGTGACGGTCACAGGCGAAGACGGGCGCAAGATCGCCCTGTTTCGGGGCCTGTCGCGCACCGTCAAGGGACAGCATTTTGAGGAGAATACAGATGCGTGAGGCATGGCTGTGTCAGGGCTCTCGGACGCCCATTGGGAAATTTGGTGGCGCGCTGTCCGGGGTGCGCCCTGACGATATGCTGGCGGATATTCTAAAGGCCGTGGTGCCCGAGGGGTTGCCCGTTGACGAAGTCATTATGGGCTGTGCCAACCAGGCGGGCGAAGACAACCGCAACGTCGCACGCATGTCGGTTTTGCTGGCGGGCCTGGGGGATGTGCCGGGCGTGACGGTGAACCGCCTGTGCGGCTCGGGTCTTGATGCCGTGGCCATGGCCGCGCGCCAGATCAAAACAGGCGAGGCCGAGATTGTCGTGGCGGGCGGCGTCGAAAGCATGTCGCGCGCGCCCTTTGTCATGCCCAAGGCCGAAAGCGCCTTTTCCCGCGCCAATGCGGTCTATGACACAACCATCGGCTGGCGCTTTGTGAACCGGCAGATGAAGGCGCAGTACGGTGTGGATTCCATGCCGGAAACCGCCGAAAACGTCGCCGAAGATTTTAATATCTCACGCGAAGATCAGGATCTGTTTGCATTCCGATCGCAGGAAAAGGCAGCGGCGGCAATCGCTTCGGGGCGCTTGGCCAAAGAGACTACCCCGGTGGTGATCCCACAGCGCAAAGGGGATCCCAGGATCGTCGATACCGACGAACATCCCCGCCAGACCACTTTGGAAAAACTGAACAGCCTGCGCGCACCGTTTCGCGAGGGCGGCTCGGTTACGGCGGGCAATGCGTCGGGTGTGAACGATGGGGCCGCGGCGCTGATCATCGCCTCGCCAGAGGCGGCCGAGAAACACGGGCTGACCCCTGTTGCGCGCATACTTGGCGGCGCGACCGCAGGTCTGGCGCCACGCATCATGGGCTTTGGCCCGGCGCCCGCGTCAGAGAAATTGCTGGACCGGCTGGGCCTGTCGATCAACCAGATGGATGTGATTGAGTTAAACGAAGCTTTTGCCTCTCAGGGGTTGGCCGTGATGCGCCACCTTGGGCTGCCAGATGATGCCGCGCATGTGAACCCCAACGGCGGCGCGATCGCGCTGGGCCATCCGCTGGGCATGTCGGGCGCACGTCTGGTGCTGACCGCGGGGCATACGCTGACCGAGACCGGCAGCAGGTACGCTTTGTGTACAATGTGTATTGGCGTCGGTCAGGGCATTGCCCTGGCAATGGAACGCCTCTGATCGCTTCATGGGAGGGAGGAGACCATGGAAGACTTGACCCCGCGCAAGGAAGACCTTGAGCCAATCGAAATCGCGTCGCGCGATGAAATCTCGGCCTTGCAGCTTGAGCGCCTGAAGAAATCAGTGCGCCATGCCTATGATAACGTGCCGCATTATAAGAAAAGCTTTGATGACGCGGGGGTGCATCCCGACGATCTGACCACGCTTGACGATCTGGCAAAGTTCCCCTTCACGGTCAAACAAGACCTGCGCGACAACTATCCCTTTGGCATGTTCGCCGTCCCGCGCGAGCAAGTGAACCGCATTCATGCCTCTTCCGGCACCACCGGCCAGCCGACGGTGGTGGGCTATACCAAGAATGACCTGCAGATGTGGGCGGGCGTGGTGGCGCGTTGCCTGCGGGCCTCAGGTCTGCGCCCGGGCGATGTGCTGCACAACGCCTATGGCTATGGGTTGTTCACCGGCGGGTTGGGCGTGCATGGCGGGGCAGAGCTTTATGGTCTGACAACGGTGCCGATTTCGGGCGGGATGACCCAACGCCAAGTGCGCTTGATCGAAGACTTTCAGGCCACGGGCATGACCGTGACCCCGTCTTATGCGCTGTCGATCATCGACGAATACCACGCCCAGGGGTTGGACCCGCGCAAGTCACCGCTCAAGGTCGGAATTTTCGGGGCCGAGCCATGGACCAACGCCATGCGCCTTGAGATCGAAGAGGCCTTTGATATGCACGCGGTCGATATCTACGGCCTGTCCGAAGTGATCGGCCCCGGCGTGGCGAATGAATGCGTGGAAACCAAGGATGGTCTGCACATCTGGGAAGACCACTTTTATCCCGAAATCATCGACCCCGAGACCGGCAAAGTCCTGCCCGATGGTGAGATGGGGGAATTGGTGTTCACCTCGCTGACCAAAGAGGCCTTTCCCATCATCCGCTATCGCACGCGCGATCTGACCCGGCTTTTGCCGGGGACTGCGCGGTCAATGCGGCGCATGGAAAAGGTCACAGGGCGCTCTGATGACATGATCATTTTGCGCGGTGTGAACGTGTTCCCAACGCAAATCGAAGAACAGTTGATGACGGTCAAAGCCCTTGCACCGCACTTTCAGCTTGAACTGAACCGCGTGGGTCACAAAGACGAAATGCGGGTCAAGGTCGAAACCCTTGGTGACACGGTCGAACTGGGGGATCTGGCGGGGCGTGAGCTGGCCGCAAAGGTCAAACAAGTGGTCGGTGTCTCGGTTAAGGTGGATGTGGCGGGCCCCGGTGCCGTCGAACGCTCTCAGGGCAAGGCGGTGCGCATCGTCGACAACCGCCCCAAAGCGTAATGCCCAGAGGGATTGCCAAGAACCACGATGAAAAGCGCGCGGCCTTGCGAAAGGGGGCCGCCGCCTATTTCGCGCGCCACGGGTTTGACAGGGCGTCGATGACCGGCGCGGCCAAGGAATGCGGCGTTTCAAAGGCCTTGCTCTATCACTACCATGATAGCAAAGAGGCCCTGTTGTTCGATATTCTCAACACGCATCTGACCCATTTGGTTGACGTATCAGAAGCCGCCGCGCCCAAGGGCCTGCCCGCCCTGATCAGTGCGACGCTTGAGGCCTATGAAGATGCGGACGCGGAACATAAACTGCAACTCGAAGCCCTGTCTGCCTTGCCAGCCGAGCTTCAGCACCCGCTGCGAGAGGCCCAGCACTGTTTGGTTGATCTCATGAGTACGGTGGTGGGGGTGCAGCGCCCCGGTCTTGCACCAGATCGTCTGCGCGCCGCGTCGATGACTGTCTTTGCGATCCTCAACTGGTTTTACATGTGGCACCGGCCCGGCAAAGGGTTGAGCCGTTTGGAGTATGCGCAGCTTGCCGCGGATTTCGTCGAAGGCGGGCTGGATCGGATCTAGGGGCGCATCTGCGTATCCAGAATTGTCAAATACCCACCATGAGAACGCGCATGGGTTAACCGGTCAATTCAGTCCGGAACCCGCTTAGCGGCGCATGAATAAAGGGAAAATCACGAATTGCGTCGCCGCGTGGCGGGTTAACGCAAGTTTCCTATGCGCGTCGTTGCGTTCATCCAAAACGCAGGCTGCGACCAAATAGGCGCATTTTGCGACTTGTGATTCCGTTTGCGTATCGTGTAGCCCTGCGAGTGGGACACCCTTCCCCAACGAAGGGCATCTATCTGGAAGGTTAGCACAGAGATGGCTATTCATGCACCGGCTACGCGGCCGGCTAATCCGCGTTTTTCTTCGGGTCCCTGCGCCAAAATCCCCACGTTTTCGCTGGACAAACTGTCGGACGCCGCGCTTGGCCGTTCGCACCGGGCCGCTGTCGGCAAGGACAAGCTCAAGGCGGCCATCGAAGGCACGCGCGAAATTCTGAATATTCCCGCTGATTACAAGATCGGCATCGTTCCCGCGTCGGATACCGGCGCGGTTGAAATGGCCCTGTGGTCGCTGCTGGGCGCGCGCAAAGTCACCATGTGCGCATGGGAAAGCTTTGGCGCGGGCTGGGTTACGGATGTTGTGAAACAGCTGAAACTGGATGCCGAGGTCAAGACCGCCGAATATGGCGAGATCGTCGATATGGCATCGGTCGACTATACCACAGACGTCGTGTTCACATGGAACGGCACCACGTCGGGTGTGCGCATGGCCAATGGCGATGTGATCCCGGCGGACCGTGAGGGGCTGACCATCTGCGATGCGACCTCTGCCGCCTTTGCGATGGACCTGCCCTGGGACAAGCTGGATGTGACCACCTTCTCCTGGCAGAAGGTGCTGGGCGGCGAAGCGGCGCACGGCATGCTGATCCTGTCGCCCCGTGCGGTTGAGCGTCTGGAAAACTACACCCCCACCTGGCCCCTGCCGAAGATCTTTCGCCTGACCAAAGGTGGCAAGCTGATCGAAGGCATCTTTACCGGCGCCACCATCAACACACCCTCGATGCTTGCGGTTGAGGATTATCTTGTGGCGCTGGACTGGGCGCGCTCGGTTGGGGGGCTGAACGGTCTGATGGACCGCGCAACCGCGAATGCCAAAGCCGTCTGGGATTTCTGCGCCGCGCGCGACTGGATCGACAATCTCGCTGTTGACGTGGCGAACCGTTCGAACACCTCGGTGTGCCTGAAGTTCACCGATGATCGCATTCAGGACGGGGCCGCCTTTGCCAAGGCCGTTGCCAAACGTCTGGAAGCCGAAGGTGTTGCGCTGGACATCGGGGCCTATCGTGACGCCCCCGCCGGTCTGCGGATCTGGTGTGGTGGCACGGTTGAAACCACCGATGTCGAGGCGATGCTGCCCTGGCTTGAATGGGCGTTCAACGCCGAGATCGAAGCCCAGGCTTAAGCGATTTCGCCAGGCGTTTTGCCGAACACAAGACCTGCACAGGGGCGTCCCTGTGCTTTCCCAAAATTCTCTGCCGCCAAGCGGCACCCGATATAAAGGACCAAACCCATGGCTCCCAAAGTTCTCGTATCTGACAAACTGTCCGAAACCGCTGTCCAGATCTTTCGCGATCGTGGCATCGACGTTGATTTCATGCCTGACCTTGGCAAGGACAAGGACAAACTGGCCGAAGTGATCGGCCAATATGACGGTCTGGCGATCCGCTCGGCGACCAAGGTCACCCCGACCATTCTGGAGGCCGCGACCAACCTCAAGGTTGTGGGGCGCGCGGGCATCGGCACCGACAACGTCGACAAAGAGGCCGCGTCGAAAAAGGGTGTGATCGTCATGAACACCCCGTTCGGCAACATGATCACCACCGCTGAACACGCCATTGCCATGATGTTTGCCGTGGCGCGTCAGATCCCCGAGGCCTCGGAATCGACCCATGCTGGCAAGTGGGAAAAATCCAAGTTCATGGGGGTCGAGCTGACCAACAAGACCCTGGGTGTGATTGGCGCGGGCAACATCGGTGGCATCGTCTGTGATCGTGCGCGCGGATTGAAAATGAAGGTCATCGCCTATGACCCCTTCTTGTCGGAAGAGAAGGCGGAAAAGATGCGGGTCGAAAAGGTCGAGCTGGACGAACTGCTGTCGCGCTCTGACTTTATCACCCTGCACGTGCCGTTTATCGCGGGTGTGACCGAAAACATCCTCTCGGCTGAGAACCTGGCTAAAACCAAGAAGGGCGTGCGCATCATCAACTGTGCCCGTGGCGGTCTGGTCGACGAAGAGGCGCTGGCCGAGCTGCTGAAATCCGGTCATGTGGCTGGCGCGGCGTTCGACGTGTTCAAAGTTGAGCCCGCCAAGGAAAACCCGCTGTTCAACCTGCCCAATGTGGTCTGCACCCCGCACCTTGGTGCGGCGACCACCGAGGCCCAGGAAAACGTGGCGCTTCAGGTGGCGGACCAGATGTCGAACTACCTGTTGACCGGTGCCGTTGAAAACGCGCTGAACATGCCCTCGGTGACCGCCGAAGAGGCCAAGGTCATGGGGCCCTGGATCAAACTGGCCGAGCATCTGGGCGCCTTTGCGGGTCAGATGACCGATGAGCCGATCAAAGCGATCAACGTGCTGTATGACGGCGTGGCGGCGGATATGAACCTTGACGCGCTGAATTGCGCAGGCGTTGCGGGCATCATGAAAAAGGCCAACCCGGATGTGAACATGGTCTCGGCCCCGGTGATCGCCAAAGAACGCGGCATTCAGATCAGCACCACCAATCAGGACAAATCCGGCGCCTTTGATGGCTATATCAAGATCACGGTTGTCACCGAGGAACGCGAACGTTCTGTTGCCGGCACCGTCTTCAGCGACGGCAAACCGCGTTTTATCCAGATCAAAGGCATCAACATCGACGCCGAAGTTGGCGCGCATATGGTTTACACCACCAACAAAGATGTCCCCGGCATCATCGGGACGCTGGGTCAGACCATGGGGGAAAACGGCGTCAACATCGCGAACTTTACCCTGGGCCGTTCCGAAGTCGGGGGTGGCGCAATTGCGCTGCTGTATGTCGACAACGCCGTGCCAGCGCCCGCGCTTGAGGCATTGAATGCCACCGGCAAGTTCAAACAGATCAAGCCGCTGGTTTTTGACGTCGTCTGATCCGGGTATTGATATGTTGAATTGAGGCTTCGCACCCCAGGGTGCGGAGCTTTTTCATGTGGTGATTTTACTTGGGTTTCAGGTGATTTCCTGAAACACACATGTCATGAGCATTCGATCAGAACACCCCATCTACGCCTTTGGCGACATCCACGGACAACGCGCCATGCTGGAAGAGGCGCTTGCGTTGGTCGAGAAAGATGGCGGGCCCCAAGCTCGGGTGGTTTTTCTGGGGGATTACGTGGACCGTGGGTCGGACAGCAAAGGCGTGATTGACATCTTTCTGAACGGGCGCGCCGAGGGGCGGAACTGGCATTTTGTCAAAGGCAATCATGACCAAGTTTTTCAGAGTTTTCTGGAAGAGGGCGCGCTGTTCAATCCGCAGACGCGCTCAGGTCTTGGTTGGCTGCATGACCGGATTGGCGGGACCGCGACACTGGGGTCGTATCTTGATCTCGGGGAGCTGGGGCGTGAGATTCCGGAGTTGAGATGGCTGTCCGTGTACGGGGATGAACCCATGGATGATGCGCTGCTGGAAGAGCTGTTCGATTGGGTGCACGAAGTGGTGCCGGTAAGCCACTTTGAGTTTCTGCGCAACCTGCCGCTGTATCATGAAGAACCGGGGTTCTTTTTCGTTCATGCGGGCATCCGCCCCGGTCTGCCGCTGCATATGCAAGACGACAATGACCTTATGTGGATCAGGGATGAGTTTCTGAACAGCCAGCGCAATCACGGCGCCTTTGTCGTGCACGGCCATACGCCCGTCGATGCGCCTGACTTGCGGATCAATCGGCTGAACCTTGATACCGGAGCGGGCTATGGTCGCCCGCTTTCGGTGGCTGTTTTTGACCGCGATGGTGTCTTTCACCTGACGGCCGGGGGGCGGCAGCGCCTTTAGGCGGCGCCCGGGCGGCTGAGCTTGTCCCAGGCATCCCATTGCGCCAGGAAAATCTCACCGGTGAGTTCATCCAGAAAATGCGACCGCTTGAGCCGGTCCATCACCGGTCCTTTGACCTCTGACAGGTGCAACGAAATCCCCATTTCACCCAAGCGTCGGTTCAGCTCTTCCACGGTTTCCAGCGCGCTCATGTCCACTTCGTTCACGGCGGTGAACTGCAGCACGACATGTTTGATCGGCTCGTCACAGGTGACACGATCCAGCACATAGTCCTCAAGGAAACGCGCGTTGGCGAAATACAGGCTTTCATCCACCCGAAGCGTCACCAGATGCGGCCGTGTTTCGACCTTGTGACGCAGAATATTGCGGAAATGCTGGGTGTTCGGCACCAACCCCACTTCGGCCACATGTGGGCGCGAGGTTTTGTACAGATGCAGCGCAATCGAGATGATCACACCGGCCGAAACGCCCATTTCGACGCCCAATCCCAGCGTCAACAGGATGGTGGCGGCCACGGCGGCAAAGTCGATCTTGGAATAGCCCCACGCCTTTTTCAGGATCGAGAAATCCACAAGGCTCAGCACCGCGACAATGATGGTTGCCGCGAGGGTGGCCTTGGGAAGGAAATAGAGCAGGGGCGTCAGCAAAAGCGCCGCCAACAAGATGCCAATCGCGGTAAAGGCGCCCGCGGCTGGGGTTTCGGCCCCGGCGTCAAAATTGACCACAGACCGCGCAAAACCACCTGTCACCGGATATCCCCCGGACAGGGCCGAGGCCACGTTCGAAGCCCCCAGGCCCACCAGCTCTTGGTCGGGAACGATGCGCTGGCGCTTTTTGGCGGCCAGGGTCTGGGCGACAGAGACGGATTCCACAAACCCGATGATGGAGATCAGCACCGCCGACATGAACAGCTGGCTCCACAGGGCGGGGGAAAAGCTGGGCATGGTTGCGGGGGGCATCCCCATGGGCACCTCTCCGACAATCTTAACGCCCTTTTGATCCAGCCCAAGACCCCAGGTCAGCAAAATGGTGACCGCCACAGCCGCAACGGGCCCGGCCTTGGCGCCAATATCTGCCAAGCGCGGTGTCAGCCCTTTTGAGATCAGAAGCGGTTTCAATCCCTTGCGGACCCAGAACAGGAACCCCGTGGTTGCCATCCCCATCCAAAGCGTGATCCCATTGGCCTCTCCCAGATGGGCAAACAGCGAACCCAGCAGCGAAATCAAAGAATGCCCATGCGCATCGATGCCAAAGATATGCTTAAGCTGAGAGGTCGCGATCAGGATGCCAGAGGCGGTGATAAACCCGGCGATGACCGGATGGGACAGGAAATTTGCCAAAAAGCCCAGTTTCAGCACGCCCATGAGCAATAGGATCACGCCGGAAATAAAGGCCAGCGTTCCCGCAGCCAGCGCAATCGCCGCCGGATCCGTCAAGCCGAGATTGCCAATTGCCGCCGCCGTCATCAAGGACACAACAGCCACCGGACCAACCGCCAGCGCCCGCGAAGATCCGAAAATCGCATAGGCCACCAGGGGCAGGATCGACGCATACAACCCCATTTCCGCAGGCAGGCCCGCCAATAGCGCATAGGCCAGGGATTGCGGGATCAGCATGATTGTCACGATCACAGCGGCAATCGCATCTGATGTTGCCATGTCGCGGTTATAGGTCCGTGACCAGCTCAGGATCGGCAGGTAATTGGCCAAGGGGCTGTTCGAAAGGTTGGGCAGGGTCATCACGTGTCCTGAAGTCTATGGTGGTGCGACGGCAGTCGCCCATGTCGCGCTTAGCGCTCTATGTATTCAGAAAATAGAATTTGTAAAGCAGCCAATGCACCAAAATCGCAACGCCCCGCAAAGTCTCGGGGCGCTGATTGGGCAGGGTCTTTGCATCGGGGTTAGGATTTGGCCGAGACCTCTTCGGGTTTGGCCAGCCACTCCTTGCCGCGCAACATGGCCTTCCAATAGATCGGAGGCAGGATCTGTTCCTTGAGAATCCACGCGGCCCGCGTGGGTTTGGTGCCGTCGATTATCCACTTGGGCAGGCTGGGCAGCAGGGTCCCGCCATAGCCGAATTCGGCCAGCACGATCTTGCCTTTCTCAACGGTCAGCGGGCAGGATCCGTATCCGTTGTACATCGCCCGAGGCGAGCCACCGTCAATGTCAGCGGCAATGTTCTCGGCGACGATGGGGGCCTGAATCCGTGCCGCGGCGGCGGTTTTGGCATTGGGGGCGTTCATCACATCCCCAAGCGACCAGATGTTGTCATAGGTTGCGTGGCGCAGCGTGTTTTGATCCACGTCGACCCATCCCATGGCGTCTGCCAATGGGGAAACGCGAATGAAATCAGGGGCAGTCTGCGGCGGACAGACATGCATCATGTCAAAGTCGACCGTGACTTCGGAGACCTCTTCGTCGGGTTTGGCCACCTTGAAGGTCGCGGTCTTGGCGGGGCCATCCACGGCAACCAGATTGTGAAAGAAATTCAGGTCTGCGCTGTATTTTTGAACATAGTCCATCAGCGCGGGAACGTAGTCCTTGACCCCGAACAGAACCCCGCCTGCGTTCATGAATTGAATGTCGATGTTGCCCAGCACACCCTGACGGAACCAATGGTCCCCGGACAGATACATCGCCTTTTGCGGCGCACCTGCGCATTTGATGGGCATGGGTGGTTGGGTGAACAGGGCGCGGCCCGATTTCATCCCATGCACAAGTTTCCAGGTATAGGGGGCCAGGTCATAGCGGTAGTTCGAAGTCACACCGTTTTTGCCCAGCGTATCAACCAGCCCGTCGATGCCGTTCCAGTCCAGCTTGAGACCCGGGCACACGACCAGGCGGTCATATTTCACCACCCGGCACCCATCCAGCACAACGGCATTGTTTTCCGGCTCAAAGGCGGCGACCGCCGCTTTGATCCAGTGCACACCCTTGGGGATCAGGCTGGCCATCGTGCGTGCGGTGGTGTCGGCTTCAAAGACGCCACCACCGACCATGGTCCAGCCGGGTTGATAGTAGTGGATGTCAGCCGGATCAAGCACCGCGATGTTCAGATCCGGCTTGCGCGCGCGCAGGCTTGAAGCGGTCGAAATCCCCGCCGCGCCACCGCCGACGATGACCACATCGAACTTGGCGTCGCCTTCGTCTGTTGGGGTCTTTCCGCCGTTCACGATGCGACGGACAACCCCCGCCATGTCATAGCCCGCCGCTTTGGTCATCTGCAAAATGGACGCGGTTTCCAGCGTCTTGGCCTGTGACAGCGACCAAAGGGTCGCCGACCGCGTACCCGTGCGGCAATAGGCAAACACGGGCCCCGGAAGGTTGCGTAGCAATTTGCCAAAGGCCTCGGCGTCTTCGTCCTGGACCTTGCCGCTGATCACCGGAAGATAGGCCGCCTCAAGCCCTGCGTCCTGCGCCGCTTTGGCGAGCTCTTCGAAGGTGGGTTGATCCATACCTTCGCCGTCAGGGCGGTTGCAGATAACCGAGCGATACCCCGCCGCCGCGATCTCAGCCATATGCTCGGCGGTCACCTGAGGCGAGACAGCGATGTCATCGCTAATTTTCTTGAACTCCATGACGGGGTCCCCGCGTGTTGATTCCGTTTGGATGTTTGATACATTCAAAACTGTGAATTGAATAGGGTGCCGCATGATCGGATTCTGTGCATGGTATCCAAAGTGGCCCCAGGGTCACGTTTTGTGGTGCGAAACCGCATCACCTGACTTGCTTTGCAATCATGGTGACTTTACCAAGTTGCAGAGCACTCAAGGTGTATTCAGCCGCTCCAACCAGAGCGGAGCCCATTTTATAGTATTTTCCGTTTTCTTGATTTGAATTTGGCAGGTGGTTCGCATTTGGACTATAGGCAAGAAATCCAACATCAGCTAGCGGCCGAGTATTCGCAGCCGAGTGACGTCCTATTCAGGGTATTTGGCATTCTGAGTGGAAGTGTTCTGCTTTACCTATATGCTGGATGGCTGTTCATCTGGATTTGGCTACCGCTTTATCTGGTCATGCATCTGGCCTATCACCGTTTTTTGTCGACCCGTGGCCCCGCGCCAGGTGTGCGCGATGTGCGGATCGCTAGTCTGATCTATATCGGGATGATGATCAGTTTTATCTGGATGCCTTTTGTGCTTGCCCTGCATCCCGCAGAGCCGCTTCGGTTGATTGGATTTGCGCTGTTTACTGCGGCTGCGGTATTTCTGGCCCGTCGCGCGGACAGGCCGCTTTTGCTGACATGGGGATTGATCTTGGTGGTGATCTTTCCGGCGGGCTTCGCCTTTCTTTGGCATTTCCTTGGCTATGACAGCGTCTTGCACCAAATCGGCGGGGTGTTTGTTACACTGGCGTTGGGCACCTATATGATCACGACAATTCTTGCGGCACGTCAAATGCGTATCAAGGCAAGCGAAACCGTTCAACGCAATGTCCAAGAGCAAAAGATGGTGGCGATTGGCGAACTGGTGGGGGGCGTTGCGCATGACTTTAACAACGTTCTCACGGCGATCATCGGCAATCTGGAACTTCATGACGTTATGGATGATCCCGCTGAAAAGCGGGTCGTGCTGCAAGAGGCCTATGATGCCTCCAAACGTGCCGAAGCGGTGGTCAAACAGCTTTTGATCTATTCGCGCAAAGCGCCAAGCGCGCAAAGCGATCTGGATCTTGATCGTGAAATGACCCGTATGCTGGGGTTGGCGCAGCGGTTGATCTCGGAAACGATTGAACTGCGCTATGTACCTGCGGATCGGGCGCTTGTGGTGCGGGCAGATGAAACGATGTTGATGACCGCTTTGATCAACCTGATTCTAAATGCAGCTGAGGCGATGCCACAGGGGGGATGCGCAAAGCTGTCGGTCTGTTACTGGGCCAAGAGCCCGCTTGGCCCCATGGCGGATGGGGCCTTGTTGAACCCGGGAAGCTATGCGGCGATCACCCTGCAAGATGAGGGTCATGGGATTGCCCCCGAGATGCTGAACAAGGTAATCCAGCCCTTTGTTTCTGAAAAGAAAACTGGCCAGGGGACCGGGCTTGGACTGCCGATGGTTCTGGGCTTTGCCAAAGAAGCCGGGGGCGGTCTGCAAATTGAAAGTTCGCACCGGGGAACATTGGTGTCGATTTGGTTGCCGGTGGTGCATATTGCGAAAGAGGGCGCGTGAAACGCGCTGCGCGGCCTGCTTGGTGAAAATGTGTGGTGCCTGTCTCTTGGGGGACTCTGGGGGATTTCCCAACGAAAAACGCCGCCCCTTGCGGAACGGCGTTTCGTGAAACCGATGGGGTTGGGATCAGAAGCCCAGACCTTCGTATTTCTTTTTGAACTTGGAAACACGGCCACCCTGGTCCAGCAGGCGCGAGGTGCCGCCGGTCCACGCGGGGTGCACGGTCGGGTCGATGTCCAGTGCCAGCGTATCGCCTTCCTTGCCCCAGGTGGTGCGGGTCTGGAATTCGGTGCCGTCGGTCATCTTGACGGTGACCAGGTGGTATTCGGGGTGCAGATCTTTTTTCATAATCCGGCTCCTTACGACTTGGCCTTGAGGGGCTTGTAGGTGGTGTCTTCTGCGATACGTGCGGATTTACCACGACGCGAGCGCAGGTAGTACAGCTTGGCGCGGCGCACGCGGCCACGGCGAACAACTTCGATGTATTCGATGTTGGTCGAGTGCAGCGGGAACACACGTTCCACACCTTCACCAAACGAAATCTTGCGAACGGTGAACGAACCGGCAATGCCAGAACCGTTTTTACGGCTGATGCAAACACCTTCGTAGTTCTGAATACGGGTGCGCGACCCTTCAGTCACCTTAAAGCCTACGCGAATGGTGTCGCCGGCTTTGAAATCGGGGATGTCTTTCCCCAGCGCAGCAACCTGCTCCGCTTCGAGCTGTGCGATCAGATCCATCTGACCATCTCCTATGTTACGCGCGGTTTGCCCGCGGATGATGTCTGAGGCAGAGCTTTGGCCAGACGACCAGAGTTACCCAGCTTTTCTTTGTTGTCTTTGGATGCACCCATAGTCAGGGATGAACCCAAATATCAAAGGGCATCCGAGTCGCCCCGATGCCCAAAGATGGCCCCGTATAGGCGCGCAACACCCGCAAAGCAAGGGCAAAGCGCGGACAAGCCGCCGGTTCGACCCGCTATTTGTCTTTGCGGGCCTGATAGGCTTCCCACATATCGGGGCGGCGCGTGCGGGTGATCTGTTCTGCCTGTTCCTGGCGCCACTGGGCGACCTTACCGTGATGACCTGACATCAGAACATCCGGGATCGCGCGCCCCATCCAGTCGGCGGGACGCGTGTATTGTGGGTGTTCCAGCAAGCCATTGGAATGGCTTTCTTCTTCGGTGCTCTCAGAATTGCCCAGCACACCGGGCAGCAAGCGCACGGTGGCGTCCAGCATGGCCTGCGCCGCCAGTTCGCCGCCGGTCATGACAAAATCGCCCAAGCTGACTTCGGCGATTCGGTAGTGGTCCAGCACCCGCTGATCCAGCCCTTCGAAGCGGCCGCAAATCAATGTGACCCCGGGCAGCGCAGCCCAGTCCCGCGCCATTTTTTGATCAAACCGCTTACCACGCGGGGAAAGATACACCAAGGGGCCCGGCGCCCGTGCGATGGCATGTTCAATTGCGCGGCCCATGATGTCGGGGCGCAACACCATGCCCGCGCCACCGCCTGCGGGCGTGTCGTCGACATTGCGATGTTTGCCTTCGCCAAACTGCCGAAGCGCCACCGTATGCAATTGCCAGATTCCATCCTTCAGCGCCCGACCGGTCAAGGAGTTCCCCAAAATGCCGGGAAAGGCTTCGGGCATCAAGGTGATGATCTGTGCCTGCCACGCGCGGGCCAATTGTGCGTCGTCGTCCATCAACGCGCGCGGTTTGAACGAGGCCTGAATGGTCTTGCGACCATGCGATTTCGTGTGTGGTTCGTCTGAGTTGTCTGACATGCGCCCATCCTTGATTGGCCTGTCGTAGCGGGCCATCTGTGAGGGAGCAAGGGGTCAGACCGCTTGATCGCCCGGCAGGTCGATATAGTCCGCCAGCAGGGGCGCCTCGACAAGCTGACCGCGCTTCAGGTTCCAGTTTTCACGGGACCGCGGCATGCGCCCTGTGTAGTCGACAAACATGCCATGCGGATCTGGCCAGCGCGGCTGCCCGGTGATCCGTTGAACTTCATCCAAAGTCTCAGAGAACCTGGTTGCCTGCCCTTGCACGGCGACCTCCGGTGCAAGGCCCAGCTCGTGAACGCGGTAGTCGCCATTGTTCCAGGCCTTCAGGATCGCAAGAACCTGTTCCAAATAGGCATTGTCGCCGTTGCGAACCGCCTGGATCAGATGGCCGTTCCGGGCGATGAGAGACATGTAAGATGCGATCGAAGCCCGATCACATTGCTTTTGGCAAAGACACCAAAGCGCGGCGTTGCGTTGTTCGTGATCCATGGGATCATGGTCCAGCGCGACCCGGTGCCAAAGGTCGATATCGGGCGTTTCCAATGACCGAATGCTGTCCGACAGGGGTCGTTTGGCTGGGCGCGGGGGCTGACTGTCCCACAGGCGCAGCGTGGCAAGATACGCTTTGTGACCGGCGTCAAAACATTGAAATTTCAGGTCAATTCGATCGACTTCTTCGCGGAGGTCGATCAGAATATGGGGGTCTCGGAAGTACTGCCCCAATCTGCCCGCTTCTTCCGGAGGGGCTTGCAGCAACATGAGAATCACATACACTACCAGCGTCGCATCCGTGCCCAGGTGGGCCGGTGTGCTGCATCCCAGCTGCGCCAGCAACCTTCGCAGGGTCTGGGCAATGGCCGCGGCCCGATCCGGTGGTGAAATGGGGTCTCGTTCTGTGGGCTGGATGCGGATGGCTTCTGCGATGGCGCTTTGCATCGAGGGCCAATCCGGCAGTTCCCACCCAAGCCGTTGCCGCATGGCGGGCGACATCAGAACATCGGCTGCCGATGTTCCATGTTTCGCCTTTACGGGTGCAAACGAGGAAACCAAAGCAACTATACCAGCACCCGCGCCCGCGGCAGAGGCCAGCAAACTGCCAGCCGATGAAAAGGGCACCGCGATAGACGCAACAGCGGGCCCAAGGGTCAGTCCACTCAAAAACACACGTTGCGTCGCACTACGCATCACCATCCCCTGGTCATTTCGTAGCTTTAATATGGCCAATGAATGTGGCCATAAAATGGATGCGAGACGTAAAAGTTAACGAAAAGTTTACATAAATGGAAACTGTCGCCCTTTGCGGGGCGCGTTGTTTCCAAGGTCGGTTGCGCGCAGGTGCTATTCCAGAATCCCATCGGGGGGATCCGCCACAATGCGGCCCGCTTTCAGATCAATCGTCGGGACCGCTTCGAGGGTGAAGGGGATCAAAACGGTTTCGCTTTGCCCCGGAATGATCAATTCCAGCAAGTCGGTCGCGCCATGGTTGTGGACGGCTTTGACCTTGCCCAGCGGCGCGCCGCCGGTGTCAAAGACCTCAAGCCCCATCAGATCGCTGTGATAGAATTCGTCGTCGGGCAGATCGGGCAGGCGGTCACGGCTGACAAACAGGCGCGCCCCTTTGAGGGCGTCGGCCTCTTCCTTGGTCGAAACGCCGGACAGGCGCGCCGCAAACCCATTCTTGATCTCACGTTGCAGCTCGACTTCGAATTCCAGGCTGCCGTCTTGGGTGGTGAGCGGGCCATAGTCCTGAATGGCCAGCGGATCAGAGGTAAAGCTTTTGATGCGGACTTCGCCCTGCACCCCGAACGCGCCGCCTATGGCGCCCACGCAAATCTGATCGTCAGACATCTCAGTTCTCCCAGCCGCGGCACAAATCGCTTTTCACTTGGCCACCCAGATCAAGGCAGCGATCCGCATGTGCATTGCGTTCGAACAACATGCCCGCGACGAAAACCACGGGCAAAATCAGGGCAAAACGGATCAAGCGAAACATGCGCCCATCCGTCGCCTAAAACCGGACAGGGATCAAGCCCCGGTTCACGTGCAACCCGCAACGAAAAGGGCCCGCCGTGCAAACGGCAGGCCCGGACCAAAGCACCAAAGGGCACCTTGGAAAAGAGCAAAGATTACTCTTCGCCACCTTCTGCAGCTTCTGCAGCCTTGGCGGCTTTCTCTTCTGCGCGATCCTTGGCTTTCTTGCCCGGCTCAGCTTTCTTGGGGTTGTTACGCTCTTTCTTGGGCATCACGTCAGCCGCTTCGAGGAAACGTGCAACGCGGTCGGTGACCTGTGCACCTTCACCCAGCCAGTACTTAACGCGCTCCAGATCCATCTTGACGCGCTCTTCGCTGTCTTTGGGCAGCAGCGGGTTGTAGGTGCCCAGCTTTTCGATGAAACGGCCGTCACGCGGCATGCGCGAATCTGCTGCAACGATGCGGTAGAAGGGGCGCTTTTTCGAGCCGCCACGGGCCAGACGAATTTTGATAGCCATTGGTTGTTCTCCTTTGAATGGCGTGGTGACAGGGAGGAACCTGTCAGGATTGGTGTTGTTTGTGGTGTTGGATCACTTCCTGAATGATGAAATTCAGGAATTTCTTGGCGAAATCCGGGTCGAGATCGGCCTGGTTCGCAAGTTCTTCGAGACGCGCGATCTGCTTGGCTTCGCGCGTTGGGTCGGACGGGGGCAGATCGTGCTGGGCCTTGAGCACACCCACGGCCTGCGTATGTTTGAAACGTTCACCCAGCGTATAGACAAGGATCGCGTCCAGACGGTCGATGCTTTCGCGGTGGCCCTTGAGAACCTCGGCCGCGCGGGCGACCGCATCCGATGCGTTTTGCAGATCGTCAGTCAATTGCAAATCCTTTCGGTTTGAACAATGGGTCCTGATAGTGGGCGATTTCCATGTCGACGCCGTGGCCGACCTGCCCTTTGAGGTCTTCGATACTGGGATGGCGGTAAACCGCGTCATTGCCGTCGATCGAGGGGGCGTCCTTGTCTTTGACACAGCCCAGACGCTCGGCCAGTCGAATGGCCTCGAGGTTCTTGGGGTCGATATATGAGACAGCGGTTTCCCAGCCCAGATCGTGATAGAAATGGCGACGCACCCGATCAGCCGCTTCCAGCGCATAGCCATGCCCGGACTGGTTGGGCCAGATGATCCAGGCGATTTCGCGTTCGGGCCACTTGGCGGGGAACCAGCCGCCGGCCATTCCCACGGTTTCATCGGTCTCTCTCAGGTGGATCATCCACATGCCATACCCGCGGATTTCCCAATGACCGATTTCCGCCGCGTAGAGCATCCAGGCTTCGTAGTCATTCAGCGGTCCGCCCATAAAGCGCGACCGGTACGACGCGAAGGTCGCTTTGAAATTCGGGTAATCCTCGGCCACGGGTCCACGCAGGACCAGCCGTTTGGTTTCCAGAATGGGAATGTCGCGGTGTCCCATCAGCGGGCCTCCTGTTCGTGACGAAAGACAAGAACGCTATCATCGCCGAGCGTTTGCATCGCGGCGGTGTCCAATCGCGCCCCACTGCGGTGCATCAGGCGCAGGCAGCGGGCATTTTCTGCGTCGACATAAGACACGACGCTGTCCCACTTGAGCACGGTCAACGCGTGATCGCGGACGGCGGTCAGAGCTTCGTCGGCATAGCCTTGGCTCTCGGCATCTTCGCGTAAAAAGATACCAAGTTCAGCTTCGGGGTCATCGTATTCATAGCCCAGCGTCACAAAGCCCGCCGTCGGGGTCGTCTGGGCGTCAATAGTCCACAGCCCATGGCCATGCAGCATCCAGGATGCGGTGTAATTGGTGAACGCCTCCCATGCCTCGCGGCGCGACAGGGGCCCCCCCATATATTCGGCGCGATCACTGCACATGATTTCGGCAAAAGGGCCAAAGTCGTAAATGCGCGGGCCCCGGAGTTGCAGGCGACGGGTGTCAAGCACGGGGACCTTGCCGCCCAAGCGGGCCGCCGCCCGTGAGGCGGGGCCGGGCCGGTGCTGTTCACAGGCGGCGGTCACGATTGTTGTGTCCCGAGCGGCGGCGGTCATGGTGCAACCTCCGGATGGCGCCAGACCTGTGCAACCGTTTCACGCAGCGTAATGTCGCCCTCATAGGTTGCCCCCAATCGCTTGACCAAAGCCAGTGATCGCAGGTTCTGAGGCGAGGGATAGCTGGGCAGATGGGTCAGACCAAAATGTGTCGCGGCCCCTTGGCGCGCGGCCTGAACCGCTTCAAATGCAATCCCTTTGCCTTCGGCTTGGGCCGTGATGCCATACCCCAGCTCGGCCTCGGGCCAGTCCATTGGATGGATAATGCCGGCAAAGCCCATGAAACGACCATCATCGCGGCCGGTGATGAACCAAAGCCCGTAACCGCGCAGATGCCAATGGCCGACACTGCTGGTCAGGGTGGTCCAGACCTCAACCGGGGTGCGCGGACCGCCATTGAACGCACTGCGGGGGTCTTGGAAATAAGCGCAAAGCGCGTCAAAGTCCCCGATTTCAGGGCCGCGCAACGTGAGGCGTTCGGTCTGGAGAACAGGGGCCGTCATGACAGCACCTCGTCAGCCGAAGGGTGCCGCCACAATTCGTCCTCTCCCATCGAGATATTGGTGTAGGTGCGTTCATGAACAGCCCCCATCCGCGCAGCAAGCGCTTTGGACCGGGTATTGGATGGTACGATATTCGATGTCAGGGTCTTGAGGCCAAGATCCTCATAGGCCCAGCGGCGCGCGCGTTGGGCCGCCTCAAAGGCAATGCCCTTCCCTTCGAACCCCGCATAGACAACCCACCCAAGTTCGGGTTCGGGCCAGCCTTCAGGATACCAGATGCCGGTGATGCCCGCGGGTTGCCCTGTGGCTTTGTCTTCGATGGTGAAATAGCCAAAGCCGTGCCAATGCCAATGGCCGACGTTCAGTGAAAACCAGCGCCAGGCGTCCCCTCGGTGTGATGAGGCACCGAAACCTGCCGCGCGTTCCTGATCCAGAAGAAACGCCATCAGCGGTTCCGCGTCGCGCTTTTCCGGGCCACGCAGTATGAGATTTTCGCTTTCGATACGGGGGGCGTTGGTCAGGGTCATGCCAGGCCCCCACGTTGGTACGAAAGGCTTTTGCAAAAGCCTTGGGAAGCCGCGATTTCGCGGCTTGGAAGCGCCTTGCAAGGCGCTTTGTTCCGGTCAAATGGGGAGGTCATGCATAGGCCTCCGGATTGCCATCGGTATCCGGGACGTGGCGATAGACCACATCTGCGTCGTCATAGGTCTGCGCGTGAGGATCGTGCTGCGCCCCCAACCGCCTTGCGAGGGCAACTGAGCGTGCGTTGTCTTTTTCGATGTAGGAAACGAGGTTTTCAAACCCCTGCTCCCATGCCCAGTGCAGCGCCAGCGTCGCGGCTTCTTGTGCAAAGCCCCGGCCTTCGAACCCATCGAAAAGGATCCAGCCGATTTCGCGCTCGGGGAAGTGCGGCGGATGCGTGATGGCCACTTGACCGGCCAATTCACCCTCCACCTCAAGGGCCCAGGCGCCATAGCCCAACAGATCCCAGCTCCCCACTTCAGAGGCAAAACCATACCAAAGATGTGTTTTCGACTTTGGCCGATCCATGAATTTCGCGCGGCCACTTTGATAGAAGGCCCAGAAGGCCTCCATGTCGCTTTGGACATGGGCGCGAAGGGTGACGCGCGGGCTATGAAGAGTGGGTGCGGGCATCGTTTTGGGTGTTGGTGTTCGTATTTAGGCCGGAGCCTCCGGCGGGGATATTTTCGAAAAGGTGAAACGCAGCTTGACCTATGACTACTTCTTTTTGCCAAAGCCAGAGAGACCGGGGGGCAGCGCGCCGCCTCCAAGACCTGGCAGGCCGCCGGGCATTTTTGCCCCCAGCTGTTTGGCCGCTGCTTCCATGGCGGCGGGGTCCATTTTGGAGGGATCCATGCCGGCCATATCCGCGGGCATACCCCCCTTGCCGAACATGCCTTTCATGGCTTGCTTCAGCATGCCACCTTTGCCCATCTTGCCCATTTTCTTCATCATGTCGGACATCTGGCGCTGCATCTTGAGCAGCTTGTTGAGGTCGGACACCTCCATGCCTGCGCCTGCCGCGATGCGTTTTTTGCGCGATGCCTGAAGGAGTTGCGGGTTGGCGCGCTCTTTCTTGGTCATCGACTGGATCAGGGCGATCTGTTGTTTCAGCACCTTGTCGTCCATGCCGGCTTCGGTCGCCTGTTTGGCCATTTTGCCCATGCCGGGCATCATGGACATCATGCCTTCCATGCCGCCCATCTTGATCATCTGTTCAAGCTGCATCTTGAGGTCGTTCATATTGAACTGACCTTTCTGGAAGCGCTTCATCATGCGCTCAGCTTGTTCGACCTCCAGGGTTTCCTGGGCTTTTTCGACCAGCGCGACGATGTCGCCCATACCAAGGATACGGCCCGCAACGCGGTCAGGTTCGAAGGTCTCAAGCGCCTCCATCTTTTCGCCAAGGCCGACAAATTTGATCGGCTTGCCCGTGACCGCGCGCATCGACAGGGCCGCGCCGCCGCGCCCGTCACCATCCATGCGGGTCAGCACCACGCCGGAAATGCCAATGCGATCATCAAAATTTTCAGCCGTGTGCACCGCATCCTGACCGGTCAGGCCGTCGACCACCAGCAGGGTTTCGCGCGGGTTGACCACGTCACGGACGGCTTCGACCTGGGCCATCAGCTCTTCGTCAATCGACAGGCGGCCCGCCGTGTCGAGCATATAAACGTCATACCCACCCAGGTTGGCCTGGGTCTTGGCGCGTTTGGTGATGGCGACGGGATCTTCGCCTTTGACAATCGGCAGGGTGTCCACACCGATTTGCTTGCCCAGGATCTCAAGCTGCTCCATCGCCGCGGGACGGTTGACGTCCAAAGAGGCCATCAGAACCTTTTTGTTGTCTCGCTCTTTAAGGCGTTTCGCCAGTTTGGCGGTGGTTGTCGTTTTACCGCCACCCTGCAGGCCGACCATCAGGATCGGCGCAGGTGGGTTGTTGATTTTGAGCGCGCCGGGTTCGCCTTCGCCGGACAGGACAGCGATCAGCTCATCATGGACGATTTTCACAACCTGCTGGCCGGGGGTCACCGACTTGGTGACTGCCGCGCCGGTGGCTTTCTTTTCGACAGCCTTGATGAATTGCCGGGCGACGGGCAGCGAGACGTCGGCCTCGAGCAACGCGACACGGACTTCGCGCAGGGCGGTTTTCACATCGTCGGCGCTAAGCGCACCCTGCTTGGTCAGGCGATCAAAGACGCCACCAAGGCGATCTGACAGATTTTCGAACATGAGGGCCGACCCTCCCTTTATTTGATCCGTTTGCCTTAACTTAGGCACGCGCGAACCCGTTCACAATTCAATCAAGGACATGCCCAAACCAGTAGCGCCCCCGTGGGCGCAACGCGCTGACGGAGGGCGATCCCGGGCATAGCCCATGGGACCGGGTGTCTTTGGACTCCCGGAAGTTACGCCGGACCTATCCCCATGGCCTGTCCGAGTCAAGGAAATAAGGAAAACCGCACCCATTGGATGCGGTTTCAGCCTTCGTCTTCTTCGTATCTTTTGGAGCGGAACCGTTGGGTCGGGGGCTGCGCCCCAAAGGTTTTTCGAAAAACCTTTCCACGCCGCGCTGTCAGGCGACCAATTTGGCCAGATCGCCCGCAGCGCGCAAAGCGGACCCTTCGGCGTCAAAGGCGTTGCGGTCCGAACGCACCAGTTGAACATCGGTGATGCCTATGAAGCCCAGCAGATGTATCAGGTAGGGCGTTGCAAAATCGACCTCCGATCCCACTTCGGTGCCGTTGGATGCCACCGCGATGACAGCGCGCTTGCCCTCCAAAAGACCGACAGGGCCGTTCTCCGTGTATTGAAAGGTCACGCCCGCACGGGCGACCATATCAAACCAGGCCTTTAGGGCCGCTGGCAGGCCAAAGTTGTAAATGGGCAAGGTGATCAACAGGGTATCTGCGGCCTGGACTTCGGCAATCAGGGTGTCGGACAATGCGATCTGGTTTCTTTGCGCCTCTGATCGGGCCTCATCCGGGGTGAATGCGGCGCCGAGCCATGCGCCATCAATCAGGGGCAGCCCATGCGACAGATCCCGAATCACGGTGTTCTTGGCCTCTAGTTTCGCGGTGATCTGATCGGCAAGCTGGTTCGAAAGCGATTCCGGACCACGGATCGAGCTATTCAGTCGGAGAAGAGATTTTGTCATTTCGGCTCCCGTGCTGTTATGGAGTGGCGTCTTGGTGTGGACTAGAACTGCGATCTTGCGTAAATGAACTCAATATTGAAGATTGCGCAGGTAGCGTTCGAAATTGCACAGGGTGGCGACATGGACAGCTGGGATGAGATTCGCACCGCCTATCATGTGGCGCGCTTGGGAACCGTGAGCGGCGCGGCCGATATGCTTGGGGTGCACCACGCAACGGTGATCCGCCACGTGGATGCGCTTGAGACGCGGCTGGGCGTCAAGCTGTTCCAGCGTCATGCGCGTGGATATACCGCCACCGAGGCGGGGCAGGATTTGCTGCGCGTGGCCCAGGCGACAGATGATCAGATGCAGCAACTTGAGGGGCGTATCCGGGGGCGCGGCAGCGAAGTGTCAGGTGAGCTGGTGGTGACCTCACTGGCCGGTCTTGCGCCGATGGTGATCGAACCCCTGGTCAGTTTTCGAAGGCAACACCCAGAGCTGATCGTTCGGTTTCTCACCGACGAGCGGCTGTTTCGCCTTGAGTATGGAGAGGCCCATGTGGCGTTGCGGGCCGGGCCCACGCCACAAGAGCCCGACAATGTTGTTCAACCCTTTGCCCCTGCCCAGGTCGCCATGTACGCCAGCCAGGATTACGTCAACCGGTGCGGTCGGCCCGACGCGCTGGACAATCTGACTGGGCATGAATTTGTGGGTCACGACCGCGATGATATTCGGGCTCCTTTCGAAAAATGGCTCAGGGCGCATGTCCCCGAGCACCAGATTACCTTTCGCTGCACCGATCTGCGGACAGGGCAAGAGGCGATACTGGCAGGCGCAGGAATCGGTTTTGTCGGCGTGAAGGATGCCGAACGGATCGAGGGGCTTGTGCAGATCTTCCCGCCGCAAGACGAATGGTCTTCCCAGCTTTGGCTTGTGACCCATGTCGATCTGCACCGCACGGCCAAGGTCCAGGCGTTCTTGAAACATCTCAAAGAGCACGCGGGTTCCAACGGATGACAGGGCTCCACATGCGCGGGCATCTTGCGATGCTGTGCTTTGCGGTTCTGGTGGCCGGGTCATTTTCGCTGGGACGTTTGGCGGCGCCGCATATTGATGCAGCCGCCTTGAATGCCGTGCGCTTTGTCATCGCGGCGCTGATCCTGGTGGTCGCGGCAAGGGGGCTTGGGCAATATCGGGCCCGAGATTTTCGCGCACCGTGGCGCTATTTCCTGTTGGCCATTCCCTATGCGCTTTATTTTGTGACGATGTTCGAAGGGCTCAAACTGGCCGATCCCGTAAGCCTATCAGCTGTGTTTACCACCAACCCGGCGCTTTCGGCGCTGGCGGGCTATGTGATCTTGTCCCAGGTCACGACCAAACGCATGGCGCTGGCCATTGCGATCGGTGGGATCGGCGCGCTTTGGGTGATTTTCGGGGGCAATCTAAGCGCGGCATTGGCGTTTGATATCGGCCCCGGCGAGATGATCTATTTCGTCGGTTGCATTGGTCACGCGTTGATGGTCCCGCTGTTTCGCCTGCTGAACCGAGGCGAAAGCGCGCTTGTGTTCAACTCGGGTGTTATCGGTGTCGGCGCCGTCCTTTTGTTGATCTGGTCCGCCCCACAGATGCTGGCAACAGACTGGGGCGCGTTGCCCGGAATCGTCTGGACAACGATTGCTTACACGGCGGTATTTGCGACGGCGCTTAGCCTGGTTTTGATCCGCACGGCCTCTCTCTATCTGCCTGCGGCCAAGGTGATGGCCTATACCTATCTGGTCCCGACCTTTGTGATCGGCTGGCAATTGGTCATGGGGCAGGGGGCGCCGCAGGCCGCGGTGTTGCCGGGGATCGGGTTGACCATCCTTGCGTTGGTGATGCTGTTGAAAAACGAAGAGAGCCTAGACTAGTCTTCGCCCAATTCGGCCTCAAGAAACCGTTCAAAGGCCTCCAGGTTCACGGCTTCGAACTGGCCAAAACTCTGCATCCAGATGCTGGCTTCGCGCAGGGCGTCGGGTTCAAGCTTGCACCATTTTACCCGGCCGCGCTTTTCCTGGCTGATCAATCCCGCATTGGCGAGGATCATCAGGTGCTTGGAAATCGCGGCCAGCGAAACCTCGAATGGCTCGGCCACGTCCGTCACGGCCATGTCGTCCTCAAGCAGCATCGACAGGATGCGGCGGCGCGTGGGATCAGCCAGCGCGGCAAAGACGATATCGAGGGGTGTGGTCATGCCTGTTAAAGACCCGGTTGCGCGGCGGGGGTCAAGGGTGCGCAACGAGAGGTCAATGGAAACTCAACAATCTAGTTGAATATGGTTTTTGTGCAGGTGCAGCGCTAACAGAGGCTGCGGCGGAATCTCATGGACCCTGAGAAAGTGTGGTATTTTGATTTTTATCAATGACTTAGGTCTGATAAAGAAACCCCTAACACGCGGTTGACTCAGGGGGCGCATACACTTAGCACAAGGGCGAACTCGAATGAGGGGCTTTTTGTGTCCGATCCAAAGACCAAGCCAACGCTTGAAGGCCTGGATGCCAAGCTTGCGGCTTTCAAGTCTGGACAGAAAGAAGAAAAGGCCCATCAGGAAGAGCACTATTCGCAGGCCAATCTGGCCTGGCGCATGGTGACCGAGATGGTGGCCGGTCTGGGGATCGGCTTCGGGATCGGCTACGGGCTGGACACGGTGCTGGGCACCAAACCCTTCCTGATGCTGATCTTTACATTGGCCGGGATCGCGGCGGGCATCAACGTGATGCTGCGCACCGCGAAAGAGACCCAGCCGGGACAAGAAGCAGCCAAGGCTGCGGCGGAACAGGCCGACAAGGCCGCAAAAGATACCAGCGCCGACTGACGGCGTAGACGAGGGGAACGAAAGATGGCGACTGAGAGCGCAGCAGCAGAGGGCAGCAGCCTCGTATTCCACCCGATGGACCAGTTCATCGTCAAGCCGCTGTTCGGCCATGGCGAAGTGGGCATGTTCACCATCACCAACGTGACCCTGTGGCTGTTCCTGGCCATCGTGTCGGTTGTGATCTTGATGGTTCTGGGCACCTCGCGCCGCGCGATCGTTCCGACCCGCTCGCAGTCGATTGCCGAAATGGCATACGGATTTGTCTATAAGATGGTCGAAGACGTCGCCGGCAAAGACGCGATCAAGTTCTTCCCCTATATCATGACCCTGTTCATGTTCATCGTCTTCGCCAACTTCCTTGGCCTGATCCCGATGAGCTTTACCACCACCTCGCATTTTGCCGTGACCGTTGTTCTGGCTCTGGCGGTTTTCCTGACAGTGACGGTGGTGGGTTTCGTGAAAAACGGTGTCGGTTTCCTGGGCCTCTTCTGGGTGTCCAGCGCCCCCGGTGCTCTGCGCCCGGTTCTGGCCCTGATCGAGATCATCTCGTACTTCGTGCGCCCCGTTAGCCACTCTATTCGTCTGGCGGGCAACGTTATGGCGGGTCACGCAGTGATCAAGGTTTTCGCGGGCTTCGCAGCCATCGCAGCGGTTTCGCCCCTGTCGGTTGTCGCCATCACCGCGATGTACGGTCTGGAGATCCTCGTGGCCTTCATTCAGGCCTATGTTTTCACCATCCTGACCTGCGTGTATCTGAAAGACGCACTGCACCCGTCACACTAATTCGAAGCGGGGGCACGCTGCCCCCTCTCCCGAACACCTCTTAGAATACAACTTCCAATCGTAAGGAGATTCATCATGGAAGGCGATCTGGCACACATCGGCGCAGGCCTGGCAGCAATCGGTTCCGGCGCAGCCGCAATCGGTGTGGGTAACGTAGCAGGCAACTTCCTTGCCGGCGCTCTGCGCAACCCTTCGGCAGCTGCTGGTCAGACTGCAACTCTCTTCATCGGCATCGCGTTCGCGGAAGCACTGGGCATCTTTGCATTCCTCGTATCGCTGCTGCTGATGTTCGCCGTATAATCCACGGAACTTAAAATCCTTACGCGCGGGCGGTTCAGTAACGTCTGATCCGCCCGATCGAAAGAATACCGTTCCGACCGGAGGACACTATGGCGACCGATACTCACGGAGCCGAAACAGCTGGTAAAGCAGTCTCAACCTGTGTGGATTCCTACGGCTCAGCCGTTGGCATGCCGCAGCTGTGTGGTGACTGGATTGGCAACCAGGTTTTCTGGCTCATCATCACACTGGTGGTGATCTACTTCGTTCTGGCGCGCATCGCGCTGCCGCGGATCGCATCCGTTCTGGCGGAACGTCAGGGGACGATCTCGAACGACATCGCCGCTGCCGAAGATCTCAAGCGCAAGGCAGAAGATGCCGAAAAAGCGTATGAGCAGGCTCTGGCCGATGCCCGTGCAGAAGCGCAGGCAATCGCTCAGAAAGCGCGCGATGAAATCAAGGGCGAGCTCGACGATGCCCTGGCCAAGGCCGACGCCGAAATTTCGGCCAAGGCAGCAGAATCGGAAAAGGCAATCGCCGAGATCCGCGCATCTGCAATGGAGAATGTCGAAACCGTGGCGAAAGACACGGCAGCGGCCATCGTGGCGGCACTGGGTGGCAAGGCGGATGACGCCAAGATCACCTCAGCCGTTGCAAACCGGATGAAAGGATAACGCCATGCGTAAACTGATCCTTCCCGCCGCCGCAGCCCTGATGGCCAGCCCGGCATATGCCGCGTCTGGACCGTTCTTCTCGCTGGGGAACACAGACTTTGTAGTGCTGTTGGGCTTCTTGCTCTTCATCGCGGTGCTGTTCTACTTCAAAGTGCCCGGAATGCTGGGCGGCCTGCTGGATAAGCGCGCCGAAGGCATCCAGAACGAACTGGACGAAGCACGCGCCCTGCGTGAAGAAGCCCAGACGCTTTTGGCGGGCTATGAGCGCAAGCAGCGCGAAGTCCAAGAACAAGCCGAGCGCATTGTTGCCCACGCCCAAGAAGAGGCCAAGCTGGCCGCTGAACAGGCAAAGGCAGACATGAAGCAATCGGTTGAGCGCCGTCTGGCGGCTGCGGAATCGCAGATCGCTTCGGCCGAGGCGTCAGCCGTGAAAGAGGTGCGCGATGCTGCTGCCTCTCTTGCGATTAGCGCCGCTCAGGACGTTGTCGCCGAGCAGACCACCGCTGCCAATGCAGCCAAGCTGATCGACGACGCAATTGCCGAAGTGGGCGCCAAGCTGCACTAAGCTTAGCAAAACAAGTCTTACGAAACCCGGTCCCCAGTGGCCGGGTTTTGTCGTTTCGGGCCAGGGCACCATGGCCCAAGTTATCCACTCATATCTTCTTGACCCTTTGCTGCGTATACTGTTGATCGCCTTAAGGGCGTCCAGCGCGGCGCAACATATTGCAAGGGTTTAGGATCGTGGCGCATATTATCATCGTCGGGAACGAAAAAGGTGGGGCCGGAAAATCGACCGTGTCGATGCATGTTGCCACTGCGCTGGCGCGTATGGGCAAACATGTGGGCGTGCTGGATCTCGATTTGCGGCAGAAGACCGTTGCACGCTATCTGGAAAACCGCGTCAAGTTTTTGAAAGATGCTGGGCTTGAATTGCCGACGCCAGAGTATCTAGCCTTGCCCGACGTCGATCCGGCGACGCTGGCCAGCGGGGAAAACGCCAATGACCGCCGGTTGGCGATGGCCGTGGCCGAGCTTGAGCAGCGATCAGATTTTATCGTCATTGATTGCCCCGGATCGCACACCCGCCTGGCGCAGGTGGCGCATACGCTGGCGGATACGTTGATTACCCCCATGAACGACAGCTTTGTCGATTTCGACCTGTTGGCACATGTGGACACCGATGGTGAAAAGATCCTGGGCCCGTCGGTCTATTCCGAAATGGTCTGGAACGCGCGCCAAATGCGGGCGCAGGCAGGGTTGCCCCCCATCGACTGGGTTGTTTTGCGCAATCGTCTGGGGGCGCAGCAGATGGTCAACAAGCTCAAACTTGAGAAGGCGATTGTAAAACTGGCCAAGCGGATCGGATTTCGCGTGTCGCCGGGCTTTTCCGAGCGTGTGATCTTTCGAGAGCTGTTTCCGCGTGGTCTGACCTTGCTTGATCTTCGCGATACGGGCGTCAAGCAGCTGAACATCTCGAATGTGGCGGCCCGCCAGGAGCTGCGCGAACTGATCAAGACGCTTGAGCTTCCGGGAATTGAGATCAACTTTTAAAACAAAAGGCCGGGACGCGATGCCCGGCCTTTCTTTTGCGGTATGGGTGGGGGTTATTCTGCGGGAACCGCGACCGCGCTGGATTTGGCAAAGTGTTGTTTGTTCAGGCGAACCACCAATGCGATGGCGATGACCTGGAACACGATGGCGATGGCGCTGGTGGCGATATAGCCGGTTGAGAACTTTTCAAACACACCCGAGGCAACCAGACCTTTGTTGACAAAGAAGTGGGTCATCACCGACAGCGCGACAAAGGGGCAGACCAGCGAATAAGACCCGGGCGAGGTTTTCGTGCCCATGACATAGTCGTTGAAATACCCCTGCGCGCGCATCACAACAAACCCCAGCGCAAGAAAGGCCACCTGGATCGCCAGCATTCGGGCAAGGAACACCATGGTTTCGCCCGGTGCGCCATGCACGTCAAAGGTGGTGTGCATACCGTGGTTCTGACGCAGGAACATGATGCCCAGAACAGTCACGATCGGTACGATCACGGTCAGGGTCGGGCCTGCTTCGCGGGCGGTGCCGTGCTGCAACATTGAACTTATGGCTGCGGTCGCCGCAAGGATCGTGTAGAGGATCGCGACAACGCCCAGCATGGTCGAAATCACAAGGCTGATCGCAACGGTTGTCGGGTTGGTCGACATCGCGGCAGGTGCGGCAAAACCAACAGCGCTCATCGACACGGCAAAGGCGGGCATCATCTGCGCAAACGAATTGTTCGCGGTGACATCAAACACGCCGCCTTTCGACAGAACGCGCCCCAGAAAGTCACCAATCAGGCGAAAGGCCATCCATGCGATTAGGGCAAAGGCCACCAATGCCAACGGAAAGAGATATTCAACCACGCTCCAAAGACCCGGCACGAAAACCAACCCAACGATGAACATGCCGTTCACACTCATGGCCATGGCCAGCGGCATGGCAAGGATCGTGGTTTCGCCGTTCGAGTTTTTGAGCTTTTCATAGGCGTCGTTTTTTTTGAAGGCCGAGAATTGGCTGAGGTTCCAAAACAGCAGTTTGAGGTTCAGGAACGAAAAGATCGCGATGCCAACCACTGCGATCGCAATCGCCGCCTGCATGGGTGCTGAACCGGTGTTGAAGGCGCTCAGTATGTCTTCGAAGATCGGTACCGGTTGGTTGGGGTGGGGAACCCAGAACATCAGATACATAAAGAAGCTGACCGACAGGCCACCCGCCCCAAGCGAAGCGAGGAAGTAGAGCGGATTATACGAATCCGCCGGACGTTGAGTTAGGTTCGCCATGACGGCCTCCTGATTAATATTCTCATTCTGGAATGTAATATACATTCTAAACATGGAATGTAAAGGCCCTAGTCATCCGACATGAGACCAAACGAAAATCGCAATATCTTGTGGACAACTGCGGCGGGTCATCCAAATACGCGATAGATGGCGTTGACTTGGGCCTGGGTTCTCCGCATGGTTTAACGTCAGGTATCTCAGAAGGTTCGGCATTTGCGATTCACCAAACTCAGACTCACGGGCTTCAAAAGCTTTGTCGATCCGACAGAGCTTTTGATTGCGAATGGTCTGACCGGGGTCGTCGGGCCGAATGGTTGTGGCAAATCCAACCTTCTCGAAGCGCTCCGCTGGGTCATGGGCGAAACCCGCGCCAAGGCCATGCGCGGTGGCGGCATGGAAGATGTGATCTTTGCCGGCGCCGCAACGCGGCCCGCCCGCAACTTTGCCGAAGTCGCTTTGACAATCGACAATGCGGATCGGCTGGCGCCGGTTGCGTTTAACGACAGCGACGCGCTTGAGATCACCCGCCGCATCACCCGGGATGTGGGCTCTGCCTATAAGGTCAATTCCAAAGATACCCGGGCGCGCGATATCCAGATGCTGTTTGCGGATGCTGCGACGGGGGCCACGTCGCCCGCGCTGGTGCGTCAGGGACAGATCGCTGAACTGATCAACGCCAAGCCCAAGGCCCGCCGCAAGATCCTTGAGGATGCTGCGGGGATCGGTGGCCTGTACCAACGCCGCCACGAAGCCGAGCTTAAGCTTAAGAACGCTGAATCCAACCTGTTGCGCGTTGATGACGTGTTAGAGCAGCTGGCGGCGCAATTGGGGCAGCTTGCACGGCAGGCGCGCCAGGCCGCGCGCTATCGCGCAATTGGGGAAGATCTGCGCAAATCCGAGGGCATGTTGCTGTACCGTCGCTGGAAAGAAGCGGATGAAGCCCGGTTGGCCGCCGAGGGGATCTTGCGCGATATGACGACACAGGCCGCCCGCGCCGAAGGTCTGTCCCGCGAAGCCGCAAAAGCGCGCACCGAACACGAAGAGGCCCTTCCCCCCCTGCGCGAAGAAGAGGCCATCGCGGCGGCGATTTTGCAGCGGTTGACGGTGCAGCGCGATTCCCTGTCCGATCAGGAGCGTCAGGCACAAGAGCGGATCAAGACCCTCGCCAACCGCATCGAACAGCTCACCCGCGATATTGAACGCGAGGCCGGGTTGAACCGGGATGCCGGGCAATCCATTGAACAGCTGGAATGGGAAGCGCGCGAATTGGCCAAGGCGGCCGACGGCCAGGACGAACGTCTGGAAGAGGCCCATGAGGCCGCGTCGGATGCTGCCGCGATTTTGCAGGAACGCGAGGCCGACCTGTCCCAGATCACCGAAGATGTCGCGCGCCTGTCCGCACGCCACCAATCCGCACAGCGCTTTTTGGGGGACTGTCTGCGCACGGTGGATCGCACCGAGGCCGAGGCCGCCAAGGCGCGGGATATGGTTGAAGGCGCCGCCGAGGCCCTTGAGGCGCAGCGCGAACAGGTCGAAGAGGCCGAAGACCGCCATGATGCGGCGCAGGACATGTCCGAACGCGCCGAAGCGGTTCTGGCCGAGGCCGAAACCCAGCGCGCCGACACCCAATCGCGCGAGGCAGAGGCCCGTGCCGAACGGTCCGAGGCCGAAGGCGAGATGAGCGCCTTAAGCGCAGAGGTGACAGCCCTTGCGCGCCTGTTGGATCGCGACGCCGCCGAAGGCGGTCAGATTCTGGATCGTTTGCAGGTTGAGCAGGGCTTTGAAAAGGCGCTTGGCGCCGCTTTGGCCGATGACCTTCGCGCCCCCGAGGTGGAGGGCGATGGCCCAACCGGATGGGCGGTGCTGCCCGCTTATGAAACCGATCAGCCGCTTCCTGATGGGGTGACCGCGCTGACGCAACATGTCTCCGTGCCCGAGGTTCTGGAACGGCGTATGTCGCAGATCGGGCTTGTGGGGTCGGATGACGGGTCACGCCTGCAACCGCTGTTGAAGCCCGGTCAGCGTCTTGTCAGTCTTGAGGGCGACCTTTGGCGCTGGGACGGCTATCGTGCCTGGGCCGAAGATCAACCCTCGGCGGCGGCGATGCGGCTGGAGCAGCTCAACCGTCTTGAGGGGCTCAAACAGGAAATGGCCTCATCGACCGCGCGCCTTGACGGGACACGCGCGGCGCATGACGCGCTGGTGTCGCGCCTAGCCGATCTGACCGAGGCAGACAAACGCGCGCGCGAGGCCCGCCGCGAAGCGGATCAGGCGTTGACCAAAGCCACCCGCGATCTGTCACGCGCGCAGGCCGAGCTGTCTTTGGCCGAGGGTAAGGTCGAAAGCACCAGCTTGGCGGTCAAACGCTACGAAGATGAAGCCGGCGTCGCCCGCGGCCAGTTGCTGGACGCGCAACAGGTGGTCGAAGAGCTCGACGATCTTGACGAGGCGCGGGGGAGGGCCGAAGACCTCAAGATGACGGTTGAGGCCGCGCGGATGACCATGATGGCCAAGCGCTCACAACATGATGAAATCCGTCGCGAAGGAGAGGCCCGCAAGGGTCGCGCGCAGCAGGTCACCAAAGAATTGTCCGGTTGGCGCCACCGTTTGGAAACCGCCGAACGCCACGCGCAGGATCTGGCCGAGCGCAAACAGGCAACCATCGAAGAGCTTGATGACGCTTCGACCGTGCCCGAAGAGCTGTCCGACAAGCGCGAGGAACTTGGCGAGGCCATTCAGGATGCGAACCTGCGCCGCACCGAAGCCCAGGATGCCCTGGCCGCGGCAGAGGGTGTTTTGCGCGATGCGATCACCTCTGAGCGCGAAGCCGAGCGACTGGCAGGGGAAGCGCGCGAAAATCGCGCCGGTGGTATGGCGCGCGCCGAAGCGGCCCGCGAAACCGTGGCCACCGCGGTGGCGCGGATCGAAGAAGAGCTGGAAACCCAGCCCGAGGCCCTGCTTGAAAAACTCGATATGCAGCCCGAGGACATGCCCGCCTCTGAGCAGATCGAACAGGATGTGAGCCGTCTGAAACGCCAGCGGGACGCGCTGGGTGCGGTCAATCTGCGTGCTGAAGAGGACGCCCGCGAAGTTCAGACCGAACATGATGAGCTGAGGGCGGAAAAGCTTGATCTCGAAGAGGCGATCAAGACCCTGCGCAACGGGATCTTCAGCCTGAACCGCGAGGGCCGCGAACGTCTTTTGACGGCGTTTGAACAGGTCAACGACAATTTCAAGATCCTTTTCACCCATCTGTTCGGCGGAGGCGAAGCCAATCTGGTCATGGTCGAAAGCGACGATCCGCTGGACGCCGGGATCGAAATCATGTGCCAGCCGCCGGGCAAAAAGCTGTCGACCCTGTCGCTTATGTCCGGTGGCGAACAAACTTTGACCTGTCTGGCGCTGATCTTTGCCGTCTTTCTTGCGAACCCCTCACCGATCTGTGTCTTGGACGAGGTCGACGCCCCCCTGGACGATGCGAACGTGACCCGGTTTTGCGATATGCTTGACGAGATGTGCCGCCGCACCGACACCCGGTTTCTGATCATCACCCACCACGCGGTGACCATGGCGCGCATGGATCGTCTGTTTGGTGTGACCATGCAGGAACAAGGGGTCAGCCAACTGGTTTCGGTCGATCTGAAAAAGGCCGAAACCCTGGTGGCGTGATCGTGATGCGCAATTGACCGCAATCACTGATAGTCATGGGGTATGAGACACCTGATTTCACTTTTGCTGCTGCCCACGGTGCTGTTTGCGCAGGATTACCCCATGCGCGCAGGTGACGTGCGGATCGCCCCCGACGCCCTGGAAAAGCGCCTGTCCGGGCGTGACCTGATCTATTACGACAACGGGCGGTCGCGATATTATGACGATGGGCGCTATAGCTATACCTTCGATGGGGACACCGCCGAAAGCACCGGGGGCTATTGGACGGTGACACCCGCAGGCCTGGTCTGTGCTGAGTTCATCACCGGGCAATCGCGCTGTGATCTCTTTGTTGAAAACGCCGGGAGGCTGGTCCTGATCGATCAAACCGGCGCACGGTATCCCGTGAAACGCATAGAATAGCCTTTTGCCGCCCCGAAGAGTACAACGACCCTATGCGCATCTTTCTTTTGACCTCACTGACGATGATGGCGTTTGCCGCCAACTCGGTCCTGACCCGCGCAGGCATATATGACGCTGGGCTGGATGCCGTCTGGTTTGGCGTGATCCGCCTATGGTCCGGGGCGCTGGTGCTTTTGGTGCTGGTTGCGGCACTAGGAAATGTGGGCCACTGGCGTTCGGAACTGCGGCTGGCGTCTTTGCTGGGGCTGTTTCTTTATATCTTTGGGTTTTCGCTGGCCTATGTGCGGCTCGAATCCGGTTTGGGGGCGCTGATTCTGTTCGGGATGGTGCAGGTCACGATGTTCAGCGGAAGCCTGCTGGGTGGTGAACGGCCCCCGATGCTGCGCTGGATTGGAACCGGGATCGCCTTTGGCGGGCTGGTCTATGTTCTGGCGCCCGGATCAGATGCCGCAGCGCAATCGGTCAACCTGAGCGCCAGCCTGCTTATGATCGTGGCGGGAATCGGTTGGGGGATTTATTCACTGAAAGGGCGACAGTCCAAAGACCCCCTGCTGTCGACGGCCGTGAATTTTTCACTGGTCGCGCCCATCGGTCTGCTGTTTGCGCTGGCTGCACCCGCATTTGCGCCCGCCAAGTTTCCTCCAAACGGGGTTCTTTTGGCTGTGGTGTCCGGAGCGGTGACCTCGGGCCTTGGTTATGCGCTTTGGTACGCTGTGCTGCCAAGGCTTGCGGGTAGCGTGGCGTCGGTTGCGCAGTTGACGGTGCCGATCATCGCGATGGCGGGCGGCGCCGTGTTCCTTGGCGAAGCCCTGACCGTCCAATTCGCGGTCGCCAGCCTTCTGGTGCTGGGTGGGGTCGGGCTGTCGTTGGTTAAGCGATAGGCAAGAAATGGCGTTTAACCTTACGTCAGATATCAAGCGCCTTGAATGGGCGCGCGAACCGCTTATCCAAATCGTATGACCCGTGTTTTTGCTCTTATTCTGATTGTACTCGGTACGCCCGGGTTTGCCCTGAACGAAGCGGACGTGGACGATGCGTTCGCGCGGCCCGGCGACTGTGTGATCTTTCTGCACGGATTGGCGCGCACACGACATTCCTTTGCCTTGATGCAGGAATACTTTGCGGCGCGTGGCTATCACGCGCTTGCGCCGGGCTATCCCTCGACCGAGGACCGCGTTCAGGTCCTGGCCGAGCAGACCATCCCACAGGCGGTGTCCGAATGTGCCGGGCGCCGCGTGCATTTCGTGACCCATTCCATGGGGGGCATCCTGCTGCGGGTCTGGCTGGGGCGGAATCGGCCCGAAAACCTGGGGCGCGTGGTCATGCTTGCGCCGCCCAACCAGGGCAGCGAACTGGTGGACGAACTGGGGGCGCTGGAGGTTTTCGAATGGATCAACGGACCCGCTGGTTTGCAACTGGGGACCGGCGGCAGCGATCTGCCCAAAGCCCTGCCTCCGGTGGATTTCCCCCTGGGTGTGATCGCCGGAAGCGCCACGATCAGCCCCTATTTTTCCTCGATCGTGCCCGGCATCGACGATGGCAAAGTGTCGGTTGAGGCGACCAAAGTTCGCGGGATGAGCGCACATCTGACCTTGCCAGTGACGCATACTTTCATCATGCAGTCCCCCAAAGTGATGGTGCAAACCACGCTGTTTCTGGAAGAGGGGGCGTTTGACCCGCATGGCGACTGGACCGAGCGCTTTGATCTTATGGCGTTGGCCTGCCGTGTGGGGATCTGCCCGAACAACTGAACTGAGACTGACATGCTGAATGTGACATTGCAGGGCGCGCGCGTGATGCGGCCCGAAGGGTGGAGCGATGCGCCCCTTGGGATGGTCGACGGGCATCTGACCGACTGCACCACGGGACGCAGGGTGGATCTAAGCGGTTTCGACGTGCTGCCCGGCATCATTGACCCGCATGGGGACGGGTTCGAACGCCACATGGCCCCCCGCCGGGGCGCGCTGCGCGAACGCGATAACGGGATCGTGGCGGTGGCCGCCGAACTGGCCGCAAATGGGATCACCACCGCGATCCTGGCGCAGTTTTGCAGTTGGGAAGGCGGGATGCGGGGTTTGGATTTCGCGGAAAAGGTCTTTGCCAGCGTCCACACGGTGGCGCCGACGGTGCCGCTGGATCTGCACCTGCAACTTCGGTTTGAAACCCATTTTCTGGAAGAACTGGAGGCCGCCGAGGCTGCGGTTGACCGTTGGAACATCGGTTACGTGGTGTTCAACGACCACCTGCCGCATGATCGCCTGGCCCAGGGGCGCAAACCTTCGCGCCTGACGGGGCAGGCGCTGAAATCCGGTCGTTCCCCCGAAGCCCATCTGGAATTGATGCAACGGCTGCATGCGCAGACGGATCAGGTGCCCGCCGCCATGGATGGCTTTTGTGCGCGGTTGGCCGAACGTGGGGTGCGCATGGGCAGCCATGATGACCACACCGCTGATGACCGGGCGCAGTGGCGCGCGCGGGGCGCGCGGATCTCGGAGTTTCCCGAAACGCTGGAGGCGGCCCAGGCGGCCAAGGATGCGGGCGATTGGGTCATTCTTGGGGCCCCGAATGTGGTGCGCGGCGCCAGCCATGCTGGGAATGTTTCAGCGCAACGGGTGATTGCCGAAGGTCTGTGTGATGCGCTGGCGTCGGACTACCACTATCCGTCACCGGCCCGTGCCGCGTGGCGCTGCGTGGAAAAAGAGCTTTGTGACGAAATGGCCGCGTGGCGGATGCTGTCCGATGGACCGGCACGGATGCTTGGACTTGAGGATCGTGGCCGTCTTGAGGCGGGACTGCGCGCCGATCTGATCGTCATGCAGCCTGAAACCCGACGGATTGTTGCGACAATTTCCGGCGGTCAGGTGGCATGGATGAGCGGCGAAGTTGCAACGCGCTTTGTGGCGGCGTCATAAGATAAGAACCAAACCCCTGCATCAGCGGGAATTCGCAAAGTGCCTTCCCGCGCCGGGTTCTCCGTCTGGGAGAAAGGTCTTGATTGCCAAGGGATTGCAGAAATTCGGCGGCGTCATGCAAATGCTGCAAAGCGGCATTTCGGCATCATCACCCGAAAAGCCATCCGGGCGTCCTTGATTTGCAGGGGGCAGGGGGATAGAGGCCAAGGAAAATCATCAACCCGGGCCGCCCGGGATTATCACGACTGGATTATGACAATGCAGAATAACCTCGCTCCTATTCCCGAGTTGTATGTTTCTTACGAAAGCGCCCAAAAGCTCAAGGTCGAAGCCGCTGACCTCACATCGCACGATCTGACGCCGCGCCAGATCTGTGATCTTGAGCTGCTGATGAACGGTGGCTTTAACCCGCTCAAGGGGTTCTTGTCGGAAGAAGATTACAACGGCGTTGTCGAAAACATGCGTCTGGCGGATGGCGCGCTTTGGCCGATGCCGATCACGCTGGACGTGTCCGAAGAATTCGCGAATTCGCTTGAGATTGGTCAGGACATCGCCCTGCGCGACCAAGAGGGTGTGATCCTGGCCACCATGACCGTGACCGACCGTTGGGAGCCGAACAAGGCGAACGAAGCGGAAAAGGTCTTTGGCGCCGATGACGATGCGCACCCCGCCGTGAACTATCTGCACAACCAGGCTGGCAAGATTTATCTGGGTGGTCCGATCACCGGCATCCAGCAGCCCGTGCACTATGATTTCCGTGCGCGCCGCGACACCCCGAACGAGCTGCGCGCCTATTTCCGCAAGCTGGGCTGGCGCAAAGTTGTGGCCTTCCAGACCCGCAACCCGCTGCACCGCGCCCACCAGGAACTGACCTTCCGCGCCGCGAAAGAGGCCCAGGCCAACCTGCTGATCCACCCTGTGGTTGGCATGACCAAACCGGGTGACGTGGATCACTTTACCCGCGTGCGTTGCTACGAGGCCGTGCTGGACAAGTACCCGGCATCGACCACCACCATGTCGCTGTTGAACCTTGCCATGCGTATGGCGGGCCCGCGCGAAGCGGTTTGGCACGGCCTGATCCGCGCCAACCACGGCTGCACCCACTTTATCGTTGGCCGCGACCATGCGGGCCCCGGCAAGAACTCGGCCGGTGAAGATTTCTATGGCCCCTATGACGCGCAGGATCTGTTCCGCCAGCACGAAGCCGAAATCGGTGTCGAAATGGTCGACTTCAAACACATGGTTTGGGTGCAGGAACGCGCGCAATACGAGCCCATGGATGAGATCAAGGACAAAGACGACGTCACCATCCTGAACATCTCGGGCACCGAGCTGCGTCGCCGTCTGGCCGAAGGTCTGGAAATTCCCGAATGGTTCTCGTTCCCCGAAGTGGTGAAAGAGCTGCGCAAGACCAAGCCGCCGCGCTCCAAGCAGGGCTTTACCGTCTTCTTCACCGGGTTCTCGGGCTCGGGCAAGTCGACCATCGCCAACGCGTTGATGGTCAAGCTGATGGAAATGGGCGGTCGTCCCGTGACCTTGCTGGATGGCGACATCGTGCGCAAAAACCTGTCGTCGGAATTGGGGTTCTCGAAAGAGCACCGCGACCTGAACATCCGCCGCATCGGCTATGTCGCGTCGGAAATCACCAAGAACGGCGGCATCGCCATCTGCGCGCCCATCGCCCCCTATGCGACCACCCGCCGTGCGGTGCGCGAAGATGTCGAACAGTTCGGCGCCTTTGTCGAAGTGCACGTCGCCACCACCATCGAAGAATGCGAACGTCGTGACCGCAAGGGCCTGTACAAACTGGCACGCGAAGGCAAGATCAAAGAGTTCACCGGTATTTCGGACCCCTATGACGTGCCTGTGAACCCCGAGCTTTCGGTTGAAACCGAGAACGTCGAAGTGGACAACTGCGCGCATCAGGTCATTCTCAAGCTGGAGAGCATGGGTCTGATCGCTGCGTCCTAAGCGTAGGCCAATATTCATAAAAAGCCCGGTGGGATGATCCTGCCGGGCTTTTTGTTTTGTGCTCATGAAAATTTGAAACAAAAGTCAGGCGCGTATTTCGTCGGAACCGGGAAGTTGCGTTGGATTTCAAGCGAATCTCAACCAAATTGCCCCAGTTTTCCCTTGCTGCTTCAGAAGGGGTGATTGTCCGTGAAACGGATGCTTTTGGTATGTCTGGCCCTGTTGGGCACTGTCGTCGCCGGGCCAGGATCGGCCGGGTCGCTGTTTTCTGGCGCGACTGCGCCGCTGCTGACCTCTGCACGACCACTGATATCGCGTCCCTCGGGGGATGTTGCCGACGGTCATCAATCCGCCAGTCTCTTTGCCGGAACTTCGGGTAATAGCCTTTTGGCACCTCCTCCCGATCGCCCCAAGGGGGGCAAGCGCGGCCGCAATCTGTCGCGTTTGGCGCCATCTGGTCTGGGACGGGATGTGGACGCGGTCCTGTCCCTGATCGCGCGCGCCGAAGCAGGATCCAAAGGATATAACGCGGTGCATCACGGGGCTCGGATCAAGCCACCGCGCGCGCCCTCTGAGATGACCATCAATGAGATCTATAAATGGTTCAGCGACACGCCGGGGCAACCGCATGCCATTGGTCGCTATCAGTTCATTCCCAAGACCCTGCGCCGGCTGGTGCGCAATCAAGGTCTGCCCACCAACAGCCGCTTTTCGCCAATGATACAGGATCAGCTGGCCCACCAATTGCTGCGCGAAGCGGGGCTAGAGGCCTTTCGCAAGCGCGAGATCGGGCGCACGACCTTCATGCGCAATCTTGCGAAAATCTGGGCGGGCCTGCCGCTGAAAAATGGCAAGTCGTATTATCAGGGATATGCCGGGAACAAAGCAACCATGAGCTGGTCTGAATTCAGCCGCTCGATGTCTCAGATATTTCCAGGGCGGGCATAAACCCGCCCCAAACACGATCAGTGCACGGTCACAGGTGCGAAATCGTTTTGCCGGGCCAGCGTAAAGGCAAGGCTGCGATCCTTGACCAGCGCAAGCCGCTCACCATCGGCGCGATGCACCGCATAGAGCGTTTCGTTGCCTTCGATCTGATTCTGCACGTCTTCGGGCAGATCCGCCACCGCGACTGCGCGCACATAGACCACACGGGCCTCGTCATTCATCGCCTTGGAAAAATCATACTTGGTGTTCATCTGTTCAGCCCTTTCTGATCTTGATGGTTTGTACAACGGTTTCCGGGCGGCTTAGGGTCAGGTCCACATGCAGCAGCCCGTTTTCCATCTGTGCCTCGCCCACTTCGACCCCGTCGGCCAGCACGAAACTGCGCTGAAACTGCCGCGAGGCAATCCCCCGGTGAAGGAAAATACGTTCGCCACCGTCATCGCTTTGGCGCCCGCGGATCATCAGCTGACGGTCCTCGACCGTGATCGACAGATCGCTTTCGGAAAAGCCCGCAACCGCAAGCGTAATCCGGTAGGCACAATCCGAGGTTTGTTCGATATTGAAAGGGGGGTATCCTTCGCTGGATTTCGCTGTCCGCTCAAGCAGACGTTCCAGCTGTTCGAACCCCAGCATGTGGGGATAGGACCCCAAGGTCAGTTTGGTCATCGACACGTCCTTTTGATAAGCGACCGTCCAGCCCGGTCCCTTTTTGGCAACCGGATCTGTTTCAAATATGGGAAGCTCACGGTCTTTGCGCAAGGGGCTTTGCGCAAGCCACGGGAAACGCTATATTAAAATTGCAGCCAATCGAAGGATTTCTGAGCCATGAACGCCCCCACTGATCTGTCGATGAAAACCGACGACGTTCTCAAGGTGGAATTGGAAGTGTTTCGTCAGGAACACCGCGACCTGGACGACGCCATCAAGGCGTTGCAGGATACGGGCACCTTTGATCAGCTGACGCTTCAGCGGCTGAAAAAGAAGAAACTGGCGCTCAAGGACAAGATCGCGATTATCGAAGATCGCCTGACCCCCGATATCATCGCCTGAACGCCGCGCTGTCGCATTGCCCCCGTTGGCGATCCGGCTATAGTGCGCGCTCCGATGACCAAGGGGAAATACCATGAGCGCCGTGAAAGTTGGAATCATCATGGGCAGCCAATCAGACTGGCCCACCATGCAAGAAGCCTCAGATGTTCTGAACGAACTGGGTGTTGACCACGAGGTCAAGATTGTCTCGGCGCACCGCACCCCGGACCGGCTTTGGGATTACGGCAAGAGTGCCGTGGACCGTGGCCTGCAGGTGATCATTGCGGGCGCTGGCGGGGCGGCACATTTGCCCGGAATGATGGCGTCGAAAACCCGTGTGCCCGTGATTGGCGTGCCGGTTCAAACCCGCGCTTTGAATGGGGTCGACAGCCTGTATTCGATCCTTCAGATGCCGCGGGGGTTTCCCGTGGCGACCATGGCGATTGGGGCCGCCGGGGCCAAGAACGCCGGTCTGATGGCTACGGGCATTCTTGCGCTGCACGATCCGGATCTGGCGCAACGGCTTGAGGACTGGCGTGACGCGCTGTCTGCGTCCATTGCTGACGAACCCATTCGCGACTGAGGATTTGACATGACCCAACAGCTTCCCACAGGATCGACCATCGGTATTCTGGGCGGTGGCCAACTTGGCCGTATGCTGTCTGTTGCCGCCAGCCGCCTTGGGTTCAAAACCCACATTTATGAGCCCGGGGCAAACCCGCCCGCCGGTGATGTGGCCCATGCGGTGACCACCGCGGGCTATGACGATCTTGATGCGCTGCGGGCCTTTGCGGATGCGGTTGATGTCATCACCTATGAGTTCGAAAACATCCCGACCGAAGCGCTGGACACGCTTGAACAAATCCGCCCGATTTTTCCGTCGCGCGAAGCGCTGCGGGTCTCGCAGGATCGGCTGACCGAAAAGTCGTGGTTGCAGGATCTGGGTCTGACGACTGCACCTTTTGCCGATATTCCCGATGCCGCCAGCCTGAGCACCGCGCTTGAGACCATCGGCACGCCTTCGATCCTGAAAACCCGCCGGTTTGGGTACGACGGGAAAGGCCAGGCGCGGATCATGTCGCCCGAGGATGCGGATCAGGCGCTGGCCGATATGGCCGGGGCCCCCGCCGTTCTTGAGGGGTTTGTCGATTTCTCGATGGAGATTTCGGTGATCGCCGCGCGTGCGCAAGACGGGCAGGTCGCGGCGTTTGACCCCGGCCAGAACGTGCATAAGAACGGCATCCTTGACACAACGACCATCCCCGCAGCGCTGCCACAACGGCATCTGACCGATGCGATCCTTGCCGCGGGCAAGATCCTGAACGCGCTTGAGTATGTCGGTGTCATGGGGGTTGAGTTCTTTGTCACACCTCGGGGGTTGATCGTGAATGAAATCGCCCCGCGCGTGCACAATTCCGGTCACTGGACCCAGAACGGCTGTGCCATAGATCAGTTCGAACAGCATATCCGCGCTGTCGCGGGCTGGCCCTTGGGCGATGGCAAGCGGCACTCGGACGTGGTGATGGAAAACCTGATCGGCGAGGATATGGACCGCGTGCCGGAACTGTCGGCTGACCCCCTTTGCGCCCTGCATCTCTATGGCAAAGCGCAGGTCAAAGCTGGCCGCAAGATGGGGCACGTCAACCGCATCGTGGCAAAATAAACCGGGCCTTTCACCCCGGGGCGCGACCTGCCATACTGTGGCCCAACCAACGATAACAATCCGAGCACACCCATGGCCGACGATCTTTTGACACCGCAGGAAGACAGCAAGTACAACGCCTCGTCGATCAAGGTGCTCAAGGGGATGGAAGCGGTGCGCATGCGCCCCGGCATGTATATTGGTGGCACGGATGAACGTGCGCTGCACCATATGGCGGCCGAGATTCTCGATAACTCGATGGACGAAGCCGTCGCGGGCCATGCCAGCCGGATTGAGGTCGAATTGCACGCGGATTATTCGCTGACCGTGCGCGACAATGGGCGCGGTATTCCGATTGATCCGCACCCGGATGACCCCAGCAAATCCGCGCTTGAGATGATCTTTACCGAACTGCACGCAGGCGGCAAATTCAACGGCGACGCCTATGAGACATCGGGGGGGCTGCACGGGGTGGGCGCAACCGTTGTGAATGCGCTGACCGACAGTCTGGTCGTGCAAGTCGCCAAGAACAAAGAGCTGCATGAGATTCGCTTTTCCAAGGGGGTTCCGCTGACCGGGCTTGAGAAAATCGGCGCCGCCCCCAACCGGCGCGGCACGACGGTCACCTTCCACCCGGATGCTGAAATCTTTGGCTCTCATCGGTTCAAGCCCGCGCGGCTGCTTAAGATGGTGCGGTCCAAGGCCTATCTGTTCGCGGGGGTTGAAATCCGGTGGAAATCGGAAGTCGACGATAAGGAAACGCCGACCGAAGCCGTGTTCCAGTTTCCCGGCGGCTTGGCCGACTATCTGACCGAAACGCTTGGCAGTTCGACCACCTATTCGGAAAAACCCTTTTCTGGCGTGGTCGATTTCAAAGAGAAGTTCGGAACACCGGGAAAGGTCGAATGGGCGATCAACTGGACGCCGTCGCGCGATGGGTTCATCCAGTCCTACTGTAACACCGTCCCAACGCCTGAGGGCGGAACCCATGAGGCGGGTTTTTGGGCTGCGATTCTCAAAGGCGTCCGGGCCTATGGCGATCTGGTCAGCAACAAAAAGGCCGCTCAGATCACACGCGACGATCTGATCACCGGCGGCTGTGCCCTGGTGTCGTGTTTCATCCGTGAGCCTGAGTTCGTCGGCCAAACCAAAGACCGGCTGGCCACAACCGAAGCGCAGCGGCTGGTCGAAAATTCGGTTCGCGACCACTTTGATAACTGGTTGGCAGCGGATACGAAATCCGCTGGCGCGATCCTGGACTTTCTCGTTTTGCGGGCCGAAGAGCGCCTTCGCCGTCGCCAGGAAAAGGAAACCGCGCGGAAATCCGCGACGAAAAAGCTGCGTTTGCCCGGGAAACTGACGGACTGTACCGCCAAGAACCGCGAAGGGACCGAGCTGTTCATCGTCGAGGGGGATTCGGCCGGCGGGTCCGGCAAGGGCGCGCGCAATCGCGAAACCCAGGCGCTTTTGCCGCTTAAGGGTAAGATCCTCAACGTATTGGGCGCGGCTTCGAACAAGCTGACATCAAACGCTGAGATTCGCGATCTCTGCGAGGCAATGGGCGTGGGTCTGGGGACAAAATTTAACCTTGATGACCTGCGATATGACAAGATTATCATCATGACCGATGCGGATGTGGACGGGGCGCATATCGCATCTTTGCTGATGACGTTCTTCTTCACGCAGATGCGCCCCTTGATTGATCAGGGGCATCTGTATCTGGCCTGCCCGCCGCTGTATCGTCTGACGCAGGGCGCGCGCCGTGAATATGTTCTGACCGATGCCGAGAAAGAGGCGCTTCTGACCAAGGGTCTGGGTGGAAAAGGAAAAATTGACGTGCAGCGCTTTAAGGGGCTGGGTGAAATGGACGCCAAAGACCTTAAGGAAACCACGATGGACCCGAAAACCCGGACATTGATCCGTGTGACCATTGATGAAGATGAACCGGGTGAAACCGGGGACCTGGTCGAGAGGCTGATGGGTAAAAAGCCCGAGTTGCGCTTTCAATACATCCAAGAGAACGCCAAATTCGTCGAGGAACTCGACGTCTAGACCGGCGCGTGTTTATGCTATATTAAACAATCCTAGGTGGTTTTAATGTTCACCTCCGCGTGGGGTGCCTTGGTATTGTAACGATTTGAAAAACCTCGATATGAGGCGTGTGGAGTCTCTCATGCTCGCTGGGTGAACCGGTCACAAGCGGTGGAATGACAATTGTCATGGTGCCGATGACCTGTCACAGTGGCAACATACATGAGGGAAACCTGAGCGATTGGCATAGGTTCACATACGCCCTCGAATAGATTGGATGAGCCGTTGAATCGGACTGCGCCGATTGAAAATTTCAGTGCCGGAGGTGTATCCGAACTGCAATCGCACGTTATTGCAAACAGCCCTGCTATATGTGCGATCCTGGATGCAACGGGCCAGGCGCTTGTCACCAGCGAGGGATTTCATGACCAGATCAGGGTGCTTGGAAAACTCCCGGTCTCCGGTCTGGTCGGGCTGACGGAATTGTGCCCGAATACGGATTGGTCGCGTGAACTTGACCGGGCGCGTATTGACGGGCTTCACGGGTTCGATTGCTGGCTTGACCGACCCTCTGGCCGGGTTCACATGCAGATCACCCTAAGCCACACCCCCGAATGCGAACCGGGACAGGAAGCATGTTTTCTTTTGTTTGCGCAGGATCTTGGGAACTCGCGCGAAGTGCGCAATTATCAAAGCCTGATCGCCTTTCAGGACAGGTTGACCGGTCTGTATAATCGCCGTTTCCTGGAGACGACGATGCCCGACAGGATCGCGGCGCAAACCGCGGCGGGCCTGCCCTTGGGATTTGCGCTGATCGACATCAATGGGGTCGAGGATCTGCACGATCGTCACGGGGCTGCGCGGGTTGATGCGTTATTCAAGATGGTTGCCAAGGGCATTGGTGCGCTTATCCCCGCTGACGCGACGTTGGTTTATTACGCGCCCGGCGAATTCGTGATTTTGTTAGAGGGGGCCTCTGCTTCGCCCCGGCTTGCGACGGTGGCTGAGGCGATCAAGCTCTTGTTTGCGCAGGGTGTGACGATTGAGGAAACCCGGATCCCTGTGGATCTCAGTATTGGGTTAAGCTTTTTCCCCGAACACGGGCGCTCATTGGCGCAGCTGTTGCATCATGCCGATGAGGCGATTTTTCAGGCCGCGTCCTGTGAACCCAGTGGCGAACCTCGTGGGTTCCGCGAAATGGCGGTCAATCTGGCCAAGGCACCCGCCTCTGCGGTGTATGACCTTTCGCTGGGGCTGGCCGGATCTCAGTTCAGACCCTTTTATCAGGAAATCGTCGACCTTAAGACAGGGGCCTGCATCGGTGCAGAGGCGCTGTGTCGCTGGCTGAAAGCCGAACAAACAGTTGTACATCCGGTTGAGTTCATGTCGCGCGCTGAGAATTTCGGCCTGATTTCTGAAATCGACCGCGGCATGTTCCATCACATTTGCAAAGATGTATCCGAGGGGACCAGCCCAAAGCTAAGCAACGGGCTGACATCGTTCAATGTTTCGGCCACCACCCTTGGGCAACCCAGCTTCATGCCCTTTCTCAAGGAAACGCTTGCCCGGTTTGATCTGCGTCCCGACCAGTTTTGCATCGAACTGGTGGAAAGCACGTTTCTTGTGGAAAACGACCCCGGTCGGGCGTGTCTGTTTGCGCTTAAGGATATGGGATTTTCGATCGCGCTGGATGACTTTGGAACGGGGTTTTCTTCGCTGGCGTTGCTCAAGGATCTGCCGATTTCCCGGCTTAAGGTGGATCGCTCGTTTGTGCGTGATCTGCCAACTTCCAAGCGCGATCAAAGCATTGTCGACAGCATCCTCAAGCTGTGCCGGGCCATCGAAACCGAGGTGGTCGTGGAAGGCATAGAAAGCCCGGAACAGCGCGATACGCTTACGGCTATGCAGGCGAAATTCGGCCAAGGGTTTTTGCTTGGCAGACCGCGCCCCGTCGATCAGTATTGAGAGCCACGCGCGTTTCACGCTAAGAGCGGATAGGAAACAAGGGGCGGCGTCACATGGCAGATGGGACAATGGCGGTCTTGATGCTCATTCTTGGGCTGACGGATATGAACCAGAATTACTGCGATGCGCCGGGCGGTTGTCTTGCGCCGCAACCAACCCAGCCGCGTTTCATGATGTCTCAGGGTGAAGTGATCCACCGCCGCGCCAAACCGGCCGATGAGGCCTATATGCGCTATGATCCCGGAACCAAGCTGGGCCCATTCGGGCAGGCGGCCGGGTTTTCCGTTGGGCAAAAGGGCGAAGTTTGGGCCGGATACGGCGCGACCTACAGCATTCCGCTGGGATTGACCGGGTTCTATATCGAATTCCACCTGATGCCCGGGGTCTATCTGTCAAACGGCGGTTTTGACCTGGGGGGGTGGCTTGAGTTTCGCTCTGGGATCGAAGTGGGCTACGAAACTGCCTCGGGCTGGCGCTATGCGCTGGGGTATGATCACAGATCAAACGGCGGCACGTTCAAGAAGAACCCCGGTATGGAAACCATGCACTTGCGGGTCAGCGCCCCCTATGATGGGGGCACACCAGGTGACTAGGCCTTAAGCCGATACCCGGTTTTCAGCATCCGCAAGGCGACGGCGCAGATCAAAAGTGTTGCAGCAAGCGCAAAGCCGAATCCAAACAGCGGTGGGCTGTCGGATACGCCAATCATGCCCCAGCGCGCGCCGTCAATCAGGTAGAAAACCGGGTTCATATGGGTGATCTGATACAGTCCGGCAGGCAGGGCACTGACGGAGTAGAACGTGCCCGACAAAAAGGCCAGCGGGGTGACGATAAAGTTGGTGATCGCCGCCATCTGATCGAACTTGTTGGCATAAATCCCGGCTAGGATCCCCAGCGCAGACAGGAACGCGGCGCCCAAAATCACAAAGGCCAGCATCGCCAGAGGATGGGCTGGCGTGATTCCCATGACCAGCCAGAACGTCACAGCGATGGCCACCGAAACAATCAGGCCGCGCACGATGCCCCCGGCCATATAGCCCAAAAGAATCTCTGTGGCAGAGAGCGGCGGCATCAACGTGTCGACAATATTGCCCTGCACCTTGGAAATCACCAAAGAACTGGAGGTATTGGCAAAGGCATTCTGAATCACCGTCATCATCATGATGCCCGGGGCGATGAATGTGGTAAAATCGACACCCATCACATCCCCGCGACGCGGGCCGATTGCGATGGAGAAAATCACCATGAACAAACCCGCAGTAACCAACGGAGCCAGCAGGGTTTGTGTCCAGACGTTCCAGAACCGCAGGATCTCGCGTTTCGCAAGGGTCGCAAGCCCCAACCAGTTGACGCGCCCAAAGCGGCGTGTGCCTTGTTCAAAGCTGGGGGTCCGGGCCATGGGGCAATCTACCTCAAATCTGATCGTTGTGGGTGCCTTGTAACTTGTTTCGCGATGATTAGAATAGGGATGCAAACGAAATGATCGTGCGGCCCTTTTAAAGGCCGCTTTTTTCCGTGGAGTGGCCATGTCCTGGACCGATGAACGCGTCGAATTACTGAAAAAGATGTGGGGAGAGGGCCAGTCCGCCAGCCAGATCGCCAAGGAATTGGGCGGCGTGACCCGCAATGCCGTAATCGGCAAGGTGCACCGTTTGGGTCTGTCGAACCGTGCGACGGCGTCGGGGGCTGCTGACAAGGCCAAGGCCGAACCCAAGGCCAAGCCCGCTAAGGCGGCGGCGCCAAAACCCGCGCCTCAGCCCGCGCCCAAGCCCGCGGCCGCACCCAAACCAACCCCGGCGCCCGCTGCTGCCGCGCCGACACCGGCGCCGACGCCCGCCATTTCGCCTGCGCGCAAACCGATTGTACCCGCCGGCCAACCGCTGCCGCCGCAACCTTCGGCCAACGAAATCAGCCCCGAGGCGCTGGCGCGCCAAAGCGAGGTTGAGAAAAAGGCGATGAAGCTGACGCTCATGGATCTGACCGAGCGGACCTGCAAATGGCCCGTGGGTGATCCGGCGACCGATGACTTTTGGTTCTGTGGTCTGCCCGTGCAACAGGGCAAACCCTATTGCGAGGCGCATGTTGGCGTTGCGTTCCAACCCATGAGCTCGCGCCGCGACCGTCGCCGCTGATCGCCCGCTGCGGGGCCTGTTGCAGGGCCTGTCACGGGATCAGTGACCTGGGGCTGAGCCCAGCACCACAAATACCGCATCAGTTTGGGGGCCGCCGGCCCCCTTTTTCCTGCGTCAATGGGCCAATCTAATTGCCGCCCAATAGGTTCAACAGGCCTTCCCCAACTTGTTTTTCCAGCTCTTGTTGCAGCTTGTCCCTGGCCGCGTCTTCAAGGCTTTGCCCCTCTTGGACATCAAGCCCCAACTCGCGCCCAACCGCTTGGTTGACCTTGGTTTCGACCTCTTTCTCAAGCTTTTGCTTTTCGTCTTGAAAGTTCTTCTTGATCACATCGGCAGGGTCCACATGGATCTTGATCTTGGACCAGGGGCCGTTGACACGCACGGGCACGGCAAGGCCCTGACCATTGCGCGCGTCTGGGGCGAGAACCGTGAACAGATAGTCCATGCTGCGTTGACCCAGATTGATACGGCCATCCCCTGTCGCCGTCAGCCGGTCCAACTGCATGTTCAGATCATCGTTGCGCAGCACGCCCTCGTCGACGGTAAAGCTGGCGGTTGCGGTTTTGAACACCGTCGTGCCGCCATCGGCGCGCCCGGTCAGTGCGGCGACAAGATCAATGCCTTTCATCACACCCGGGCCCGCCTTTAGGACACCATCCCCGGACAAGGACGACATGATGGCCTGTGTGGATTGGCCAGCGCCCAGCAGGCTGATGCGACCATCAGCCTTGCCGGAAAACCGATCAACATCCATGGCATCTTTCAGCAGGGGCTCAAGTTCAATTCCCGCGAAATCCATATTGGCGCGCACTGACAGGCCGTCGCGATTGTTGGCGACAAATTCCCCGGACAGCTGCCCTTCATAGCCGTCCAATTGGCGCAATTCGAACACGGCACGCGCGCGATCATTGGTCATGACCGCGACTGTCCGGCCAAAGTCGAACCCGGCAACCTGCATCGCGTCGGTGGCAAAGCTGATGTCACCGTTGAAAGCTGACAGGACACTCAGGTCGATCGGGTCGTTCGACCATCCTTTGCTTGTGGGCGCGGGGTCGCTTTCTGTTGCGGTTAATCCGCTCAGGTCAAGGTTCGGCAGCGTGACATTCGCCTTGATGTGGGGTGCCCCCCCCAGCGTAATGTCGGCTTCGGTGCTTAGACTGTTTTGATCCAGTTGCAGATTGGCATCCCGCAGCGAAAGACGTTTGCCATCAAACGCGATATTTGCGCTGCCGGACACGCTTTGCCCCAATCCGCGCGGCAGGCTAAGCCCCGCGATCCCCAGGTCCGATGCCGCAGCGGCGGTATCGCCCAATTCAAGCCCCAGCTTGCCCGCAAGGGTTGCCCCCAAATTGCCCAGATAAGTGATCTTGCCACCTGAGGTGGTGATCGTCAGGTCACCGGTGCTCGGTTTGCCGTCCATCAAGGATAGCGGGGCATGCAGGCTAAGATCATAGGACACGGGCGCGCCTGCGGGTTGCAAGGCCCCCTGAATCTGCATCGGCCCCTTGGTGTTCGGCCAGCGCAGGCGCATGTTCATCCCGTCTATGCGCGTGGTTTGACCTGCGTCGGTGAATCGAACCTGACCGTTGGTGATGGTCAAAACATCTATGGCTTCTAGCGCCAAAGTATCCCCGCCGCTATCGCCTGAACTGTCGCCGCCCAGGTCCCAATTGGCGCGCCCATCCGCGCGGCGTTCCAGGTTTACGGTTGGATAAAGCGCGGTGATGGAGCGAAATGAAATCCGCCCCTGAAAGAGCGCTTTGAAATCCAGGCCAAAAGACGCGCCCACCGCTTCGAACATGGGACGATCCCCGGCCCAGTTGGCATTGGCGACACGCATGTTTTGCGCATGCAGCCCGGGGCTTGGCATCAGAGCGATCCCGACCTTTTCCAACGTAACCTGCCGACCCAATTGCGCGGTAAGCTGATCTGATGTGATCTTGCCCAACTGCTCTTGCGGCATCAAAAAGACCCAGCCAATCAGCAGCCCAAGCACCGCAACAACCAAGATAACACTTCGGATGATCCACTTGATAAGGCCCATGCTGCACCCCGCTTTGGTTTTCTACGCCTATAGGTTTGATGGCTGATCATGGGGGCCATGTGCAACCGCTTGTGTGGCGTGGCCGTGCAATGCACCCTTTTCCGCCGATCGCGCACAGGCTAAAGGGGGGCATGGTTCAGAATCCCCCAGATCTCCGCCCCGACCTGGCTCGTGCGCGCATCCAGGAAACCCAACGTGACGGCCAGCCAACCATTGGCATGGTCAGTCTTGGCTGCCCCAAGGCGCTTGTGGACAGCGAACGCATTCTGACGCGACTGCGCGCCGAGGGCTATGGGATATCAGCGGACTACGCCGGTGCTGATGCGGTGATCGTGAACACCTGTGGATTTCTGGACAGCGCCAAGGCCGAAAGCCTTGAGGCCATCGGCGAAGCGCTGCATGAAAATGGCAAAGTGATTGTCACCGGCTGTCTTGGGGCTGAACCCGAATATATCACGGGTGCGCATCCCAAGGTGCTGGCGGTGACAGGGCCGCATCAATATGAACAGGTGTTGGATGCGGTCCATGGGGCGGTGCCTCCGGATCCCGACCCCTTTGTCGATCTGCTGCCTGCGAGCGGTGTGAAACTCACGCCTCGCCACTACAGCTATCTCAAGATTTCCGAAGGTTGCAACCACAGCTGCAAGTTCTGCATCATCCCGGATATGCGCGGCAAACTGGCCAGTCGCCCCATGAAGGCGGTGCTGCGAGAGGCCGAAAAGCTGGTGGATGCGGGCGTGCAAGAGCTTTTGGTGATTTCGCAAGACACCAGTGCCTATGGCACGGACTGGAAAAACCGTGACAGCAAATTTCCCTTCCTCGATCTAAGCCGCGCTTTGGGGGAGTTGGGGGTTTGGGTGCGCATGCACTATGTCTATCCCTATCCTCACGTGCGCCAGGCCATTCCGCTGATGGCAGAGGGCAAGATCTTGCCCTATCTGGATATCCCGTTTCAGCACGCCCATCCCGATACACTCAGACGCATGGCGCGGCCTGCCGCGGCAGAGCGCACACTGGATGAAATCCGCGCATGGCGTGCGGACTGCCCGGACATTACCCTGCGCAGCACGTTCATCGTGGGGTATCCGGGGGAAACCGAACAAGAGTTCCAGACCCTGCTGGATTGGATGGACGAGGCCCGGCTGGATCGCGTCGGCTGTTTTAAATACGAAAACGTTGATGGCGCCCGCTCGAACGACCTGCCGGATCACGTCCCGGAAGAGGTCAAGCAAGAGCGCTGGGAGCACTTTATGGAAAAGGCGCAGGCGATTTCCGAAGCCAAACTTGCGGCCAAGGTCGGGACCCGCATGGATGTCATCGTCGATGACGTGGATGAGGATGGCATTGCCACCTGCCGGACCAAGGCCGACGCCCCCGAAATCGACGGGAACCTGTTCATTGATGAAGGTGCGGATCACCTTGTGCCCGGACAGATCGTCACCGTCGAAGTCGATGAGGCGGGGGAATACGATCTTTGGGGCCAGTTGATATAGTCATGCGAAACAAAGGCTTTTGCAAAAGCCTTTGCAACGGGATTTAATCCCGTTTCCTGTTCCCCTGAGAGAGCAGCAAAAAAAGGCGCCGTTTGGCGCCTTTCCCGACCTCCGGACAGTATGGTTTTAAACCGTTTCGTCCTCGAGGTGCAGCTTCATGTCGATCAGAACTTTCTGGATGGCAAGGGTCTCTTTCAGCAGGCGTTTGGCTTCGTTGGCAGAAATGACGCCATCTTCGATCGATTGGTGATATTCGGCCATCAAAATCGCAAACCGCTGCGAGAGCGCGATTACATCGGCGTTCACGCCGCCTGAATCCTTTTCTTTTGAATTGCGCCGCGAAGCGTCGAAATTCAGCGTGATCCCTTTGAGTTCAGACAGGGCCGCGGTGACATGTGGATAGCTGGCGGCCTCTTCCAGGGCGGCGACCGTGTCCACGGGCATGAACCGATCCGCATGTTCGGGATAATCCGAATAATAGCGCCCCAGCGTGGCCTTTGACTTGCCCGACAATTCGCAGGCAGCTTCAATCCCCACATCTTTGACCAAAGCCTCGATGTGTTTTTTCAGATAACGTCCAACTGTCGACATTCGGTCCCTCTTACCCCCCGCATTGGCTGGGGGAACATGCTCGTCCATTTCCCATTAACGGTATGTCGTCGAAATGTCATGTAAAAACCGATCCTAAACATTTGGGATCAGTACCGTGAGTGGACCGGCCCCCAGGCTGGCTGGTTTCGGACGCTACGTCAGAAGGCGCTGGGTGGCCGTGAATGCGGCTGGTGTTCGTATCATTCCAGAGCGGATCGGGGCCCTTTGACCCCCGGGGATTTCCCCAGGCCTCGATCCGCCCCGGGCTGTGCGTGTGGCCGGTCACATGGTGGATCGCTGTGTTGGGCGGCGGGTTGGCCCTTTGCAGGCGCCTTGCCCTCTTGTCCCTGCGCACTGCTTGGGGCATCAAGCCGGGCATGGCAAAGCTGTATTTTCAATATTCGACCATGAACGCGGGCAAGTCGACGCTGCTGTTGCAGGCGGCGCACAACTATAACGAACGCGGGATGGAAACCTATCTTCTGACCGCCTCGTTTGACGATCGTGTGGGGGCGGGTCAGATCGGGTCGCGCATTGGCCTTGCGCGTGAGGCCGAGGTGTTCAACAGCACCACGGACCTGTTTGCAAAGATCCGGGAACGTCTCGATATCGGGAAAGTGGCCTGCATCTTTATTGACGAAGCCCAGTTTCTCACACGCGATCAGGTCTGGCAGTTGGCGCGGGTGGTGGATGACCTCAAGGTGCCGGTCATGGCCTATGGTTTGCGCGTCGATTTCCGAGGAGAGCTCTTTCCCGGATCCGCCGCGCTTTTGGCGCTTGCCGATGAAATGCGCGAGGTTCGCACCATCTGCCATTGTGGAAAAAAGGCCACGATGGTGGTGCGTCAGGATGATCAGGGCAATGTGCTGACAGATGGGGCGCAGGTACAGATCGGGGGCAATGAAACCTACGTAAGCCTGTGCCGCCGTCATTGGCGCGAAGCCGTTGGGGATTTCCCGAAATGACGTGGCATGCCCAGACCTTTTGGACCGGTCTGGTCGTGGCCATTGTCGGCTTTTTCAGCTCATTCCCGATCTTCCTTCAGGGTGTGACGACCATGGGGGCAAACCCGGATCAGGCGGCATCGGCCCTGATGGCCGGGGCGATATCCAGGGGGTTGGCGGGAATTGTTCTGGCTCTGTGGCAGAAAATGCCGATCAGCGTCGCTTGGTCCACGCCGGGCGTTGCGCTTTTGGCGGTTTCTGCGCCCGATCCGGCCGGGTTTTCCGCGGCCATCGGGGCGTTTGTTCTGGCGGGCGGGCTGACGGTTCTTGCCGGGTTCTGGCCCGCGTTGGCACGGTTGGCCAAGTCAATCCCGGCCCCCATCACCCAAGCCATGCTGGCTGGTGTGCTGTTGGCGATCTGTCTTGAGCCGTTCCGGGTTCTGGCGACAGCCCCGCAGGTTGCTTTGCCGATCCTGGGTGTCTGGTTTATCACCAGCCGTTTTTCGCGGTTGTTCGCGGTGCCCGCCGCTGTCCTGATGACGCTGGCGCTGATCGTGCTGGACAACAATGGTTTGACCGCGCCGCCGCAGGTCCTGACCGCCCCGGTTCTGACCCTGCCCAGTTTCTCCTTTTCGGCCCTGATTGGCCTTGGGGTGCCGCTTTTCCTGGTGACGATGGCCACGCAAAACGTGCCGGGTATCTCGGTGCTCAGGGCAAATGGCTATGAGCCCCCGGCGGGCCCCATGTTTGCCTCGGTCGGGGTGTTCAGCCTGCTCAGCGCCCCTTTTGGCGCGGCACAAACCTGTCTGGCGGCAATCACGGCTGCCATGTGTTCTGACGAAACCGTGCATCCTGATCCGGCGCAGCGCTATATGGCTGCGGTCTGGGCCGGGCTGTTCTATTGTATCTTTGGATTGTTCGCTGCGCTTGTCACCCATGTGGCGGGTCTGGCGCCCGAGGGGTCGGTTGCCACGCTGGCGGGTCTGGCGTTGTTTTCCGTTTTCAACGGTTCCGCGACGGCTGCCCTGAAAGACGAAGAAACGCGAGAGGCCTCGGTTCTGACGTTCCTGATCACCGCCTCTGGTGTGACCATCCTTGGTCTTGGCGGGGCGGTTTGGGGGCTGGTTCTGGGGTGTTTCGTGACCTGGCTGCAACGCCGGTTGAAATAGGCTGCGCCCACCTGGGGCGCAGCCATTTCGTTCACGACGTGGCGCGGAACCAACCCAAGCGGCGGAACAGCAGCCAGTCCAGTATAATCGCAACCACCAGCGAAGCCCCCATCAGCGGCAGGAACATCGCCAGTGCTACGATCAGAACCATCATTGCCGGATGCAGGGCTGCGTCCGGCGCGTTCGGTACGCCAAGGCTCCCGGCGGGACGGCGTTTCCACCATGCGACAAATCCTGTCACCGACAGCACGACCCCCAGCACAGCCGCCAGCGTGTTCTGGATCAGGTTTAGTGGGCCATAGAGCTTTCCTTCGTGAAAGGAGATCCCATAGGAAACCGCCTTGGACACCACGGGATTGTTCGCAAACGCGATCCGCTTGATCACCTTGCCGCTGTATTGATCCACGACCAGTTCGGTCTGTTCCTTGCGTTTCACATGGGCCGAGCGCACCCAAAAGGCCCCGTCCGCTTGGCGCGGTGGTTTGACCTCATAGGGGGCCTTTAGCCCTTCGGCCTTGGCGATGGCAAAGACATCCCCAATCACGATGGCCGTGCCCGTGTCGGTGCTGGATGTTGGCATGCGCCCCCCAAACCGCAAAGAATGTGATTTTTGCCCGGTCTGTTTTTGAACAAACGACAGGCCACCCCCCCAGACATCGGTCCATGGCAGGCCGGTGATCAGGATCGGCAGGACCAGAATGGCGGCCAGAAATCCGGTGAACAGATGGGTTTCGCGCCACCATGCACGCCCTTGGCCCTTGGGCAGGGACACCGCGTCGCGCAGGCCCCGCTGGCCACGTGGCCACCATAGGTAGAGACCCGTGATGAACATCACGATGGCCCAATGGGCGGCCAGCTCAACGAATTTGGTTCCAGTCTTGCCAAGCAGCAGCTCACCGTGGAACTTTTTGACCATCCGCATCAACAGCCGATCGCGTGGTGTGACACCCAGGACGGCACCGGCATAGGGATCGACCCAGGCGATGGATCGGACATTTTCCGCATCGTTGAATTCGATCCTGGTTGCGCGGCCGGGCTGATCGTCGATTGAGACCATTCGCAAACGGGTGATCCCGACAGCGGCTTTGACAGCGTCGATCTGCTGTTCATAGCTTAGCCGCGTTTCGCCCACCGGGACGTTCAACCGCTGCGCATAGATCCGTTCATCGATCTGATTATGATAAAGATAAATCCCCCCGGTGATCGACAGCAGGATCATGAAAGGCAGGACAAAGAGAGATGCGAGGAAGTGCCACTTCCACACAAGGCGATAAAAGGCTCCGCCGGTGACATGCGCACGCGACGGGGCCGATGTGGTGACATCGGTCATGTGAGTTTCCGTATTCTAAGATTTGAAATGTTGGGTTCAGATCTCAGTGGGTCGGAGGCGCGCGTACGGGCCGCAAAGACGACAGGGTGGTAAGATCCGCAATCGCGTTCACCAGCACCGCGGGGCGCTGGGGGTCATCCAGCGTCAGCGCCAGCCAATAGGGCTGGGGCGTTTCAGACACCGCTGCGCCATCTGCCATCACACAATGGGGGCTCTCAGAGGTGCTTTCTTCGATGGGCTGGCCATCCGGGCCGATGGTCAAGGTCTTGATTTCGGTCCCGGTACAGATGGTGATGCGCTCAATCCCGGGGATGATCTCGGCCAAAACGGCGCTGGAGCGCGGTAACAGCACACCAAACACAACCGCGCAAACCAACGCAAAACGCAGCGCGAGGGCGCTTTGTGCGTAGATGAATTGCGCAAGCGGGGTGTGCATCGTGTGTTTCACCTGTGTTCAACCCTGGCCGATCGAACAAAACCTAATCTCCCGTTCTAATGGCAGCCTTGGGGCCGTTTGCCAAGCTATCAGACGCGAGGCCGCGACCAATCTGGCGGGTGGCAACACACACAAACCTCTTGATCGGGTGTCAAAACCGGACCTAGGCTTGGGATATTCTGGAGCCATCCGGGGGACCCGATATGCGTTTTGTTTTGTTTTTTCTGTCGATCATTTCTCTGCCAACGTTTGTCTTTGGTTTTGATGAGCCGGACTGCGACACGCTCAATCATCTTTACGCGACGCAGTACATTGAGGACTTTCACGTCAATCGACGGACATTCGAGATTGATATTGCGATGCCGATTTTTGAATGCACGGGCAATGACAAGAACTATAAATTGGCCCGCGCCATTCATGACATTGATGTGCTCGGGAAAAATGAAAGTGCCGGCCCGGATTGGTACGCCATGGTGGCGATGGTCATGGACCTGACAGGGGGCGAAATCCTCTATCATGAGAAGTTCAAATCAGATCCTTATATCGACGGCACGGTCATCTATGATGACGAATTTGATGAGGTGAGCCTGTTTTTCACCAAGCGGATTTTTCAAGACACCGAGCGCACCCGCGTGACCTATTCCCTGATCCACGAAGTGCGTCACATGATTATCAATCTCACCATCAATGGCAAAGAGGTGCCTGATGAGCCGCAGCATGTGACCTGTACGCAGGGGCGTTTCAAAGGGCAAATCGGCTGTGACGAAGTGTTGGGGTTTCTTGACACGCTCAAAGAGGGCAGCGGGAACAGTTATGAATTTCAGTATCTTATCTATATGCGCGATCATCCTGACGCCTCTCCCCTGATGAAGAAAGAGGCCCGCGCGCAATTACGCTATCTGGTGCGGAACATGTTCAACCGGATTGAACCCGGCGCGCTGGAACATTGGGGGGTGTCACGCTGAAACCGTGCCGTGCCCCCCCGCGATCTGCGTGGATCAGCCCTTTTCGACCAGGACTGAACCCACCGAGTACCCCGCGCCAAATGAACAAATGACACCCTTGTCCCCTGGTTTCAGGTCGGCCGAGTGATGTGAAAAGGCAATGATGGATCCCGCCGAGGACGTGTTGGCATAGTCTTGCAGGATATTGGGCTGCTCGCCCGCATCGGGCACCCGGCCCAACACCTTTTTGCCGATGAAATCATTCATCGTCTTATTGGCTTGATGCAGCCAAAGACGTTTCAGGTCAGAGGCCTGCCAGCCTTCTGCCGCCAGGTGGTCGACAATATGCGCGCTGACCATGGGCAGAACCTCTTTGAACACTTTGCGACCGTTTTGCATGAATTGCATGTCGCGGCGGTCTTCCATTTGATCCCGCGTGCGGCGCAAGAACCCGTTGTTGTTGCGGATGTTGTTGGAAAACTTGGTGGCGCAGCTGGTGCCGCAGATCTTAAAATGGTCGCCCTGCGCGTCCTCAGCACGTTCGATCACCACCGCGGTCGCCACATCGCCAAAGATGAAATGGCAATCGCGGTCACGCCATTCCAGATGCGCCGAGCAGATTTCAGGGTTCACCACAATTGCCCGCCGAACGGAACCAGAGCGCACCATATCCGCCGCTGCCTGAATGCCAAAGGTGGCCGATGAACAGGCCACGTTCATGTCAAAGGCAAATCCGCCCGCCCCCAAAAGCTGTTGAATTTCAACGGCGATGGCGGGGTAGGCGCGTTCGTGATTTGACGCGGCACAGATAACCAGATCGATATCCGCGCCTTCGCGGCCCGCCATCTTGAGCGCTTTTTGACAGGCATCCAGCGCCATTTCGGCCATCTGCCCCGGCTGATCATCCGGGCGCGCGGCCAGTTTCGGGAACATGCGGGTGGGGTCCAAAACGCCCTCTTTGTCCAGCACATATCGGCGCTCAATGCCCGAGGCCGAGACGATGAAGTCACTGCTGGAATGCCCGATGGCCTCGACTTCGCCCGCGTCAATGCGCGCAGCGTTTTCCGCGTTCCAAAGATCCGCATAAGCGTTGAACGCAACCACCAATTCGTCATTCGAGATGGTCTGAGACGGGGTAAAGACCCCATGTCCGGTAATGGCAGGCTGATGCATGATTTATCCTCTGAATTGCGTCACAGACTGCCTAAGCTTTGGGCAAGGTCAACCCCTGCCCAAACGTCTTAAAAGCAATTATACTGGGTTCGGCAGAGGCTCGCCGGCAAAGAACGCCTTAAGGTTGTCCAGCGCCATCATCCCCATGCCTTCCCTCACCTCTAGGGCTGCGGTTCCCAGATGGGGTAGAAGAACCGCGTTGTCCAAGGCGCGCAGGGCCTCGGGGACCTGGGGTTCGTGTTCATAGACATCCAGACCCGCCCCGCCAATGGTACGGGTCTGCAGCGCCTTGATCAGCGCGGTTTCGTCAACGACTTCGCCACGGGAGATGTTGATGAACCGCGCATGCGCCGGCATGGCCTCAAAGGTATCGCTGTTGAACATGTGGTGGGTATCCCCACCGCCCGGAACAGCGGCGACCAGAAAATCCACCTGAGCCGCCAGATCGGTGAGGCTCTCGACCCGTTCAGCCGGAAAGCCCAGCGTTTTTTCCGAGCGGTTGAAGTACTTCACACGCATCCCAAAGCCAAAGTGGCACCGCTGGGCAATCGCCTGTCCGATGCGCCCCATGCCGACGATGCCGACGCTTTTGCCGGTCATGTGCAGCCCCAGCATTTGCACCGGGTGCCACCCCTGCCATTGACCTGTCCGCACCAGCCGTTCACCTTCGCCAGCGCGTCGCGCGGACATCAACATCAAGGTCAGCGCAACATCCGACGTTGCGTCCGTCACCGCGCCGGGTGTGTTCGTAACGGTGATGCCATTGGCCTTGGCCGTCTCCACATCAATGTGATTATAGCCCACGCCGAAATTGGCAAGGATCTGCGCCCGGGGCGTTGCGACGCTGTTCAGGATCCTAGTGCTATACAGATCCCCAAGCGTCGGCAGGATGGCGTCATATTCAGTGAGAGAGGCGACCATTTCCGCCGGCGACATGACATCGGGGCTGTCGCGATAGGTGAGGTCGAAATGCGCGCGTGCCTTGGCGACCACGGTGTCGGGCAGGTTGCGGGTGATCAGAAGTTTCTTCAATGCAACTTGCTCCCGTTGGGCACCGTCTGACCGGGTCCTGCCAATACGATGGCGCCGTCTTCGTCTGAAAAGCCCAGAACCAGCACCTCTGAGCGCACCGGACCGATTTGGCGCGGGGGGAAATTCACCACAGCCATGACCTGACGCCCAACAAGGGTGTCGGGGTCATAATGCACCGTGATCTGCGCCGAGCTCTTTTTTTCACCCACCTCTGGGCCAAAGTCGATCCACAGCTTGTAGGCCGGTTTGCGGGCTTCGGGAAAGGGTTCGGCCCGTACAACTGTGCCAATGCGAATGTCGACTTTCGCAAAATCATCATAGGTGATCTCAGCCATTTGCCAGCTCCCTGGATCGGTTGACCGCCGCTGCCACTGTCTCATGCATTAGCCTGGGCAGCGCGCTCTCTTGCATCAGGACCTCAAGCCCCGCTTGCGTCGTGCCATTGGGCGAGGTCACATTCACGCGCAATTGAGCGGGGCTTTCACTGGCCTGCATTGCCAGCGCCCCGGCCCCCGCGACCGTGGCCTTGGCCAATTGCATCGCCAATTCAGGGCTTAGCCCCTGCGCCTCGCCCGCCTGAGCAAGGCATTCGATCATGTGAAAGACATAGGCCGGGCCCGAACCACTTACACCCGTTACGGCATCGATCTGGCTTTCGCTGTCCAGACGCACAACCTGGCCGACCGCCCCCAAAAGGGTTTCCGACATATCCAGGTGCTGCGCAGTTGCGCGGGTGTTGCCCACCATCGCGGTGATCCCCTGCGCGATGGCCGCCGGTGTGTTGGGCATGGCCCGGATGATCGGTGTTTGATCGCCCAGCATATCTTCGTATGTGGCAATCGAAATCCCGGCCGCGACCGACAAAAACAGCGTCTCGCCATTCCCCAAAGCCTGCAATGCAGGCAAAGCATCGGCCATCATCTGCGGCTTGACCGCAATCAACACGATTGCGGGCGCTGCGGGCAGATCGTTGTTCAGGTTCACGCCTTGCGCCCCCAACCACTCTGAGGGGTAGGGGTCTTTCACCCAAACCGAAGACGCAGGCAACCCCTGCGCCAACCACCCCTCCAGCATGGCCGATCCCATTTTCCCGCATCCCAAAAGCACCAGCCCGCGCTCAGCGATTTCACTCTCTTTCATCTCGCCTCCGATCTCTTTCCCAAAGTGTTAGCGATCAAAAAAGGGCACCGCAACGCGGCACCCTTCATCTCTTTGCAAATATCCCGGGGTGCGGGGCAGAGCCCCGCTGGGGGCGTCAGGCGCGTCCGTAGGCCTCGGACATGGCGATCTGCATGGCCTGATCAACCGTTTTGTCGGTCCAGACCATCAATTGGAACGCGGGATAATACCGCTCGGCACTCATCACCGCGGCATTGATCATCGTGTCGATCTGATCGGCGCTGGCCACATTGCCCCCGGACAGGATCAACCCGTATTTATACACCATCAGCTTGGCCTCATCCCAATAGCTGAACGACCCCGCCCAGCATTGGTCATTGACCTTGTTCATCCCCTCATACAGCGCGGGCAGCCCGTCTTTTGGGGGCTCCATCTCAAAGGTACAGATCAGCCGCAGCGTTTCGTCCATACCGGACCACGCCAGGGTGATCGAATAGGTTCGCCACTGACCTTCGACCGCCATGGCGATCTGGTCTTCCGCGATGCGGTCAAAATCCCACGCATGTTGCGTCGCCAGGTATTCAACGATGTCAATCGGATGCAATTCTTCTGTCAGGTAATGCTCGGACAGGGCCATGCCGTCACCTCATTTGGTTATTGCGCTGAGATATTTGGCAGCACCCAGCGCTTGTCGCCTGCTCAAGGGGCAGCGATTTGTATCTGTCCCCTTACAAGATATGGTGCCTGTATCCGTAGGCCTATGTAAAGCGATATTTTCTGACCGAACACATTAAGTTGTGGACAACCCATACCGCACCTCAGGATCTAGACACGGGGGGGCGGGGGTGTGGCGGTGTTTGCCGTATCGTGGCGGGTCATGAACCCAACACGCCCCGCCGTCAATTGCAAATCTAGGGGCGGGTTACGACAGGATCATTCCTGCGCCACAGACCGCCTGAACCTGCGGGACGCTGCCTTTGGGCAGAACGTGAAACGCTTGCTCGGTCAGGATCTCCGCACCATCGCGGATGCGAAACAGCCAGCGCCCTTCGACCATTTCGTAGGGGCGCTCAAAGGTGAAAAGGTTCATGTCAGTTCCCCCGGCCTCCAGCGGGGTGTCCCATGTTTCATGGGTGACACCCAGGCGGCCCATCGGGGGGTGGACCACCTCGACGCTGAGATCGTTGACCTCGGTTCCCTCTTCCATCCAAACCCGGACGCCAAAGCTCAGCCCCAGTTCGGCGGGCACCTGTTGGGTGAAAACGTCAAAGGGAATATCCGGCTCGATCAGGTTGATCACACCGCTTTCCGTGCCGGGCGCGGGTTCTTCTGGCCCGGACGCAAGATCGCAGATCACGCCGAATTCTTCGACGACCACATCGGCCAAAAGGCGGGTTGGCAGCAAGCAGAGCAAGATAAGGCGAAGCATGGGGTATCCTAAGAGGTGGGCACATCCCCAAAGCAAGCAGGCGGGTGTCCGGCTGGGGGCGGAACCAGAGTGAATTTTTGTTCGAACAGGATGTTTTGGCCATCGCTGAGCCGAAAGATCCAATCCCCTGTTACCAGTTCGAAATCATCTTCGAGCGTATAGCCCAGAATATTGGTGCCGGCCCCTTGGCGAAACGGCCATGTTTGTCGTGTGCGACCCTGGTTCCCCATCGGAGGGTGCGTGACGCTGGACATGTAAACGCCGTTTTCGGGCGGGACCGCGATCGCCAGAACCGTGCCAAAGGTGATCCCGATTTGCGCAGGGACGATAGTCGTGTCCTGTGTGTAGTCCGGAGGCGCGGCGCGCAGAACAAGTTCTCCGTCCACGGTGTCAAACCCACCCTCGACCTGCGTCGGAAGGGGCTCGCAGGCATAGCCCTGATCAAGCACGGCGACCATCTGAGGGGGCTTTGCCAAGGCGGAAACAGCGCAGACGCAGGCAACGGCAGATAGGAAAAATCGAAACACCATGCCGCCAATCTAGAAGAAAAGACCCCGCAAACAAGAAAGAACCCCTCCCGCAGGGCGGAAGGGGCGTGTTTGTGCGCATGATTGCGACGGATTAGCCGATTGCGACGGCTTTTACGTCTTCGTCGATATAGGGCAGGTACTGTTCAAAGTTCTCAGAGAACATCGCCACCAGTTTCTGCGCCTGCGCGTCATAGGCGGCTTTGTCGTCCCACGTCTTGCGCGGGTCCAGCAGCAGCTCGGCCACGCCTTCGACACGGACCGGCACGTCAAAGCCAAAGTTCTCATCCTTGCGGAACTCAGCCCCCGACAGCGAGCCGTTCAGCGCCGCGTGCAGCAGGGCACGGGTGGCGCGGATCGGCATACGCGAGCCTTCGCCATAGGCGCCACCGGTCCAACCGGTGTTCACCAGCCAGCAGGTCGCGCCGTGCTTGGCGATCTTGTCACGCAGCAGGTTGCCGTAGACTTCGGGGCGGCGCGGCATGAAGGGCGCGCCAAAGCAGGTTGAGAAAGTGGGCTCGGGCTCGGTCACGCCGCGCTCGGTGCCCGCAACCTTTGAGGTGAAGCCAGACAGGAAGTGATACATCGCCTGCGCGGGGGTCAGGCGTGCGATCGGAGGCAGAACGCCAAACGCATCACAGGTCAGCATGATGATGTTCTTGGGATGACCACCCAGCGCGGTTTTCGACGCGTTGTCGATATAATGCAGCGGATAGGCGCACCGCATGTTGGCGGTTAGGCTGTCGTCTTCGAAATCCAGATCACGGGTTTCTTCGTCAAAGACCATGTTCTCGATCACGGTGCCGAATTTCTCGGTGGTCGCATAGATCTCGGGCTCGGCTTCGGGCGACAGGTTGATGGTCTTGGCATAGCAGCCGCCTTCAAAGTTGAAGGTGCCACGATCCGACCAGCCGTGTTCGTCGTCACCGATCAGCACGCGCTCGGGGTCGGCCGAAAGGGTGGTCTTGCCGGTGCCGGACAGGCCAAAGAAGACCGCGGTATCAACCGGGTTGCCCACCGCATGGTTGGCCGAACAATGCATCGCCATGATGTCTTTGCCGGGCAGAATGTAGTTCAGCAGGGTAAAGACCGATTTCTTGTTCTCACCGGCATATTCGGTGTTGGCGATCAGGATCATCTTCTTGTCGAAGTTCATCGTGATCACGGTCTCGGTGCGGCAGTCGTGCTTGGCGGGATCTGCTTTGAAGCTGGGGCAGTTGATGATGGTCCAATCGGCCACAAAGCTGTCCAGATCTTCGCGATCGGGGCGGCGCAGCATGTGGCGGATAAACAGGTTGTGCCATGCCAGCTCTGAGATCACGCGGACATCAACGGCATTTGCCGGGTCGGCACCGCCAACCAGATCCTGCACGTAATAGTCTTTGCCTTTCATGTGCTCCAGCATGTCGGCCAACAGCGCGTCAAAACCTTCGGGGCTTTGGGCGCGGTTGTTTTCCCACCAGATGTTGTCGGCAACACTGTCAGTTTTGACGATGTGCTTATCCTTGGGAGAACGGCCGGTGAACTGGCCCGTGGTTACCAGGAACGATCCACCTTTGCCCAACGCGCCTTCGCCACGTTTCAGGGCGGCTTCGATCAGCGCCGGTTCCATGAGGTTGTAATAGACATTGCCCAGACCTTCGATCCCTTGATCTTCCAGTCGGAATTGCGGGTTTACCCGTCCAAATGCCATTGGTTTGCTCCTGTAGCAGCGCATCAGTAAGTAATGATCGTGCGGCAGCGGGGCCGCTCGTGCAGCTTCCTTTAACATGACGATTTCCGGGGTGAACAGGTCGCAAGCGCGCAGTTAGCGCAACCAAGTGTACGTTTAGCGATACCAAGGCGAAACACTGCTTATGATCCGCAATCTTTGCGAAACAACTGAGGTATTTTAGCCATTCCTTGGGGAAAACTGGGTTCAATAGTGGGATCGGGCTTGCCTGATTCGCGGTTGGGGATTGTGAGAAGGTTAATTTTCTCGCATAGTATCCCCAAAAAACAGGCAAACAGAGCAGTATAAGGAAAAGCCTATGTCGAAGATCGCCCTTGTGGACGATGACAGGAACATCCTGACATCGGTTTCGATGACTCTTGAGGCAGAGGGTTTCGAAGTAGAAACATATAATGATGGCCAGGCCGCCCTGGACGCCTTCAACAAGAAGATGCCCGATATGGCTGTCTTTGACATCAAGATGCCGCGCATGGACGGTATGGACCTGTTGCAGCGCGTGCGCCAGAAATCCAAGATGCCCGTCATTTTCCTGACGTCGAAAGACGATGAAATCGACGAAGTTCTGGGCCTGCGCATGGGCGCCGACGACTATGTCAAAAAGCCATTCTCGCAACGCCTGCTGGTGGAACGCATTCGCGCCCTGCTGCGCCGGCAAGAGGCCGTCGCCGGTGAAATCGTCGGAGATACCGAAGAAACCAAGCTGATGACCCGCGGGTCGCTGACCATGGACCCCCTGCGCCACTCGGTGACGTGGAAGGGCAATGATGTCTCGCTGACCGTGACCGAATTCCTGCTGCTTCAGGCGCTGGCACAGCGCCCCGGGTTCGTGAAATCACGCGACCAGCTGATGGATGTGGCCTATGACGATCAGGTTTACGTCGATGATCGCACCATCGACAGCCACATCAAACGTCTGCGCAAAAAGATGCGGACAGCGGATAGCGACTTTTCCGCTATCGAAACTCTTTATGGCATCGGCTATCGTTACAACGAAGAGTAACTGATGGCTTTGGCCGAACGGGTGCCCATGCGGGATAACACAGAACCAGACCGGCCCGACGCAGATGTCGTGCTGGGCGACGACTGGGTCGCCCCGGACAGTATTGTCGAGAAAGAGCTGCGTGACAGTCGCGCGCGGCGGGGTCTTTTTACGCTCAATCGCTCGCCTCTGACCCGCAAGATCATCACGTTCAACCTGATCGCGTTGAATGTGCTGGTGGCGGGGATCTTGTGGTTGAATTCGTCGCGCGACACGCTGGCCATCCAGCGCGTCAATGCGCTTCAATCCGAGGTCGAGCTGATCGCTGACGTGTTCGAAGCGCAGATGGCCAGCGAAAACGTGACCGCGCTGGGCCGTGCCGATGGCATGGATATCGACGGGTTGCTGGGGCAGATGGATCTGCGTCAGGGCAGCACCTTGATGGTGTTTGACAGCAGTAACTTTCTGGTCGGTGAGGCAGAGGGCGTGATGGTCCCGGCCATTCAAATCGCCCAGCCGGAAGAAAAACCAACCCTGATTTCGGATTTCCTGAACACGGTCTGGGACAGCGTCGCGGGGCTGTTCACTTATTTCAACGAAGAACCTGACCTGATTCTCGAAGACAAGCTGCGCCGCATGATCGAGGCTGGTCGCCCCGATGTGACCCGCGTCGAAGCCGGCAATGGGGCCGAAGGGCAAACCCTGTTCCACGCCTTTTCTCCGATCCGTCAGGGGACGACGGTCATGGGAACAGTTGCCCTTGTTTCGACCGCAGAAGAGATCGACGCAGCGGTCCGCGCCGAGCGTGAGCGCGTTTTGCAGATGTTCGTGATTGCCACCCTGGTGTCCATCGGTCTTAGCATCGTGTTGGCGTCAACCATCGCCAATCCCATCTCGGATCTGGCCGACGCCGCCGAAATTGGTCGTGACCGCAACCGCCGCAGCAAGACGACGGGGCGCATCCGCATTCCCGATCTGACCGCGCGCCCGGATGAAATTGGACGCCTGTCCGGGGCGCTGCGCGGCATGGTGTCGGCGCTGTATGACCGGATCGACAGCAACGAACAATTCGCTGCCGATGTGGCGCATGAAATCAAGAACCCACTGGCATCTCTGCGCTCTGCGGTGGGCTCTTTGCGCATGGTGAAAAAGGAAGAGCATCGCGACAAGCTGTTGGATGTGATCGACCATGACGTCCGACGCCTGGACCGCTTGGTCAGCGACATTTCCAACGCGTCACGCCTGGATTCCGAACTGGTCAAAGAAGACGAGCAAGAGTTCGATCTTTTGAAGATGCTGGGCAACCTGGGGGAATTCCTGGGCGAAGACGCGCGCAAGAAAGGCATTGAGTTCATCGTGGATCTGCCCAACCAGCCGGTCACGATCAACGGGCTTGAACCTCGTTTGGCGCAGGTTTTCGTAAACCTAATCACCAACGCCATCAGCTTTTGCGAGGATGGAGATGCCATTCGCATCTGGGCGCGTCGCCGTGACAACCGCGTTCTTGTCGTGGTCGAAGACACTGGCCCCGGCATTCCCGAAGAGGCGCTGACCAAGATTTTCAAGCGTTTCTACACGTCGCGTCCGCAGCAAGAGTTTGGCAATAACTCGGGTCTTGGGCTGGCCATCTCGAAACAGATCGTTGAAGCCCACGGTGGCGTGATCTGGGCCGAAAACATTCGTCCGACTGAGGCCGATGTGACCTCTGAACCGCTGGGTGCGCGTTTCGTCGTGGGGCTTCCGGTTTAAGCCATGAGTGCAGTCCAGCAGATCCTGCACGCCAGCGCAGTCGCGGTACAGGGTCGGGGGCTGTTGATTATGGGGCCATCGGGCAGCGGTAAATCGGGTCTCGCGCTTGAGATGATCGCCCTTGGTGCCGTGCTGGTTGCCGATGATCGAACGGAAATCAGCCTGCGCGACGGATCTGTTTGGCTGGATGTTCCCGTGACGATCCGTGGGCTGATCGAGGCGCGCGGGATCGGCATCGTTCAATCGCCCGCAGCCGGGCCAACCCCTCTTGCCGTGGTTGTGGATTTGTCCCAAACAGAGACCAAGCGTCTGCCCCCCAAGCGTGAGACCACCCTCCTTGGTCAGCCATTCCCGCTTGTTCACAAAGCTGCGCACCCCTCTTTTGCCGCAGGTTTGATGGCCTATCTCTTGGGGGGACGGAAGGAAGACACATGAACGCCCAACCCAAAGCCACAAACCGGATCGTGCTTGTCACTGGCCCCTCGGGGGCAGGGCGCTGGACTGCGATCAAGGTGCTTGAGGACTTTGGCTATGAAACGATCGACAATATTCCGCTAAGCCTGATCCCCAGGATGATTGATACGGACACCTCTGCAAACCGCCCCCTGGCGATTGGCATTGATGCGCGCAACCGGGATTTCAGTGTCGACGGATTGCTGCAGCTGCATCAGTTGCTCAAGCAGCGCCCACAAACCGAAGCGACGTTGCTGTATCTGGACTGTGATCTGGGGGTGCTTGTCCGGCGCTATTCCGAAACCCGCCGCCGTCACCCGCTTGCACCTGATGAAACTCCGGTTGACGGCATCGGGCGTGAAATCGCGCTGCTGGGTGATGTGCGGTCTGCTGCGGATGTTCTGGTGGATACAAGCCATCTGACGGTGCACGATCTGAAATCCGAACTTAGCAGTTGGTTCGATGTGACCCGTGCCCAGAACCTTGCGGTTTCAGTGCAGTCCTTTTCCTACAAGCGCGGCTTGCCGCAGGGATTGGACATGGCGTTTGACTGCCGCTTTCTGATCAATCCCCATTGGGAGCCAGACCTGCGCCCCCTCACTGGACTTGACCAAGAAGTGCAGACCTATGTTGCGCAGGATGAACGCTTTGCCGAGTTCCTGCAAAAAGTGCGCGACCTCGTCTTATTTGTCCTGCCTGCCTGCGCCCAAGAGGGCAAAGCGCATTTCTCCGTGGGCTTTGGGTGCACCGGGGGCAAACACCGCTCGGTCACACTTGCGGAAAAGGTCTCGGCGGGCCTTGCACAAGATGGCTGGCAGGTGTCAATTAGGCATAGGGAGCTGGAACGGCGCGGGAACGCCAATTTGGCTGCGCGAATTGACGAACAGTTGGGAAGGGTGTCCGAGTGATCGGGATCGTGATCGTGGCACATGGTGGTTTGGCGCGTGAGTATCTCGCGGCGGTCGAACATGTGGTTGGGCCGCAGATGGCGATGACCGCCATATCTATCGCTGCTGATTGCGACCGCGCGTTGAAACAGGCGGAAATCACCGCCGCGGCCTGTGATGTCGATCAGGGGCAGGGCGTCGTGATTGTGACCGATATGTTTGGCGGCTCTCCTTCGAATCTGTCGCTTCCTGCGTGCCGCTCTTCGGGGCGGCGTATTTTGTATGGGGCCAATCTCCCCATGCTGATCAAACTGGCGAAAAGCCGGGACAAAGGTCTGGGTGCTGCGGTTGACAGCGCGCTTGAGGCCGGACGAAAATATATCGACGCCCGTGACATGTCGCCTGACATGGACTAGCCAAGATCCCGATCACACTTGATTTCATCGAAAGACTGCCATGACCGATACGATCACGCGCTCTCTGAAAATTGTTAACGAAAAGGGCCTGCACGCCCGAGCATCAGCCCGTTTGGTCGAGGTGGTCGAGGAATTTGACGCCAGCGCCGAGGTCTGCCGTGACGGCATGTCCGCCGGCGGAGACAGCATCATGGGGCTTTTGATGTTGGCAGCAGCCAAAGGAACCACTATTGAGGTCCAAACCTCCGGTCCTCAGGCCATTGACCTGGCAGACGCGCTCGAAGCGCTTGTCGCGGACCGGTTCGGAGAAGAGTGTTAAGTCGGAGCCTGATCCGGCACATAGTGAAACGGACGGAGGGAATGGTGGAGAACACCCAGGCAAGCATGGTCAAGCGTTCGGCCGCGATCGATGATCAGCAGCCTTATGACAAGCGCCGCATCAGCTATGCCAACACCTTTACCAACCCGTGGAAAGCAAACACCATCCGCGCCATGGAGTGGCTGACGGGCAAACTTCCCCTGATCCGAATAGTGCGCCGATTCGAGGCGCAGGGGCTTGTCGAAGGGCAGGCCTTTTGGGAACGCGCCCTCAGTGTAATGGGGATCGAGCTTAGGACCCCTGCGGATCAACTGGCCAATATCCCGAAAGAGGGGCCCGTTGTCGTGGTCGCCAATCATCCGCATGGATTGGTGGATGGCATGGTGCTTGCCGAATTGATCGGCCGTGTGCGCACCGATTATAAAATCCTGACACGGTCTTTGTTAACCGGCGTCAAGGAAATCGACCCCTTCATGATCCCCGTGCCTTTTCCGCACGAAGCCGACGCCCGCGAACGCAGCCTTGCCATGCGGGCCGAGGCAATGGACCATCTGAAATCCGGCGGTGTGATCGTATTGTTCCCCTCTGGTGTCGTGGCCTCGTCCGAGACCTGGTTCGGCCCCGCGATCGAAGCGGGTTGGAACCCTTTCACGGCCAAGATGATCAAGCAATCGGCCGCGACCGTGGTGCCGATCTATTTCCCGGGGCAGAACTCGCGCGCGTATCAGATCGCAAACCGGGTTTCGCCGACATTGCGCCAGGGGCTGCTGATCCACGAAGTGGTGCACGCCTGCAACCGCCCGCAGACCCCTGTGGTTGGAAGCCCCCTCTCCCCAGACGAGCTTAAGGCCTTTCAGGGTGGCCCGCGTGAGTTCGTGTCCTGGCTGCGCGACAAGACGCTGTCGCTGGAAAAAACACCCTAAATCGTTGTGGCACCCGTCGTGGTGGTCGGCGCTTTGACGGTCAAAGCGCCGTTTTCGGATCAGCGCGTGGGAACCGGGGTTTCACCGCGATAATCATAAAACCCACGTTGGGTTTTACGCCCCAACCAGCCTGCCTCGACATATTTGGTCAATAGCGGGCAGGGGCGATATTTGGTATCGGCCAAGCCTTCGTGCAGCACGTTCATGATCGCCAGACAGGTGTCGAGCCCGATAAAATCCGCCAATTCAAGCGGCCCCATCGGGTGGTTTGCACCCAGCTTCATCGCCATGTCGATCGACTTCACGTTCCCGACACCTTCGTAAAGCGTGTAGCAGGCTTCGTTGATCATGGGGATCAGGATGCGGTTGACGATAAAGGCAGGGAAATCTTCGGCGCTTGCGGCGGTCTTGCCTAGGTTTTGGACAACGGCCAGACAGCTTTCATAGGTATCTTGATCGGTGGCGATGCCTCGAATCAGCTCAACCAGCTGCATCACGGGCACCGGGTTCATAAAGTGAAAACCCATAAACTTTTCAGGGCGATCGGTGCCGCTGGCCAGACGTGTGATTGAAATCGACGAGGTGTTTGACGTCAGGATCGTGTGATCTTGCAATTTCGGGACGAGCGTTTCAAAGATCTTGTTCTTGACGTCTTCGCGTTCGGTCGCGGCTTCGATGATCAGATCGGTGTCTGCCACGGCCTCAAGTTCGGTCGAAGAAACGATCCGCGACAGGGCCTGGTCTCGCGCTTCGGCCGAGATTTTTTCCCGGCTTACCTGACGGTCCAAGTTCTTTGTAATCAATGCGATAGCGCGTTCAAGGGCGTCCGGGCTCAGGTCGTTTATGACAACGTCGTACCCTGCCAGAGCCATCACATGAGCGATCCCGTTGCCCATTTGCCCCGCGCCAACAACGCCAACCGATTTGATGTCCATGATGCCTGTCCCTTGCAAAATTCCGCACAACCATAGGCCCGTCTGCCCTTGGGCTGCAAGGCAGCTTGCTACAGTTCTAGGCGTATTTTCGCATTAGCAGTTTGGCAATTTTTCGGCCGCTAGATGCCAGGTGGGTGAGAAATAATATGGTGGGAACAATGTCCTTACATGGTGGGGGCCATGGGGCCCTTGAATACTATCCATGTCGCTATGGGAACTCGCGGATTCTATTTCGTGGGCCCCGGCGGCAGTTGGATCGCGATTACATCGCTTTTTTGGGCGGCGCCGAAACCTATGGCCGTTTTATCGAAGCGCCATTTCCGGCGCTTTTGGAACGTCGGCTGTCGATCAGCTGCGTAAATTTCGGGGTGATGAATTCCGGGGTCGACCTGTATCTGAATGACCCATCCTTGGTGGACGCGATCATGGGGGCCGTGGTCAAAGTGGTGCAGTTAAGTGGCGCGCACAGTCTTTCGAACCGGTTTTATGCCGTGCATCCGCGCCGCAACGACCGATTTCTGCGTGCATCGGATAAGCTGGAATCGCTGTATCCAGAGGTGGATTTCACCGAATTCCACTTTGTCCGACATATGCTGTCCCGGCTTAGGGAAATCTCGGATGATCGGTTCGAACAGGTCGTGCACGAGCTGCGCTTTGCGTGGATTGCGCGGATGAAAAACCTGCTGACCCAGATCCGGGGCAATGTGGTTTTGTTGTGGTTCGCTGATCATCCGATTCATGAGCAGATGGACCTGGATCTTGTCGGGGACCCCCTATTTTTGAACCGCGAAATGGTCGAAACCCTGCGTCCCCGCGTGACCGCCTTTGTCGAGGTCGCCGCCTCTGAAAGCGCGCTGATTGAGGGGACCAAAGGCATGGTCTTTTCTGAATTCGAAGCCAGCGCCGCGATGGAAATGATGGGGCCCTATGCCCACGGTGAGGCCTCGGATGCACTCGAAGACATCCTGCGCCCCTTGATCGGGCGGGATTGACGCGGCGTACACCCTATGGCCAGGCTGTCGGGATGATGCATCTCTTGTGGTGGCGACGGTTGTTCGCACTTCTTCTTTTGGGGATTGCCGGGATCGTGGGATTTGATCGTGCGGCGCCCCAAATTCGGGTCCTTTGGAACGAAGGTTTTCCCGCGCTGGTTTGGCCAGCGCGTGGCGATTTCGTTCAGATCGACGGTGTGCCCCAACGGGCCATCGCATGGGGTGATTTGCCTGATGCGGCGAAACTCCGTCTTTCGCAGACACAGGGTCGGACGCTGCTGGTGGATCAGGCCGGGATGCCGCTCCGGGGCGTGTTTCGCGATATGTCCCCTAACGATCGCTTGAACTCTTACTCCTTGGTGAAATCTCTGATCGGGGTTCTTGTCGTAAAAGTGGTTTCCGATGGACATATCGCGGATCTTGATCAATCCTTGCAACGCTTTTTGGGAAGTGAGGCGCCGGATATCCGCATCGGTCAGGCCCTTTTGATGCAATCCAACCTCGTGTTGACGGGGGAGCCGCCGAAAGGCGATCAGAGCAAATCCACCGATGATGCGGATTTTTCGCCCTTTGGTGCGGTTGCACGATTGCATGCCTTTGGACCTGAGCACCTGTTCAAAAGGTTGCAGCCCGCGGCCGGGCCATCAGGGGTGTTTCATTATCAAAGTGTGAACACCGCTTTGCTGGGCGCGGTTCTGGAACAGGTCCACAAGGCCCCGTTACACCAGATCCTGTCCGACCAGATCTGGAAACCCGCCGGAGCCGCCACGGCGTTCTGGCGGGCCTATCCGAACACGGATCGGGCGTCTCCCTACTGTTGTCTCTATGCGCGTCCAGTGGATTGGTTGCGGGTTGGCCGGTTTTTGTTGGACAACGGATCAGAACATGACCCGTTCCTGTCCCCAGACCTATGGCGGGCTTGGTTGCTTCCCCAATTGACGCCCCAGGTGCGCAAACAGGGGGCCTATGGGTGGCACATCCGCCATGATGTCTTTGATCGTCCGGGGGCCGCGATGTCAGGCCCGTTTGCCTATATGCTGGGGCATGGCGGGCAGGTGGTCTATCTGATCCCGGATCAGGATATGGTTGTCGTCCGGTTTGGGGGGCAGATGCAATTGCTGCATTCGACGGTTTATGAGCTCGTGAAGAAGCCTTAAGAGGAGTCAGGTTTTTTCCGAAGCTTGAAATACCGGAGCACACCCACCACCAAATCTAAATTCTGCAAGATTGTTTTCGGGGACACGCTCATAAAACCGGTCTTCGCGATCTGTGACAAACGTGACCCGTCCGCCGTGCGCGCGTGGGTCTCTCAAACCAGAAGTCAGCAGATAAGGCGCGTTGTCTGGATCATAAAATATGGGTGCGTATAGTGTTAAACACGTATCAGCTGGCGGGTTCAGTTCGCGGGAAACCTGTGACAGCGTATCTTGGGAAAGACTGAAAGCTTCGGCGTTTTTGAAGTTGAAAAAATAGGCTCGACCGGGGTCGGTTTGGACAAGTTCAATCATCTGATCCGCGTCGGAATACGTCGGCGAAGACATTAGGAATGTGGATGCAATCGTTGCCCCAAACAAAAGCTCGTTTCCCAAATGCCGCATTCTTCTGTGCCCATATCAGTTTTGCTTGGCTCGATGTTAAAGCAGCTTAAGCACAAAACGGAGCGTCGCATAGCATAGAAAAGCCCCGTCTTTATTGACGGGGCTTGATTGTGTTTTTGGATTTGTCTCAGCCGAGTTTTTCGGTGAGTTCGGGGACGGCGTCGAAGAGGTCTGCGACCAGGCCGAAGTCGGCGACCTGGAAGATCGGGGCCTCTTCGTCTTTGTTGATCGCGACGATGATCTTGCTGTCTTTCATCCCGGCGAGGTGCTGGATCGCACCCGAGATGCCAACGGCGATATACAGTTCGGGGGCGACAACTTTACCGGTCTGACCAACCTGCAAGTCATTGGCCGCAAAACCGGAATCCACCGCTGCGCGCGATGCGCCAACCGCTGCGTTCAGCTTGTCCGCGAGTTTCTCGATCAGCGCAAAGTCATCCTCAGAGCCCACGCCACGGCCGCCCGAGACAACGATCCCCGCCGAGGTCAGCTCGGGGCGATCGCTTTCGGCAACCTTGTCTTCGACCCAGGACGACAGGCCCGCGTCACCGGCCGCAGCCAGCGCTTCGACAGCGGCCGAACCAGTTTCCGCGGCGGCGTCAAAGGTCGCGGTGCGCACGGTCAGAACCTTGGTCGCATCCGAAGATTTCACAGTCTGCATCGCGTTGCCCGCGTAGATCGGGCGCTCAAAGGTGTCGCCGTCAACCACGGCGGTCACGTCCGAGATCACCATCACGTCCAGCAGCGCCGCGACGCGGGGCAGAACGTTCTTGGCCGAAGCGGTCGCCGGTGCCACGATGTGGCTGTAATCACCCGCGATCGATTTGATCAGATCCGCCAGGTTTTCCGCCAGACCGTTGCCATAGGCCGCGTCGTCAGCGTTCAGAACCTTGGCCGCGCCGTCCAGTTTGGCGGCCGCCGCGGCGGCCCCATCGGTGCCTGCGCCCGCGACCAGAACGGTCACATCACCCAGCGCCTTGGCGGCGGTCATTGCCTTTGCGGTTGCGTCAACGGCCAGCTCGCCGCCCACAATTTCTGCGAGAAGAAGAACAGCCATTACACAGCCCCCGCTTCTTTGAGTTTCGCGATTAGCTCATCGACCGAGCCAACCTTGATGCCAGCGGCGCGTTCAGCGGGCTCGGCGGTTTTGACGATTTCCAGACGCGGAGTGACGTCCACGCCGTAATCGGCGGCGGTCTTTTCATCCAGCGGCTTTTTCTTGGCCTTCATGATGTTCGGCAAAGACGCGTAACGCGGTTCATTCAAACGAAGATCCACGGTGACGATCGCCGGCATCTTGACCGAAATGGTCTGCAGACCGCCGTCAACTTCGCGGGTGATTTTCGCATTGTCGCCGTCGATATCGACTTCAGAGGCAAAGGTGCCCTGCGACCAACCCAGCAGCGCAGACAGCATCTGGCCGGTGGCGTTCATGTCGTTGTCGATCGCCTGCTTGCCGGCCAGAACCAGGCCTGGCTGCTCTTCTTCGACAACCTTGGCGAGAATCTTGGCAACGGCCAGCGGCTCGATATCCTGATGCACATCATCCGCCGCAACCACCAGGATCGCGCGATCCGCGCCCATCGCCAGCGCCGTACGCAGCGTTTCCTGAGCCTGCTTCACACCGATCGAAACCGCGACGATCTCATCGGCCTTGCCCGCCTCTTTCAGACGGATCGCCTCTTCAACCGCGATCTCATCAAACGGGTTCATCGACATCTTCACATTCGCGAGATCAACTCCGCTCCCGTCCGCCTTAACGCGAACCTTAACGTTATAGTCAATCACGCGCTTGACAGGTACCAATACCTTCATAACAGCGCTCTCCTT
>JAOARX010000004.1 GCA_025210345.1 Pelagimonas sp. | reverse complement strand
GTCGATTTGACCGACTCGATCCTGTTTTTAAGGTCTTTCAAGCTGGGCATCAGTTGATCCCCTTATGAAAAGTCTGCGGCGAAACCGTCCAGGGCTGCTTTGACCTTATCGGCCAGCTCGTCCTTAACCTTACGGTCGTTTTCGGTGATGTCTGCCAGCAGGTCCGCGTGCTTACCGCGCAGGTGCGCCAGCAGGCCAGCTTCGTAGCGGCCAACGTCTTTCACGTCGACTTTGTCGAGGTAACCGTTGGTGCCCGCGAAAATCATGCAGACGATTTCGGCGTTGGTCAGCGGCGAGTACTGCGGCTGTTTCATCAGCTCGGTCAGACGCGCACCACGTGCCAGCAGCTGCTGGGTTGCGGCGTCAAGGTCGGAACCGAACTGCGCGAACGCAGCCATTTCACGGTACTGAGCCAGCGAGAGTTTAACCGGACCAGCAACCGAAGACATCGCTTTGGTCTGAGCCGACGAACCCACACGCGAAACCGACAGACCGGTGTTCACCGCCGGGCGGATACCCTGGTAGAACAGCTCGGTTTCCAGGAAGATCTGGCCGTCGGTGATCGAAATCACGTTGGTTGGAATAAACGCCGAAACGTCGCCGCCCTGGGTTTCAATGATCGGCAGCGCGGTCAGCGAGCCTGCACCATTGTCTTCGTTCAGCTTTGCCGAACGCTCCAGCAGACGCGAGTGAAGATAGAAAACGTCACCCGGATAGGCTTCGCGGCCCGGCGGGCGGCGCAGCAGCAGCGACATCTGACGATAGGAAACCGCCTGTTTGGACAGGTCATCATAGATGATCAGGGCGTGCTTGCCGTTGTCACGGAAGTATTCCGCCATCGAAGTCGCGGCATAGGGTGCCAGAAACTGCATGGGGGCCGGATCGGACGCGGTTGCGGCCACAACGATCGAATATTCAATCGCGCCGGTTTCTTCCAGCTTTTTCACCAGCTGTGCAACGGTCGAACGCTTTTGACCAACCGCAACGTAGATGCAGTATAGTTTCTTGCTGTCGTCGTCGCCCGCGGCGTCGTTGTAGGACTTCTGGTTCAGGATCGCGTCCAGAGCCACAGCGGTCTTACCGGTCTGACGGTCGCCAATGATCAGCTCGCGCTGGCCACGGCCAATCGGGATCATGCTGTCAACGGCTTTCAGACCGGTCGCCATCGGTTCGTGAACCGATTTACGCGGCATGATGCCCGGTGCTTTCACGTCGGCGATGCGACGCTCTTCGGCTTCGATCGGGCCCTTGCCGTCCAGCGGGTTGCCCAGACCGTCAACAACACGACCCAGCAGTGCGTTGCCCGCGGGCACGTCCACGATCGAGTTGGTGCGCTTGACGGTGTCGCCTTCTTTAATGTCGCGGTCAGACCCGAAGATAACGATACCAACGTTGTCTGTTTCCAGGTTCAGGGCCATGCCCATGATGCCACCCGGGAACTCGACCATTTCACCCGCCTGGATGTTGTCGAGGCCGTGTACACGCGCAATACCGTCACCGACGGAAAGCACGCGACCGACTTCAGCAACTTCGGCTTCCTGACCGAAGTTCTTGATCTGGTCCTTAAGGATCGCAGAAATCTCTGCTGCTTGGATACCCATTTATCCGACCTCTTTCATTGCATTCTGGAGGGAGTTGAGCTTGGAGCGGATCGACGTGTCGATCATCTTCGAGCCAACTTTAACGACAAGACCGCCAATGAGCGTTTCATCGACGGTCGCATTTACTTTGACGTCCTGGCCGATTTTGGCCTTGAGCGTATCGGCCAGCGATTTGGCCTGGGCTTCGGTCAGCGCGGTGGCCGAGACGACCTCTGCGGTAACTTCGCCCTTTTCCGCTGCGATCATCTCGCGCAGGCGGTTGACCATGGCAGGCACCACGAACAGACGGCGTTTCGACGCCATCAGCCCAAGTACGTTTGTCATGGCCGGGATCAGACCCATCTTGGCTGCAATCGCTGTGATGGCCGCACCCTGGTCTTCACGGCTTACCACCGGCGAAGTCAGGAGCTCGCGAAGATCTTCGCTGGCTTCCAGGGTTGCGGACAGGTCGTCCAGATTGGCTTCGAGACCCGCGACGGCATTTTCTTCCTTCACGAGATCGAAGACGGCGGTGGCATAGCGCTCGGCGATGCCGGAGGAAATCGATGCTGATTCAGACACGTCCACCCTTCCGATATGCGGCCCCTGTTTCACGCCGAAGTGGCGCTATCAGGGACACTCTTGTAGCCTCGGCACATGCCAAGGCAGCTAAATCGGGGTCGATCTAGCAGGTCAAACGTCACGTCGCAACATGCTAAGAAAGATTTAACGCTTGCGCTAACCTAAGCAAATACAGGGGGTTGGCGGGTATGCGACCATAAGTGCCGGAAAAAGAGTGCTAAAAATCGCACTTTTTTACCCGGCTTGGACGATTCTCGGTGTGCAAACCCATTCTGGAACTGCTCTTCCGCCCCCCGAAACCCTGGTGGCAAGAATCGATATCGTTTCCAAAAATGGGACAATTCGTTCTTGATTTAAAGTTAATCAAAACGCGTTTTTTCCCACGACAGCGTAAATTTTATTGGCATTTTGAACAAGTTTGTCTTGCCCCGACCAGACACCGCTTACCCGGAATTAACGTTAATCCCGCCATTCTATTCGCCATCCGCATGGGTTCTTGGCCCATCGGGGCGCCTGACGGGCGTCAGTTTCGGCCAACAGTAAAGCAATGAGGCCCCCAATGACGATCGCATTAGTTGCCGCCGTTCTGGTCGGTGTTTTATATTCTCTTTCCAGCGTCGACGTGATGGCCGAGGTGGAAAAGGCCTATGCCGATGCCCTGGAGGAAGCTCGGCAAAACCAGGCCGAGGCCGAAGAGGCCGCCGCCAATGCGCAGAGACAAACAGATGATGCGCCCGCCCCCGAAGACGAACCGGACACCCCGCAAGATGTTGGGGTCACCCTGACCGAAAGCGCGACCGAGGTGCGGCTTGACCCGGGTGAAGACGAAACAGGCAGTCTGTTTGCACTGCAAACCGTCACGACGGGCAGCGATCCCGACACCGGAGCGGCTTGGACCACCTATCAAACCACGCTTTACCTGGTTCCCGAAAATGCCAACCTCATCGGGGTGCTGCTCAATACGGGCGAAGCCCTGCCGGATCACATTTTTGACAAGCTGGGCCTGACCGAATTGGCCAGTTGGGATCAGGGCAGCGTCACCGCGCAACCCGGGGAAAACGGCGGGGTCGACGTTTCGGACAGCCGTGTCGACATGCCCGAACTCATTTCCGATGACCAGATCGAATTCCTGCGATTGGATCTGACCCAAACGGGCGATCAATTGGTGCTGGGTGATCTTTTGCCCACCGAGGATCTTTCTCCCTTTTCCGATCGGGGCGTCGAAGCGCTGACGCAGACTCTGACCAACGGGGCGTGGTCACAGGACACCGATCTGGTGCGCGAGGGGGACACCCTGATCGGCAGCGACGCAGATGAGGTGATCACCCTTTCGGTATTTGACACCCGCGGAATTGGTGTTGCCCCGGGCGCAGGCGCAGACAGCCTTACCCTTGGCGTGACACATAGCGCTGATACGGCCGAAGACGGCAACGCCGACAGGGTTGCGATCATGGTCGATGACAGTGCCCTGAACCATCCCGATCTGCCCATTGCCACCCATACAACCGATGCAGAGGATCAAGTGCATTTCGACATTGCCGACGATGTGCCCGGCACGCTTGTCCTCTTGTCCGGGGAACAGGATGGCCAGGGCGGCGCTTTGTTGACGGTCTATCTCTTGCCGCCGGATGTGAGCCTGGGAACAAATGCCTCGGATGCGGAGCTTCGCGCAGCTCGGGACGCCGGTATGACACGCATTGGCGCCTTTGATCTCGCGGTACATCTGGCACCGCAGATCACCTCGAATGTCGCCATCCAGAACAGCGCGCTGCTGGTGGCCTGACATCGCCTCTGGCTTCTCATCCCTGGGTCGCTTTGGCCCCCAGCCGGGGTGACGGAACCACCTTTCCAGGTTTCGGTGTTAAAACCTCAAGCGGATTAAGAACCCGAGCGGTTTCTCCCAACCCACGGCGCTGCGGCGGATGGCGCTTGGACGCCATCACCATCATCACGCCGCCCGCCGTGATGGCCGGAACAGCCCGCCCCAGTTTTTCCCACATCGGCCCGGTTTTCATCCAGAATCTGCGGGTGGAGGGTGGTTGGTACAGAACGGAAACATGCGTCTCGGGCACGAAATCATGCGCGCGCAGTTGTGTCTCAAGCTGACCGGCCGAATAGGGGCTGCCATAGCCGAAGGGGGTCCAGTCTGCCTGCGCCCAAAGCCCGGACCGATTGGGTACGATAAACAGCGCCTGCCCCCCCGGCCCAAGCACCCGGTAGGCTTCGTCCAACACATCTGAAGGGCGCTCAGAGGTCTCCAGACCATGCATCAAGACCAGCCGGTCCACATGCCCTGTCTCAAGAGGCCAGCGGGTTTCTTCGCACAGCACCGATACATTAGGCTGGCCAGCGGGCCAGGGCATCACCCCCTGCGGCCCCGGCATCAGACCAACGACCCGCCGCGCATGCGCCAGATAGGGTCTGAGCAGCGGCACCGCAAAACCATACCCGGCCAGGGTCAATCCCTTGGCTTCCGGCCAGAACAGCTTGACCTGATCGCGGATGATCTTTTGGGCGGTGCGCCCCATGGCACTGCGGTAATAGAAATCCCGCAAGTTCTGCACATCCAGATGCATTGCCCCTCGCTGCGTTGTGCGTCACTCTGGTCACATCCTGTCAAACTGCACGAGGAAAGACCATGCCCCTTGAGATCATCACGATCCCCTGCCTTGAGGACAACTATGCCTATCTGGTCAAGGGGCCCGACGGTGTCGCCCTGATCGACGCCCCCGAAGCCGCGCCCATCATTGATGCGCTTGAAAGCCGCGGGTGGTCACTTGGGGTTATCATGATCACCCACCACCATTGGGATCATGTACAAGCCGTTGATGAATTGAAAGAAAAATACGGCTGCATGGTTATGGGCCCCAAGGCAGAAGCCGATAAAATGCCCAAGCTGGACATGGCCCTTGAACCCGGTTTTTCCGGCGGCACGGGGGACGGGTTGTGCAACGTGATCGCCGTGCCCGGTCATACGCTGGGCCATGTGGCCTATCATTACCCGCAGGCGCAGGCGCTGTTTTCCGCGGACAGCCTGATGGCGCTTGGCTGTGGCCGCCTGTTCGAGGGCACCCCCGAAATGATGTGGGACAGCCTGTCGACGCTCATGGAGCTGCCCCCGGAAACAATCGTGTATTCGGGACATGAATACACGCTATCCAACGCAAAGTTCGCCCTAAGCCTCGATCCCGACAACGCCGCGCTGCAAGCCCGGATCGAAAAGGTTAACGAAGCGCGCGCCAAGGGCGAGCCAACCGCACAGGTTCCCCTTTCGCTTGAGTTAGAAACCAATCCGTTCCTACGGGCCTCGGATATGGGCCTGCGCAAGAAGCTTGGGCTGGAAAACGCAACAAATTCAGAGGTTTTCACAGAAATCCGCGCGCGCAAGGATCGGTTTTAAACGCCGTTTCGCGGGTTGCTCGCGCAGAAAGTGAACGTGATATGACAAGAAAACCCTTGAAGACCGGCGGTAATCGACCAAACTTTAACCTTAAGAGGTCAAGCTGCTTTTAAACGGCAGCGTCAATAAGAGGAGCACACCGTGCCTTCATTCTCAAACTCGTTAGAGCAGGCAATCCACGCAGCATTGGCCCTGGCCAACTCACGCAGTCATGAGTTCGCGACACTTGAACACCTGCTGTTGGCGTTGATTGACGAACCCGATGCTGCGCGCGTGATGAAAGCGTGTTCAGTCGATACAGAAGAACTTCGGACCACATTGGTCACGTTCATTGACGATGATTTGTCAAATCTTGTCACTGATATCGAGGGCTCTGAGGCGGTTCCCACCGCCGCGTTCCAGCGCGTCATTCAACGTGCGGCGATTCATGTTCAGTCCTCGGGTCGGACCGAAGTCACCGGTGCAAACGTGCTGGTTGCCATCTTTGCCGAACGCGAATCAAACGCGGCCTATTTCCTGCAAGAACAGGATATGACCCGCTATGACGCGGTGAATTTCATCGCCCATGGCGTTGCAAAGAACCCCGCATTTGGCGAAGCCCGCCCCGTGCAGGGCGCCGAACCTGTCGAAGAAAATGACCTGTCCGGTGCGACAGCGGCGCCAACCGAAGGGGAAAAGGAATCTGCCCTGGCGAAATACTGCGTCGACCTGAACGCCAAAGCGCAAGAAGGCGATGTTGACCCCCTGATCGGTCGCGATTCCGAAGTTGAGCGCTGTATTCAGGTGCTGTGCCGCCGCCGCAAGAACAATCCGCTTTTGGTGGGCGACCCCGGCGTTGGCAAAACCGCCATCGCAGAAGGATTGGCCCGGAAAATCGTCGCGGGTGAAACCCCCGCGGTCCTGTCTGAAACCACCATCTACTCTCTTGATATGGGGGCGCTTTTGGCCGGCACCCGCTATCGCGGCGACTTCGAAGAGCGCCTGAAAGCGGTCGTGACCGAGTTGGAGGACCACCCGGACGCAGTGCTGTTTATCGACGAAATCCACACCGTGATCGGCGCGGGGGCAACCTCGGGTGGGGCGATGGACGCGTCGAACCTGCTGAAACCCGCGCTGCAGGGCGGCAAGTTGCGCACCATGGGCAGCACGACCTACAAGGAATTCCGCCAGCATTTTGAGAAAGACCGCGCGCTGTCGCGTCGCTTCCAGAAAATTGATGTGAATGAGCCGACGGTTGAAGACACCGTCAAGATCCTGAAAGGCATCAAGACCTATTTTGAAGAACATCACAGCGTGAAATACACCGCAGACGCGATCAAATCCGCGGTTGAGCTATCGGCGCGCTATATCAACGATCGCAAGCTACCCGACAAGGCCATCGACGTGATCGACGAAGCGGGCGCGGCCCAGCATCTGCTGGCCGAATCCAAGCGTCGCAAGACCATCGGCACCAAAGAGATCGAGGCCGTTGTCGCCAAAATCGCGCGCATCCCGCCGAAAAACGTGTCCAAGGACGACACACAAATGCTGCGTGATCTTGAGAAGACGCTGAAACGCGTGGTATTCGGTCAAAACAACGCTATCGAAGCGCTCTCATCGGCAATCAAACTGGCGCGGGCCGGTCTGCGCGAGCCGGAAAAACCCATTGGCAACTATCTGTTTGCAGGCCCCACAGGCGTCGGCAAGACCGAGGTGGCCAAACAATTGGCCAATACGCTCGGTGTCGAGCTGTTGCGTTTCGACATGTCCGAATACATGGAGAAACACGCGGTTTCCCGCCTGATCGGCGCCCCCCCCGGATATGTTGGTTTCGATCAGGGTGGCCAGCTGACAGACGGTGTTGATCAGCACCCGCATTGCGTGCTGCTGCTGGATGAAATGGAAAAGGCCCATCCGGATGTCTACAACATCTTGTTGCAGGTCATGGACAACGGCAGCCTGACAGACCACAACGGGCGGACCGTCGATTTCCGCAATGTTATCCTGATCATGACCTCGAATGCCGGTGCCTCGGACATGGCCAAGGCGGCGGTTGGCTTTGGTCGGGAACGCCGCGAAGGGGAAGATACGGCCGCGATCGAACGCACTTTCACCCCGGAATTCCGCAATCGTCTGGATGCGGTGATCAGCTTCCAGCCGTTGCCGAAAGAGGTGATTTTGCAGGTTGTCGAAAAGTTCGTTCTGCAGCTTGAGGCGCAATTGATGGACCGTCAGGTCTCGATCGAGCTCACCCGCCCGGCGGCGGAATGGCTTGCGGACAAAGGCTATGACGACAAGATGGGCGCCCGCCCCCTTGGTCGTGTGATCCAGGAACACATCAAGAAACCTCTCGCAGAGGAGCTGCTGTTTGGCAAACTGGCCAAAGGCGGCTTGGTGAAAGTCTCTGTCAAAGAGGGTGAACTGGTGCTCAATCTGGACGGCCCCGAAAAACCACAGATCAGCAGCAAGAAGAAACCGCCCCTTCTGACCGCTGAATGAGGCCCCTGACATTCGCCTTTGCGCTTTTCTCTGCTGCGACACCCGTCGCGGCAGAGCCCCCACGTCTGGCACTGCCCTTGGACTGCACATTGGGGCAGGATTGCTACATCGAAGACTATGTCGACAACGATCCGGCGAAAGGTGCCCAACGGGATTTCTCCTGTGGTCTCAACGCACGCGATGGCCACAAGGGGACCGATTTCGCGCTTGTCTCATTTGACGCGATCGAAACGGGCGTCGCGGTCCTGGCGGCCGCCGAGGGCGTCGTCATACGTACCCGCGATTCAATGCCCGATGATCGGCATATGCGCGGCGTGACCACGGGCAATGCATGCGGAAATGCCGTTTTGGTGGATCATACCGGCGGGTGGCAAACGCTCTACTGCCATATGAAACGGGGGTCCGTCCGCGTGAACCCGGGGGACAGGGTCCAGACCGGGGACCATCTGGGCGACATTGGTCTTTCAGGACAAACCAACCACCCGCACCTGCACATGACGTTGCTCAAAAACGGCAAACACATTGATCCGTTTAACCCGGATGGCGGCGCCTGCAGCGATAGCACGACACCGCTTTGGGACCCCTCCATTCCCTATATCAAAACCGGCCTGATGACCGCCGGGTTCACCGATCATATCCCCAGTTTCAATCACGTCACAAACGGCAAGGCCCGCAAAGAGACGCTTTTGGCCCACGGCAACATCGTCGTCTACGCACATATGGCATACGCCCAGCAAGGCGATGTTCTTTCGATCTCGGCCTCGGGACCGCAGGGGCAGATTTTCAACCGGGATATTTTGATCGCCTCTCCCAAGGTCAGCGAAATGCGCGCTTTTGGGAAAAAGGCCCCTGGCGCCGGCTGGCCGTCGGGGGAATACCTTGGCGATGTCACTCTGCGGCGGCAAGGCCAGATCATAGCCCATCGGTTTGCGCATGTGGTGGTTGATTAACGCTCGGTAATCTTCAACTCAATCCGCCGATTTTGTGCGCGTGCCTCGGGGGTCTTGGCCGGATCAATGGGTTGATATTGCCCAAACCCGTTGGCCGACAACCGATTGGGCGGAATTCCATAACTGTCAATCATATCGCGCACGACTGACAGAGCGCGTGCCTGGCTGAGGTCCCAATTGTCTTCAAATTCGCGTCGGGACCGCAGGGGCGTGTCGTCCGTATGTCCGTCCACCCGAATAATCCAGTCGATTTCCGCAGGAATTTCAGCGGAAATCGCGCGCAGAATATTCGCAACCTTGGCAATTTCACGTTTTCCGAGCGGCGATAGATCAGCAGATCCGATTTCGAACAACACCTCTGATGAGAACACGAAACGGTCGCCCTCGATCCGAATCCCCTCGCGGTCCGCGATCACATCCCGCAGGCGGCCAAAGAACTCGGACCGATAGTTTTCCAGATCCGCCTTTTCGGCTTCCAGCTGTCGTGCCCGCTCTTCTTCCAGCTTCCGCCGCCGGCGCTCTTCCTGAGCGACCCGCGCGATTGCTGCGTTCAACTCGGATCCCAGTTGCTCTAGTTGCACCTGCGAAGCCGCATCCTTGGCCCGGGATTCATCCAGCAAGCCCTGAAGCTGTTCAAGCTGTTTGCGCAGGGTTGCCACCTGTTGGTTCAACAATTCGGACTGCTTGGCCGATGCACTTGCGCGTTCTTCGCTTTGCGTCAGCGCGCTGCGGGCCTGGGACAACAGCACCTGCCGTTGCTCGGCTTCGTCCAATCGGGCCTGCGCGGCCAGTTCGGCTTCGGCTTTCGCCGCCAAGGCCGCTGCAAGTTTCTCGCGCGTTTCGTTTGCGCTGGCTTCGACCTGCAAACGTTCGGCCAAGGCCGCGGCCAACCGCTCTTCAAGGGAGGCCAGATCCCCTTCGCGCATCTGTTCCAAAGACACCAGCGCCTCGGCCAGCCGCGTCGACATTTGAGAAATTTCAACGGCCTGGGCGTCGCGCTCTGCCACAAGCGCCCGGCGCGCGGCCTCGGCCTGTTCACGGGCCTCTTGCGCGTCCGCCATTTCACCTTCGACAGCGCGGCGCGCGGCCCTTGCGGCCTGAAGATCACTTTCTGCGGTTGCCAGCCGGTTCCGATAGTCCTCTCCCGCAACCAGCGCCGCCGCCAATTGGACATTCAGGTCACTTTCCGCCGCGCGCGCCGCCGCCAACAAGGTCAGGGTATCCTCGGCCTTTTGCCGCTCCGCCTCAAGCGCCAGTGTCATCGCTGTCAGTTCGGCCTGCGAATCCTCAAGACGTTTGCGCAAAGCCGCTGCGGCCTCTGCTTCGGCCAGCTTGGTCTTTTCCTCATCGCTCAGCGCCTGTTCAAGATCTGCGATCTGCGCCTCGTCCGCCGCTGCCTTGGCCTGAAGATCTGTCAGCAGCGCTTCCATGGCTTCCCGTTTTGCCGCAGCCAAACGCGCCTCTTCTGCTTGGGCGTCCATCTCGGACCGCGCGGCCGCCAAAGCCGTGGTCAGCGCGTCGCGTTCAGCCCCCAACCCCTCGGCCTCGGCCAAGGCGGCATCCCGTTCCAGCAAAAGCGCCGCAACTTGATCTTCGAAATCGGCAATCACCGCCTCTTGTTCATCGCGGGCAGCCGTGAGGGATGTGATCAGGCTTTGCTGTTGCGCAATCTGTGTCTCGCTGTCGGTCAACGTTGTCTGCAAAACCCCCAAGCGATCGTTCAGATCTGCGTTCTTGCGTTCCTCGACACCAAGCGCCTGCGCCAGTGCCGCGATTTCACCGGACAGGGTATCCAGTTCGCTCTCCTGGCCGGAAATTGTCTCGTTCAACACGAACTGAATGACCATGAAAATCGACAAGACAAATGTCAGGACCAACAGCAATCCCGTCATTGCATCGACAAACCCCGGCCAGATCGAGGCCTGGAACCGCGCTCCGGTACGACGGGACAGCGCCATGACCTAGCCCCCGTTTCCGGAAGTGCCCCGCAGGGTCATTTTCCGACCCAGCGCAGCCAGATCCGTGCGCAGCTCGGCCATGCTCTCTTGCCGACCTGCGCTAATTTCCTCAAGTATCCTAAGCATTTGAACATCAATTGAGCGCAACCTCATGCGGCTTTCCGCATCCAGCCCTTCGTGTTCTTCCTTCTCGCGGATCGCCTCGGCCAACAGCTCTTGTCCCTCGGCGATGCGGGCCATCGACGTGGCCGTCGGCGCGGTTGCCTCCATGCGTTCTGTCATGCGTTCGACACTGTCGGCCAATTGCGCCAATCGTTGATCCACCTCGGTGCGCCCCCGCTCTGAATGCGCAAACAGGACCTGCAACTGCTCCATTTGTTCGGCCATTTTATCCAGCACAACACCGGCGGCCCCCAGATCGGGGCCCTCTCCTTCGCCGGTGGAAAAGCCGAGTTTGGTAATTGAGCTCAGCCATTCTTCCAACTCGCGGTAAAACCGGTTCTGCCCGTGGCCTGCGAACAGTTCCAGCAGGCCCACAACCAGCGAACACGCCAAGCCCAACAGCGAAGAGGCAAAGGCCACGCCCATGCCGCCCAATTGGCTTTCCAAACCGCTCATCAGTCGCGAAAACGCGGCCGCCCCTTCTTCGCCTTCTTGCGGGGCGAGGCTGCGGATCGTGTCAACCAGCGCGGGGACAGTGGTCGCCAAGCCGTAGAACGTGCCCAAAAGACCCAGAAAAATCAGCAAAGAGGTAATGTAGCGCGTGATTTCGCGCGCCTCGTCGATCCGCGTCGCCACGGAATCCAAAATAGAGCGTGTCGAGGTGGTGGTGATCTGGAGCCGCCGGTCATGCCGCCCCAAAAGCGCCGCCAGCGGGGCCAAAAGCTGCGGCGCGCGCGTGCGCACCCCCTGATCCCCTGCAGCGGTGAACCGTTCAATCCAGCGCACCGAATTGATCAGCTGTCCGACCTGCCAAAAACAAGCCAGCACACCCACCACAAAAACCGCAAGGATGACGCCGTTCAGATAGGGGTTTGATTGGAACACCGGCAGCACACGGGGCAGCGCCAAAAAGGCACCGGCACCGGACGCGCCAATGACCGCCAGCATGAAGATCACCTGACGGACGGGATGGGAAAAATGCGGCTCGGCCTCGAGGTCGGGCTGGTCCATGGGGACACCTGACACGTTGTTAACTCGGCTCATGCTTACGCATTAACACCGCAATCGCAAAGATTTTATTTATTTTCTTCCAAAGCACGCACCCGCGCGGTTAACCAATGCAAGTCGGCGTCCGGAACGCCCAGCTCATCCAGATGCGCGGCGGTATTATAGAGGTATTCGGTGTTCGGACCACGTCCACCATGTGCCGATGCAATCAATTGCGCCTGTTCCTCCAGCGGAAGGTGGCAGTATTGTACGTGATCAGGATCGATGACGTAGGATACCGCCTGAACTTCGCGCCCATCGCGCAGTTGAACCGCCAGGGTCTTTTCAAGATAGGCCGAGGACACCAGTTCACGTTCGCGCAGATAGGCCAGCGCTGTTTCTTCGGTTCCCGGCGCCGCCCGAAGCGCCATTCCATCGCAATGCGCACCTGCGTCCTCGTCCAAAGCAAGAACAAGACCGGGCTTTTCTTCTGTCCCCCGGTGGTGAATCGAATACATGCAAAAGCTGCGCGCATAGCCCGCCAACCGCCCCTGACAGGCCTCTGCAACTTCGAACCCGGGGTTCCAAAGCAGCGAGGCGTAGCCAAATACCCAAAGTGTCATCGTTCTGGTCCTCGTTTCGTGATCGCTGTAAACACGATCCTGAACAAGAGGGAAAGGGTCACGAACCATGAAGCGCTGGATTGCCGTGATTGTCATGGCTGCCATGGGGTGGTCGGTGTTCTGGGCCTATGAGGCGCGCAATACGCGACAGCAGGCTCAGGCGTGGTTTGACACGTTGAATGAAAAAGGCTGGCAGGCAAGCCACGCCGGGCTGAAAGTCCGGGGGTTTCCGTCCCGTTTGGATCTGACCGTCTCGGATCCGTCCCTGACCGCCCCCAATGGCAACCGTTGGCAGGCGCCCTTTGTACAGGTGTTCGGCCTGACCTACCAGCCCGGCCACCATATTCTGGCCTTCCCCGATGATCAAAGTCTCACGCTGGGCGACACGACCCACCTGATCACCAGCAACAACCTGCGCGCCAGTTTGGTTCATGATTCCACAGGGATGATCCTACGCACCAACGTTGAAGCCGATGTGATCAATATTGCGACCCCGGCAGGCAGCAGTGCATTCGCAGGTGTGTTGGCGGGCATAACACTGACGCAGGATGCGAGCTATCAGATCGGATTGTCCGCGCAAAACAGCGCGCACTCTGATCAGGCCCAGACCGCGGGTCAATCCGATGTTCAGGCGATTGTCCGCTTTGATCGCGCTTTTGACCTGACGACGCTTCACAATGATCGCCCCCAGCCGCAGAACATCGACCTGCGATTGGCACGCTATCAGATCAATGGGCTAGAGCTGAACATGGCCGGACAGGTCGAAATTGACCCACGTGGCCAGCCCAGTGGCAACATGACGATCCGCGCCGTGAACTGGTCCGATTTGCTGGACCAAGCCGTGCGTGCCGGTCAACTGCCCAAGGGATTTGCCGATCAACTTCGGGCTGGGTTGTCTATGGTGGCTGGCCTGCAAGGCAAGCCCGACACGCTGGATCTGCCGCTTGCGTTCTCGCGCGGTCAGACCTGGTTAGGGCCGATCCCGGTCGGGTCCACGCCGGTGCTCAAACTGCCTTAAGAACAGGCGCTATGTCGCATAGCTGCCACAGCCTGGCCTGGGCCTATGGCCTGTGTGCCGCTCTTGCATAGGCGACCGTTCCGCTCTTGCATGGGCGACCGTTCCGGTCGACACTCCCCGCATGAGCCAAGCCTTAACAAACCGTATCCACGATCTACGCGATGATCTGATCGCGCTCACTCAGGACTTGATCCGCATTCCGACGCTCAACCCGCCCGGTGAAAACTATCGCGATATTTGCGACTATCTGGAACAGCGCCTGTCACGCCAAGGGTTTGACTGCCAATTGGTACGCGCCCATGGCGCCCCGGGCGACAGCGATCGCTATCCCCGTTGGAACATTGTCGCCCGACGTGACGGCAAACACGCCGGTCCCTGTGTTCATTTCAATTCTCACATCGACGTGGTCGAGGTCGGCGCAGGCTGGACCCGAGATCCCTTTGGCGGCGCATTGGAAGGGGACAAGATCTATGGGCGCGGGGCCTGCGATATGAAAGGCGGGCTGGCGGCTTCGATCATCGCAGCCGAGGCGTTCATCGCAGAGCACCCGGATTTTCACGGAGCCATCGAAATCAGCGGCACGGCGGACGAAGAATCCGGCGGATATGGTGGCGTGGCCTATTTGGCCGAAAAAGGGTTCTTTGACCCGCAACGCGTTCAGCACGTGATCATCCCCGAACCCCTGGGCCATGATCGGATTTGCCTGGGACATCGCGGGGGATGGTGGGCCGAAATCGAAACCAAGGGTGAGATCGCCCATGGGTCCATGCCCTTCCTTGGCGATTGCGCGGTCCGCCATATGGGCGCTGTGCTGGATGCCTTTGAAACCGACCTTTTTCCGGCCATGGCCGCGCGCCGCACCGACATGCCCGTGATCCCCGACGGCGCACGGCATTCCACGATGAACATCAACTCGATCCATGGGGGCCAGCCTGAACAACCGGAAGACTATGACGGGCTTCCCGCCCATTGCGTGCCGGACAGTTGCCGGATTGTCATTGACCGTCGTTTCCTGATCGAAGAGGGGATCGAGGCAACCGAACAAGAGGTGCGCGACCTGTTGGAAAACCTGCGTCAGACGCGCCCGGGATTTGAATATGAACTGCGCGAACTCAATCGCGTGATCCCTTCGATGACCGACCGCGCGGCCCCTGTGGTCACCACCGTGCAGAACGCCATCCATGAGGTCCTTGGAAAGAATCCGGATTTCGTCGCCTCGCCGGGATCATATGATCAAAAACACATAGACCGCATCGGCCGTTTGAAGAACTGTATTGCTTATGGACCGGGTGTTCTGGAACTGGCGCATAAGCCAGATGAGTGGATCGACGTGAGCGATATGCTCAAATCCGCCTGCGTTATGGCGAAGAGTTTGCACGCACTCCTGGTTTCGGAGCCAAAATCCCCAGCGGATCGGTGAAATCCATCTCTTCGGGGGTGTCCTCGGACTCTGATTCCCGGTCCATTCCAAGCATCCGCGCACGCTCATAGGCGCTTGCGGTTGGGACATTCAGCGTATTCGCGACCAAATGGGCTTTCCCCTCGTACCACAGGCTTTCGAACACATCCTCTGGCATCAACAGTGCAAGGGCAAAGCGCCGGGCCTCAGAGTGCGCTTCTGGATTGGATGGCTCATAAAGCGCCTGAATGCCAAAGTTGGGATGCTTTGCGCGGTCCTCCGGGATATGCAAAATCCAATGGCCAATTCCCGTCGCAGCCGCGAGGCGATCATGACGTGGCTTAGCATTTCGTGGCAACCAGATCACCGGACCACGATCCAAAGGCACCTCAAGCAGCACTTCGTTCGGGATGTCGGAATACTCAAGATCCACATTGACCGCGCGGCACACGGGGTCAAGCGGGCCGCCATCCCGCACCGTCACCCCGGGATGCTGAGACAGCATATCGCGGATCGTTTCTTCGATCTCATGGTCAGTCACATGGCAGGCGCTGACTTCGACATAGGGATAACTTGGGTGTTTTCTAGGCATCTCAATCCACAATCCGGCAAAGCAAAGGCGTACCCGATTGTTTAGAGGCAGAACCCTTTACAGATCCTGAAGACTGACACAAATTCGGTCATCGCCCGTGTCAGACCCCGATATTGTCGATCAATCGGACCCCAGCCAGCCAAGCCGCCACCAACAGCCGCGCGTCACGATCTGGCTTGTTTAACAGGCTCAAATCATCACAGGCACGCAGATCAAGGTATTCGACTTCATTGAAACCCGCCGCAATGAGTCTTTTGCGTGCAATTGCGCCGAGTTCCTCAGCGGTGCCACCATTGCGCAATCCGTCAGCCATGTCTTCAAGCGCCTCATGCAAGGCGGGCGCCTTGATTCGCGCCCGATCCGAGAGCAAAAGATTGCGCGACGACATGGCCAGACCATCCTCTTCGCGGATCGTCGGGCAGCCAACCACCTCAACCGGCAAGTCCAGATCCGCCGCAAGGCGTTTGACCACCTGCAACTGCTGAAAGTCCTTCTCACCAAAAAACGCCTTGTCCGCCAGGGTCTGGGTGAACAGCTTGGTCACCACCGTTGCCACACCGTCGAAATGTCCGGGGCGATGCGCGCCACACAGAACTTCGGTCAGACCCGAGATCGAGATATTGGTGCAAAACCCATCCGGATAGATCTGGTCGGGATCCGGGCAATAGATCGCGTCGACCCGATGATGCGACAGCTTTTGGGCGTCGTCTTCTTCGGTCCGCGGATAGTTCTCAAGATCCTCGGGATTGTTAAACTGCTTGGGGTTCACGAAGATCGTGACAATCACCCGGTCGCATTGGGTTTCCGCCGCGCGTACAAGGCTCAGATGCCCCTGGTGCAGCGCGCCCATGGTCGGCACGACGGCGACGGTTTCCCCGGCCTGTTTCCAGGCTTTGACCGCCGCCCGCAGTGCGCTTTTTTGACGAAGGATCGGCGCGATCATGAAGATGCCCCCGGGGTTTCATCGCCAAAGACATGCTCAGAGGCGGGAAAACTGCGCTCGGTGACTTCTCGGGCGTAATCGGCGATGGCGACCTCGGCTTGCTCTCCCAAATTTGCAAATCTTTTTACGAACTTGGCCTTGAATGCGGTGAACAGCCCAAGCATGTCGTCCAACACAAGGATCTGCCCGTCACAGCCCGCGCTTGCGCCTATACCAATGGTGGGAATGGGCACTTCGGCCGTGACCCGATCCGCAAGAGTGGCCGGAACTTTTTCCAAAACGACCGCAAAGGCGCCCGCCTGGGCCACCGCCTGGGCGTCGTTCATGAGCGCCTCGCCGGCATCCCCACGCCCCTGCACCTTATATCCACCCAGTGTATTGATCGATTGCGGTGTCAGACCTACATGCGCCATGACCGGAATGCCGCGAGCAACCAGAAAACGGATGGTCTCGGCCATCTCGACACCCCCTTCGAGCTTGACCGCCCCGGCGCCGGTTTCAGACATCAGCCGCGCAGCATTGCGGAACGCCTGTTCACGGCTTTCTTCATAAGATCCAAACGGCATGTCGATCACCATCATCGCGCTGTTCAACCCGCGCGCGACGGCCTGGCCGTGCATGATCATCATCTCCATGGTCACACCCAATGTGCTGGGCAGCCCGTGCAGAACCATCCCCACGCTGTCGCCCACGAGAACAAAGTCACAATGCGGATCCATCATCTGCGCCATGGGCGTTGTGTAAGCCGTCAAGCTGACCAGCGGCGCTCCGCCTTTGCGGGTGCGAATGTCTTCGGGCATCGGGGCCCGCTTCTTTGCGGTGGCACTCATGGCGTCCTCCTGCGCGCAATAAAGTTGCGCGGAAATAGCAAATGCTGCACCGCAGAGCCAGCGTTTTATTGTGTCTTCCCTTGATCCGGCGCTGCGAAACCGCCAATCTTTGTTCAGCCAAACAGGGAGACAGACCATGACGCTTCGCCTTTCGCTTGCGGCCGCGCTGATTTCAGGCAGCGCCGCTCTGGCACAGCAGACCGACCTGACCATTGCCATCCAATTGGAACCCCCACATCTTGATCCGACCTCGGCCGCCGCAGGCGCGATTGACAGCGTGTTGTATTCCAACCTGTTCGAAGGTCTCACCCGATTTACCGAAAGCGGCGCCGTGGTGCCCGGCCTGGCGGAAAGCTGGGACATTTCCCAAGATGGCCTGACCTATACGTTCAAGCTGCGCAGCGGTGTCACCTTTCATGACGGAACGGCCATGACAGCCGAAGACGTGGTGTTCTCGCTGGATCGCGCCCGCGCAGAAGACAGTCAGAACGCGCAAAAGGCGCTGTTCGCCGAGATCGACAGCGTTGAGGCGTTGGATCCCACAACCGTCAAGATCACGCTGACCCAACCCAATGGGAACTTTCTGTTCAACATGGCGTGGGGGGATGCCGTAATCGTCGCGCCGGAAAGCATCGAAGGGATCAAACAAACACCGGTTGGCACCGGCCCGTTTAAGTTTGATACATGGAAACAAGGAGATAGCATCAGGCTGGTGCAGTATGACGGGTATTGGGGGGACAGCCCCGCTTTGACCGAAGCAACGTTTAAATTTATCTCCGATCCGACCGCCGCCTTTGCGGCAATGATGGCGCAGGACATTGATGCCTTTGCCGGGTATCCCGCGCCCGAGAACCTTGTTCAATTCGAAGCGGACCCAAGATTTCAGGTGCTTGTTGGCTCAACCGAGGGTGAGACGATCCTGTCGACCAACAACAAGATGCCACCGCTGGATAATATCAAAGTCCGTCAGGCCATCGCCCATGCGATCAACCGCGACGACATCATCATGGGGGCAATGTTCGGGTTGGGCACGCCCATCGGCACCCATTTTGCGCCGCACAATCCTGACTATGTCGATCTGACCGAAAACTCACAGTATGATCCCGATCTGGCCCGACATCTCTTGGCCGAGGCGGGCTATCCCGACGGGTTTACCACCACATTAAAGCTGCCACCGCCCTCATATGCGCGTCGCGGTGGGGAAATCATCGCGGCGCAGCTGCGAGAGGTTGGAATCCAGACCGAGATCACCAATCTGGAGTGGGCTCAATGGCTGGAAGAGGTATTTCGCGGCAAGGACTATGGCCTGACAATCGTCAGCCATACCGAACCCTTTGATATCGGGATCTATGCGCGGCCCGACTATTATTTTCAATACGACAGCCCCGCCGTACAGGACCTGTTAAGCAAACTCACCGCGACAACGGACCCGGCCAAACGGTCAGAGCTGATCAATATGGCGCAGGTCACGATCAGCCAGGACTATGTAAACGGCTACCTGTTCCAACTGGCCTATCCGACGGTGGCGGATGCACGGCTTGAAGGCTTGTGGCTGAATCAGCCCACCCAAGCCACTGATTTGACGGGGGTGCGTTGGCGCGAATAACGCGCTATTGCGCCGGGGGCGCATCGCGCCGCTCTTGATCATCTGGCACCTCTTGGCGATCAAGGGGCGCGTCCGGATCGCCGAGGGGGGCTTGCTGTGAAACACGGGCGCGTGAACTGCGTGGCATGAACACGGCGCGCGCTACAGCCGCCGCCTCAGACAATTCGGCGGTTTCCTCCGGGTCGTTTTCTTCGCTCTCTGGTTCAGTGGCCACAGGATCGGTTTCGATGGTATTCGCATCATCAGGTTCTTCCCCATCAGGTGGGGGATTCCCCTTGTCCACGGCGTCGTTCATGACTTCCGCGCTGTCTGCATCATCTTGCGGGATCTTTTCGGTGGTCTCGGCATCAACGTCAATCTCCTCCGCCTCTGACGTCACCGCCGCCCCTGAATTGGGGCGTTTGGGGTGACGAATGCGCACTTCGGTTGTTTGCACGGAATGCTGGATCGCTTCGCCTTCTTCTTCGGTTCCCAATTGCGTCGAGCCTGCCGGAACGGGCAGGATTCCCAAGCGCATCAATGCCCTGTGCCACCAAGGATATTTCCCGTTCTGAACCGCATCCCCCAAGATCAAAAAAGGTGTGATCACTGACAGTTTGAGCAGGCCCCGCTGCTCGATCAACCCAAGTTCCGTGTCGAATTTCACCCCGGCACCGTGGTTGTCAACATGGGTGATCTTGCACGCGAATTCCTTACCCGCGACCAATAGTTTTTCCGGACCCGCACCTGCCAATCTATCAAGCTTTTCAAAAGCGTAGCGATCTCTCGGTTCCACAAGGCTCCCCTTGCGGCCCAGCACGATGATATGGGATTCGATGCGCTCGCGCCCGATTTTCAGATCGGCCCGGACACGGCATCCCTGTCGCCTGAACAGTTTTGCCTTCCACCAACTCATCGCGATCATCAACATTTGAACGACCACGCCCAGCACAACGCTCGCTGCAAGCACGCGCCAGAACCATGTCAGATCCAGATTATCCTCGGCCACCTCTGGCGTTTCTTCGGTCATCGTCGCCTGCTCAACAGGTCCACCGTGCCCGGGCAGTTTTTCGGCCTTCTCCCCACCCGAGCCCACCGTTTCAGCCGGAGCGGAACACAGCCCTGCCATGCCAACCTCAAACCGGCGTATGTGTGCTTGCAAGATCACCAAGGCGTCAGCGCTGCCAGAGATCGCCGCCGAACGCCCGGCGTCCAATACGCCCGCAACAGGGCCGCGCAGCGTTGAACGATCAGGCTCCGCCAGCCAGGTGTTGATCGCGGCCTCGTCAAGATTGCGAAAGCTCGACAGGATTTCCATGCGTTCGCTCTGCGTCAGCGGGCGATACGGATCGCTGCGCGAAACAGACTCTAAGAATGCGCCGAAACTGCGTTCGACGGTGCAGACGTCTTCGGCCCACGCGCTAGTGCCCAACAGGGCTAGCGCAACCCACACTACGTACCGCGCTAACACCATGATCTGCCTTCTTGTTCAAATTCATCCTCTGCTTAGCGTCTGGACTTTAAGAAAAGCTAAAACAAAGCCCCCTGCGCTTCGCCCCTAGACCCGCCCAGATCTTCGCCGTAACCTCTTTATATGCTGGCCTATTTGTCCCAACGCCTGATGTCTCTTGCTGCCAGCCTTCTGGTGGCATCTGCGGTTATATTCATCACCGTTGAAGTCGCCCCCGGCGACCCGGCCAGCTATATGCTGGGCCTCAATGCCCAGCCTGAAACGCTGGCTGCACTGCGTGCCGAGCTTGGCCTCGACCAAGGGCGATTGACGCGGTATCTCGCATGGGTGGGGGGGATGCTCCGGGGGGATTTTGGCACCTCTTACACCTATCGGTCCCCGGTCTCTGACATGATTTCCGAACGGCTTTGGGTGTCGCTACCCCTTGCGGTCTTTGCGTTGATCCTGTCGACCCTAATGGCGCTGCCCGCCGGGATCCTTGCGGCGTCACGCCGGGGGCGTTCCGTAGATGCAGGTGTCATGGGGGCCACGCAACTGGGCATCGCGATTCCGAACTTTTGGTTCGCGATGCTATTGGTTCTCTTGTTCGCGATCAAATTGCGCTGGCTGCCATCGGGTGGTTTTCCGGGGTGGGACAATCCCGCCCTTGCCCTGAAATCCCTTGCTCTTCCGGCGATTGCACTTGCCCTTCCTCAGGCTGCCATTCTGGCGCGGGTCCTGCGCTCAAGCCTGATTGACACGCTGGACGCCGATTTCATGCGCACGGCCCGGGCCAAGGGCCTTAGCCGGGGGCAGGCCCTGTGGCGACACGGGCTGCGCAATGCGCTGATCCCGGTGCTGACCATCATGGGTCTGCAATTCTCATTTCTGCTTGCCGGAGCGATCATCATTGAACAGGTCTTTTACCTGCCGGGTCTTGGGCGCCTGATATTTCAGGCCATCACCCAGCGGGATCTAATCGTGGTCGAATCCGTGGTCATGTTGTTGGTCTTTGCGGTGATCGTGGTGAATTTCATCACCGATCTGGCCTATACGCTTGTCGACCCCCGCCTAAGGAGGCGCGCATGAACCGATCCCTGATCCTGGGTGCGGCCCTGTCATCGCTGGTGGTTCTGGCAGCCGTGATATCGTTCCTTTGGACCCCCGCCAACGTCGAGAGCATGGCGATCGCCCAGCGCCTCAAACCACCCAGCCCCGCACATTGGCTGGGCACGGATCACTTTGGTCGTGACTTGGCCAGCATGATCATGGTGGGCGCGCGCACGTCGCTGGCGGTGGCCCTGGTCGCCGTGGGTATCGGCATGGGGCTGGGCGTGCCCCTGGGGTTGGCTGCGGCCGCACGCGCGGGCGGCTGGCTGGATGAGCTGATCTCACGCGGGAACGACCTGATCTTTGCCTTTCCCTCACTGGTGATCGCCATTTTGATCACAGCCATATTGGGGGCGGGAGCCGTGAATGCCATCATCGCCATCGGCATCTTTAACATCCCGGTCTTTGCCCGCCTGACCCGCGGGGCCGCGCTTTCGCTGTGGAAGCGCGACTTTATCCTGGCTGCGCGCGTCGCGGGGAAATCGCGCACGCGCATCAGCGTGGAACACATCCTGCCCAATCTGACCAATCTCTTGATCGTTCAAGGCACCATTCAGTTTTCGCTGGGCATCCTGGCCGAAGCAGGTCTGTCCTATGTGGGTCTTGGTGCGCAGCCTCCGATCCCGAGCTGGGGGCGGATGCTGGCCGATGCGCAGACCATGGTGGCGCTTGCCCCCCATGTGGCGCTGGTGCCCGGGCTGGCAATTGTCCTGACGGTTCTGGGGCTGAACCTTTTGGGGGACGGGCTGCGTGACCAGCTTGATCCCAAGCTGCGGGTGATGCGCTCGTGAAACCCTTGTTGCAGATCCAGAACCTCACGGTGTCTTTTCCCGCACAAGCCCCGGTTCTCAAGGGTATTTCCCTAGACATCGCGCCGGGAGAGATCCTTGCGCTGACGGGGGAATCCGGCTCTGGCAAATCCATGACGGCGCTGGCCGTGATGGGGCTGTTGCCGGATCGCGCAACGGTTACGGGCAAAATCACGCTGGGCGACACCGTTCTGTCAGAGCAGACCGAGAAACAGCTCTGCCAGATACGCGGACAGCATGTGGGCCTGATCTTTCAAGAACCCATGACCGCCCTCAATCCGCTACAGACCATCGGCCAGCAAGTCGCTGAAACCCTCAGGGTGCATGAAAACCTGCCCCGACGCATGGCCGAAATCCGCGCCGCCGATGTTCTGACGCGCGTGGGTTTGCCGCCGGATCGTGTCCCGCTTGGCCGCTATCCGCATGAGCTGTCGGGTGGGCAACGCCAGCGCGTGGTGATTGCAATGGCCGTCGCGCTGCGTCCAAAGCTGCTTATTGCAGACGAACCCACCACCGCGCTTGACGTCACCACCCAGGCGCAGATCCTGGATCTGCTGGTCGAACTGACCCGCGAATTCGGAATGGGGCTTTTGATGATCACCCATGATCTGGCCGTGGTGGCGCAGATGGCCGATCGCATCGCGGTGATGCGCCATGGGGAGATCCTTGAAACCGCCCCCACGGCCCAGCTGTTTGCCCAGACCCGGCATCCCTATACCCGCGCCCTATTGACCGCCGCCGGGCATCAGGCGGATCTGCACGATATCCCGGATCAGGCCCCGCTTTTGCGGGTTGAGAATGTCTCTTGCGACTACCCGATGCCACGCCCGCACCCCTTTGCACCCAAACCCAAGTTCCGCGCCGTTAAGGATGTCTCATTGACCATCAACAAGGGTGAGCGTGTGGGTCTGGTGGGCGAATCCGGTTGCGGGAAATCCACCCTGACCCGCGCGATCCTTGGCCTGACCCCCGTGGCCCAAGGGCGGATCACCCTGGAGGGTGCGCCGGTTTTCACCCACGGTCACGCCAATCCCCAGACCCGGCGCAAAATCCAGGTGGTGTTCCAGGACCCCTATTCCAGTTTCAACCCGCGCCATCGGGTGTCCCGGCTGATATCCGAGCCCTTTCACCTGTTGCCCGATCCCCCGCGCGGCGCCCAACGCGACCAGGCCATCGCAGAGGCGCTGACCGCTGTTGGGCTTATGCCCTCGGATGCAGATAAGTACATCCATGCATTTTCCGGCGGTCAAAGACAGCGCATCGCCATCGCCCGCGCCCTGATCATCCGGCCCGAGCTCATCGTCTTTGACGAAGCGGTTTCGGCGCTGGATGTGCAGGTGCGCGCGCAGATCCTGGACCTGATGGCCGATCTAAGCCGCAGCTACGGGCTGACCTATCTGTTCATCTCGCATGACCTGTCTGTGGTGCGATCCATCACCGACCGGGTGCTGGTCATGCGCGCCGGTGAGATCGTGGAACATGGACCGACCGAGCAGATCTTTGATGCGCCGCAGCACGGCTACACCCGATCCCTGATCAACGCCGCCCCCACCCTGCCCGAGATCCCGGCATGACCCGCGTTTCGCAAACCTTGGAATTTCGGCACGCGGCTGGCCTGCACGATGGGCACGTCCTGGGGCGCACAGCGCTCTGGACGATCTGACACGCGAAACGCAACATAGCCCACGGGAGGACATCACATGAGACTTGAGGGAAAAACCGCCATTGTCACCGGCGCGGGATCGGGCTTTGGTGCGGGCATTACCCGGCGCTTTGCCGCAGAAGGGGCACAGGTGCTGGTGGCCGACATCAACGAAGACGCCGCCAAACAGATAGCCGAGGAAATCCAGGGTCAGGCCGTCCGTGTTGATGTGTCAAAAGCCGACGACATCGAAACCATGATCGAGGCAGCCCGCTTTGCCTTTGGGGACATCGACATTCTCGTGAACAACGCGGGCGTAACCCATATGCCCGCCCCGCTGGAAACCATCAGCGACGAAGATTTCGACCGTGTCTTTGCGGTGAATTGCAAATCGATCTATCTGGCCGCCAAGGTGCTGGTGCCCCTGTTCAAGGCACGCGGATCCGGGGTATTTCTGAATGTCTCGTCCACGGCGGGCCTGTCTCCGCGCCCCAATCTGAACTGGTATAACGCCTCCAAGGGCTGGGTGAACACCGCGACCAAAACCATGGCGGTTGAGTTGGCGCCCTCGGGCATTCGCGTAAACGCGCTGAACCCTGTGGCGGGTGAAACGCCGCTCTTGGCCAGTTTCATGGGCGAAGACACGCCCGAAATGCGCGCCAAATTCCTTTCGACCATCCCCCTGGGCCGGTTTTCGACGCCCGAAGATCTGGCCAATGCCGCGCTTTATCTATGTTCAGACGAGGCCGCCATGGTCACCGGGGTCTGCCTTGAGGTCGACGGAGGCCGCTGTATTTGACCGTTTCTTACAACCCGCGGCCCGTGCGCTTGGGCTGTCAACCGGTTGTATCCCCCAGTTTCAGGAGTGAACCATGCGTCCAGGACCCAAGAACCTGATCACCGATATCGCCGGCCTACGGGTGGGCCATGCGCAAGACGATGCGCTAAAATCCGGCACCACGGTTCTGACTGCTGACGCGCCCTTTGTGGCGTCGGTCAATGTGATGGGCGGCGCGCCGGGAACGCGGGAAACCGATCTCTTGGCCCCCGATAAATCCGCCCCCGGTGTGGATGCCCTTGTGCTGTCGGGTGGCAGTGCCTTTGGCCTTGCGGCGGCGCAGGGGGTCATGGAGGCGCTGCATGAGCGCGGGCGCGGCTTTCCGGTGTTCTCTGCCCGCGTGCCCATCGTACCCGCTGCGATCATATTTGATCTTCTGAACGCGGGCGACAAAGAGTGGGGCACCAACCCCTACCCGGATCTGGGGCGGCGGGCGCTGGAAAATGCGTCGGATCGTTTCGGGCTGGGATCTGTCGGCGCGGGGGCGGGCGCAACGACAATGCTGCACAAAGGTGGGCTGGGGTCCGCGTCATTGGTGCTGGACGGGGGCATCACCGTCGGGGCCCTTGTGGCGGCCAACCCCATGGGCAGCGTCACCACGCCCTCGGGCCGTCATTTCTGGGCTGCGCCCTTTGAAATCGACGCCGAATTTGGCGCGCTTGGCCCTGATCCCCAACCCGGTTTCACCCTGCCCGCCAGTCGCAAGGTCAGTTCCATGTCACAGCTGGGCAATACCACGATTGCCATCGTGGCCACCGATGCAAAGCTGGACAAGGCCCAATGCCACCGCATGGCCACCGCCGCCCATGACGGCATGGCCCGCGCCATTGTCCCATCCCACAGCCCGATGGATGGGGATCTGGTGTTCGCCGCCGCAACGGGTGAAAAAGAAGTGGATGACCAAGGCCTTATGCTTGCCACGCTTGGTCACGCCGCCAGCATCTGTCTGGCCCGCGCCATTGCCCGGGCAGTGTGGGAAGCCACCCCTGCCCCCGGAGATCTGTTGCCGACACTGCGCAGTGAACTGGCCTAGCGCAGGATCGGAGGGCTGTCTGGATCGGAGCCCGGCGCGGGTCGGTCTTCCATCAAGGTGGGCTTTGGTGGCTCGGGCAGATCGAACCGCAACGCGACCCGCGCCAATTCAGCGGTCAACGGGTCGTTGTCATTCAAAAAGGTCACGTCCAGCGCACCCGCTTCCAGGCCAGAGAACACGAGGGCTTCGTTGATCGCCCCGGCCAGCGCGGCCTCTGCACCGGGCGTCACACCTGTCAGCCCCAAGAGGTGCCCGACCCCACCGCCTTCGTAGGTCACATGCGCGAGATAGGCCTTGCGCGCCAGGCCCTGCGCCGTCGCCAACTTCGTATCCAGAGCCCTCAAAAGCGGCTCGGGCAACCCCTGCGGTGCGCTTAGGCGTTCGGGACGTGCCTCGGCCTCGACCGGCGCATGCTCAAGCGTGTCAACCAGCCAGCCCATCGCCTGTGAAGGCAACAAAATTGCCGATGGCGCGACTTCAAGATTCAATCCCAGTCCGAACTCCTGCCCAGACAGCATTCCCGCCAACGCGCGCCCGGACAAGGCGGCGTAAGGGACTTCTTTGCCTGCGAATGCTGCCAATCGCTCTTCCAGATCAAACGCCAGGACAAAGCTGCTGCCCTCAACAGCGAACACCTCGGGCGAAATCGCATCCCCCTGTGGGGTTTGCGCCAACATCAAGAACAATTCGGCCTCGGCCAGACGGTCGTAGAAACGCAACCGCGCCGCGTCATCCTCGGGGGCGGCCTGCATTTCTGCATGGGCTTGATCAAGCGGTGTCAGGGTCATGCATCACATCCTTTACGCGGGCACGCAGCACGGGCAACAGATCAGTCTCGAACCACGGATTGCGTTTGATCCAAGCCGTATTGCGCCATGACGGATGAGGCAAGGGGATCGCATCGGGCAGATGGTCACGCCATGCGGTCACGGTTTCGGTCACACCGGTTTTCACCCCCAAATGCCATTTCTGCGCATAGCCCCCAATCAACAGCGTCAGGCGTATGTTGGGCAATTGCGCCAGGACCTGATTGCGCCATGTCCGTGCGCAAATCGGCGGAGGGGGCAGATCGCTGCCCTTGCGATAGCCGGGAAAACAAAACGCCATGGGAACGATTGCAACGCGTGATTCGTCATAGAACTCGGCATCGCTCAGCCCCAGCCACGCGCGCAGCCGGTCCCCGGACGGATCGGTAAAGGGCCTGCCCGATTGATGCACTTTCAGACCCGGCGCCTGCCCCGCGATCAACAGGCGGGCAGAAGGAGCCGCCCGCAGCACCGGCCGTGGCAGATGGGCGGTTTCAGTCGCCGCGAACCGGGGCGCGCACAGGGTGCATTGGCTGATTTGGCTTAAAAGCACATCCATAAGGTCATCTAACGCGGTTGTGCGCGGGTTGGCAATATTTCGACAGTTATCGAAATAATTCTTGCGGGAAGCACTTCATTTCGATATTTCGATAAACATGAAAATGAATCACTGCTCACATTTATCCCTTGAAACTATCCCTTGAAACCGCTGCGTCCCAGTTCGCTGCGCTGGGATCTGAACAACGCCTGTCGGTTCTCAATACTCTGGTTCGTGCCGGATCTGACGGGCTGAGCATGGGCCAGTTGGGCGAACGCACCAGTGTCACCGGCTCGACCCTGACCCATCATCTCAAGATTCTGGCCGCCGCAGGCCTGGTCACACAAACCAAACAAGGGCGCAGCATGATCTGTGCTGGCGCGGATTTCGGCGTCGTCCAAGCCCTGTCGGACTATCTTTTGCAAAACTGCTGTGCCGACGCCCCTGAGCCAAACAAGGACCATCACCATGGCTGAATGCAGCCCCTCTGAGCAGGGTGAAAAACCACCGTTCAAACTCTCTCGGGTCAAAATCTCATGGCCCTGGGTCACCTCTGTGGCGTTCCTTGGCGCGGTTGCGATCTTTGACACAGCGCAATTCTGGCCAACGCTGAGCTTTTCCGTCAATGCGATCATGCACACGATGCCCTTTATCCTGTTTGCGGTGTTCGCAGTGGCCTATCTCAAGGCCACGGGGGCGGAAAACCTGTTGGCCAAGGCCTTTGAAGGGCGGGAAACACGGATGATCGTCCTGGCGGCGCTGCTTGGTGGGCTTTCGCCGTTTTGTTCCTGCGAGGTCATCCCCTTCATCGCCGCCCTTTTGGCCCTGGGCGCGCCGCTAAGCGCGGTGATGGCCTTTTGGCTAGCATCGCCGCTGATGGACCCGGCAATGTATACGATCACCGCCGGCGTTCTGGGGTTTGAATTCGCCACCGCAAAGATGTTGGCCGCCGTGGGTCTGGGACTGTTTGGCGGATTCGGCACTATGATTTTGAAATCCTCGCCGGTCTTTGTCGACCCGCTGCGTGAGAAACCGCAAATTGGCGGCTGCTGCGACGCGAAGAAACCGTTTTCGGGCACTCCGGAATGGAAATTCTGGAGCGATACGGACCGGGTTCAGACCTTCAAGACCACCGGATTAGAGAACCTGCTGTTCCTCGTAAAATGGCTGACCCTAGCCTATGTGATCGAAGCCGTGATGATCCACTATATGCCCGCTTCGCTGGTTGCGAATGTTCTGGGGGGGCAGGGTCTTCAACCTGTTTTGCTAGGGGCCTTCGTCGGCATGCCGGCCTATCTGAACGGCTATGCCGCCGTGCCTTTGGTGAATGAGCTGCTACAGATGGGCATGGCCGATGGCGCCGCCATGAGCTTTATGCTCGCCGGAGGTGTGAGCTGCATCCCCGCCGCAATCGCGGTCTGGGCCTTGGTCAAACCCCGCGTGTTTGCCGCCTACCTTGGGTTTGCGCTGGTTGGGTCTGTTCTGGCCGGGCTGGCATGGGGGATCGTCGCGTAAACCTGTGCATAAACGCAACGCAGGTCTTCCATCCAATCAACTTGAACTTAGGTTGAGGCGGGGCAAAGATTTGCTCCGCCTGTTACAATTCGGTAAGGATTGCAAACAGAACGAAGAACGCCGACAGGGGGCACTATGTATCGCGTCTGGAACTTTCTTACAAACTATTCTTTGTTGCTTATTATCGGTGCGGTTTCCGCATTGATCTGGGCGAATATGGATGTGCTTGCCCCGGTGGCAGGACAGCCCCACTATTGGGCCGATCTCTATCACCACTTTGTTGAATTCGTGATCTGGGATCACGCTCCGATCGGCCATCTGCATGACGGGCACCGGACGCTGACGCTGCATTATCTGGTCAATGACATCCTGATGGCGCTGTTCTTTGGCATCGCCGCCAAAGAAGTCTGGGAGGCCGTGATCCTCAAAAACGGCAGCCTGCGCGGCAAAAAGGCGGCGACGCCTCTGTTCGCCACCGCAGGCGGCATGTTTGGCCCCATCGGTGTCTATCTGGGTTTGGCGCTGATCATGGGATCGGACACTTATGATGCCGTGGCGAATGGCTGGGCAATCCCAACCGCCACCGACATCGCCTTTAGCTATCTGGTGGGGCGTATGATTTTTGGCGGCGGACACCCGGCGGTTCGGTTCCTGCTTTTGCTGGCGATCGCGGACGATGCTGTCGGTCTGATCATCCTGGCCATCTTTTATCCCTCGGGTGAGCTGGCCCCAGAGTGGCTGTTGTTCTCGGCCGCAGCGGCGATTGCGGTGTTTGTCTTTGCAAACTGGCTGCCACGCCGCATGGACCGCGGCAAGCAGGACCGCCCGAATTCGACCTGGATGCGTCAGACCCTGTCGTTCTGGCCCTATCTGATCGCCGGTTGCGCCAGCTGGTATGGCTTTATGATGTCCGGTTTGCACCCTGCGCTGGGTCTCTTGCCGATTGTCCCCACAATCCCCCACGCAGACCGCGCCTTTGGCATCTTTGCCGAGGCCGAGACACACCTGCATGACCTGCTGAACACCATCGAACACGCGTTGAAGCACCCTGTTGAGATTGTCCTGTTCTTCTTTGGCCTTCTGAACGCAGGAGTCCAGTTCAGCGCCATGGGAGACGCGACCTGGCTGGTGCTGGCGGGGCTGTTGATCGGCAAACCCATCGGTATTTTCATCATGGGCTGGATTGCCGCGGTGCCGTTGCGGCTGGGCATCCCCGAAGGCATGCGCCTGATTGACCTGATCGTCATCGGCTTTGTCGCGGCGATCGGCTTTACCGTGTCGCTGTTTGTTGCCTCGGTCGCCTTTGAGCCGGGCCTTGTGCAGGATGCAGCCAAGATGGGCGCGCTTCTCAGCTTTGGGGCGGCGGTGGTCGCGATCATTTCCGGCAAACTGCTGCGGGTCGAGAAACACGACCTGTAGAAAACTCGCCCTATAGGTGAATTCGTTTACGAATTATTGCTAGTGAAGGCCCCAAAGCGGGGCCTTCGTTGTTTTTGTTTCCGTTGGGGGCCATAATGTAGACAAATTTACCTTCTAGCTAAGTTTCATCCCCACAAGGGGAGATGGCGGGTAACAAAGGCATCCTGATGTTAGAGTTTGACATGGTCAGCAAGTCCTTCTGGACCGGGGTACAGCGCAAGGTGATCCTTGATCGCGTGTCCTTCCGTGTTGAAATCGGCGAATCCCTGGGCATCCTCGCCCCCAATGGCACGGGCAAATCCACCCTGATCAAAATGATGGCGGGCCTTGAAAAACCCGACGAAGGTGAAATTCGCCGGGGGTGCCGAATATCGTTCCCGCTGGGGTTCATGGGGGGCGTGGTTTCCAAAATCTCAGCCCGCGAAAACGCACGTTTCATCGCACGCATGTACGGATTGGACCCCGATTACGTGGAATCCTTTTGCCGCTGGTTGTGCGGCCTGAAAGAGTATTTCGATCAGCCGATTGGCACCTATTCATCCGGGATGCGTGCGCGGTTTACCTTTTCACTGATGCTGGCGTTGGACTTTGACATGTACCTGATCGATGAGGGCATGCCAAACTCGACCGACGTCGAATTCAACAAACGCGCTGGGGATGTGCTGGCTGACAGGCTGCGCACAACCACGATCATCATCGTATCACACCAGCCCAAAATCCTGGAAAAATTTGCACGCAAGGCCGCGGTTCTGATGAACGGCAGCCTGCATATGTTTGACACCTTGGAAGAAGCGAAACAGCTCTATGACTACGAAACCCAAGGCTAAGAAGTTCCGTATCCGCAGGCCCGATTCCGCCGCTGCACCCGCTTCTGAGACGCCTCCCACGTCGCAGCCCGCCACGCCTCCAGCCCCCCGGTCAGAGCCCGCGACCCAAGAGGCCCAATTGCGCAAAGGGATGGTCTCTTCCGCAAGCGAAGTGAGAGGTGAAACCGATATAGATGCCATTCGCCGCGAAGGTCTGACCGGCCGCCAATTGCGGATGGCCCGCCGCGTGGCGCAGAAACACGGTATTGCACCCACCTCTGATTTCGATGCCGTGCGTCTGCTACGTGAACGGGGAATTGATCCGTTCCAGCGCACAAACACGCTGGAACTGGTGCAACCGGGGGAAAACCAACCGCCCCCGCCGCCCGCGGCAAAAGAACGTGTTCAGCTGCCACAAACGATGGACCCACCGAAAGAGCAGCTGCCCACGACCGAACTGGCCAGCCCGGCCGAGCGTCGCGCGGCCGAAATTTCGAAAATTCAAAAAGAGCTGAGCGCCCGCCGTCGCAAGAAGATGATGCTGCTGCTGACGCGGCTGGCGTTCTTTGTGATGCTGCCAACACTCATCGCAGGCTACTATTTCTACGTTGTGGCCACGCCGATGTATGCGACGAAATCCGAATTCCTGATCCTAAAGGCCGAAAGCGCAGCTGGCGCCGGATCAATGGGATCCCTGTTTTCGGGCACGCAATTCGCCACCAGTCAGGATGCCATCGCGGTTCAAAGCTATTTGACGTCCAAAGATGCGATGCTACGCCTTGATGCGGATGTCGGCTTTAAACAGCACTTCCAACAAGAGGGCATTGACCCGATCCAAAGATTGGCGGCGGATGCCTCGAACGAACAGGCTTACAAGCTGTACAAGCGCAATATCATCATCGGATTTGACCCGGCCGAAGGGGTCATCAAGATGGAAATCTCTGCCGCGGATCCCGAAACGGCGACTGTGTTCAGCAAGGCTTTGATTGGCTACGCCGAAGAACGTGTCGACAACCTGTCTTTACGCAAGCGCTCAAGCGCTGTTGAGGATGCGGAGCAGGGGCTTGAAAAGGCACGCGCGGATCGCCGTGAAGCGCAAGAGAAACTCGTGCGCATGCAACTTGAGGCCAATATTGTTGACCCCGAAGCCCGCATTGCCGCGCTGCGCCAGCAGATCAACACCTATGAGCTGCAACTTCAGGAGAAAAAGCTGCAACTTCAGGCACTTCTGGACAACGCCCGACCGAACCGCGCCAAGGTTGACGGCGCGCGCGGGGATGTGCGCCGCCTAGAAGATCTCTTGGCCGAGCTGAACGCCGAAATGACCACCAACACCACGAGCGGCGAATCGCTTGCGGAAAATGCCGTGCAGATCAAATTGGCCGAAGCGGATCTCGCCACGCGCGACATGATGCTGCAAACCGCCCTTGAGCGGCTTGAGCAGGCCCGCCGCGACGCGGATAGCCAGGCGCGCTATCTGACGACGTCGGTTGAACCCGTCGCGTCGCAGGACCCCAGCTATCCGCGCAGTTTTGAGAACACCATCCTGGCGTTCCTGATCTTTGGCGGCATCTACCTGATGATCTCGCTGACGGCATCGATCCTGCGCGAACAGGTGAGCAGCTAGAAACTGAGATCACGCAAGCAGATTAACGGAAATCTGCTTGCAGCCGCCCCCCAACCCGCGCTAAAGCGGTCGACGGAGCGGTGGCCGAGTGGTCGAAGGCGCACGCCTGGAAAGTGTGTAGGCGGGAAACCGTCTCGAGGGTTCGAATCCCTTCCGCTCCGCCACTTACTGTTGATTTCGTTCAATAAATCGAGGTCTAACAAATATACCCGCCAAAAAACCCGCCTAAAGAAAAATAGCCGTCAGCTACTGCAACCAGTTGCATGGGGATTTGTTGCAACCAGTTGCAGCACTCGAGTTTCCAATTTCTAGCGAGTCGCTCAAAAACGATCCTCGTAACCGCCCCCCTGTTTCGCTGCGCGCCCGAAGCTAGGACCAGCGTAAAAGCGTTTCGGCTTGGCTAAGGACTGTATTTATTGCAACGGGTGCGAGATCAGGTGGGTAACCATGTTGCTTTAAGATGCGCCGCACCAAAACACGCAGCTTTGCTCGGGCGCTTTCCTTGAGGTGCCAGTCAACCGTGACATTCTTCTGTAGTTGCTCGACCAACACATGCGCAATCTTGCGCAGCTCTTCGTTACCCATCATTTCGACTGCGCTCTGGTTTTGTGCAAGCGCATCGTAGAATGCGAGTTCTTCCTCGCCCAAGCCAAGCTCATTGCCACGTTGAACAGATGCGTTCAAATCCTTGGCCATGTCGATCAACTCTTGGATCACCTCAAGACTCGTGATGGCGTTTGCGTGATAGCGAGCCACTGCCGCTTCTAGGCGTTCGGAGAAGGCTTTCGCTTCCACAACATTCTTTTGCCCACGAGCTTTAATTTCACCCGCCAAGAGTTTCTTAAGCGCCTCCAGAGCAAGGTTCTTGTGCTCCATGTTCTGTATTTCGGCCAAAAACTCTTCCGATAAAACCGAGATTTCCGGCGTCTTCATGCCCGCTGCTGCCAAAACGTCGATGATGCTTGCGTCGGCAATGGCGTCGGAAATGAGCTGTCCGACGGCAAACTCTTTCTCTCGTTTGCTAAATCCTGATTTTGGAGATGTTTTTGTCAGCGCGGCTCGCACGGCTTGGAAAAAGCCAACCTCTTCTTTGACCGATTGTGCGTAGTCACTGGCTGATGCCAATGCGAAGGCCTTGAACAAGTTCGCAATCAGGTCAGCGTAGTAGTTAAGTGCGGCTTTCTTGGCCTGCTCGTCTTTCTCCTCATCTGCACTGGCTTTCTGTTTTTCCAGTGTCCATTCGATTGCCCCCGCGAGAGCCTGCAAGCGTTCTTGGGGCGCACCGTCGATACCTGCGCGATAATCGAAGCCGGAGAAGAAGTCTTGACACCTTTCAACAAGCTCTTGCAGGGTAGCGACTGCTTCTTCCTCATCGATCCCGGTCTGATCGCGATCGCTGGCCGTATAGTGTTGAAGAGCATTTTTCAGGTTCTGGCCGATGCCGATATAGTCGACAACCAAACCACCGGGCTTATCTTTGAAAACACGGTTCACGCGGGCGATGGCCTGCATAAGACCATGACCGCGCATGGGTTTGTCGATATACATTGTGTGCATGCTTGGCGCATCGAAACCAGTCAGCCACATATCGCGAACGATGACCAGTCTCAGGGGGTCATTAGGATCACGTGCCCGTTTGGCCAAAAGGTCACGGCGCATCTTGCTACCGATGTGCTGCTGCCAATCCAAAGGGTCTGAAGCAGACCCCGTCATGACAACTTTGACCACCCCTTCTTTGTCATCCCCGGAATGCCAGTCTGGTCGCAGGGCTACAATCTCACTGTATAGATCAACGCAAATAGCCCGGCTCATGCAGACGATCATACCCTTTCCGGGCATACTTTCTGTCCGGTTTTCAAAGTGGGTCACGATATCCTGAGCAACTTTTTCAAGCCTCAAAGGAGCACCTACCAGCCGTTCAACACTGCTCCAGTTGGACTTGGCTTTCTCCTGCTCTGAGAGTGTTTCATCGTCGAATAGCGCATCAACAGCTGCATCGATCTCTGGCAGCTTTTCCTGTTCTAACTCGACCCGTGCGAGACGGCTCTCATAGTAGATTGGGACGGTGGCTTTGTCTTCGACCGCTCGGCTAATGTCGTAGATGTCAACGTACTCGCCAAACACGGCGGGTGTATTGACGTCAGCAGCCTCGATGGGTGTCCCTGTGAACCCCGCGAAGGAAGCATTTGGAAGTGCCTGACGCAGATAGTGCGCATACCCATACCGCCGTGCACCTGTAGCCCGGTCGAGCTTGGCATCAAACCCATACTGGCTTCGGTGTGCTTCGTCTGCGAGCACAATGATATTCCGTCGTTCCGAGAGCATAGGAAAGTCTTCTTCCCCTGCCATGGGTGAGAACTTCTGCAGGGTTGAAAATATAACCCCTCCAGATTGACGATCCAGTTTTTCCCGCAAGTCTTCACGGTCCTCGATTTGTTCCGGCGTCTGCCGGATTAAGTCACGACAAAGCGAGAACGTCCCGTATAGTTGGTCATCCAGATCATTGCGGTCGGTCACCACGAGGATTGTCGGGTTTTTCAGCTCAGGCGCACGGACCAGAAGCCCGGCAAAGAATGCCATAAGGAAACTTTTACCTGAACCCTGTGTATGCCAAATCACCCCGACCTTACGGTCTCCGTCGGCACTGACAGCATCGACGGCACTGGACAACGCTTTCCGGGCTCCATGGAATTGGTGGTAGCCACCAATGATCTTGAAGACGCCGTCTCCCTTGTCGCCAAACACAGTGAAATCACGCACCAATTGCAGCAAATTCTCGGGCTGCAACACACCGCGAATGAGCGTCTCCATCTCCTTCGGCCCTTCAGGCGTGAAATCATCCCCAGCGCCGGTGACAGTACGCCATGGCATGAAGCGATCCTGACCTGCGCTCAGCGACCCAATACGCGCTAGCAAACCGTCAGACGTGATCAGCGCAGCGTTCGTGCGGAAGAGCGAGGGGATTTGGCTTTTGTAAGTTTGAAGCTGATTGAAAGCGTCCTCAATCGTTGCGTTCTCACTGGCCGCGTTCTTTAGCTCGATCACAACCAAAGGCAGGCCATTAACAAAGGCCACCACATCCGGGCGACGATTATGGCCGCTTTCAACCACGGTGAACTGGTTCGTGACCATCAGGTCGTTGTTCGTAGGTTCGGCAAAGTCGATCAGGCGCACCTTATCGCCCTTGATAGAGCCATCGGGGCGGCGATATTCGACGTCGATCCCATCGACTAACAGCCGATGAATGCGGCGGTTTTCTTCGATCAAGGAAGGGGTTTCTGAGATCTGGACTTGACGAAGGGCAGACTGCAGAGCTTCTTCAGGAATATCAGGGTTCAACCGCCGAGCAGCGGCTTCCAGCAAACCCTCAAGAATTACCTCGCCATATGCTCCGCGTTGCCGATTGTTTCCATCCGGTGCGATGTTCTGTGGGTCTTCCAAGCGCCAGCCAAGCTCTTGTATCAAGCCTAGAACGGCCTGTTCGATGAGGTCTTCGGAAAAAAGGCTCATGTCATGACCAAAGTTACAAAGCGATAGAGTTTAGTCATCCAAACCACCCTCGATCATACAAACAAGCAAATCTTCGATTGGCTGATCATGATCCTCTCCGGGCTCATGCGGATACCAGATCGGGTGAATATTCGCTGCATTTAATTGCTGTCTACGCCCAAGTCGGTCAGTATTCTCGGACAAAGGAAGAAATGCGGAATGCGAAGGTGTATTAACACCAGCAGTTTGATTGATCTCGGTCAACGCCTGAAGTGTCCGATCTGCTGAAAGGCTGCAGCCCAAGAAGAGCAAATGCTTGTTGCCGGTTAGACGAGTCAGAAGGTCCGACAGTGCAATGTCATTGCCATAGGCTCTTTGATATTCGTTGCGTGTCAAAATCCGACCGTTGGGATGTACCGCAGTTCCATGAAGCTTAAAAAGAACATTGTCGTCAGGGTTGATGAAACCTTGAAGATTTTTCAACTGCTCGCCGCATGGTTCACTGCTGAATACGGCGTTCTGGGCGCGATAGACACGCTCTAAGACCTCATCCAGATTGGTCGTAATGCAGCCGCGACGAAAAACCATAGGGAGCAATTGGACAGGTCCATCTGGGTCCCGTCTGGAGCGCCCTAAATGGGCGTGAATATCATTCGTAAATGCTTCGTCCCCAATCGCATCTGCAACCTCCTGCGCCGCATCTTCAAATCGGCTATTTTCAAGGTGTTGCTGCACACGTGATTTCAGATTTGCGTCATCGTCCGAGAGACGGAGAAGAAAATCTCCCCACAAGGGGAAACCAGAACTAATGGACATGCCAGCACCAACAAACGGCATAACCACATTTCTCTGCACGCGTTCGCAAAGCAGTTCGAAGTTTTCGCGGCTTCCAGTTTGCTCTAGAAACGCAGCTGCTCGCTCCTTTGCCAAGGTGACACGTTCCGTCAATGCGGCGTTTACATGCTCCTCGAAAGCGACCGGGTCCATATTTTCGAAAACAGCTGAGTTTTGCCACTCATGACCTGCGACCTTAACGCGCCCCTGTTCGTCAAGGTCATCAACAATCTTGTTTAGAAAATAGTCTTTCAAAGTTCGTCTCCGGTGTTGGCAAGGCGGATTTCGCCAGACATGAGTTTGGGCAGGAGGAGGTCGCGCATCTTGGCAAGGGTTTGGGTTCCTTGTTCGTTGGCCGCCATTTTCGCGAAGAGCGGCCCTACCGTGTTTTCAAAGGAAGTCATTACTTCCATGGCTGGTAAGCAAAACTCGATGCTTTTGAGGTGCGATGATGGCCGAGCGATGGAGGGCACGCCAACTTGTGAAGCGTTGGCCAATAGCTCGTGCTGCCCCTTCGCAGACTTATAGAACATCAATAGGAAAAACGGAGAAACCTTTGTTTGATCTGGTCGCAAGAAAAACTGTCGCTGAGAAACCACGAAGCGTTCGTGGTCCCCTCCTGACCCAATCATCGAAACTTGGCCGATAGTCCCCGCATGCGTGAAAATGATGTCTCCCTCAAATACATTCGAGTTCTTGAGGCGATCTGCGTGCTCCTCGGTGATGAACTTATGATCACCATGCTTCAAAAATGTTCCGTGCAAGTGGTGTCCACTGATGATGGGCACGCCTGCGTCAACGAAAGTGGAAACCTTAATGTTTGAACCGAACGGACCCATTGCGATTTTTAACGCGACGTCTTCTGTTCGCGTTGTTACCCAACGCTCTGGCAAGCCATCAGCTCCAAGCTTGGAGGGAAATAGCGGTGCGAGGGAGGCGGCTTTGTCGGGGGGGAAGGCGCTGCCCATGATGATGGAGGGGTCGGTTGCGCCTTCCATCTTGCGGCGGATGGGGCCGAAATCAACGAACCAATCCCGAAACAGCGCTCGCGCCATCTCTTCTAACGTCTCATTCATCTGTCGGTTCAGTTCGATTTTATCATCGAGTGGTTTTAGCACATTGGCAATGCGCAACTGCTCGCCTTGTTCTGGAACAACGATTTCTAGTCTCGATAGCATGTCGTTGTTCAAACTGGCCCTCGTGGACATTGTAGACATCGCGTTGACCGATTGCCTGAAATACGGACTGCTGAAGAAGTAGCCCGCATACTCCGGCAGTATGTAATTCTCATCCTTGGGGCGGAGCCGTTTGGTAAAGCCGTTGAACGTGGCATCGGGAACATTGGAAAGAGACACGCAGCTCATGCCCAATTCATCCATGGTTTCGCTGGTTCGCGTAAGAAATACATCGCCCCGTTTGATCGAACATTTCTTGCGTTCGGCATCACTCGATTGGACCAAGTTATCCAGCGCCTTGGGCACGAACCGGTTGTAGAAAACATCCTTGAAAGAAAGAAACGGAAAGCCGGAACCAAACTCTGACCTTGGTTTGGAAAGGCCGGATGCGAAGTCGTAGACTTCGGATAGGGTATGAACTCTCCACTCAGGCATTTTTGGTGACTCTCGCGATACCTGCAGTGATGGCATCTTCTAAAGAGCGACTTTGCTCAAATTGGTCATTCAGAATGCCCGTTAGAGATGCAAACTTTTCCTCGAACGGCACTCCATCGCCTTCCTCGTCAGCTGCTCCAACATACCGCCCCGGTGTCAGCACATGGTCGAATTTGCGGATGGTCTCCAATCCTTCGGACTTACAAAACCCCGGTTCGTCGGCGTAGGCCTTCCATTCATTTTCCTCCAGCGTCTCGGGCTTGGCACGCCAGCGGCGATAGGTGCCTGCGATCTTTTCGATGTCCTCGTCCGAGAACTCGCGCCGCACCCGGTCCACCATATGGCCCATATTGCGGGCATCGATGAACAGCACCTGACCGCGCCGGTCTCTTAACCCGTTGGCGGATTTGTCCCGGCTCAAAATCCACAGGCAGACCGGAATTTGCGTTGAGTAGAAAAGCTGTCCCGGCAGAGCAACCATGCAATCGACGACATCACCCCCTGTTTGCTTTCCGTCCTCGTCGAATGTTGGTTCAATCAGGCGCTTTCTAATCTCGCCTTCGCCGCTGGTTTGCGAGGACATTGAACCATTGGCCAGCACCACACCAGCATGACCACGCGGGGCGAGATGGTGGATGATATGCTGGATCCACGCGAAGTTGGCATTGCCTTTGGGCGGGATGCCATATTGCCAGCGGTCATCTTCGGTCAGGCGGTCGCCGCCCCAGTCCGAGATATTGAAGGGTGGGTTGGCGAGGATGTAGTCGGCCTTGAGCCCCGGATGCGCGTCTTTGTGAAAGCTGCCCGCGCTGTCCCATTCGATGGCGGCGTCGATACCGTGAACCGCAAGGTTCATCTTGGCCAGCCGCCAAGTGGTGTGGTTGATCTCTTGCCCGTAGACCGAGAGGTTCAGCGGGTTGCCGCCGTGGTCTTCGATGAACTTTTCGGACTGGATAAACATGCCGCCCGAGCCGCAGCAGGGATCGTAAACGCGACCTTGGTAGGGTTCGAGCATTTCAACGAGGGTGCGCACGACGGAACGGGGCGTGAAGAACTCGCCGCCACGCTTGCCTTCGGCGCTGGCGAAGCCTGAGATGAAGTATTCGTAGACCCGGCCCAGCAAATCACGAGCCCGGTCTGCCCTGTCGTGCATTTTGATGTTGGAGAAGAGGTCTACCAGCTCGCCCAGCATGGTTTTGTCGAGCGTGGGGCGGGCGTAGTTTTTGGGGAGAACACCTTTTAGGGTTTCGTTAGTAGGTTCGGCCTCGATGGCTTCCATCGCGTCGTCGATAATCTTGCCGATGTCAGACGTTTTCGCGTTGTTCTGGATGTGTGACCAGCGGGCGCTCTCCGGCACCCAGAAGACGTTCTCGGCAAGGTATTCCTCGGGGTCTTCAGGGTCCGCATAGTCATCTAGGGCCAACTCTTCGTGTTTGGCTTGAAAGGCCTCAGAAATGTACTTGAGGAAAATGAGGCCCAAGGCCACATGTTTGTACTCGGAAGGCTCTAGCCCCCCACGCATTTTGTCAGCGGCTTTGAAGAGGTCTGCGGCAAAGTCGAGATCAGACTGGCGGCGGTCTTGCGCCATAATGAATCACCTACCCAATTAATTGAATTTACTGGAACCTATTCAGCCCACCAGAGCATGTCTAGGCCGATACCAGCGTTGACCGACGGTCATTCAGCCTAAGGCTTCGCGAACGAAAAGTTGCAACTCGTTGCAAAATCTGTGGAGCCTCTACACTTTCGCATCGCCTCAGAATGTGAAGAACTGAAATGGGCTGACTTTGTCAGCAAGAAATTTTCTGTTGCAGGGCAACAATTCGGTTACCTTTCACAGAAACAACTAAAAATTAGGCCTTTTCACGCAAGAACGCGCCAGTGTAGATACCCGAAAGTGGATTTTGCAACGGGTTGCAACTGTATTATTCGCTTGAAGCGCTGGCTGCCGTCAGGTGTCTCAATTTGAGACTTCCGATGGTAAGACCTCCCTAGCGCGGCTTTGTTTCTCGGTACATGGTAATTAGATGTGAAGCAAAGATTGCAGCAGTTCAGGCTGGATTTAGGGCCAAATCCGCTGCAAACTTTGCGTCAGCCAATTCCTTTTGCGCTGCTTCTTGCTGCAAGTTTTGCATCAGCCCCGCGTCAAACTTTGAAGCGGGATTATTGATTTCCGTAGCGCTGAGGAACGCACTAGCCTTAGCGGCCTTAAGCGCTCTTGAAACGGCTTGCATCACCCGGCGCATGACCTGTTTTTTTGCTCGTGGAGAATTCAATCACGGGGTAGTCAGCTCCCTTTCTCCATTTTCTCGGCTCGCATGTAGGTGGCACATGTTTGCCATTGGAAACAGTGGGCGTCATCGTCAGTCTCCATTCTGGCGCGTGCGCGTTACCTTCATACCCGGGGTAGCCCTTCTGGGTGCAAACAATCCACCCCTTGGCTTGCAAATCGGCCAATGCAGCCATTGCTGTTCTCTGTACACAGCCCAATTCTCTGGCAAGGGTCCGGGATGACAAGCCAACTCTGCCATTGTTGTTATAGTAAGATTTTTTACCCTCGGCATAACAACGGATGATGAGGTGGGGCAGCGCAGCCTTCGCTGTCGAGCTAAGTTTCTTATAGGCCTCAAGCTCAAAGTACGATTTCGGCATTTTTGCAAACTGATCTGTACGTTTTTCATTCTTCTTATCGCGTCCCATGGTGCACACCCCGAAACACGTGAGGCAAATCCTTGAAAGATTGCCTCATGCACCCAGTTTCCTCGCGCCACAGACGCGCTAGTGCTTGCCGTTGTAGACAGTAGTGTAGAGCATCCCACCCGAGCGGGCAGCGTGCAGCATGATGAACTCCAAAGCCTACTTGGTGGTAGGACGCGCCCCGCAAGCGCGTAAGATTTCAAGAAACCCCGGCACCGCGCATAGGGCATCGCGGGGTGGTGGCGCACTTTGGCAACTTTCTTTTGGCTGCGCAGGGGTAATCCCACAGGGCTGCTGCTTGCCCGGTGGGTAAGGACTATGATGTTCACGACTGCGATGATCTCGAAACAAAGGGGCAGGCGTTAGGTGAGCACGTCGCTCACCCAATTCGATCAGTAAACTTCGGTGTCGAAGTCCGATGCACCAGATCAGTCCAGATCGGTTTCCCCGGGCAAACCCGGTGTGGTCTGGGACAATACCAACCGTCCGCGCGCATCGGCCGTGTCTATTCCATCAACCACATAGGTCGACGGCGCGGTGTTCCGATAGGCCTCCGCAATCGAAGCTGTCACAGTGATCAAAGCAGCATCGCCATCGTTCAACACGCCCGTGGTCCAGCTGCCGTCGGTTGCTGTCGCAGTCATCTGCACGCCTGAGGCGTTTTCAAAGCGAATCGTATCCCCCTGCATGACATGCGTTTCCTCAGGGAAATAACCGCCGGGAATAATGGTGATCGTATGCTGTTCCGCATGCAGTGGTGCTGCCAATACGCCCAAAGTGAGGACAGCAAAAAAAACAGGTTTGCGCATGGCAACTCCTTTTACCAACACAGGCCCCCACCTTGTGTTCTACATCGTCAAAGCTACGGCTTGAACATGGCGAAACTTGGGCGCAACTCGCGACAACAGTTTATTTCCGTCAAGTTTTAGACACATTTAAGCCAGTTCACGTTTGCGAACCCGCGAGATCACATTCCCCATCGGGATCTGCTTGACGCCCCTTGTTCAGTGTCCTAAATCTGGCGCCAGCGCGGGCATGGTGAAATGGTATCACACGAGCCTTCCAAGCTCTTGGTGCGGGTTCGATTCCCGCTGCCCGCTCCAATCTCTGCAAATTTCAAGGGTGGCGATTTATTGCCCCGTCACGCATTTCGCAAACAGGCGCTGAATCGTCAAAAAGGCGGTTCTTAACGCCGCACATACATGTATTGCCGCTTGACCATATGTCCTGAGATGGCAAAACCCTTCGACACGATTGTGCAGGAGACAACATGGCCCGCGGACAGACGCTGAGCAATGCCGAACACGAGCGCGAAAAATCCAAGCACCTTGGGTCGCTGCGCGCCTTGTGGCCCTTTATGGCGCCCTATCGTTTTCAGATGATCGCCGCCCTGTTGGCTCTGACGCTGACGGCGACATTGTCGTTGATCCTGCCGCTGGCCGTGCGCCGGGTGGTGGACAATTTCAATGTCGAAGATGGCGCGATCCTGGATCAGTATTTCACCGCAGCCCTGGCCATTGCCGCCGCTCTCGCCGTCGGCACGGCGCTGCGCTATGCGCTGGTGACACGCTTTGGCGAACGCGTGGTCGCGGACATCCGCAAAGCGGTGTTTGACAAGGTCATCGGTCTGTCACCGTCGTTCTACGAAAAAACCATGACCGGTGAAGTTCTCAGCCGTATCACGACCGACACCACGCTGATCCTGTCTGTGATTGGCTCGTCTGTGTCCGTTGCGCTTCGCAATGTTTTGATGTTGCTGGGTGGCACTGTTTTGTTGCTGTTCACGTCGCTCAAGCTGACCGGTCTTGTGCTGTTGGTTGTTCCCGCCGTTGTGGTGCCGATTGCTGTACTGGGGCGCCGCTTGCGTGTCCTGAGCCGGGAAAATCAGGATTGGATCGCTGAAAGCTCGGGGAATGCATCCGAAGCGTTGGGGGCCGTGCAAACCGTTCAGGCCTACACCCATGAACAACGATCCCGCGCGGTGTTTGGCGACGTGACGGACAAGAGCTTCCGCTCGGCGGAGAAACGCATCTGGACCCGCGCCATCATGACCGCCATCGTCATTTTTCTGGTGTTTTCTGGTGTTGTCGGCGTGCTTTGGGTCGGTGCGTCCGACGTCCGCGCGGGCACGATGCAGGCCGGGGAACTGGTGCAGTTCGTGATCCTTGCGGTGCTGGTTGCCGGGGCGGTGGGATCCTTGTCGGAAATCGTAGGCGAGCTGCAGCGCGCCGCTGGCGCGACCGAACGTCTGGTCGAACTGCTGCATGCAAAAGACACGGTGAATGATCCTGAAAGCCCCAAAACCCTTGGCCCTGCGGTCCAAGGACAGATCACCTTTGACGACGTCAGCTTTTCCTACCCCTCACGCCCTGATCTTCCGGCGCTGAACAATGTGAACCTGACCATTGCGCCGGGTGAAACCGTCGCGCTTGTGGGGCCTTCGGGGGCTGGCAAGACGACGATCATTCAGATGATCCAACGGTTTTATGACCCCGATCAGGGGCAGGTGCAGATGGATGGGGTTGATCTTGCGGATATGGCGCGCGCTGATTTCCGTCAGCACATCGCGCTTGTGCCTCAGGATCCGGTGATCTTCGCGGCCTCTGCGCGCGAAAACATTCGGTTTGGCCGCCCTGATGCCAGCGATGCCGAGGTCGAAGCCGCCGCCCAAGCCGCGGCTGCCCATGACTTTCTCACCAAGCTCAGCGATGGGTATGACACCTGGCTGGGCGAACGTGGCGTGGTTCTGTCCGGGGGGCAAAGGCAGCGCGTGGCCATCGCCCGCGCGATCCTGCGCGACAGCCCTGTTTTGCTTTTGGACGAAGCCACCAGTGCCTTGGATGCCGAAAGCGAACGCGCGGTTCAACAGGCGGTCGATACACTCGCCGAAGGGCGCACCACCGTCATCGTCGCCCACCGTCTGGCTACGGTCAAAAAAGCGGACCGCATTGTTGTCATGGATGAAGGAAGGGTGGTTGCAACCGGAACCCATGAAGAGCTGGTGGCCCAAGGCGGTCTTTATGCGCGGCTGGCCCGATTGCAGTTCACCGAAGGCCCCGATCCGGAATAATCTGGGCATCAATCGACTGAGCGGCTGCGCCGCCACGTGACACGATCAGCGACCTCAGCGGGGACAATCGCGGCCTGCTGTGCGACCTTATGTTGACCGCACTGGGCAAAAACGCGAAACGGCGGGGCCAAAACCCCGCCGCTTCTTTTTCCTTGGCCCAGGCTTACTGTTTGATCTTGATACGACCATCCAGCGCCGGGATGACACCGCCCTGCGCGGCGATGTATTCAGCGGTCACATCCGCCAGATCCGGACCATAGTCATAGGCGTTCTGCGCATCGCGGAACATCTTGTAGCCGTCGCCACCGTTGCGCACATAGTTGTTCGACACCACGCCATAGGTCTTTTCCAGATCAATCGGCGCACCGCCCACCATGACCTCGGAAATGCGGCTGCCTGCTTCGGCGGCGGGATCAACTGTATAGCTCATGCCCGCGACCTGCGGGAAACGGCCTGCGCCTTCTTCCATCTTGGAGACACCGTTTTCCAACGCCGCCACGATGGTCGCGCCCGTGACCTCAAAGGTCGACAGCGTATTTTGGAAGGGCAACACGGTCAGCACTTCGCCCATGGTGACTTCGCCCGCATCAATTGATGCACGCAGACCACCACCGTTCTGGATTGCGATTTCAACACCCTGATCCTTGACCCGGTCCAGCATCGCGCCCGCCACAAGGTTGCCCATGGCGCATTCCATCGCGCGGCACGACCCGCGCTCACCGTCGATCGCGGTGTCGGTCGAGGCCACAACGCGGTTTTTCATTTCCTCGATCGGGCCAGCCAGCTCGGCCACGCGGGCGACAATCGCGGGATCTTCGGCAACCGAAGCGTCCAGCAAAATGGTATCCCCCGTGGCAGAGGTCACATTGCCCGCATCGTCAAAGGTCAGCGTCAGATGCCCCACATATTTCGAATAGGCATAGGCCTGCACCACCGGCACATCGCCCACCATGGTCGGATAGGCCATCGCCCCGTCTTCGGTATTCGAGAATTTGGTGTGGGAGTGGCCCCCGACAACAGCATCGACCCCGGTGACGGCGCCCGCGATTTCCATGTCCTTCTTCACACCCACATGGGTCAGCGCGATGATCTTATCGACCCCTTCCGCACCAAGTGCATCCACATCGGCCTGCAGGCTTTGGATCTCATCTTGGAAAATCACGGCGTCCGAGGGGCTGGAGGTCTCGACCGTATCGGTTGCCAGCGCCGAAATGATGCCGATCTTCTGACCGCCAACCTCAAGCACTGTGTGGTTGCCCACCTTCCCCGCCAACAGGTTGGACTGAGACACATCGAGGTTGCCGGAAATCACCGGAAACGATACGCCGTCCGCCAGCTTCAAAAGGCCTTCGTCACCATCGTCAAATTCGTGGTTGCCCACGGCCATGGCGTCAAAGCCGATCTTTTCCATCATCTCGATTTCGACATCACCCTTGTAGGTGGTGTACATAAGCGAGCCTTGATACTGGTCCCCGGCATCCAGAACGATCACGTTCTCATCTTTCAGCTGTTCGCGCAGCTCGGCGATCTTGGTGGCCACACGTGCCACGCCGCCAAAACACTTTCCTTCGGCATTGTCCTCGGCTTTGCAGGTCGAATCGTATTTGTTGATCGGTTCGATACGGCTGTGCAGATCGTTGATGTGAACAACATGCAGGGTATAATCCGCCTGCGCGACGCCAGCGGTAAGGGCCAGTGCGGCGGCGCTGGTCATAAGACGAAATGACATTGGAACAACCTCTCTGTTTTTTAGATGGGCTTACGGTGCATCTGACATCCGACAGAGTCAAACGGTCTTGCCCGACGATCCAAGTTTCGCAAGGTCACATGAAAGCTGCGTGACACATGCCGCGACGGTTGACCCCGGGCGCTGGCTGCGGCATGGCAAGGGCCATGCTGATCTATAAAATTCTCCGCGCGGACGAATGGGCCGCATTGCAGGCCTCGGGCGAAACTTTGGGCGCGCCGATTGATGTTGCCGACGGCTATATTCACTTTTCCACCGACAAGCAGGCCCGCGAAACCGCGGCCAAGTATTTTGCCGGGATCGAAGGGCTGATGCTGCTGACCTATGACAGTGATGCCTTGGGGAACAAAATCAAATGGGAACCATCGCGCGGTGGTGACCTGTTCCCGCATCTCTACGGCCCGTTGCGATTGACAGATATGGTCGAGGCACGGCCGCTCGCCCTTACGGACACCGGCCATAACTTCCCCGAGGGGTTTGCATGAAACTGATTGAACGGGCCGGCATGGCCGCTTTGTACCGGTTCGATCCGGAAACCGCCCACGGTCTGGCGCTGCGTGCCCTGCGGATGGGTCTTGCGCCCTTGCCCGGGCCAGTCACGTCTGATCGGCTGCGCACCCGCGTCGCCGGGCTGGATCTGACAAACCCCGTTGGGATCGCGGCAGGATTTGACAAAAACGCCGAAGCCCTGGACGCGCTACAGCGTTCCGGATTTGGGTTCATCGAGGTTGGCGCAGCCACACCTCGGTCGCAACCCGGCAACCCCAAACCCCGGCTGTTCCGCCTGACCGAGGACCAAGCCGCCATCAACCGCTTTGGCTTCAACAACGAAGGTATGCAGTCGATTGGTGCCCGTCTGGCGCGACGCCCCAAGAACATGGTTCTTGGTCTGAACCTTGGCGCCAACAAAGACAGCCAGGACCGCGCGGCTGATTTCGCCAAGGTGCTGGAACACTGCGGCCCGCATCTGGACTTTGCCACGGTCAACGTTTCCTCACCCAACACGGAAAAGCTGCGTGATCTTCAGGGGAAAGACGCGCTCTCGGCGCTATTGGCGGGGGTCATGGAAACCCGTGCAATGCTGGAACGTCCGATCCCCGTATTTCTTAAAATCGCTCCGGATCTTGATGCGCAGGGGATCGAAGACGTCGCAGATGTGGCTCTGTCCTCTGGCGTCGCCGGGGTGATTGCCACCAACACCACACTGTCACGCGACGGCCTGAAAAGCGCGCATGCGGCCCAGGCGGGCGGCCTGTCCGGGCAGCCCGTCTTCGAGAAATCGACCCGTGTCCTGGCGCGCCTGTCCTACTTCACCCAAGGCAAATTGCCGCTCATCGGCGTGGGCGGCGTCGGCTCGGCGCAGCAAGCCTATGAGAAAATCCGCGCCGGGGCCTCGGCGATCCAGCTTTACACCGCGCTGGTCTATGGTGGTATCACGCTGGGCGCCGATATCGCACGCGGCCTGGACAGGCTGCTAGAGCGCGACGGGTTTGCAAACATCGCTGACGCGGTCGGCACCGAACGGGAGAAATGGCTATGATCCTATGGCACAATCCGCGCTGCTCTAAATCGCGCCAAACCCTTGCTCTGCTTGAGGAAAAAGGCGTTGATGTCGAGGTGCGCAAATATCTTGAAAACGCGCCCACCTTGGATGAGCTACAAGATGCTCAGGCCGCACTGGGTCTTTCGGCCATCGAAATGATGCGGCCAAAAGAGGCCGAATTCAAAGAGCAAGGCCTTTCGAAAACCGACAGTGACGCAACCCTGCTGGCGGCCATGGCAAAGACCCCCAAATTGATCGAGAGGCCGATCTTTTTTGCCAATGGCAAGGCCGCGATTGGCCGACCGCCTGAACAGGTGTTGGACATTTTGTAACGTCAAAGGCGCGGCGGGGTCGTCGCGCTTTTCGCCGCTGAAACAAAAGCCGCGATCTTATCCAGGTCCTTGACCCCCGGGGCGCTTTCGACCCCCGTTGAAACATCGACCTGAACTGCGCCCGTCATGGCCACCGCATGGCTCACGTTTTCGGGCGTCAGACCGCCTGCCAGCATCCATGGCCGGAACCAACGTTTGCCCGCGACCAGCTTCCAATCGAACGCCAGACCGTTGCCACCGGGCAGCGCCGCCCCCTTTGGGGCCTTGGCATCGACCAGAATCTGATCTGCCACCTGCGCGTGGGCAGCAACGCCCGCAAGATCCGCCTCTTCCGCGACGCCAATGGCCTTCATGACGGGCAACCCAAACCGAGATTTGACCTCGGCCACGCGCGCAGGCGATTCGCTCCCGTGCAGTTGCAGCATATCCAGCGGAACATCGCGCAAGATGGTCTCAAGATCTGTGTCACTTGGGTTCACGACCAAGCCGACCTTTGCCAGCCCTATGGGCGCCGCCAAAGCCAGATCCCGCGCCTGTACGATGCCCACGTTACGTGGGCTTTTCTCAAAGAAAACAAACCCCGCATAGGACGCCCCGGCCCGCGCCGCCGCATCAACCTCGGCCTCATGTTTCAAGCCGCAGATTTTTACCCGCACGTCCATTGCGTCGGTCCTCGTTTCACCACTTGGAAAATATCCCGGGGAGTCCTGAGCCCCGCTCAGGACGGGGCAGCGCCCCTCCCCCGTTCAGGTCAGCTGGCTTGATCAAGGATGGCCAAGACCTCATCCTTGTCTTTGTCGCGCTCATTTTGCGTTTTCTTCAGCTCGCGTTCCAACTTGCGGACCTCACCCTGTTTGCGGGTCGCTTCCGCGCGGAATTTATGCTCGCGCAGCCATTCCCAAACGAAACCGATGAGAATCCCGGCAAGAATGCTGACAAGGATCACGGCAAACAGCGGCAGTTCGATAGATTGCGCCAGAACCCCCAGACCGGGCACACCGATCAGCCCCTCAGGCAAAAGGTGCAACGACACCGCACCCCGATTGGCCAAGGCCACGGTAATAAGAACAATGGCCAAAGCCGCCAGAAACGCATAGCGAATGTAACGCATAAATTTATTTTCCGTTCAGGCGGTCCCGAAGCAGCTTGCCGGTTTTGAAGAAGGGCACGTGCTTTTCCTCAACCTCGACAGATTCCCCGGTTCGGGGGTTCCGCCCAACACGTGCGTCCCGCTTTTTGACCGAAAACGCCCCAAAGCCGCGCAGTTCGACCCGGTCGCCCCGGGCCATAGCATTTGTGATTTCCTCGAAGATCGTATTCACGATCCGCTCCACGTCACGTTGATACAGATGTGGGTTCTCATCCGCAATCTTCTGGATCAGTTCTGATCTGATCATATCCGTCGCATCCCCCCGCATGTCGAAACCGTCATTCCCTATTGGGGTCATGGAAACAGAGTTGCAGATCAAAAACAACATGTCTGTTGAAATAAGTCATATTTTGCAGCGCTTTGCCTGCTTGAAACCGTATTTTCCCGCTGCTGGTGAGGGCAATTCAACCGGAAATCGATCCCATACCAGATGAGAGAGACATGATTCGAACCGGCAACCGGGGGCCTGCCCCCTGCGACCTGGACTAGACAGGGCCAAACAAAAAGGCCCCGCAGTGCGGGGCCTTTCCGGAAACATATGAGAAACGATTACTCGTCGCCGCCTTTGAGCGCTGCGCCAAGAATGTCGCCCAGCGATGCGCCCGAGTCCGACGAACCGTACTGCTGCACGGCTTCTTTCTCTTCTGCGATCTCGCGTGCCTTGATCGACAGGCCCAGACGACGGGTCTTGCTGTCGATGTTGGTGACGCGCACGTCCAGCTTGTCGCCGGTGTTGAAGCGCTCGGGACGCTGCTCTGCGCGGTCGCGCGACAGGTCCGAACGGCGGATGAAGGATTTCATGCCTTCGTATTCCACCTCGATGCCGCCATCTTCGATGGAGGTCACTTCAACAGTCACGATCGAGCCACGCTTCACGCCGCCAACCGCATCTGCGAACTTGTCACCGCCCAGCGCCTTGATCGAGAGCGAGATGCGCTCTTTCTCGATGTCGACTTCCGAGACAACGGCCGAAACCATATCGCCTTTGCGGTAGTTCTGGATCGCGTCTTCGCCACGCTCGTCCCAGGACAGGTCGGACAGGTGAACCATGCCGTCGATGTCGCCGTCGAGGCCGATGAACAGACCGAATTCGGTGATGTTCTTGACTTCGCCTTCGACCTGGGTGCCCTCGGGGTTGGCTTCTGCGAACAGTTCCCACGGGTTGCGCTGGGTCTGCTTGAGGCCAAGCGACACGCGGCGCTTGCCACCGTCGATTTCCAGAACCATGACGTCGACTTCCTGCGAGGTCGAAACGATCTTGCCGGGGTGAACGTTCTTTTTGGTCCAGGACATTTCCGAAACGTGAACCAGACCTTCAACGCCGGCTTCCAGCTCAACAAATGCACCGTAATCGGTGATGTTGGTGACGCGACCCTTGTGGACCGAGCCCAGCGGATACTTGACGCCAACCAGATCCCACGGATCTTCCTGCAGCTGCTTCATGCCGAGGCTGATGCGATGAGTTTCCTTGTTGATCTTGATGACCTGAACCTTGACGGTTTCGCCGATCGACAGGATCTCGGAGGGGTGGTTCACACGGCGCCATGCCATGTCGGTGACGTGCAGCAGGCCGTCAACGCCGCCCAGGTCAACGAAGGCACCGTATTCGGTGATGTTCTTGACCACACCGTCAACCGAATCGCCTTCTTGCAGCTTGCCGATCACTTCGGCGCGCTGTTCGGCACGCGATTCTTCGAGGATCGCGCGGCGCGATACAACGATGTTGCCACGGCGACGGTCCATTTTCAGAATCTGGAACGGCTGCTTCAGACCCATCAGCGGGCCAGCGTCGCGCACGGGGCGCACATCAACCTGAGAGCCAGGCAGGAACGCAACCGCGCCACCCAGATCAACGGTGAAGCCACCTTTGACACGACCAAAGATCGCGCCATCGACGCGTGCGTCGTCGGCATATGCTTTTTCCAGACGGTCCCATGCCTCTTCACGGCGCGCCATCTCACGCGAGATGACCGCTTCGCCGCGGGCGTTTTCTGCTGCGCGCAGGTACACTTCGACAGTGTCGCCTACTTCGACAGCCGGGGCTTCGCCGGGTTCTGCGAATTCTTTAAGCTCAACGCGGCCTTCCATTTTATAGCCTACGTCGATGATGGCCTGGCCCGCTTCAATTGCGATGACCTTGCCTTTGACAACCGAACCTTCGTCCGGGGTGTCCATTTCGAGGCTCTCGTTCAAGAGGGCTTCGAATTCTTCCATAGTTGCGCTTGCCATGTGGCGTTTAATCCTTTGCAAAGATTTATCTGGCCGGGCGGTTGTCTCCACCGGTCTTCGGGTTGCTGTTGGTTGGCAGGGTTGCTCACCGCGCAGGCACGTCTGGCACACACAAAACAAAGAGGGCCGGTAGATCCCGACCCTGCCCATCGTCCATGCGTTGCGGCGTTTTCACCTTGTCAACAGGCGCGCGTATAAAGGACAGGGGCGCAAAGATCAAGATATGTCCGTGGAAACCTGCAGTGCTTGAATTGCATCAAGCATCCTCTGGTGTCGGGGGATATAGTCTGGGGCGAGGTATTTAAAGACTTTGACACAATCCTCATACCTACTGTCGTGAGGAACGCCCAAGCGTTCGTTCGTTAGTGTCAGAAACTCAGAGAAATTGTCGCGCACCTCATAATTTAACGCACGAACCTTCTCCCTTCGCAGATTTGGATTCATATGCTCAGCATCGGTAAACTCAAGGTTGGCGGCCCGAATTGGCTCGAGCTGGACCCGTGGCAGTAGCTTAGACAAATTAAAAGGCAGACCGGATGTTCCGTTGCTGGGCGTAGCATCTTTAAACGCCAACCCAACCAAAAGCGCGCAATCTATCGGCTCATCTTTATAACACCGCAGCACCAGATCCACCTTGACCAACACCCCTTCGATCTGGCGCATCGACAGGCCGGATTTCGGCGCGATGACAGCGGCCAACTTGGCGGCGCGTTCCACGTTGAATTCTGGGTCATCACCAAGAGGATTCGCAAGTGGCAGCGCCATCGCGAGATCCGCTGTGGCATTTGAAAGCGCCTCGTCGCTAAACGGCAATTGCAGACGTAGATCGACGAACTTGTCGATATATCGCTCTCCTTCGCCCACACTGCCGAAACGATGCCCAGCCAGCCGTTCCAGATGATCGGCGTTGACCATCAGCACAAAGACAAAGCCGTCCTGATTAAACACAAGCTTCATCGCTTCAAGCAAGGCTAGGGCGTACTCCGGATGGCATCGATCCAGCTCATCGATAAGAACTATGACACGACTAGTGTTTTTGCCATCGGCTAGCGCCAAGCGCAGTTCTTCCAATTGCTCGGGCATTTCTTTTAGGCGCACTCGTTCCGCCGACATTTGTGCGGAGACCTGAGCACTCAGCGCCTTGGACGCCCCCTTGCTGAACTCCACCAGAAGTTCATCCAACGCGCTAGTTTCACCGTCGGACGACAGACGTTTTTGTAGGGCTCCTACGGCCTCTTCGCCGGCTCCCCTCGCAGCAACACTGGCCAGAATCTTAGCGCCGGCCCAAGCAATCTTCTGCCCAGTTGCCCAAGCCTTTAAAATCTTATCGCTCTCTTGCGCGGGAAGCGCATCCATCAGCGCCCCAAGAAATGTCACCACCGGGTCGCCAGAATGGTCTGAACGTTGCGCGTCAATTTCAATGACAACTTCGCCTTCCGCGCGCAGTTGCTTCGCCCAACGCTCTCGGAAGAAGCTCTTACCACGACCAAAACCTGCCTCGATGGAAATCACCCGCGACCTATCAAAGCTACGCACAAGGTTGCCAAAAGTATGGCCTATTTCTTTGAACCCAAGGCGGTCATCATGCCAAACATCTAAATCATTCAAAATCTATCTCCACAATCTCGATGAAGGATGCAACGCACACTATGATTGCGCAACTCCAAGTGAGGGTACGCCCTCTTGGAGCATATGGGCCCAAGCAAATGAACCACGATTTTTTGGTTGTGTTTTTGCAAGCCTTGCGCGCGTTCGGGCGCGTGCCCTGTTTCTCGATTTGCACCAAATGGCGGCCTCGGTTAAGTGAGGCTTAAGAAATAGCAACCGGGCCTGCCCCATAGTGATTGGCTGAGTACATGCAAAAAACCAATATGACCGCCTCGATTCCCCTGAATGCAATCCAGCAGAACACCCTGTTCGGCCAAGGCGACATCTTTGTGATGTTTGGCGAATTGTTCGGACGCGGCTATGCCACCGGGCTGATCGATTCGGCCAAGGCGGCGGGCATGCAGGTGATCGGCATCACCGTGGGGCGGCGCAATGATGACGGAAGCCTGCGCGCACTCACCGACGAAGAACTGGCGCAGGCCGAGGAAAACCTTGGCGGCAAGATCATCAACATCCCGCTGATGGCCGGTTTTGACATGGACGCCCCCGAAGGCGGCCAGACCCCTACCGATCTCTTGGGGGGGATGACGCTGAACAACTGGCAAGAGCACACCCTGGACTGGGACCAGGTGGATCGCTGCCGCGAAATCGGCACCGAGCGCTTCACCAGCGCGCTGAAACAGGTGATGGATGAGCTGTCCGGCATGATCCCGGCAGGCAAAAACGTGTTGTTCGCCCACACGATGGCGGGCGGCATCCCGCGCGCCAAAGCCTTTATGGCGATTGCGAACCGCATCTATAAGGGCCGTGGCGACCGCCACATGTCCAGCGAACTGCTTTTGGCCAGTGATCTGGGCAAGCTGATCTTGCAAAACTTTGACGAAGTGACCGCCAACACCTTTGGCCACCTGATCGACCTCAGCGCCGCGCTGCGGGCGCGCATCGAGGGCGAAGGTGGTCAGGTTCGCTATACCGCCTACGGCTATCACGGCACCCGGGTGCTAATCGGCGGCGAATACCAGTGGCAGACCTACACCAGCTATACCCAGGGCTATGCCAAAATGCGTCTCGAAGGCTTTGCGCAGGCCGCTTGGGAAAATGGCATCAAGGCCACGGTCTATAACTGCCCCGAGATCCGCACCAATTCCTCTGATGTCTTTGCCGGCATCGAACTGTCACTATTGCCGCTGCTGACCGCGCTTAGCACCGAGGGTGGCGGCGACTGGGCGCAAAGCATCTGGGATGAATGCCAGGGCCTGCTGAAAGACGGCATCGCGCTTGAGGCCATCCTCAAGACTGTCGAAGACTATCAGCAAAGCGAGACCATGCAGCATTACTATAACTTTGCGGAATGGCCGATGGCGAACGGCGCTCAGCAGGCGGAAATGACCGTTGGCACATCGCAAGATATCGTGGCCATGCACAAGGATCGCAAGGCCTTGGTCAGCGACGCGCTCAGCACCCATGTGGTGAATGCCACCGGCCAGTTGATCTTTAACACCTCCAGCAACCCCGAAGGTCCGGTGACCTGGCTGGACCACGATCACGTGGCGCAGCTGCTGATCGCCAACAACGCTTAACGGTGATGAGAGGGTGTTTTCACCCCCTCAAACAGGTGCATGTAAACCAAACAACGGCATCGCCCCTTTTCGCGCGCCGCTGTGACGCTATATAACGGTGTCAGACCAACACGCTTCAGTTAGACGGATGCCATGATTGATCCTACTCAGATCCAAACGGTGATGATGGCCGGAAACCCGTCCGGCGACGATGAGGGCGATTTGGGTGTCGCGCTGGACACCCGCCCCAAAACCAAACGCCCACCGCTGTACAAGGTGCTGCTGCTGAATGACGACTACACACCGATGGAGTTCGTCGTGCACATCCTTGAGCGGTTCTTTGGCATGACCCATGCCCAGGCCTTTGAGATCATGTTGACCGTGCACAAAAAGGGGCTCGCGGTTGTCGGCGTCTTCAGCCATGAAATCGCGGAAACCAAAGTCGCGCAGGTGATGGACCACGCGCGTCAAAACCAGCATCCGCTGCAATGTACCATGGAAAAGGAATGAGCCCGCAGGGGCCTGTCCGATATGAGCTCATCTGATCGCATGACCCACGCGCTCGCCCATGGCGGGCTTGAACTGCCTCAGGGACGGATCGCGCTTTTGGGTGCGACGGTCGAGGACATGGGCGTTTTTGCCGCCACCTTGCCGATGTGCGAAGTGCTGCAAGGGTTCAAACCCGAATCCGAAGGCTGGGCCCAGCGCGGGTTCACCACGTCGTTTCGGGGTGAAGGACCATTTGATGCGGTGATTGTCTCGGTCGCGCGGGCGCGTGACCTGACCGAAGACCGCATCGCCCGCGCCTGCGCGCTGGCGCCCGGTGGTCTGATTGTCGTCACAGGCGCCAAAAGCGATGGCATCGAACCCATCCTCAAAGCGCTGAAGTCCACGATTGTTCTGGACGGACAATTGTCCAAGGCCCACGGACGCTGTGCCTGGTTTCACGCTACGGATGCACTGGCGGATTGGGCGCGCCCGGATATGACCCGCAATGGCCAGAGCGATTTTACCGCCCCCGGCAGCTTTTCTGCCTCGGGGGCCGATGCCGCCTCGGTCGCACTGGCCGAGGCGCTGCCCGATAAAATCAAAGGGGCCGTGGCCGATCTGGGCGCGGGCTGGGGCTGGCTGTCGCGTGAAATTCTGAAACGGGACGGTGTCAAATCCCTGCACGCGGTCGAAGCGGACCACGCCACGCTGGACTGCGCGCGCGTCAATCTGCAAGGGGACGACCGCGTGACCTATCACTGGGCAGATGCCACGCGCTGGGTGTCGCCACAGCTGCTGGACGCGGTGATCATGAACCCGCCGTTTCACACCACCCGCAAGGCAGAGCCCGATCTTGGGCGCGCCTTTATCCAATCCGCCGCGCGCAATCTTGCGCCGCATGGCGCAGTTTGGCTGGTGGCGAATCGCCATCTGCCCTACGAATCCACTCTGAACGAGCTGTTTCGCAACGTGGATGAGATCGCAGGCACCAATCGGTTCAAGATCCTGACCGCCAGCCGCCCGCTGCAACGGCGCAGATAATCCGCCCCAAACCATGAGGCCCAGATGAGTTTCTCGATCGAAGGTAAAACCGCGATTGTTACCGGCGCGGCCAATGGGGTTGGCCTTTCCATCGCCCGGCATTTTGCCAACAAAGGCGCGAATGTCATGCTGGCGGATATGGATGAGGCCAACCTGATCAGCGAATGCGGCGAAGATTGCGACGATCAGAACATGCGCTATTTCGCCGGGGACCTGCGCGAAAAGCTGACCATCGCCAATCTTTTGTCCGCCACGCTGGACGCCTTTGACCGGATCGACATCCTTGTGAATGGTTCGCGTCAGGTCTTGCCGACCGATCCGTTGAACCCGGATGACGATTCCGTCGATGAACTGCTTGCCCAGAACCTGAGCACCTCGTTGCGCATGACCCGCATGGTGGCGAAACGCATGATCAAGCAATCTGAAGGACACGAAGAGGGCTTTGCCGGTGCCATCGTCAACCTGTCATCCATCGCCGGTCAGCGCGCGCATCCTGAGCTGCTGGGCTATTCGGTATCCTGCGCCGCCCTGGATCAAATGACCCGATCGATGGCGGTTGCACTGGCCCCTCATCGTATTCGCGTCAACGCGGTGGCGATGGGATCCGTCATGTCGTCCAGCCTAAAGGAAACCCTCAAAGAGCATCGCGACTATCGATCAGACATTGAGGGGCATACGCCGCTGGGTCGCGTTGCCTCTCCCAATGAGCTATCAGAGGCGGTGCATTTCCTGGCCTGTGAAGGGGCGGGGTTTGTCACCGGGCAGATCTTGACGGTTGACGGCGGGCGCACCCTTTTGGATCCGGTTTCCGCCCCGGCGCATTAGCGCCGCTTGAACCTCTGGCACCGCAAAAGCTAAGAAGGTGCAAATGGAGGATCATCCCATGATGGATCAGGAAAAGACCCGCGCCAGCGCGTGGTTTCGTGAGTTGCGTGACCAGATCGTCGCGGCGTTCGAGGGACTGGAAGACAGCCACGCCAATGGCCCATTCTCAGACATGCCGGCCGGGCGGTTCGAAGTCACCCCCACCAAACGCCACACGGACGATGGGTCCGACGCAGGCGGCGGGTTGATGAGCGTCATGCGCGGCGGGCGTGTGTTCGAAAAGGTCGGTGTCAATGTTTCGACCGTCTACGGCACGCTGGGCAGCGCGGCACAAAAGGCGATGGCCGCGCGCGGTGTGCCGGGCATCGAAGAGGACCCGCGGTTCTGGGCCTCGGGCATCAGCCTTGTGGCGCATATGCAAAACCCCCAATGCCCTGCGGTGCACATGAACACCCGCATGTTCTGGACACCGGGCGCATGGTGGTTCGGCGGCGGATCTGACCTGAACCCCTGTATCGAATTCGACGAGGACACCGCACATTTCCACCAGGTGCAGCAGGACCATCTGAACCCCCATGGGGCCGAGCACTATCCCCGCCTCAAGGAATGGGCCGATGAGTATTTCTATGTCCCACACCGCAACCGTGCGCGCGGGGTTGGCGGGATCTTTATGGATGACCAGAACTCGGGCGATTGGGAGGCCGATTTCGCCTTGACCCAGGACATTGGGCGCGCCTTCCTGCCGGCCTATCTCCCCCTTGTCGAAAAACGTCGCGAGATGGATTTCAACGAGACGGACAAGGACACGCAGCTGGTGCATCGCGGGCTCTATGCGGAATACAATCTGGTTTATGACCGTGGCACCAAGTTTGGGCTGGCCACCGGGCATGATGCGAATGCCGTGCTGATGAGCCTGCCACCGATGGCCAAGTGGGTCTGACCAGCGCGGAATTTGGACGTTTTCAAAGAGATAAAGCGGCCCCAACGGTCGCTTTTTCTTTTGCCGCTCACGCGTCCCGCCATGTTCCGGGGTCGATCCCGTCCAGCGTCCAATCCCCGATCGACCATCGGACCAGCCGCAGACAGGGCAGGCCCACATGCGCCGTCATGCGCCGCACCTGACGGTTGCGTCCTTCGGTGATGGTCAATTCGATCCAACGGTCCGGCACGGATTTGCGAAACCGCACCGGTGGATTGCGCGGCCAAAGATCGGGTGGCTCGATTTCGCGCAACCTGGCCGGGCGGGTTGGCCCGTCTTTCAGGGTCACGCCGCTGCGCAGCGCATCCATCTGATCACCCGTCGGGGTGCCTTCGACCTGAACCAGATAGGTTTTGGGCTGTTTATATTTGGGGCTGGAGATGCGCGCCTGAAGCTTGCCGTTGTCGGTCAGCACCATCAGCCCCTCGCTGTCGCGGTCCAGGCGGCCCGCGGGGTAAACCCCCGGCACGTTGACATAGTTGGACAGGGTTGGGCGCGGGCTGCCTTCGGTGCCTTTGTCGGTGAATTGGGACAGCACGCCATATGGTTTATTCAGCAAGATCACACGGGTCATGACTGTTCCCTTTTCGCGGCAAAGAAATCGCGCAACAGCGCGGCGCACGCGGCCTCTTGCAGGCCGTCATAGACGTCGGGCGCGTGGTGGCACTGGGCCTGCGCATAGACCCGTGCCCCCTGGGCGACGCCACCCGACTTGGGGTCAGAGGCGCCGTAATACAACCTGCGGATACGCGCGAATGAAATCGCGGCCGCACACATGGGGCAGGGTTCCAAAGTCACGTAAAGATCATACCCCTCAAGGCGCTCCTGGCCCAAGGCGGCGCAGGCCTGTCGGATCGCCAGGACTTCGGCATGGGCGGTCGGGTCGTTCAACTCACGCGTGCGATTGCCCGCCAGGGCCACCACGTCACCAGAGGGCGACACGATCACCGCGCCGACCGGCACTTCGTCACGCGCGGCGGCGGCGCGGGCCTGGTCAAGGGCAAGGTCCATATGGCTGACAAACGGCATATGCCCTCATAGACTGTTCACTTTGGGGATGGCCAGAGCCTTCTCAAGCGGGGCAAGATCGGGTATGGCCCGCACATGACACAGCCCAAGCCCCCCGCCCCATCCAAAGATCAGCCCCAAGACCAGCCACAAGCGCAACCGAAAACCGGGGACCGCATCGCCAAGGTGATCGCCCGCGCCGGTGTTGCAAGCCGTCGTGACGCCGAACGCATGATCGAAGAGGGCCGCGTGCAGGTGAACGGCAAGGTGATCGAACGCGCGGCGCTGAACGTCACCCCCCGTGACCGGATCGAGGTGGATGGCAAATTGCTTGATCCCCCAGAAGAGCCCCGCCTGTGGCTGTATCACAAGCCCGTCGGCCTTGTGACCACCAACCGCGATGAACAGGGGCGAAAGACGATTTTCGATGACCTGCCCGAAGACCTGCCTCGCGTGATGAGCGTCGGACGCCTTGACCTGAACTCAGAGGGGCTTTTGCTGCTGACCAACGACGGCGATCTCAAACGGCGGCTTGAACTTCCCAGCACGGGGTGGCTGCGCAAATATCGGGTGCGGGTGAACGGGCGTCCGACGGACCAGATGCTGGAGCCGCTGCGCAAAGGGATCACCGTCGATGGTCAGAGCTTTCAGCCCATGATCATCAACCTTGATCGCCAACAAGGGGCAAACGCCTGGCTGACCATCGGGCTGCGAGAGGGGAAAAACCGTGAAATCCGCCGCGCCATGGCCGAGATCGGCCTGACGGTCAACCGCTTGATTCGCCTGTCTTATGGCCCGTTCCAGCTGGGGCAGCTCAAATCCGGCGAGGTCGAAGAAATCCGCCGCCGCGCGCTGCGCGATCAATTGGGGCTTGCGATCGAAACCCCGGCGCCGAAACCCAAGGGCGATCCCAAAGGGGTCAATCGCAGGCGCAAACCCGCAAAACCCGGCGCGGGGAAGCCGGGGGGTGGCAAAACCTTTGGGGCCAAACGCCCCGGCGCGACCCGCACCCCAGAGCGCGGCCCGGGTCAGGGCGCAAAGCGCGGGCCCACCAAGGGCAAAGGCCGTCGCCCCGGCCCCAAAACGTGATCCCCGCATGAGAACGCATAAAGGGCGCGGAACCCCTGGCCCTTTGGAACCTCTGCTTTGGAATCTCCGGATGGGATCGAATAAACCCTACGGGCCTTAACCATACCTTTGTTTTTCCCGCCCGCTGCCCCGATTTTGCCCGGATTGAGGCCGATCCTCAGGGGCATGATGATTACAACACTTGCTCTCCTGACGATTCTGATCTCGACGCTCTTGGTGTTGAGCAACCTGCGCGACGTCATGTCCGACACGCTGCATGCGCTCGAAGCCAGCGCCCGCCGTGCCCATGACGATGGAATACTGGTGCAAAAGCTGGCCTTTGCCACGCTTTGGATAATGATCTTCGCCCTCTGCTATCTCTGAGGCCACAATGACCAATCGTAACAAGCACGCCCGATCCCATGAAAAAGCCAATATGGATTCCGCATTGAACGTCATGTTCCTTGCTGCCTTTCCATTGCTGTTATGGGCCTTCCAGGGCACCTTTGCCGGGGTCGCAACATCGCTTTTGGTGATCTGGTTGTTTTCGCTTGCGCTGCGTTTCATCGGCCGGGGGCAGAAAGAACAACGTGCGTTCCAGGCCTCTGCCAATGCGACACGTCCGACCATCCCACGCAAACTGATCGGGTCGATCCTGATCGGGTTGGTGGTTGTGATCCTTGCGGGTCATCACTTTGCCGACCTGATGGTGCCCTTGGCTGTCGGTCTTCTTGCCGTTGCACTTAGCCTCGCGGCCTTTGGCAAGGATGCGCTGTCCGCCAAGCCCTCGGCTTCGACCCATGTCCAGCGCGAGATGGAAACCGCCGCCATTTTGGAAGAAACCGAAACCCGGCTTGACGCGATCATCAGCCGCGTCGATGCGCTGCAAGACGGCGAACTAAGCCACCGCGTGTTTGATCTTTGCGAAAGCATTTCGTCTGTATTGCGCAAATCGGTACATGCCTCTTCGGCGCAGGCGCGGTCGCAGATGTTCAACCTGATTCACACGTTGGAAAGCGATATCAAGGCGCTCGAATCCGTATGGCACGGTGAGGACCAGCATTTTGCACGCAACCGCCTGATGGCCAAGCTGGATTTGCTGAGTGAAGATGTGGCCAAGCTTGGCAGACAGGCCACACGCATGCCAGGCAGCGGAATTGATCATCACGCCAAGCGTCTTTTGGACAATATGCCCGCAAAATCCGTCGCCTGATGCATCCAGCCCGTACTTCCCCCTAGCAAGATCCCATCCGAGCCCTTAGGTTTTTACCGAAACACAAGAGGCTCGGGGGTGCCTATGTCAGGGAATGGCCTGCAGAAAATCAGCTACGTCCTTTTGATCATCTTGCTGTTCGGCGTGACGACCGGATGGCTGGGGGGGCTGTAACATGGCACAGCGATACGGCGGCAAATTCAGCCCTGACGGCGATTCAGACGCATCCGTCCCCCAGCAAGAACGCCCTGCCTACAAAGGCGCACAGGTGACACCAACAGGGGCCAGATCGAATGTGATGTTCGTGCCCGGCATCGTGTTGGCCTTTATGTCGATCAATGACGGGGCGCTTGGCTTGGCCACAGGTCTGCTGGGCTCCGGGGTGCTGATTGCCGGGGCGTGGCTGTTGCGCGAAGGCATGAAAGCCCAGGCCGCCTATGACGCGCGCCGCGTGGCACGACGCCCCGGCTTTCCACGCAAAACCCTGGCTGCAGCGCTGTGTGGCATCGGCACCGGTATCGCCGCATGGATTTCCGAGCCCGGATTGATCGCGCCCGTGATTTTTGGCGGGGCCGCAACCGCTTTGCATTTGGGGGCCTTTGGCCTTGACCCGATGAAAGACAAGGGCATGGAGGGCATCGACACCTTCCAACAGGACCGCGTCGCCAAGGTGGTCGAGGAAGCGGAAACCTATCTGTCAGGCATGCGCGACGCGGTCAGGCGCGCGGGGGACCGCAGCGTCGAAGCCCGCGTCGAACGCTTTGTGACCAAGGCCCAGGACATGATCCGCACCGTCGAAGAAGACCCGCGTGACCTGCCCGCCGCGCGCAAGTTTCTGGGTGTGTACCTGATGGGGGCACGGGATGCGGCAGTCAAATTCGCCGATATCTATGACCGCAAACCGGATCGGGCCGCGAAAAGTGATTTCATGATGCTCTTGACCGATCTGGAAGAGAGTTTCGACAAAAAAACTGACAAGCTTTTGTTGGATAGTAACGCCGATCTGGCGATCGAAATTGATGTGCTGCGCGATCGTTTGCAGCGTGAAGGAGTTCACCTCGATCGGGGGTGAACCAATATTAGGGGAGTAACCCATGTCTGAAGTTACACGTCAAAAAGCCCAAGAGGCCGTGGCCTTGGTCGATGAAATGAACGCGCTGGTTCTGCCCGACCCTGTCGAAGCCAACGCCGTGGTTCCGCTGAAAGAAGCGAACGCAGAGGTCAGCGACGAAATCCGGTCGCGCATGGATGAGATCGACATGGGGGACACCAATTCGATCGTGTCCTTTGGCTCTGCCGCGCAAAGCGAGCTGCAACAGATCTCGCAGGCGATGCTGACCGACGTGCGCAACAAAGACGTGGGCCCGGCGGGCAACGGTCTGCGCGATATGGTCACCACCATCCGCGGCTTTTCCGTCTCCGAACTGGACGTGCGCCGCGAACGCACCTGGTGGGAAAAGCTGCTGGGCCGCGCCGCCCCCTTTGCCAAGTTTACCGCACGTTTCGAGACGGTTCAGGGCCAGATCGACAAGATCACGGATGAGCTTTTGCGCCATGAGCACACGCTGCTCAAGGACATCAAATCGCTTGACCTGCTGTACGAAAAAACGCTGCAATTCTACGATGAGCTGGCGCTGTATATCGCCGCCGGTCAGGAAAAGCTGGACGAATTGGACAGCCAGGACATTCCCGCCGCCGAAGCCGCTGTACAGGCCGCCGACGAGGGCGATCAGGTGATGAAAGCCCAAGAGCTGCGCGACCTGCGCGCCGCCCGGGACGATCTGGAACGCCGTGTGCATGACCTGAAACTGACCCGTCAGGTGACCATGCAGTCGCTGCCCTCGATCCGTCTGGTGCAGGAAAACGACAAATCCCTGGTCACCAAGATCAACTCGACTCTCGTGAACACCGTGCCACTTTGGGAAACCCAGCTGGCGCAGGCTGTCACCATCCAGCGTTCGAAAGAAGCCGCAGCAGCGGTACGCGACGCCAATGACCTGACCAACGAGCTGTTGACATCCAACGCGGCCAATCTGCGCGAAAGCAACAAGATGATCCGCGAAGAAATGGAGCGCGGCGTGTTCGATATCGAAGCGGTCAAACAGGCCAACGCCGATCTTATCGGCACCATCGAAGAATCTTTGCAGATCGCCGACGAAGGCAAGGCGCGCCGCGCCAAGGCCGAGGAAGAGCTGCAAAAGATGGAAAAAGAGCTGCGCGATACGCTGGCCGCAGCCAAGGCCAAGGAAACTGGCTTGGGCGACACGGCGGCCACATCGGTCCCGGAAAACGCATGAACTTGGCACGGGCGAGCCTGAACCTGTTCAAGGCCGGGTTGGCCTGTGCCACGCTTGCGGGGTGTCTGACCGATACCGGCACCACCCCGTTGCCCACACCCGAGGGCAACACGGAAACACAGGTCGTGGCGGCACCTCTGCCTGCCGCGCCCCCTGCGCCTTTGCCTTCGAACGCCAGCCTCGCGCTGGAACGTTATTATGATCGCCTTCAGGCAAACCTGCTGTCCAAGGGCCTGCTGCGCCGGGATGGCGGCGGGTCGGATACGCCCTTTACCGATACCATGCTTGCGCGGAACTTTCAGGTCATTGCACTTGGAGAAGAATATCAACGCGGACAGGGGCTTACCCGCGCGCGCCACGGTACGAGCCGGATCAAAAAGTGGATCGCGCCCATTCGGATGAATACCGAATTTGGTCAATTGGTGCCGGACAGGCAATCGCGCGCGGACCGAGCCCATGTCAGCGCCTATACCGCGCGGCTATCGCGGATCACCGGGCATCCGATTGCGATGACCAGGACCGACCCGAATTTTCACGTCCTGTTTGCCACCCATGATGATCTGGGGTGGGCTGCGGATCGGATTCAAGGCATCGTTCCCGATATCAACCGACAGGCGCTGTCCATTGTGCGCGACATGCCGCGTGGCATTCATTGTCTGGTCATGGCGTTTTCACGCACGGTCAACGGCTATGAATACTCGACCGCCGTCGCCGTCATCCGCGCAGAACACCCCGATCTGCTGCGTCTGTCCTGTATCCACGAAGAAATCGCCCAGGGGCTTGGTGTTGGCAACGACAGCCCAAATGCGCGCCCCTCCATCTTTAACGACGACGATGAATTCGCGCTTTTGACCCGCCACGATGAACACCTGTTGCGCATCCTGTACGACCCCCGGCTGCGTCCGGGCATGGGGTCGGCACAGGCGATGCCCATTGTCCATGAACGCGCGCGCGCGCTGTTGGGCGGGCCCAGCTGAGAAAATTCCGCAACTATTCCCCATTCAACCAACTCTGGCGGGATGGGCGATCCGTTGCTATCTGTAAGGCAAAGCTGTTTTCCACGGAGGGTGCCATGGGCATTTGGGATTTCCTGTCCGGCCAATTTATCGACGTCATTGAATGGACCGACGACACACGCGACACGCTTGTGTCGCGGTTTGAACGTGAAGGCCACGAAATCAAATACGGCGCCAAGCTGACCGTGCGCGAAGGCCAGGCCGCAGTCTTTATCCATGAAGGCCAGCTTGCGGATGTCTTTACCCCCGGTCTCTATATGCTTGAGACCAACAACATGCCGATCATGACCAGCCTTCAACACTGGGATCATGGGTTCAATTCGCCGTTCAAGTCCGAAATCTATTTCGTCAACACGAACCGCTTTACCAACAACAAATGGGGCACCAAGAACCCCATCATGTTGCGCGACGCCGAGTTCGGTCCGACCCGCATCCGCGCCTTTGGCACATATACCATCAAGGTTGCGGATCCCGCGCGCTTTTTGACCGAGATCGTCGGCACCGACGGTGAGTTCACCACCGATGAGATCAGCTTTCAGATCCGCAACATCATTGTCCAGGAATTCAGCCGCGCGATTGCCGCCAGTGGCATCCCGGTTCTGGACATGGCCGCCAACACCGGTGAGGTCGGCGCGCTGATTGCCAAGGCCATTGACCCGACCATTGCCCAGTATGGCTTGTCCCTGCCCGAACTATATATCGAAAACATCTCGCTGCCCCCGGCGGTCGAAAAGGCCCTGGACGCCCGCACCTCGCGCGGGATTGCGGGAAATCTGGATGATCATATGAAATGGAAAGCCGCCGAAGCCATGGGCAAAGGTGGGGCAATGGATCAATCCATGGGCATGGGCATGGGCGCCGGGATGGGGATGAACATGGCACAGCAGATGATGCCCCAAGGACCCTGGGGGGCCGCCCCGCAGGCCGCTCCGGCTGCTCCGCCGCCCCCTCCCGTGGAACACGTCTGGCATATTGCCGAAAACGGCGCGACGACAGGCCCGTTTTCCAAGGCGCGCCTTGGACGCATGGCCACCGATGGTCAATTGACGCGCGAGACCCTGGTTTGGACCGCAGGCCAAGACGGATGGAAGCCCGCTGGGCAAGTGCAGGAACTGGCTCAGCTCTTTACAATTCTGCCGCCTCCGCCCCCGCCGCCTCCGGCAGGCTAAGGCGGGAGTGCGCAGGTGCGGTGGCCCGCAAGGGGCCACCGAACAGATTCAGCTGCGCGAGACCCGTTTCCAATCAAGCGCTTTGTCCACCAAACGGCTGGTCGTGTCGGCAAATGCCGCCCCCCGCAGCGCTTTATCAGCGGCTTTCCTGTCCCCGGCTTCGACCAGCGCTGCGACACCCCCGGCGGCGCGATGGAATGCGGCATGGGCAGCAACGACACCCTGATACTGCGCACTGCCTGCGACCGAAGAATCCATCTTGAGCCCATGCAACCATTTGCCAAATCCGCATTGATTGTCGCAGGCAATTTCCTTAGCTGGCTTTGGCAAAACACCTGTCTCGACCGCTGATCGGAGTTTGTCTTTCCACGCCCCGTGCGCCCGGATCGCTTCGTCAATGTTGTGCTCAAGATCGTGTATGTTCATGTGAATTCCGTTTGAAGGCTCCTATCCGTTGGATAAACAGAGGTTCATAATTTTCCGTAACCCCCGCCCGGCGATTCACCCTTTCGCTTTCCCCGTTTGCCCGTCAGGATGAAACCACCGCAAATGATTGGCTTTGCAGCATGACAGACACGCCCCCACCGCCACCGAAAATGCCGAAAGACGAACACCGTTTCCCCTGCGATCAATGCGGATCTGACTATCGGTTCGATCCGGGCAACGATCAGTTGATCTGCGATCACTGCGGCGCCACTTCAGAGATTAAACACCAAGGGCCCTGGAGCGGTGGGATCAAAGAGCTGGATTTCAAGTCCGCCATCGACAATCTCTTGCCCCTGCAAGAGATTGAGGAAACCCGGGTTTCACGCTGTCCCAATTGCGCCGCCGAAGTCGAATTCGACCCCGATCTGCATGCTGCCGAATGTCCGTTCTGCGCCACGCCTGTTGTCACGGATACGGGCACCCATCGCCATATCAAACCGCGGGGGCTTTTGCCCTTTGCCTTAGAGGAAAAAGAAGCCCGCAGCGCGATGAATGATTGGCTGGGCGGGCTTTGGTTCGCACCCAATGGCCTGCAGAAATACGCTCGCAAGGGGCGAAAACTGACCGGTATCTATGTGCCGTACTGGACCTATGACGCGGACACCGCATCGCAATATCGCGGCGAACAGGGCACCATTTACTATGAAACCCGCCAGGTCATGCGGGATGGGAAAATGGTCTCTGAGCAGGTTCAGAAAATCCGCTGGCGCCCGGTTTCGGGACGCGTCGCGCGGTTCTTTGACGATGTGCTGGTTCTGGCCTCGCGCGCTTTGCCCAAACGGTTTACCGATGCGCTCGAACCCTGGGATCTAAGCGCGCTTGAGCCCTATCAGCCCGAATATCTCGCCGGGTTCCGGGCCGAAGGCTATCAGGTTGATCTGGACGAAGGCTTTCACGAAGCCCGCGCCCGCATGGACCGTCAAATCGAACGGGACATCAAGTTCGACATCGGCGGCGATCGTCAGCGCATTCACCGGGTCGACACGCAGGTCAGCGATGTGACGTTCAAACATATCCTGCTGCCGGTCTGGATGGCGGCCTACAAGTATCGGGGCAAATCCTATCGCTTTGTTGTGAATGGCCGCACGGGCCGGGTGCAAGGGGAACGCCCCTGGTCCGCATGGAAAATCACCTTTGCCGTGATTTTGGGGCTGATCCTTGCTGGCGGTGTCGGCTATATCCTCGCGATGCAACAGTAGAAAGCGAACAATGCGCGCACTTATTCAACGTGTTACACAGGCCTCGGTCGAAGTCGACGGGCGGGTTACGGGGCAAATTGATCGTGGTCTCCTGATCCTGATCTGCGCCATGCAGGGTGACACCACGGCGCAGGCGGATAAGCTGGCGGCCAAGGTCTCAAAACTGCGGATCTTCAAAGATGACGAAGGGCGGATGAACCGCTCTTTGCTGGATATCGGTGGGCAGGCACTGATCGTCAGTCAGTTTACCCTCGCGGCAGATACCCGCCGTGGCAACCGCCCCGGGTTTTCATCTGCGGCCGCGCCTGCGGATGGAGATGCCCTCTATCAATACTTCACCAAGGCCGTTGCGGATCTGGGCATCCCCACGGCCAACGGCATATTTGGCGCGGATATGGCGGTCAGCCTTGTCAACGACGGCCCGGTCACAATCTGGATCGACACCGAGGACCAGACCTAAAGGTCATCCAAACCCAACCCGCCTCCGTATCCTTATGGAATAAGGGGGGCGGGATGCATAGAAACACCATCGTTTTCGGGGCGAACGGCGGCATCGGCAGGGCTCTGTGCCGCCTGTATGCGCAACAAGATACCAAGGTCTGGGCCCTGTCCCGCACCGGAACAGACATCGAGAATGTGGAAAACCTCACACGGGATCCGTATGACCAAGAGGATCTCGCCAATGTGTTTTCCATGATCACCTCTGTGGCTTCGATCCAGCGTATCATCGTGGCCTCGGGGTGTCTGATGAATACCGCGCAAACCGCACCGGAAAAATCGCTCCGCCATCAGTCCACTGAACGTTTTCAGCACCTCTTTGCAGCCAACACGATCCTCCCGGCCCTGATCGCGAAACACGCGCTGACCAAGATGCCCCGTGATCAAAGAACAGAATTCGCCGTGCTTAGCGCGCGCGTTGGCTCCATCACCGACAATCGCCTTGGCGGATGGCACGCCTACCGCGCATCCAAGGCCGCGTTGAACATGCTGATCAAAACCTACGCCATAGAAATGGCACGCACCCATCCGCAACATCTGTGCGTGGGGCTTCACCCCGGCACGGTCGACACCCAACTGTCGCGCCCCTTCCAAAGCAATGTCCCGCCCGGCACCCTCTTCACGCCAGACCACGCCGCCAATTGCCTGAGACACACACTGGAACACGCAACACCAGAACAATCCGGCCAAATACTCGACTGGTCCGGAAAGATCATCCCACCCTAGGCGCGGGGCTGTTTTCACCTTTTCCCAAATATCCCCGCCGGAGGCGCCAACATCCCCACCGGCAACCGCTCACTGTCGGGCACGCGACATCCTCACACGTCACCCCGAACCCCTCGGACCCGAGGGGTGAGCCAATCAGAGCAGCCCTGGCTGCACAATGAGATCAAACCGGATCAGGGCTCGCGAAAGGCCTCGCGGGTTTTGTAGAGCGGCTTAAGCAGATACTGTAAAACGGTCTTTTCCCCCGTGTGCAGCTCGGCCTGCGCCTGCATGCCCGGGCGCACCTGCATCAACGCCTGACGATCGTCCATCGCGCTCATGTCCACGCGCACAGACACCTTGTAGTGCGGTTCCTGATCGCGCCGGGTTTCATCCTTGAAGGTATCCGCCGAGATCACATCCACCCGCCCTTTCAGCGTTCCATAAATGGTATAGTCATAGGCCGACAGCTTGATCGTCGCCTCTTGGCCCGGGCGAATGTTGGCGATGTCCTCGGGGCGCACCTTGGCCTCGACAAACAGCTCTTCATCGACCGGGATGATCTGCATGATCTCTTCGCCGGGGCGCACAACGCCACCGATGGTTGTCACATTCAGATTGTTCACCACACCATGCATCGGCGACACCAGCATCGTGCGGTTCAGCTGATCCTGCGATGCTTTCAGGTTCTGCTTCAGCGTCGCAAGCTCCTTGAGCGTATCAGAATAATCCTGCGCCCGGGTCAGCTCGCCTTGGGTGATGATCTCGTCATGGGCCTTTTTCGCATCCGCGTGCACCTTGCGCGCGCGGGTCACTTCGATCAGCGCAACCACCTTGTTCTTAAGCAGATTCTCCATCAGCTCCTTTTCCGAAGCGGCCTGCTGCATCACGCGACCAGCGCCATCACGGCGGGAAAAGAAATCTGACTGTCGGGCCGCCAGCAGCGCCTGTTCCGATGCGACAATCTCGGGCGAGCGATGCGCCAAAGATGCGGGGACGTCAAAGACAGACGCCCCCGCCAGTTCGGCCTCGAGCCGCAGGCGGCGGATCTCGAGGGCGGTGATCTGGTCTTGCAAATCGTCAACAGAGGATTGGAACTGGGTGCCGTGTAAACGGGCCAACACGTCGCCGCGCAGCACTTCGTCACCTTCCTTGACCAGCAGCTCGGTCAGGATACCCCCTTCGAGGTTCTGAATGATCTGCGGCCGCGAAGACGAAATGATCTCGCCGTCAGCACGGACAATTTCATCGAGCCAGGCAAAAGAGGCCCAGATGATAAACATCCAAACCGCCCCCGCACACAGCCAGATCGTCAGCGACGGCCCCTTGAGGGTCTTGCCCAATTGCGCGGACAGGCCATTCTTGGACAGATTGGTCGACGACAATGCCATCATGCGGCTCCTTGGCGAGAGGTGCGGAGGTGTTCAAGCACCTGATCCCGTGGTCCGTCCACAACCATGCGTCCATTGGCCAGGATCATGGTCCGTGTCGTCAGCGACAAGATGGGCACCCGATGCGTGGCGATCACGGCGGTCCGCCCCTGCAGCCAGGTCTCAAGCCGCGAAATCAGGGTTTTCTCAAGCGTTTGGTCCAGCGCCGCCGTCGGTTCATCCAACAGACAGATGTCCGGGTCCTGCAACCACAACCGCGCCCAGCCAATGGATTGGCGTTGCCCGACAGACAGGCCCTCGCCCCCATCGCGAATATCAAGATCAAGCCCCTTGGGATGTGACTTGACGAACTGTCCAAGGCCCGCGAAATCAAGCGCCTGGAACAGGCGATCGTCGTCCCGTTCCAGCAATGTCAGGTTCAGATTGTCCCTAAGCGTCCCGTGGAACAGTTTGACGTCCTGCCCCAGATACCCAATCGAGCGGCGCAGATCTTTGGGTTCGATCTGTGACATCTCGGTGCCATCCAGCAGAATCTGCCCTTTTTCCGGCCCGTACAGCCCGGTCAGCATCTTGAGGAACGTCGACTTGCCCGAGCCATTCGATCCAAGCACCGACATGACCTGCCCCGGCTGGATCACAAGGTTATTGAGGTCCAGAACAATCGCGCCTTCGGGATCATAGCGATAGTGAACATCGCGCAGCTCATACTGACCGCCAAGCCCCTCGCGGCGCAGATAGGTGCGATCCTCAGAGCGATCTTGCGGGATAAAGGCCAGTTTATCCAGACCATCCAGCGCGGATTTCACATTGCCCCAGCGCGCCATGATCCCCGACAACTGCGTCAGCGGCCCAAGCGTGCGCGAACACAAAATACCCACGGCAATGATCGACCCCACGGTGAATTCCCCGGCGAACACCAGATAGGTGCCGGTGATCACCGCCGCCACATAGGTGGCCTGCTGCACCCCCTGGCTCCAGAAGGTCAGCATGGCGGCCAGGCGGCGTTGTTCCGACGATTTCAGCGATTGAACGGCGGTCAGCTCTTCCCACAGGCGGGAAAAGCGGTCTTCGGCGCGCTGTGTCTTGATCGTGTCAATGTCGGTGACGGTTTCTTGCAACAGGCGCGACTGTTTGGCCGACGCCCCCTGCATTTCCTGCGTCAGGCGGATCATGCGTTTTTGCATGAAGAACCCCGGCACCACCATCAAGATACCGCCAAGAACCAGCACCCAAACGACGCTCCCGGCGATGGACCAGACCAGCAGGAGAAACACAAAGATAAACGGAATATCGGCCAGTGCGCCAACGGTTGACGCCGTAAAGAATTCGCGCACCGAGCCAAATTCGCGCATGCTGGAAAACAGCTGTGACGGAGAGCGCCCCGGCAGATCCGAGCGCATCCCCAAGAGCCGATCCATCAGCATCTTTTGCACGCCCATTTCAATCTGCCGCCCCGCACCATCCAGCAGTTGCGAGCGCGCGATCTTGAGAAACGCCTCCATCAGCAGGGCCAATCCGGCACCCGCAGCCAGCACCCAAAGGGTGGCTTCGGATTGATGCGGGATCACGCGGTCATAGACCTGAAGGGAAAACAACGCGACGGACACCGCCAACAGGTTGGCCACAAAGCTGCCCACCGCCACTTCGGCAAAATGCTTGGTAAATCGATGGAACTGCCCCCAGAACCAATGGCGTTCGCGTTTGACCTTGGCGTGGGTCTCGCTGAGCATTTCGATGGGGGCTTCGGCGCGGATCAGCTGGCCGGAAAAATACGGACCAAATTCGGCGATGGCCACTTCCGAGGACCGGGTCGCGCTGGTTTCATCGTAAAGCGTCAGGGTCTGACCGTCCTGATCCAGCACCAGAACCGCCTGCCCGTTGCGCATCAACGCGATGGCAGGCCAAAGGCCGGGCACCAATGTATCGGGTTCATCCTCAAGCGCCAATAGGCCCGCGGCCTCGACCCCCATTCTCAGGGCAAAGGCATCAAAACTGTCATCACACCCGGCGTTCTGGGTCAGCGCCTCAAGCACATCAATGGCCTTGGCATCCGCACCCAGACGGCTGGCCAATGTCCCGATCAGATCCGCCCGGGACTTGGCCTTGTCCGAATGGCGCGACTTGATCCGCGCGGCATTGGCCTGCGCCGCTGCGGGAACCGCGCGCAGCACCGCATCCTTGGCGCGATCGGCCATTTGGTGAATGACAGCCTGGGTCAAATCTGCGCCCCTTCCGCCAAAGCACCCTGCAGGCGCGCCAGTTCAAGCTCGGCGCGCGCGGCCTTGTATTTCAGGTCAATTTCGGTCTCCAACGCCGAGGCATATGTCTCATAGACCCCGACAACATCCATCACCTGACGTTGCCCGCCCTCGTATTGCTTGCGGAACAGATCAAGGTTTTGCTTGGCGTTTTGGGTCAAGGTTGCCGCCTCTTGCGCCTGCCTGCGGAACGCGGCCAGGCGGTTGGCCTGGGCCTGGACCTTGCGGTTGGCCACCTCGCGGGCCTCAGCGACTTTGCGCTCTGAGGTTTCACGAACCACCTCAAGCGCGCTCAGCTCCGCCATGGTCCCCAGTGAGAAAAGACTGTCGGTGGTGACCTCAAGCCCGCCTGTCACCTTGCTGGATCCGCCAGAGGCATTCGCCGCCAGCCCCGGAAGATGCGAGGCCCGGTCAATCTTGGCCTGCGCGATCTCGGCCCCTTGCTGGGCACGGGCGCGGATCACGGCCAGGGGCTCTTGTGCGGAGGTTTCATGCAAACCGCCAAGCCCCTTGATCCCGCTCAGATCCCGATCCGACATCGCGTTCAATTCCGCCAGGGCGGTGGTCGCGGCCTCGCCCGCTTCGCTCGCGCGGGCGCGTTTGGAGGCCAGCTTTTGTTGCAGCACATTCAGGTCGGACATATCCGACACGCCGCCGTTCACGCGCTGCTGCATCACCCATTCAAAGTGAGCCATTTCCTTAAGCGTGCGCCCCATATGCGCGGCGATTTCACGATTGCGCTGCGCCGTGACATACAGCACAAGCGCGTCGTTCACGCGGGTGTTTCCGCTGTCGACAAGGTTCACGGCGGCGATTTCGACATTCGCCTTGGCCAGATCGCGTTCGGCGCGTTTGCGCCCGTTGTCAAACAGCACCTGGTTGACCACCAGATCCGTGACGAAATCCCCAAGGGACGACAGCGAAACGCGGGGCCCGATAGACGGCAACCAGTTCCATTTGGCTGCCTTGGCCCGCAACTGCGCAACCTGAAGCTCGGCTTCGGCCACGCGCGCATCCGAGGCGATCACCGATTGTGCGACCTGCGCATAGGGCGTGCCCTCTTGCAAAGCCGAAGGACGTTGCTGCAACGCATAGATGATAGGAGACGCCTCTGCCGTGGGCAGCCCGTCCGAGGGCTGCGCAACCGGTGTGGTCTTTTCAGTCTTGGCGCTGCCCAACAGGCCGTTTCCCTTGAATCGGGAGACGGTGTCTGCGCCCATATCTTTCATGCAGCCGGGCAGGACCATCAATGCGATGACCAAACCCAGGCTCCGCCTGCTCATGCTCATGTCGTGCCCCCGCTTCGGCGCGATTATTGTTTATGTCGGGATTCCGGGGCCGGTTCGGCCGGCCCTCGGAACGGTTCACTCGTACTTTGGCGCCGCCCGGATAGGTCGGGCGGCGCGCCGATCAGATGATCGTGGTATCCACAACCACATCGGTATCGATAAACAAGGTCGCGTCACCCAGGGTGTATTCCACCCCTTCGTTGGTCACACGTCCGGTGGCCTGCGCCCCGCGGATCGTCACAGAGGACCGCAGGTTCGGGTCATTGTCCGGGATCGCCCCATCAATCACCAAGGTGTTGTTGGCATCGGTCATGGCCACAATCTGGTCTTCGGTGATGGTCAGCGACTCGGCCTCGGCAAAGTCCAGCTCGATGGCATTGACGTTATAGTCCCCCAGCACATTCGCGATCTGATCAGACATCTGCACCACGTTGTTGGCGCCGTTGGTCACCATGAGCGTCGAGCTCATATTGCCAACGTCATCGGTGCTGCTGACGATCAGATGCGTGCCGTCATTCAAGGAAGATCCGAACATCGCAGTGACCTGCGCGTCATTGGACACCAGAACATTCTGCACCGGTTGCCCATTGTCATCGGTTTGCCCCGGGGTCGCATTGCTAAGCGCACGATCCGCGACCAGACCCACGCCGTTGTTCACCTGAAGATCGTGGAACGCCAGGTGCCCGGTGTCATTGTCGACAACAACACCACCCGAGGTATTGCCCCCATCCAGGTTGAACAGAATATCCGGGGTTTCCGGCGCCTGCGTGTCGATGGTCAGATCCGGTGCAAGCTGCGCAAGGCTGCCGTTTGCAAAGCGGCTGTTGCCATTCGCGTCGGTCGCCAGGATCGTCATGGGAACATCATTTGCAGCGATCCCCTGGGGGATGTGACCCGGCAGGACATTGATGGTCCAGGTGGTGCCATTCACAACCGCATCATAATCGCGACCGTACAGATTGACCTCGACAGTCGATCCACGCTCAACCTGTCCCGTGATGGCAAAGCCCGCGGCCGCCTCATCCGCGTTGATGATATTGTCGCCCGCAACCGTATTGACGGTCAGGTTGTCAACAACCGTGTCGATCTGAACACCGATATTGGCCTCAAGCTCGTTGCCGGCAAGGTCGGTGGTTTCAACGGTGATGGTTTCACGACCGTCACCCGCCTGCGCGATCTCTTGCGCGGTGAACGAAACGCTCCAGTTACCGTTCTGGTCCGTGGTCACGGTGCGCTGCGCGGTGTCAAAGGTCACGACAATCTGGCTGTTGGCTTCGGATGTGCCCGCCAGAGTAAAGCCGTTAGACGCCTCATCCGCGTTGATGATGTTGTTGCCTTCAATCGGCATGCGATAGGGGTCAAAATTGACCACTTCGGTGTCGATCACCACGCTGTCGGTGCGGGTCAGCGTATTACCCGCTGCATCAGAGATGGTCGCGGTGATCTGTGCCGTATAGTTGTCGGCGTGATTGATTTCGGCTGCGGTAAAGTTGGCTTCCCAGATGCCATTGGCATTGGTTTGCACCGTCCGCTGCGCGTTGTGCAGATTGACCGTCACCATCTGGAACGGATCCGACGTCCCGGTCAGCGTCACGCCATCGCGCGCTTCTTCAAAGTTGACGACATCGTTGCCTTCCACGGGCGCGGGCGAGATGGTCAGGTTGCCCGCAACCGTGTCGATCCGCACATCCTGCGTGATCGTGTCAACGTTGCCAGCCTGATCCGTCGCCACGGCGATCATCTTGATGGTCTGTTCCCCTTCGGGGATCTGCGCCGTGGCAAAGTTTACGCTCCACTGGCCCAGATTGTTGACCTGTACCGTCTGGCTGTGGCCTCCGACCACCTGACCGTTGATCAACTGACCGCCCAGATTCACCACAACGGTGCTGTTGGGTTCGCTGGTGCCGTCAAACGTCAGACCCGCGTCCCGCTCATCCGAACTCACCACGCCATCCCGGCCACCGACCGAGGACGCGTTGGTAAAGTTGCTGACTACGGTATCCACTTCAACCGTGCTGCTGCTGATATTGACGTTGCCCTGGATGTCCGTCGAGGTCGCGTTCACGTTCAGCGTTTGCTCACCCTGCGGGATCTGCACCGCGGTGAAATCCGCGCTCCACTGGCCTGCGCCATTGACCTGTACGGTCACATTGTGACCGCCCACAACCGACCCGTTGATCACCTGGCCGCCAACATTCACAACCACTGTGCTTCCGGCTTCGCCCGATCCGGTAAAGGTAACACCATCCGCGCGCTCAACATGGTTGATGACGCCGTCGCCTTCGACCCCGTTCGAAAAGATCGCAACGCTGGTTTCCGTATCCACCGCAAGCGTCCCTGTCGCGGTGACAATATTGCCTGCTGAATCTTCAGAGCGCGCCGTCACAGCCAGACCGGTGCCTGCATCCCCCGTGGGGATCAAGGCGGTCGGGATCACGACGCTCCAGTCACCATCAATGTCCACGACCGCGTTCAGGATCTGCCCCGCCACCTCAATTGTGACGGTCGATCCGGCGTCGCCGGTGCCGTTCAGTGTCACACCCGCCGCGCGATCCGCCGCGCTGATGGTGCCATCGCCGGTGATCTGCGTCGCGTCGAAATCGACGTTGTTCACGGTGTCGATCTGGATCTCTTCGTTGATCGTGGTCGAGTTGCCAAACAGATCGGTCGAAACCAGCCTGACGTCCGTGGTATATGACCCCGCGGGCAGGACCGAAGAGTCGATCGTGAAGGACCAACCGCCCCCCTGACCAACCGTCACGGTCTGGGAAAATGTGCCAATGGTGATGGTCATGCTGGACCCGGCTTCACCCTGACCAGAGATGGTCACATTGCCGCTGGTATGCGCATCGCCGTTAAAGACCGTGCCAACAGAAACGGTGCCCGCATCAATCGTGATATCCGGGGCGACCAGGTCGATGGCAAAGCTGGGACCGTCAAGATTGGTGATTGTTCCGTTCGGATCGGTGACCTTGACCTGAACGTTGTCATAGGTGCCGTCCGGCGGGAAAGACGTGCCCTGGAACTGGATCGACCAGCGACCATCATCGCCCACCGTCACGGTTTGGGTCTGGCCCCCGATGGTGATCTCTACCTCTGAGCCTTTGTTCGCGGTGCCTGTGATGGTGACTTCTTTGGTGTCACCGCCACCAATACGGGTTGACGCGTCAGGATTGTCAACGGTGGGCGCGGTCCAGTTGCCGCCGCCGCCACCTCCGCCGCCGCTACCTCCGCCGCCGCCCAGAAGGCCCGCGCCGACAACGGTCGCTGCGCCCGCGCCTGCGGCGCCCAGGCCACCGGCCCCCAGCAGACCCGCAGCCGCCAACATCGAAACCTGTTCTTCTTCGGGATCAAACGGGGGCAGCCCGGCGTCCGCAATGACCTGCGGATCATCCAGAAAGATCAGCTCATCCGAGGGGCTCCATTTGCCCCAGGTTTCAGTCGGTCCGTATTGCGCGAACAGGGCGCCGCCTTCGCTTTCTACAAACGTCACCTCATTGAGAATACCGTCTGAACTCAGAAACAGGCGGTTCGCATCGGCGCCGGCATCTGAAAAATACCCTTCCAGCACGATCACGCGCCCGTCCGCCAGCGTAATCAATAGATCATTCGCCGCGCGATCATAGCCGCGCAAATCTGTCTGACGAATATTTAGGGAAATGTCGTTGCCTGAACCCGCCTGAATGAGAAACTCTTCATTCTCACCACCTACAGACCCACGCTGGATCGCACCCGCACGGGTACGGATCACGAAATCAATCGCGCTCATGATATCACCGCTCTAACCTCTGTGACGGCCTGATTTTGTCGACCGTCTTTTTTGCTCTGGTTTTCGTTTAACGCAATTTTGACAAATTCGCCAGTTCGAAATTCCCTAATTCATAGTTATTGGGGGGAAATTCCGGCTGACCCCAGCATATATGGCGCGAATTGGGGCGGAATTGTGGCAATTGAATCACGGTCCCTGCGTCACGCAATCTGCCGTCCCATCAGATCCGGATCGGCGCAACCACGGCCAAGGCCCAAAAGACCGGGCCAAACACGACCCGAGCACCGGCAAAAATCCATATTTTGACAAGCCCGAATCAGGGGGTTGATCCCATTTCGGAAACAAATCGAAGCCCCGCCCAAGGTTATCAACCAGTGCACAACGATTGAGGGCGTATACCGCCTCATTTTTCGAGATTCTTAAAATTTGACGTAACCTCTTCACATTCCCGTGAGCCCATTTTCTCTTTCACAAATCCGGTTGAATCCATGCCTACACTACGTCCAACCCGCCATCTTTCCACGCTGCTTTTTGCGGCAGCAGCAAGTTTTGCAACGCTTAGCGCCCACGCCGATCCGCTTTTCAAACAGGATTTTATCAGGTTCGATCCCAAACAGGCACAGCTTGGGCAATTGCTGTTTTACGATAAGATCCTGTCAGGAAATCAAAACATCAGTTGCGGCACCTGCCATCACCACGATTTAGGGGGCACTGATGGTCTCAGCCTTGGGATTGGCGAAGGCGGTCAGGGTCTGGGACCGGATCGCAGCCCCGGCGAAGGGGTGACACGGGTCAGCGCACGCATTCCGCGCAACGCACCCGCCCTTTGGAACCTGGGCGCCAAAGAAGTCCGCACCATGTTCCATGACGGTCGCGTCGAACAGATCGACCACAAAAGCGCGCGCTTTGAAACTCCCGCGGGAGAACAGCTCCCGTTGGGGTTGAACTCGGTTTTGGCGGCCCAGGTGCTTTTCCCCATGAGCTCGGATGCAGAAATGGCGGGCACCGCTGGCGAGAACCCGGTGGGCCGCGCCTTTGAAAAGTCGTTTACGGATGGCTGGTCTGCGGTCGCTGAACGTGTGAAATCAGTGCCCGGCTATCCGCCCCTGTTCAAACGCGCGTTTCCCCACCTGCGCAACACCGACGACATCACGATTGCCGAAGTCGCCAACGCGCTGGCCGCGTTTATCGGCACCGAATGGCAAAGCAACGACAGCCCCTATGACGACTATCTGAACCGCGGCACGCCGCTTTCTGCGCAGGCAGAAGCCGGGCGTGAGCTGTTTTTTGGAGACGCTGGCTGTGTGCAATGTCACAGCGGGCCACTGTTTTCTGACCAGGAGTTCCACGCCCTTGGGCTGCCGAACTTTGGGCCGGGACGGGCGTTCAAAGGTCAGAACCCCAAGACCGACGTGGGCCGCATGGAAGTGACCGGACTGGAAGACGACGCCTATCGGTTCCGAACCCCATCTTTGCGCAATGTGGCCTTGACCGCCCCCTATGGTCACAACGGCGCCTACCCGACTCTTGACGGCATGATCCGCCACATGCTGACCCCGCAAAGTGCGCGCGCGGCGTGGACGCCTGAATTGGCGGGCTTGCCCAGCATCCCCTGGCTGGACAAAGACGATTTTTCCTTGCTGGGTGACGACACGGAAACCGCCCGCCAGATCGCATTTGTGGACCTAGAGGACAAAGCGGGCTTTAGCGATGCGGATGTTCAGGCGATCGAGGCCTTTTTGCATGCGCTCACGGGCAAATCCGCAGAAAGCCTGCCCATGGGGCGCCCCGACAGCGTGCCCAGCGGGCTACCTGTGGATTAAGAGGCTTCGTCCAGCAATTCCTGCACAATGGGCTGCTTGTGAGGCTTTTTGTGCAGGGTCATGAGCAGGTCTGACAGCTCTTGTTCGTCCACACGTTTCGCCGCCGCCTTAGGAGAGAACCAGCGGCGCGTGCGTTGATGGCGCTCTTTCCAGTTGCGCTTAAGCTTTTCGACATACATCGGATAGACCCGCACGACGCAGGGGACAATCGACCCGTCATTCATGACTTTGGGGTATCGATAGGTGCCCAGCACCTCGGAACTGATAAATCCCTTGGCCCCGGCCTCTTCCAGTGCTTCGATTTCGGCCGCGCGCCAGGGTTTTTTCCCGTCCATTTCCCAGCCCTTGGGCATAACCCAGCGGCCCGTCCCACGGGATGTGACCATCAAAACCTTGATGTCCCCGTTTGCTTCGCGCCTTAGGGGTAGTGCTGCGATCTGTTCGCCCAACTCTGGCATTTCAAACGCCCTCCGAGCGCAAAGACCTAGAAACCCATTGTAACAGCTTGATGAAGCCATGACGCATATAGGCATCTTTTGATTAAGAAAAAACCGCGCCGGACGGTGCCTTGCGCGGTTTTCTAAATCCTGGCGGACCGAGGAGGATTCGAACCCCCGACCCCTTGATTCGTAGTCAAGTACTCTATCCAGCTGAGCTATCGGTCCGTGAGGGAGGCGTTTAAAGATGCCGCGCACCAAGCGCAAGGGCAAAATGAAAGTTTTTTCAATTCATTTCCCCCATGGGCAGGCAGATGTGAAAGCAGGTTCCGTCATCGTCGCTGCGTTCCAGATCCAGCCGCCCGCCGTGGCCACGGATCAGTTCGGCGACAATCGCAAGGCCAAGCCCCGAGCCCCCTTTGCGAACCCCGCCCTGGAACGGCTGAAACAGATGTTCGCGCGCTTTCGGCGGAAGCCCCGGTCCGGTGTCGCAGACGGAAATCATCCAGACATCCTCTTCGGACCACGCCTTGACGTTGATCTCACCTGAACGCCCGGTGGCCGCGATCGCCTGCCGTGCATTGCGCACCAGATTGGACAACGCGCGAAAGATCTGTTCGGGATCGCCGCGCAGGGTCAGCCCGGCGGGGATATCTTCGGAAAGCGAAATTTCGGCGTCGCCAATGGCCAGTCGCTCGGCCTCGAGCACCTCGTTTATCAGGCTTGCAAGGTTGAACATGGTCAGGCTTGGGGCCGGCTCTTCTGCACGGCCAAAGGCCAGGGTGTTTTCGCACAACGACACCGCGCGCGTGATCGAGTTGACCAGCTTGGGCGCCATGCGTTTCACCGTGGGATCCTCGGACATCTCGATACGATCCGTGAACAACTGCGCCGAGGTCAGAATGTTGCGCAAATCGTGGCTCACCCGCGCGACGGCGCCGCCCAGCTGCGCCAGTCGCTCTTTTTGCTTTAGCGCCTGTGTCAGCTGTGTCTGCAAATCATGCAGAGCTTCTTCGGCCTCACGCAGTTCGCGCAGGTTCGAGTTGGGATGAATGACGCTGCGCACATCTTCGGGGGCCGCCGCATAGCTTTGCATATTTCCCACCACCCCTTTGATCGGTCGCACCAACAGGCCACGCACCGCCAGAAACAGCAAAAACGCGGTCACAACCGAAATCACCGCGGACAGGACCAGAATGCGCACCCCATATTCGATCATACTGGCGCGCAGATCGGCGGTGTCCATGGTCACTTCGATCAGCTCCCCGGCGTCCAGGGACGGAACGCCACGCACGCGGATGACTTCGGGGTCGGGATCAGCCAGCCGCATCAGCGCATCCCGCATCAGCTCAAGCGCACCCACCCCACGCAGGTCAAAGGTTTGCTCAACGGGGCGGGGCATGGGGGACGAAAGCATCAGCTGGCTGACTTCGTCCCGGCGCAACACGACGTTAAAGACACCGGCATTGGTCAGCAGCTCGGCCTCAAGCTCATCTGACAACATGTCATCCGCCAAAAGCGCCAGCGATGCCAATTGCGCGCGTTCCAGTCGCGCGGCCAGATAATCTTCGCGAAACCGCGCGATCGAGGGCACAAAGATAAGCACCTCGGCCAGCATGACAAAGATAACCGTCAGGGTCAAAAGCCTGCCTGAAAGCGAATTCACTACATCCCCCCGTTAGGGCAGCCAACGTTGCACAAAGCGCACCACCTTTTTGACCGTGTCATTTTCAAACAGCCTGGGGGTGAAATAGGCACCCGCCACCCGTTTGTTAATCTCCCCCACGGTCGGATAGGGTGAAACCATCGCCGAGACCGCGCTCATTTTCAACCCATTGGCGATCACAAGAGACCAAAGGTTGATCAACTCACCCGCCTGCGCACCCGCGATGGATACGCCGACGGGCCGCCCCTTGACCACCATGACCTTGATCCGCCCGCGCGTCTTTCGTTCCGCGATCAGCCGGTCATTGTGATGGAAGTCAAATCTTGCGATCTCAAGCTTGTCGCCATGCGTTTTGCGCGCTTGCGCTTCGGTCAGGCCCACCTGCGCCAGTTCAGGCTGTGTATAGGTGGCCCAGGGAATGTGATCGGTCTTGGCCTTGGCCGGCAACCCAAACAAGGCCGACCGAATGATCACCCCCGCCTGATATCCCGCCACATGGGTGAATTGCAGCCCCCCGGCGGCATCCCCGATGGCATAGACCCGCTTGTTGGTGGTCTTCAGGCTGTCGTCCACTTTGACACCTGTCCGTGTGGTTTCGATCCCCGCGGCCTGGAGATTGAGCTTATCAATATTGGCCTTGCGACCAACGGCGATCAACAGATGCGAGCCCTTGAACACCCGGCCATCCTGGGTTTCGACTTCGATCGCGCCCGCTGCGCCCCGAACCTCTTTCGCCAAGGCATCTTCGGCAATCTCGATCCCCTCTTCGCGCAGCGCCTCAAGGACAATCTGTGCCATTTCCGGATCATCCTTGCCCAGCGCCTTGGCACCTTCGATCACCGTCACCCGAGAGCCCAGCCGCCGATGCGCCTGCGCCATCTCCATGCCAATGGGGCCGCCACCAATAATCAAGAGATGTTCGGGTTGCTCACGCAGCTCCCACAGGGATTCATTGGTCAGATAGGGCACCTGATCCAATCCCGGAACAGGCGGAACCAGCGGCGAAGAGCCCGTCGCAATCACCACCCGACGCGCGGTGATACGATAGGGGCCGGCCTCGACCTCGGTTGGTGAAACAAAACGCCCATATTCGCGAATTACCCGCACGCCAAAGCCCTCGAACCGTTCCTGGCTGTCGACAGGTTCGATTTGCGCGATGACATCCGCCACGTGATCCTTGGCCCCGGCATAGTCCACCTGCGCCGGTTGATCGGCCACCCCCAATGGGGTGGCATGTGACATGGCATAGGCGGATTTGGCCGAGGCGATCAGCGCCTTGGACGGCACGCAGCCATAGTTCAGACAGTCGCCCCCCATCTTGTGGCCCTCAAGCAGGACAACATCCGCGCCCATCTGCGCCGCCCCCGCCGCCGTGGACAACCCGCCCGACCCCGCGCCGATAATCAAAAGATCCGTCTTGATCTGATCCATCACACAATTATTCCTTTTCCTTGCGCAGCGCCTTGATCACGATGGGAAGCGCTGAAAGCGCCGCTAATCCAAGGATCGGACCGATAACATGCGGTTCAAATATGATACCCAAATTCGGGGTTTCGCCAGCGTCAAACACCCCACCCAACCCTGCGCCAACCGAGGTATAGACCACGGTGCCCGGAATGATCCCAATGAAGGTCGAAATCACATAGCGATGCAGCGGCACCTCAAGAAAGGCGGGGATCAGGTTGGCCAAAAAGAACGGAACCGCAGGCACCAGCCGCAGGATAAACAGCATCGACCATTGGTTTTCGTCGATTCCATCCTTGATGTGCTTGACCACCCCTTCCGAATTCTCAAGCCGGGCACCCAGTCTGTCGCCAAGCCCCCAACGCGCCGCCAGAAAGATCGCTGTGGCACCCATGGTGGCCGCCGCAACGTTCAGCACGCTGCCGAACACGGTCCCGAACAAGAACCCCCCGGTCAGTGTCGCAAGGGACGCGCCGGGCAGCGAAAAGGCAACCACCGCCACGTAGGCCAGAAAAAACCCTATAACAATCAATACTATGTTGTCGTCCCGAAAGGACAACAGCGTCTCGCGGTTGTCGCGCAGGGTTTCGAACGTCAGCACATCTTTCAACGCGACATAGCCAGCAATGGCGACGGCAAGCACCAGCGCCAGAACAATGTATCGCGCCCAAGGGGCGGATTTTCGAGAAGGCGGGGACATTTCTGTCATGGGGAAACCTCATAAAGCGTTTCTGACAAAATGAAGCCCGTCCCGCCATTGCGCCAGCCACTTCACAACGGGTTGAAGTTAACGCCGAAATCCGTGATGTTATCCATGGTTTTTGACCGAATTGTTTCAGCCGTGTTGCATCCGGCCCCGCAATTGTTGCACTTCGGTGCATATCCGTGCGATTCCACGTTTGACATATATTTGGTCTCGCCCTATAGACCGGGCTTCGAATGCTTTTGGCCTTGCGATTCATCTGAGCGATTCTAGTGAACGCGCGTGGCCCTGAACGGAGTAGCCGCGATGAAACGCACCTATCAACCGTCGAACCTGGTCCGCAAGCGCCGCCATGGTTTCCGCTCGCGTATGGCGACCAAAGCTGGCCGTCAGATTCTGAACGCCCGCCGTGCGCGTGGCCGCAAGAAGCTGAGCGCGTAATCGGCGGCTTCGCTTTCGCGAAGCATGTTTCGACACGGAAAAAAGCCGCCCGGCATATGCCCGAGGCGGCTCTTTTTCGTTCATGGAATAGGACGCCATGCTGATGCATCTGACCACCTTGCAAAAACGCCCTGACTTTCTGGCCGCCGCCCGTGCCAAGCGCCAACCCTGCGGGAGCTTTCTGTTGCAGGCGCGAAAGCGATCTGAGGGCGAAGCGCAGGGCATCCGCGTGGGTTTTACCTGTTCCAAGAAGGTGGGAAATGCGGTCGCGCGTAATCGCGCCAAACGGCGCCTGCGCGAAATCGCACGGCTGATCCTGCCTGAACTTGGGCGTGACGGCTATGATTATGTTCTGATTGGCCGCGCCGAACAGACAGCCGCCCGCCCGTTTCATAAATTGCAAAATGATCTTCGGCGCGGATTGCAGAAAATACATAAGGTCTCCCGATGACACCTTTGGCACATATCGTTGCCCTGCCGGTCAGGGCCTATCGCCTGCTATTGTCCCCCTGGGTTGGGCATGGGTGTCGCTATCACCCGACCTGCTCGGCCTATGCGCTTGAAGCGCTGGAAAAGCATGGTGGGATCAAGGGCACCTGGCTGACAATTCGGCGGATCGGGCGCTGCCACCCCTGGGGTGGTTCAGGCATCGACAACGTCCCGGATTAAGGCTAACTGAGCGCTTCCTGCCAGATCGTGAGATCCCGCCATGTATGACAATTCCGACGACATCCACCCGCTGTTTCACGGCGCGCCCAAAAGCACCGAATTCAAGAAACTGCGCAAACGCATTGTCCAAAACACCCGCGAAGCGATCGAGCAATATGGCATGATCGAACCGGGCACGCGTTGGCTTGTGTGCCTGTCTGGTGGCAAGGACAGTTATACTTTGCTCGCGGTGCTGCACGAATTGAAATGGCGCGGGTTGCTGCCGGTCGACCTGTTGGCCTGCAATCTTGATCAGGGGCAGCCGGGCTTTCCCTCGACCGTGTTGCCGGAGTTTCTGGAGCGCATGCAGGTCCCGCATCGCGTTGAATACCAGGACACGTTTTCGATTGTCACCGACAAGGTGCCCCAGGGGCGCACCTATTGCGCCCTGTGTTCACGTCTGCGCCGGGGAAACCTGTATCGCATCGCCCGCGAAGAGGGCTGTTCAGCTGTGGTTCTCGGGCATCATCGCGATGATATCCTAGAGACATTCTTTATGAACTTGTTCCACGGCGGACGGTTGGCGACCATGCCCCCAAAACTTGTTAATGAAGAAGGCGATCTGTTTGTCTATCGCCCGCTGGCGCATGTCGCCGAGGCCGATTGCGAGCGATTCGCCCGCGCCATGGATTACCCCATCATCCCCTGTAATCTATGCGGTTCGCAAGATGGGTTGCAACGGCAGCAGGTCAAGCAAATCCTTGATCAATGGGAGAGAAACAGCCCTGGCCGCCGCAATGTGATGTTCAAATCCCTGATGAATGTCCGGCCTTCGCATATGCTTGACCCCAAGTTGTTCGACTTTGTCGGGTTGATGCGGGAAAGCGCTGACTAAAATTTGCCCCAAAATCGGCATCGTCGTTAAGAAGCAGGTTACCGAACTGGCCTAGGGTCCCATTGTGTAAATGGGAAAGGGCTTTTTATGAAAGCGGCATTTGTACTCCGCGTGTCTCAGCTCCAGGCTGCATTGCGGCGTGGCTTGTTTGGACCTCAGGCTTTGGCATTTCTACCGGCTATGGTTTTGGCTGCGTTTTGGCTGGGCGGGGAACCCATGCTGATCATCGCTGCGCTTGGGCTGCCGGTATTGTTCGTGTTTGCCGGGGGCAATACGCAGGCCTTCCCTTCCGAAGGGAAAGGGAACCAGTTGGACTTGATCGGTACAAAAGCGGCCATTTCTCTTTTAGATGAAAGCCTTGAACGCGCCCGCGCTGGCGGGCTGTCAACCGCCGCCATGCTGGTCGAACTATCGGGACTGGATGAGATCGCGGCCACATCTGGGGAGACCACCGCGCAAACCATGCGTGATCTTTCGCTCAGCAGGCTTCGCAACACGCTGCGCAAAGAGGACCGCGCCGTGCGGCTTGGGGACAGCCGATATCTTGTCGTTCTCGGAGCGTCCGTACGACTGGACCTTGAGGCCCTTTTGCAACTGGCGACTCGCCTGCAGACCGCGATCGAAGAACCGGCAATGATTGAAAACGCCATGCGCTATGTCACCTCATCCGTTGGCTTTTGCGGCAGTCCACGTCTAGCGACCAATGCCACCGGCAAGGATATGATGGAAGCCGCCCAAATTGCCCTCTCCGAGGCCTCCAGCAACGGGCCTTCGGCCATTCGCGCCTGGTCAGAAAACATGCGCGCGGCTCACCTGGAAAAGAACAGCCTGAAATCGGAAATTGATCGCGCTTTGAACAATGGCCAAATTCAACCTTGGTTTCAGCCTCAGGTCTGCACGTCGACGGGTACCATCAGCGGGGTTGAAGCCCTTGCCCGTTGGATCCATCCCGAGCGCGGCATTGTTCCGCCCGCCCAGTTTCTGCGCATTCTCGAAGAATCCGGTCGCATGGGGCGCCTGAGCGAAGTCATCTTGCAGCACTCACTGACCGCGCTGCGCAGCTGGGATCAGGCGGGGCTTGAAATTCCCAGGGTCAGTGTAAACTTTTCCGACATCGAACTGCGCGATCCGCGTCTGGTGGAACGTATTCAATGGGAACTTGACCGCTTTGGATTGACCCCCAACCGTCTTGGGATTGAGGTTCTGGAAACGGTCATCGCCGGATCACCAGAAGGATACGTGGCGCGCAACATCGTTGCGCTGGGGGACCTGGGTTGCCACATGGATCTGGATGACTTTGGCACCGGACACGCGTCAATCACCGCGCTAAGACGTTTCCGCGTGCACCGCCTTAAAATTGATCGCAGTTTCGTCACCCGTGTGGACCGCGATGAAGACCAACACCGCATGTTGGCTGCCGTCCTTGGAATGGCGGATCGGCTTGGGCTGGAAACGCTTGCCGAGGGTGTCGAAAGCGTCGGTGAACATGCGCTTCTGGGCCAGCTTGGGTGCGATCATGTCCAGGGCTTTGGCATCGCACGCCCCATGCCGCCTGATCAAATTGTAACTTGGGCCAAGGAACATGCCGAACGCATCGCCGAGGCGCAAAACCTTGGACGCCGGTCCGGTTAATCCCTGACCAACAGACAAACCGGGCTGATGACGCGAAAATACCGGGGCGAATCGTCCTATCGAGCACAACAAACCTGAATCCTCTTGACCTTTGCACGCTGGGAAGGTTGAACCCAGCGGTGACTTTCAGAGAGGGTATCGGTCTTCATGGACGATCAGAATAAGAACCTGCTTCTAGCAACGGCGCTCAGCTTTGTTGTCATTCTCATCTGGTTCGTGCTGTTTCCACCGCCCGAACAAGACGCGCAGTTAGAGCCCGCCGCGGTTTCCGATAGTGTCCCCAGCGCGGACGGGCCCGCAATCGCCAGCGCACCGGCCGCCGACAGCGCCACCGCAGCCCCGGCCGATGCTGCCCAGGCTTCTGATGACACCCCACGATTGCCCCTAGACACGCCGCGCCTTGAGGGGTCGATCTCTCTCACCGGTGGTCGGATTGACGACCTGCGTCTCAAGGATTACCGCGTCACCCAGGATGCGGATGCGGATATCGTCCAGCTCTTGGACCCCGTCGGCAGCGACACCCCGTATTATGCATTGTACGGCTGGGTGCCGGGACAGGGCCTGACCGCCGAAGATGTTCCCAGCGCAAATACCCTCTGGACCGTCGAAACCGGCACCGTGTTGAGCCCGAATGCCCCTGTCACCCTGCGTTGGGACAGCCCCGCTGGCGTGATCTTTCGCCGGACCATCGCGGTTGACGCGGACTATATGTTCACTGTCACCCAATCCGCCGAAAACCCCACCGACAAAACCCTGACGGCCAAGCCCTATGGCATTCTGGCACGCCACGGTGAACCGGCGGGGTTGAAGAACTTCTTCGTTTTGCACGAAGGTGCGCTACAGATGTCCGATGGTATCCTCGAGATGGTCAAATACTCGGATATCACGGATCTGGACGTCGTTCCCAGTGAGCGCAGCCAGGCCCAACGATTTGACGTGCTGGAAAACGGTTGGGTCGGCTTTACCGACCACTACTGGATGACCACCCTGATCCCGGCCAACAACACGGCATTCAAATCGGTCATCAAATACAACGCGACGCATGAAATCTATCAGGCAGAAGCGGTGCAAGAGACCGTGACCCTTGCACCGGGCGCCACGACAGAGGTGCAAACACAGCTGTTCGCAGGCGCCAAGGAATGGGAAGCCATCGGCCACTATCAGAACCAACCCGGCTTCTGGGCCAAGCTTTTTGGCGCAAAGGTTGACGAAAACCGCCCGCAGATTGATCGCTATATCGATTCGATCGACTGGGGTTGGTTCTTTTTCTTCACCAAGCCGATCTTTGCGATGCTGCATTGGTTGAACATCGCGATTGGCAACATGGGTTGGGCGATTATCGCGCTGACGCTGATCATCAAGGCCGCTGTTCTGCCGCTGGCGTTCAAGTCCTACGTTTCCATGGCGAAGATGAAAGAGCTTCAGCCTGAGATGGAGAAGATCAAAGAGCGCACCGGCGACGACCGTGAAAAGCTCCAAAAAGAGATGATGGCGCTGTACAAGAAGGAAAAGGTAAACCCGGCAGCGGGCTGTTTGCCGATCCTCATTCAGATCCCGATCTTCTTCTCACTCTACAAGGTGATTTTCGTCACGCTGGAACTGCGTCATGCGCCTTGGTTTGGCCCGTTCCGCGACCTGTCGATGCCCGACCCGACATCCATCTGGAACCTCTTTGGGGCGTTCCCATGGGCGTCGCCGGAACCCGGTAGCGTCTTTGCGATGGTGTTTATCGGCATCCTGCCCCTGCTGTTGGGTGTTTCCATGTGGCTGCAGCAGAAACTGAACCCGGCGCCCGCCGACCCCACGCAACAGATGATCTTTGCCTGGATGCCCTGGGTCTTCATGTTCATGCTGGGTGGTTTTGCCTCGGGCCTCGTGGTTTACTGGATTGCAAACAACGTGATCACCTTTACGCAGCAGTATCTGATCATGCGCAGCCAGGGCTATACCCCGGACATTCTGGGCAACATCAAATCCAGCTTTACGAAGAAAAGCGGAGGAAGCAGCAAGGAATGAACGCCACACTCAGAGAGATTTGGCGATTTCCAATCAAGTCCCACGGTCGTGAATCCCTTGCATCGGCTTCTTTGACCGTGGGGCAATGCTTGCCCTATGACCGCGAATGGGCGGTCGCTCATGAGGCCTCTGAGGCGGATGGGCGCACATGGGTGCCTTGCGCGAATTTCTCTCGCGGGTCCAAGGCCCCGGCCTTGGCGGCGATCACCTCGCATCTGGATGAAACCACCGGGCAGATCACCCTGAGCCATCCGGATCGCGCTGATCTCACCTTTGATCCCGACCGCGAAGGCGACAAATTGATCGCCTGGTCCAAGGGGTTGGTACCTGAAAGCCGCGCGCAATCCGCGCGTGTCATCAGGGGTCGGCAACATGGGTTCTCGGACAGCGACTTTCCTTCGATCACCCTGTGCAACCGCGCCTCTCACAGCGCGATCGAAGAAAAACTGGGACAGCCGATTTCGATCCACCGTTGGCGCGGAAACCTTTGGTTTGACGGATTGTCCCCGTGGGAAGAATTCGATTGGATGGACCGCGACCTGCGCATTGGGGCGGCCATCTTGCGCGTGCGCGAACGGACAGATCGCTGCATGGCCACACACAATAACCCTGACACCGGGCTTCGGGATGTGAACACGCTTTCCGTGCTTGACCGGTTCGGGCATCGCGATTTCTCGGTCCGGGCCGAGGTCATCAAGGCTGGCGCAATCACCGTTGGCGACAAGCTGGAGTTGATCTGACATGGAACTGAGCTTTCCGATCGTAGAAGAGCCCGAAGCGGCCCAAGTCGAAGCCGCACGCAAGCTGTTTGTCGGTGACGTCGAATTCCTGAAAGGCGTGGTGGCCATGTCGGGCCTGCCTGCGGATGATCGTGCCGAAGTCTGCTTTGCCGGTCGGTCCAACGTTGGGAAATCAAGCCTGATTAATGCGTTGACCGGTCGTAAGGGGCTTGCCCGTGCGTCCAATACGCCGGGTCGCACGCAGGAAATCAACTATTTCACCCTGGGGTCCGAGCGCTATTTGGTCGACCTTCCCGGCTATGGGTTTGCCAATGCCCCCGTTGCGGTGGTGGAAAAATGGCAGGCACTGTTGAAGAACTATCTGGCGGGCCGCGTCAGCCTGCGACGCGCCTTTGTGCTGATCGATTTCCGCCATGGCGTCAAAGCCGTGGACGAAGAGATCATGAAACTTCTGGATCGCTCGGCCGTGACCTTTCAGGTGGTTTTGACCAAGGCCGACAAGGTCAAGGAAAAGGACAAGGCCGAGGTTCTTGCGCAGGTGCGCAGCAAACTGGCCAAGCACCCCGCCGCCTATCCGGAAATGATCATCACCAGCAGCGAGAAGGGCGATGGCATCGCCACGTTGCGCGCCGTGATCGCCGGGCTGACCTGACCGAATTTCACCCCGAAAGGGAAAAGCAACGTGAGACCGCAGAATATGAACCGTGATTGGATCGCCACCGCCCGGACCCTGTCCGAAGCCCTGCCCTATCTTCAGCGCTATACGGGGGCCATTGTCGTCGTAAAATTCGGCGGCAATGCCATGGGCGATGACGAGGCCATGGCCGCCTTTGCCCGTGACATCGTTTTGATGCGGCAGGTCGGGGTGAACCCCGTGGTCGTGCATGGTGGTGGCCCGATGATCAACGATCTGCTGGGTCGGTTGAACATCGAATCGCATTTTGTTCGGGGCAAACGCGTCACCGATGAAAACGTGGTCGAAGTGGTCGAGATGGTTCTGACAGGCCGCGTGAACAAGCGCATCGTCCAGGCCATCATGGAACAAGGCGGGCGAGCGGTTGGCCTGTCGGGCAAAGACGACAATCTGATGCTCTGTGAACCCGACGACCCGGAACTGGGCTTTGTCGGCAAGCCGGTGGATGTCAATGTTCAGGTTCTGAACGATCTGTTCGACCACGGCATCATTCCCGTCATCGCCCCTGTGGGTGGCAGCACCGCGGGGCACGAAACCTATAACGTGAATGGTGACACGGCGGCGGGTGCCATCGCGGGCGCGCTTAAGGCGGATCGCCTGATGCTTTTGACCGATGTGCAGGGTGTAAAGGGGGCCGATGGGGATATTCTGACCGAAATCACCCCGGATGAAGTACGCCAACTGATTGCAGATGAAGTCATCGCAGGCGGGATGATCCCAAAGACCGAAACCGCGCTCAAAGCCATCGAAGAAGGCGTGCGCGGTGTCGTCATCATTGATGGGCGCGTCAACAATGCCTGCCTGCTGGAGCTGTTCACCGAACTCGGATCTGGTTCTTTGATCCGGGCGGCCGACCGCGCGCCGCTGGACAAAAACTAACATGTTGGGACGGCTCGAGGAACGGGCCGTCGCCCGGGGCCTCGCGATCCGCGGGGTCGTGCACGACGGGTCAGAGTCCATCGTCCTGCTTGGTCCGAATGAGCCAGGATTCTGGCCCAAGTTCTCGTCTTCACCCGAATACAAGGATGGGCTTGCTGATCCGATGGACCGTTGGTCCAAGCGCGTCATCGGGGATCTTGCGGCGGCCTTTGATGCATCCGCGTATTTTCCATCTGATGGCCCCCCCTATCCGCCGTTCTTGCGTTGGGCCCTGGATTCGGGGTGGGCGTGGCCCTCTCCCGTTGGGCCGTTGGTTCACGCGCAGGCCGGGCTTTTCCTGAGCTTCCGAGGCGCGCTTCGCCTTGCTGGACAGGTGTCATTGCCTACGGCCAAGGCCCGCCCCTGCGAAACCTGTCACGCCCCCTGTCATACCGCCTGCCCCGTCGGAGCCATGGGATTGGATCAGGCCTATGACACCACAGCGTGCAAGACCTATCTACGCACTCCCCAGGGGCGCGATTGCCTGACACAGGGCTGTCTGGTGCGCCGCAGTTGCCCAACCGCAGAGAATTTTATGCGCGAACCCGAACAGTCTGCTTTCCACATGCGCGCCTTCGTGAAAAACTAGCGGCATGACTCGTCTCATCCTTATGCGCCACGCGAAATCCGATTGGTCTTTTGACCTTGAAGACCATGATCGCCCTTTGAACGCCCGCGGCTACACCTCGGCCCGGGTCTTGGGGGACTGGCTTCGACAACATGGTCACATTCCGGATGTGGTTTTGTGTTCAACAGCGACCCGAACACGCGAAACCCTTGACGGTCTGGGCCTGGGCAGCCCTGCTTTGTTTGACCGCGATCTGTATCTTGCCGCGCCTGAGACCATGTTCGACATTCTGCGGGCAACTGAACAGGGAACGGTCTTGTTGATCGCGCATAATCCGGGGATCGCTGAGCTGGCGCATCAACTGGCGGCCTCCCCGCCAGAGCACCCAAAGTTCGCGCATTACCCCACCGGGGCGACGACGGTGTTTGATTTTGATCTGTCACGCTGGGCGGAATTGACCAGAGGGTCAGGTCAGATTCGTGATTTTGTGGTCCCGCGTGAACTGACCACCGCCTAACGCACGGGCCTAACGCACCGGCAGCGCGTACAACAACCCGCCATCGCCCCATTGGGCGTTGAACCCACGTGACAGCCCGATGGCGGTGTTTTCACCGATGGTCTTGGCAAACAGCTCACCATAGTTGCCGCTGGCCCGGATCGCGCGCACCGCCCAGTCCGGATCAAGCCCTAGCGCATCCCCAAGGGCACCTTCGCTTCCCAGCAGGCGGTTGATTTCAGGCGTATCCGTGCCTTTTTGCAGCTCTTCCGCATTGGCCGAGGTCACCCCCAGTTCTTCTGCCGCAATCAATGCGTTCAGAACCCAGCGCACCACATCCGCCCAGGCGCTGTCATCTTGGCGTACAACAGGGCCGCGCGGCTCTTTGGAAATGATTTCGGGCAGCAGGACATGGTCGCCCGGATTGGGCAGGCTGGCCCTGAGCGCAGCCAGACTGGACGCATCAGAGGTGAACACATCGCATTCCCCCGCGTGATACAGCGCCGAAACGTCTTCCAGTGTATCCACGATCAGGGGGTCATAGGTGATCTGATTGCGTTCAAAAAACGCATCCAGCTTCATGGTCACGGATTCGTCGTTCAGGGTGCAGATCGTTCTTTGGTTCAGCTCTTTGGCCGACGAAAGCCCAAAGGATTTGGGCGCCAGAAACCCCTGACCGTCGTAAAAACTGATCCCCACGAAATCCAACTGCTCGGTCACATCCGCGGAAAAGCTCCAGGCGCCGTTGCCAACCAACAGATCGACGTCGCCCTCCAACAGCGCTTGGTGTTGGTTTCCGGATGGCGCTTCGACAAAGTTGACCGCCGATCCCTCACCAAGCGTCGCCGCAGCCACCGCACGACACAGGCCGACGTTAAAGCCATCCCATTGGTCACTGCCGTTCTCAGCGGCAAACCCAACCAATTGCGCCCCGATCCCGCAGTTCAGCACACCCGCGCTTTGGACATCCTGCAATGTCCCTGCATTGGCTTGGCCAAATGCACAGGCCATAAGGGCCAGCCCGAAAACACTGTATTTTCCTGTCACGTGTCAGGCCTCTGCGGATCTGCTCAGTTGCGATACTTCATCTTGGGTGGGATCTGTCAGTTTGACCATAATCCCGGTTAACCAATTTCAGTTTGTTCGCAATATCACTGCAAGGTCAAGGCATGAGTGCCTGTATCAAGGGATAATTCACCCCGCCCCGCCTTGGGTTCAACTCTGCGTGGCGCGGTGGAAATAGGCATGCGCATGCAGAAACTCGCCGCGCTTGATCTCGGCTGTTTCTGTCGCGTCTTCATCTTTGCCCCATTGCTCTTCTTGCCACTCTTCGTCCAGACGGGAAAGGGACCACAGCTCGTCTGCGGGGCGGGCGTCGCGGGTCGCCGCAAGCGCCAGAACCAGTGAACCGGTCATCGAAACCAGATCATGAAACGCCGCCAGCTGGCAGTTGGACAGGGCGTGGACCTCGGCGTTCAGCCGCGCAAGGGCGGTTTCATCCTGCCCCGCGTGGATCACGCCCGTGCGCGGTGCAAGATGCGCATCATAGGTTTGGGCGGCCCAGGTCAGCAAAGGATCCCAGCGCTCCTTTTGACGCTCTACCAGCGCCTCGGGGTGATCTGCGCGATAGCACAGCAGGTCGCTGTCCCCATAGGCCGCCAGCATATCCGCCACCTCGGTGTGCTGAAGCGCCACCTTATCCAGCGCCGAGTTGCTCATGCGGGTATAGGGCATGGTGGCCGGGTCGACTTTTTCGGTCTGGGCATCCCATTCGCGCGCCAGTTCATCAGCTAGGGCGCGTGTCGGCACGACAAGCGGGGTCTTGGCGGGTGTTTTGATGCCACGTCCATCCAGCGTGACGGTAAAGCCGCCCTCGACCTCGGACACTTCGGTGTTTTTCCAGAACCGTTTCGGGGCCCATTCGCTCATGTGATGCCTCCCAAAGCCATCGTTATGGCCTCTTCCAACTGTGTTGCGGTGTCTACGATCACAGAGGCCCCGGATAGCGCGGTTTTCGGGTGATAGCCCCAGCTCACGCCAATAGAGGCCATACCAGCCGCACGGGCCATATCCATGTCATAGGTTGTGTCGCCAATCATGACCGCATCTGCGGCCTCGACCCCGGTCTCGGCCAGCGCGGTCATCAACATCGACGGATGCGGCTTTGACGGGTGATCATCCGCCACCTGCGTGGTGACGAAATGCGGCAGGTCTAGTGCGTTTAGCAAGGCGGTCAGCCCCCGGCGGGATTTGCCCGTGGCAACCCCCAGCAAAAGCTCATCTTGCTGCGCCAAACGCGCCAGAAGATCGGCAATTCCGGGGTAAAGCACCGGCGGCACCCCCTCGGCGCGCAATGCGGCATAGGCGTGTTTATAGGCCTCAACCAAGGCTGCCTGGGTGTCAGGCGGTAGATCCGGCACCAGCTTGGCCATGGCCTGCGGTAATGACAGACCGACGATGCCCAGCACGCTCTCACGGGTGGGCACAGGCACCCCGACCTGTTCGAACGCCCGCGCCATCGAGGTCAGAATATCGCCTTGGCTGTCAACCAGCGTGCCGTCGACGTCGAATACAACCAGTTTCAGCCGCATCAGAGCCCCTCGAACGGGTCGTCATTGGCAAAGTCTTCTTCCCAACCCAGCGTCTGCCAACTGTTCGCCATGTGCTCGGGCAAGGGCGCGGTGACGGTGACCGGCTTGCGCGTCACCGGGTGCAGGAAGGTCATCGAACGGGCATGCAGGTGCAGCTTTTTCGAGATGATCCCCCCCAGCTGTGCCCCCCAGCCGTCGCCCAGGTTTTCCTGACCTGACCCCCCGTATTTCCCGTCACCGATGATCGGATGCCCGATCTCGGCCATATGGGCACGCAGTTGGTGGGTGCGTCCGGTGATCGGCTCCATCGCCACCCAGGACGCCCGGCTGGCCACCCGGTACAACGTCGCATAAAGCGTATGCGCGCGTTTTGCGCCCGGTGTGCTGTCAATCTCGCGCGGGTGGATGGCGCGCATCTTTTCACCCTCGCCGCCTTTGCCGTGGCCCCCGGCCTTGACCAGCCCATAGCGGATTTCCCCCAGGTAGGGGGTTGGCACACCGGCAACCAGCGCCCAGTAGATCTTGCGCGTTTCCTTGTGACGAATGGCGGTGGTCAGATCGCGGGCCATCTCGCGCGTGCGCGCGAGCAACAGAACACCCGACGTGTCCTTGTCCAGACGATGCACCAGACGCGGTTTGTCTTCTTTGTCGAATTGCAGCGCCTCGGCCAGGCCATCTACGTGGCGGGTCTGCTTGCTGCCCCCTTGGGTTGGCAGACCCGGCGGTTTGTTCAGCGCGATGATATGATCGTCCTGATAAATCACGCAATCGCGGATCATCTGCGCATCTGCATCACTGACCTTGGGCTTTGGCGCGGCAACCACCTGTCCGGGGTCGGGAAGCGGCGGGATGCGCACCTGTTGCCCCACGGCCAGGCGGGTCGAGGCCTTGACCCGGCCCCCATCCACACGCAGCTCACCCTTGCGGCACATCTTTTCGATCCGCCCCTGCGCCACATGCGGGAAAAGGCGTTTCAGCCAGCGATCAAGGCGCTGATCCCCATCGCCGGGGCCAACAGTGATGGTCTGAACACGGCTCATAGGACAAAGCTCCGGGCTAGGGTCAGGCCCGCGAACAGCGCAGCCAGAGACAAAAGGACAGAAGCCAGAACATAGGCCCCCGCAAGGGTAACATCGCCGCGCTCATACAGCGTGATCGCATCAAGAGAAAAGGCCGAGAATGTGGTGAACCCCCCAAGCAGCCCGGTCATCAACAGCGGCGCAAATCGGTTGCCCGACAGATGCAGCAGCCCAACAACCAAAACCCCCATCAAAAAGGATCCCAGCACATTCACGATCAACGTCCCCCAGGGAAACCCCGGCCCCAACAGGCGCAGGGCCGCCATGCCGGTCAAATACCGCGCACTGGCCCCGATGGCACCGCCAAGGGCAACTTGGATGAGATTGGCAAACATGCGGTTAGGTCGTCAAATGCGGCCTGTTTGTCAAGCGAAAGCGCCCAAGTCAGTCGTGATCGCGCCGCACCCATTTCCAGCCGGTGATCATCGGGCGCACCAGATCTTCGTGTTTGTAGATCTTGTAGAACACAATCGCCGCCAGATGCACCGCAACCAGCAACAAGATCAGCTTGGAAAAGATTTCATGCAATTGCGAGGCAAGCCGCGTGCCTTCGGAGCTGACCAGATGCGCCAGTGGCCCGACGTTGATGTAATCGTCCGGGTCGGCAAACAGGCCTGACCCCACCTGCACCGCAAGCACGCCCAGAATGGCAAAGACAGACAGCGCGCCCACCGGATTGTGGCCGGGATAATATGAGGGTTCGCGCTTTTTGATGCCGCCGAGATAGGAAAACAGCTTGCGCGGCCAGGGAAAGAAATGCGCAAAGCGCGCGGGGGCCGGCCCAACCAGCCCCCAGACCAGGCGGAACACCAACAGCGCGATGACCGCATAGCCCACATAGAAATGCAACGTCATGACATCCGGGCCGAATTCCCCCAGATACCACGACAGACCAACACAGATCACCAAGGCCCAGTGGAACAGGCGCAGGCCGATATCCCAGATTTTTTCGCGGGTGACACCCTTGGGGATCTGTTCGGTCATGACATCAGCCCCTTACTTGGCGCGATATTCTTTGTGGCAGGCTTTGCACGTGCCGCCCAGCGGGCCCAGTGCGCCCAGCATGGCTTCTTTGCCCTGACCGGCGGCGGCCTGCATGGCGGTGGCGGCTTCGACAAATGCCGCGCCCTTGGCCTGCACCCCGGCCATGTCTTCCCAGATGTTGGGCTGCGCACGGGCGCCGTCATAGTCTGCGCTGGACGTACCCGGCATATACAGCGGGGCGATGTCGTATTTGGTCAGCAGCATGATGTTGTCAGCCGCGCTTTGCGCTTTGGCTGCGTCATAGTCCATCTGCCCTTTTGCCATGCCGGCAAACACGCCCATATTGGCGCCCAGCAACTTGTAAAAGCCCTGACGAGCCTCAACAGTGTCTTTGATCGGGTCAGCGGCGAATGCGAGGGTGGGGGCCGCAACGAGGGCGGCGATCAATGCGAGGCGCATGGTTGGCTCCTAAAAGTAGCTAGTATCATCCCTAATACGGGAAGCCTGTGACATTCCGTCGAAAAAATCGACTCCTAATTGTATAGGTGCGATATTTTGAATGTGAAGCGCTAACTGTTCCGCTTGGCACGAAGCCGTGCAAAATAAGCGACACGTTTTGTCAGATCGCGCTCAAACCCGCGCTCGACCGGGACGTAAAACTGTTCACGTGGCATGTCATCGGGGAAATAGTTCTGTCCTGAAAACCCATCTTCAGCATCATGGTCATAGGCATATCCGTCGCCATATCCCTGATCCTTCATCAGGTTGGTTGGCGCGTTCAGGATATGTTTGGGCGGCATCAGCGACCCAGTCTTTTTCGCGGCCCGCCGCGCGGCTTTATAGGCCACGTAGATCGCGTTGGATTTCGGCGCGAGCGCCACATAAACAAGCGCCTGGGCGATGGCCAGTTCGCCTTCGGGGCTGCCCAGACGTTCGTAGGTTTTCCACGCCTCAAGACATTGCGCCTGGGCATTTGGATCCGCCAGCGCGACCTCTTCGACGGCCATGCGGGTGATGCGCCGCGCAAGATAGCGAGGGTCTTCGCCCGCCTCCAGCATGCGCGCATACCAATACAGCGCCGCGTCCGGATCCGACCCGCGCACCGATTTATGCAAGGCAGAAATCAGGTTATAGTGGCCATCGCCGGATTTGTCATATTGCGCGGCACGCTTCATCAACCGACCCGTCAAGGCTTCGGTATCCAGGGGGATCTCAACCGGCCAGGACATCACCTGTTCCACCAGGTTCAAAAGCGCGCGACCGTCTCCATCCGCCATATCAAGCAGCGCATGGCGTGCCTGTGCATCCAGCGGCAAAGACCGACCAAGCTCGGCCTCGGCCCTCTGAACCATCAGCTCAAGGTCATCGGTCGACAGGCGCTCAAGCACCAGTACCTGCGACCGGGACAGAACCGCGGCGTTCAGCTCAAAGGATGGGTTTTCCGTGGTGGCCCCAACCAAAAGGATCGTCCCATCTTCCATATGCGGCAGGAAACTGTCCTGCTGAGCCTTGTTGAAGCGGTGGATTTCATCGACGAACAACAGCGTGCCCTGCCCCGTCTTGCGCCGCAGCTTGGCCGCATCAAAGACTTTGCGCAGGTCGGGCACGCCGGTGAATATTGCGCTGATCTGAACAAAATGCAGATGGGTTTCATCGGCCAAAAGCCGCGCGATGGTGGTCTTGCCGACACCCGGCGGCCCCCAAAAGATGATCGACCCCAATGTACCCGCCGCCAGCATCACACCCAGCGGCGCGTCGGGCCCCAGGACCTGTCTCTGGCCAATCACATCCCCCAGGGATTGCGGGCGCAGACGATCGGCAAGGGGACGCGGGCCTTGATCCTGGGTGGGCTGATCGCTGTCAAACAAATCCATGGCTCAGGTCCGAAAGCGCAGGAACAGGCGGCGATTGCCGCGTTGTGCTTCGATTTGAATGCGTTTTCCGGCCCGTTTCAGCGCGCGGGCCACGTCTTTTGGTGTGGTGATGTCCTGCCCGTTCACACTGTGCAAAATATCGCCCGCCTGTAACCCCACACGCGCGCCATAGGGGCCGGGATCCAGCACCACCACGCCCTGCAACTCGATCGGCAGTTTGTATTCCGAGGTCACGGCGGGATTGATCCGTGCCAGGGTCAGCCCCGGCAGAACATCGCGATCCCCCAGTCGGGTTTCCTGGCGGTTCGGCTGATCCGGGGGCAGGATCATGGGCACCTTGGCCTGCCGCGGCTTGCCACGCGACACATAGTCGATCACCGCCTCATGCCCAATGCCACGCACGGACATGCGATACAGCATCTCTGGCGGGGTGTTCACCGGCTGGCCATCCACGGCAAGCACCACATCGCTGACCCCAAGCCCCGCCGCGCGGAACGGGCTGTCCGGGTGCAATTGCGAAATCAACACGCCACCGGGCGCTTCAAGACCAAGACCCTCGGACAGATCCCCATCGACGGGCTGCGCATTCATCCCGGCCCAGGGGCGTTGAAAGCTGTCGAACCCCTGCTGCGCTTGTTCGACGAACTGCCCAACCAAGGCAGAGGGGATGGCGAAACCAATCCCGTTCGACCCGCCCGAGCGCGTCAGGATCGAGGTATTCACACCGATCAACCGCCCTTGGACATCCACCAGCGCGCCGCCCGAGTTGCCCGGGTTGATCGGCGCGTCGGTTTGCAGGAAATACCCCCGCGCATTGCCCGTCGCCGTGCCCGAACGCGCCAGCCCCGACACAATCCCGCTGGTTACGGTCTGACCAACACCAAAGGGGTTGCCAATGGCCAGGACCAACTCTCCGACTTCGACGGTTTCACTGTCGCGCAGGCTGAGATGAGGCATGTCTTTGGCCTCATTGAGCTGCAAGATCGCAAGATCGGCCTCCTCATCCCCCAACAGAACGGTGGCCTCGTACTCGCGTCGGTCCTTGAGCACCACGCGAATATCGGTTGCCTGACCAACCACATGATAGTTCGAAACAACAATCCCGTCGTCGGATAGGATCACCCCCGATCCAAGCGAATTCTGAACCCGCGGGCGTGTCCCGAAATCGCGAAACAACCCCCGGAACACGGGATCATCCCGGAAGGGGCTGACCGATTGCTGCACGATGCGCCGCGCATAGATGTTCACCACCGCCGGCGCCGCCTGTTTGACCAGGGGAACAAAGCTCAGGTTGATCTCAAGCTGGCTTGCTGGAACGCGGGTGTCAGCTGTGGCAACAACAGGCGACAGCAACAGTGACAGGATCAAAGCGGCGCGCAGGATCATCGGCTTCCTTTCCATGGTGCACCGCAAGGATATGCGGCCCCGCTTGCGCAAATGCAAGCAGGGCAGCGGATCTTAGCCCGCCTTGCGCGTGCAGACGGCGCGGCGGGTCTCGACCGCCTCTGCCAGCATATGCAGCTGCGTCACGGTTTCATCCCAACCGATACAGCCGTCGGTGATCGATTGACCATAGACCAGATCCCCCTGTCCCAGCTTTTGCGCCCCGGCGACAAGGTTGCTTTCGATCATCACGCCGGTGATCCGCTGGTCACCTTTGGCCATCTGACCCGCAATGTTTTCAAGCACATGCGGCTGTTTCGCCGGATCTTTGCCCGAATTCGCATGGCTGGCGTCGATCATCACCTGCGGCCGCACACCGTCGCGCTCAAGATCTGCGCAGGCCATGTCAACGGAGACCGCATCGTAATTGGTGCCACCGCCGCCGCGCAGGATCACGTGGCAATCCGGGTTCCCCTTGGTCGCGGCGATGGCCGCCCGCCCCGCCTTGGACAGAGCCATGAAATGATGGGGCCGCGCCGCGGATCGCACCGCGTCGATGGCGATCTGCAACTGGCCCTTGGTGCCGTTCTTGAACCCCACCGGACAGGACAGGCCCGAGGCCATCTCGCGGTGGATCTGGCTTTCGGTGGTGCGCGCCCCAATCGCCGCCCAGGTCATCACATCCGAGATATATTGCGGCGTGTTCGCATCCAGGAACTCGGTCCCGATGGGCAGGCCCATTTCGGTGATGTCCTGACACAGGCGGCGCGCGATGTGCAGGCCGTCGTTGATGCGAAAGCTGTCATCAAGACCCGGATCATTGATCAAGCCTTTCCAACCACCAATGGTGCGGGGTTTTTCAAAGTACAGCCGCATGACGATCTCCAACCGGTCCCCCAATTCAGCCCGCAGCGGAGCCAGCCGTTTGGCATAGTCCATCGCCGCCTCGGGATCGTGGATCGAGCAGGGGCCCACCACGACGATCAACCGATCATCGGTGCCGCGCAGGATGGATTGAATGGCCGCGCGCCCCGCCGCCGCGGTCTCCATCGCCGCAGCCGTGGCCGGTATCGCCGCCGCCAGCTCATCAGGTGAGGGGAGCTCTTGCATATCGGTGATGCGCAGATTGTCAGTGTTGGTCATTGGATTGGTCCTTTGGGTGTCTTCCCCGGTGAGCGGACCTAAAAAAACCGCCCGTTGGGGGGCGGTTGGTGTGGTATCTGAAAGGCGTTTAATTCACGCGCAGACCCGGCCGACCGCCTGAGGCTTCGGAAAATAGAAATACCAAAATGAGGCATAAGTCTGGGTCATGCGCAGAACGCTAGTGCATAAGCCCATGGCTGTCGATGGAATAGATTTGTTTATTTTCAATGGGATGGCAATCTGCCTTTCGGCGTCGGCGGGATTCGCGGCACGCCCATGACCCCGCCACCCGGCGCCAAACCACACCACGTTAGCCTGGCAGGCGATGGCCCTATGCGGGATTGCCGCCAACCATTTGGATGCGACATTCCACCACTGGAAAACATGTCCTTCGCGCTTAGCTTTTGGATAGGTGAAAGGAGTCAGCCATGCCCTCAGAAACCGCCAAAACCCGCGCGCTCTATAATGGGGATTGTCCTGTCTGCAATTCTGAAATGTGCACCTATGCGGCCTATTCTGAGCAAACAGACCTGCCCATCGCCTTTGATGACCTGACCCAATCAGGTTTGGACGAGTGGGGCGTAACCGAAGACGAAGCCACCCGCCTTTTGCATGTGGTGCACGACGGCAAGCTATATATCGGATACGAGGCCATGGTGGTGCTGTGGGAACAGATGCCCAAATACCGTTGGCTGGCCCGAATCAGCCGCGTGCCCGGCCTGTTTCAAATCCTAAGCTGGGGCTACAAACACATCGTCGCGCGAATCATCTATGAACGCCACATCAAACGCAAAGCCAGAGGATTGGTCTAGATCCAATGTCGACGGGCCGGTGTGCGCTTTGATGCGCCGAGTCCAAACAGGATCGCCGCCTCGGCCAGCAAAACGTTCATCGCTACGCCGATAATGGACGCCGGAAGAACGATGTAAATGCATGGTTGAACCATAGCAAAAGCCCCGCCGAGAACGACGGGGCTTTCTGTCACGTTCTGTGACGGATCCAGTTGGATCTTATTCTTCGGCGGTAGCTTCTTCTGCGGCAACGCGCTCGCGGTCAGCTTTACCTTTGGCGTCGACATCGCGGTCAACCAGTTCGATGATTGCCATGGGCGCCATGTCACCGTAACGGAAGCCAGCCTTCAGGACGCGGCAATAGCCACCCTGACGCTCGGCGTAGCGGGGGCCGAGAACTTCGAACAGCTTGGCGACGTCTTTGTCCTCTTTCAGCTGCGCAGCGGCCTGACGGCGCGCGTGCAGATCACCGCGCTTGCCCAGGGTGATCAGCTTGTCGATGACGCGCTTGAGTTCCTTGGCCTTGGGCAGGGTGGTTTTGATCTGTTCGTGTTCGATCAGCGAGCCAGCCATGTTCGACAGCAGAGCCTTGCGGTGCTCATGGGTGCGGTTCAGGCGGCGATAGCCTTTTGCGTGACGCATTGTCTTACTCCAATATGTGCCCTCTACGGGCGGTTTTGCTTTGTCTGACCAGCGATGCGTGTCACCGGTTCTCCTTGGGGCCTGTGGCCCGAAAATCACCTGGCACGCGGTAAGCATATTCCATGCCCGCCCGATGCGCATGCGGTGATCATTGTGCCAATTCGAATCGACGCCGAAAGGCAGCTAGGGCGCGTCTAAACGCACCCTAGGAAATCTTCAACTCAGAAGTTGTCTTCGAGCTTTTTCGCCAGATCTTCGATGTTGTCCGGCGGCCAGTCTTCGACATCCATGCCGAGGTGCAGACCCATGCCCGACAGCACTTCTTTGATCTCGTTCAGCGACTTGCGACCAAAGTTCGGTGTGCGCAGCATCTCTGCTTCGGTTTTCTGGATCAGATCGCCGATGTAAACGATGTTGTCGTTCTTGAGGCAGTTGGCCGAACGTACGGACAGTTCCAGTTCGTCCACTTTCTTGAGCAGAAGCGGGTTGAACTCGAGACCATCGTCTTCATCCTGACGGCTGGCCGATTCCGGTTCGTCAAAGTTGACGAAGATCGACAGCTGGTCCTGAAGGATGCGCGCCGCAAATGCGATGGCATCTTCGGGGGTCACGGAACCGTCGGTTTCGACCTTCATGGTCAGCTTGTCATAGTCCAGAACCTGACCTTCGCGGGTCGGCTGCACGTCGTAAGCCACCTTTTTGACCGGCGAATAGATCGCGTCGATCGGGATCAGACCGATGGGGGCATCTTCGGGCTTGTTCTTGTCAGCCGAAACATAACCCTTGCCGGTGTTCACGGTGAATTCCATGTACACATCGGCGCCTTCGTCCACGTGACAGATCACGTGATCGCGGTTCAGGATCTCGATGCCAGCGGATTCCGAGATGTCACCAGCGGTGACAACACAGGGGCCTTTGGCCGAAACGGACAGGCGCTTGGGGCCTTCCACTTCCATGCGCAGCGACACACCTTTGAGGTTCAGCACGATGTCGGTGACGTCTTCACGCACACCAGCAACCGATGAGAACTCATGCAGGACGTTGTCGATCTGAACGCTGGTGATGGCTGCACCCTGCAACGACGACAGCAAAACGCGACGCAGCGCGTTGCCCATCGTCAGACCAAAGCCACGCTCAAGCGGCTCGGCGACGATGGTGGCCTGGCGCGACGGATCGGCGCCCGGCTTGATGTCAAGCTGTGTCGGCTTGATCAGTTCGGCCCAATTCTTGTGGATCATGCAAATCCCTCCATTCTTGCCGATTCCCCATGTCCCGATAGGAACCGACTCCCGAGGTTAGAAAAGACGTACCGAGGCCAGACAAACGCCCGGCCCCGGCAGAAAATCAAGCTTGATCAGACGCGGCGGCGCTTCGGCGGGCGGCAGCCGTTGTGCGCGATCGGGGTCACATCACGGATCGAGGTGATGTTGAAACCAACCGCAGCCAGCGCGCGCAGAGCCGATTCACGACCCGAACCGGGGCCCTGAACCTCAACCTCAAGGGTCTTGACGCCGTGTTCCTGGGCTTTCTTACCAGCATCTTCAGCAGCAAGCTGAGCGGCATAGGGGGTCGACTTGCGCGAACCCTTGAAGCCCATGGTGCCAGCAGACGACCACGAGATTGCGTTGCCCTGAACGTCAGAGATCAGGATTTTGGTGTTGTTGAAGGTCGAGTTCACATGCGCAACACCAGTTGCGATGTTCTTGGAGACCTTTTTCTTGCCGCCACGGCGAGTATCACGTGCCATATCGAATAGTCTCCCTTACTTCTTCTTGCCTGCGATGGCCTTTGCGGGGCCTTTGCGGGTGCGTGCGTTGGTGTGCGTACGCTGACCACGAACAGGGAGGTTGCGACGGTGACGCAGACCGCGATAGCAGCCCAAGTCCATCAGGCGCTTGACGTTCATGGTCACTTCGCGGCGCAGGTCACCTTCTACGGTGTAGTTTGCGTCGATGTGCTCACGGATCGCCAGAACTTCGGCGTCGGACAGCTCGTTCACGCGACGCGATGCGTCAATGCCAACGGCTTCGATGATGGCAGCAGCCGAAGTGTGGCCGATACCTGTGATATATGTCAGCGCGATCGGAACGCGCTTGTTGGTCGGGATGTTTACGCCGGCAATACGAGCCACGTGTATCTTCCTTTCGTTGCGAGCCCGTAGCACCGGGCCCTTTTTTCACAACATGAGGCCGGAGGCATTCCGCCGCCGGGCCATAAGCTGTCTAGGTGGTCTGCCATTCGGGTGCGACCCGTCCGGCGAGATGATTCTCACTAAGAGATGTTGGTCGGTACGGAATATTCCAAGGGGTGTCAAGCCTGCCCCGCGCAGGTTGACCAGAATGCGGTTTGCAACACAGCTTTTAGAAACGTGCGCGGCTCGGCTAAACTGTGTCACATTAGATTTACGAGCAGACAAGCCGATTGCAATCCAAGGTGAGCCCTATGCGCTTTCAGATACTCTACACCAGTATTTCAACCCACCCCCGCGGTCATGTTTCGGACCTCGACATTCTGAAGAAAGCCCAGTCTGCAAACCGTGAATTGGGCCTAACGGGCTTTCTTTTGCGTGCGCCCAACCGGTTCATACAGATACTGGAGGGGGATTATGATCACGTCACGCGGATCATGTCGCGGATACGCAAAGACCCAAACCACACCATCACGCAAGAAATGTCGCACCTGGGGCCAAGCCCGCGCATGTTTCAGGATTGGTCCATGGGTTATGCGGACATACCCGAAGCCGAAGGGGCAAAACTGACCGAGACTTTCGCCGGATTATACCAGGAATGGGCCCATACGCTGCACACCCTTCGGGAAATCGCGACCCAGTTTTCCCAAACTCGCGATCCAGGACATGAAAAAGGCCCCGCTTGACCAAGCAGGGCCTAGAATGTCGTGATGCAAGATCGGATTACAGATCCAGCTTTTCCGCGATCTGTGCGCGGACCTCGTCCATCTCGCGCATGCCTTCAACGCGGTCATACATGCCCTTGGCATAGTAGTACCCCACCAGAGGCGACGTCATCTTGTAATAGGCAGCCAGACGCGTGCGCAGCGACTCTTCGTTGTCATCGGCGCGAACCGGCTGACCTGCGGCGCGGGCCTGTTCCGCCCGGTTGACGATGCGACCAACAAGGGCCTCGTCGTCGACGCGCAGTTCGATCACCGCGTCCAGTTTGCGGCCCATTTCGTCCAGGAGATCACCCAAGGCATCGGCTTGTTTAAGCGTGCGGGGGAAACCATCGAAAATATAGCCCGGCGCATCGGTGGTTTCGAGCTTTTCACGAATCAGGCCAATGACGATTTCATCAGTCACAAGCTCACCGCGGTCCATGACTTCGGCGACCTTTTTGCCCATTTCCGTGCCGCTGCTTTTGGCTTCGCGCAGCATGTCACCGGTGGACAGTTGAACCATACCGCGTTCTTCGACCAGAAACTGGGCCTGTGTCCCTTTACCCGCCCCCGGCGGTCCCAAAAGAATGATGTTCATCGGCGTGCCGGTGCTCCTCGTTTTTTACGACCCTTGCCGCGCAGTTGCGACTTTTGGATCAGCCCTTCGTACTGATGCGCCAACAGGTGGCTTTGCACTTGCTGGATGGTGTCCATCACAACGCTGACTACAATCAGAACAGAGGTGCCGCCGAAGTAGAACGGAACGCTGAACTGCGTGCGCAGGATCTCAGGCATGAGACACACCGCTGTCAGATAGATGGAACCAAGCACCAGGACACGATTTACAACATATTCAAGATATTCTGCGGTTTTCTTACCGGGACGAATACCCGGAACAAAGCCATTTTGGTTTTTAAGGTTATCAGCCACGTCATCGACCTTAAACGACACGTTGAACGTGTAGAAATAGGCAAAGAAGACGATCATCGCGGCGAAGAACAACAGGTACAACGGCTGTCCCGGGCCGAAATAGGCCAGAATGGTCGACAGGATCGGGCCACCGCTGCCTTGCTGGCTGAAGGTTGCGATCGTGGTCGGCAACAGCAAAAGCGAGCTGGCAAAGATCGCGGGAATCACGCCTGCGGGGTTCACTTTGACCGGCAGGTGGCTTTGCTGCGCTTCGGTCATCTTCATCCCAACCTGACGGCGGGGGTATTGAATGCTGATCTTGCGCAACGCCCGTTCCATAAAGACAACAAAGGCGATCACCACGACGACCATGACCATGACACCTACGATCACGGCGGGGCTGATGGCGCCCGACTGACCCTGCACAAAGAATTGCGCCAAGGCGGCGGGAATTTCAGCAATGATGCCGACGAAGATGATCAGGGAAATACCGTTGCCGATGCCGCGCGCGGTGATCTGTTCACCCAGCCACATCAGGAACATGGTCCCGCCCACAAGGGTGATCACACAGGCCGCGCGGAAATACCAACCGGGATCGGTGGCCAGTTCGCCGGCCTCAAGGCTGGCGGCCAGACCATAGGCCTGCAACGTCGCCAGGAACACGGTGCCGTAGCGGGTGTACTGGTTGATCTTTTTGCGACCCTGTTCGCCCTCTTTCTTGAGCTGCTCAAGCGCAGGCACCATGGCCGTCAAAAGCTGAACAATAATCGAGGCCGAGATATAGGGCATGATGCCAAGGGCAAAGATACCCATGCGGCCAAGCGCCCCGCCGGTGAACATCGACACCATGCCAGCCACGCCCTGACCCGCTTGCTCTACGAATTCGCGTAGCGCCGCGCCATCAATCCCCGGTACGGGAATAAAGGTGCCAAGGCGATAAACGATCAGAAGGCCAAGGGTAAAGAGGATGCGGTTACGCAGGTCGGTTGCCTTGCCAAGCGCCGCCCAGCTTGTGTTGGCGGCCATTTGCTCTGCTGCAGATACCATGCGGGTCTCTCTATCTCATGCAAACGCCGCCACGACGCGTTTTCCTGCATCGGGCGGCGGTATTGGAAAACTGTAAGGATATGTAAGCGGCCCAGGGACCGCTAACAAGGCGTTATTCTGCCGCTGCCGCTTTTGCAGCTACCTTCAGCGAACCGCCTGCCTTTTCGACAGCTTCGACAGCGGATGCCGAAGCACCGGTCACGTCGATTGTCAGGGCTGCGGTGACGTCGCCTTTGGCCAGAACGCGGATGCCGTCCAGCTTGCGGCGGACCAGACCCGATGACACCAGTGTCTCTTCGTTGATCGCACCGGCTTCGAGCTTGCCTGCATCGACGAATTTCTGGATCAGGCCAAGGTTGACAACGGCGTATGCCTTGCGGTTGGGCTTGTTAAAGCCGCGCTTGGGCAGACGTTGGTAGAGCGGCATCTGGCCGCCTTCGTAGCCATTGATGGCCACACCCGAACGCGATTTCTGACCTTTGATACCACGGCCACCCATTTTACCTTTGCCCGAACCGGGGCCACGGCCAATGCGTTTCTTACGCTGGGTTGCGCCTTC